>DASYHM010000001.1:0-62523 GCA_035998575.1 Devosia sp.
CACTCCGGGATGCGGGCGGCGCTGCAGCGACCGGTGTCCGGGGTGCCAGCCGGGAGGGTGAGGGTCGCGCCCAACCCTGGGATGAGCGGACGAGACATTCGGGCGGTGGCGCTACGGCAATCCGCTGGGGTCGGCGATCCGCCTTTCGATAAAGTCCCGGCGCCCCGAGGCGGCTCTCGTCTCATATTCAACTACTCAGAGGCGAAAGCCGCCTCGGGGCACCGTCCGTCTTTCGACAACCGCATGGCAGGCGGCGCCTGCGCATGCCTGCTAGCCAAGCCCGGGTGCTGCCGCTAAGTCTTCGGGAAAAGGAGACGACGATGAGCACCAAGAAGGTTCGCTGGGGCATCCTGTCCACCGCCAATATCGGGATGCAGAAGGTGACGCCGGCCATCATGAAGTCGGCCCATTCCGAGGTTGTCGCTATCGCCTCGCGGGATTTCGACAAGGCCCGCGCCGCCGCTGACAGGCTCGGTATTGCCAGGGCCTATGGCTCCTATGAGGAACTGTTAGCCGATCCCGAGATCGACGCCATCTACAATCCCCTGCCCAATCATCTCCATGTCCCCATGACCCTGGCGGCCGCCAAGGCGGGCAAGCACGTGCTGTGCGAAAAGCCCATCGCGCTCAGCGCTGCCGAGGCCGAGACCCTGCGCCAGTGTCCGCCCGATCGCATCGTGCTCGAGGCCTTCATGGTGCGCTTCCACCCCCAGTGGCAGCGGGCTCGCGAGATCATCCGCTCGGGCGAGCTGGGCGAGGTGCGCGCCATCAACGCCGTCTTCACCTATTTCAACGCCGACCCCGCCAATGTCCGCAACCAGTCCGATATCGGCGGTGGCGGCATCATGGATATCGGCTGCTATCCCATCACGGCCGCCCGCTACCTGTTCGAGAGCGAGCCGAAGCGCGTCGTGTCGCTGGTCGAACGCGATGCCGCTTTCGGCACCGATCGCCTTGCCAGCGTCATCGCCGATTTCGGCGGTGGCCGCCAGCTCAGCTTCATCTGTTCGACCCAGAGCGCCGGCCATCAGCGGGTGCAGGTCCTGGGCAGCAAGGCCAAGCTCGAGATCGTCATCCCCTTCAACGCCCCGCCCGACGAGCGCACCGCCATCACCATCGATACCGGCGCCCCGTTCGACGGCTCGCTGGCGCGGCGCGAGATCATGCCGGCAGTCGACCAGTATACCGAGCAGGCCGAGGCCTTCGCCCTCGCGGTTCTCGGTGAGCAGCCGCTGCCCTGGGGCGTCGAAGATGCCGTCGCCAATATGCGCGTCATCGACGCCATCTTTGCCAGTGAGAAGACGGGAAGCTGGGCCAGCGTCGAGGATCGATAGGCATCTGCCCGTCGATGGCTGGGTCGCCACCTGACCGGCGCAGCCGAGGCATCCATCGCGGCCGGCAGGGGTCTGGTGCAGCACGAGCTGGTGCGGCGACCGCTGTCGCTGCCCCCTTATCCCCCTTGCCCTTGGGCACTTTATTGTTCATATCAGCACCGTCGGAACGGGGCTGTAGCTCAGTTGGGAGAGCGCGTCGTTCGCAATGACGAGGTCAGCGGTTCGATCCCGCTCAGCTCCACCATTTCCGGCCTTCAGCACGACAGTTATCCGGCACGCCGCCGTTTTTGGCGGGCGCGCGCGATGTTGTGACCGCAACGTCACAAGGCGCCGGGCGTTACCGTTGCATCATGTTTCACAGGAGAACTACGATGCGACAGCGCTACTGGCTTTGCCTGCCCTGCCTGCTGGCCACCACCCTTCCTGCCCTCGGTCAGGAGGCAGAGGCGTTGAGCCTGGAAGCGATCAACTCGGCATCCCTTGACGTCCTCGTCGAGCAGGCGGCCGCCGATGCTGCGAGCGAGGTGGACGGCAGCGTACCGGCCCGCCCGGACGCCCCCCAGCCCAACCCGGTCATCGCCCGCCTGCAGATCCTGCTCGACCGCGCTGGCGCGTCGCCTGCCGTCATCGACGGCTATGACGGAGAAAATGTCAGCAAGGGGGTCTGGACCTTCGAGACCTTGAACGGGTTCCCAGCCAACGGGATCATCGACCCCGATGTCGTCAGCGCGCTCGAAACCAGCGAAGACGTCGTTGCGTCCTACACGATCAGCGAGGAGGATGTGTCCGATATCGTCGACACCATCCCTGAGGATTATGCCGAACTGGCCGAGCTCGAATACCTTGGCTACACCAGCGTCGCCGAGAAGCTGGCGGAAAAGTTCCACATGGACATCGACTTCCTCAAGGCGCTCAATCCCGATGCCCAGTTCACCGAGGGCGAAGAGATCGTCGTCGCTCAGCCGGGCGACCAGGTCGAGGGCGACGTGGCGCGTATCGAGGCCGACAAGGCGCGCGGCCAGGTGCGGGCCTACGACGCTGAAGACAACCTGATCGTGGCCTACCCGGCGACCGTGGGCAGCGAAAGCAACCCTTCGCCCACCGGCACGCATGAAGTCAGGGCTATCGCGCCGGAGCCGAACTACACCTACAATCCCGATGAGAACTTCCAGCAGGGCGACAATGACGAGACACTGATCATTGCGCCCGGACCGAACAATCCGGTCGGCTCGGTGTGGATCGACCTGTCCGAGCCCACCTACGGTATTCACGGCACGCCCGAACCCGCCGAGATCGACAAGACGGCCTCGCATGGCTGCGTTCGCTTGACCAACTGGGATGCCGAGGAACTGGCCGGGATGGTCGAGCAGGGGGTGACGGTCACCTTCGTGCAGTAGCGGCAGTCGCTGCCAGGCGGCCGGAGGCCCGCGCAAAGCCTTCCGCGATGACGGCCTTCATGGCGATCCGGGACTCTTCAGCGTCCCGCGCCATGATGGCCTCGGCGATCCGCTCATGCGCCCGGACGGTGACGGCCATTGCCGCCTCGTCCTGTACAGGCGAACTGATGGTGAAGGCAGCCGTGAGCGCCAGCTCGACCAGGGCACTGATCGAGGCCATGAACGGGTTACCTGAAGCCTCGGCCACCATGTGGTGGAACTGCAGATCGGTGCGGGCGAACGCCTCGGGGGTCTGTGCCTCGCGCATGCGGCCGGCGCTTGCCAGTAGCGCCTTGGCCTGCTCGTCGCTGCGCCGCACCGCCGCCAGCGCCGCCGACTCCACCTCAACGCCAATGCGGATCTCCGCAAGGCTGCGCAGCAGGTCCACATCGGGGCCACTCTCGAAGTGCCAGGCCAGCACGTCGGAATCGAACAGGTTCCAGCGCTGGCGCGGCAACACCCGCGTGCCGATCCGGGCGCGAGCCTCGATCATGCCCTTGGCCGCCAGCGTCTTCAGCGCCTCGCGCAGCACCGTCCGTGACACGGAAAAGCGCTTCAGCAGATCCGTGTCGGACGGGAGGATCGAGCCCTCGGGATAATCGCCGGCAACAATGGCAACGCCGAGCTGCCAGAGCACGTGGGAGTGCAGGTTGCGCAGGGGTACCCGCCCCGCGATGGAGGCGATCAGATCTCCCGTTGTCCGCTCCGGAATGTCACGCGTGGCCATGCCTGTCCCCCTGGCATCGAGGCCCGCGTCAATGCCCGCGCCTCAAAAGTGTGACTATATGGGTTATCCGACCGGCGCCGCCACGGCAACGGTGCTGGACAAAGGTCCGCTGGTGCGGCGAGTGTAGCGCCAAACAGGGAATCAGCCTTCATGACCAGTTCCACCCAGCTTGATGCCGTCCTCGCCAGCGTCGATGCCGGGCTCGAGCAGAGCCTCGAGCGCCTCTACGCCTTGCTGCGCATCAGGTCGATCTCGACCGACCCCGCCTACGCATCCGAATGCCGGCGTGCCGCCGACTGGATTGCCGCCGAGCTCTCGGGGCTGGGCTTTAATGCCGCGGCACGGCCCACCCCGGGTCATCCTGTGGTGGTGGCGCACGGCCCCGACCAAGCGGGCCCCCACGTCCTGTTCTATGCCCACTATGACGTGCAGCCGGTCGATCCGCTCGAGCTTTGGCACACCGACCCGTTCGAGCCCGTGCTCAAGACGGACCAGCAGGGTCGAAAGATCATCGTGGCGCGCGGGGCCTCCGACGACAAGGGGCAGATGCTGACCTTCATCGAAGCCTGTCGAGCCTGGAAATCCGTAACCGGCGGACTGCCGGTCAAGGTTTCGCTGATGCTCGAGGGCGAGGAGGAAAGCGGCGGCAAAAACCTGCCGCCCTTCATGGAGGCCAACCGGGAGGAACTGGCTGCGGCCGATATCGCCTTGGTCTGCGACACCGACATGTGGGATCGCCAGACCCCCTCGATCACCACAATGCTGCGCGGCCTCGTGGCAGACGAAGTCGAGATCACCTGCGCCAACAAGGACCTGCATTCGGGCATGTTCGGCAATGCCGCGCGCAATCCCAACCAGGTGCTGGCGGAGGTCATCGCCAGCCTGCGTGCGCCCGACGGCTCGGTCACGCTGCCCGGTTTCTATGACGACGTCGCCGAGATCAGCCCCGAGCTCAAGGCCCAGTGGTCTGATATGGGCTTCGACCAGCAGGCCTTTCTGGGTGAGGTCGGTCTATCCGTTCCTGCCGGCGAGCAATCCCGCTCGGTGCTCGAGATGCTGTGGGCACGGCCTACTTGCGAGATCAACGGCATGATCGGCGGCTATACCGGGGATGGTTTCAAGACGGTGATCCCGTCCAAGGCCAGCGCCAAGATCTCGTTTCGCCTGGTCTCGGGGATGCAACCGGACAAGATCCGCGCCGCCTTCCGCAAGCATGTCGAGGATCGCATTCCCGCCGATTGTTCGGTGACCTTCCGGCCGCATGGCGGCTCCCCCGCGGTTACCGTGCCGAGCGACGGCGTCCACCTGCGCCGGGCGCTGGCGGGGCTGTCGGACGAGTGGGGCAAGCAGGCGGTCGTCACGGGTTCGGGTGGCTCAATCCCCGTTACCGGAGATTTCAAGCGGATCCTCGGGCTCGACACCCTGCTGATCGGCTTCGCGCATGTCGACGACCAGATTCACTCGCCCAACGAGAAATACGACCTTCAAAGCTATCACCGCGGCATCCGCAGCTGGGTGCGGGTGCTGGCGGCGCTAGCGCAGTAAGTACCGCCAAGAACTCAAGGCGAACCCTAGACCGGACTAGGCCGGCTGGCCGCCGATGGATTGCACTGCCGTGGCGCCTGCCGCGACGGCTCGCGCCAAGGCAGTGGGTTCGTCGGCACCGGCTAGGTGAGCCGCGATGAAACCCGCTGCGAAGGCATCGCCCGCACCGGTCGAATCGACCACGGTGACCACTGGAGCTGGCAGGTCGGTACGGATGCCATCGCGCCCGCCGATAGCCGCTCCCAATCGGCCGCGTTTGATCAACACGGTTTCGAACCTCTGGCCAAGCGCGACCATCTGGGCCTCGCAATCGACTTCGCCGGTCAGCGCCTCGGCCTCGCTGGAGTTGGCGAAGATGATCGAGGCGCCAGCCGTCCATTCGACGAACTGCGCCGGCCCCGCTTCGACAAGAAAGCCCACCGAGGCCGGGTCGACCGCAACGATAATGTGGCGCCTCGCGGCGGTAGCCATCAAGTTCTGCACCGCGCCGCGTGGCCCGGGCGCGAAAAAGCTGTAGCCGGAGACCATCACCATGCCCACGTCTTCGAGCAGGCTCTCGGGCAGGTCGGCGGCAGTGAGATTGAGATTGGCCCCCCGATCGGTGAGAAAGCTCCGCTCCCCGTCGGGATCGACGATGGTGACCAGCACGCCCGACGGGAGTTCGTGGTCTCCCGCCAGCACCGGAACCACGCCCAGGCCGCGGAAATAGCTTTCGTACATGAGCTTGTCCGGCGCCCCGACCCGGGCGGCGAACAGAACTGGGGCGTCCATCACGCCCAGCCAGACCGCCTGGTTGGCGCCCGAACCACCGGGGCGGTTGCGCACCGTGGCGCGGCGGTCACTGCCTTTGACGACAGGGCCTTCGGGGACGACGATGACGTCGGTCATAACGTCGCCGATGACGAGGACGGAACGGCTCATGCGCGCCGGACAGGCGACTTGGACGCAGCGCGGGCGGCAAGGGCAACCGCGATCTGCGCCGCGACCATGGCGTTGTTCTCGACCAGCGCAATGTTGGACACCAGCGACTTGCCGTCGGTCAGCTCGAATATGCGCCTGAGCAGGAACGGGGTGAGGTCCTTGCGCGAGACGCCCTCCTGCTCGGCGCCCCTGATCGCTTCGGCGATGCGCTGCTCTATAGTGACCGGATCAAGGGCATCGGCTTCGGGAATGGGATTGGCCACCAGCACCCCGCCGAGACCCAGGTCGATCTGCATGGCCACGACGCGGGCGATGTCGGCCACGTCATCGAAGCGATGATCGACCTTGTGCCCGCTCTGGCGGGCCCAGAAGGCGGGAAATTCATCAGTGCCATAACCCACCACCGGCACGCCATTAGTCTCCAGCACTTCCAGCGTCTTGCCGATGTCGAGAATGGACTTGGCGCCGGCGCAGACGACGGCGACCGGGGTTCGACCCAGCTCCTGCAAGTCCGCCGAAATGTCGAAAGTCTCCTCCGCTCCACGATGCACGCCGCCGATGCCGCCGGTCGCGAACACATGAATACCGGCCAGTGCGGCGATCTGCATCGTCGTTGCCACGGTCGTGCCGGCAATGGCACCCTTGACGAGGAGCGCTGAAACGTCGCGTCGGCTGGCCTTGGCGGCCTTGCCGCCTTCAAGCGCAAGCCGCTCCAGATCCTCACCCGACACGCCGACGCAGAAGCGGCCATCCATGATGGCAATAGTGGCCGGCACAGCACCATGTCTGCGGATGACGGCTTCGACGTTCTTCGCCATCTCCAGGTTCTGTGGATAGGGCATGCCATGCGTGATGATGGTCGATTCCAGCGCCACGACCGCCTCGCCAGCGGACAGCGCCTTCTTCACCTCGGAACTGACGGAGAGATAGGCCTTGGCACTCATGATTCACTCGCTTCTGCGCACTGGTTCGGCGGGCTGCTGAGGCCCGTGTTGCGACGGGTTTTGCGCCTTGTGGCAGCGAGGCGTCAACCCTCGCGAAAACTTGACAGCGAGCGCTTGTCGATTTCCCCATTTGGCACTAGGTTGCCCTCATAAAATCCAGCGTGGAAAGGGCACTTCGCTGCAGACCAACATTGTTGACCGGTCCCTCAGTGCCAGTCGATATGCGCCCGCTTCAGGGTATAGTCCAGCCAGCCTGCCCGGCGCTTCCAGGCGCCCTGTTTCCGCACCAGCATGCCAGACCGGATGTGACCATCCGGGCACTCAGAGATGAGCGTCCGGCACTGAACCGTCTGCGCCCCGGCGCGTCCTTCAACGCCGAGACACGCCCATGCAACGCCAAGACCCAAAAATCCCGAACAGGAGCTCAATGCAAATGAAGAAGTCGCTCGCCCTTGCCCTCGGCGCCCTCATGGTTGCCAGCCCCGCGCTGGCCCAGGAAGAGCCAGTGCTGAACGTCTACAACTGGTCCGACTACATAGCCGAGGACACCATCGCCAACTTCGAGGCGGAGACCGGCATCAAGGTCAACTACGACGTCTACGACAACAATGAAATCGTCGACGCCAAGCTGCTGGCCGGCTCGTCGGGCTACGACATCGTGGTGCCGACCGGGAACTTCTTGGAGCGCCAGGTGCGGGCCGGCCTGCTGCGCGAACTCGACAAGTCGAAGCTGCCGAACCTGTCCAACCTAGACCCGGCGGTGATGAGCGTGGCTGCCACCCATGACCCGGACAATGCTCATTCCGTCCCCTACATGACCTTCACCATCGGCCTGGGCTACAACAAGGCCGAGGTCGCCGAAGCTCTGGGTGCCGATACCCCGGTCGACAGCTGGTCGCTGCTGTTCGATCCGGCCAATGCCGAGAAACTGGCGGAATGCGGCATTGCCGTGCTCGACAGCCCCTCCGAAGTCATGGGCACGGCGCTGCACTATCTCGGTCTCGATCCCAATTCGGAGAGCGTCGAGGACCTAGCCCAGGCCGAGGCACTGCTGACCGCCGTGAAGCCCTATATCCGCTACTTCCACTCGAGCCAGTATATCGACGACCTGGGCAATGGCGAGATCTGCCTGGCCCTCGGCTATTCGGGTGACGTCTTCATCGCCGCCGACGCGGCGGCTGCTGCCGGTCAGGGCGTCGAGGTGGGCTATGTGATCCCCAAGGAAGGCGCCGCCACGCTGATGGACCTGCTGGCTATCCCGGCCGATGCACCGCATCCCGAAAATGCACACAAGTTCATCAACTACATCATGCAGCCTGAAGTCGTGGCCGGGATCACCGACTATGTCTTCTACGCCAACCCCAACCTCGCGGCGACGGAGTTCGTCTCCGACGAAGTGAAGTCCAATCCCGGCATCTATCCGCCGGCCGAGACGGTTGCCAAGGCCTTCGCCCTCAGCGCACACAGCCCTGAATATGAAGAACTCTTGACCCGCACCTGGACCCGCATCAAAACCGGTCAGTAACACGCAAATGCAAGGGGCGGCAGTGCCGCCCCTTCAGCTTTCAAGAGTTTCCATGTCCAAGAATCCGCAGATCGCCGCCGACCTCCGCCCCTGGCGCGATCCCGCAGCCACGCCCTTCGTGCGCATAAAGAATGTCACCAAGAAGTTCGGTGACATTTTCGCGGTGTCCGATGTCTCGCTCGACATCTACAAGGGGGAGCTTTTCTGCCTCTTGGGGGGATCGGGATCGGGCAAGTCGACATTGCTGCGCATGCTGGCCGGCTTTGAGGAATTGTCGAGCGGCAGCATCGAAATCGACGGCCAGGACATGGCGGGAGTGCCGCCCTACAACCGGCCCGTGAACATGATGTTCCAGTCCTACGCGCTGTTCCCGCATATGAACGTGGAGCAGAACATCGCCTACGGCCTCAAGCGCGATCACATGCCGGCTGCCGAGATCACCGCTCGCGTCAGCGAATTGCTGGCTCTCGTCAAGCTGCAGGATTACGGCAAGCGCAAGCCGCACCAGCTTTCGGGCGGGCAGCGGCAGCGCGTGGCCCTCGCCCGTGCGCTGGCGAAGCGGCCAAAGCTGCTCCTGCTCGACGAGCCCCTGGGCGCGCTCGACAAGAAACTGCGCGAGGAAACCCAGTTCGAGCTGGTCAAGATTCAGGAGACGCTGGGCATCACCTTCATCGTCGTGACGCACGACCAGGAAGAGGCGATGAGCCTGGCCACCCGCATCGGCGTGATGAACCAGGGTGAGATCGCCATGATCGGCGAGCCCACCGATATCTACGAATTTCCGAACTCCAAGTTCGTCGCCGGCTTCATCGGCTCGGTCAACATGGTCGAAGGCGTGGTGGTCGAGGACGAGCCGGGCCATGTCCGTATCCGCTCGGCCGAACTCGGTTGCGACATCTATGTCGGTCATGGGGTCGATTGCGCACCCGATCAACGCCTGTGGTGGGCGGTCCGCCCCGAAAAAATGCAGCTCAGCCGCGAGAAGCCGCTGGATGTCTACCAGGCCAATGCGACGACCGGCATGGTCGAAGACATCGGCTATCTGGGCGATATGAGCGTCTACCAGATCCTGCTCGACAGCGGCAAACGCCTGCGCGTGACGCAAACCAACACGGTGCGCGGCCACACCGACAAGATCACCTGGGACGAGCGCGTGCATATCAGCTGGGGCGAGACGTCCGGATCGGTGCTGACGGTATGATCAGCTCCGCCTTGCAAGTCGCGGCTCTTTCGCCTCCCTCCCCCCTGAGGGCAGGAATTGAGGGAGGGGGTCTATCGGTGGAAAACGGACCCGCCCCCTCCCCAGCTTCGGTACAGCCCTTTGGCCCGAGCTGCGCTACCCTCCCCTCAAGAGGGAGGGTGGGCAAGAGTCGCTGCCTCAGGTCAGGTGCGGCCCATGTCTAGCCACGACATCGATCACCCCGCGCCGCGCCGCCTCGGATGGAACAGTGTGGAACGGGCCTTGGCGGCCGTCGGCCTTTCGGGCAAGGCGCTGGTCATTGCGGCGCCGGCCCTGTGGTTGACGATGTTCTTCCTGGTTCCGCTCGCGGTCGTGTTCGGCATTTCGCTGACGACCAAGCAGTTCGGCCGCCCGCCCTACACCTCGCTGCTCACCACTGAGGAAGGCATGGTGCAACTGACCTTGCACCTCAGCAACTATATCCGTCTTTTCACCGACAGCCTCTATTTCGCGGCCTACCTCAACTCGATCAAGATTGCGCTGATCTCGACCCTCATCGCGCTGCTCATCGGTTACCCGATGGCCTACGCGATTGCGCGTGCACCGGACCGCTGGCGCAACATCCTGCTGATGCTGGTGATCCTGCCGTTCTGGACGTCGTTCCTGCTGCGCGTCTACGCCCTCACCGGCTTCATGCGCGGCAATGGCGTCATCAACCAGTCCCTTGGCCTGTTCGGCATCGAGCCGCTGGTGATGATGCAGACTGATTTCGCCGTCTATGTCGGCATCGTCTATACCTACCTGCCCTTCATGATCCTGCCGCTCTACACCAACCTGGTAAAGCTCGACGACGCCTTGCTCGAGGCATCGGCTGACCTGGGTGCCCGGCCGACGCGAACCTTTCTCACGATCACCCTGCCGCTGTCCCTGCCGGGCATCATCGCGGGGTCCATGCTGGTCTTCATCCCAGCCATCGGTGAATTCGTCATTCCGTCGCTGCTCGGCGGCCCCTCGACGCTGATGATCGGCAGGGTGCTGTGGGACGAGTTCTTCGCCAATACCAACTGGCCGCGCGCTTCCGCAGTGGCCATCGCGATGCTCGTCGTCGTCGTGGTGCCGATCATGCTGCTGCAGCGTGCCCAGGATGCGGGCCAGGACAAGGAAGGGGCACGCTGATGCGGCGCGGCTGGTTCCTTCCCATTGCGGCGGCGCTCGGCTTCGCCTTCCTGTATGCCCCGATTGTCTCGCTGGTGATCTTCTCATTCAACGAGAGCCGGCTGGTGACGGTGTGGGGCGGCTTTTCCACAAAATGGTATGGCGAACTCCTGGCCGATCCGCAGATCCTGGGCGCCGCCTGGCTCAGCATCCAGGTCGCCTTCTGCGCCGCCACCATCGCGCTGGTGCTGGGCACTCTTTGCGCCGTCGCGCTGGTGCGGTTCCGCCATTTCCGCGGCCGCACGGTGCTGGCCGGCACCGTCTCGGCGCCTCTGGTGATGCCCGACGTGATCACCGGTCTGGCGCTGCTGCTGCTCTTTGTGGCAATGGAGTCAATCCTGGGATGGCCTGCCGGGCGCGGGATGATGACGATCATCATCGCCCACTCGATCTTCTGCATGGCCTATGTCGCCGTCGTGGTGCAATCGCGGCTGATCGACCTCGATATCAGTCTCGAGGAAGCGGCCATGGATCTCGGCGCGACCCCGGTGCGGGTATTCTTCGACGTCACCCTCCCCATCATCGCGCCCGCGCTGGTATCGGGGTGGCTGCTCGCCTTTACCCTGTCGCTGGACGACCTGGTCATCGCCAGCTTTGTCTCCGGGCCTGGCTCGTCGACCTTGCCCATGGTGATTTTCTCCAAGGTGAGGCTGGGCGTCTCGCCCGACGTCAACGCGCTCGCCACGATCATCATCGCATTCGTCGCAATCGGCGTGCTCGCGGCGACGCTCCTGCAGTTGCGCTCGCGGCCAAGGCGGGCTTCCTGAACCTGTGATCCGGCGGATGCTGGACAACTGCCGGAAATCGGCGCACCATCAGGTTCATGTTCAACCAATGCAAAGGAGGTGATCCAGTGTCTTATGAGATTTTGGCGCTCGAAGAAGGTCTGGGATTTAGGGTGTGGACCGGGAGTGATCTCGGCTAGCACCACCTCCACGGCACTCGAGGCCGATAGACTCAGGAAGGGCTGTCCCGCGGGGCGGCCCTTTTTATTGCGGCTTGACGGAGAACCGCCAGCCATTGATACCGCGAGACAGAGTTCCTCAGGAGGCGCCTGTCTTGTCCGCGGCCAATTACGTTCTCACCCTCTCTTGTGCCGACCGTCCTGGCATCGTTGCCGCCATCACCTCCGAACTCGCCGGGCTGGGTGCCAATATCGCCGAATCCAACCAGTTCTGGGATCGCGAGACCGGCCGCTTCTTCATGCGCCTGGCTTTTGCCGCCCCGCAGGAAGTGGCCCGCGACACCATCGAAAATGCACTGAAATCGCCAATCGCGCGCTTCGAAATGCAGACCACGCTCAGCGACGAAAGCCGCCGCAAGCGCATCGTCATCATGGTTTCCCGGTTCGACCACACGCTGCTGCACCTGCTCTACCAGATCCGCGTCGGCTGGCTCGATGCGGAGGTGGCGGCCATCATTTCCAACCACGACGACGCCCGCAAGATTGCCGAGGATGCAGGCATCCCGTTTCATCTGCTGCCGGTCACCAGGCAGACCAAGGCCGAGCAGGAAGAACAGGTCCTGGCGCTGATCCAGCAGAGCGGCGCCGATCTCGTCGTGCTCGCCCGCTACATGCAGGTGCTGTCGGACAATCTCTCGACCCGCCTGTTCGGCCGGGTCATCAACATCCACCACTCGTTCCTGCCCAGTTTCAAGGGGGCCAAGCCCTATCACCAGGCGCATGAGCGGGGGGTCAAGATCATCGGTGCGACCGCGCACTACGTGACGCCGGACCTCGATGAAGGCCCGATCATCGAACAGGAGACGGCGCGCGTCACCCATGCCATGAGCCCCGAGGATCTGGTCGCCGCCGGCCGCGACATCGAAAGCCGTGTGCTGGCCCGGGCGGTCAAGCTGCACCTCGAAAACCGGGTGATGCTCAACGGCCGCAAGACCGTGGTGTTCGGGTGATCCAAATCCGATTACACCTGTCCCGCGGCGGGCAGGTCGATCGGCTGGTGCTAGACCTCGATGTCTTCCAGTCGCAGTGAGTCGGCCAGGGTCGTCTGGTCCAGCACGGCGCGAGTGGCCAGTGTCACGCGTTCGAAGACGTGGCGGATTTCGCAGGATGTCTCATCTCTGCAGTCCACGCATTTCCGGTAGGCAATCTTCGACAGGCAAGGCAGTGGCGCAATGGGCCCGTCGATCAGCCGCAGCACTTCACCGAACATGATCTGTTCGGGCGGGCGCAGGAGTTCGTAGCCGCCGGTCCGCCCGCGGCGGCTGGCAACCAGGCCAGCCCGCTTCAGCTCCAAGAGAATTTGCTCGAGAAACTTCTTGGGGATCGCCTGCTCGCGGGAGATTTCGCTGATCATCCTGGTCTCGCCCTGGCCGGCTCGGGCCAGCGAGACCAGCGCACGCAAGGCATATTTGGCTTTCTGCGAAATCATCTGCCACCCCACCCCCACGGCCGGTGCTGAACCAGCGACAGACCGTTCTTCAATGCCTCTGCGCCCGTGTCCGCCCCCACGGTCAACACCTAGTCCTTGGGCTCGGGGACAACGGGCGGCGCGGCCGGCTTGTCCTCCGATTGCTCTGCCGCCTCAGTCGGCTCACCGCTGTCGTGGCCTGTCTCCCCGCCCGTGCCCTCGCCGCTGCCGGCCGCACCCTCCGGCATAGGGCGGGCGGGCTCTTCGGGCGCGCTATCGGACGCTCCAACTGCTTCGGTGGTAGCTTCCTCTGCCGGTGTTCCGGCAACCAGCGCGTCTGCATCGACGGCTTCGGGCTCGCCAGCGGGCGGTTCGCCCTCAACATCCTGCCGCGCCGGCTCTGCCTTCGGATCAGCGGCAACCTCGGGCGGCGCTACCTCGACCTCCGCGGGACCGGCTTCCCTGCTTGCTGCACCCGCCTCCGCCGGCTCCGGGGAACCCGACGCCGGGTCCCTATCCACGACCGACGGGCTCTCCGCGGCAGCCGGGGTGACCGCGATGGGTTCAAGCGTTGTCGCCTCTTCATCAGCGGCTGGCGCAAGGGGCACTGCCGCCTCGACGGCCGCGATAACCACCGGATCGGCGGCAAGCGCGTCATCTGGGCTCCCATCCGTGCCGGCTTTGGCCATCACGGCATCGGGCGAACCATCTGGCTCTCCCTGACGGGCGGCATCGACTGCGCCGGCGGCCAGACCCGCACTAACAATGGCTGCGGGATCTGTCGCTGCCGTCTCGGCTTGGCTGTCGAACACTTCAGGCTTCGGGTCCGCCGCAGCCGGACGCACTGGCGAAACCGCATCCCTGCCCTCGCCATGCAAGAAGCTCAATATGCCCTTGCCGATTTCACGTTCGCCGCGGATGACGGTGGTTGCGCCGAGATTGCGCAGGAAAGTCTCCTCCTGCTCCGAATAGGCCCGTGCCACAATGCTGATGCCCGCGTTGAGCTTGCGCCCGGATTCGCAGACCGATCCGGCTTCGAACGCGTTCGAGATCGCCACCAGCAGGTTCCGTGCCGCTCCCAGGTTGGCCAGCTTGAGCACGTCCTCGTTGGCGGCGTTGCCGAAGACCACCTCGAAATCCTCCGCGCGGGCAGCCGCGACATCGCCATCCGAATCCTCGATGACGACCACGTCTCCGCCTTCTGCCTTGAGGCCTGCTGCGACGATGCGGCCGACCTGGCCATAACCGACCAGCACCGTATGGCCGGTCTTGGTGGACGGCTCGTCGGTATCGTCGTCGGCTCCCAGAGCGCCACGATCGATCGCCGCGTCACTTGGCGCGTCGGTGGTGATGGGGCCGTTGGCTGCGGCGAGCCCCTCCGTCGGCTCCACGCGAACCCCGTCGCGTTCGTACCTGGCCGCCAGTCGCTGCGCAACCTTGGCTTCCAGCCGCGGCTTGGCCAGGTCCAGCACCCAGAACACCACCGGATTGAGCACGATGGAGATGAGCGCACCGGCTAGGATGAGGTCCTGCCCCTCGGGTGGCAGGATGGCGAGCGCCACGCCCATGCCGGCAAGGATGAACGAGAATTCGCCGATCTGCGCCAGCGAGGCGGAAATGGTCAGTGCTGTAGAAACCGGCCGCCTGAACAGCAATACGATGCCGAACGCGGCGACCGACTTGCCGATCACGATGATGAATACGGTGGCGAGCACCGGCAGCGGATCGGTGATGATGATCGCCGGGTCGAACAGCATGCCGACCGAAACAAAGAACAGGACCGCGAAGGCGTCCCGCAATGGCAGCGTTTCCTGCGCCGCGCGATGCGACAGCTCGCTTTCCGACAGGATCATGCCGGCAAAGAACGCGCCCAGGGCCAGCGACACGCCGAACAGCACCGCCGAGCCGAGCGCAACGCCCAGGGCAATGGCCAGCACGGCCAGCCGGAACAGCTCGCGGGAGCCGGTGTGAGCAGTAATATGCAGTGCCCAGGGAATGAAGCGGCGGCCCACGATGAGCATGAAACCCACAAACGCCGCGAGTTTGACGAGCGTGAGCGCGAGTGCTCCCCAGATCCCCACGTCGGTGCGCAGGACACGCTCGACGAAGGATACGAACGGATCGTGCGGCACGGTAGCGGCGCCATTCATGGAGGCGATCGCTGGTATCATGACCAGCGCCAGCACCATGGCGATATCTTCCACGATCAGCCAGCCGACCGCGATACGACCGCGCTCGGTTTCGATCAGCCGCCTGTCCTGCAGCGCCTTGAGCAGCACCACGGTGGAGGCGACGGACAGGGCGAGGCCAAAGAGCAGGCCAGCTCCGACGTCCCACCCCAGCAGCAACCCCAGCCCCAGGCCGAGCAAGCTGGCAAAACCGATCTGAACCAGCGCACCGGGGATCGCCAGCGCCCGGACGCTCATCAGGTCCTTGAGCGAAAAGTGCAGCCCGACGCCGAACATCAGCAGGATCACGCCAAGCTCGGCAAGCTCTGCACCCAGGGCCTGATCGGCTATGAAGCCGGGCGTATGGGGCCCGACCAGGATGCCTGCGAACAGGTATCCCACCAGCGGCGGCAGCTTAAAACGGTTAGCGATCATGCCAAAGATGAAGGCGAGCACCAGACCCGCTACGATCGTCGAGATCAGGGGCGTGTCGTGGTGCATGGTGCCTCCGGCGTCGAACATGATGCGGTACTGGAAATCTCGATCAGCATGATGTGGTATCGCACTGCGATGCGCAAGCGCTGCGGACGCTGGCGGTTCAGTCTCTAGGGTTTCCGCGCCGCTCTGGAACCTCTTGGCCTGCCCCGCTATTGTCAGCTGACAACTAAGGGGCTGCCATGCGATTTTCCGTGGGGTGCGAAATCGGCTACGATGTGGCCGACGAGACCACTTTTATCTTCAACGTCGAAGCCATGCGAGGCGGCCGGCAGCGGATCCTCAGCGAGCAGCTGACGATCACGCCCCAGGTCCCCGTCGACGACAAGACCGCAGAGGAAAGCGGCAATCGATATCTGAGGCTGACCGCGCCCGCGGGAATGGTGCAGCTGCGCTATGCGGCGGAGATCGAGCTGGATGCGCTGCATCAGGCACCGGCCATCCTGGAACAGGTCCACGTGGCCAAGCTCCCGCTCGATACAATGCCCTTTCTCAATCCATCCCGCTATTGTCCGTCTGATCAACTGGCGCGTTTCGCCAACCGGCAGTTCGGCGACCTCGAACCCGGCTTTGGCCGGGTCGTGGAAATCTGTAACTGGATCAACGGCGAGGTCGACTACCTGTTCGGGACTAGCGATACCACAACGACAGCCGCCGACACCTTTTCGCTGCGTGCCGGCGTGTGCCGGGACTTCGCCCATCTCGGCATTACCTTCTGCCGCGCCCTGGGGATTCCGGCCAGATTTGTCTCCTGCTACGCTTGGCAACTTGAGCCGCAGGATTTCCATGCCGTTTTCGAGGCCTATCTCGGTGACCGCTGGTATCTGTTCGATCCAACGCGCATGGCGGCACTGGATGGCATGGTGCGTATCGGTTGTGGCCGGGATGCCGCCGATACGGCCTTCGCCACGATATACGGTCAAGTCACGCCTCAGCCCATCAAGGTCTGGAGTGAAACGGTTGAGGGCGATCGCCGCAAGGAATGGACCACCGATGCGGTGAGTGTGGTGCAGGATTGACCAGCGCTAGCCCATGCCGTCCTGTGGCGAGCGCACACGCTCGACGATCACTTCGACCTCCATCCCCAGATAGTCGTCCTTGTTGCCGATGAACGTGCCAGCGATCGGTATCGCTTGGCGCGGCTCGCGGCTCACACCGACGCGGATTAGATCGCGTGTGCCGATAATGCCGTTGGTGGGGTCGAATTCGACCCAGCCGGCGCCGGGCAGATAGACCTGGCACCAGGCATGGGTGGCGCCGCCGCCGCGATGATTACCGTCGCGCGCCGGGGAATAGAGATAGCCGGTGACGAACCGGGCCGCCAGACCCAGCGAGCGCACCGCCTCGATCATCAGCAGGGCGAAGTCGCGGCACGTTCCCTGGCGCGTCGCCAGGGTCTTGCTTGGCCGTTGCGTGCCGGGGTCATAGCGACGCAGATACTTGAAGCTTTCCTTGATCCCCATGGTGATGTTGGCCAGCAGATGGCCCGTATTGGTCACACCGCGGGCGTCGAGAAAACGCCTGGCCCAGGCATCCACCTCCGTTTCTTCCGGGAACTGCCGGCGCAAGGTTGGCGCCAGATCGACGGCATCGACATCGCCATAGCCAAATGGATAGCTTTTGGCCCGCTCGTCGATCTCGAATGCCGGCGTCAGGTCAGGTGTATGGTCGAGAACCATATTGGCGACGATGCGCAATTCCTCGGCAGCTTCGTCGAAGCTGGCTATGGCGATGCCATTGCCGAAAACGTCGTGGATCCACCGCAGGGAAGCGGGCTTTGGGCTAATGGCCAGGCCGAACGATTCCAGGGTCTGCTCCATGCTGTCGCGCGGGCGGACGAGCATGCGGTGTTCGCCGAACCGGACGGCGCGAGCATAACGGTAGACGGTTTGGTGGCGCACCGACAGCAGGGTCACGAAACGACCGTGATCTTTTCGGCAGCGCGGGTGATGCCGGTATAGAGCCAGCGCGCCCGTTCCTCCCGGAACACGAAGCTTTCGTCGAACAGGTAGACATTGTCCCACTGGCTGCCCTGTGCCTTGTGGACCGTGAGGCAGTAGCCAAAGGTGAACTCGTCGAACTGCCGCCGTTCGGGCCAGCCCATGGCGTCTTCATCGCCCGAGAAGAACGCCTTGTGGGTCAGCACCTTGGCCTCGCCCTTGCCCTCGTCGGCGCCGAGCAGCAGGGAATACTTGCCGTTGGACCGCCGCGTCACCTCGGTCACGATCCAGATCTGTCCATTGAGCAGCTTCTTGCGCGGATTGTTGCGCAGGCAGACCATCCGGTCGCCCTCGACGGGCTCGTGGAAGGGCAGGCCCTTGAGCTCGCGCAGCCGGTCATTGTATTGCAGCCGCGTCTTGTTGCGCCCAACCAGCACCTGGTCGGCCTCCAGCACCGCATTGCGATCCACGTTCTCGCGCGCGACCACGATGGACTCGCCATAGGAACCGCGTTCGAGAAAACCGCCCTCGCGCACCTGCATGGACAGGTGGATGATCGGATTGTCCGCCGCCTGCCGATGAATTTCGGTGAGCATGACGTCGGGTTCCTCCGCGGTGAAGAAGCCGGCGCCCTGCACCGGCGGCAACTGGAACGGATCGCCCAGCACCAGCACCTTGACCCCGAAGCTCAAGAGGTCCTTGCCCAACTGCTCGTCCACCATCGAGACCTCGTCGATGACGATGAGATCCGCATCGGCGGCAGGGCTTTCATCATCGAGCACGAAGCGCGGTTCGCCCTCCTTCTCGCTCACCAGGGTATAGATCAGGCTATGGATGGTCTGCGCGCCCTTGCAGCCCCGCTTGCGCATGACCAGGGCGGCCTTGCCGGTAAACGCGGCATATTTGACGCTGCGCACATCCTGCGCCAGGTGCACGGCCAAGGTGGACTTGCCCGTGCCGGCCCAGCCGAACAGGCGAAAGACCTGCGGACCGTTCTTGTCCTTGAGCCAGGCCGAGACCGCGACCAGGGCTGCATCCTGCTGGGGCGACCAGACGGGCATCAGACGATCCGGGTTCTGACGGAGCCCACGCCGGCAATGCTGCCCTCGATCTCGTCGCCACGCACCACCGCCCCCACTCCGGCCGGCGTGCCGGTCATGATGATGTCGCCCGCCTTGAGCGCCACGAAGCGGCTGAGATAGGCAATGGTGTCGCGCACGCTCCAGATCTGGTCGGCAAGGTCGCCCCGTTGCCGCTCGACCCCGTTGACGGTGAGGGTGATGGCGCCTTGGTCAGGGTGTCCAATGGCAGAGGCCGGCTCGATGGTTCCGATCGGGGCGGAGGCATCGAAGCTCTTGGCCATGTCCCAGGGCCGCCCCGCCTTCTTGGCCTGTGCCTGGAGGTCGCGCCGCGTCATGTCGAGTCCCGCCGCATAGCCATAGACATGGTCCAGTGCCGCATCGGCCCCGATGTCGGCGCCACCCTTGCCGATGGCGACCACGAGCTCGACCTCGTGATGGAAATCGGCCGTCTGGGTCGGATAGGGAATCGGCGCGCCGCCCACCACCACGGCATCGGCTGGCTTGCCAAAGAAGAAGGGCGGGTCGCGGGTGTCGTTGCCCATCTCCACCACATGCTCGGCATAGTTGCGGCCGACGCAGTAGACGCGGCGCACGGCAAAGAGCCCGCCCCGCGCGATGGGAATGCTGACCGGTGCATGCGGCTCGAACAGGAAATCAGCCACGCTTGAACTCCTCGGCATAGGGCCCGATCAAGTCGCGGTCGATCTCACCCAGCCGATCCTGCGCGGTGAAGGACTGGTGCCAGTAGGGGTAGAGCAGCGGCGGACGGCTGACGGCATCGAGCCGGGCCCGCTCCTCGGCGCCCAGCTTGAAGTCGGCTGCGGCGAGGTTATCCTCGAACTGCTCGTTGCTGCGACCACCGATGATGACCGAGGTGACCCCCGGCCGCCCCAGCAGCCACGACAGCGCCACCTGTGCCCCCGAGACGCCGCGCTCCTCGGCGATGGCAACGACGACATCGATGATGTCGTAGAGCTTGTCCCAGTCATAGACGGGCGGTTCGCGGAAGCCGCCGACATGGCGGCCTGATTGCGGCCCGCCGTCGCGACGATACTTGCCCGACAGCAGCCCGCCAGCCAGCGGCGACCACACCAGGATGCCCAGACCCTGGTCCTGGCCGATCGGCACCAGCTCGTATTCGGCCTCGCGCGAATGAAGGGTGTAATGGATCTGCTGGGAGACGAAGCGCTCGCCCTGCCGCGCCCCTGCCGCGGCCAGAGCCTTGCTGATTTGCCAGCCCGAGTAGTTGGAGCAGCCGATATAGCGGACATGGCCGTGACGCACGAGCGTATCGAGCGCGTCCATGGTCTCCTCTATGGGCGTCTGCCCATCCCATTCATGCACCTGGTAGAGGTCAATCACGTCGGTCTTGAGGCGCTTGAGGCTGGCCTTGCACTGGGCGATGATGTGGTGCCGGCTCAGCCCGCCCTCGTTCGGGCCGTCACCCATCTTAAAGCGGACCTTGGTGGCCACCAGTGTCTTCTGGCGCCGCCCATTGGCAGCCAGCGCCACCCCGATCATTTCTTCGGAAACGCCGGCATTGTAGACATTGGCCGTGTCGAGCAGATTGATCCCCGCATCGAGACACATATCAATCTGCCGCGTCGCGTCGTCCTGACCGGTATTGCCGACCCGCTCGGAGCCACCGAAGGTCATGGTGCCCATGGTCAGCGTCGAGACCTTGAGGCCCGAGCGTCCAAGATATCGATATTCCATGGATTCCTCCTTTGTTCCAGTCGACAACGGCTAAAGCCTCGGCCGGTCCCGGTCAATGGCGGCTCTCCCGCCTCTGGCAGAATCAGGAATCGTGCGGCAGGTTCTGCTGGCAATGAGGGGGACGATCATGCGGCACACAATTCTGCTCGCAGCGCTACTGCTGGCGCTGCTCCATCCCGCTTGGGCACAGGACGGGGCCACGCGCTATGCCGGACAATGGCAGGTCGCGACCGGCGATGGCGGCACCGGCACCTGCAGGGTCGACCTGGCTACCAGCAACGGCATGTTCGGCCTCTGGGCGACGAGCATGGGATGCCTTGGCCCGATGGCCATGATCAATGGCTGGCGCAGCCAGGGCGGCCACCTGCACCTGCTCGGCTTTGACGGCAGCACAGTGGCCACTTTTTCGCCCAATGGCAGCGTGCTCGACGGCCGCTTTGCCGACGGCGCTCCCGCCGTTCTGGTGCCGAGGAGTGGCCAGAACGTCGCACCGATCAGCCAATCCGCCCAGCAGAACTGTATCCGCCGCCCTGATACCGGCCTCTGCGCCGCAGGCAGCGATATTGCGGTGCCCTCGACTCTGCCGCTCTGGGTCAAGGGGCTCAGGGCCCTCACGATCCGCGCCTTGCCGACCATGGCGAGCGAAAAACTGGGTGAAACGGCGCTTGGGCAGTGCTTCATGATCGACAGCTGCCAGGATACGCCAGAAGGGACACGCTGCCGCATCGCACCTGGCCAGAACCTACCGACAGGCTATGTGCTCAAGCACTACACCGACAATGCGGGCACCTTCATCGCCTTGCAGAATTTCTGCTGAACGCCATGGATGACGGCAGCACCGTGGGCTGATTGACCGCGCCGTCCTCGGAGCCACTCCCTTGCAAGCTCGATCGCCGGTTCTATCCGTTGCCCTGGTGACACTGGGCATGGTCTTCACGCAGACCGGCGCTTCCTTCGCCAAGGGGCTGTTCCCGCTGGTCGGCGCTGCTGGAGCGACGACGCTGCGGCTGACCCTGGCGGCGGTCGTCCTGCTCCTGATCTTCCAGCCCTGGCGGCGCCGGCTCGACCGTCGGCAATGGCATGCAGTCCTCATGTACGGCGCTGTGATGGGGGCGATGAACATGTTCTTCTATGCCGCGCTGGCCCACATTCCCCTGGGCGTCGCCGTCGCTCTCGAGTTCACGGGCCCGCTCACCGTGGCCCTGCTCGGGTCGCGCAGGCCGCCTGATTTCGCCTGGATCGGGCTGGCAGTTGCAGGGCTTGTCTTGCTGCTGCCGCTGGGACAGGTCGAGGGCGACATCAGCATCGTGGGCGTCCTGCTGGCGCTGGCTGCGGGCGCCTGCTGGGCCGGATACATTATCTTCGGCCAGCGTGCCGGAATTGGGGGTGGTCCCCACATCACGGCGCTCGGCGTCTCGGTCGCCGCGTTGATCGCCATGCCCGTCGGCATCGCTACCGCTGGGACGGCGCTGCTCGACCCCGCTATCCTGCCCATCGCGCTGGGCGTAGCGCTGCTCTCGAGTGCCATCCCCTACGCGCTCGACATGGTGGCACTGCCCCACATGCCCTCGCGCCTCTTCGGGATCCTGATGAGCGGTCAGCCCGCGCTGGGGGCCCTGTCGGGCTTTGTGATCCTGCATGAGACGTTGAGCCTCGGCCAGCTGGCCGGCATCGCCGCCATCATCGTCGCATCGTTTGGCGCAACCGTCACGATCGCCCGCAACACACCGCCACCTGTGGCCTGATGGCGGGGCGGCGGGCAACCGAGTCAACAAACGGCTTCAACTGTCCGCAGAATGAGTCATAGTCGCGCCTCAGGGTCACGGAAGGAATCTCCAAATGCAATACGCCGTTCTTTGCTACAATGACGAAAAGGCCGTCGCCGCCTGGACCAAGGAAGAGGACGACGCCTGCATGGCCCGGCTGGCAAAGGTCGAAGAGGGCATGAAGGCCAAGGGAAAGATGGGTCCGGTGGCTCGCCTCTTCCCCACGACCTCGGCCACCACCCTGCGCAAGAAGGCTGGCGAGCCGATTGTCATCGACGGGCCATTCGCCGAGACCAAGGAACAGTTTCTGGGATTCTACCTAGTCGACTGCGAGACGCTCGATGAAGCCATCGCCTTCGCCAAAGATCTCGCCGTCGCCAATCCCGGTCTGGGGGGCTACGAGATCCGGCCGGTTGCGCTGTACCATCCCAGCGTCGCTGGATAAACAGTCCGGGATGGCCGATGGCGGCTGAATGCTAAAGCGCTCGTTCACCCCGCTACGCTAGTATCCAGCAATGGCTCCCGACAATCTCAAGTCCTACCGCGCCAAGCGCAACTTCCAGCGCACCACCGAGCCACCCGGGGCGGTGGCCGGCGATGGCAATCGCTTTGTGGTGCACAAGCATCACGCCACCGCCGACCACTATGACCTTCGGCTCGAACTCGATGGGGTGCTCAAGAGCTGGGCCGTGCCCAAGGGCCCTTCGCTCAACCCGGCAGACAAGCGGTTCGCCGCCGCCACGGAAGACCACCCGATCGAATACATCGACTTCGAGGGCGTCATTCCGGAGGGTGAATATGGCGGCGGCCCCATGATCGTCTGGGACACCGGCACCTGGGCGCCGATGGGCGACCCGCATGAGGACCTGAGGAAAGGCGCGTTCAAGTTCCGCCTCGTCGGGAAAAAGCTGCGCGGCGGCTGGATGCTCGCCCGCCTCAAAGGCGAGCCCGAGGACAAGGGCCAAGACAGCAAGAAGGAAAGCTGGCTCCTGTTCAAGGAGCGTGACCCGGCCATGAGCACCGAGACCGACATTCTCGAGGAGCGTCCGGAGAGCGTCAAGACCGGGCGGCGCATCGAGGAACTGGTGGCGCCGCCCCCCCCGCTGGCCAAGAAGAGCAAGCCGCAGCCGGGCAAGGCGGCCGGCGCGGTCAAGGCGGAGTTGCCGGCGACCATGCAGCTGCAACTGGCCTCATCGGCAGACAAGGTGCCGCGCGCCGACGCGGATTACCTCCATGAGATCAAGCTCGATGGCTATCGCACCCTGGCCTTTGTCGAACAGAGGGAGGCGCGACTTATCACTCGCGGCGGACTGGACTGGACCCGGCGCTACGGCGACCTGCCCGCTGCATTCGCCGCACTGAATTGCCGCGAAGCGATCATCGATGGCGAGATCGTGGTCCTCGACAACCAGGGGATCAGCCGCTTCGGCATGCTTCAGGATGCCCTGGCGAGCGGCGCCGGCAACAAGCTGGTCTTCTATGCCTTTGACCTGCTGCATCTCGACGGTTGGGACCTGCGCAACGTACCGCTGATCAAGCGCAAGGCGCTGCTGGCGCAACTGCTCTCCGGGCACGTCTCGCCGCGCTCGGCCATCCAATTCAGCGATCACGTCCAGGGCGATGGCCAGCCACTGCTGGACCAGGCCTCCGCGCTTGGTCTTGAGGGCATCGTCTCCAAGCGCCCCGATGCGCGATATATTGCGGGTCGTTCCTCGACATGGCTCAAGGTCAAGGCGCTCAAGTCCGGCGACTTCGTCATCATCGGCTATAGCGAAAGCGCCGCCAATGGTGGCATTGGCGCGCTGGCCATGGGCGAATGGGTGGAAGGCGAACTGGTCTATCGCGGCAAGGTCGGCACCGGCTTCGATGCGACGACGATGCGGACCATGGTCGACCGGCTGGCCCAGTTGCGCATCGACGAGAAGGTGGAGGGTGCTCCGAGAGAAATCCTGGCCGTTCGACCCATTCTTACCGGCCGGGTTCAATATGCCACCATCACCACCGACGGGATGCTGCGCCACGCCGTGTTCAAGGGGCTGCGGCAGGCCGAGCTGACGACGCCGGTGCTGGCGCCGGTCAAACGCATCATTTCCGACGCCGACCTGGCCGGCATCTGGGTCACCAATCCGACGCGACGGCTGTTCGGCAAGTCGGGCCCGACCAAGCTCGATATCGCTGTCTACTATGCCGCGGTGGGCGACTACATGCTGCCGCACCTGTTCGGGCGGCCGGTATCGCTGTTCCGCTGCCCCACCGGCAACCCCCATGACTGCTTTTTCCAGCGCCATCCGTTTACTGGCATGCCCACGACGCTCCAGAGCTTCGAGACGCAGACTTCCGAAGGAGAGAAGCAAACTTACATCGCGGTCGAGGACGCCAAGGGATACCTGGCGCTGGCCCAATTCGGCGTGGTGGAGTTTCACGCTTGGGGCACCCACCGCAACCACATCGACAGGCCTGACCGGGTCATCTTCGATCTTGACCCCGGTGAGGGCATCCACTGGCGTGACGTGGTCAATGCCGCTGTCCATCTGAGGGGCGAACTCGAAGCAATGGGCCTCAGGCCCTTCGTCAAGACATCCGGCGGCAAGGGCGTGCATATCGTGGTGCCGACAACGACGAAACTGAGCTGGAAGCAGGCGCATGCTGCCTGCGCCACGATCGCGACGGCGCTGGCGAAGACCGGGCGCGACACGTTCACCACGACGATGGGCGAGCAGAACCGCAAGGGGCGCATCTTCATCGACTACCACCGCAATGCCCGCAGTGCGACGGCAGTGTCGGCCTATTCCCTGCGCGCCCGGCCGCACCTGCCCGCGTCGACGCCGATCGACTGGCGTGATCTGGAGTCCATCGACTCTCCGGAGGACCTGAATTATTCTACTCTTCCGGGTTTGTTAAGCACGGCGGGCGACCCCTGGGCCGACATTAACCAGTCGGCACGGGATCTGGCGCCATGAGTATCTGTCGAGTTGCAAGTAACCGCCGCGTAGGAGGCAAGAATGGCGCCAAGGGCGAGTTGGAAGGGCCATATCAGGCTGAGCCTGGTCAGTTGTGCGGTCAAGATGTTCCCCGCGACCAGCACGGCGGACCGCATCAGCTTCAACCAGTTGCACAAGGATACGCATAACCGCATCAACATGAAGCCGGTCGATCCTGAGCTTGGCCTCGTCGAGCGATCCGACCTGGTGCGCGGCTACGAGTACGAAGCCAAGCAGTATATAATCATTGAGGATGAAGACCTCGACGCCGTCCGTATCGAATCCAATCATACGCTCAACATCGAGGCCTTCGTCGATGAGAGCGAAGTCGACGTGATCTATCAGGACGCGCCCTACTACTTGGCGCCCGACGGCGCCATGGCCGAGGAGACCTTCGTCGTGCTCCGCGAGGCCATGCGCAAGAGCGGCAAGGTTGCCATCGCCCGCCTCGTGCTCTCGAGCCGCGAGCGTGTCGTCACCATCGGCGCGCGTGAGAACGGCATGTTCGTCACCACCCTGCGCAACCCCAACGAAGTACGTGGCACCGCCGAATATTTCGGCAATATTTCCGTCGGCAATCCCGATGCGGAAATGCTCGACCTGGCGCAGAAGCTGATCGACCAGAAGGTCACCCACTTCGATCCGAAGGCTTACGAGGACCGCTACGAAGTGGCGTTGCTCGGCATGATCAAGGAAAAGCTCAAGGGCCACAAACCAATCATTGCAGCGGCGCCCGAACGCGGCAATGTTATCAACCTCATGGACGCGCTGAAGGCCAGCCTCGGCGAAGCCAAGCCCGCCGCCAGGAGCAAGGGCAAGGCACCGGCCGCCGCGCCCAAGGAATCCGCCGCCAAGACGTCGCTCAAGGCCGCCCTCGAGGCTTCGAAGGCCACAGCACCAAAGGCGGCGCCAAAAAAGAAGGCCTAGACGATGCGAGCTGGCGGGGAGAGCTATGGCGTCATCGGCGCCCTGCAGGCCTTCCCGCTCCGGCTGGCCACCCGCCGGGTGCACCATCTGGGCGGACGGCTGCATCGCAACATTACCCGTGGCACCACCGCGGCCGTGCTGGGCCGAAAGCTCTTGGCGCGCAAGGACCAGGCCGAGATCGAGAAGCGGATTGCCGAAGCGCGGGACAAGGGCGTGCCCCTCTTGAGCGAGAACGGCTTCCTGCGCCTGCTGCGCAGCCTGCCTCCGGTCACCACGGCAAATATCACGCGCCAGTCCATGCTCGAACAATCAGGGCTCGACGGCGAGACGCTGGACCTGCTGGCGCTGTTCGATGCCTTCGAACATCATGCCGAACACTTCTCCTTCCGCGACGTCATCCTCGCCAAGAAATACGCCGGGCTGGTGACGAGCGGCGCCAGCTGGAGCGCCATCGCGCGCTCGGTGCACCAGATCGGCCCGGTCGGTTCCCTCACCGCACTGACGCTGCAAGCGGACGGACCCGCGCGTATCGTTGCCAAGGATGCCCACTCACTCGCGGAACTGGATGGCCAGCGCCTGCTCCCTCTGCCCGAGGGGGATGAGGACGCCGAAGACTATTTCGGTCTTGCCGAAAGCGCCGAGGCGGCGGATCTGTTTGCCGAGGCGGCAACCCTCTACGCGCATTGTGCATCGATCGATCCCACGGACGCGGTGGCCGCATTCAATCTTGGCAACTGCCTGCGTGCCAATGACAACCTGGCCGAGGCGGCGACCGCCTATATCACGGCCATCAAACGCGATCCCGAATTCGTCGAGGCCTGGTTCAATTATGGTGGCGTGTTGCGGGCCCTCGGCCGCGTGGATGCGGCCCGGCAGCACCTCGAAAAGGCCGTCCAGCTCGACCCAACCTACGCCGATGCTATCTATAATCTTGCGGCACTGGAATACGAGGCACATGATCTGATGGCGGCGCGGCAATGGTGGCTGCGCTATCTCGAACTCGATAGTTCGTCCGATTGGGCCAGGCGAGCCCGGGCAGGGGTGGGATTGGCGAATAGACTGCTCAACAAGGTGGGATAAGCCGCCCAATCTTTGGACCTCATGGTGAGGGGCTACTTGGAGTACCGCGATTGTCCACCAGCTTCCTTTTCGATGGCCCCGAGGATGCCCGTTTGACCATCCTGCTGGCCCATGGCGCCGGCGCGCCAATGGATTCAGCCTCAATGGATGCCACCGCCAGAGCTCTGGCCGCAGGTGGTTTGCGGGTTGCGCGGTTCGAATTCGGCTACATGGCGAGCCGCCGCACCGAAGCCGGCCGGAAGCCACCACCGCGCGCCGACAAGCTGATCCCCGAATTTGTCGATGCCGTGGATGATTTGGGGCCGACCAATGGTCCGCTGCTCATCGGTGGCAAATCCATGGGCGGTCGGGTGGCCAGCATGGTCGCCGATCCTTTGTTCGAGGCGCGTCGCATCGCCGGGCTTGTGTGTCTGGGCTATCCCTTCCATCCGCCCGGCAAGCCGGAAACCCTGCGCACCGCCCATCTCGCCGCGCTCAGAACCCCCACCCTGATCGTCCACGGCACGCGCGACGAGTTTGGCTCGCCCGAGGAAATCGCGGGCTATACGCTCTCATCCGCCATCACGCTGCAGTTTCTCGATGACGGCGACCACGACCTCAAGCCGCGCAAGTCGGTCTCCGGCCACTCCAGCGCCGATCATCTCAAGACCATGGCCACCGGCGTGACCGCCTGGACCCAGCGCGTCACCCCGTGAAGATCGCCACCTACAATATCAACGGCATCAACAAGCGGCTGCCCAACCTGATGGCCTGGCTGGCCGATGCGGCCCCGGACGTGGTCTGCCTGCAGGAGCTCAAGGCAACCGACCGCCAGTTCCCTGCCTCCGCCCTGGCCGATGCGGGCTATGGCGCGGTCTGGCGCGGTGAGTCGAGCTGGAACGGCGTCGCGATCCTGGCGCGCGGCAGTGAGCCGGTGCTGACGCAGGCGCAATTGCCTGGCGATCCCGGTGACCCGCAGGCGCGCTACATCGAGGCGGCCGTCAATGGCGTGCTGATCGGCTGCCTCTATGCCCCCAACGGCAATCCTCAGCCCGGCCCCAAATTCACCTACAAGCTCGCCTGGATGGAGCGGTTTCTGAGCCATGCGCAGGGCCTGTGGGACAGCGGGGTGCCGGTGGTGCTGGCGGGGGACTACAACATCGTGCCCGAGCAGCGGGACATGTATCAGACGACATCCTACCGCGATAACGCATTGGTGCAGCCCGAGAGCCGGGTGCTGTTCTCGCGGCTGCTGTCGCAGGGCTGGACCGATGCCATTCGAAAGCAGTTTAGCGACCAGACCGTCTACACGTTCTGGGACTACATGCGGAACCGCTGGCCACGCGACGCCGGGCTCCGCCTCGATCATCTGCTCCTGAGCAAGGATGTGGCCGAGAGACAGGCGAGCGCTGGTGTCGATCGAGACGCACGCGGTGCAGAAGGGGCCAGTGACCACGCGCCGACCTGGGTCGAGTTGCGCGACTGATGGCAATGCCCGACCGCCGTCCGACCGTGCCCGAGCCGATCGGCGCGCATTTTGTCATCCAACTTTCACATGAGCGTGTTCTAGACGCGCTGAGGCCGCTAACCGCCTCTTTGGTGTTCACTTGAACATCTCCTTTGCCAAACGAACATCGCATTGCTACCTATTGGCAATGCGAGGACGGAGATCCTTTGCTCAATAACAGGAGGAACCACCCCATGAACAAACTAGCGCTGCTGCTGTCGACCAGCGTGATCGCAGCCTTGAGCTACGCGCCTCAGGCTGCCGCACAGACCGAAATCTCCTGGTGGCATGCCATGGACGCCGAACTGGGCCAGCGCCTCGAGGCGATCGCCACCGGCTTCAACGAGAGCCAAGACGAGTTCGTCGTCGTCCCCACCTACAAGGGGACCTATCCCGAGACGCTGACGGCTGCGATCGCTGCCTTCCGCGCCAACGAACAGCCGGCCATCGTGCAGGTCTTCGAAGTGGGCACCGGCACCATGATGGCCGCCGAGGGCGCCGTGAACCCGGTGTACCAGATGATGCAGGAGAACGGCGAGCCATGGGATCCGTCCGGGTTCCTCGCTCCGGTCACCGGCTATTACTCGGACACCGACGGCAACATCCTGTCGATGCCGTTCAACTCGTCCACGCCGATCATGTACTACAACAAGGACGTGTTCGAAGCCGCCGGCCTTGATCCCGAGACTCCGCCCAAGACCTGGGCAGAGCTTGAGACCATGAGCCGTCAGATCATGGAATCGGGCGCGGCCCCCTGCGGCTTCACCTCCGGCTGGATCTCCTGGGTGCAGCTCGAGAACCTGTCTGCCATCCACGACCAGCCTTACGGCACGCTGGAAAACGGTTTCGGCGGTCTGGGCACCGAGTTCACCTTCAACGGTGACGTTCAGGTGCAGCACTGGGCAAACCTGAAGGAATGGGCTGACGAAGGACTGTTCCAGTATGGCGGCCCGGTTGGTGGTGCTGACGCTCCGCCCAAGTTCTACGCGCAGGAATGCGCCATCTACATGAACTCCTCCGCCTCGCGCGCCGGCGTCATCAACAATTCGCAGGACTTCGAAGTCGGCTTCGCACCGCTCCCCTACTACGACGACGTGATCGCAGAACCGAAGAACTCGATCATCGGCGGCGCCACTCTTTGGGTCCTCAATGGCAAGGATCCTGCCGTCTATGACGGCGTCGCACAGTTCTTCACCTACCTCTCGAGCCCGGAAGTCCAGGCCGAGTGGCACCAGGCGACCGGCTACCTGCCGATCACCAATGCCGCCTACGAGCTTGGCCAGGAGCAGGGCTATTACGAAGCCAACCCGGGTTCGGAAGTGGCCATCAACCAGATCACCCGCGGCACCCCGACGGCCAACTCCAAGGGCATCCGCTTCGGTAACCTGACCCAGGCCCGCACGGTGGTCGACGAAGAGTTCGAGGCCATGCTGTCGGGCTCCAAGACGGCCCAGGAAGCACTGGACGCCGCCGTCGAGCGTGGCAACCAGATCCTGCGCGACTTCGAAGCCGCCAACCAGTAAGGGTTGCCGGAAACGCCCGCGGCCCTTGGGTCGCGGGCGTTGCATCTTCGGGCGACACAGTCGCCCGGCGTCAGTCGCTACCGTCCGGGGCTCTCCGCACAAAATGCAGACCAAGCGTACAATCTTTCCCAACAAGCTGCTGCCATACGCCCTTCTCGCGCCGCAGCTGGCGGTAACGCTGATTTTCTTCATCTGGCCCGCTGCTCAGGCAGTCAAGTCATCCTTCGAGCGCGAGGACCCGTTCGGGTTCCGGACCACCTTCATCTGGTTTGAGAACTACACGCGGCTGTTCGCCGACCCTGGCTATGTGAACTCGCTCACCAAGACGGCGGTTTTCGCCGTATCGGTGACCCTCTTCTCGATGGCCCTGTCGCTCATTCTCGCCGTTGCGGTAAGCCGCCTTCTGCGCTCCAACCGCATCTACACGACCATGCTGGTCTGGCCCTATGCCGTGGCTCCGGTGGTGGTAGGCATCCTGTGGTGGTTCATGTTCAATCCCACCATCGGCATTGCACCCTACCTGCTGCGTGGCCTGGGCATCGACTGGAACCATCGGGTGGATGGCAACCAGGCCATGCTCTTCGTGATCATCGCGGCGAGCTGGAAACAGATTTCCTATAACTTCCTGTTCTTCGTGGCGGGGCTGCAGTCGGTACCGCAATCGCTGACCGAAGCGGCGGCCATCGACGGCGCTGGCCCCTTCAAGCGGTTCTGGACCATCGTGTTCCCGCTCCTGTCGCCTACCACTTTCTTTCTGCTGATCGTCAACATCAACTACGCCATGTTCGATACGTTCGGCATCATCGACGCCACCACCTCGGGCGGGCCCAACCAGGCGACCAACATCCTGGTCTACAAGGTCTATGCCGACGGATTCCTCGGCCTCAACATCGGCTCCTCCGCCGCCCAGTCCGTGGTGCTGATGGCCATTGTCATCGTCTTGACCGCCATCCAGTTCCGCTATGTCGAGCGGCGTGTGCAGTATTGAGGAGCGCAAGACATGGTTGAAAATCGCCCCTTCCTCGCCATCCTCACGCATCTGGTGCTGATCCTCGGCGTCATCATCGTGGTCTTCCCGGTCTACGTGGCTTTCATCGCCTCCACTCATGGCAGCGGCGATTTCATGCGCGGGCTGGTGCCCCTGCTGCCCGGGCCGCATCTGGTCGAAAACTATGGCAAGATGCTCACCGAGGGTATTTCCACCGCCGGTGCGCCGCCACTCTGGATCATGATGACCAACTCACTGATCATCGCGGTCATCATCGCGGTGGGTAAGATCATCATCTCGCTGCTCTCCGCCTATGCGATCGTGTTTTTCAAGTTTCCGTTCCGCATGGTGGCGTTCTGGATCATCTTCATCACGCTGATGCTGCCGGTCGAGGTTCGCATCATCCCGACCTTCGCCGTGGTGGCCAACCTGGGGCTGCTCAACTCCTATGTCGGCCTGACCCTGCCGCTCATCGCCTCGGCCACGGCCACCTTCCTGTTCCGGCAGTTCTTCCTCACTGTTCCCGATGAACTGATGGAGGCGGCGCGCGTGGATGGCGCCGGCCCGATGAAGTTCTTCCGCGATATCCTGCTGCCCCTGAGCCGGACCAACATCGCAGCCCTCTTCGTCATTCTCTTCATCTACGGATGGGTGCAGTATCTCTGGCCGCTGCTGATCACCACCGACAGCCGCTACTATACGGTCGTCATGGGCATCAAGCGCCTTGCCGCCACGGCCGACTCCGAGCCGCAGTGGAACTTCGTCATGGCCGCCGTGATGCTGGCAATGCTGCCCCCCGTCCTCGTCGTCATTTTCATGCAGCGCCTTTTCGTCAAGGGCCTGGTCGAAACCGAGAAGTAAGAACAATGGCAAGCATCGACATCAAAGGCGTCAAGAAAGTCTATGCCGGCGGCGTTACCGCCATCCATGGCCTGGACCTCGAGATCCCCGACGGCGAACTGGTCGTGCTGGTCGGCCCGTCGGGCTGCGGCAAATCCACGCTTCTCCGCATGATCGCCGGACTCGAGGCGATCACCGACGGCACGGTTTCCATCGACGGCAACGTCGTCAATGCCAAGGAACCGGCCGAGCGCGACATCGCCATGGTGTTCCAGAACTATGCGCTCTACCCCCACATGTCCGTACGGGGCAATCTGGAATACGGCCTCAAGAACCGCGGCACGCCGCGCGACGAGATCGACCGGCGCGTCACCGAGGCTGCGCGGATCCTCGAGATCGCGCCGTTCCTCGACCGCAAGCCGCGCCAGCTCTCGGGCGGCCAGCGCCAGCGCGTCGCCATGGGCCGCGCCATCGTGCGCCAGCCCAAGGCATTCCTCTTCGACGAGCCGCTTTCCAACCTCGACGCCAAGCTGCGCGGACAGATGCGCATCGAGATCAAGCGGCTGCAGCGGAACCTCGCCACGACCAGCGTCTATGTGACCCACGACCAGCTCGAGGCGATGACATTGGCCGATCGCCTGGTGGTGATGAACAACGGACGGATCGAGCAGGTCGGCGCACCGCTGGCGCTTTACGAGCGACCGGTAACCTTGTTCGTCGCCGGCTTCATCGGCTCGCCGCCGATGAACCTGGTCGAGATCGAATACCTTCGCGACAAGGGCACCCTGACGCTGCCCACGGGCACCGACCTCGTCGGCATCCGCCCGGACACAATCCAACTGGCGCCGCCGGAGGGACCCCATGTCGCCCTGGCCGCCACAGTGGAGCTCTACGAGCCGATCGGCGGGGAAACGCACCTGCACATGCGCCTCGAAGGCAACGAGCAGCTGATCGTGGCAGCTGTGCCGGCCCGGACGAAAGTGGCGGAGGGCGGCAAGCTGACGCTCTTTGTTCGCATGGCGGACCTGCATCCGTTCAACAAGCAAACCGGCGGCCGCACCGACTAGGCTGCAGATTTTAGCCAGGGGCAATACAGATGACTTACAGGCAGCCTCGAACAGTCGAGGAAGTCCAGGCTCATCGCGGCGCTTCCGCAGTGGCTCCGGAGAACACCATTGCAGCATTCCGCGCTGCGCGGGACCAGGGAGCGACCTGGGTGGAGCTTGACGTTGCCCTGCTCGGCGACGGCACGCCCGTGGTCATCCATGACGTGACCCTCGATCGCACGACGACGGGGCGGGGTTCGCTGGGCGACATCGGCGCCGCTGACCTTGCGGAACTCGATGCCGGCGCCTGGTTCGGACCGCAATTTGCCGGAGAGAAGCTGCCGACCCTGCCCGAGGTGCTGGTTGCGCTGGGCGATCTGGGCCTCAACGTCAATGTCGAGATCAAGCAGCACGCCCACCACAGATCGCTCGAGCAACTGGCCGAGACGGTGCATCAGTGCCTGGAGGCCCGGCCGCCAGCCGTAAGGGTAATGATCTCCAGCTTCGACGCCGAGTGTCTCAAAGCCATGCACCGGCTGAACCCGGGCTATGAGCTGGCCATGCTGTGGAGCGAACTGCCGCCGGACTGGCTCGATATTTTAGCCGCCATCCCGGCCCGGGTCATTCATCTCGACTACCGCTCGCTAAGCCTTAGGGTGCTCGAACATGCCCGGGATAAGGGCATCGTCGCCCGCGTTTGGACCTGCAACGATCCCCGGCAACTGGACTCCTTCTGGGGTGCCGGGCTCGGTGGCGTAATTTCCGACTCGCCCAACCTCTTTCTCGAGTAGTAGGCATGGACCCCCGGCTTTCTGAGCGGCAGAATGACATTCTTTCCCGCATTGGCGCGCAGGGGGCCCAGCAGATCGACCTTCTGGCCCGGGACTACGGGCTGACCACACAAAGCATTCGCCGCGACATCAATGCCCTCTGCGCACTTGGCCTTGCCCGCCGGTTGCATGGCGGCGTCGATCTGCCGGTCCTGCCGCAGAACACTTCGATCAGTGCGCGAGCCAGACTGCATGGCGATGCGAAATGCCTGATTGCCGAACGCGTTGCCCGGGAAATCCCCGATGGGTCCACAGTGTTCATGGGCATCGGTACCACTGTCCGGTTCACGGCTGAGGCACTTCGAGGGCACAGCGGCCTCACGGTCGTCACCAACAACGTCGATGTCGCGCTTGTGCTCGGCGAGGTCAACGGCAACGAGCTGCATCTCGCGGGTGGCGTATGGCGGCCCAACGACCGAGACATGGTGGGGCCGCAAACCATTGCCTACTTCGAGAAGTTCCACGCGACTCACGCTGTCGTTGGCGCCGGTGGCCTGCATCCCACCATTGGGGCACTCGACTTCAGCTATGGGGAAGCCCAGATCACCAATGCAATCCTGCAGAATTCGCGGACTCGCTTCCTGGTCGCGGATGCCAGCAAGTGGCGCGGGACCGCAGCCGTGCGAGTGTCTCCCTTTGCTAACTTCACTCACTTCGTCACAGATTTCATGCCGCCAGAGTTCGGAAGCGAGGCTTCTCTGGCCGAGAGCGGGGTCAATGTCATGGTTTGCGCATCGCCGGTCTCCCCGTCATCAGAATAACTGGGTGCGAATGGTGCCCGGCGGACTAGCCCCGGCAGCCAGCGCTGACGGTGCGCTGCCGACTGTTCAGTGTCCCTGTTGCGCCCTACACTGGGCAAGCAAGGAACTCCTGCGGGAAGGACCTCATTGTTCCAGTCTCCCCTATTTCGATCAGTTTGGACCAATGGCAGAAAGTGACGCGCAGACGAAAGAGCTGGACTACATCAGGACTGAAATCCGCAACGAGACCAGCTTGCTGAATAACCGCCTCAACTCATTGATGTCGTCCCAGTCGTTTCTGATCATCGCTTACGGCGGCGCCTTGAGCAGCGGATACGGTGATTTCCGCAGTGTCTTCACACTGACGGTGCCGCCATTTCTGGCACTTCTCGGTGGCGCGCTGGTTCTCGAAGCGCGTCCGAGCCTCAGGGCCGCGCTCTTGGCTATCGACCATTGGCGCAAGCGCGAAGCCAATCTGGTCGATTCGTCAGAGGACTATGCCCCCTACACCCTCGCGGTCGATGATCAAGCCCGCCAGATGATGCAGCATCGACAGCATCAGGGTCGGCACTTTGCCGCGCGAGCGCCCATCATCATGCTTTCAGCATGGACGGTGCTACTACTAGCCCCGCTCGGCCTCTACTTTTGGGGCAGCCCCTAAAGGTATTTGAACGGCTGGACCGAAACTGCCGGCCCAGCCGTCAAGACCGCTTGGTTAGCTGGAAACCGGCGGCATCGGCTTCTTGGGCGTGCCATGCAGGCGCGGGTCCGCCGGCGAAAGCTCGGTGACAGTCTCGCCCAATGGCTTGGGATCGGCGAGGTACTCGAACTGCCCCTTGCCATCGGGCGTGGGACCCTTGGCCCAACGTCCTTCCTGACTTTCGGTCCCCTCCGAGCAGTTCCAGAACTGATAGGCGACCTTGGAAAGTTCCTTGTCCTGCGGAAAGCTCATCGGCGCGGGTGTCTTGTCGAGCCCGTCCGCCTCCAGTTCCTTGATGGCAGCCAGCCACTGGTTCTGGTGCATCGTGTCACGGGCGATCAGGAAGGACAGCATGTCGCGAATGCCGGGATCATCCGTCATCTCGTAGAGGCGGGTGACCTGCAGACGGCCCTGCGACTCGGCGGTGACGTTGAAACGGAAGTCGGCGAGCAGATTGCCCGATGCGATGGTATAGCGCGATGTCCAAGGGAAGCCGACGCTGTCAGTCGGGGTGGCGCCACCGCCCGACACGATGGCGTGCTGCGGGTTCATGCCCGCCACAATCACATCCTCCACGCGAGCCCCACCCATCACCGCGCCGATAACCGAATTCTTGGCGGCATCCTCACGCGCCTCGATCGGAGAACTCTCGAGCAGGCGCGCAATCATGGTTGCCAGCATCTCGACGTGAGCGATCTCCTCGGTACCGATATCGAGTATCATGTCCCGGTACTTGGCTGGCGCGCGACAGTTCCAACCCTGGAACAGGTAGGTCATCATCACGCTGATCTCGCCCCACTGCCCGCCGAGCACTTCCTGCAGCTTGTTGGCGTAGACAGGGTCGGGAGCCTCCGGACGCGCGTTGTACTGAAACTGGTTGGTTCTGAAAAACATGTTGCTCTCCGTCTATTGCGCCAACCCCCGCGGTTGGCCTGCGGCAGCAACGAGAGCTTCAGTTCAACGTTCCAGCTTAAACCTAAGTCGATGGGTCAGCAAAAAGAGGCCTTCTTTTTCAATGTACTGCCGCCGCGATCGTAGCTGGATGGGAAATAGGGCCGGGCATTGCAGAAGTTTCTTTATCGTGGACGATGCTGTTGGAACGGTTCAGCCGCTGCCGAATTGAGTCTCACTCCACATCTAGCGAGAGAGATCAATTATGGGCCAGAACATAACTGCCATCTACAGGACCTATGCTGTAGCTGACCTCGTCCGCGCCGAGCTGGTGGAAGCCGGCGTTTCTGAGAATGATATTCATATCATTCCAGACCGGGCCAACATCACCGAGAGCGACTATCAGAGCTTTGATGATGAGCTGCACGACCTGCATCTCCCAGAAGAAGACGTGCGCACCTATCAGCATTGCGTTCGGCAGGGAGACTACGTCGTCTCGGTCGACGCCGACCACGATGACGCGCGCGATCTGGTGAGACTGCAGCAGATCATGCGTCGGCCCGAGGCGGAAGCTCACGACCTGAACAGGCTCGATAATGACTACGCCGGTGAGCCTTTGTATCCCCACAGTGACAGCACCCGGGCAGCACCAGCGCCCGAACTGGCGGCGCGGCGGGATACGACCTCTTCCGACCCCTACCTGCGTTCCTACCGCCGTGGAGTTGTGTAGTCCCAACTCCCGTCACTCCAAGCTAAGGAAAAAAATATGACCGATTATCGAGACCCCAAGGTAACGAAGACGAGTGGATCGAGCGGCTCGAGCGGAGCGGGCAAGTGGATTGCGATTGCGATCGTTGTCATCCTCGCCCTATTGCTGCTGGCATGGTGGATGGGCGCCTTCAACGGCAACGAAGTCGACACGGTTCCGGTCGTGACCACCGAGGAGTCGGTAGTAGACACCCCCGTCACACCCGACACCGAGCCTGTCATAGTCGTCGACTGACCTAGTCGTCAGCATAACTGACCGAGAGACCGGGCCTGACAATTGTCACGCCCGGTCTGCTGCATGTTCAATGAATCCTATAGATGATGGCAGCGCGCTGTGTGCGTCGGGCCGACCACGAGCGGAGCGGGCATGGCTTCCTCGCAGATTGACGTTGCCAGAGGGCAACGCGAGACGAAGGGGCAGCCCTGGCTCGATCTGGTCCAGAGCGGAATGTCGGTGGCGCGACGGCCGGGCTCGACAGCGATCTTGCGATGGGGATTGGGGACAGCTTCGATCAGGAGCTGGGTATATGGGTGCCGGGGATTGTCGGTGATCTCCTGGCTGGGCCCCTGCTCCACCACATGGCCGGCATACATGACAGCGGCGTCTTCGGCGAAATACCGGGCGGTGGCGATGTCGTGGGTGATGTAGAGTGCGGCGAGCCGGCGCTCTCTTTTCAAGTCTTCGAGCAGATTGAGGATGCCAAGGCGGACGGAAACGTCGAGCATGGAAGTGGGTTCGTCGGCGAGTAACACTTCCGGTTGGACGGAGAGGGCGCGCGCGATGGCGACGCGCTGGCGCTGTCCCCCGGAGAGTTCGTGCGGGCGGCGCTTGGAGTAATCGGCAGCGGGGCGGAGGCCGACGCTTTCGAGCAGGTCGAGCATTTCAGCCTGGATGGCCTTTCCCTTGAGATCGAGACGATGCAGCCGGATGGGGCGCTCGAGATGGTAGCCGATCGATTGCGTCGGATTGAGCGAACCGAAGGGGTCCTGGAACACCATCTGCACTTCGGAACAATATTGCTGGAGTCGCTTGCCTCTGAAGGTCGCGATGTCTTCGCCGTGGAAGCGGATGGCGCCACCTGTCGGATCGTAGGCGCGGGCGAGCATGCGGGCGCAAGTGGATTTGCCCGAGCGGGATTCCCCCACCAGCGCTAGGGCGCGGCCGCGACGTAGCTGTATTCTTGAGATCGCCCAGGTCTAGGGCGCCACCGGAAGCGCCCGCTTATGGGCAGACCCGGTATAGGTTGACACGATCCGTGCCTGAGCGGCCGCGTCGATGTTTTTGCCCTCCAAGTAGTCGTCGATCTGCTCGTAGGTGACGCCATAAGCATTCTCATCCGGCCGCAACGGCGCCAGGTTCTCCAGGTCCGCTGTCGGAACCTTTTGAACCAAGTCTTCCGGGGCGCCAAGATAAGAGGCAAGTGCCCGGACGCGGCGTTTGTTCAAACCAGCCAAGGGCAAGACATCTGCTGCGCCATCGCCGAACTTGGTGAAAAAACCCATCAGCGCTTCAGCAGCTTGATCTGTCCCGATCACCAAGCCACGTGTGGCTCCAGCGATCGCAAACTGGGCGACCATACGCTGACGAGCCTTGATGTTACCGAGAATGAAGTCCTCACGAGCCGCATCCTTGAAGTGAAGGCCACCTGCTTTGAGAGCCGCAAGCATAGCATCGGCCGCTGGCTTGATGTCCACCCGGTGCACCTCGTCTGCGCCGATCGCATCAAGGGCTCGCTGGGCGTCGTGCTCGTCCGCCTGAACACCATACGGCAGGCGAACAGCTATGAACTGCGCCTGATAGCCTGATGACCGGAGTACGGTGACGGCTCGCTGGGCAAGTAGCCCCGCAGTAGTGGAGTCCACCCCACCGCTGATCCCCAATACATAGTTCTTCATGCCGGATGCACGTAGGTATGTGCACAAGAAGTCCATCCGTCGACGCGCTTCGCGCGCCGAGTCGAACTCGGTGGTGACACCCAGAGCCCTTATGATCGTTTGCTGATCACTCATGAACCGTCCAATCCTTATGTCATCATCCCATCCACCCGTGCGCTGATCAGTTCGGCCGCAGTAACAGTCTCGACCTGCATCCAAAATGGGCTGGCATAGATCCCGAGCATGGCATCATGCGTTGCATCCGCACTCGAACAAACTGCACCCGATAGCCGCGATCGATTGCACCATGACGGCAGCCAATACACGCACCTCGGTCTCTGCGCCCGAGACAATCAGGGTATCAACGCCGGAAGCCTGGAGACGTTCATGCAGCGATCCAACCAACTACGACACACCCGAGTCGCGCGTATCGCTCAAAACCTAGCATATAACTAAGGCTTACGGAGATGTTGTGGCGGAGAGAGAGGGATTCGAACCCCCGATAGAGTTGCCCCTATGCCGCATTTCGAGTGCGGTGCATTCAACCACTCTGCCATCTCTCCGCGAGATCGAAGGAGCCCCTTTGGGGAGCCGCTGGTCGATACGGGGCGGCTTATGGCATAGCCTTCCGCGTCTCGCAACATCTCTTGTTGCCGGGTTGGCAACTGAGGAAGGGATCGCAGGTCAGCATGTGCGGTCACGAATACGTGCGGTGTGAGAAAACAACCCGCTGCTGCGTTACGCTGGAGTTGTAACCGACAGAGGAGTGTTGATTGATGATCACGCGTCGATATGTTGTCGCAGGACTTGCCGGAATTCCACTGCTGTCATTGGGTCTCGCCTCGTTCGCACCAGCCCGGGCGCAGACCGCCGCGGGCCTTGAAGGCGATACTGTCTCCACCGAAGACGGAGACATCACCATCCATCCGGTCGATCACGCCAGCCTGGTGCTCGGCTATGGCGACGAAGTCATCTACGTTGATCCGGTCGGCGGTGCCGCGCTCTACGAAGGTCTCCCCAGCCCGACAGCCATTCTGATTACCCATGGCCACGGCGATCATTTCGACGTTCCCACGCTTGAAGCAATAGCGGGCGACGCGCCGATCCTCACCAATCAAGACGTGTTCGACCAGTTGCCGGACGGACTGAAGGGCAATGCCAGTGCCATCGCCAATGGCGGGGAGACCAGCCTCAATGGCATTCCCATCCGTGCCGTCGCCGCGCACAACACCACCGAGGAGCGGATGCAGTATCATCCGGTAGGGGTGGGCAATGGCTACGTCATCGAGCTTGGCGGCAAGCGCGTCTACGTGGCCGGCGACACCGAGCCAACAGAGGAGATGCTTGCGCTCACGGACATTGCGGTGGCGTTCCTGCCCATGAACCTGCCCTACACTATGACGCCCGAGCAGGCGGCGGAAGCTATCAACACGTTCGAGCCGCAGATCGTGTATCCCTATCACTACGGCGACAGCGACCTCTCCGTGCTCGAGGCGCAAGTCGAACCGCAGACGGAACTGCGATTGCGCGACTGGTATCCCAATGGCTGAGGCTGGCTGAAGCCTTGACTCATGGGCGATTTGCATCGATAAGCCCACTTGAAACGTGCGCCGGGCTTCCTGGCGCGCTTTTCTTTGTTTGAATACGCTGTTCGAAGGCTGCCTGCCGGTTGATCGCCGGCTGACTGTTCGAAGACCGCAGGATCTTTTTGGCTCACCTGCGGCGCCACAGAGCGCGACACAATGGGACCGGGCGTTTGACGCGTTCAGGTTAAGCTATGACTTTCGCCGTGATCAAGACCGGTGGCAAACAGTACAAGGTTGCCGCCAACGACGTTCTCAAGATTGAAAAGCTCGATGCCGAAGCCGGCACGATCGTCACCTTCGACCAAGTGCTGATGGTTGACGGCGAAGTTGGCGCACCACTCGTTGAAGGCGCGCTGGTCGCTGCCGAACTGCTTGAGACGCGCAAGCAGAAGACGGTCATCATCTTCAAGAAGAACCGTCGCCACAACTACCGCCGCCGCAACGGCCACCGCCAGCTGCTGTCGACCGTGCGTATCACCGAAATCCTGACCGGCGGCGCGAAGCCGACGATCAAGGCGGCAGGTGTTGCCAAGGCCGGCGAAAGCGTGAGCGAGGCCGCGCCCGCGAAGAAGACAACGAAGGCTGCACCCAAGGCAGCTGCTGCGGATACCGCCGAAGCTCCGGCCAAGGCCCCCGCCAAGAAGGCAGCACCCAAGAAGACCGCTGCAGCAAGTGACGAAGCCGCCGCTGAAAAGCCGGCGAAGAAGGCCCCGGCCAAGAAGGCCGCACCCAAGGCCGACCAGGAATAAGGAGCCCTAGAGATGGCACACAAAAAAGCAGGCGGTTCATCCCGCAACGGTCGTGATACCGCTGGCCGTCGTCTCGGCGTCAAGAAGTTTGGCGGCGAGTCCGTCGTCGGCGGCAACATCATCATCCGCCAGCGCGGCACCAAGTGGCACCCCGGCACCGGCGTCGGGCTCGGCAAGGACCACACCATCTACGCGCTTATCGACGGCAAAGTCGCCTTCCGAACCCGTGCGAAGTCCCAGGTGTTCGTTTCCGTCGAACCGGCAGAGGCCGCCGAATAACCCGGCAGGTCCCTCGAACCAGCCGGTGACCAGTTCTCCGGCTCGTGTTCTGACAATGCGAGAAGTCCAAGAGGGGAACCGCTGCGCCGGCTCCCCTTTTTGCATTCGCATCGCAGGACGTTTCAGAATGGACAGCATCAAGGCTCGCCTCCCCGCCTCGATCACGACGGATCGGCTGGTGCTGGCCACGCCCACCCTGGCCCACGTGCCCGAAATGGCGGTGCTGGCCAACAACAAGGCCATCTACGAAGTCCTGTCGCGGCTTCCTCATCCCTATGCGGAGAGCGACGGGTGTTTTTTGTCGAGAACATTGCCCGGGGCGCAGAGGAATTTGCCTGGTCAATCACCCTTCGCGGCCATTATATCGGCACCATCGGGCTACATCTGCTGCCCGAGCAACTGCCGGAACTGGGCTACTGGCTCGGCCAGCCCTATTGGGGCCAAGGCTATGCCACCGAGGCGGCGCATGCGGTGGTCGCGGCTGCCAGGGCTGCGAACGTCCCCGCACTTCGATCACGCGCGCTCCTCAGCAACGTCGGCTCACGCAATGTGTTGCGCAAGGTCGGGTTCATCGAGACCGGGGAGGCGGTCGATGAGGCGGGCGCGTTGGTCGGGCAGCGGATGATGCAAATGCGGCTGGAGCTCGAAAGGTGACACTGGTACTCCAGACCGAACGGCTTATCCTGCGGGAGGCCACCGTCGACGATGCGCCCGCCTATGCTTTGGGCATCGGCGAATACGAGGTCGCCCGATATCTCACATCGGTGCCCTATCCCTATACGCTGGCGATGGCTACCGATTGGCTGCGCCAGGCCCCTGCCGCAACGGCGGAGCGACCGATGTTGCTCATCGAACTGCCCGGCAAAGATGTCATTGGCTGCGTGACGATCATTGGTGAGCTGGGATACTGGATTGCCCGTCGGCATTGGAATCGGGGTTACGCGACCGAGGCAGCAAGCGCCCTGATCGACTGGCATTTTGCGCGCGGTAGCGCAGAGACGGTGACATCCAGCGCACAAAACGACAACCACGCCTCACTCGCCGTTCTGCGCAAGCTTGGCTTCGTGCCGACCGGCCGTGAGAAGCGGTTCAGCCAGGCATTGCAGCACAATGTAGAGCACGTTGTGAGCCGCCTGGGGCGGCATGATTGGCAGGAGCGGAGAAGGCGATGAAGGTTTCGCTGAACACGCCACGCCTTGCCCTGCGCCCGCCAAACGTCACCGATGCCGAGGCGATCTCGAGATTCCTCAACGACATCGAGGTATCAGGCAATCTGGCGCGCGTACCGTTTCCGTATAGCCTCGAACATGCAGAAGCCTGGTTACGCACCCGCCTGCCCGACCTGCCGATGGAGGCGACCAGTTTCATTATCGAGCGCCCCGGGACCGGTCTCATCGGCCAGGTCGGCTTCCACCCGGGGCCGGCCGGTCCGGTCATCGGCTACTGGCTGGGGCGCCCTTATTGGGGCCAGGGCATCATGACCGAGGCCGTCACCGCCAGCCTCGACTGGTTCTTTTCGACGTCGGCCTCGCCGGTCGTCCATTCCGGCGTGTTCCACTTCAACAGCGCATCGCTCGCCATTCAGACCAAGCTCGGATTTACCCAAACCGGCCGCTCAACCCTGCTCTGCCTTGCGCGCGGCGTCGAGGTGGAGCATATCGACACTGCATTGACGCGTAGCGTCTGGAAGGCCAGAAACACATGAAGTTCCTCGACCAGGCCAAGGTCTATATTCGATCGGGCGACGGCGGTGCCGGCGCCGTATCCTTTCTGCGCGAGAAGTTCGTCGAGTTCGGCGGCCCGAATGGCGGCAATGGCGGTCGGGGCGGCGACGTGGTGCTCGAATGCGTCGACGGCCTCAACACCCTGATCGACTACCGCTACCAGCAGCACTTCAAGGCCAAGACCGGCACGCACGGCATGGGCAAGCAACGCACCGGCGCCGATGGTGCCGATATCGTGCTGCGCGTACCGGTCGGCACGCAGGTATTCGAGGATGACAACGAGACGCTGATCGCCGACATGACCGAGGTGGGCCAGCGCGTCGTGCTGCTCTCGGGCGGCAATGGCGGCTTCGGCAATGCTCACTTCAAGACCAGCGCCAATCAGGCACCACGCCACGCCAATCCGGGGCAGGTGGGCACCGAAAAATGGGTGTGGCTGCGGCTCAAGCTCATCGCCGATGCGGGCCTTGTCGGGCTGCCCAATGCCGGTAAGTCGACCTTCCTGGCTGCGGTTTCGGCTGCCAAACCCAAGATCGCGGACTATCCCTTCACGACGCTGCACCCCAACCTGGGTGTGGTGTCGATCGGCGAGCGCGATTTCGTGCTGGCCGATATTCCGGGCCTGATCGAGGGCGCCAGCGAAGGGGCCGGCATCGGCGATCGCTTTTTGGGCCATATCGAGCGTTGCGGCGTACTGATCCATCTGATCGATGGCACTCAGGAGGATGTTCGGGCAGCCTACGAGACCATTCGCACCGAGTTGGCCGCCTATGACGAAAGGCTGGCCGAGAAGCCGGAAATCGTGGTGCTCAACAAGATCGACGCCATTGAGCCCGAAGACCTCAAGGAGAAGGTCAAGGTGCTCAAGAAGATTAGCAAGGCCGATGTCCTCCAGGTTTCCGGCGTCACGGGGCAGGGCACCGACATGGTCCTGTACGGGGTGATAGAGACGCTGGATGCCGAAAAGGCGGCGAGGGTCGAGGCCGCGCGGCGCAAGATCGAGCCGACCTGGACCCCGTGATGACCACCGATGCCCTAGCGCCCTACAAGCGCCTGACCATCAAGATCGGCTCCGCGCTGCTTGTCGACAGTGCAGGGAAGCTCCGCGCCGGCTGGCTGGCCAGCCTTGCCGCCGATATCGCCGCATTGAAGGCCGGCGGCCGGGAGGTTGTCATCGTATCCTCGGGCGCAATTGCCCTGGGACGAGGCCTGCTTGGCCTTTCGGCCGTCGCGCTGACCCTCGAGCAAAGTCAGGCCGCCGCGAGCGCCGGGCAGATCACTCTGAGCCAGGCCTGGGCCGAAGCACTTGGTCGGCACCATATCGTGACCGGCCAAATCTTGATCACGCCAAACATCACAGAGGAGCGGCGCTACTACATCAATGCGCGCACGACCATTGCGACTTTGCTCGGACTGGATGCCGTTCCCATCATCAATGAAAATGACAGCGTCGCCACAGCCGAAATCCGCTATGGCGACAACGACCGGCTGTCCGCGCGCGTCGCCACCATGATCGAGGCCGATTGCCTGGTGCTGCTCAGCGATATCGACGGGCTCTACTCGGCGCCCCCGGCCAGGGATCCTCAGGCAAAGCACCTTCCCGTGGTCGAGGCCATCACGCCGGCCATCGAGGCCATGGCGGGCGGCGCGGCGAGCCACCTCTCGCGTGGCGGCATGACCACCAAGATAGAAGCTGGCAAGATCGCCACTCAGGCGGGCACCGCCATGATCATCGCCAAGGGTACCGAAGATCATCCGCTCACGGCATTGATGCAGGGCGCCCAGCACACCCTGTTCCAGCCCGTGCAGAGCCGCGGGCAGGCGCGCAAGCGCTGGATCATGGGTACATTGGCAATCGCGGGGACGCTGCAGGTAGACGCGGGGGCAGCGCGCGCCCTGCTGACGGGCAAGTCGCTCCTGCCGATCGGCGTGACCAGGATCAGCGGCGAGTTCGAACGGGGCGACACCATTGCCGTGCTCGACCCCGACGGCACCGAAATAGCCCGGGGACTGGCCGGGCTCGACAGCGAGGACGCGCGGCTGGTGATGGGCAAGCGCAGCGATGCGGTGACCGAATTGCTCGGCGCCGGAAACCGCGCCGCTCTGGTCCATCGTGACAATCTGGTACTGCTGGGCGCCAAGGAGAACGCCAATGGGCTTGGCTGAGGCTGAAACATCAATCAGCGCTACCATGAGCGCGTTGGGCCGCAACGCCCGCATCGGTGCCAGGGCGCTGGCAGTTGCCTCGCCCGAGCAGAAGCGGTCGGCACTGCTGACTGCCGCTGGCGCCATCAACGCCCATCGCAAGGCCATTCTCGCCGCTAATGCCAAGGACATGGCAGCGGCCCGCGACAAGGGCATATCCAAGGCGTTCCTCGACCGGCTTGAACTCACCGACAGCCGGATCGACGGCATCGTCGCGGCAGTGCGGACCATTGCCGAACTGCCCGATCCCGTCGGCACAATCATTGCTGAATGGGACCGGCCAAACGGGCTTCACATCGAACGCGTCCGCACCCCGCTCGGCGTCATCGGCGTGATCTTTGAATCGCGCCCCAATGTCACGGCGGATGCCGCCGCTCTTTGCATCAAGTCGGGCAATGCGGTCATTCTGCGCGGCGGCAGCGACAGCTTCCAATCCAGCCATGCCATCGTCGAATGCGTGCTTGATGGCCTGCATGCCGCCGGCTTGCCGCCCGAATGCGTGCAACTGGTGCCCACCACCGATCGCGCCGCGGTGGGCGAGATGTTCAAAGGCCTTGATGGCAGTATCGACGTCATCGTGCCCCGCGGGGGCAAGACGCTGGTTGCGCGGGTGCAGGACGAGGCGCGCGTGCCGGTCTTCGCCCATCTCGAGGGGCTGGTGCATGTCTATATCGACAGTACCGCCGATCTCGAGAAGGCGGTCAGCGTGACGCTCAATGCCAAGATGCGACGCACCGGCATTTGCGGGGCGGCCGAAACGCTGCTGCTGCACAAGGATGTGGTCGCCACCCACCTCAAGCCGATTGTCGATGCCCTTATTGCCAAGGGCTGCGAAATCCGTGGCGACGCCGCTGTTATGGCGGCGATCCCCACGGCCGTGGCTGCGACGGAAGAGGACTGGAAGACTGAATACGAGGACGCAATTATCGCCGTGAAGATCGTGGATAGCCTCGAAGCGGCCATCGACCATATCGAGAACTACTCGAGCCACCACACGGAGGCGATCATCTCGGAAGATCCGGCCTCGGTCGAACAGTTCTTCAACCAGATCGACAGCGCCATCCTGCTCCACAATGCTTCGACCCAGTTTGCCGATGGCGGCGAGTTCGGCTTTGGCGGCGAGATCGGCATTGCCACCGGCAAGATGCACGCCCGGGGGCCGGTGGGTGTCGAACAGCTCACCAGCTTCAAGTACCGCATTCGCGGTAACGGCCAAACGCGGCCCTGACGCTTTTGACCCTGTACCATAAAGTTCGCATTCCTGGGATTACGGAGCTGCCACATTCAGCGGCCGGCATGCGCATCGGGCTCTTTGGCGGCAGCTTCAATCCGATCCACGACGGTCACCGCCTCGTGGTCGAGGAGACGCTGCGCCGGCTCGATCTGGATGCGCTATGGCTGTTGGTGACTCCGGGCAATCCGCTCAAGGACAACGCGCATCTCGCGCCGCTCGCCGAGCGCGTGGCAACGGCCCGCAGACTCCTCGACAATCCACGCATTCGCGTAACCGGCTTCGAGGCCGCGCACGGCTTCACATATTCGTGGCAAAGCATCCGCTTCCTGACCAGGACGATGCCGGACAGGCGCTTCGTCTGGATCATGGGCGCCGACAACTTGGCGAGCTTTCACCTCTGGGAGCGTTGGCGGGAGATCGCAGCCATGGTGCCGATGGCGATCTATGTGAGGCCCGGTTCAGGCCGCTTGGCGCCCGTATCGATGGCAGCGAGCTATCTCGACCGCTGGCGGATCGACGAAGCGGATGCGCCGACACTGGCCAGCCAGTCGCCCCCGGCCTGGGTTTACCTGCATGGTCGCCAGTCGCCACTCTCGTCATCGGCTATCAGGGCGGCACAGCAACACGTTTCGTCAAATTGACTGGCCAATCTTGCGAAACTGACACCGAAGGCGCATATTGTGCGGGTGTGATGATCAGTCACCGGAACAGGAACTGACTGCTTGCCATTTGCAAAGCACATTCCGGATCAACAACCAAGGATGATGACCCCACGCATGACCCATGCACTGGCATGGGCGGAAAGCCATTGCTGATGGCTACGCTGCCCGAAAATTCGCTCACCACTCCCGAAGTGCCCGTTGCGGCGCCCGAACGCCCGATGATCGACGTGATCCTCGACTGCCTCGACGACGCCAAGGCCGAGCAGGTGGTCGCCGTGGACATCACTGGCAAATCATCGCTGGCGGACCACATGGTGGTCGCCTCGGGCCGCTCGCAGCGCCATGTCGGCGCCGTGGCAGACCAGATGGTCACCGCCTTGCGCGATGCCGGCTACGGCAAGCCGCGCCTCGAAGGTCTGCCGCATTGCGACTGGGTTCTTGTCGATGCGGGCGACGTGATCGTTCACATCTTCCGTCCCGAGGTGCGCGAATTTTATAATATCGAGAAGATGTGGCAGGCCGACTTCGCTGCCGACGCTCACTGATCGCTGCGCATGCGAATAACGATAGCCGCTATCGGACGGATGAAAGTCGGTCCGGAGCGGGAGCTTGTCTCACGTTATCTCGATCGGGCAACCGGCGGCGGCAGAGCGCTGGCGCTGACAGGCTTCGGAATAACCGAATTCATCGAATCCCGAGCTTCAGCCGCGTCGAACCGCAAGGTCGATGAGGCCAGGCTACTTCGTGGTGCCTTACCCGATGGTCTGGTCGTGGCGCTGGACGAACGCGGAAAATCGCTCGGCTCACAAGCTTTCGCCGAGCAAATCGCCCGATGGCGCGATGACGGCCGGCCCGCAGTCGGCTTCGCGATCGGTGGCGCCGACGGCCTCGACCCGGACTTTGTCACCGCCGCCGACCTTGTGCTGAGCTTTTCGCCGATGACCTGGCCGCACCAGCTTGTGCGCATCATGCTGGCCGAGCAACTCTACCGCACCACGACCATCCTCAGCGGTCACCCCTACCATCGCGGCGACTGACGGCGCCGCCTATGGTTAAGCAAAGTTAACCTGTCGTTTTGAGGCGAGTTGTTATGGTGTCGCCATTGATTCGGGCGCGTTGCGCAGTTTTGGGAGTGGTTATGGCGGCTTGGCGGGCCATGGGACTTGGGGCACTGTCGGCTGGCATGCTGCTGGCGGGCGCCGCCACGCTACCCTCTCTTGCCCAGACCGAGCCGCCGCCCGCTGTAGCCGCCGAGACACCGCCCGCTGCTGCCGGCTCGCCCGTGGCAGGTTCGGCGGATGAGCCCGCACCGACGGTCGCTCCAGTGGATGAACCTTCCCCTGCACCGGACGAAGCGGCTGTTCCTGACCCGGCAGATCTCGAGCAGATCGAGGCCTCTCTCACCATCAGTCAGCAGCGCATCGATGCGCTCAAGGCCGAGATTGCGGAGATGGAGGGAGACCGGACGCGGCAGAATGCAGCACTGATCGCGGCGGCTCAGCGCGTCAAGCTCGCCGAGATCGAGGTCGCAGACGTCGAGGATCGACTTTCCGCGCTTATCGTCGACGAGTTGGAAGTGCGGGGTCGGCTCGACGGCTCCAATATCGAAATCGGCAATGTCCTGGCAGCACTTGAGCGGATTACCCTCAGTCCGCCCCCCGCCCTGATCGTCGACCCTGACGATGCCCTGGGCTCGGCCCGCAGCGCCATATTGATCTCGGCCATCGTACCGCAGTTGCGGGCGAAGGCAGCTGCCGTGACGGATGACCTCGAGGCACTGACGGCCATCAAGGCGCAGGCGCTTGCCGAGGAAGCCACTCTGAAGGCGAACTATACGGTGCTGGAGGAGGAGCGGCTTCGCATCGCCACCCTGATCGCGGCGCGCAAGCAGGGCATCGAGCTGCGCAGCACGGAACTGGCAGCCGAAGAAGCCGAGGCGGTAGCGCTGGCCTCACGCGCCACGACGCTGCAGGAACTGATCGGCAGCCTTGCCGAACGGGCAAACGCTGTCACTGCGACAGGGCCGAGTGCAGGTGCAGCCATCGATCCCAACGCACCCGCGCTTGCGCCTGAGGCGATCCGCGTGGCGCTGGCAAACACCGCGCGGACGGAGCCGGCTATTCCGTTCGCTGCCGCCAGGGGCTACCTGACCATGCCCGCAAATGGCGTCAATGTCCTCGATTACGGCGCTGGCGATGGCTTTGGCGGCATCAGCCAGGGTATCTCGGTGGTCACCCGTGCCGATGCGCAGGTGGTGGCACCTGCCGATGGCTGGGTCCTCTACAAGGGACCCTACCTCAATTACGGCCAGATTATCATTCTCAATACCGGTCAGAACTTCACCGCGCTCCTTGCGGGGCTGGAATCCGTCACCGTCGAGATTGGCCAGTTTGTCCAGATGGGCATGCCGCTCGGCGCCATGGGTTCACGTACAATTGGACGCACCGTGACGACCAATGCTGGCGCCACGCAACCGACCCTCTATATTGAGTTCCGAGAAAACAACGAGCCTATCGATCCAACCGGATGGTGGGCAGACCCGACACAGAGTGGATAGAAACCCTCATGCGCCTTACTCCCCTTCGCACGCTCGCCATCGTTCTGGCGCTGTCGCTGCCCGCCGGCCTGCTGATCGCTCAGGAAGAGCCGGCGCCAGTTCCCCTGGAGGATCAGGCGCCGGCCCCGAGTGGCGAGGAGCCCGAACCGACCGCTGAGGAGAATGCCGCCGCGCCGCGCGATCCTCTTGAGATCTATGCGGACCTCAATCTGTTCGGCGAGATCTTTGACCGCATCCGCGCCGAGTATGTCGATCCGCCCGATGAAGAGGAGCTGATCCGTGCCGCCATCCAGGGCATGCTGACATCGCTTGACCCGCATTCGGGCTATCTGCCACCGGCCGATTACGATGACATGCGTGAGGATAACTCCGGCGAGTTTGGCGGGCTCGGCATCGAGGTCACCATGGAGGAAGGCGTCATCAAGGTCGTATCCCCGATCGATGACACGCCGGCCGCCAAGGCGGGCATTATGGCCAATGATTTCATCGTCGAACTCGATGGCGTACAGGTGCAGGGGCTGACGCTCGATGAGGCCGTTGCCAAGATGCGCGGCCCGCTAGGCACCTCCATCAAGGTTACCGTCTTCCGCGAAGGCGTGAATGAGCCGCTCGAGTTCGACCTCACCCGCGCCATCATTGCCATGCGCGCGGTCCGCTGGACCATGGAAGGGGGCGAAACCGAGGGCGAAGGCGATGTCGCCGTGCTGCGCCTCAGCCGCTTCTCCGAGCAGGCCTTTGTCGGCATTGAGAATGCTCTCCAGGACATCTACGAGCAGCGCGATGGCGAACCTCCTGAAGGCATCATCCTCGATTTGCGCAACAATCCTGGCGGCCTTGTTGACCAATCCGTCTATGTCGCCGATGCCTTCCTCAAGCAGGGCGCCGTCGTACTGACCCGTGGTCGCATTCCGGAGGAAAGCGCTCGATATGACGCGCAACCCGATGCCCTCGACGCCATGATCGCCGATGTGCCGGTGGTGGTGCTGATAAACGGCGGATCGGCTTCGGCGTCCGAAATCGTCGCGGGGGCCCTGCAGGATCACAAGCGTGCAACCGTCGTGGGCACGCGTTCCTTCGGCAAGGGTTCGGTGCAGTCGGTCATTTCGCTGGGTCCCGACGGAGCCATGCGTTTGACGACCGCCCGCTACTACACGCCCAGCAACCGCTCCATTCAGGCGCTGGGCATCAAGCCTGATATCGAAATCAAGCAGGTCGTCCCTGAAGAATTCCAGGGCCGCGACGAAATCATCGGCGAAGCAGGACTGGCTGGACACATCACTATTGAAGGCCAGGAGGAGAGCAGCGTAGGCTCATCGGTCTACGTGCCCGCCGAAAAAGCCGAGGATGCGCAGCTGCAGTATGCGATCCGGTTGATCAGCGGCGAAGAGACGGATCCGGCCTTCCCCGCCAAGGCCGAATAACGGCTGACGCGCTGCTATGGTATGACCTTACGAGGGCGGGGCCGCTGATTCGCTGCCCCGCCCTCGCTGTCTTTGGAAGCAGGAACGATGGCCAACGACCTCACGACGCCGCTGACCGGTCGCAAGCGCAAGGCCGGTGCGCCGCGCCCTAAGCTGCCCATTGCCCGTATCCTGTTCGCAGTGCTGGCTGTGATCGCGACGGCGTTCATTCTCCGGCTGGTGCTGACGGACGACCCCAATGGCGGTCGCCCCAGCGAGGAAGTCGCCATCGCGACATCGCGCAACGGCAACGAGATCGCCAACCGTGTCAGCACGGAACCGGTTACGATCACCGCTGACCCGCAGCAGTTTGCCGCTGGCGGCTCCATAGCCGCCGTGCCGAACGGCACCTCGGGCGCAGGTTCCATCTCAGGCCTTCCCGACATCTTCGGCGCTCTGCCGGATTTGAGCGAGGAAACCAATGACGGCCCGATCCCGCGTATCTCGGCCACCGGACAAACCCCCTTCTCTGCCTATTCACGCCCGGTCGACACGACAGCCATGGCTGGCATGGCCAAGGTCGCCATCGTTGTGACGGGCCTGGGCATCAACGAGCAGGGCTCGCTCGACGCCCTCGATCAGTTGCCCGACGAGGCGACACTGGCCTTCGCGCCCTACGGCAAATCTTTGACGACCACCGTTGCCGCAGCCCGTTCCGCGGGGCACGAAATTCTGCTGGAAGTTCCACTGGAGCCTTTCGATTTCCCGCAGAACGATCCCGGACCGCAAACCCTGCTGACCGGGGAGCCTTTGCGCGCCAACCTGGAAAAGCTGTTCTGGCTGATGGCCCGGTTCGGAGGCTATGTCGGCGTGATCAACAATATGGGCGCGCGCTTCACGGCCTCTGCGGCCGATTTCTCCCCGATCATGGAGGAGCTTGGCGCGCGCGGGCTGGGCTATCTCGACGATGGCTCGTCGAACCGGTCACTGGCCAACCAGCTCGCCGTAGGCAACAAGGTGCCCTTCTCCCGCGCCGAGCTCACGATCGACGCCAACCCCTCACGGCAATCCATTCTTGCAGCGCTTGCCAGCCTTGAAGCCAAGGCGCTGGAGAAGGGCGAGGCAATCGGTATTGTCAGTGCACTGCCCATCTCGGTAACGGCCGTCGCCGAATGGTCGCGCGGGCTCGAGAGCAAGGGGATCGCCCTTGTTCCAGCCAGCGCCCTGATGAAATAGAGCCAACCATGACTGACTGTCCCGACCGTCTCTCCCTGCCCTATCGCGACTGCGTGGGCATCGCCCTGTTCAACCACGCCGGCAACGTCTTCATCGGCCGACGCAAGCCGGAGGGAGATCCTGACAATAGCGCCGAACATGGCGCACCCTGGCAGATGCCGCAGGGCGGCATCGACAAGGGCGAGGACCCGCTCAAGGCGGCTCTGCGCGAGCTGCATGAGGAAACCAGCATCAGTGCGGTGAGCCTGCTCGCCGAAGCGCCGGAGTGGATCTACTACGATCTCCCGGACGAAGAGCTGGGCACGGCGCTCAGGGGCATGTATCGCGGGCAGCGTCAGCGCTGGTTCGCCTTCGCCTTTACCGGCAAGGATAGCGAAATCGATGTGCTGGCACCCGGCGGCGGCAAACACCCCGCCGAGTTCGACGCCTGGCGCTGGGAGAAGCTCAGCCGTCTGCCAGGCCTGATCGTGCCGTTCAAGAAGCAGGCCTACGAGAAGGTCGTCGCGGCCTTTGCCGACATTCCACAGCGCTTCACCCACGTCTAGGGCAGCTATGAAGACCATCGGCCTGATCGGCGGCATGAGCTGGGAGTCCACGGCTCACTATTACCGGGCCATCAACCTTGAGACGGGGATGCAGCGGGGTGGACTGCACTCGGCGCCACTGATCATCCATTCGGTCGATTTCGCGCCGATTGCCGCTATGCAGGCGGCGGGGGATTGGGATGCTGCCGGAGAACGACTGGCCGCGGTTGCCGTAAGCCTCGAGGCGGCTGGTGCCGAAGTGCTGGGGCTGGCTACCAATACCATGCATGTCGTTGCCGACCACATCACCGACGCTGTCACCGTGCCTCTCGTGCATATTGCCGACCCGACCAGCGACGCGCTGATCGACGATGGATTCGAGACGGTTGGCCTCCTGGGTACCCGTTTCACCATGGAGATGAGCTTTTACCGCGACCGCCTTGCGAGCCGCGGGCTCAAGTCGCTGATCCCCGAGGTCGACCGGACCAATCTCAATGGCATCATCTACGAGGAACTCTGCCGCGGCATCGTGCGCGAGGAGTCGCGCCGGGTCTATGTGTCGGCCATAGAGCGCCTCGCCGCGCGGGGCGCCGAGGCCGTCATACTGGGTTGCACGGAAATCGCCATGCTGATCGATGACTCGGTCAGCCCTCTGCCGGTCTACGACACTACCGACCTGCATGCCAGGGCACTGGTCCGCGCCGCGCTAACCTAGGTCACGCTAGTTCTCACGCAGCCTGCGGGCGTGCCGTGGGGGCGGCTTTGGCGGCCTCGCGTTCTTCAATGACGAAAATGTCGACGATCTCGTCGAGCCCCTGAGCTTGTGCTTCGGTTTGCTCGATCGCCGCATTGGTCTGTTCCACGAGGGCCGCGTTATGCTGGGTCATTTCGTCCAGCGTTCGAACCGCCGACGTCACCTCTTCGATGGCCACCGCTTGCTCGCCACTGGCCTGGGCGATGGTTTCGACCAGTTCGGTGTTCTGCCGGACGGCATCGAGCATCTCGCGCAGTCGAGCGCCGGCCTGCGACACCAGCTGCGAGCCCGATTCGACCTCGACGGCCGATTGCTCGATCAGCGCCTTGACGTCCGCCGAGGCGCTGGCCGCCGATTGCGCGAGGCGCCGCACCTCCACCGCCACCACGGCAAAGCCCTTGCCGGCATCGCCCGCCCGCGCCGCTTCAACCGAGGCATTGAGCGCCAGGAGGTTAGTCTGGAAGGCGATGTCATCGATCAGGCCGATGATGTTGGAAATCTTGCCGGAACTGGATGTGATGCGTTACATGGCGCCGTTCGCCTTGAACATGACGCTGCCGCTCTCCGTCGCCGCGTGAGACACCGATTCAGCCTTGCCAGCTGCGTCCTGAGCCATCTTGGCATTGGCAGCAACTGTGTTGGCCAAGGCCTCCATGGCCGTACTGGTCTCCTCGATGGTCGCAGCCTGGCGTGTGGTGCGTTCACTGAGATCATTGGCACCAGACATAATTTCGCCCGTAGCAGACTTTATCGACCGCGATGCGGAACGGAGTTGCCCCACCACTTCGGCGAAGCGCGTTACGGTCCCGTTGAGCGCGTGGCGCAGATCCTCGAACTCTTCCTGAAATGCGCCGTCGATCGTGCCGGTGAGGTCGCCCTTGGCCAGCTGCTTGAGCCCCGCTCCGACGGCGGCGACGGCCTGCTTGCGGGCGGTGACATCGGTTGCGAACTGCACCACCTTGTAAGGCTTGCCATCCAGCGCCAGGATCGGGCTGAAGGTGCTCTGGATCCAAACCTCGCGCCCGTCACGGGTGCGGCGCCGGTACTCGCCGCTCTTGAACTGTCCCTGCGCCAGCTCCAGCCAGAACTGCTGATAGCTGGCCGAATTCGGGTCGGCATCGAACAGGAACAGTGCGTTGGCCTGTCCCTTCACCTCCGCCGACTGGTAGCCTAGCAGGCTCAGGAAGTTCTCGTTGGCGGTCAGCACCTCGCCGGCGAGACTGAATTCCACGACCATCTGCGACATCGAGATAGCCGCGAGCTGTCCGGTGTGGTCGGCAGCGGCGATCAAATGCCGGTCGGTCTCCTCGCCCAGTTCGGCAACGCGCTGGGCATTGGCGCGGAACACTTCGATGGCACGTGCCATGGCGCCGATCTCATTGCGACGGTCCGTGTAGGGTACCTCCACCGAGAGAGTGCCCTCGGCGACCGCTGACATGACGCCTGAAAGCCTCGGGATGGGCCGAGTCAGCTGACGCGACAGCAGCAGCGCCATCACGCCGATCAGCAGCAAGGCTGCACCGCCGATGCCGGCCAGCATGGTCAGGTTCTGGCCCAGGACGGCTTCGATCGGTGCACGGGCGACTGCGACCAGAAGGGCACCGATCACGGTACCGTCGGCCATGGCGATGGGCTGGTAGAGCGTAAAGTAGCCGACGCCATCAATGACCTCTTCCGCCCGGACCTGCTGGTTGGCCATCATCGCCTCGAACAGCGGCGTCCCCGCCAGGATCGGCGCATCGAGCAGGCGCTCACCGTCCGGCTTGAGCAGGCTCGACGTTCCCGCCAGCAGATCGGGACCGGCCTCGGGATTGTAGACGTAGATCGTGGCGTCCTGGCCGGCGACGCGCGCAATCGTGTCGATGACATCATGGGTGCGAAAGCGCGGCATCGAGCGCATGGTGAGGGCTGTGACATTGCCCGCCTCGTCCGAGACAATCTCGAGACTGGGCAGGTTGACCTGCAGGATCTCGGCGGTGATGCGCGTGGCGCTGGCCACCTCCTGTTCTGCATCGGCCTTCACCGTGCCGGAAAGGCTGACGAAGAGACCCAGCAGCACCGCACCGATGGCGATCGTGATGGAGCAAACCGCCATCGTTGCAATGGCGGTGGTGAGGCGGATATTGCCCAGTAGCGAACGCATGGCTGCTCTCCGAGGACCGGCGCCGTCCAGCGCGCCGGAGCTATGTTTCCCGAGCGAACAGTGCAGGGTTTCGGTTAAGCAAGCGTTGCAGTCATGCGATTATCATAGGCGCATCAGAGGCTTGCTCAAATTTTGAGCACAACGGGCATAGGAGGTGCCGACACGACGGCCTCCGCTATGACCAGCGGGGATAGAGGCGGACGGGCCTAATTCTGAGTCCCTGCCGGCAAACAGAAACGCCCGTGGACGAGGTCCACGGGCGCCGCTAAACAATGCATCCAAGCCTAGTTGAGGTGGCCGTTGTTGAGATGTCCCGCTTCAATGGCAAGGTTCGCCAGCGCGCTAACCACCTCCTGGGCGTAGGACCTTTCTTCCGGCGTGGGGGCTGCAGCCAGTTGTGCTTCGGCCGACTTGATCTGGGCCTGCAGCTCAGCGTGATCGAATTCGCTGAACGGCGCAGACTGTTCGGCCAGGATGGTCAGCCCTTCAGGCGAGACATCGGCAAACCCGCCCTTCACGTAGAATACCTCGTCGCGCCCGCCCATACCATTGACCGTGATGAAGCCAGGGCGCAGCGTCGTCATGAACGGGGCATGATCGTTCATCACGGTGAAATAGCCTTCGGTGCCCGGTACGGTGACCGAGGTCACTGTTTCCGACAGCACCAGCCGTTCGGGCGACACGATCTCGATCTTGAGGCCTTCAGCCATTATTTTCGTCCCTTAGCGAGAGGAGGCCCGCCGCGTGCGGCGGACCAGTCGGATCAGGCGGCCTGGGCAGCCAGCTTCTGAGCCTTCTTGACGGCATCGTCGATCGTGCCGACCATGTAGAAGGCTGCTTCTGGCAGGTGGTCGTACTCGCCGGCGACCAGGCCCTTGAAGCCCTTGATCGTGTCTTCGAGCTGCACGAACACGCCGGGCGAGCCGGTGAACACTTCGGCCACGTCGAACGGCTGGCTCATGAAGCGCTCGACCTTGCGGGCACGGGCCACGACCAACTTGTCCTCTTCGGAAAGCTCGTCCATGCCCAGGATGGCGATGATGTCCTGCAGCGCCTTGTACTTCTGCAGCACTTCCTGCACGCGGCGGGCGACTTCGTAATGCTCCTGGCCGACCACGTTCGCGTCAAGAATACGCGAGTTGGAGGCCAGCGGATCCACCGCCGGATAGATGCCCTTTTCCGAGATCGCGCGGTTCAGCACGGTCACGGCGTCGAAGTGCGCGAACGAAGTTGCCGGCGCCGGGTCGGTCAAGTCGTCGGCGGGCACATACACCGCCTGCACCGAAGTGATCGAGCCCTTGTTGGTGGTGGTGATGCGTTCCTGCATCGCGCCCATGTCGGTCGCCAGCGTCGGCTGGTAACCCACGGCGGAGGGGATGCGGCCAAGGAGAGCCGACATTTCGGCGCCGGCCTGGGTGAAGCGGAAAATGTTGTCCACGAAGAACAGCACGTCCTGCCCCTGGTCGCGGAAGTTCTCGGCGACGGTCAGGCCGGTCAGCGCCACGCGGGCACGGGCGCCCGGGGGCTCGTTCATCTGGCCGAACACCAGCGCGCATTTCGAACCTGCGGCCGAGCCGCCGTTCTCCGCCGGATCCTTGTTCACGCCCGATTCGATCATTTCGTGGTAGAGATCGTTGCCTTCGCGGGTGCGCTCACCCACGCCGGCGAACACCGAATAGCCACCATGCGCCTTGGCGACGTTGTTGATCAGCTCCTGGATCAGCACGGTCTTGCCCACGCCGGCGCCGCCCATCAGGCCGATCTTGCCGCCGCGCGCATAGGGAGCGATCAGGTCCACGACCTTGATGCCGGTGACGAGAACCTGGCTTTCCGGGTTCTGCTCGGCGAAGTTCGGTGCTTCCTGGTGAATCTCGCGCACGGCCTCACCCACGATCGGGCCGGCCTCGTCGATCGGCTCGCCGATGACGTTCATGATGCGGCCCAGCGTGGCCTCGCCCACCGGCACGGTGATCGCCGCGCCCAGGTCGATCACGTCGGCGCCGCGGACCAGACCTTCGGTCGTGTCCATGGCGATGGTGCGCACGGTGTTTTCGCCCAGATGCTGCGCTACTTCGAGCACCAGCCGCTGACCGTTATTGGTGGTTTCGAGTGCGTTCAGGATCGCGGGCAGGTGGTCGTCGAACGTAACGTCCACGACGGCGCCGATGACCTGCGATACGCGACCGGCCTTTTTCTCTGCCATTTGCTTCGTCCTTCGCTTGCGTCTTAGAGCGCTTCCGCGCCCGAAATGATTTCGATGAGTTCTTTGGTGATCTGCGCTTGGCGCTGGCGGTTGTAGCTCAACTGCAGCTGGCCGATCATTTCGCCGGCATTGCGGGTCGCATTGTCCATGGCCGACATCTGCGCGCCATAGAACGAGGCCGAATTCTCCAGCAGCGCCCGCAGCACCTGCACGGCGATGTTGCGCGGCAGCAGGTCTTCCACGATCGCCTCTTCGCTCGGCTCATATTCATAGGGTACGGCGCCAGCCTCGGCGGCGCCCTCGCCCTCAGGCTTTTCCAGCTTGACCGGGATGATCTGCTGCGCCGTCGGCACCTGGCTGATCACGCTGCCGAACTTGGCGAAATAGAGCGTCGCCACGTCGAACTCGCCGGCATTGAACATCGCCAGCACCTTGTCGGCCACCAGTTGGGCCTGGGTGAAGCCGACCTGCTTGACGTCGCGGAAATTGAACGTGTCCACGATGTTGTCGGGATACTGGCGGCGCAGGATGTCGTGGCCTTTGCGGCCGACGGTCAGGATCTTGACCGTCTTGCCCTGGCTCAGCAGCTTAGCCGCATGCTCACGGGCCAGACGCGCGATCGACGAGTTGAAGCCGCCGGCAAGGCCGCGCTCGCCAGTCGCCACGACCAGCAGATGCACCTGGTCCTTGCCAGTGCCACCCAGCAGCACCGGCGCGTTTTCCTGGCCATCATAGACAGCGCCGAGCGCTGCCAGAACCTTGCCCATGCGCTCGGCATAGGGACGAGCCGCCTCGGCCGCATCCTGGGCGCGACGGAGCTTGGCCGCCGCGACCATCTGCATGGCCTTGGTGATCTTCTGGGTCGACTTGACCGAGTCGATGCGGTTCTTGAGGTCCTTTAGCGACGGCATGGCTTCGTCGTCTCCTTCAAGCCCTTAGGCCGCGTAGTTCTTCTTGACGTCGTCGAGGGCAGCCTTGAGCTGGGCACGGATGTCGTCGCTCAGCGCCTTCTCGGTGGCGATCGCGTTCAGCAGCGCCGCGTGCTTGCCGCGCAGGGCCGACAGCACGCTCTTTTCGAAGTCGCCGACCTTGTTGACCGGAATGCCGTCGAGGTAGCCATTGGCGCCCGCAAAGATCACGGCAACCTGCTCTTCCATCTTGAGCGGGCTGAACTGCGGCTGCTTGAGCAGCTCGGTCAGACGGGCGCCGCGATTGAGCAGGCGCTGCGTCGAGGCGTCGAGGTCGGAACCGAACTGGGCGAACGCCGCCATTTCGCGATACTGACTGAGCTCACCCTTAAGCGAGCCGGCAACCTGCTTCATCGCCTTGACCTGGGCGGAGGAGCCCACGCGGCTCACCGACAGGCCCACGTTCACCGCCGGGCGGATGCCCTGGAAGAACAGGTTCGTTTCAAGGAAAATCTGGCCATCGGTGATCGAGATCACGTTGGTCGGGATATAGGCCGACACGTCGTTGGCCTGGGTCTCGATGACCGGCAGCGCAGTGAGCGATCCAAGACCATGGTCTTCATTGAGCTTGGCAGCGCGCTCGAGCAGGCGGGAATGCAGGTAGAACACGTCGCCCGGATAGGCTTCGCGGCCCGGCGGACGGCGCAGCAGCAGCGACATCTGGCGGTACGCCACGGCCTGCTTCGACAGATCGTCATAAACGATCAGGGCGTGCATGCCGTTGTCGCGGAAGAACTCGCCCATGGCGCAACCGGCCATCGGGGCCAGGTACTGCATCGGAGCCGGGTCCGAAGCGGTTGCCGCGATGATGATCGAATATTCAAGCGCGCCGCGCTCCTCGAGCACCTTCACGAACTGCGCGACGGTCGAACGCTTCTGACCGATGGCAACATAGACGCAATAGAGCTTCTTGCTCTCGTCGCCGCTGTCGTTGATCGACTTCTGGTTCAGGATGGCGTCGAGCGCCACGGCGGTCTTGCCGGTCTGGCGATCGCCGATGATCAGCTCGCGCTGGCCGCGGCCGATCGGGATCATGGCGTCGATCGCCTTGAGGCCGGTCTGCATCGGCTCATGCACCGACTTGCGCGGGATGATGCCCGGCGCCTTGACGTCGACGCGGCGACGCTCGGTGAACTCGATCGGGCCCTTGCCGTCGATCGGATTGCCGAGCGCGTCGACGACGCGGCCGAGCAGACCCTTGCCGACCGGCACGTCCACGATGGCGTTGGTACGCTTGACCGTGTCGCCTTCGGCGATGTCACGGTCGGAGCCGAAGATCACGATACCGACATTGTCGGTCTCGAGGTTCAGGGCCATGCCACGGGTTCCACCGGGGAACTCGACCATCTCGCCGGCCTGGACATTGTCCAGACCGTAGACGCGGGCAATACCGTCACCGACCGACAGAACCTGTCCGACTTCGGAAACCTGAGCCTCGGAGCCGAAATTCTTGATCTGCTCCTTGAGGATTGCGGAGATTTCAGCGGCGCGGATGTCCATCAGCCGACCTCTTTCATAGCGATCTTGAGTGAATTGAGTTTGGTGCGAAGCGACGTATCGATCATGCGGCTACCGACCTTGACGACCAGGCCGCCGATCAATGCCGGATCGACATTCGAAGAAAGCGTGACGTCCTTGCCGATCTGCGCCTTGAGCGCTTCCTTCAGCGCCGCGGTCTGCGGATCGGAAAGCGGCTCGGCGCTGGTCACCTCGGCGGTGACCTCGCCGCGATGCTTGGCGAGAAGCTGGCGGAAGCCAGCGATCATGCCGGGAACAGCGAACAGGCGGCGATTGCTCGCCGCGACCTTGACGAAATTGCCGACCAGGCCGCCGATTTCGGCACGCGCCAGAACGGCCGAGACAGCGCGAAGCTGGTCGTCCGCGGCGAATACCGGGCTCTGGACGAGGCGGACGAGATCGTCGCTCTCGCTCAGCAGGGCCGTGAAACGGGACAGATCGGCATCGACGGCGTCAACCGCGCCGCTCTCGAGGGCCAGATCAAACAGTGCCGTCGCGTAACGTCCGGCGACCCCTGATACGAGAGTTTTGTCTTCTGCCACCTGATCCTCGCTCTGTGACGCGCCCCCACTTCCGGGTTGGTCCGGATGCTGCACGCAACGCCTTGAACGTATTGAAGATTTTTTCGACGGATGGAAGCCGTCAAAAACGGCATTCCCCGAAGCCGCGCGTTCGTTAGCACAGCATCCGGCGACTCGCAACAAGGCCCGTCCCCGGAATCGACGAGAAAGGCCGGTGAGAGCCATCCGCACCGGTCAAAGGAAGCTCTGCGGATCGATATCGACCTGGACCCGGAGGCTGCCGCGCACGGGCGGTGCCTCGGCCAGCCACTGGCGCAGGAAGGCCTGCAGGTCGACGGACCGGGGCGCCTGCACGAGAAGGCGGAAGCGGTGGCGCCCCCGCAGCACCGCCAGCGGCGCCTCGGAGGGCCCGAGCACCATGACAGGGCCACTCTCCGGCGCGCTCCGGCGCAGCGCCATCGCATAGCCATAGGATGTGGCACGGTCGGCGGCTGAGATGATGATCCCGGCCAGCCGTCCGAAGGGCGGCAGCACGGCGATTCGCCGCGCCTCGATTTCGCGGGCGTAGAACGCCTCCCGGTCGCCGGATGCGATCGCCGCGATCACAGGATGCTCCGGCGCATAGGTCTGCAGCAGCGCGCGGCTCTCGCCGCCGGCGCGACCGGCGCGGCCCGTCACCTGCGCCAGCAGCTGGAACGTCCGCTCCGCCGCCCTGGGGTCGCCATGGGCAAGCCCGAGATCGGCGTCGACGACGCCGACCAGCGCCAGCAGCGGAAAATTGTGGCCCTTGGCGACCAGCTGGGTGCCGATGATAATGTCGGCGGCGCCCCGGCGGATCGCGTCGAACTCCTCGCGCATCTTCTTCACCCCACCGAGCAGGTCGCTCGACAGCACGATTCGCCGCGCATCGGGGAAGCGCGTGGCCACTTCCTCCGCCACCCGCTCGACGCCCGGTCCGCAGGCGACGAGGCTGTCCTCGGCGTCGCAGACCGGACACTGGTCGGGCCGGCGCTCATGGTGGCCGCAATGGTGGCAGACGAGCTGGCCGCGAAAGCGGTGATCGACCAGCCAGGTCGAACAGTTGGGACACTGGAAGCGATGGCCGCAGCTGCGGCAGAGCGTCAGCGGGGCATAGCCGCGCCGGTTGAGGAACAGCAGCGCCTGGCCCTTGTTGGCAATCGTCTCCTCGATCGCCTGGATCAGCGACGGCGCCAGGAAA
>DASYHM010000015.1:0-49667 GCA_035998575.1 Devosia sp.
CCCCCTTGATGGGGGAGGTTGGGAGGGGGCGGGGCCGCTGGCGCTGCGTTTAGGGCCATTCGCCGGTTGTGCCGGGTTGAGAGAGGCCCTCGGGTCGAGCCCGAGGGTACGCCGGTGGATGGGAGGAACATCGGGAGATGGGTCGCGGCATTGGGAGGCGGGTCGCGGCATCGGGGCCAAACGACACCCCCTCCTAAGCCTCCCCCTTCGAGGGGGAGGTTTCTCTCCGCGTTCGGGGCGGGATGCCTTGCACGGCACTTGTTCGGCGAGATGATACCACATGCTGGATCGGCACCTCCCCCTTGATGGGGGAGGTTGGGAGGGGGCGGGGCCGCTGGCGCTGCGTTTAGGGCCATTCGCCGGTTGTGCCGGGTTGAGAGAGGCCCTCGGGTCGAGCCCGAGGGTACGCCGGTGGATGGGAGGGATATCGGGAGATGGGTCGCGGCATTGGGAGGCGGGTCGCGGCATCGGGGCCAAACGACACCCCCTCCTAAGCCTCCCCCTTCGAGGGGGAGGTTTCTCTCCACTCGTGGGGCGAGATGGTGCCTCTCAGGCCACTCATAGGCGAGATGGCGCCGCATGCTGGATCGGCACCTCCCCCATGATGGGGGAGGTTGGGAGGGGGTGGGCTGCCTTCCCTCAGGCGTCCTTGGGCACGGTCGCGTATTGCGGCACGCCATCGCTGATCGTGTAATAGTCGCCCTTGTTTTTCACGAAGACATGGCTGCTGATCTTGGTGCCGGTCGGGCCATCGAATGTGCCGAGCATCAGGCCTATCCAGTCAGCAGCCGGCGGATCAAAGAATAGGGGCGAGCCACCGACGCAGCAAAAGCCGCGACGGACCTTGCCGGAGGAGTAGTACCAGGTGATATTCTCAATACCCTGGATGGACACGTCGGACTTCTTGACGTCAACGCCGGCTTCGTAGTGGCCGGTGGCCTTGCGGCATCTGGTGCAGTGACATGCCGATGCTGCCGGCAACTGGCCTCGCACCGTAAAAGTTACCGCTCCGCACAGGCAGGAACCCTTGGGCATCGGTCAGCTTCCCAGGTAACGCTGTTTCAGGTGCGCCTTGAAGAAGTCGGCGTTGAGCGGCTCGCCCGTAGCGCGCGTGATCAGGTCCGGCGTCGACCAACGCGAGCCCTGGCTCCAGATGTGTTCGCTGCGCCACTGGTTGACGGCGCCGAACTCACCCTTGCGAATGTCCTGGCGGATATCGGGCTGAGCCTTCTCCAAGGCGGCCCATTGCTGCGCCGCGATCATGGCGCCCAGCGTATAGCTCGGGAAGTAGCCGAAGGCCCCGGCGGGCCAGTGCACGTCCTGCATTGGGCCATCCTTGGGATCGTTGATGGTCGAGATGCCCAGATACTCGGTCATCTTGGCATCCCAGGCCTCCGGGATCTGGCTGGCTTCCAGCCTGCCGTCGACCAGATCCTGCTCGAGCTCGTAACGCAGGATGACATGGAGCGGGTAGGTGACCTCGTCGGCATCGACGCGGATATAGCCGCGCTCGACGAAATTGACCTCGTTGAGTATGTCGGCGATCTCCCAGCCGGGAATGGCGTCGTCACCAAGGTGCAGATGCACGAGGGGCAGGGCGAACTCCCAGAATTCCGGGCTGCGCGCGAGCTGCATTTCGACGAACAGGCTCTGGCTTTCGTGAATGCCCATACCGCGCGCCTTGCCGAGCGGCCAGTGCGACCATTCCTTGGGCAGGCCCTGCTCGTAGAGGGCGTGGCCGGTTTCGTGCAGGACGCCCATGAGCGAGGACAAAAACTCATCGGTTCGGTAGCGGGTCGTCATCCGCACGTCGGTGGGCACACCACCGCAGAAGGGGTGATGTGAAACGGCCAGCGAGCCATGCGTGAAGTCGAAGCCGACGGCACGCATGGCGGCGAGGCCGAGTTCGCGCTGCTTCTCGATGGGGTAGGGCGCGTTGAGAGTCTTGCGCGGCCGCTGGGCCAGGCGGCGCTCCTGTGCGTCGAGTGCCTCGGGCACGAAACCCTTGAGGAAGGTCTTGAGGTCGTCGAACACCCCGTTGAGCTGGGCCGTGCGGTTGCCGGGGTCGTATTGCTCCATCAGCGCGTCATAGGGCGCCAGTTGCAACGCTTCCGCGCGCAACTGCGCCTCCTCGCGGACGAGGGCGACGACGCCTTCAAGCGCGGGCAGGAAGCTAGTCCAGTCGCTCTTGGCCCGCAGGTCGCGCCAGAGTTGCTCGGACCGCATGGTGGCGGCGGTCCGACGTTCGACGAACTCGGTCGGCAGGCAGGTAGCGTTGATGTATTGGCGCTTGAATTCGACCAGCGCCAAGCGCTGATCCTCCGTCTCGGGGTTTGCAGCCTCGATCCAGTCGGCGATTTCCGGCGCCGTGGCCTGGGCATGGTACATGCCAGCGAGGTTGGCCATGGCTTCGGCCCGCTTCTCGCCACCGCCGACGGCCATATGCGTGGCTTCGTCGGCGCCCAGAATGGATAGGGCATGTTCGAGCGCTTCCAGCTTGCGGCCGAGCGCGTCGAGTTTTTCAAATGACATGGAGAAATCCCTGTTGCTGTCGTGATTTTCCACAGTCGCGCAAAAGGAGCAAGCCCTGGCTGTGACCTCGGGACGACAGCCGCTTCTCAATGAGGCCGGCCTCCGGAATTTTCAATTGACTCAGCGACTTGTTGCCCATCTATGCAACGCCAAGACATAGGGGGCATCTAACAAGATCAGCGGCTTTTTCGCGCGCGTATCGGCTTGTGCGGCTGCACTTCTGCTTGGGATGGGCGCTGCGCAGGCGCAGGACTACGCTGCCGAATTCGACCGTCAGTGGGGCTTGCGCATGATCGGCGTGGACAAGGCGCTGGCAGCGGGGCTCGACGGGCGCGGGGTCATTATCGGCGTACAGGACTCTGGGCTCGATATCACCCACCCGGAGTTTGTCGGGCGCCTGGGTCCGATCTCCTATGATGCATTTCTTGGAGGGCCAGTTTTCTTCGATCCGGTGGATCATGGTACTCACGTCGCGGGCATCATAGCGGCCAATCGCGATGGAAGATTTATCCATGGCGTGGCACCCGGAGCAACGATAGCCCCTTTTAGAATCGGTGATCCCGGCGAGGGCTGGTCGGTACAGGTAAACAAGAGTCTCCGCTATGCGGTGGCTAACGGAGTACGCTTCATCAATGCGTCGTGGGGCGCTCCTGGCCCACATACTGCAAACACACCGAGCGATATTTTCGTTGATCGAGCGCTGGAAGTTTCAGCGTTCAAAGAGGTAGTTGCTGCTGGCGGCGTGATGATTTTCGCCAATGGGAACGATGGTTCCGATCTTGCGCCTGCCTTGCAGCCGGCGCTCCCCATTTACCTACCCGAACTGGAGCGCGGATGGCTCGCAGTGGCTTCTGTCGGGCCAACGGGGATGATCGCTCCGTATTCTCAGCGTTGTGCAGATGCCGGTCAGTGGTGCCTCGCAGCTCCTGGCGGCGACACTAGCGTTGCTGGCCTCGCCGGGGCCATTTGGTCAAGCGTTCCGGGGGGCTTTGCTCCTATGCAAGGTACCTCCATGGCCGCACCGCACGTTTCCGGCGCCCTCGCCATCGCCCAACAGCTCTACCCCAAGGCAGCTCCGCAGCAACTGCGGTTGCTCGTGCTGCAGACCGCCACAGATATCGGCGCCACCGGTATCGATCCGGTCTATGGCTGGGGTTTGCTCAATGTCGCCAATATCGTTGCGACCTCTTCGCCGGAAGCCGGCACGGTGTATGCCCAGCAGCCGTTCACCCGTCAGGGCGTGGTCAATCATGTCATCGACACGCTCAATCCCACCGCCAGCAGCGAGCGCGATGGCCAGTGGGGCTTCTGGATGCAGCCGCTCGGCCTCACAGCCACCCTCGATGCCAATTCTGCCAGTGTCGCGCATACAGGCGCAGGCGGGCTCTCGGTAGGCGTCGAAGGCAGCATCGCTCCGGATTGGTACCTCAAGGCCTTTGGCGGCTTGTCGCAGGCAACCACCAGCTCCGATGCGGGGTCATCGCATGAAACGGGCCTCCACCTTGGCGGCCAGATCGTCTACGAAACCCCGGCCTGGTGGGGCGATGCAACCCTTGGGGGCAGCATCTTCTCAGGCTCCACCAGCCGCACGGCGGCGCCAGGCCTTGCCGGAACTGTGCTCGGTGGGGCTGGTGGGCCGATCGGGACATCGTCGGCGACCGATTTTGCCCAATGGGCGGCCTTCCGCTTCGGCTACCACGTCGACGCGGGGGAAGCCGGTTCGGTCTCGCCCTATCTCTTCGGCCGGGGCGTAAACCAGCAGGTTTCCGCCTTTACCGAGAACGGCACTGTGCTGGCTGTTTCCGGGGCCGCGGGCAATCTCTTCACCGGCGAAGTGGGTGTCGGTCTCAAATGGATGGGCCCAGCCTTCACGACAGGACCGTTAGAAGTCACCCCGGTTCTCGACGTGGCGTATAGCCGGCAGACAACGGACTATAGTCGCTCTGTCAGTGTCCTTGGCAATACGCTCACGGCGTCGCCCGGCACGATCGGCGCCGACACCCTCCAGCTGAGCGTCGCAGCCGAGATCTCATCCAGCGAAAGCCCGTTCGATCTCAAGCTCGGCTATTCAGGCCAGTTCCAGAGCGGCGCGCAGGTTCACGCCGTCAGCCTCAAGGTGATGGGCGCGTTCTAGCCCCCGTCGCCTTGCCAGAATGCCCACCTCGCCCCGACTGCCTGCGGTCGGAGGCGTCTTCCCGTCGCGTGCAGTTCTGCCGGCGGTGTTCTTAGATTTTCGGCCAGAACAGGCCGGCCTGGGTCCGGTACTGCGCATAGGCCTGCCCCATCTCGCTCCCGCCCAGCAAGGCCTCCTCGTGGCGCGCGGCGATGGTGTAGAGCGTCGCCATGACGATCACGGGCAGCAGGGCCCATGGGGACCAGGTGGCGACGGCCCAGCCGAACCAGAAGATCAGGTAGGACGCGTAGAACGGATGCCGAATGCGGCGGTACGGCCCCATCGTGACCAGCGATTTTGGCAGTGCATCGTCGAAGGCGAAGCGAAGTCGTGCAGCGTTCGAGGCCTGGACGGCGGTCCAGAACAAGGTAAGGCTGCCAGCCATGAGGACGATGCCAGTCAGTTGCGCCGCGAGCGGCTGGTCCATCGTCCAGAGCAATACCAGCATGGTGAGGCAGGAGGCGAGGGCGCCGGCAGAAATAAGGCGTGCACCGCCGGTCATGCGATCGGAGGCGAAATGGCCCCGCAATGCCCAGATGTGCTGCCCGAACACACCCAACCCGACCACAGTCACCAACACATCGACGAGAAAATCCAAGGCGCACTCCACGCTTTCTTAACGCTCTCGGCAAACTTCGCCTTAGCGATCCTGGCTTATGCTCATGATCAGCCAATGAGCAAAGGTTGCCATGTCTACCACCGATCTCAAAGTGCGCGCCAAGGATTTGAACATCTCCGTGCGCCAGAGCAATGGCAAGGGCATGCCCCTGCTGCTGCTGCACGGATCTGGTGCGTGCAAGGAGGTCTTCCGGCCTCAGTTCGAGAGTCATCTGGGCGATATCTACCAGCTCACCGCCATCGACCTGCCGGGGCATGGTCGGTCGGACGACGCGGCACAGCCTGAACACACCTATACCGTCGGCGGCCTCGCCGCGGTGGTCGAGGCCGTCTGCACCGAACTCGGACTGGTCCGGCCGGTGGTTTTCGGGTGGTCATTGGGAGGTCATATCGCCATCGAGATGGCGCATCGGTCCGAGCTTGCCGGCCTCGTGCTGACAGGGACGCCTCCCATCGGGCGCGGCCCCCTGGCGGGGTTGCGGGGCTTCACGCCGCGCTGGGACATGCTGCTGGTCTCGAGGGAAGTGTTCAGCAGGCGCGATGCCGAGCGATACATGCGCCTCTGCTTCGGCGATCATGGCAGCGCCGAGCTGCTAGCGGCGATCGAGCGCAGCGATGGACGGCTGCGGACCCAGTTCCTGCGCAGCTTGTTGCGGGGCGACGGCGTCGACCAGATGCGGGAAGTGCAGAGCAACCCGGTGCCGCTGGCCATGATCAATGGCGGTGAGGACCCTGTCGTGCGGCGGAGCTACATTGAAAGCCTGCACTATGCCAACCTTTGGCGGTCCACTTGCCAGATCGTGGAGCATGCGGGGCACGCGCCGTTCTGGGAACAGCCCGCCGCGTTCAACCGTATCCTGCATGCATTCCTCAAGGATATGGCGGTGGCGCCGTTCGCCGACAGTCATCGCAAGCTGAGGCGCGCCTAGCGCACAAACCACGGGTCGGCTCAACTCAATCTCCGGACTTGCCGCTACGATAGCTGCGCCAAGCAAAGCCGAGCGCGGCGCCGATGGCGATGCCAACGCCGATACCCATGGCAAGATTGTCGATCGCGACGCCAATCCCGGCGCCGATGGCGATGCCGACGGCAATAGCTGCGCCCATGGACATTTTACCCTCCTTTGCTGCGATGCGAACGCTACTGCCTTGTCTCAGTTGCCTGCACGGCTGATGCATGCCGCGTAGGGGAAGAGGCGCAGCCGGGGGACTGCGCCTCTGTCGATGGCCGGCTTCGGTTCTGGAACTGGGCCGGGCGGCGCCTTCTGGTGCCTGCCGGGGAGCCTGCCCGCGCCATTGGGGGAATGCGCGGGCAGGGATGAGGGGCCGCTAGAAGGGCAGGATGGCGTCCATTGCCTGCTGGCCGTAGCGGGGCTGCTGCATATTGGTGATCTGGCCGCGGCCACCATAGGAGATGCGCGCTTCGGCGATCTTGGACGAGAGGATCGTATTGTCGGCCTGGATGTCGGAGGGGCGCACGATGCCGGCGATGATCATGTCGCGCACTTCGAAATTCACGCGGACTTCCTGGCGACCCTCGATCACCAGGTTGCCATTGGGCAGGACCTGGGTGACGACGGCGGCAACCGAAGTCTCGAGGCTCTCCGAGCGGTTGACCGAGCCATTGCCCCGGTTGGTGAGGCCGGAATCGAACTCGATGGCGGCGGCGGGGTCGATGCTGCCGGCGGCGATGTTCTCGACGGCGACGCCGAAGATGCCGCCCATACCGGCAGTGTTGGTGGAGTTGCGGCTCGACTGGGTGGTGTTGGCGATCTTGGCGCTGTCGTCGATGGTGACCAGGACGGTCAGGATATCGCCGACGCGGTGGGCGCGCTCGTCCTTGAAGAAGCCCCTGGCGGAGGTCCGGTAGAGGGAGTTGGCCTGGTAGGTGTCGGCGATGGCCACAGGCATGGGCATGTGCACCGGCTGGTAACCTGCAGTGGTCGTCGGGTCGGCGATGGCCGTCAGCGGCGGCGCCTGCCCGACGCTGGCAAGCTGGTCCATGGTGCTGCAGGCGGCGAGGCTGGCTGCGAGCGTCAGGAGGGTGGCGAGTTTGATGAGGTACATGGATCTGTCTCCTGAAGGCTCTAGAGGTCCGCTACGGCGAGCGGGGCGGCGCTGACTTCGACGGCGCCGGCCGAGATGGCGACGGCGCTGATGACGCGCTTGGACATGAGGTTGATGACCTGCACGAGGCCGCCCTTGGCGGCGCCGGTGACGGCCTGGCCCTTGACGGTCAGAGTCATGGGGCCGTTGCGGAAGTAAATGGTGACTGGGTCGTTCTTGCTGACCAGCAGCGGCACCGACACGTCGGACGCCTTCAGCATCATGCCGCCGCGGCTCTGGCGCACCAGCGTCTTGCCGATGACATCCTGCAGGCGCGCCACGCCAGTGCTTTCGACAAAGCGCAGCGGGACGGGACGCATCTCGATATCATCGTTCGACAGCAGCGTGCCCGCCGGCAGGCTGGCGGTGATGTGGGGCGCGTCGATCATCAGCTCGATCGATCCCGAGACATCCAGCGTCCGGGCGACGCCGGCAATGGCGAAGCGGGCGGTAAAGGCGCTGCTGCCGGGCAGATAGCGCAGGCTGACGACGCTGACAGGCTCGGCGACCGCCTCGGCATTGATCGGCTGGACCGGCGAGGAGAACAGCGTATCGACTGTCATGTCGGCACCGATGATGCCGCGGGCGGTCAAGTCGGCGGCAATGACATCGGTGAGGACGGCTTCGTCGACCACGAAGGCGGCGCGCGTGACGCGGACACTGGCGAGGCCGGCGCTTTCAAATTCTTCGATGCCGATGCGGGCAAGGGCAGCGTCCACTTCGGCGATGCCGACCAGTCCGCTGGTGCCCGGCTCGGGTGCGCGAAACAGCGGCTGTTCCGCGATCGTGTCGGCGGCATCGAACATGTCGCCGACCGTCACTATGGGGTTGTTGACGATGATGTCGGCCTTGAGGACGGGCGCTGCCCAGGCAAGGCTCGAGAGGAGCAGGCTGGTTGCGGTGGCGATTGCGGTGCGCGGGATCATCTCGACGGCTCCTATCAACGCAGCTGGCTGGTGGCCTGCATCATCTGGTCGGCGCCCGAAATGACGCGGGCGTTCATCTCGTAAGCACGCTGGGCAGCGATGAGGTCGGCGATTTCGGTGACGGAGTTGACGTTGGCCATTTCGAGGTAGCCCTGCATCAGGTTGCCGGTCCCTTCGGCGTTGGGCACGCCGATCTGGGCCGGGCCGCTCGCGGCGGTCTCGACGAACAGGTTATCGCCCAGCGATTCCAGGCCGGATTTGTTCACGAACCTGGCGAGCTGGAGCTGACCGATCTGGGTGGGTGTGCTTTCGTTGTCGAGGTAGGCGCTGATCATGCCGTCGGGCGATATGGCTATGGAGGTCGCATTGCCTGGCACGGCAATGCCCGGGTCGATGGCATAGCCGGTGGAGGTCACGATCTCACCTTCGGGCGAGCGTTCGAACGAGCCGTCGCGGGTATAGGCGGTGCGGCCATCGGGCAGCTGCACCATGAAGAAGCCCTCGCCGCGGATGGCGACGTCGAGATCGCGTTCGGTGATGTTGACCGTGCCCTGGCTCATCACGCGCGGGGTGGAGACGGTGCGCACGCCCGAACCGATTTCGAGACCTGCGGGGATCATGGTGCCCTGATCGGAGGTCTGCGACCCGGACCGGGTGACCTGCTGGTAAAGCAGGTCCTCGAATTCGGCGCGCTGGCGCTTGTAGCCCGTGGTCCGCATGTTGGCGATGTTGTTGGAGATGACTTCGACGTTGCGTTCCTGAGCGCTCATGCCGGTCGATGCGATATAAAGGGCTTTCATGGCGTATCCTCAGGTTAGGCGTTGGTGTCGCCGAGACGCTGGATGGCGCTGCGGCGCAGCTCGTCCTGCTTGGTGGCGAGGCTGGCGGCCGATTCATAGGCCCGGCTGACGCGGATCATCTCGGCCATTTCGGCGACGCCCGAGACGTTGGAGCGTTCGATAAAGCCCTGCATGGCGCGGGTGTTGGTGGCGGGGACGGGCGTGCCGCCGGCAAACAGATTGCTGCCTACGCGGGTCAGAACCTGCGGATCATCGAACTCGACGAGGCGCAGGTTACCCTTGGGGCCGGCACTGGAGCTGATCGCACCGTCGCTGGCGATCAAGATGCCAGTCTCTTCGGGGCCGAACTGAATCGGGCCGCCTTCGCCGAGCACTGGATTGCCGTTGAGATCGACCAGAGTGCCGTTGGCGCTGAGCTGGAAGGCGCCGGACTTGCTCCAGCGTTCGCCGCCAGGGGTTTGAACCGCAAAAAATCCGTCACCATTGAGGCCGACATCGAACTCGTTGCCGGTCTGCACCATGGCGCCGCCGGAGAGGTCGTGCATCGTCGCCCAGTCCTGCACGTAGGACAGGGGCTGATCGAGGGTGGGGAAGTCCTGGTTCCGGGCGACCGGCATCACGTATTCTTCGAACAGGATGTCCTCGGCCTTGAAGCCGGTGGTGTTGATGTTGGCCATGTTGTTGGCCACCACGTCCATCTGCCGCCGTAGCGCGATCTGCCGGCTGAGGCTGATCAGTTGCGCGTTTTCGATCATCGCTGATCCCCGGATTGTTAACACCCCGAGATGACCGACTTCCCAAGCCGATCGTCTCGCCGTTTACACTGCAGAAACCATGCCAGCGGGGGAAACCCAGTAAAATCAGAGGGATATGAGTCAGGCTGAGGTAGTCTGTCTGCGCCAGCTCTATCGGGTCGGGCAAAAGCTGCCCGGCAAATTTTGCCGCCCGAGCGACATTTGTAACCAATCATTAACCATCGAACGCTTAGCTGGAGTAACAGCCGGAATCGTCCGGGAAGCCGCGAATTTGGCAGGGTTGGCATGGCCGCTGAAGCAGAGATAGACGATAGCGCCCCGGCCAAGAAGGGGATCCCCAAGCTCTACATCATCATCGGCGCCGCCGCTGTCGTTGTGCTGCTCGCCGGTGCCGGCCTGTTCTTCGTGCTGTCCTCGTCGTCCGCGCCAGCCGAAGATGCTGCGCACGGCGCCGAGACAAGTGACGGCCACGGGGGCTCAGCGGCCGCCGCCGGCGACACCTTCATCTTCAACCTGCCGCCGATGATCGTGAACCTCAAGGACCAGGAGGCGCAGAAGGGTGCCTTCATGAAGTTGACGGTGGCCCTCGAGGTCGCCAACGAGGAGACGATGCTGGAGATCCAGCCGCGCATGGCCAAGGTCGTCGACGCGTTCCAGGTTTACCTGCGAGAGTTGCGCCGCTCGGATCTCGAAGGTTCGGCGGGGGTCTATCGGCTCAAGGAAGAGCTGCTGCGCCGCGTGAATGTCGCGATCTATCCCAGCCACGTCGAGTCGATCCTGTTCAAGGAAATATTGGTGCAGTAATGGCTGGACCGACCGACCAGGACAAACTCGCAGACGATTGGGGGCTCGACGACTCGCTGCTCTCCGGAGCGGACGCCGCCGACGCCGAAGAAGGCCTCACCGATGAGGAGAAGGCCGCTGCTGCCACTGCAGAGTGGGCGGCGATGCTCGAGGGCGGCGACGGCGACGGCGACGGCGGGGCCGACCGCGTCCTCAACCAGGACGAGATCGACAGTCTGCTGGGCTTCGATGCCAGTGTGGGCAGCAATGTAGAGCTGACCGGCGTTCAGGCGCTGATCAACTCGGCGCTGGTCAGCTACGAACGCCTGCCGATGCTCGAAATCGTCTTCGACCGCCTGGTACGGCTGGCGACGACCTCGTTGCGAAACTTTACCTCCGACAATGTCGAAGTCACCATGGACTCGATTTCGTCGGTGCGCTTCGGGGACTACCTGAACTCCATCCCGCTGCCTGCGATCCTGTCGGTGATCAAGGCCGAGGAGTGGGAGAACTACGGGCTCCTGACCGTGGACTCCAGTCTCATCTATTCGATGATCGACGTGCTGCTCGGGGGGCGCCGCATCGGCGGTAACATCCGGGTGGAAGGGCGGCCCTACACCACCATCGAGATGGCGCTGGCACGGCGCATGATCGAGGTGATCCTCGACGACACCCACCGCGCGTTCGAGCCGGTCACGCAGGTCAACTTCAAGCTCGAGCGCATGGAGACCAACCCGCGCTTCGCCGCCATCTCGCGGCCGGGCAATGCGGCGATCCTGATCGAGCTGCGCATCGAAATGGATGATCGCGGCGGCAAGATCGAAATCCTGCTGCCCTACGCCACTATCGAGCCGATCCGCGAACAGCTGCTGCAGATGTTCATGGGTGAAAAGTTCGGCCGCGACCCGATCTGGGAAGGGCACCTGGCCACCGAGATCTATTCCGCGGATGTCGAGATCGAAGCGGTGCTGCACGAGCAGGATCTGCCGCTGTCCCGCATGCTGGCCATGCGGCCTGGCGACACGGTGATGTTCGAGCGCTCGCCCGCCGACCCGATCCGGCTGCGCTGTGGCGATGTCGAACTGACGGAAGCCGTCATGGGCCATATCGGCAACCACGTTTCGGTGCGGGTCTCCCGCCCACTTAATCCACCCAAGGTCACCATGGCGGCCTTCGAGGCGATCGATGAGAAAATGGAAGGACGATGATGTTCGGCTTGCCTCTTGGACTGTTCATTGAGAGTGCTGTTGCTGTTCTGCTAGCCCTCACGATCGGTTACTGCATTGTGCTCAATCAGCGCCTTAAGCGGCTGCACGCCGACAAGGATGTGATGCGTCAGATGGTGGCCGACCTTGTGGGTGCCACCAACCTCGCCAACCAGGCGATCAAAGAGCTCAAGCAGACTGCCGTCGAAGCGGATCTTTCGCTCAATTCGCGGCTCGAAGAAGCCGAGCGTTTCGGCATCGAGCTGGCTAATCATGTCAATGCGGGCACGGTGCTCATGGAGCGGATCGCCAAAATCACCAGCGTCGCGCGCCATAGCCAGGCGATCGAGCCGGTGGAGCAACCAAACAAGGTGCAGTCGGCGCTTGAACAGCTTTCGGCCCGCGTCCGCGCCCGTGGAGCTGCCGCGTGACCAATATCCGCCTGTTGCCGGTGGTCGTACTGGCCATCGCCGCTCTGCTGGTGCTCAAGACGCTCGGTCTCGTCACCAATGGTGGCTATGTCCTCACCGGTGTCAGCCTGGCACGAGCGGCCGGAGGCGGGGGCGGCCACAGCGCAGGCTCAAGTGCCGGGACGACGGAAAGCGATGCCACGGTGACGCCGGCAGGTGAGGCGACGATCGAGGACACCAGCCCGACGCTCGACGATGCGGCCCCCACGCTGGGCGAAGCGGCAGAGGCGGACGATGGCCACGGGGCATCGGCCGGCGGTGACGGACATGGGGCAGGCGATGCTGCCGAAGGTGACGCCGCCCATGATGAAGCCGCAGCGCCTGCAAGCGTTACGCTCGGCGCGCATTGCGTTGAGTCCGATGCGTTCATCACTGCGGGCGGTGAAGTGGTGATGCAAGGCGTTGCAACCGAGGCCGGCGGTGGAGGCGGGGCCCACGCCGAGCCGGAGGAAGTGCATGAAGGGGATGCAGCCGCAGGCCATGCGGATAAACAGGCGATCGTCATAGCGGAAGACAGTTTTGCCGCCGGCATGGCGGTGGATTGCCTGCCTTCTGGCGACGCCGTGCCGATGGAGATCGCCGACGATGGCCAGATCGTGCCCCTGGCGGGTGCTGACGGCGTCTCCGCTACCGAGCAGCAACTGCTTGAACGGCTGACGGCTCGGCGCTCGGATTTGCAGGCGTATGAGGACGATCTTGCCCTGCGCGCGTCGATCGTCGACGCGGCCGAAAAGCGGATCGAGGAGCGCACGGCAACGCTCGAGGCCCTTGAGGCGCAGATTGCCGCGCTGGTTGACCAACGCCAGGAGATGGAAGCCGGTCAGTTTGCGGGCATCGTGGCGATGTACGAGGCCATGAAAGCCAAGGACGCCGCCAACATCTTCAACAATCTGGACATGGATGTGCTGCTGCGCGTGGCCAAGACGATGACCCCGCGCAAGATGGCGCCCATCCTGGCGGAGATGTCACCGGCGCGTGCCCAGGAATTGACGGTGCAGATGGCGGCCCTGGCGGATCGTCCTGCCACCGAGATGACCGCCGAGGATCTCGACGCATTGCCCCAGATCGTCGGCCAGTAGGGCTTTAGCCACTGCCGTAAGGTGACGTTAAGCACCGAACGCTAGGGTCGGGCACGAGAGTATCGTGTAACCCGTGCGTTTTGTGATCCCGAAGCCGAAGGCTTCGCCATGAGACGCTCACAGTGCGTCGGGCGGGCAGAAGCCGGTGAAGACCGCGGTAATGACTGGTTTGCGACGCGCCCTGCGCGTTGCCTTGGTTGGCGCAGCATTGGCAGCGCTAAGCCTGGTCACGCCGGTCGTTGCGGAGGAGCAGGGTCAGCTCTTTGCCACCCAGGAAGACGGCTATGCCCGCCTGATCCTGAGCTTTCCCAGCCGTGACGACCTTCCCGAATACACGATGCGCATCGAGAACGGCGTGCTTTCCCTGGTGTTCGAGGAGCAGGTTTCGATCATCCTGCCCGATGTCGGAGTCACGATGGCGCCCTATTTGTCGGTTGCCCGGGTCGATCCCGACGGAAAGGGCCTGCGGCTGGGGCTCCGTGCGTCGTTCACCTTCAACCGCATCGAAGCGGGCGAGAAGCTGTTCATCGACCTGTTGCCGACGACGTGGCAGGGCATGCCGCCGGCGCTGCCGCAAGAGATCATCGACGAGCTGGCGGAGCGGGCGCGCCTGGCTGCCATCCGCGCCGAACGCGAGCGCAAGGCGGCCGACGTCATCGAACTCGATCCCCGCGCCAGCGTGCGCGTGGGGCGCAATCCCACCTTCATGCGGGTCCAGTTCGACTGGACAGTCCCCACCATTGCCGAATACGTGCAGGAAGGGACGACCAGCCATATCGCGTTTGAGTGGCCGGTCGGCGTGGATATGCGCGAACTGACCCTCAATCTGCCGCCCGAAGTGGGCGCGGTCGAGAATTCCGTGAACCCGGATGGTTCGCTGGTCACGCTGACCCTTGCCGAAGGTGTAACGCCGCGCTTTTACGAGAATTCGCCACGCCAGTTCATCCTCGATATCGACCTAGAGGGGGTCAGCCTGCCCAGCTTTACCGCTGCCAGTCTGGCCGATGGTGTCGCTGGTGAAGAGGAGGCCGATCCGGCCGGCGGGCCAGAGGCCGCGCAGGTCGAGAAACTGTTTCCGGAAAATCCCGCTCGCTCGATCACGCCGTTCGTGAGTGTGCTGGGTTCTACCGTCCGGGTGGTCTTCCCGTTCGAGCAGGATACGCCGGCGGCCGTGTTCCGCCGCGGCGACACGGTCTGGATGATGTTCGATACCGTCTCGGGAATCCGGCCACCAGACCACTCCGATGAACTGGATGCCCTGGCCAGCGAGTTTGCCGTCGTGACTTCGGGCGACACCCAGGTGGTGCGCGTGGAGCTCTCGGAAGACCGGCTGGCCACATTGGGGTCCGAGGGCATGGCCTGGGTGCTTTCGCTGGGTGATATCATGCTCACCCCGACCCAGCCGATCGAGCTCAGCCGCCGCCGCGACATAGAGGGTAATTTCGAGATCGTGGCCGAAGTGGTGAGGCCCGCCCGTATCCATGACTTCCGCGATCCGCTGGTCGGCGACATGCTCAAGGTGGTCACCGCCTATCCGCCCGCCCGCGGGGTGACCCGGACGCTCGACTATGTCGAGTTTTCCGCCTTGCGCAGTGTGCACGGTCTGGTGATCAAGCCCAAGACGCCGGAACTCGATGTCGCCGTGCAGAGCGAGCTGGCCGTCATGTCGACCTCGGGCGGGCTGACCGTATCGGCCATCGATGCGCCACGCGCCCTGGGCAACGGCATCACCGAAAGCCTGCGTGGCAGCTATGTCGACCTGGCGGTGCTCGAAGAGCAGGATTTCGGCGCGCTCAATGCCAATATCGAGGCGATGCTGGTGCGGGCGGCGGACAAGGAGGGGAGGGAGCGTGATATCGCCCGCCTCGACCTGGCGCAGTATTATGTCGCCAACCACTTCGCCCACGAGGCGCTGGGCGTGCTGGACGTGCTCGAATCCGAGCTCAAGGCTGAAGACCTGACCCGGAAGGTGCGGATCACGCGTGCCATCGCCGAGACCTTGGCCGCCCGGCCCGCCGACGCCCTGCGCATTCTCAATTCGGCAGGTGTGGGGCAGGAACTGGACGCCTTGCTGTGGCGCACCATCGCCCGGACCGAAAACCTGGACTTCAAGGGCGCGCGCGTGGACGCCGTGGAGGCCAGCAGCGTCGTCGAGAACTATCCCGCCTGGTTGCGCAACAAGTTCTATTTTGCCGCCATCCGCGCCGCCATCGAGACCGATGATCTGGCGCTCGCCGAGCGGTTCCTCAACACCATCGAGTTTGCCAGCCTCGATGCGGAGCAGACGAGCCTCTACCACCTGCTGTCGGGCCGCATCGACGAAGGGCGGGACCGGATTTCGGAAGCGCTGGACACCTATGGCCAGGTCATCGCTGCCGACATCCGTCCGACGCGCGCCGAAGCCATATATCGCACCTTGCGCCTGCTCGACGAGCAGGGGTCGCTCGACCTCGCCAAGGGCGCCGAGACGCTTTCGGCCGAAGCCCTGCTGTGGCGCGGCAACGCTCTCGAGGCGGACATGCAGACCATGCTGGCGGATTTCTACTTCCGGGCGGGCAACTATCGCAGCGGGTTCGAGACGGTGCGCCAGGCCGTGGCGAGCTACCCCGAAAGTCCGCCGGTCAACGCGCTGCGCGACGAGGCGCAGCGCATGTTCAGCGAACTGTTCCTCAACGGTGCCGCCGATTCCCTCGGACCCGTGAACGCACTGAGCCTTTACTACGACTTCCGGCAACTGACGCCGCCGGGGGCGCGTGGTGACGAAATGATCCGTAATCTGGCGCGGCGCCTGGTTCGGGTGGATCTGCTGACGCAGGCGGCCGAACTGCTGCAGTATCAGCTGGACAACCGTCTCAGCGGGGTGGCTCGCACACAGATTGCCGCTGACCTCGCCATCATCTACCTGGCCGATCGCAAGCCGCAGGAGGCGCTGCGCGTGCTCAACGCCACCCGCTTACCAGACCTGCCCGACTCGCTGCGGCGCCAGCGCCGGATCCTGGAGGCGCGCGCCATGATCGACGGTGGTCGCGACCAGTTGGCGCTCGATCTGCTGCGCGACATGGATGGGCGCGACACGACCCTGCTGCGCATCGACGCGCACTGGAAGGCCAAGCGCTATGACCAGGCCAGCGAGATGCTGGAGGCCTTCTATGCCAATCAACCCGCCGGAACGCCCCTGGGTCCGGATGTTCGGCTCGGGCTGATCAAGGCTGCGGTGGGCTTTGCGCTGTCAGGCGACACTTTCGGGCTGTCGCGCATGCGGTCCAAGTTCGGCGATGCCATGGTGGTGACGCCGGAATGGCCGATGTTCGATCTTGTCACCGGCCAGGTTGCCATTACAAGCCTCGAGTTCAAAGCTGTGGCCAGCCAGGTGGCCGACGTGGGTGGCATCAACGCATTTCTCTCATCCTATCGCGACACCTATGCCGGCGAGGGCGCGTTGACGCCGCTCACCGCCACGGAGCCAAATGCCGGGTTGGCTGGCCTGAAATAGCTATCCGCTGACGAAGCTGCGGACCAACGAGCCGGCGACCAGATACCAGCCGTCGACCAGGACGAAGAAGATCAGCTTGAACGGCAGCGAGATCACCACCGGCGGCAGCATCATCATGCCCATGCTCATCAGCACCGACGCCACGACCATGTCGATGACGACGAAGGGCAGGAACAGCAGGAACCCGATCTCGAAGGCTCGGCGCAGTTCCGAAATCATGAAGGCGGGGACGAGCAGCTGGAGCGGGATCACCTCCGGCTCTTCGGGAAGCGGCGCATCCGTGAGGTCGTAGAATAGTGCAAGATCCTGTTCCCGCACATTGGCGCGCATGAACTCGTGCAGCGGTGCGGCACCCAGTTCGAAGGCTTCGGCGATCTCGATCTCTCCGACCAGCAGTGGCGCGATGCCCTGGTCGTAGGACTGCTGCAAGGTGGGCTGCATCACGAAGATGGTGAGGAACAGCGCCAGCGACACCATCACCGAATTGGGCGGGGCAGTCTGCAGCCCGATCGCGGTGCGCAGCAGCGACAGCACGACCACAATGCGGGTGAAACTGGTGACCATCACGAGGATGGAGGGCGCCAGCGACAGCAGCGTGATGAGGCCGATGATCTGGACGGCACGTTCGGTGATGGTCGTGTCATCACCGAAGTCGATGGAGATGTCCTGCCCGAACGCGACGGACGGGATCAGCGCTGCCAGCGTAAAAGCTGCCAGGCCAGCGAGCGGTGCAAGCCGCCGCAGGCGCCGCGGCGTCGCCCTAGTTCCGGTTTGCCTCGCTGTTGTCGTCGACAACCTGTGTGCCTTCTATGTCGTGCCGTGCCCTGTCCTCTTTAGCTGAGTCGGGCGCAGACACGACTTGAGTAGGTGAGTTTTCCGGGGATAGCGGCATTTCCATCTCGGTGACGGGCCGCAGCAGGCCCGTGTGGCGCAGCGAGAGATGAGCGCGCTTGTTAGTCGGCTGGCCAAGTTCGCGCAGCCGATCAGCAGCGGTGACCGGAGCCGCAGGCTCGGGAGCGGCAGGTTGCTCGGGCGCCGGGGTGGGGGCTGGCCCCTTGGCCGGCTGAGTTGTGGCCGGCGCCGGCTTGCGAGCCATCGCCATGGGATTGGCGCGCCGCGCCGGCTGCTGCGTAGCCGGGACATCCTGCACCGGAATGCCGGTTTCCACGACCATGTCCTGCGGTCCGCCTACGAGGATGAGGTGTTCGACATTGTCGCGCCGGACGATGAGCAGTTGCCGCTTGGGGTCGAGCGCCAGCGAGTCCACGACCATAAGCCGCCGATTGCGACCGCGAGCCACCCCGCCGGAGGCGCGAGACAGGGCCTTGAGCAGCCACAGCAACAGCACGATGGCTGCGATGACGACGCCGAGTGCGAAGAGGGCGGTCAGGAGGGTGTTGCCGGAGCCCCCAAAGAGGCTGGTGATGAACTGCATATCGACTCCGATTCACGTCGCGCCCGAAGAGGAGGGCATATATTGCCTATCACATGTCGTAAATGTGCAGAATGCGAGACCGAACGCGCCGTATAAGGTGGCGGTTAACACTTGATTAACCATAGGTCGGCAAGAATTGCCCATCGCGTCCCTGTTTCGGGACCTGCAGGGGAATTCGGCCAATGGGCCTTATGAGCATGCCGGTGTTTTCGGCACTTACCGACAAGATGCGCTGGCACCAGACCCGTCAAGGCCTGCTGGCCGAGAATGTGGCCAATGCGGAGACGCCTGGCTATCGCGGCCGTGATCTCAGCCAGTACAATTTTGCCGAGCGTTCGGGTAGTTTCTCATCGGCGGCGGTGACCACGTCGGTGACGCAGCCGATGCATTTTTCGGTCTCGAGCAGCGAAGGGGCCTTCGGCGCGCAGCGCATGGCCAACTTCGAGATCACCCCGGAAGGCAATGGCGTCACGCTCGAAGACGAGATGATGAAGGTCACCACCAATCTGATGGACTACCAGGCGACGACGAGCCTCTACCAGAAGTCGATCAAGGTCCTGAAAACTGCCCTGGGCCGACAGGCCTGAGGCATCCCTCCTGCAGCGAAGCGCGACCTAACGGAGAGTAGCGTCACATGGATTTCAATTCATCGCTCCGCATTGCAGCCACGGGGCTGCATGCCCAGACGGCGCGCATGCGGGTCATCGCAGAGAATCTGGCCAATGTCGATTCGGCCGGCAAGGCGCCGGGCGAGGAGCCCTATCGTCGGCGCATCCCCACGTTCCAGGCCGCCTTCGACGCCGAGGTGGGGGGCAAGATCGTCGAGGTGGGCAAGCTCGCCTATGACATGAGCGATTTCACGTCCCGCTACGAGCCCGGACATCCGGCTGCCGATGCGACGGGCTACGTGCAGTACCCAAACGTCAATTCGCTGATCGAGTCGATGGACATGCGCGAGGCGCAGCGTACCTACGAAGCCAATCTCAACGTCGTCACCGTCACGCGGCAGATGCTCGGGCGTACGCTCGACATTCTGCGCGGCTGAGCGGGCAAGAGGAGCCATAGATGGCCATCAACACACCGTTCAATGCGGCCACCGCCGCCTATGGCAATGCCAGCCGCCTGATCAACCAGGCCGCCCGGCCGCAGACCGATCTCACCGCACTTGCCTCGGAGGGGGCTGGCAACAGCTTTGCCGATGTGCTGGCCCAGCAGGTGCAGGGCGTTGTCGATACCGGGGCCACCAGCGACCGCATGGCCATGGACATGATCAATGGCAAGGCAAACGTGGTGGACATGGTGACCGCCCTCAGTGAGACGGAGATGGCGATCGAAAGCATGGTGACCGTGCGCGACCGCGTGATTTCGGCCTATGAGGAGATCATGCGCATGCCAATCTAGCGCCCTGAGCCCTCTCCCCATCCGGCAGAGTTGGCTCGGCAAAGCCAAGCCCGTGTCGCGCCGTCAGCCTAGCTCGCAGGCCCCTTATCCGGCGCTGCGCGCCACCTTCTCCCCGATGAGGAGAAGATCTGCGCCTCGTGCTAATCTTTGCCAACGATTCGTCCGCCAGGAACAACCATGACCGGCGCAGAAGTGCTCGACATCGCCAGTGACGGCATCTGGACGCTGATCATCGTGTCGGCGCCGATGATGCTGGTTGGCCTGGTGGTGGGCGTGGTCATTGCGCTGTTCCAGGCGCTGACCCAGATCCAGGAACAGACCCTGGTGTTCGTGCCCAAGATTCTGGCCATCTTCATCACCATGCTGCTGACCCTGCCGTTCCTGGGCGCCACGATGGGTGGCTACATGAACCGCGTGGTCGATCTCATCATCGTGGGCGGCTGACGGTGACGATCGGGCTCGACTGGCTGCCCAATACGGCATTCGTCTATCTGCTGCTGTTCTCGCGCATCGGCGCCATCCTGATGCTCATGCCTGCCCTGGGCGAGGACATGATCCCGATGCGCATGCGCCTCAGCTTCGCGCTGGCCTTCACGCTGGTGCTCTATCCGCTGCTGTCGCCGAACATGCCGGCAATGCCCGCCGATGTGATGGCCATCATCGGCCTCATCTTTCACGAACTGGCCATCGGCATCATGCTGGGTGCCATAGCGCGGATCGTGGTCATGGCGGCGCAGGTTGCGGGCGCCGTGATCGCCTTCCAGATTGGCCTGTCCAGCGCCATGGCGGCCGATCCGACCCAAACGGGTGTGCAGGGCGCCGTATTTGGCAGCTTTCTCAGTTTCCTCGGTATGGTGCTGATCTTTGCCACCGACCTGCACCACATGGCGTTGGCTGCCACCTATGACAGCTACATGGTGTTTCCGCTCGATGCGCCGCTGATGTTCGATGATGCGGCACAGCTCGCCCTTCGCACCGTCGCCGGGGCGTTCAGCGTCGGGGTGCAGATGTCGGCCCCGTTCATCGTCTTCGGACTGGTGTTCAATCTCGGCGCCGGTATTCTGGCGCGGCTGATGCCGGCGCTGCAGGTGTATTTTCTGCTGATGCCCGCCAACATTATCATCGGGCTGGTGCTGTTCGCGATCCTGCTCATGATGATGATGGGCTGGTACCTGAGCCATTTCGAGGCTCATCTGGCGATGTGGAGGGGCTAAGTGTCAGACGAAGCCCCCGAACAGGACGCCAAAACAGAAGATCCTTCCCAAAAGAAGATGGAAGACGCCCACAAGAAGGGCGACGTCGCCAAGAGCCAGGAAGTGGTCACCTGGTTCATGCTGCTTGGTTCGGCCGCCATCTTTGCCATGATGGCCCCCAGCGCTGCCGCCGGCCTGTCTGAACCGCTCAAGCTCGTGATCATGAACGCCGACCAGTTCGACGTGGGCGGCGCCGGTTTCGCGAACTTCTTCAACTCGCTGGCGCTGGCGATCATGGGGACGGTCCTCATCCCGCTGGTCGTATTGTCGAGTTGCGCCATCCTCGCCAACCTCATCCAGCACCGACCGCTGCTTTCGGCCGAACCGCTCAAGCCGAAGCTGTCCAAGATTTCACCGCTGGCGGGCGCCAAAAGGCTGTTCTCGACCGAATCGCTGGTCAATTTCGGCAAGGGCCTGATCAAGATCGGCATCGTGGGTACGGCTGTGGTGCTGGTGGTCCTGCCCGAGCGGGACCGCCTCGATACCATGATGACGGCCGACCCGCTGATCATCCTCGCCGACTTCCAGGAAATCGGTATCAAGATATTCGTCGCGGTGCTGGCCATCGTGACCATCATTGCCTTTGCCGATTATCTCTACGTCCGCCAGAAGTGGTGGAAAAAACTGATGATGACGGTTCAGGAAACACGCGACGAATACAAGCAGATGGAGGGCGATCCTCACATCAAGGGCAAGCTCCGCCAACTGCGCCAGGAGCGCTCACGCAAGCGCATGATGGCAGCGGTGCCCGATGCCACGGTGGTCATTACCAACCCGACGCACTTTGCGGTGGCCCTCAAATACGAGAAGGACATGAAGGCTCCCAAATGCGTGGCCAAGGGTGCCGATGCCGTGGCCTTCCGCATTCGCGAACTGGCCAAGGAGCACGATGTGCCGATCGTCGAAAATCCGCCGCTGGCCCGGGCGCTGTTCGCCAGTGTCGACATCGACGAATCGATCCCCAACGAGCATTTCAAGGCGGTGGCCGAGGTTATCGGCTTCGTGATGCGCCTCAAGCGCGGGTCAGGCTGGAAATCGAAATGACGCCTGCGCTTGCCTAGGGGCTTGCTGCACGCTGATCCATGCGCCAAAAGCACAGCGAGGCAGGAAGGCGTGTTGATAATCCGGATCGCTCTCCCGCAGGGCCGGGGCATTTGCTAGACCAATGCTGCGCGCCTGATTCGCGCCTATCACCGGACACGGAGCACCCCGACGCATGGCATCGAGGCCGCATGGCGAGGACCATTACCCCGATCCGCTCCTGTCGGCAGCGCGTGGCGGCGCGGGTGTCTGGCGGGTCGTCGCTCTAGCGCTGCTGTTGATCGCCATAGCCGTGGTTTTCGCTGTCTTCAGCGATAGGATTCCGGCCGAACTGATCATGACCTTCATCGGGGTGCTGGCGGTTGCGGGCGTGTTCTGCCTCTTTGGGCTGGCCGCGGGCCTGTTCTGCTTCGCCAATGGTGAGGAACGGCGGACGGTTTCCAACGCTGTCGTCGATAGCCTTCCCTTCGGCGCTGTGGTGTCGGACCGCGATGGCAAGATCTCCTATGTGAACTCGCATTACGGCAGCTTTTCGGGTGCGGTGACCAATGGCGTTCCCGTCGGTGTGCCGCGGCTGTTCGCTGGCCAATCCGACGCCAGCGAAGCCATTTATCGGCTGTCGCGCGCGGCCAAGGACGGGCGGACGGCGGTGGAGGACATTCGCATCGTGGGAGGGCTCGGCGGATCGCTGGCCGACAGCACCAAGCCCTTCTGGTACCGCGTCGGCGTGCGTCCGCTACCGGCATCGGACGAGACCAGCAAGAAGCTGGTGATCTGGTCGGTCGAGGACATCACGCGCGACCGGGAGAACAACGAGAGTGCGTTCCGCGACCTGCAGCGCGCCATCGACTATCTGGATCATTCGCCCGCCGGCTTTTTCTCTGCCGATGCGCAGGGGCGGATCCAGTATCTCAATTCCACGCTGACGGACTGGCTGGGCTATGACCTGGCCGAGTTCAACTCCGGCCACCTGCGCCTGTCGGACCTAGTGCGCGGTGATGGTGCCACGTTGCTGATGCGCGGACGTGGCGATGGGGAGATTCGCACCGAGATCATCGACATCGACCTGGTACGGCGCAACGGGACCAGCTTCCCGGTGCGCCTGCTGCACCGGGCTGCCCGCCTCGCGGATGGCGAACTGGGCGAAACGCGGACGCTGGTGCTGGACAAGTCCAAGGCGCCCGATACCGAAGAGGCGCTGCGTGCGGCAGAAGTCCGTTTCTCGCGCTTCTTCAACGACACGCCTTTCGCGATCGCGACGCTCGACTCCGAGGGCCGTATCATTCGAACCAACGCGCCTTTCGGCCGCATCTTCCACTGGTCGGGTGAAGAAAAGAGCCTGGAGCAGCAGCCGCTGAGCGAGTTGATCGGCGAAGGCAGCCGGGAAAAGTTCGCGCGGGCCCTCGCCGATGCGGCGGCACACCGCTCCGAGGTGGAGCCGGTCGACGCGCTGCTCAGCGCAGTGGGTGACCATGCCGTGCGCCTCTACCTGTCCTCATCCGAAATGAGCGCTGGTTCGCCCGAGCAGGTCAACGTCTATGCGCTGGACATGACCGACCAGCGCAAGCTGGAGGCCCAGTTTGCCCAGAGCCAGAAGATGCAGGCCGTGGGCCAGTTGGCGGGGGGCGTGGCGCACGACTTCAACAATTTGCTCACTGCCATCATCGGGTTCTCCGACCTGTTGCTGCTCAAGCACAAGCCGGGCGATCCCTCCTTCGGCGAGCTGATGCAGATCAAGCAGAACGCCAACCGCGCTGCGGGGCTGACCCGTCAGCTGCTGGCCTTCTCGCGCCGCCAGACCCTGCGGCCGCAGGTGCTGGAACTGCCGCTGATCGTCGACGACCTGACGGTGCTGCTCAAGCGCATGATCGGCGAAAAGAACGTGCTGAGCGTCGAGCATGGCCGCAATATCTGGCCGGTGCGCGCCGATGTGGTGCAACTGGAGCAGGTGATCATCAACCTCGTGGTCAACGCTCGCGATGCGATGACGGATGGCGGCTCCATCACCATCCGCACGGCCAATGTCGAGCGATCGGAGGCCGAGCGGCTGACCTTCGAGGGCATGGTGCCCGCCGACTATGTGCTGATCGAAGTGCAGGACACTGGCACCGGCATGACCCCGGAGGTGCTGCAGAAGATTTTCGAGCCCTTCTTCACCACCAAGGAGCTGGGCAAGGGTACCGGCCTGGGCCTTTCAACCGTCTATGGCATCGTCAAGCAGACGGAAGGCTATATCTATCCGGTCTCGGTGGTGGGCGTCGGTACGACGTTCAAGATATTCCTGCCGCGCTACGTCGCCAGCGCCGCCGAACAGGCGGCCAAGGTGGCAGCGGCGGCGGCGCCGGTGCGGGATCTTACCGGGCAGGAGCGCATCCTGCTGGTCGAGGATGAGGAGAGTGTGCGGGCTTTCTCCGCCCAGGCCCTGCGCGCCACGGGCTACGAAGTGTTCGAGGCCGATGGCGGCGAGGAGGCGCTCGAAGTGCTCGAAGACCTCGAATTCAAGATCGACCTGATGATTTCGGATGTGGTGATGCCGGAAATGGACGGGCCGACGCTGCTCAAGCATGTGCGCCAGGAGATGCCCGATCTCAAGGTGATCTTCGTTTCCGGCTATGCCGAGGAAAGCGTGCGCCGCGATATCGAGGATGACCAGAGCGTGGAGTTCCTGCCCAAGCCCTACTCGCTCGACCAGATCAACACCAAGGTCAAAGAAGTGCTGCAAAAGATCGGCAAGGGCGACGCAAGTTGAACGTTCAGGGGCGCTTCGAGGGGCCGACAGAGCTCAACGTCCTCGGCGAGCCGCTCAGACCCTGTTCCACCGATCCGCTGACCGGATTCTTCCGTACCGGCTATTGCGCGGCCGGGCCAGGCAATGCCGCAGTGCACCTGGTGTGCATCGAGGCCAGCGACGACTTTCTGCGCTACTCAAAGTCTGTGGGCAACGATCTCTCGACCCCGGTGCCGCAATTCTCGTTTCCTGGCCTCGTGGCCGGCAATCGGTGGTGCCTCGTTGCGGCGCGCTGGCTGCAGGCGCATGAAGCGGGCAAGGCACCGCGCGTCTTCCTGCGCTCGACCAATCAGGCGGTGCTCGGACTGATCCCCATCGAACTGCTCAAGGGTCATGCCCTGGACTTGAACTGAGCCTTCGAGCTCAAGGGGCAGCGGTCAGGCCGTGCCGCCCGGGATCGGTGTGCCGGGGGCCAGCAGGCCCTGGTCTGCCAGCGTCGCCCAGAGTTCGGCAGGCAGCTTGGCATCCCACCATTGAAGGATGCCGTCGAGTTCCGCGGGCGAGCGTGGTCCGGGCAGGACGTTGCACACCGACGGATGGGTCAGCGGGAACTGCAAGGCAGCGGCGGGCAGGGGAACATCGAATTGGCGGCACACCGCCTCAATGGCCCTGACCTTGCGGACGACCTCCTCGGGTGCCTTGGCATAGTTGAAGGTTTCGCCGCCCACGAGGATGCCTGAATTGAAGGGGCCGCCGATGACCACGGAGGCGCCGCGCTGCAGGCAGGTGGCCATGAACGGCTCGAGCGAGGTCTGCTCGAGCAGCGTGTAGCGCCCAGCGAGCAGGAACACGTCCCAGTCGCCCAGCGCGAAGGCGTCCATCAGCACCTGCCACTCGTTGACGCCGAGACCGATGGCCTTGACGACACCGGCGTCCCGCAGCTCGCGCAATGCCCGATAGCCGCCGCCGGTCAGCTGCTGCCAATAAGGCTTGTTGCCCTCGACGCCGTGCGTCGCCATGCCGATGTCGTGCACATAGAGAATGTCGATCGCGTTCAGGCCCAGACGCTGCAGGCTGTCCTCGAACGAGCGCATCATGCCGTCGTAGGAATAGTCGTAGACCTGGTTGAAAGGCAGGGGATCAACCCACGCCCCCTTGTCCTGGGCATCCCGCGGGACCGGCTTGAGCAACCGGCCGGCCTTGGTCGATATCACCACATCATCGCGCCGCTCGCGCACGACGTCGCCCATCAGGTGTTCCGAGCGGCCGAGGCCGTATTGGGGAGCGGTATCGAGATAGGTGATGCCGACATCAATGGCGTGACTTACCGTGGCACGCGCCTGTTCGGCCGGCACCGCCGAAAAGATCCCCGCCAGAGATGCGCCGCCGAGCCCCAGTGTCGTCACTTCGAGCTCGGTCTGGCCGATGCGGCGTTTTTCGAAGGCGCGAGCCGTCATGTGATCCCTCCAGGTCTTGGAGGAATCACTGACATGTTAGTGAGCAGGCTTCAAGGTCAATAGACGGTGCCGACGATGACCGGGTGCTCGGATTCCGTGCGGACCGGGTTGCGCAGCGCGCTGCCGAACTGAGGCTCCTCGATCTCGAAGATGTCGTTGGGTTCGGTCTTGATCCCATCGGCGAAGCTTAGTGTCGCGGTGCCGAACATGTGCACATGCACGTCGCCGGGATGACGGAAGAGCTCATACTTGAAGTGGTGGTATTCGAGGTTGTCGATGGTGTGGCTCATGTTGTCCTCACCGGACAAGAAGGGCTTTTCCCACAGAATCTTGCCGTCGCGCCAGATTCTGGACATGCCCTTGATGTGACCGGGCAGGTCACCGATGCGCAGCTCGGGGCCGAAGGCGCAGGCGCGGAGCTTGGAATGGGCGAGGTAGAGGTAGTTCACCCGCTCCGTCACGTGGTCCGAGAACTCGTTGGCCAGCGCGAAGCCGAGACGGCGCGGCTGCCCGTTCTGGTCGATCAGGTAGATGCCCGCGATCTCTGGCTCCTCCCCGGCGTCGAGTGCGAAGCCGGGCGAGGGGATGGGATGGCCCGGATTGACCACGGAGTAGCCGTTGCCCTTGTAGAACCACTCCGGCTGGACTCCCTTGCGTCCGTCGGTCGGCTTGCCGCCTTCGAGGCCCATGCGGAACATCTTCATGGTATCGGTCAGCCCAGTTTCGGCCGCACCGCTATTGGCTGTGTGCATCGCATCACGGGTAGAGGCGGAGCCGAGATGGGTCAGGCCGGTTCCGGTGACGTAAAGGTGGGCCGGATCGGGATGGTCGATCGGCGCGAGCATTCGCCCTTCTGCCAGCACGGCAGCGCGATCGACAGTGTCGCCGAGACCCATATCCGCGACCAGCTGGCCGAGCCCACCTTGCTGGGCTAGTGCCGCCCTGGCCAGCTCGTAGACGCTGGTGGCGCCGTTGACGACGCGTGCCACGTCGCCCTCGACGGCGCCGACGGCACGCGCACCATTGTGGTCGAAAAACTGGATCAGGTTCACAGGGCGGCTCCTCGCTCGGTCCTCAGGCGCAATGGCTGGCATAAAGCGCAACATGCCGAGCCGAGGCAAGTGTAAAAAATCATACTTATGTCCGGGCGCGTGCCGGGCCATCTGTGGTGGCCGGCCGGATTCTTGCTGATGATCCAGATGTTCCCATTTTGTCCCTTGACAGGATAAGAACAAGATGAGAACAAATAGCGCACATTCAATGCATGGCCCCTTGCGGTGACGGCGCGTTGCGCGGCCTCCAAGAGCGTGGAATAAGGAGAGACTGATGGCGAACGCCCCGCTTCGTGTAGTTGAAGGTGGATCGATGGATAAGGACAAGGCACTTGCCGCCGCGCTCGGCCAGATCGAGCGCAATTTCGGCAAGGGTTCGATCATGCGCCTTGGCGAAGCCTCGGCCATCGAGGTCGAATCGATCTCCACCGGCTCGCTGGGCCTCGACATTGCCCTCGGCATCGGGGGGCTCCCCAAGGGACGCATCGTCGAGATCTTCGGGCCGGAAAGCTCCGGCAAGACGACGCTGGCGCTGCATGTCATCGCCGAGGCTCAGAAGGCCGGCGGCATCTGCGCCTTCGTCGATGCCGAGCATGCGCTCGATCCGGTCTATGCCCGCAAGCTGGGCGTCAATGTCGATGACCTGCTGATTTCCCAGCCCGATGCCGGCGAGCAGGCGCTCGAGATCACCGACACGCTGGTCCGCTCCGGCGCGATCGACGTGCTGGTGGTCGATTCGGTGGCGGCGCTCACGCCGCGTGCCGAACTCGAAGGCGAGATGGGCGATTCCCTGCCAGGTCTGCAGGCTCGCCTCATGAGCCAGGCCATGCGCAAGCTGACGTCGTCCATTTCCAAGTCGAAGTGCCTCGTCATCTTCATCAACCAGATCCGCATGAAGATCGGCGTAATGTATGGCTCGCCGGAAACGACGACGGGCGGCAATGCCCTGAAGTTCTACGCTTCGGTTCGCCTCGACATTCGCCGCATCGGCGCCCTCAAGGACCGCGAAGAGGTCGTGGGTAACCAGACGCGCGTCAAGGTGGTCAAGAACAAGCTGGCGCCTCCATTCCGGCAGGTCGAGTTCGACATCATGTATGGCGAGGGTATTTCCAAGACTGGCGAACTGCTCGATCTGGGCGTCAAGTCCGGCATCGTCGAGAAGTCCGGGTCCTGGTTCTCGTGGGATAGCCAGCGCCTGGGGCAGGGGCGTGAGAATGCCCGCCAGTTCCTCAAGGACAACCCGGCCGTGGCCAGTACGATCGAGCAGGGCGTGCGCGAAAGCTCGGGCTTGCTGGGTGAGGTGCTGCTGGTTGCCGGCGGCGATGACAGTGTCAGTGACGACGAGTAGAACACCTCTCCCATGCAGGGTGGGTTCGGGGCATCGCGCAAGCGGTGCCCTTTTTCGTTGCCGAGGCCGGGGAGACCGCCGCGAATGCTGGACACGGCTGCAAGCCGCACGATAGAAAGCCTGCCAAACGCCTGCGGCGCGATGCGCCCATATTTCCGCAATGAAAGCCTCTAGATGACCAGCGTAAACGACCTTCGTTCGAGCTTTGTCGACTACTTTGCCCGCAACGGACACCACGCCGTGGCGTCGAGCCCGCTGGTGCCCCGGAACGATCCGACGCTGATGTTCACCAACTCGGGCATGGTGCAGTTCAAGAACACGTTCACGGGCGTCGAAAAGCGCCCCTATTCGCGCGCCACCACTGCGCAAAAATGTGTGCGCGCGGGCGGCAAGCACAACGATTTGGACAATGTCGGCTTCACCGCGCGGCACCACACCTTCTTCGAAATGCTGGGCAATTTTTCGTTCGGCGACTATTTCAAGGACCACGCGATCGAGCTGGCCTGGAACCTGCTGACCAAGGACTGGGGACTGCCCAAGGAAAGGCTCATGGTCACCGTCTACCAGGACGACGATGAAGCCCTCGAGCTCTGGAAGAAGATTGCGGGGCTCGGCGAGGACCGCATCGTGCGGCTGGGCGCCAAGTCGAACTTCTGGCAGATGGGCGACACCGGCCCCTGCGGCCCGTGCTCGGAGATCTTCTACGACCATGGCGAGCATGTCTGGGGTGGCCCTCCAGGGTCTCCCGAGGAAGATGGCGACCGCTGGATCGAGATCTGGAACCTGGTGTTCATGCAGTATGAGCAGCAGGGCGATGGCTCGCGCAACGGCCTGCCGCGGCCTTCGATCGATACCGGCATGGGCCTGGAGCGGATCGCTGCGGTCATGCAGGGGGTGCATGACAACTACGACATCGACCTGTTCAAGGCGCTGATCGGCGCGGCCGCGTCGGCAACGGGGGCGGACGTCAAGGGCGAGGGAAATCGCAGCCTGCGGGTCGTTGCGGATCACCTGCGCTCGATGTGCTTCCTCATTGCCGAGGGCGTGCTGCCCTCCAATGAAGGCCGCGGCTACGTGTTGCGCCGCATCATGCGCCGCGCCATGCGCCATGCCACGCTGCTGGGTGCCAGCGAGCCGGTGATCCACAAGCTGGTCCCGACGCTGGTGCGAGAAATGGGCCAGGCCTATCCGGAGCTATCGCGCGGCGAGGCCCTGATTGCCGAAACCGTTCTGCTCGAAGAGGGACGCTTCCTCAAGACGCTGGGCCGTGGGTTGCAGTTGCTCGCTGAGGAAACAAAGGACATGGGCGAGGGCGCGGTGCTCGCAGGCGCCAGCGCCTTCAAACTCTATGATACTTATGGCTTTCCGCTCGACCTGACCCAAGATGCGCTGCGGATGCGCGGCATCACCGTGGACCAGACCGGTTTCGACGCTGCCATGGCGGCGCAGAAGGCCGAGGCGCGCAAGAGCTGGTCCGGCTCGGGCGAAGCCACCACCGACACGGTCTGGTTCGGTCTTGCCGACAGGATCGGCCCCACCGAGTTTCTCGGCTACGAAACCGAAACCGTCGAAGGCGAAATCAAGGCACTGCTTAAGGACGGTGCCGAGGTCCAGGCCTTGGCAGCCGGCGAGCAGGGCATCGTCGTGCTCAATCAGACGCCGTTCTATGGCGAGAGCGGCGGCCAGGTCGGTGACGTCGGTACGCTCACCGGCGAGGGTGTCGTGGCGACGATTACCGATACACAGAAGCACCACGGCATTTTCGCCCATACGGTGCAGGTCAGCCAGGGAAGCCTGAAGCCGGGCCAGCCGGTGACCCTGACGGTCGATCATGAACGCCGCAGCTCGATCCGCGCCAACCATTCGGCGACGCACCTGCTGCACGAAGCGTTGCGCATCGTGCTCGGCGATCATGTCGCCCAAAAGGGTTCGCTGGTGTCGGCCGACCGCCTGCGTTTCGATTTCGTCCATACCAAGCCGGTGACGCCGCAGGAAATGGCGCAGGTCGAGGACATCGCCAACGCCATAGTGCTGCAGAACGCGCCCGTCGAGACGCGACTGATGGGCGTGGAGGAGGCCAAGGAATCCGGTGCACGGGCGCTGTTCGGCGAGAAGTATGGCGACGAAGTCCGTGTCGTGGCCATGGGCGAGCCGACCGGCAACGGGCTTGGCTGGTCCGTCGAGTTGTGTGGCGGCACCCATGTGCGGCGCACGGGCGACATCGGGCTGGTGTCGGTGGTGGCCGAAAGCGCCGTCGGCTCCGGCGTCCGCCGCATCGAGGCACTGACGGGCAAGGCGGCCCGTCACCGCGGCAATAACGGTGTGGCTATCGTGGAAGCGGCGGCAGGCCTGCTCCGCTCGGGCAGTCACGAGGTGCTCGACCGGATCGGGGCGCTGCAGGAGAATGTCAAGAAGATCGAGCGCGAACTGACCGAGGCGCGCAAGAAGCTCGCCCTCGGTGGCGGCTCGAATGGAGCGGCGGCGACGGCGGACGAGAGCGTCAACGGCGTCAGCTTTGTCGGGCGCACGGTGGAAGGCATTTCCGCACGGGACGTCAAGGGGCTGGTGGATACGGAAAAGAAGCGCATCGGCTCGGGCGTTGTCACCGTGGTCCTCAAGGGTGAAGACGGCAAGGGCACCGTTGCCGTCGGGGTTACCGACGACCTGACGGCGCGTTATGCGGCGGGCGACCTGATCAAGCTCGCCACGGCAGCGCTGGGCGGGCAGGGTGGCGGCGGCCGGCCCGACATGGCCCAGGGGGGTGGCCCCGACGGCTCCAAGGCAGAAGAAGCCATCGCTGCCATTCGCGCGGCGCTTTAGTTCCACCGATCACTAACCAGAGTCATCGCCGCGCAGGCGGCGGTGACCGGTGTCGCTACTGGCCAGCGCGGAAGAAGAACAGCCGCGGCTTCCAGACGATTTTGAGCTTTTCCGTCATGACATTGGCGAGGCCCGCCGTCAGCACGATGACAAGGCCGATCACCGCGACATAATCGGGATATTCGCCGAAGAACGCCGCGCCGAAGACGATGGCCCAGATGAGCTGGCTGTACTGCACCGGTGCGACGAGGTTCGCGGGCGACCGTTTTGCGGCACCGATCAGCAGCAGTCCCCCCGTGCCGCCGAGCAGGCCGATACCCAGGAAAACGGCCATCTGCTCGAGCGATGGCAGCACGAAGTAGGGGATCATCATCACGCCGTTGAAGATGCCCGAATAGAGGACCTGCAGGCCGACCAGGCTAACGCGCCGTTCCGTGGGGGCGACGTGGCGCAAGACGATAGTGGTGATGCCGCCAAGGAAGACGCTGCAAAAGATCGCCAGGTGCCCCAGCTGCAGGTCCCGCACGCCGGGCCGGATCACCAGCACTACGCCGAGAAAGCTGATGATCAGCAGCAGCCAGCGGTGCAGGGCGACATGCTCCTTGAGGACCAGTACACCCAGAACGGTCACGACGATGGGTGTGAGGAAGCCGATGGCATAGACGTCGGCAAAGGGGATGTGGGTGAAGGCATACATGACGCAGGCGGTGGCGAGGATCGCCGTGGTGCAGCGCAGGTGCACCAGCCAGGGATGCCGCAGTTTGTAGAGGTCGCGCCAGCGCTCGTTGCGGGTGGTGAGTATGGCGGGAATGATGGACAGGCTGGTGGTAAAGAAGGCGATTTCGAACACCGACATGGCCGGGCCGGTGGCCTTGATCAGCGCATCCGCGACAGAAAAACTGGCAAAGGCCAGAAAGGCCAGAATGACGCCGACCGGCACCGCGATATCCGAGCAATCAGGAGAGAATTACGCTGCTACCATACAAGCGCGATCTGTCGCCGTCGACGGTGACGTGACAACTATATTTCGGGGCCCTGAACTTCAGTGATGTTGGTGGGTGGGCCGGCGCGCCGGGCCCGGTATTCTGCGAAGCGCCCGGCGATGCGGGTACGGGCGCCGTCGATGAAGACGTTCACGAGGCCCGATAGCACCACGACCGCCAGTCCGATATAGGCCAACAGATCGGGATATTCGAAATAGAGAAAGGCGCCGAGCCCGATTGCCCAGACGATCTGCACATACTGGATCGGGGCGACCTGGCTGGCCGGCGCGTTGCGCGTGGCAGCAATGAGCAGGATGTGGCCCATGCCGACCATGCTGCCCGCCGCCGCGAGAAGACCGAATTGTTCTGGCGTGGGCATGATGAAAGTCGGCGCCATCAGCGCCGCATTAGCCACGATCAGATAGAGGGCCGGCAGGGCGATCAGGCTCACCCGCTTCTCGGTTGGCGCAATGACGCGCAGAATGGTGGTGGTGGAGGCGCCGAAGATTGCGCACAGCAACGCCGTAAGGTGGCCGAACTGGAGTTCCCGGAAGCCCGGGCGAACCACCAGCATCACGCCGATGAAGCCCAGCGCCAGCATGGTCCAGCGCGTCCCGTCAACCCGCTCCTTGAGCACGAGCACCGACATCACTGTGATGAAGAGCGGCATCATGAAGACCAAGGAGTAGGTCTCGGCGAAGGGGATGGTCGTGAAAGAAACCGTCACCAGCACCGCCGAACTCAATCCCGTAAAGGCGCGAAGGTGCACGAGACCGGGATGGGTGAGCTTGAAACTATCCCGCCAGCGCTCGTGCCGGGGCTTGGCGAAGGCCGCGGGTATCAGGCCAAAGAGACCGACGAAGAAGCCGATCTCGAAGACGGACAGGCTCTGGCCGAAGCCCTTGATGATGGCATCGCCGCAGGAATAGACCGAATAGGCGACGAGAGCATAAATCACGCCGATCGGCATGGCTGACCTGGAATCGATGAAGAGAAGCGACGGCGACCGTAGATGAAGCCATCGAAGAGGTCGATGGCGATGCGCGTGCTGCGGCGTGGTCCGATCAGGTTCCGGCCTGCAGCGCCAGCTTTACGATCTCGCTGCCAGCTACCGGGCGGCTGAACAGGTAGCCCTGGCCGATATCACAGCGCCAGGCCGCCAGTTGCCGCGATTGCTCCTCGGTTTCGATCCCCTCGGCGACCGTTTTCATGCCCACCTTGTGGCAAAGCTCGATCACCGCATGCAGCAGCGTGTCCTCGGCAGGCTTACCCATCCTGCGGACAAAGCTCTGGTCGACCTTGATCTTGTCGAATGGCAGATCGCTGAGGTGGCTGAGGGCAGAGTAGCCGGTGCCGAAATCGTCCAGCGACAGCTGGATGCCCATTGCTTTGAGTTCAGCCATCATTGCATGAGCGTCGATGACAGCCTCGACGACCGCGCTTTCCGTCAGTTCGATGTCCAGCCGCCCCGGGGGCAGCGCAGATGCTTCGAGCGCGACGCGGATGTCTTCCAGTACATCGCTGGCCCGCAGTTGCGCCGGCGACAGGTTGACGCCGACGCGGATCGCGCCCGGCCAGGTGGTACATTCGCGGCAGGCGGTCCGCAGGGCCCAGCGGCCCAATTCAACGATGTAGCCCGTTTCTTCGGCCAGCGGAATGAAATCGGCCGGCGAGACCGGACCATGCACTGGGTGGGTCCAACGCATCAGCGCTTCGGCCCCGACCAGGCGTCCCGAAGATAGTTCCACCTGTGGCTGGTAGACCAGGTGGAGCTCGTTCCTAGTGATCGCCTGGCGCAGGTCGACATCGAGCTTGCGCCGCCATTCGATCGCCTCGGACTGTCCGGCTTCAAATCGGCTATAGGGGGCGCCCTTGCCGCCGAGCAGTGCTATCTCTGCGTCCCGCAGCAGCGCATCGCCGGTGTTGGCTCCGGAGGCAGCTGCCAGGGCGACGTCGATCATCACGGCATGTTCGCCAATCAGTTGCAGGCCCGCCAGGCGGGACACGATACGCTGCCCGATCTCCGCAAGTTCGTCTGTGTCCAATGCTTGAGACAGCCCGAGCGAGAACGTGTCCTGGGCAACATAGCCATGAATGCCGGAGGCGATGTCAGCGAGTTGCTGGCTGACGCGCACCAGCACGGCGTCGGATATCTCGCTGCCAAGCGTGCCCCGGACCGTGTCGAGCCGTGAAAGCTTGATGAGCACGATCGTGGCATGTTGACCAAGCGAGGGCAGGGCCTCGACCAGCCCGGTCCGCGACAGCGTGCCCGTCACGGCATCGTGGGTGGCGAGATAAGCGAGCCGGTTCTGCGCAAGCCGGCGCTGGCGGATCTGGGTCCCCACTTCGTCGGCCAGTTCGACGCCAAAGAGAATGGGGACGCCTGCCATGAGGAGCGCAGTATCGATTACTGCGGCATCCTGCAGATAGGCGATAATGGCCACGCCCTCCCAGAGCACCATGGCTGCCAGGCCGAGCGCGCCCAGCGCCCAGATCGAGAGGTGCGGCTGCAAGGCGAGCATCAGCAGCCCCAGCACACCGAGGGCGATGGCCGAGGGCCAGAAGCCGTAATCTTTCAGCGCACGGTCGAGCAGCAGCGTTTCGGTAGCGAGCGCCTGGACCATTGGGCCAGGGATAGTTCCGAAACGCGGGGTCTGGAAGAGATCGCGCAATTCCACGGCACTGGCGCCGATGATCACGTCGCGGTCCCGTACAGCGGCCGGGTCGACGCGGCCGTTCAGCACGTCGCTGAAGGAAAAGCGTGGAATGGCAGCAGCATCGATCCCGTAGTCGATGCCGATGGCGGTCGCTTCTGAAACCGACACACCGGACAGGACGGCGGCCAAAGCTGGAACGTTGACACCATTGGCTGGCATGCCGGCAAGGAATTCCCGAACCAGGCCCTGACCGTCGAGCAACACGTTCACGGCGACCGGCTCGGCCTGGGCGGCCAGCTCGGGAAGCGGCAGGGACTGGCTCATTCCGGTCGTGGTTGCCTGCTGGAACGCGCCCAGCCACGCATATCCGCCCGCCCTTTCCAGAGCTTCGGCAAAGAGCGCATCGTCTTCGGACGTGCTGGCGCTGGAAAAGTCTATGTCGAAGGCGACGTCCTCGACGCCCATGTCAAGCAACTGGTCCAGCACCTGAGCATGCAGCCGGCGCGGCCAGGGCCAGACCCCGATTTCGGCGATGCTGCGGCTGTCGATTTCCACCAGCACCGTCTTACCGGTGGGGGACAAGCCAGCCAGGCCGAACCGGATGTCCTGCAGCAGCTTGTCCTGGGACGCGAGTCCCCCAATGGCGGCGACGCCGATCAACACGGCGATCAGCGCCCCGACAAGCACCACTCGATAACTCTGAATCACCGCCTGTTCTCCGTGAGGACAGACGATAGTATGCAGAAGCAACGGTAAAGCTAATGCCCTGTGTTACCCTCAGCTTATCGAAGTATGAGCGGCGTCAGGACGCCCAGTGCGTTCCGGCATCAATCGTCGAAATTGACATCTCCGCCGCTCGACGTGTCCACGTTTCGGCTGGTGGGGTTGCCATGGACATGGACGTCTCCGCCGCTTGATGCCGTCGCGTCGACGCTTGCGGTGGCCGTTACGGATATGTCGGCACCACTGGAAGCGCTGGCCGTGACCGTGGTGGCCTCAAGACCCTCTGCCTCGATATCGGCTCCGCTCGAGGCGTCCGCCGAAACGGACTGGGCCGTGCCGGAAACTTCGAGGTCGGCGCCGCTCGATGACTCCATGCGCAGTGTTCCCAGCTCGGCATTGGTCAACGCGATATCGGCGCCGCTCGAACTGCGGAGGACCAGTTGATCGCTGACGATGCCGTCGGCTCGCACATCCGCACCGGAACTGGCGTCGATGCCGTTCAACTGGGGCAGGGTGATCTCGAGCGTGACTGCGTTGCCGCTGCTGAGCAGCATGCCGACGAGGCCACCGCTGAGAATGAAATCGAGGAAGTTCTGGTCGAGGCGCGCTTTCAGTGCATCGCCATCAACCTCGACCTGGAGGTTGTCCAGGGCCTGCTGGCTGTTCGAGGTGGCAGTGACCGCGAAGCTCTCGCCCTGCGTCACCACTGCGTCCAGTCCGGTGGCGATATCGACGCTTGCGAAGCTATCGAGTTCAAAGGTGCGACTTGCGGCCATTGCCGGTGTCGCCAGCGACAAGCCTATCACTGTGGTCAGTGCCAGGGTGGTGACGGTGCGCATGATCGTTCTCCCTCAGTGCTCGCCCGAATATGGGAGCTGGAAGCCAGCGCTCAAGAGTTCGTGAAAAGAAATTCGAATGGGCCTTGCGAGCCAGGCCGATGTGCCCATGGGCCAAGAAAAAAGGCCGGGTCACCTGGACCCGGCCTCGATATCTGCGCAGCCCGATGTATTACGCCATGGCCTTCTGCAGGTTCGCGTCGATGGCGTCGAGGAAGCCCATCGTCGACAGCCAGGGCTGGTCGGGACCGACCAGCAGCGACAGGTCCTTGGTCATCTTGCCCTGCTCAATGGTGTCCACGGTGACCTTTTCGAGCGTGGCGGCGAACTTGGCCAGGGCCTCGTTGTCGTCCAGCTTTGCCCGATGGGCCAGGCCGCGGGTCCAGGCGAAAATGGAAGCCGTCGAATTGGTCGAGGTCTCCTTGCCATGCTGATGCTGGCGATAGTGGCGCGTCACCGTGCCGTGGGCGGCCTCGGCTTCCACGGTCTTGCCATCGGGCGTGGCCAGCACCGAGGTCATCAGGCCTAGCGAGCCGAAGCCCTGGGCCACGATGTCGGACTGCACGTCGCCGTCATAGTTCTTGCAGGCCCAGACATAGCCGCCCGACCACTTGAGCGCTGCCGCTACCATGTCGTCGATCAGGCGGTGCTCGTACCAGATCTTCTTGGCCTCGTACTTTTCCTTGAACTCGGCCTCGTAAATCTCCTGGAAGATGTCCTTGAAGCGGCCGTCATAAGCCTTGAGGATAGTGTTCTTGGTCGACAGGTAGCAGGGGACGCCGCGATCATAGGCGTAGTTCAGCGAGGCGTAGGCGAAGTCGCGGATCGAGTCGTCGAGGTTGTACATGGCCATGGCCACGCCAGCGCCGGGCGACTGAAACACTTCGTGCTCGATGACCTGGCCGTCCTCACCGGTGAACTTGATGGTCAGCGTGCCCTTGCCGGGGAAGCGGAAATCGGTGGCGCGGTACTGATCACCGAAGGCGTGGCGGCCCACGATAATCGGCTGGGTCCAGCCGGGCACCAGACGCGGCACATTCTTGCAGATGATGGGCTCGCGGAAGATCACGCCACCCAGAATGTTGCGGATGGTGCCGTTGGGCGAGCGCCACATCTTCTTGAGCTTAAATTCCTCGACGCGCTGCTCGTCAGGGGTGATGGTGGCGCATTTGATGCCGACGCCATGCTTCTGGATGGCGTGCGCGGCATCGACCGTGATCTGGTCGTTGGTGGCGTCGCGGCTCTGCACCGACAGGTCATAGTATTCTATCGGCAGGTCGAGGTAGGGGTGGATGAGCTTGTCCTTGATCGCCTGCCAGATGATCCGGGTCATCTCGTCGCCGTCGAGATCGACGACCGGGTTGGCGACTTTGATTTTGCTCATCGGAAATATCTCCCTGAAATCCGCGTAGTGGCCGTCTGGGCCTTCGGCGTGCCCTATAGCATCGGCAGCCAGCAGCGCAAAGGCAACAAACGGCAAGGGGGCTTGCTGGTTGACGGAGCGGGCGGTCCCGCCTACCTCTCGGACTGCCCGTGCCCCTGTGCACGCCCAAAGGAGCCGCTATGCTGAAGCCCGATCCCGCCGATCCCATCGTCGTCACTGGCATGGGTGCCGTCAGTCCTCTGGGCGTCGGAGTCGATGTGCTGTGGGAGGGTTTGATTTCCGGCCGCAGCGGCATCGTCCACAATGATCGTTTCGATACTGCCGACTTCGTCAGCCACATCGCGGGACTGGTGCCGTCCAAGGCGGACCATCCCAATGGGTTCGATCCTGCCGATTTCATGGACGGGAAGGAAATCAAGAAGATGGACCTGTTCATCCAGTACGCCATCGGCGCGGCCAGCGAGGCGCTCGACCAGGCGGGCTGGCATCCCACCACCGCCGAGGATCAGCTGGCCACCGCCACCATCATCGGTTCGGGTGTGGGTGGTTCGCCCGTGATGGCGCGCGCCGTCGAGACAATACAGACCAAAGGCCCGCGGCGCCTGTCGCCGTTCACCGTGCCGTCGTTTCTGGCCAATTTGGCCGCAGGCTGGCTGTCGATTCTCCACAGCTTCCGCGGTCCGATCGGAACGCCGGTCACCGCCTGTGCCGCCTCGGCCCAGGCCATCGGTGACGGCATGCGGCTGATCATGACCGGCGAGGCCGAGGTGGCAGTTGTCGGTGGGGCGGAAGGCTCGGTGGATCCCATTTCGATCGGCGGCTTTGGCGCCTCGCGCGCCCTGAGCGCCAGCTATGCCGATGCGCCGCACAAGGCCTCCCGGCCGTTCGACAAGGGTCACGACGGGTTCGTGCTGTCGGAGGGGGCCGCTGTGCTGGTCATCGAAAAACTCAGCCATGCCATTGCCCGCGGCGCCTCGCCGCTGGCCGTGCTGGCCGGCTATGGCACCTCGGCAGATGCCTATCACCTGACGGCCGGTTCGCCAGACGGGGCGGGGGCGCAGGTTGCGATGCGCAATGCGCTGACCATGGCCGGCATCGACCAGAGACAAGTTGGTTATGTCAATGCCCATGCCACCTCGACTGCCGTCGGCGACACGGCGGAAATCGCCGGCATCGCGGCGGTGTTTCCGGGCCGCGGCAAGGATCTTGCCGTGTCCTCGACCAAGTCAGCCACCGGCCACATGCTGGGCGCGGCCGGCGCGGTGGAGGCAGTCATCTCGGTGAAGGCCCTGCGTGAGGGCGTGCTGCCGCCGACCATCAATCTCGACGATCCGGTGGAAGAGGCGGACATCTTTGACCTGGTGCCCAACGTGGCCAAGCCCAAGGCCATCGAATACGTGCTTTCCAACTCGTTCGGCTTCGGCGGCGTCAATGCGGCACTGGTGTTCGGCAAAGTGCCGGCCTGAAATATCCGGCCTGCTCGCTACTTGGCGGGCAGGCTTGCCACAAAGCTGCGCGCCAGTTCGATCCAATCGAGCAGCACTTCGTCATCCTCGATCACGTCACCGGTCACTTCGACGAAGCCTGCCATGGTCCGGGCGCCCATGGTCACCGGTTGTGCGCCGGGACGACTGAGGGCGTCTTCATAGCCGTCCTTGCCCACCCGGACCAGCAGGCTACCTTGCTTGGTGGGGCAGACCAACATGTTGCCACTCAGCATGAAGCACCTGCCGCCGAACATCTTCTGCTCGCCGATGGTCGGATGTGGGCCGAGATGGGCGCGGATGCGATCCGACAGTTCTTCGGACGCAAGGCTCATGTGGTGGCACCCTGGCGATAGGTGTCGTGGCGCGGCAGGTGGTCTGCCACCAGGTCCCAGGCCTGCTGGCTGCGCGCGAAGATTAGTTGATTGGGCTCGTACCAGGCGTTCTGCCCAGCGAAAAATCCAACAGGTACCATACGGATGTCCGGGGCGCGGGAGGACTGTCCGAACAGCGGCGTACCGCATTCTCCGCAGAAGTGCCGCGTGAAGGTCGCGCCCGAATCGCTTGACCTGGCGAAGGATTTTGGGTCGCCCTCCATGGTGAATGCAGGGGCAGGCACGATGGCGACGCTGGCATGACCGGAACCGGTCGCCCGCTGGCAATCAAGACACGAACACATCAGCATGGAGACGACCGGCCCGTTGATTGACAGCCTCACGGCGCCGCAGGCGCAGGTCGCGGTCACATCGACGACGGGGCGGTTGTTGCTCATGTGCGAAGGCTGGCACGCGGCGGGCGCGGCGGCAAGAGCCCGCTCTTGCCTTTGGGTTGCGCACTGGCGACACTGTGCCGGCGAGGCAGCATGACGCTCTATCCGAAGTTCCCGATCCAGACCGAACGGCTCTCCCTGCGTCCGTTCACGCGCGGTGACGTCGAGGCCGTCCACGCCTATCGTCGGCGCGAGGACGTGGCGCGCTACCTGTTCGACGTTCCGCTCAGCCGCGAGGAGTGCGAGCTGGCCGTGCAGCAGCGGATCAGCCAGGTTGGCCTCGAGGTGGAGGGTGACAAGATCATTCTCGGGGTCGAGCTGGCGGAGAACGGCGCACTGATCGGGGAAGTGTCGCTGATCTGGCGCAGCGTCGATGCACGGCAGGGCGAAGTGGGCTGGATTTTCGATCCGCACTACCACGGGCAGGGCTATGCGACCGAGGCGGCCCGCGCGATGCTCGACCTGGCGTTCGGGCCGGGCGACATTCATCGCGTCTGTGCGCGGTGCCACGTCGACAACGCCGCCTCGTGGCGGCTGATGGAGCGGCTGGGGATGCGGCGGGAGGCGCATTTTCGCGAGCACGCCCTGACCAAGGGGCATTGGGACGAAGAGTTTGTCTATGCGATTTTATGGCAGGAGTGGCAGGAAGTTAGAGGCGCAGGGGGAGCGGGGTAGCCTGCTCGCCGCCGCAGATCATCGCGGCACTTCGCGTAGCCCCGATGCGGTGGCCGGGTGGAAAAGATATTCTCTCAAATTGCAGGAACTTCTGCAGATTCGGCAACGTTGTCAGCTTCATCATCTTGTACGGGGAGCTGCGTGCCATGTCGTCGTTGTCGTTGCCAATTGTAACGGATCGGCTGATCCTCCGCACATTCGAACGCAGTGATAACGAGGCCCTTGCGGCCTATCACACGCTCCCCTCCGTGCAGCGTTATGTCTTCAGCCGAACCCGCGACGCGGCGGAGGTGGCCGGTGCGCTCAATATCATGCGCAGCCATGTAAGCCTGCAGCGGCCAGGCGATACGCTGACGCTGGCGATGGTGCGCAAAGGCGATAAGGCACTGACCGGACATGTTTCCCTTAACTGGTCCGATGCGACGGCAGGTCAGGGTGAGGTGCGCTTCTGCATCAACCCCGCCTATTCCGGTCAGGGTCTGACACGGGAAGCGCTCACCGCGGTGTTTGACCTGGCCTTCGACCATTTCCGCATCCATCGGGTGTTTGCCCGCTGCGATGGGCGCAACCATCATTCGATCAAGCTCATGCAGCAGATGGGCTTGCGCCTCGAAGCGCACTATCGCGAGCACGCGCTGTTCCAGGGCGAGTGGGACGAGGAACTGCATTTCGCAATCCTCGATCGCGAGTGGCAGCGATCCAGCAAGATCAAGGACTTGCCGCCGCGCCATCAGGTGGACGTGCCCCCGCATCACCGCGTCGCCTGATTGCCCTGACGCTGCAAAACCGGCTATGAGCGCCTGATCTTTCAGATTGGGCGCTTCATGGCCGGAACCGATACCTCCATCACGATCCAATTGCGGCCGTCGCCGGCCGTGATCCTATGCGAGCCACAGCTTGGCGAGAACATTGGTACGGCGGCGCGCGCCATGGCCAATTTCGGCCTCTGGGACCTGCGCCTCGTGCGCCCGCGTGACGGCTGGCCTAATGAGAAAGCCGTCGCCGCCGCGTCGCGCGCCGACCACGTCATCGAGCGGGTCCGGGTTTTCGATACGCTCGAGAGTGCCATTGCCGATCTCCAACTCGTGCAGGCCACGACGGCTCGTCCGCGCGGCCTGCAGAAGGAAGTCATCGGCCCCGATGTCGCGGCGCAGCGGATGGCGTCGCACATTGCGGCGGGGCAGGGCGTGGGCCTGCTATTCGGACGGGAGAAGTGGGGACTGCTCAACGAGGAGGTGGCGCTGGCCAATACCATCGTCACCCTGCCAGTTGAGGCCGCCTTCGCGTCGCTCAATATCGCCCAGGCCGTGTTGATCCTCGCCTATGAATGGCGCCGGCAATCGGGACAGGCAGAGACGCTACCGTTCGCCAGCAGCCTGGGCGAGGTGGCGCCGCGCAGCGAACTAGTCGGATTGTTCGAACATCTCGAGGGCGTGCTGGACCAGACGGGATTCTTCACGACGCCAGAGAAGAAGCCGAGCATGGTCGACAACCTGCGCACGGCGCTGACCCGGGGTAACTTCTCTTCACAGGAAATCCGCACCCTGCGCGGCGTGATCTCCTCCATCGATCGCCGCCACCAACGCCCCAACCCGAACCGACAGAGGAAGCAGGAGGACTAGGCTGCGGCGTAGGCCAGTGTGGCCTTCGCGAGATATTGCTGGTCCCTGGACGAATTCGCCGCTTTCGCCTTTGACTGCACATAAGCCTCATGCCACTGGCAGTGGCATGAACACCGCAGCCCCCGTGGAGCCGTCCCGGCTCGCCTTCACCTTTGTCGGCTTTCGCTTTTTCTGGCTGACCACGCTGCTGGTCAGCTTTGCCGTGCAGATCATGTCGGTGTCGATAGCCTGGCAGATCTACGACGTGACGGGGAATGTGTTCCTGCTCGGCCTCGTCGGGCTCAGCCTTTTCCTGCCGGCCCTGCTGCTCATCCTGATCACCGGGCTGACGGCCGACCGGTTCAGTCGCCGCATGATCATGGCCGTGTGCCTCAGCGTCGAGTTGCTGTGTGCGCTTGGCTTTCTGACCTTCGTCAACGCCGAGGCTCACGAAGTCTGGCCCATCTTCGGCATCCTGATCGTGCTGGGTACTGCCCGCGCCTTCTGGGGACCGGCGGCGCAGTCGCTGGCACCCAACCTGGTGCCGCCCGAGGCCCTCAGCAACGCCATCACCGTCAATGCCTCGGCCTGGCAGTTCGCCTCGATCATGGGGCCGGCGGTGGGCGGGCTGCTCTACGGCATTGGCCCCACCGTCGCCTTCGCCACAGGCGCAGGCCTGCTGGTGATCGCGGTCTTCTGCGTGCTGCTGATTCCGAAGCCACCGCAACGCGACACGCAGCAGGCGACCAGCCTCGAGACCATGTTCGGCGGTTTCCGCTACATCTTCTCCAACAAGGTGGTGCTGGGGGCCATCTCGCTGGACATGTTTGCCGTGCTGATGGGCGGTGCGGTGGCGCTGCTCCCGGTCTACACCAAGGACATCCTGCATGCAGGCCCGCAGGAACTCGGATTGCTGCGGGCGGCGCCAGGGATCGGGGCGATCTGCATGGCACTGTTCCTGACGCGCTTCCCGATTCGCGACCATGCCGGCAAGCTGCTGTTCCTGTTCGTCGCGCTGTTCGGATTTTTCACCTTCGTGTTCGGCATTTCCACCAGCGTCTGGCTGTCCATCCCGGCGCTGGCTCTGGTCGGTGCGTCCGACATGGTGAGCGTGACGATCCGCGAGACCATCATGCAGCTTTGGACACCCGAGGAGGTGCGTGGACGGGTCAATGCGGTCAATTCCGTGTTCATCGGAGCCTCCAACGAGTTGGGGGAGTTCCGGGCCGGTACGGTTGCCCATTTCATCGGCCCCGTGGCCGCGGTGGCCGTGGGTGGCGTCGGCGCCATTGCCGTCGCCATCGTGTGGAGCATCATCTTCCCCGCGCTGCGCGACCAGCGCTCGCTCGACCGCAAGATGGTGGCTGACGGTACCAGCGCGCCCGAGGCGGCTTGACGGAACTGTCGCAATTGCCTAAGACGCGCGCACCTATCCGGACCCATGGTCCATAGGCGCACCCGGGATCTCCTACACTTTTGGGGTCTGTCGGCTCTCCGCAAGGCGAGCAGAGGAGGGCGCGATCCATTCAACGTTCAAGAAGGATACGCGATGTCGAAGCGTCATTCAGCCAAGTACAAAATCGATCGCCGTCTTGGCGAAAACATCTGGGGCCGTCCGAAGTCCCCGCTCAACGCCCGCGCCTATGGCCCCGGCCAGCATGGCCAGCGCCGCAAGGGCAAGCTGAGCGACTACGGTCTGCAGCTGCGCGCCAAGCAGAAGCTCAAGGGCTATTACGGGTCGGTTACCGAGAAGGCGTTCAAGCGTCTCTATACCGAAGCTGCCCGCGTCAAGGGTGACACCGGCGAGAACCTGATCGGCCTGCTCGAATCGCGCCTGGATGCCATCATCTACCGCGCCAAGTTCGTGGCGACCCCGTTCGCCGCCCGCCAGTTCGTCAGCCATGGCCACATCATGGTCAATGGCAAGCGCGTCAACATCCCGTCCTATCAGGTCAAGGTCGGCGACAAGATCGAAGTGCGCGAGCGCTCCAAGCAGCTCGCCGTGCTGATCGAAGCAACCCAGCTGGCCGAGCGCGATGTGCCGGACTATGTCGAAGTCGACCACAACAAGATGACCGCCACCTATATCCGCGTTCCCTCGCTGTCCGATGTGCCCTATCCGGTGCAGATGGAGCCGAACCTGGTCGTCGAATTCTACTCGCGCTAAACGAGCCGAGGACAAGATTGGAAAGGGCCGCTCCACTGGAGCGGCCCTTTTGTATTTGGGGGCGGCGATCAGATCGTCGCGGCGTCGCTGATCGACGGGTTGATGGGCTCCTGATCGCGCGGAATGAAGCTCTCGAACAGGCGGAGACGCTTGTAGACCGAGATCAGCTCGATCACCGTGCCCCACGAACGGGCCAGAAACTGGAACGAGGATGCCACCTGACCAAAAGCCTGTTGCACCTGCTGGTAGAGGCCCAGGGTCAGCGCGCCGGCCAGAATAGAGGGCGCGAGCACCAGCAGCGGGATGTAGCCCGCCAGTTGCAGGTAGCCGTAGCGGGCGAAGTTGAAATAGGTGTAGTGCCAGTAGATGCGGTAGTAATTGGTCTGCACATTGGCGAACAGCTCCCGCACGCTCATCGGCTGCGCGCGGTCTGCGTGATCCTCACCATAGACCAGTTCTTTGCGGTAGGCCGCTTCCACCTTCTGGTTCTGGAACTGCAGGCCGGGCAGGCGGATGCCGACCACGCCGAGAAAGACGGTTCCGAGGGCGGCTGAAATGAGAGCGATCCACACCAGGCTGCCGGGGACCGGGCCCACGATGGGAAGTTCGGTCACGACCTGCGACAGCCCCCATAGGATGGGGAGGAACACGGCCAGCGTGATCAACGCGTCAAAGAAGCTGGTGCCGAGGTCTTCCACGATCTGGGCGAAGCGCATCGTGTCTTCCTGCACGCGCTGTGCAGCACCTTCCGTGCTGCGGATGGCGGGCCAGTAGCTCATGTAGTAGCTGTTCATCGCCTTGCGCCAGCGGAACACATAGTGACTGGTGAGGAAGGCGAGCAGGACCAGGACGAGGATTCGCGGAACCACAACGGCCATGATGACGAAGATCTCGCCATAGAACGTTGCCGCAGATACCGAGCCCGGTGTCGATAGCGCCGATTGCAGGGTGTCGAAGAACGTGCCCTGCCAGTTGTTGATGAAGGCGTCTACCTGCACGTTGAAATAGAGCACCAGCAGGATGCCGGTCGAGCCCACCACCGACCACCAGTACCACTCGTTGCGTTCGTAAAAGTACCAGAACACGCAGAACAGCAGGGCGATCATCAGCACATACTGGTAGAGCCAGAGCTGTGCGCCGGTGAGGAAGGCGCCTTCCGGCGTACAGGCGGGTGCGGCAACGCCTATGGGAAGGGTACTTTCGGCCGTCGCGGCGGCGGCGGGCGAGGCTTGTTCGGCTTGGATTGGCGCCTCGGCGGGTATTTCGGCGGGATTGATGACGCTGCCCTCCACGGCAGTCGCCGGGGCACACATGGGCGCGATGATGAAACGGTCGAGGCCGACAAAGCTCCGGATCGGATCGCTCAGCGCATACCAGCCGAGGGTAGCGAGGAGCAGCCAGACTGCCGCAGACGTGAAGAATAGCTTGGGGGAGGGGAAAAAGGATCGGAACACCGCGGGACTCCAGCTCGACCTCGTCATCTAACTGTCGCATTCGACTTAAAGCAAGGACGCGGAATTTAAGTTTTGGTAAGGTCTGCGCCACCCGGTTTTACTTTCCCTGCCGGCCATAGCCCGCTATCAGCTACGGCACACAGAGAAAGCGAGTTTCACCATGAGCGACGTCATGGCCGCTGTGGCTCCCGCCGCGGACGACGAGAGCGGTGGGCATCCGGTTTATGCTCATGCGCCGCGCAGCGTCGAGTTCAACAAGCTCCGCAAGCGGCTGATCCGCAATACGCGCGAGGCGATCGAGAAATTCGCCATGGCGCGCGCCGGCGAGAGGTGGCTCGTGGCGCTTTCTGGCGGCAAGGACAGCTACGGCATGCTGGCGCTGCTGCTCGACCTCAAGTGGCGGGGCCTGCTGCCGGTGGAGCTGGTGGCCTGCAACCTGGACCAGGGGCAGCCTAACTTTCCCAAGCACATCCTGCCGCAATACCTGCGCGATCTTGGTATCGAACACAGGATCGAATACAAAGACACCTATTCCATCGTCACCGACAGGCTGCCGGCGGGGGCGACCTACTGCTCGCTCTGTTCCCGGCTGCGGCGGGGGAACCTCTACCGGATCGCGCGGGAGGAGGGATGCACGGCGCTGGTGCTGGGGCACCATCGCGACGACAGCCTCGAGACATTCTTCATGAACCTCTTCCACGGCGGCAAGCTGGCGGCGATGCCGCCGCGCCTGCTCAATGACGATGGCGATATCGAGGTGTTGCGGCCGCTGATCTATTGCGCCGAGGAAGATCTGCAGCGCTTCTCGGACGCGATGGCCTTCCCGATCATCCCGTGCGACCTGTGCGGCAGCCAGGACGGGCTGGAGCGCAATGCAATGAAGGCCATGCTGAGCGACATCGAGCAGCGCATGCCCGGCCGCAAGGACGTCATGATCCGCGCGCTCGGCAACATCAACGCCAGTCATATGCTCGACACGCGGTTGTTCGACTTTGCTGGTTTGCTGGACAAGAGGGTTTCCAAGTGAATTTCGACGTAATGGAGCTCGCCGCCATCCTGCGGGACGCGGCCCGTGCCGAGGCCCTGCCGCGCTTTCGCCGGCTCGACAGCACGATGGTGCATGTAAAGTCGGAGGCGATCGACCTGGTGACGGAGGCCGATATTGCCACCGAGAATGTCATCAAGGCGCGGCTTGCGCAGTTGATGCCGGAGGCGCTGTTCGTAGGCGAGGAATCGGTGGCCGCCGATCCGGCGCTGCTGGGACGGCTGGCCGATGCCGATTTTGCCGTGGTGGTGGACCCCATCGACGGCACCGCCAACTATGCGGCGGGGCTGCCGCTGTTTGCGACCATGGCGGCTGTCGTCTCCAAGGGGGAGACTGTCGCGGGGATCATCTATGACCCGATGGGCGACGACTGGATCATGGCGGAAAAGGGCAGCGGCGCCTGGCTGCGCCGGCCCGGTGGCGAGGCGGTGCGCCTCGCCGTCGCCGAGCCGCTGCCGCTCAACGAGATGGTGGGCATGGCCTCGGTCGCCTACATGCCCGCCGAGTCGCGACCGCAGGTGCTGCGGAATGGCGACAAGGTGCGCCTGATGGCCAACTTCCGGTGCGCCGGCCATGAATACCGCACCTTTGTTTCGGGGCACGGGCAGTTCGCCTGCTATAATAAGCTGATGCCGTGGGACCATCTGGGTGGTGTGCTCATCAGCCAGGAAGCAGGTGGATATGCGGCCCGGCTCGATGGCCAGCCCTATCGCCCCAGCCATGTCGATGGCGGCCTGCTTGTGGCGGTCAACAGCGATGCGTGGGACGAGCTGCGGCGGGAAGTGTTTACGTTCTGAGGCGAGCACCCCCACCCAGCCTCCCCCTGAAGCAGGGGGAGGAGCCGCCTGGTGGTTCTGGCGAGATTGTGCCGCAATCCCAATCTGTTCCTCCCCCTTCAGGGGGAGGTCAGGCGGGGGATGCAATGGCCCCCGCCGCCGCCTCGATCGCCCCCGATCCGTGCTCGATGCCGAGCGCCTGCAGCCCGGCCTCTATGGCTGCCAGGACGCCCAGGGTCATGTGGGCGTTGACGTGGCCCATATGGCCGACGCGCAGGAAGTCCTGGTAGGCCGGCTCGCTGGGCAGGGCCATGCCGAGGCCGATGCCGAGGGTTACGCCGGCTTCTGCTTCCAGCCAGCGCCGCAGGGAGCCTGCGCCGCCACCGGGAATTCGGGCTGCCGTCACGGAGTGCCCGCGCGCCGCCGGGTCGGTCACATTAAGGGCGATGGCCGTGTCCTTGCCCCAGGCGTCGAAGGCCGCCCAGACGGCGCTGGCCAGCCGCCGGTGCCGCTCCCAGACCTGGGGCAGGCCCTCCTCATCGAGGATCATGGTCAGCGCTTCGCGCAGCCCGTAGAGGTGGTGGGTGGGCGCGGTACCCCCAAAGAATTGCCAGAATTCGGTGCCGGTGCCGCGCGGTTTCCAGTCCCAATAGGGGGTGACGAGGTCGGCGCGGCGGGACGCCTCGAGCGCCTTGTCGGAAAACCAGATGAAACCCAGGCCGGGCGGCAGCATGAGGCCCTTCTGGCTGGCGCCGACCAGCACGTCTATGCCCCAGTCGTCCATGTGCAAGGGGTCGCAGGCCAGCGAGGCAATGGCATCCACGGCGAGCAGGGCGGGATGGCCGGTGCGGTCTATGGCGGCCCGGATCGCGGCGATGTCGTTGCGTGCGCTGGAGGCGGTGTCCACTTGGGTCACCAGCACGGCCCGGATGGCTCTTGCCGTGTCGGCGCGGAGCGCATCGGCGATACGCTCGGGGTCGGCGGGTGCCGCCTTGCCGAAGTCGAGGATGTCGACGCCGACGCCTTGCCTTTGCAGGCCTTCGGCCCAGCCGTGGCCGAAGCGTCCAGTGGCGGCCAGCAGAGCGCGGTCGCCGCGCGAGAACATGTTGCAGTTGGCGGCCTCCCAGGCGCCGTGGCCGTTGGCGATGTAGATGGCGACGTGCTGGGCGGTCATGGCCACCCGGCGCAGATCGGGCATCATGGCGCGCGTCATGTCGACGATCTCGCCCTCATAGATATTGGGTGCCGTGCGGTGCATGGCGTTGAGCACGCGTTCGGGCGAGACCGAGGGGCCCGGAATGGCGAGATAGGAGCGGCCGGTGGTGATGGGCATGAATCGTCCGTCGGTGGGCATTGGCCAGTCCATCAGCCACGACTTACCGGAAGGGAGCAAGCGTCTCCTGTTGGTCGAGGCATGCAGGCATGAACAAGCCCCGCCTGGATTGCGGTTGTCCTGAACGAGCGGAGCCCCGAGGCGGCTACCGCCTCTGAGTGAATAAATATGAGACGGCAGCCGCCTCGGGGCGCCGGGACTTTATCGGAAGACGGATCGCCGACCCCAGCGGATTGCCGTAGCGCCCCGCCCGAAATGTCTCGTCCGCTCATCCCAGGGCCGAGGCGCGACCCTCACCCTCCCGG
>DASYHM010000027.1:0-21910 GCA_035998575.1 Devosia sp.
AGTGGTGCAACTGCCCGACGAGACCGCCTTGCCTCTTGCACCGCCCGCCAAGCCGACGTAAAAGGCCCTCCGTCGCCGCATTAGCTCAGTTGGTAGAGCACATCATTCGTAATGATGGGGTCAGGTGTTCGAGTCACCTATGCGGCACCACTTCCCTGCCATTCCGGAAACGATCCGCTAGCTGCCCCGAGGGTCAAGCGGGTTCGACCGCCTTCTCGCGCGTCTTCCAGCCGCCGTCCTGCCATTCGCGCACGGTGATGATGATCTGGTCGTTCTCGACGGTGATAATGTTGTAGGCGTTGGGCTCGCCACGCAGCCGCGTCGAGATCGCCGACGAGGCTTGCGCGACGAGGATCGGTGCGGCCACCGCCTTGCTGAGCCCGATGGGCTGCCCCTCGCGGGAGGCCGAAGGCTGCTCATGCTTGCGCACATAGGAAAGATGGAAGTGGCCCGAGAGGATCAGCCGCACGCCGAGGCTGCCGAACAGCGCCAGCGCCTCGTCCGCGCGCTTCACGCGCTTGGTCTTCTGCATCATTGGCTGGGTGGGAAACAGCAGGGGATGGTGCGCCACGATCACCCGCACGGCATCGGGCGAGGCATGCGAGAACCGTTCGGCCATCTCGTCGAGCTGGCCCTGCGAGATGGTGCCGTGGCCCCAGTTCCACTCAAGCCGGGCCCGCCGCGACGTCCGCAGGCCCACCAGCACGACGCCATCCATTTCCAGAAAGGGCTCGAGGTCAGGCGAAATGTACTTGCGATAGAGACCATAGGGGTCAAAGAACCGCCGGAAGATGTTGACGGCGGGCACGTCATGATTGCCGGGGACGGCGAAGACCGGCGCATGAAGGCGATCAAGAAACTGCCGGGCCTGCACGAACTCAGACGTGCTCCCCACCTGAGTGAAATCACCACTGGCTACGATCAGGTCCGGCTTCTGGGTATTGATGTCGTCGGCGAACCCTGCGGCCATTTCCGGATCGTGGTGACCGAAATGCAGGTCTGACAGGTGGAGCATCTTCATCAGGCAACCTCGCGGACGACACTGGCCCCCTGCACGATGATGGAGAGCGCCTGTTTACGAATGGAGAACTCAAGCGGCGTGCGCAGGGTTTCAACTTCTCCGTCGAACATCACCTTGAGCAGGGATTTGTGGCTGTCGATGGTGACCGCGTCGGCGCTCTCGATCGACAGAGCCTCATCGTCACGCCAGGTCCCGAGGAACATTTCCGCCGTCAGGCGCAGCACGTCACCCACATTGAGGTGGCGCAGCGTATAAAGGGTGAGGCGGCCCTGGTTCAGGCTCGACCGCGTGAAGAACTGGCCCACGCCCTCGTCATAGGCATTGCAGGCAACAGCGACCGCCTGGACCCGCTCGATGCGGGATTTCCCCGTCGAGGTCGTGATCGCGAGAGCCATGCGGCGGGCGCGGGTCAACCGCCGCGCGAAATAGCGCAGGAAGGCCAGCTTGGCCCCGACGTCGTGTCGGCCGCGAATTCGCTCGCGGCCCGCCGCCACTGCCGGGATGACCCCCACCACAACCTTGTGCAGGAAAATCCGCCCGTTGACTTCACCGACGTCGATCAGGCGCTCCTCGCCTTCGGCAAGCGCAGCAATCGCCTGCGGAATATCCAGCGGGATATGAAGGTCTTTGGCGAGCGCATTGACGGTGCCCAGGGGCAGGATGGCGAGGCTCTTGTCTGTTCCCGCCAGAGTCTCGGCAAGCGCTGTCACGGTGCCATCGCCACCTGCCGCCACGATCACCTGGGCCGGGCTGGCCAGCGCATCCGCCGCCCGCTGCTCCATCGAAACATCACCGCGCGCGTCAACGACTGCGTCGAGGCCGGCGGCGGTAAAGTGCGCCTCAAGGGCATCGGCAGTCAGTCCTATGGCCTCTGCCGTGCCCGATCGTTCGTTGAAGATGACGTAGTAGCTGCGGTCGGTGTTGGCCACGCTCATGATCCTGCGCTCCTGCGCAACTTGACCCGGCTCAATGCACAGCCGGCTAAGTCGTTGCCAACAATCACGCGCCGCTCCCCGAGGTGCGCTATGGCGGAACGCTGCTGCTCACACTACGTTGCCTCCACAGAGGAGCAAGCCCATGGTTTTTCGACTGGTTCGGTCCATTCGCTATCGCAAGCTGGGGGCGCTGGTGATGGCAGAGGCACCGCTGCTGGTCATTCTTGCTGTCACCAGCGGCCTGGTCCTGGCCTTCCTGCAGATCGCCGATGAGATGATCGAGGGCGAGATGGAAGCCTTCGACCGGGCCATCCTGATGATGTTCCGCAATCCCGCCGACCCAGACACCATGCTTGGGCCGGTATGGGTGCATGAAATGGTGCGCGACATTACGGCGCTGGGCAGTTTCTCGCTGCTGGGACTGATCGTCGGCGCCGTGTGCATCTATCTCTACCTGGCGCGGATGCGGTCCGCGGCAGGGTTCGTGCTGATCTCCGTCCTTGGCGGCACCTTGATCAGCACGGTCCTCAAAATGGGATACAACCGCCCGCGGCCGGAACTGACCACCATGTCCGAGCAGTTCACCGCCAGCTTTCCCAGCGGCCACGCCATGCTCTCGGCCGTAACATTTCTGACGCTCGGGGCCCTGCTCTCGCGATTTGCGCCATCCCGGCGCCTGCAGATTTTCGCCGTTGTGGGCGCATTGCTGCTCACGCTGCTTGTCGGGTCGAGCCGGCTCTATATGGGGGTGCACTATCCCAGTGACGTGCTGGCTGGCTGGTGCCTCGGTTCAGCTTGGGCGCTGCTGTGCAGCAGCGTGGCGATCGTGCTGCAACGTCGCGGTTCTGTCGAGCGACCAAGCGACCAGTCCGGCCAGGACATGGACCAGCCGGGCTGATCACGAGGACGTGGGGTGGGAGCGGAACGAGCTATTTCCTCGCTCGTTCATCCATCCAATGAGGGCCCGAATATGCAGCGTGACAAGTTCGAAACATTTGCCCGTGTCGGCTACGCAGCCCGCGGCATCGTCTACCTGCTGCTGGGCGGGTTTGCGCTGACCTCGGCCTTCTGGGGCGGGAGTGCTCAAAGCTCCTCGTCCGGCGCGCTTAGCGACCTGATGGCCATGCCGTTTGGCCGGATAATGGTCGGCCTGATCGCGATGGGGCTGCTGGGCTATGTGCTCTGGCGGCTGGCCCAGGGGCTGCTGAACGCTGACGACGCTGATCACGACATGAAGGGCTTCGCCAAGCGAGGCGGAAAGCTTATCAGCGCCGGCGGCAACACGCTGCTGATGCTGACGGCGGCCAGACTTGCCTTCACCGGCGGCGGTGGAGGCGGCAGTGGCAACGGAGAAGAGAGCGCGTCTGCCTGGTTGCTGCAGCAGCCCTTCGGCGTCTACCTGCTGGGCATTGTGGCGCTTGGCGTGATCGCCGCCGGCATTGTGCAGATGTGGTATGGCGGCAGCGGCAACTACCGCAAACACCTTTCGCTGCCCCCCGCCCACCGAGGGTGGATGGATAAGCTCTGCCGCTTCGGCCTCATCGCGCGCGGGGTCATTTTCGGCATCATTGGCGGATTCCTGCTCTATGCCGCCTTCACGGTCTCGCCGGAGCGCGCGGGGGGCACAGCCGAGGCACTGCAATATGTGCATTCGCTGCCATTCGGCCCCTGGCTCTACGGCACCATAGCGCTCGGCCTGATGGCCTTCGGGGCCTACGGCGTGATACAGGCGTTCTACAGACACATCGACGCGCCTACGGCTTCCGACGTCCATCTATAGGGCTCCGACCTAGGGTCCGGCGTCGTCCCGCCCGTCATGGCCGGCCGGACCCTGCAGACCCGGTGGCGGGACGGCGTCCGCTGCATCGGGATCCCGGCCCTGGGCTAGGTCCAGCCAGCGCATGACTGGCGTCACGGCCAAGCCGTGGAGGAAGATCGACAGCACAACGACCAGCGACACGATGGACCAGAGCCGCTCGTTCTCGGCAAAGTCACCGTGGTTGAGGCCATAGGCGAGATAGTAGAAGGTCCCCACGCCCCTTATGCCGAAAAACCCGATGGCCAGCTTTTCGTGCCAGCTATCTGGCAGTCCGATCATCGCGATCCATCCGGTCAGCGGCCGGATGACCAGCAGGATGATGGCCGCCGCCAGCAGCTCCACCCAGCCGATATCCCCGAGCAGGCCAGCCGCCAACGCACCGCCGAACATGAGCAGGAGCCCCATCATCACCAGGCGCTCCACCTGTTCTGTGATGTCGTGCATGTCGCGGTGGAAGTCATGATTGCGGTGTGATCGCCGCAGCACCATGGCCGTAACGAATACGCCCAGGAAACCGTAACCCTGCGCCATCTCGGCGATGCCATAGGAGACAAAAGTCGCCGCAATGGCGATGAGCCCGTCCCCCGTCTTGGCCAGGCTATCGCCCGGCAGTCTGAAGGTCAGCCAGCCGAAGACCTGACCCACCAGCCAGCCGAAACCCAGCCCTGCAGCGATCTTCCAGACGACGTAGTAGCCCGCCCAGTGGGCCAGCCATGGCTCCCCGGTGGTGGCGACGAGGCTGAGCACGATCGCCAGATGAACGAAGGGGAAGGCCAGTCCGTCATTGAGACCGGCTTCCGACGTCAGCGCGAAGCGCACGGTGTCCTCCCCGCCCTCCTGGGGAGGACCCACCTGCACGTCCGAGGCCAGCACAGGATCGGTGGGCGCCAGCGCCGCCGCCAGCAGGAGCGCGCCAGCCAGGCTGAGACCGAGAAGGCTGGTACCGAGTAGCGTCATTGCCAGAATGCCAAGAGGCATGGTGATCCCGAGCAACCGCCAGGTCTGCGTCCATTCCCGGAACTTGAAGACCCGATCGATCTTGAGGCCGGCGCCCATGAGGGCAATGATCACCACAAGTTCGGTCAGCCGCTCGGTGACCACAGGAAAGTCCGCAGGCGAGACATTCGTGCCCACGCGGGGAAGATTGAAGATCACCGCGCCGATCGCGAGGCAGACGATGGGCAAGGACAGCGGCAGCCGCCGCAGGGCGAGCGGTAGCCAAGCGACAAGCGCGATGAGCAAGCCGGATCCCGTCAGCACCACAATGTAAGGATCCGGTTGCCAATCGCCCATGCGCGCTACACATTCTTATGATGTATGAGCCTGCTGCGGTGGGTGACGGCTCACCAGCCGATGGACGTGGCAGCTGCCCGAGAGTGCTTCGGCTCAGTGATCGAACGCGTCCGTCACGCGACGATTACCGCTGGTGAGGTGAAAGCCGTACATTTCGATGTCGTCAAGGCATTCGCGCGTCTGGACGATTGGACGCGGGTCGTCTTCATCCGACATGCTGAGCCGGTTGACCAGCACCCACGGCCCGTGCGTCGCCGGTAGGTTGTGCCCCTCAATGGTCGCCGTAAACCCGGTAAGGCGCTCGGCCCCTTTGAACACATACACGTACATCAACACTCCGGGCTGGACGCCTGCATGCGGGGTACGATCCGTGGCCTGCGTCGTGCCTAGAACGACGAAGAGTGCTCATTGGTTCATAAAGCCTGCTCGTCCTGTTTCTGCCACTCGCGCTGCCGCCGGAGCTTTCCTTGAGGCGTCAGGCCGTTTCCGGTTCCAGCTGCCGCAGACGATGGGCGATGCGGGCGGTTGGCTTGACAATGCCAGCCGTTCCACTGGTGAACAGCGCATCACGCTCTTCCGCCGTCGAGTCGAAGAACGGGTAGCGCTGCAGGACGCGTGGCAACATGACCGGCACATACGAGGCGTAGAGGCAAACCGGGAAGGTCAGTTCACCCCAATAGCCTTCACCTGCCAACTGGTCAGAGCCGAACACGCGCCGGTAGAAGGCGGCATGCTCAGGCCGCACCGAAGAAATGCAGTAGGTGGAGTGGAACTGGGCACAGGCCATGACCGCCATCCGGAGCGTCAGGTAGGGCAGGGCAGGAAAGGCCAGCGAAGCGTCATGATCGGCGGTGAACCGGCTCGGATCGATATAACTGCCACCCTTCTTGATGATTTCCCCCAGCACGTCGGGCCAGATGGCCGCGCTCGGTGAAGTGGGGTCTGCCTCAGTGGCGATGTGCAATCGGATAGAACTCACCAACCGATCATCGATGTAGACGCCGAAGCAGTGGCAGTTCTTGGCGTCGTCATAGGCGTCGCGCGTCTGGCGTTGGGAGTTGATCGGAATGAACTCCTCTCGGCGATAGGCCTCATAGCGTAGCCTGTAAACGTCGTCGAACTGTTCGTCCGCCGATACCCGCCGATACTGCACGCGGTCGAGCAGGTCGATCAATGTCATGGCGAAGCGTGACGTGGCACCATTCGCTTGAGCTGCCGCACTCATTAGAAAGTCTCCTGGTTAGGGAGACTTTACCGTTCGTTAGGCATATCGGCATTTAAAAAAAACGGCTCGACGACAGGCGCGCGAGTGCCTGGCGGAAATTTTGTTCACGGTATCAAAGGGTTAGGGTGAATTAACCATTCCAGCGTTTTGCTTTAGCTAGAACGGGGTCAGCATTCAGCCGCGCAATCAGCTCGCCAATGTTCCGTTCGGGGAGAGGGCGGCTGAAGAAGTAGCCCTGCACCTGCTGAATGTCGGTATGGGCGAGAATGGTCTCGAGCTGCAACTCGGTCTCGACCCCCTCGGCGATCACCGTCAGGTCCAGATCGCGCCCAAGGCGCGCAACGTTTGCCAGAAGCCGCAGCGAACGCGGGTTATCAGCAATGTCCGCCACGAAGGAGCGGTCGATCTTGAGCTTGGAAAAGGGCAGCGCATTGAGATAGCTCAGGGACGAGTAGCCCGTTCCAAAATCGTCCAGAGCGATCGCGATTCCCATGGCAGCCAGGTCGCTGAGTACGCTATGGGCGATCTCGTGCTCCTCAATTACCGCCGTCTCGGTCACCTCGATCTCAAATCGTGCCGGATCCAACCCAGAGCGCACCAAGGCCCGCTCCACCACTCTTGCGAGGCTCCTGCTGCGGAAGTCTCGTGCCGAGATGTTGACGGCCACACCCACCTCGCCCGGCCACCGGCTGCAGTGGTTCGCCGCCTGGCCGATCATCCAGGCCGTGATGTCGGAGATCAAGCCCATCTCTTCGGCAATGGGAATGAATACGGAAGGCGGGATCGGACCCAGTTGAGGATGATTCCAGCGGGCCAGCGCCTCGCAGCTGACGACCTTTCTGGTGGCGACGTCCATCAGCGGCTGAAACGCCAGTGAGAGGCTGCATGCCCGTACCGCTTCGCGGAGATCAGCCTTGAGGCGCTGGCGGTAGTGGTAGTCGATATCCATCTGGGCGTGGAACGACTGGCTGCGCGCCTTGCCGTCGCCCTTGGCGGCGTAGAGCGCCAGATCGGCCTTGGTCATCAGGTCGTCGAGCCCTTCGGCGCTATCCGAACCGGTCGCCACGCCTACGCTGATGGTCACCGACAGGGTGAGCCCTTCGAGCTGGAAAGGTTCGGTGAAGGCATCGAGAATGGCGTTGCCATCTGCTTGCGCCTGCGCGGCGTCGCCGACGGACCCGCGGTAGATGACGAACTCGTCTCCTCCCAGCCGCGCCAGCACGGCTTCCGCTGCCAATGTCCGGCGCAGGCGATGCGACACCTGGATCAGCAGCTGGTCGCCGACGATGTGCCCGAACGTGTCGTTCACGTGCTTGAAATCGTCGACATCGATGATCATCAGGGAGACCAGTCGTGGCTGGGCATCCGCAACGCGGCGCGCCCCCATATCCTCCGTCGCCAGTTCGCCAAAGTAAGTGCGATTGGGCAGGGCGGTGAGCGTGTCGTGCCGCGCCATGAAGTTGATGCGTTCCTCCGATGCCACCCGCTCGCTGATATCCTCGAACAGCAGCACGGTCCTTTCCTGGCGCGCGCTCACCGACACTTCGAAATAACGGCCGGCAGCCAGGCAGAGCAGGACCTTGCCCGGAATGCTCATCGAGATAACGTCATGCAGACGATCGACCGCGCTTCCGGGCAGCGTGCCCTGATCGCCCAAGCTTCTCAGCACCTTGTTAAAAGGCTGGCCAACAAGCTCGGGCACGCCCATCTCCCCAAACAGGCGCAGGGCCTGCTCGTTTGCAACCGATACGACCCCTTGTTCATCGAGCATGCACAAGCCGTGCTCGAGCGTGGTCATCGCCATGTCCAGTTCGGTCGCCAGACGCGAGGCCTCGACCCGCCCATGCACCGCACTCAGCAGGATCGAACGCACATCGGCTGCCAGTTTGCGAAAGCTCGCCAGCATGAGGCCGAGCAATCCGGCCAGGATGATATGGTAGAGATCGCCGTGCAGGGCATAGCCGGCCGAAAGCGGCACGATGACAAGCAGCATCTGTATGGTGACCAGCCGGTCGAGCCCGAAGTTGCGGGCGACTATGCCAACCATTACGGCGATCGAGATGGATGCACTGGCAAGTTCGGCGAAGGGATCCTTCACCACCACCATTGAGATGAAGCACCACATCCCGTAGACCAGCGCAAGCAGACCGCCATAGACGATCGCCCGGTTCTCCCACTGCTCGGCTGACATGCAATCTTCGTCAGCAGTCGCGGCGCGCGCGAATGCCCGCATGTTGGCGTAGCGGATCAGCCCGATAATCGCGAAAGCGGCGGTGACGACGTAGAGCGCCGCCGAATCGGTTTTGAAGGCGGTCAGATAGGCCGCGACACCGCTCGCGAAGGAGCCCGCAAGCATCGCCCGTCGATCACCGTACACCGAACGGATGATCGATACGTAGTCGAGCGCCGGCATGGTTTTTCGCGCTGAGGTAAGCAACTGGTTCCCCTTGTGACACGTATAAGAGCCACGGCACCTTTTAAGAACGACTTGAAGTCCAGAAACACAGGTGGGTCTCAGCGATATTCCCGATGCGAGGGTGAACGATGTATTAAGGGTCTGCCGCTCGGGCCGAAGCTAAAAGGCGGTTTGGGCCGCCTTGAGCGCGTCCACCGCATCGGCCGGCGTCATGGACTCGTCATTCCAGACCGCGCTGGCCACGGCCCACACCGCAGCAAGCCACCGGGACGGGGTCGTCATGTGGGGCGTCGCCACCGCGAAGCCGTCCTGCTCGAGTGCACCGAGCACGATGCCGGAGCAGTGATCGACGCTCCCCCGTGCATCGAGCCGCACCGGTGTGGAGCCCTTGGCGGCAGCGAACCGGCTCTGCACGCCGGCATCCACCACGGCATCGGCGAACGCGCGTTCGGCGGCCTCCACTTCAGGTGATACATCGCCCAACAGGCCCCAGCTGTCCACGGTGATGGGCAGGTGGGCCGCCCCCGGTACGAGGCGGCAGCCGTAGTCATCCAACTCGCTCCTGCCGGCCGCCTTCCATTCGCCCTTCATCCAGTCGCCCTGCAGTTGCAACAGCGCCGAACCGTTGATCACGGCGGTCGTGGCCAGGTTCCAGTCCAGGTTGACGGCCTGGACATCGGCTTCCTGTTGGAAGCGCCGCAGCCATGCGAAGACATCCAGCAGGCTCGCATCGTAGAGCACGGCGGGATTGGTGGTTTCGCCATAGAGCCCGTCATACACCCCCGGTGCGCCGACGCTGGCCACCAGGGAATGGGTGAGATAGCCCACCTGCCAAGGTTGGGCCCCGATGGCGATCGGCCGGAAGCCAGCGGCGCGTACGGCTTCAAAGTCCTGCCACATGTCGTCGAGCGAGACCCAGCTCTCCGGATCGATACCGGCGGCGGCCGCGACCGAACGATTGTAGTAGAGCATGGCGTCGGCATGGATGGTGGCCGGCACTTTGACGATGGCGCCATCGATGGTGATGGCCTCGCGCACCCCCTGCGGGAACTGCGCCAGAGCGCCGCTATCGGCGAACTGCTCCTCGAGATGGAGCACCTTTCCGTCTGCGGCGAGCCTGCGGTAGATGTCGGGCTGCAGCTGCAGGAAGACGTTCGGCACCGTGCCGGCCTGCATGAGTTGCACCACGTCGAATTCGCCATTGGCATCATGCGGCACCGCCAGCGGCACCCAGCCGTGACCCTCTGCCTCGAGCGCGTCGCGCAGCACATTGAGCGCCGACAGCTCCGCTGGAGAAGACCAGTTGTGATAGACGACGAGGTCCATGGCACCGGCCGGGGACACGACCATAATGCCGGCTAGGGCTAGGGATTTTCTGGTCCAGGCCACCCGCCAGTCCTCCCGCTCGTGGATTGCACCGGCCGGCAGTTGCGGTTGCCCCCAGTTCAGCTGGAATCGAGGCTGCAGCCAAATTGCTTGCCGCCGGGTTAACATCGCCATGGAAGCGTCGCTTTGCCGGTCCACAAGAATGCTACCGAGTTTGTGGACAGGTGCGGCATGATTGAAAAGCTGAGCGATGCGGAGCGGGAGCGGGGCCTCGAGACCCTCAACGGGTGGGTCTATGACGAGCAGGGCTCGGCCATCGAGCGGGCCTTCACCTTCACCAGTTTTTCCGAAGCCTTCGCCTTCATGAGCCGGGTAGCCCTCGCCGCCGAGAAGGCGGGGCACCATCCGGACTGGTCCAACAGCTACAACAAGGTGACCATCCGTCTTTCCACCCATGATGCCGGTGGTCTCAGCGCCAGGGATATGGCGCTTGCCGCGGCGATCGACCAGATCCTGATCTAGCATCAATGAAAGTTGCGGCCGCCGGGCAGCGCCGCATGGGCCTGGCGGCGGGCCTGCTCGATTTCGCGGATGGCGATGCGCTCGCGGTTCTGGCTGCCATGCGGCCCGGATCTGGCTTCGTCCGCCCGCGCCACCACGGCATCGCCGAAATCGTGGCCATTGCTGATTTCGAGCAGTTGCGGCGTGAGGTCGGTCAACTGCTCGGCAATGATGTGGATGACCAGCCCCTCCCGCTGCAATTGCCCGCGCACCGCCAGCATGCGCGAGCCCAGCACAACCCGCCGGTTGGCCTCGAACACCTTTGGCCAGATGACCACATTGGCCACACCGGCCTCGTCCTCGAGCGTGGCAAAGATCACCCCGCTCGCCGTCCCCGGCCGTTGCCGGACCAGCACGAGGCCCGCCACCTCGATCCTGCTGCCCGGCCGGACCTGGCCGAGCTGGTCCGAGCGGGTGACCCGGCGGGCTGCGAGCATGGAGCGCATGAACTGCACCGGATGGCCCTTGAGCGAAAAGGAGAGCGTGGAATAGTCGTGGATCACCTCTTCGCCCGCCAGCATCTTGGGAAGGCCCGCTTCCACATCGGCTTCCGTCTCCACTCGGCCGGCGATCTCGAACAGGGGTAGCGTATCGGCACCATGGGTGCCGATCAGCCCCTTGACGGCCCAGAGCGCCTCACGCCGGGAAAGCCCCAGCGAGGCGAAGGCATCGGCTTTCGCCAGCTTTTCCAGCGTCGCGATCGGCACCCGCGTGCGCAGCCACAGGTCGCGTACGGAATCGTAACCGGCGCCCCGGCGGGCAACGATAAGGTTGATGTCAGCCTCCGGCACGCCCTTGACCTGCGAGAAGCCCAGCCGGATAGCCTTGTTGGAATGAATGTCGCCTGCCATGTCGGCATGCTGCTGCCAGACATGCTCCCCGGCCCAGCGCGGTTGCTCATCCGCATCGAGACTGGTTTCAAGGACACATTCGAGATCGGACAGGTTGACGTCGACGGACCGCATCTCGACACCATGCTCGATCGCATCGCGAATGATCTGGCTGGGGGCGTAAAACCCCATCGGCTGCGAATTGAGCAACGCGCAGGCAAAGACGTCCGGATAGTGGCACTTGAGCCAGCACGAGGCATAGACCAAGAGCGCGAACGAGGCGGCATGGCTTTCGGGAAAGCCGTATTCCGCAAAGCCCTGGATTTGGGCAAAGCAGTTCTTGGCAAATTCGGGTGGATAGCCATTGGCCGCCATCCCCGCCATGAACTCCTCGCCGAACTGGGCGATCTTGCCGGTGCGCCGCCAGGCGGCCATGGCCCGACGCAGACTGTCGGCCTTGCCGGGTGAAAAACCTGCCCCCACAATGGCGATCTGCATGGCCTGTTCCTGGAACAGCGGAATACCCAGCGTGCGCCCGAGCACGCCTTCAAGCGCCTCGCTATAGTAGACCGGCGTTTCCAGCCCCTGCCGCCGCCGCAGATAGGGATGGACCATGTTGCCCTGGATCGGGCCGGGCCGGACAATGGCCACCTCGATGACCAGGTCGTAGAATTCTCGGGGCTTGAGGCGCGGCAGCATCGACATCTGCGCCCGGCTCTCGATCTGGAAAACACCGAGCGTGTCGGCGCGCTGGATCATGGCGTAGACGCGGGACTTGTCCATCGGTCCCTCGCCGGTCTCCTCGGCCAGGAGGTCCACCAGGCGCAGTTGCTGGCCATAATGCATCTGCATCAGCTCGAAGCCCCGGCGCAGGCAGCTCAGCATGCCCAGCGCCAGCACGTCGACCTTGAGGATCGCCAGGGCATCGATGTCATCCTTGTTCCACTCGATGATCATCCGGCTGTCCATGGCCGTCTTGCCGATCGGCACCATGCTTTCGAGCGAATCGCGGGTGATGACGAAGCCCCCCACATGCTGGCTGAGATGGCGCGGAAAGCCGCGCAGCACCTTGACCACTTCGAACATCTGCGCCAGCACCGGGTCGTCCGGGCTGAGCCCGATATTGCCCAGGTCACCCAGATCGAGCCGCGTCCCCCAGCCCCAATGGAGCTGGTTGAGGGCGGTCACGGTGTCATCGGACACTCCAAAGACCTTGGCCGTCTCGCGAATGGCGCTTTTCGAGCGGTAGGAAATGACGTTGGCCGTAAGGCCCGTGCGCTTGCCGCCATACTTGCGGTAGACATACCGCATCACCTCTTCGCGCCGCTCGTGCTCGAAATCCACGTCGATATCGGGCGGCTCGTCGCGCTCGGTGGAAATGAAGCGGCCAAAGACCAGGGTCCGCTTGGTGGGGTCCACCTCGGTGATTTCAAGACAGAAGCAGACCGAGGAATTGGCCGCCGAACCGCGCCCCTGGCAGAGGATTTTCCGCTCGTAGCGGGCAAACATGACGATGTCATGCACCGTGAGGAAATAGGCGGCATAGCCCTTGTAGGCGATGAGGCAAAGCTCGGACCACAGGCTTTTCTTGATGCTGTCGGGGACCCCGCAGGGAAAGCGCCTGGCTGCCCCCTCCCAGGTCAAGCGCTCCAGCGTCTGCTGCGCCGTTTCACCATTGCCCACCGTTTCTTCGGGATAGTTGTACTTGAGCTGGTCGAGGGAGAAATCGATGCGCTCGATCATGCGCTGGGTCTGGGCAATGGCATCGGGATGGTCATGGAAGAGCCTTGCCATTTCGCTGGCAGGCTTGAGGTGCCGCTCGGCATTGGCGGCGAGGCTGAAACCGGCGGTTTCCAAGGTCAGATGCTTGCGGATGCAGGTCACTACATCCTGCACCATGCGCCGGTCCGGCTCGTGATAGAGCGCGTCGTTGCTCGCAATCATGGCCACCCGGTTGCGCGCGGCAAGTTCGGCGACGCGGTTGAAGCGGGCGCGATCCTGACCATCGAAACGCGGCGTCGCCGCTATCCAGCTTCGGCCGGGCGCAAGGCGGGCCAGCATGTCCAGCACGCGCTCGGTCAGGCCCCAGTCGTCCTCGTTCGGCACGAGGATGAAGAGCTGGCCCTGGGCATAGTTTTCCGGGGGCCCTTGTTCGTCCTTCCCTGGGTCGCCTGAGCCGAACAGGTCGGTTAGACGCAGGACGGGCTTGCCCTTCTCGCCCCGCTGGTTGCCCACCGTCAGCAGCTTGCAAAGGCGGCCATAGGCCATCCGGTCGGTGGGGTAGGCGACGATGTCAGGCGTGCCATCGGCAAAGCAAAGCCGCACCCCGACCAGGTAGCGGAAATCGGGAAATCGCTTCCGGTCGCGGTCGCGCGCCGTGACATAGCCGCGGACCACTCCGGCAAAGCTGTTGCGATCGGTGACGCCAAACGCCTTGAGGCCCAGATGCATGGCGGCTGCCACCATCTCCTCGGGATGCGAGCCGCTGTGCAGGAACGAGAAATTGGTGGTGGAGACCAGTTCGGCATAGGCCGGAACCGGCGGCACCTGCCGCGCCCTGGTGCGGGGGCCGGGCCTGAGAACAAGGATATCGTTCATGGAAAGAAGCCATGCAGATACCACACCGCGGGCTGGTCCGGGCGGTGAAACCCTTGCCGGTAGATCCAGAACCGGCGCCCGCCGGTATCCTCGACCACATAATAGTCTCGCGTCAGGGCCTCGGGATCGAACGCAGCCAGATCCGGAACATAAGGCGGCGTTTCCGGCTTCTCGCCGGGCTCGGGCTTTTTGGGCACATGGGGCGGCACCAGTTGCAGGCGCTGGCCGCTGCGCCACCATTCCGCCCCCAGCCGCTCGGGTCCGGCGGCCTTTTCGATCCGGTAGCTGTCACGCCGCCAGATCATCGAGGCGGGCAGCCCCTCCGGCACCTCGGCATTGATCGCTATCCTTTCGGGAACCGGCAGCAGGCGCAGCGGGCGGGGCTGGACGGGCCATCCAGCCCGATCCGCCTTGCTGTCATGCACCAGTGCCGGCACGAGCCGCGCGGCCCGTTCGGGGATGTGGCTTGCCACCAGCTGGGTCTTGAGCACCGCCATGGTCCCCAGCCGGCTGCTCATCCGGTCATTGAGTTCATCGAGGTCGGCGGCGACTTCCTGATGCGAGAAGGCCCCCAGCTGCACGGCATCCAGCTCGGCCACCGAACTGACTCCAAGCCGGATCATGTCGATGCCGAAGCCGGGGTCATATTCCCCCTCGAGCCGCTCCGAGCGGTTGGCGAAGAGCTTGGTAATATGCTGGGGGTCACGCGTCAGCCGGGCCGAATTGACCGACAGCGCCATCACCTTGTGATCGACCCGGTAGAGGAACAGATGAAAGGCCTGCCCGCCCAGCCCCTCGGCTTCAAGGCGGATCGACAGCTGGATGGCCAGGTCATGGCAGGTCATCAGCACATCGTCCATCAGGCCGATTGGATCGGCGAAGCGCCGCTCGGCATAGCGCTCGGCTGCCGGCAGGCGTGGCGCCATGCGCTCCTCGATCACGCCATAGGCCTGGTCGAGCCGCGTCAGCAGAGAGCTCCCGAACCGGGCCTGCAGCGGCTTGCGCTCGCGCTGGCGCAACTGGCCGACGGTCTTGAGGCCCATCTGGGCAAAGCCGGCGGCCTGCGCCGGGGTCAGGCGCAAGGCATGCACCGGCAAGGCATCGAGAATGGCTTCCAGATCGACCCGTTCCACCACCTGGCTGCGCGCGAAATGGCTGACGCCCCAGGCCGCGCCGATCGTGGGCGCGATCGCGCCCGCCACGGTATAGCCGAGATCCCGCAGCCGGGTCAGCAGCAGGCGCAGCATCGGCCGCTCGCCGCCGAACAGATGCGCGACGCCTGTAATATCGAGCACGAGATCGCCATAGCCGCTGACCTCGTTCATCACCGATACCAGTGGGCTGGCATTGGAGTGCCAGTCGGCAAAATCGGCGAAAGCGGCTTCGAGCAGCGGGCGATCCAGCTCGAGCACGGTCAGCTCCGGCACCATGGCCCGCGCATCGGCCAGGTTCTGCCCGGTGCTGAGGCCGCGCCATATCGCCTCGGCATCGAGGGCCGCCAGACGCAATCCGCCCTTGATGCGCTCGTAAAGGGCCAACGGCGCCTTGAGCTGGGGATCACGCCGTTTGAGGTAATCCGTCGGCCAGTGGGGCAGAAACAGCACGAGGAAGCGGCGCGCGCCCGATGAGCCGGTCTGCACCGCAGTGCTGAGCAGTGAATGTTGCGAATCCATTTTCCGTCCAACCCAGCACAAATTCGGTCTGATTCTTGATGATGGTCCCCTTCTCCAGCTGCACCCGCCAGCGCAGGGCACCGGGCGCCTTGGCGTCATAGCGTTTATGCGCGCTCCCCTGGGGAGACAGGCGCCAGCGCAGATGCGCTGCGCTGGCCTCCCGCCCCTGTCCGTAGCGCAGCAAAAAGATCGAACCGCCGGTGGCGGAGGCGCGCAGGCTCAGACGCCGGCTGGCGGTGAAATCGAGCAGCTTTGCCTGACCGCCGATATCGGCCACCACGGCCGCTACCGCCCGGCAGGCAATGGCCTCCTCGGCCGCCCAGAGCAATTCCGCCATGCTGGCGGCCCGAACCATGACAAGCGCCGCCGGATCGAAACCGAAGCTGATCAGTCCCGGACCATAAGGCATGCCCAGCTTTTGCGCTTCATCGGCCAGTTGCAGGTAGATGACCGCCACGCGCTGCGCCGTGAGCAGCCCTTTGGCCTGCGCCAGGGCGAATCCGAGTAGGGCGCCGACATTGCGGCGCTCATCGGTGAAAATTTCCTGCAGCAGCCCGCCGCCCAGCGCCGGGAATGCCCCCTGCGGCTGCTCGACCTGAACCCGCGCTTCCGCCAGAGCCGGCTTGCGCTCGATATCGGCAATGGTTTCCCGCAGCGCGGCAAGGCGCTGTTGCTGGTCGGGCGAAGGCATCGCACGCCATTCCTCGAAGTGAACAAAACAGGAACATTAAGACTCCGAATCCTTCAAGAGTCGAGTCCCTTTTCGGCGACGACCGGCATCGGCAGTGTGGCGCCTGCGCATCAAGCCCGGTCAAGAGCGCGTTACACCGCCCTCTCCACCATTGAGGAAATCGGCAGGACTGCTAACTCTGCCATTGCCTGCCTCCCGGCGCGCGACCCCATTGCTGTCCTGTGACCCCCGAGGAGGCTAACGCCATGTTCGAGGCCATTGCCCGTCTGTTCAACAAGCCCGACGAGATCCAGTCCGCCCACGATCCCAAGCTGGCGGTTGCCGCGCTGCTGGTTCATCTTGCCGCCGTCGACGGGCAGATGAAGGACACCGAGCGCGCCGTGATCAAGCGCGCGCTGATGGACCATTACGACATGGACGAAGCCGCCGTCGAGCGCCTGGTCCGCGAGGCCGCCCAGCGCGATGCCGAGGCGGTGGACTTCTACCGCTTCACCTCCGGCCTCACCCAGCTCGAAATGGAAGACCGCATCGAGATCATCCGCATGATGTGGACGGTGGTGTTTTCCGACGACAAGAACCATGAGCTGGAAGATAACATGGTCTGGCGAGTCGCGGAGCTGATCGGCGTCTCCAGCCGCGACCGCACCATCCTGCGTAATCAGGTCCGCAAGGCCTAATAGGCCTCGAACTTGCCGATGATCTCGACCTCGTCGCTGGCGCAGTCGAAATCGCCGGACCGGTCCGCGGCCTCGCGCGCCAGTTCGTTGGCATCGGCATTGGCCCGCGCATCGATATAGGCGATGTGGCAGCTGTTGCCTTCGACCAGTTGCGTCACCACCAGCACCTGTCCGGCATCCTCGCCGGTCTCGGGATCGGCCGTGTGATAGCGCACGATGGTGGCGATCGGCATCCAGCGGCCAAGATCGTTGCTGAGCCGCCATTCCAGCTTTTCGCCCACCCGGTTGAACGGGGGCAGGGTCTGCCCGTCCGCCACCCGGGCGCCGAACCCGTAGATCAGCGAAAACCGCAGGTCGGCTTCGGTGACCATCAGCGGGTAGCCCTTGTAGCCGGGGCAGGCCCAGCTGGCGCCGAAGTCGTCGGCATCGAGCACCAGGCACTGGTCGAGGTCGATATCGGTATAGGTGCTGTTGAAGGCCGCCTGTGCCGGCAGGACGAGGCCGGACAGCATCGCGGTGCAGAGCAGGAACTGTTTCATCGTCTTCCTCGATCGGTGGAGCAGGGTTGCAGCAAACTGGCTTGCCTTTGCGGCCTGTTGTGGGCACAAGTCCGCGACTTTGTCGCCTCCCCGATGAACGAGAGCTGAAGCTGAAATGAATATCGACGCCATCCCGACCGGCAAGAACCCGCCCGACGACCTCAACGTCATCATCGAAGTTCCCATGGGCGGCGAGCCGATCAAATACGAGATCGACAAGGCCTCGGGCGCCCTGTTCGTCGACCGCTTCCTCTATACGCCGATGCGCTACCCGGGCAATTACGGCTTCGTGCCCCACACGCTGTGCGGCGATGGCGACCCGCTCGATGTCATCGTGATGAACTCGCGCCCGCTGGTGCCCGGCGCCGTGGTGCGCTGCCGCCCCGTCGGCGTGCTCTTCATGGAAGACGATGGCGGCCAGGACGAAAAGATCCTCGCCGTGCCGGTCTCCAAGCTCACCCGCATGTATGACGCGGTCAAGGATATCGGCGACATGCAGGAAATCCAGGTGGAGCGGGTCAAGCACTTCTTCACCCACTACAAGGATCTCGAGCCCGGCAAGTGGGCCAAGATCTCCCATGTCGGCGGCTACGACGACGCCAAGAAGGTGATCCTCGATTCCATCGAGATGCACCTCAAGGCGAAATAGCGCCTCATCATCGCCGCACCCCCGGGGCACGCTGCTCGCAGTCCTGCACCTGGAGGAGGTTCTGATGCACCGCGTTCTCACCACGCTCGCAGCATTCGTGCTGCTCATCGTTCCCGTCCCGGCCCAGCAGGCGAGCTCGCCTGCTGACGCCGGGATCGAGCAGATCCTGGCCGACCGCATCGACCGTGACCAAGCCAATGTCGGCATCGCCGTGGCGCTGATCGAGGACGGCGTGCCGCGCTTCGTCTCGCACGGCACCACGGCGCGGGGCGAAGCGGCGCCGGTCGACGAGCATAGTCTTTTCGAGGCCGGCTCGATCAGCAAGGTCTTCACCAACCTGCTGCTGGCCCAGCTGGTCCTCGAAGGCCGGATGGACCTTGATGCACCGCTGACCGACTACCTGCCTGCCGGCACCATTTTGCCGACCCGCGATGGCAAAGCGATTACCGCTTTCGATCTCGCCACCCACACCGCGGGCTTTTCCGGCCTGCCCCCAGCCCTGCTGGCCCGTGGCCTCGAAAACCCCTATTCCGGCTACAGTGCCCAAGAGTTGCTTGCCTGGCTCGGCGAGTATGCGCTAACCCGCGCCATCGGGGACAAGTTCGAATATTCCAATATCGGCGCGGCCCTGCTGGGGCAGGCGATCGAACATGTGAGCGGGAGGGCCTATGCCGAACTGCTCGAGCAGCGCATCCTCGCGCCGCTGGGCCTCGACGATACCCGCCTGGCGCTGACCCCCGGCGACCCCACCGGTATGGCCACCGGTCACGACCCGACCGGCGAGCCGGTATCGTATTGGGATTTCGACGCTTTCGCCCCGGCGGGCGCCCTGGTCACCAGCGCCGCCGACCTCGCCCGCTTCATCGCCGCCGCCAGCGGCGCAGTAGAGACCCCGCTCCGCCCGGCCTTCGATCTGATGCTCGAGCGCACCCGCCCTGCCGATGGCAGCGGCCAGATCGGGCTGGGCTGGTTCATCTTCACCGAGGGTGGCCGCGACCTCGTCTGGCACAATGGCCTGACGGGTGGCTTTGCCAGCTTTGCCGGCTTTGACCGCAAGAGCGGCGACGGCGTCGTCGTCCTGTCAAACATGGCCACCCCCGCCGGCATCGCCGATATCGGCATGCACCTGCTCGACCCCACCCTGCCGCTCCGGCCGCAGCCGACGCCGCGCGAGGCGGTGGCGATCGATCCGGCCATCCTGCCCACCTTCGCCGGCGACTACCTGCTCGCCCCTTTCGTTGTGCTCACCATCACCACCGAAGGCGACCGGCTCTTTGCCCAGCTCACCGGGCAGCAGCGCTTCGAAATCTTCCCGGAAAGTGACAGGCGGTTCTTCTACAAGGTTGTTGACGCGCAGATCACCTTCGCCGACCCCGTCGATGGCAGCGCGCCGGCGCTGATGCTGCAGCAGAACGGGCAGAACATGACCGCCATCCGGGTGCCATAGGGAATGGCCGCCCTCAGCCCACCCCCATCCGCGCCAGCAGGCGATCGCGCCTGACGAACTGGTGCCAGAGCGCGGCCCCGATATGGCCGATCAGCAGCACGATGAGCAGGCGGGCCAGTGTGCCATGCACGGTGAAAGGCGGCACGAGGGTGAAATCGGGCAGCGGCAGTGGCTCGGGGCCGAGCAGCTGCGCGGGGCCGCCGCTGAGCATGACGGTGCCGACACCGCTCGCAACCATGATCAGGATGACGGCGTAGAGGCCATAGTGGACGATGTGCGACGCTGTCTTCTGGAAGCGCGTCAGATCGGGATGGTCGGACGGTCGCTTGTCGAAAGCCACCCACCACAGGATGCGGAACAGGGTCAGCACGCCGACCAGCGCCCCGACGACGGCGTGAACCCGCACCAGCACGAGTTCGAGCGCCGCATCGGCGGTATTGGTTGCGGCCAGCCCGGTTCCCAGCATGGCCAGTATGGCAATGGCGGTGGTCCAGTGAATAGCGGCGGCCATGCTCCCATAGCGATAGGCACTGCTCTTGAGCGACATGGTTTCCCTCCTTGCGGCGCAGTGGTCGAGGCGCTATGTATAGTACACTATGCATTTAATTAGCAAGCTATGTAATTGACCCTTTCGCGCGAGACTTCCGCCGGCTACCTCACCAACTGGGCCGCCCGGCTGTTTGCCCGCGAGCTGGAGCGGCAGCTGGCGCCGAGCGGCATTGCCCCGGCCTACATGCCGGTTTTGTTTGCGCTGGCCGATGGCGGCACGCTGACCCAAAAGGATCTCGCCCGGCGCGCCGCTGTGGAACAGCCCACGATGGCAGCTACGCTCAACCGCATGGAACGCGACGCCATGATAACCCGCCGGCGCGACCCCGGGGACAAGCGCAGCGCCCTGGTGGCGCTGACACCCCTGGCGCTGGGCAAGATCTCGACGGTGGAGCGCGTGGTCAGCGCCATCAATGCGCTGGCGCTGGAGCAGCTCGAGCCGGCGGAACGCGATCAGTATCTGGCCCTGCTGCGCAAGGTCATCGCCGTGCTCGAAGCCCAGGATCAGGGCCTGGACAACTGACCGCTCAGCGCTGCTGCGACGCCTCGCCGCGCAAGGCTGCAACTTCAGATCGCAGCGCCCGCAACTCGGCAAGAATACTCGCCGTGTCGTCATGCAGGGTTTGCCGGTCGGCGACGGCATTGGCCTCGGTCTCCTCCTGCATGGCCGAGACGATGACACCGATGAAGAGGTTCAGGATCGCATAGGTCGATAGCAGGATGAACGGCACGAAGAACATCCAGGCGAACGGGAAGGCCTCCATCACCGGCCGCACGATACCCATCGACCAGCTTTCCAGCGTCATGACCTGGAACAGGGTATAGAGCGAAGCGCCCAGGCTCCCAAACCAGTCGGGGAAGGAAGCGCCGAAGAGGTTGGTGGCCATGACGGCCGCCACATAGAACAGCATTGCCATCAGCACCACGATCGAGCTCATGCCCGGCAGCGCGGCGAGGAGCCCGCCCACCACGCGCCGCAGCGCCGGCAGGGTCGACACCAGCCGCAGCGCCCGCAGGATGCGCAGCGCCCGCAGCACCTGGAACGGCCCGCTGGCGGGCACCAACGCGATGGCCACCACGGCGAAATCGAAGACGCTCCACGGGTCGCGGAAGAAGCGCGGTCCAAAGGCATAGATGCGCAACGCGATCTCGATCACGAACACGGTCAGCAGCACCGCATCGAGCGCCCGCAGCACCGGTCCGAAGCGCGCCATCAGCCCGGCATCGGTCTCGAGGCCCAGCACCAGCGAATTGAGCAGGATGACCGCGACGATCACCTGTTCCCAACGGCGGGACGTGAGCCACAAGGCGAGCTGCTGACGCATGATTTCGAGCCTCCATCAAAGCGCCATGAGGCAGAGGCCAGCCCGGCGGATTCGTCAAGTCCTTCGCTCCTGTGGGGATGCGCAATCGATAGGGGGGCGCACCATTGTCGCCTGCAGATCTGTCCGGACGGCCTTGGGGCCTCCGGGTTGGGTGAACGAGCGGGCCCCGAGGCGGCTTTCGCCTCTGAGTAATTGAAATATGAGACGGCAGCCGCCTCGGGGCGCCGGGACTTTATCGGAAGACGGATCGCCGACCCCAGCGGATTGCCGTAGCGCCCCGCCCGAAATGTCTCGTCCGCTCATCCCAGGGCCGAGGCGCGACCCTCACCCTCCCGG
>DASYHM010000004.1:0-34128 GCA_035998575.1 Devosia sp.
CAGTCGCATCGCCTTCCGCGCCCGCTCAGTGCTGGTCCCAAGCCGGCCAAATCCAGAAATACCCATAGCTCCAGTCCGTGGCTCGCGAGTTCGTTCTTCGGGGACTTTTGGGCGCCTATCGGCAGCCAAAACTCTCAACGATAGCGGACCGGCGGGTTTTGGGCGGCCCGATGTCTAAAGCGCACATTCTTTGATACGGGAGCATCGAAGATGTGGCTGGCCGTTCTCGTGATACGATCAAAGCTCCCGCTCAGTTGAGCAAGCCAAGTTCGTTGGGTGCCTCGAGAAGGGCCCCTTCGTCGTACTGCATGGTCAGTCCTGTGCATCTGCAGCCCGATAACGGTCGTCTTGGCATGTTGAGCCGACTAGGGGCTGCGGTTAACCGAAGACGGTTGACCTGCATACAATTGGATAGACGCGAAAATGGTCACGCGGCAGATAGGGATTTCGGACTTAACCGGCGCACACGGGCCGTGACCCGAAGCCGCCCGTCAGGAGCATTATGACCCTAGTGCTAAGGCGTAGAAGTATCGAGGCGGTGGCGGTCGGGCTGGATGTCCGATAGCGGACGCTGGCCCAACCTGATTGTGGATGGGGCGTTGTTCAACTGTTCGACGGCAAACCCGGCAGCAGCCTTATACCTAGCCATGAAGGCGTCGCGTTCCTCGGGCGGCACCACGTCGTCGATATTGTCGAACTCGCCACCGCAGCGTTCATCGACGATGTTGAGAAGGCCGAACGGACCCGCGCCGCGGTTGCGCAGGACCAGTTCGGAGATCGCTCCACAGAACTTTTCGTCATAAGCCCGCAGCGCTGCCTGGTTCACGCCATGCTCCAGCATGGCGGCACCAAGGTGGCGTGCATCCATGATCGCCTGGCTGGCGCCGTTGGAGCCTGTGGGGTACATGGCGTGCGCCGCGTCACCCATGAGTACTACGGGGCCATCCTGCCAGCTCGATACGGGGTCACGGTCGATCATCGGGTTTTCGTATGCCACGTCCGAGCGGCGCAGCAAGTCAGGCACATCGAGCCAGTCATAGGTCCAGCCTGCGAAGTGGTGGGCAAAGTCCTCGACTTTGACCGGACGAAACCAGCCATTGCTGTAGCGACGGTCATCCTTGTCGACAACCACCTCGGCGATCCAGTTGATCACGGCGAAGCCGGTCACCCGGTCAGGGTGGGAAATCGGATAGAGCACCACGCGCTGCCGGTGCGTGCCAAGGCCGACGAACGAGGCGCCGGAGCGGATCGGCTTGCTCAGAGTCGTGCCGCGCCACATGATCGCCCCACCCCAGTGGATCGGCGGCTGGCCCGGATGCATGGTAGCGCGGACGGCCGAATGAATGCCGTCGGCGGCGATGAGCACCGTTGCCTGCTCGCGCAGGTGGGTGCCATCGGTCCGCTGGATGTGGGTGCTCACTGTGCCGTCGCTGTTCCGCTCGTAGCCGGTGACCTTATGGCCAAGCCTGACCACATGGGCGCCAGCACGCTCCAGAAGCACGCGATAAAGCAGCATGTGGAAACGTCCGCGATGGACGGCATATTGAGGCCACCTATAGCCGGCCGCCAAACCACGCGGTTCTGAATAGACGTCATTGCCGTTCAAGCCGACCAGCGCCCATTCGCGCGCCGGGAGGCCGACGCTATCAAGCGCCTCGGGGCCAATGCCGAGGTCATAGAGCTCGCGCACAGCATTGGGCTGGATGTTGATGCCTACCCCAAGCGGCGCCAGTTCGCGCACTGCTTCGAGGACCGTGAAATTCACACCGATCTGCTGCAGTGTCAGCGCCGTAGCAAGGCCTCCGATGCCGCCGCCGGCTATGATGACGTGTGGTTTCGACACATTTCCCCGCTACATTGCTGGCTTGGTGGAGTATTCGGCAGACGAGTGCCCCGTTACTCGACCGAGTAGATGTCGATCTGTACGCCCTTGGGGGTCTTAGCCCCGGTGCCGACAAAGATCATCCGGTTTATATGTGAGTAGGCCTCGGCTCCGGTTTCAAGCCGGATCGAGGAGCGCATGTAATAAGATTCGGGTGCGACATCCAGTCCGGCGACAAGGCTCCTGATCACCGCCTCCGGACCGTGGCGATAGCCTTGGTCGACGACCTCGATAATGGCGCCCTCGTCGGTCTCAAGCATGTAACGGGCATCCATGAGTGACACGCCATCGTGGTTGACCGTCAGCCAGTCGGCGCCCCCGGGCAGGATTCTGCCGCTGAGGCGGGAGCCGGTTACGCGTCCTCCGGCAATGGGGATCACGCGCCGCTGTCCGAGCCGTCCCATGCCCAAACTGCGTGGGGGTCCGGCTTCGACCTCGAGTGTGCAAAACCGGCGCAACTGCGGGGTCTTCAGATCGAGCATGATGCTATCCGTGGTTGTATCCCTCTGGCGTGATCAACCAGCGGGTCTGACCCACCCTCTCGGGTGGGCCAGTTTATGCGTATCAGTTCGACTCGGCTGCGATTGCCGCGCGCGCGGCCTCGACAAGGGCTGGGCCATCGATGTTGAGGGCCTCCATCTCCTTGTACCACTCGTCGTAGGTCGGCTCGGCCGCCGCGATCCAACGAGAGGTTTCCTCAGCGTCCAATTGCACGATGTTGTTGCCGGCATTGACTGCGAGGGAAAGGCCATTGGCATCGCCGGTGTCCATGACGCGACCAAACTGGCGTGACAGTTCCAGGCCTGAATGTTCGTCGATGATGGCTCTGAGGTCGTCGGGCAGGTTGTTGTAGCTGTCCATGTTCATGAACATGCCAAAGGTCTGGCTATAAAGGCCATGCTCGCTGGTGAAGCCGGTGTGATTTTTCACCAGTTCGGCGATGCGCAGCGAAGGCGTGACTTCCCAAGGGACAGTCGTCGCTTCGATAACGCCCTTGGACAGAGCCTCAGGGGTCTGCGTGACAGGCATGCCCACCGGCTCGGCACCGAGCAGGCGCAGCATGTTGGAAATGATGCGCGAGCCGCCGCGAACCTTCATGCCCTGCAGGTCTTCTAGCGAATTGATCGGCTCCTGCGAGTGGAAGAGACCTGGACCGTGGGTGTGGAGTGCCAGGACCTTGACGCCCGCGACTTCGTCGGCGGCATGTTCCATGACGTAGTTGTAGAAGGCGGCCGAAGATGCCTCACCCGTGGTCAGCATGAAGGGCAGCTCGAAGGCTTCGGCCTTGGGGAAGCGGCCGGGCGTGTAGCCCAGAATGGTCCAAACGATGTCCACCACGCCATCTTTGGCCTGGTCATAGAGATCGGCCGGAACGCCGCCCAACTGCATGGCGGGGTAGTGCTCGAAAGCAATGCGGCCGCCCGACGCCTCGGTGACCATTTCTGCCCAGGGAACAATCGCCTGGGACGGAATGGTCGCCTGGGGTGGCAACATCTGGTGGATGCGCAGGGTGACTTCCTGGGCAAAGCTGGTGGTGGACAGCGCCAGAGCGGCAAGTGCACCGAGCAAGAAGCTGGTCTTCTTCATATGTCTTCTCCCTGTAGGTGACCGGACGATGCCGGTCGGCTTGTCCTGCGCGGTTTCCTCCTGCGCGCAGGTCGACACTAGTAGAACCACCACACGAGACAGAGCGTGATCGATGGAAATGCTACCAGAATGATGGTGCGGACGACATCGCTGATAACGAAGGGCAGTACGCCCCGGTAGGTGTCCGAGAGTTTCGTGGTGGGCGACATCGAGTTGATGATGAACAGGTTCATGCCCACGGGCGGGGTGATCAACCCCACTTCCACGGCAATGAGCACGATGATGCCGAACCAAATGCCAAACTCGTCCGGAGTGAGGCCAAAGTCGAGCACCATCATCATCGGGTAAAGGATCGGGATGGTGAGCAGGATCATAGACAGTGAATCCATGACGCAGCCCAGCAGCAGGTAGAAGACCAGCACGATGGCCAGCACGACCCAGGGGTTGAACCCCTGCTCGCCGATCCAGTTGGCCGATACCTGCGGCAACTGCGACAGGGCCAGAAACCCGTTGAGCACGGCAGCGCCGAAGACGATCAGGAAAATCATCGCGGTCGCTGCAGCGGTAGACAGCAGGGCGTCGCGCACATTGGTCCAGGTCAGGCTGCCACTCACCAGGGCGATCAACCCAGTGCCGGCAGCGCCGATGGCAGCGGCTTCGGTGGGCGTGAAGATGCCGGTATAGATGCCACCGATGACGGCGACGAAGACCGCCAGCACCGGCCATATCTCAAAGAGCGCCCTGAAGCGCTTTCCATAAGGTACCCGGTCCAGCGGCGCACCGGCGCTGGGGCGCACCCGCACATAGATGGCGATGACGATGATGTAGCCGACGGCGGCCAGGATGCCTGGAACAAAGGCGCCCATGAACAGCCTAGCGATGTTCTGCTCGGTCAGGACGGCAAAAATGACGAGAATGACTGAGGGTGGGATCAGGATGCCTAGTGTTCCGCCAGCAGCGACCGCGCCGGTCGAGAGCGCGTCGGAATAGCCGTATTTCTTCAGCTCCGGCAGGGCAACACGGCCCATCGTCGCCGCCGTGGCCAGCGACGAGCCGACGATAGACCCAAATCCGGCGCTGGCGCCAATGGCCGCCATGGCCACGCCGCCCTTCCGATGGCCTAGCCAGGCCGTGGTTGCCTTGAATATTTTGGTCGACAGCCCGCTCAGTGTCGCGAACTGCCCCATCAGCAGGAACAGTGGGACCACCGAGAGGCTGTGGGACGCAAATGTGCTGTAGGTCAGCGTCTTGAACTGCGACATGATGGGATTGAAGGTCTTGGTGACCATCCAGCTGCCCACCACGCCCACGACAATCATGGCAAGGCCGATCGGCACGCGCAGAAACACGAGGACGAGGACGACAGGAATCCCGAGCAGGCCTAGAACGATATTGGTCGTCAATGTTCGCTCCCGACATGCTTGGGTCCGGCGCGGCCCGCTAAGGCATCGCTGATGGAGCGGCCCAGCACGTAAGTGGCCACGAGAACCATCACGATGGCGCCCGCCACTGCGGCCGCAAAGGCCCAGCCCATGGAAAGGCCAAGCAGAATGGTGGTTTCCCGATAGTTGAACTTGTCCAGCATCCCCAGCCACAGCCGCCAGGCAATGAAGGCCGAAACCGCCAGCATCAGGAGGTCGGTAACGACGAGGATCCAGGCGTTTGCCGCCGGGCCGAAAGTATCTGTCAACAGCGATACGAGCGCGTGACCCCGGCTGATATGCGCCCAGGGCAAAAAGGCGAAAACGGCGAAACCCATGCCGATGGAAATCAGCTCATAGTCACCCAGGATAGGTTTCAATCCGGCCCAAATGAAGGCGCGGCCGATCACGCTGATGACCACGACGGCAATCATGGCCAAGAGCACAGCGCCTCCGAGGATGGCTGTCCAACGGGCCAATCCGATCACCATCCGTCCCAGAACAGAACTATCTTGGAACACGATCCCGCTGCCCTTCCCCTCGAGTGCATCCCTCATTATCGGGTCCGCCAGACAGCCTCCCAACTGCATGACGATAACACTCGTAAATGTTATTCTGTATAACAATCATGCAACTTGCGCGCAAGCAATCCCAGCGTTGCGACTGGACGAGCTTGATGTCGACCGATGACGGTCTAGGCAAGAGGGCAGAAATTGGCTTAGCTCCCGGAAACTGCAGGGAGCGTGTCGCCGGACAACGCTGAACAGGACAAGATTCTCATGGGGCAACGGACTTCAAAATCAGCAAAAGCGCGTCCGCCTGAAGGCGAGGCGTTGCGCGCGGAGGAAACTACCGGCATCATCGGCTATCGTCTGCGTCGTGCGCAACTCAGTGTCTTTCAGCGCTTTCTCACCCTGTTCGAAGAGCTCAAGCTGCGCCCGGTCGAGTATTCAGTCCTAGTGCTGATTGCCGCCAATCCAGGCCGGAAGCAGACCGAAATCGCCGAGGTACTCGGTATCAAGCGCGCCAACTTCGTGACGCTGGTGCATGGCCTGGAAGATCGCGGGATGGTGGAGCGCATGGCGTCGGTGGCGGACAAGCGCGCCAATGCCCTGCACCTCACCGGCGAGGGGGAAGCATTTCTGCGTCGTGCCCGCGATGTGCATGAGGCCATGGAGCAGGACCTCATCAAGCGCCTAGGGGGCGAAAAGGCGCGCGAAAAGCTTCTCGCGCTGCTGGACCGGCTTACCTGAAAACCGGCGCACGCTTTTCCAGGAAGGCGCGCAGGCCCTCTTCTGCATCGGGGCCTGTCTGGCTGAGCGCTGCCGTAAGGCTCTCGGCATAGAGACCTGCCTCGGGCGGCATGGAGCCGATCTGGGCAATGGCCTGAATGATGAAGCCGTTGATGGTTGGCGAGTTCCTGGCGATATGGTCGGCCAACTCGAAAGCCTTTTCGAGTGAAGCTCCCTCCGGCACGAGATGATGGGCAAGGCCCAGCCGTTCGCCTTCCGCACCGTTATAGGTTCGGCCGGTCAGCATCATTTCCGTTAGGCGGTCTGGCCCAATGAGTCTGGAAATCCGCACCGAGCCGCCGCCGCCGACAAAAATTCCGCGAAGACCCTCCGGCATTTGAAACCGCACGCTTTCCTCGGCCACGCGCACATGGCAGGCCGCAGCAAACTCGAGCCCGCCGCCCATTACGGCTCCATTCATGGCCGCAATGACGGGCACGGTCGAGTTGGCCACCTGCGCCATCACGCGGTGCCAGTTGCGGGAGTGGGCCATGACTTCGAGAGGCTCGCGCGCGACATGCTGGGACAGGTCCAGCCCGGACGAGAAGTGTCCGCCATTGCCGGAAACGACGATGGCACGGGCTTCCCTGGGGACATTGGCAAAGAAGTCGTCTAGCGCTGTCACCACGTCATCGTTGAGCGCATTGCGCTTTTCCGGACGATTGAGCATCAGGTGCTCGATCGCACCCTTCCGTTCGATGATCAGCACATTGGCCATGCTGTTTCCTTCCATCTGAGCGGTCATGCGTCACCCAGCAGTTTGCGCACTTCATCAGGCAGCGGTGCCGAGGTGATGCCGCCAACCTCCGATCGCCTGACCCAGACGCGCTTTTCATGGGCCTCTATAGCCGGCTCGCCATTGCGCAGCAGAGTGTGCTTAACGGCAAAGCTGGAGCGCCCGAGCTCGGTGACTTCGGAGCGGATTTCGACCACGTCGCCGAAGCTCGAGGGGCGCATGAAGCGAGCGCCAGTATCGACCATCGGGATGCCGGCAATGCCGTAATGATCGAGCCAGTTTCGCTTGTGCATGGCGAAGGCCGCCGACAGCATGGCGGCGGTGGCGTTGTCGAAAAAGCGGAAATAGTTGGGGTAGTAGACGATGCCGGCCGGATCGCAGTCGCCGAACTGTATTTCGACCTGGATGGAATGGCTGAACATGATCGCTCCTATTTCGCGGCCATGCGCAGCGCGCCGTCGAGGCGCACGACTTCGCCATTGAGATAGTCGTTCTCGACCATGGACCGGACCAGGGCGGCGAACTCGTCTGGCCGGCCAAGGCGGGTCGGGTTTGGAATGGACGAGGCCAGCCCATCCTGGACGTCCTGAGGCAATTCGGCGAGCAGCGGAGTGAGAAAGAGTCCCGGCGCAATGGCGAGGACACGGATGCCGAAGCGGGCAAATTCACGCGCTGCCGGCAGGGTCAGCGAAACGATGCCGCCCTTGGACGCTGCATAGGCAGCCTGGCCGATCTGGCCATCGAATGCCGCCACCGATGCCGTCGAGATGATGACGCCGCGCTGGCCGTTTTCGTCCGGTTGGGCCAGCGACATGGCATGGGCGCAGAGCCGCATCATGTTAAAGCTACCGACGAGATTGACATTGATGACTCGCGAGAAGGCGTCGAGCGGCATGGGGCCCTCGCGCCCCACAATGCGGGATGCTGTGCCGATACCGGCGCAATTGACCAGCACCGCCGGCCCGCCTATGGCTTCGATAGCGGCCCTGACGGCAGCCTCGGCACTGGCGGCGTCGGACACATCGACGGGGAAAAACCGACCACCCAGTTGCGCGGCGACGGCTTCGCCCTTTGCTACATCCCGATCAAAGATCGCTGCCCGCGCGCCGAGCGCAGCCAGAGCTTCGGCTGTCGCTGCGCCGAGGCCTGAGGCTCCTCCGGTGATGAATACGCTTCTGCCCGCCATATCCATCAGGCGGCCTCGACGTTTTCAATGAGGAGGGCGATGCCCTGGCCGCCCCCGATGCAGGCAGAAGCAATGCCATAGCGGGTGCCGGAGCGCTGCAGTTCGAGGGCAAGGGTCAGGCCCAGGCGGATGCCGGTGACGCCCAGCGGGTGGCCGATGGCGATGGCGCCGCCATTCACGTTCAGCTTGTCCTCATCGAGCCCGAGTTCATCGGCACAGGCCAGAATCTGCGCACCGAAGGCCTCGTTGATTTCGACCCGGTCGATCTGGTCGAGGCGCATGCCTGCCGCCTCCAGCACCGCCCTGATCGCGGGAGCCGGGCCGATGCCCATTATCTGCGGCGGCACCCCCACTGCGGCACTAGCGAGAATGCGGGCCAAGGGTTTGTGCCCATTGGCCCTGGCATAGGCGGCGGACGAAATCAGCACCGCACCGGCACCGTCAACGATGGCGGAGGAATTACCGCCCGTCTGTACGCCGCCGAAGGCCGGGCGAAGTTTGGCGAGCACTTCATAAGGCGACGGCCGAATGTGGGTGTCGGTATCGACGCTCTCCACACCACGCGGCAGCTTGATAGAGCGCTTCTCGATCCCTTCCACCTCGAAGGTCTCAGAGATGACCGCCATGATCTCCTCCGCGAGAACTCCGGTATCCCGGGCGGCGATGGCGCGATTGAAGCTGCGCTCGGCGAAGCGATCTACGCGCTCGCGGCCAATATTGTACTGCTTGGCCAGGTTCTCGGCCGTGTCACCCATATTGACGCAGCCGGCGGGGTCGTAGAGCGCTTCCCAGAGAAAGTCCTTGAACTCGACCTTGCCCATCGTGAAGCCGTTGCGGTGCGTATAGGCGGCAATAGGGTTGCGGCTCATGCTCTCGCAGCCAGCCCCCAATGCAAGGTCGACACGACCGAGCGAGACGCTGTCGGCCGCCTGGGCAATGACTTCCAGACCAGTGCCACAGATGCGCTGGACCAGATGGGCTGGGGCCTCGGTGGGCGCCCCGGCATAAAGCCCGATATGGCGCGGCGTAACATAGGCATCGAACGACGCCTGCGCCATGGAACCGGCAATGGTGTGCCCGATATCGGCCGGTTTGACGCCGGTCTTTGCAACGGCGGCGCGGGCCGCCTTGATGCCGAGGTCGATTGGCGACACTTCGGCGAACGCGCCGCGATAATCGACAAATGGTGTGCGAGCGCCGCCCAGCAGCCAGGCATCGTCGAAGGTGAGGCGAAGGCCTTTACTCATAGTCAGGCGTCTTTCCGGGGGCAGAGAATGATGTGCGCATCAGGCGCTTCGGCGTAGAGCGCCTCTACAAGGTGGGCGCGATGGGCGCGGACGGCGCGCTGGTTGATTGAGCCCTTGTCGGTGACCTCGCCCTTATCGATATCGGGCAGGGCCTCCATGACGAGGGCGCGGGCCACATGGTTGGAGCTTCCTGTGGCCTTCTGCGCCAGATCCTGCAGGCTCTCGCAGAACTTCTGGTGCACCGCAGGATGGGCAATGATGGCCGCGGCATCTGCGTCAGCGGGTAGACCCGCATGGCGGGCACAGGTGGCAAGATCGGGGAAGATCATGGCGCCGATATAGTTGAGGTCGAGCCCGGTCAGCACCACATCGCGGATCAGTGGCGCACAGGCGCTGATGACCGAAGTGCGGACCGCAGCGAAGTTGACCCAGGTTCCGGTCGAGAGCTTGAAATCTTCGGTAACACGTCCGTCAAAGATCAGGCCCTTGCCAAGGTCATCGGGGTCGGCAAAGCGCACTGCGTCGCCGATCATATAGAAACCCTCTTCATCAAAGGCTTCCGCAGTCTTGGCCGGGTCGCGCCAATAGCCCGGCGTGACATTGGGGCCCTTGAGGCGCAGTTCGGTCTTGTCGCCATTGGGCACTAGCTTCACCGCCATTCCGGCTGCCGGCAGCCCGATATGACCGGCTTCTTCGACTGGCCAGGTGGTGGTGAAGGCAAAGGGAGCGGTCTCGGTCGAGCCATAGCCCGTGATGATCATGACACGCTGGCCGGTCTCGGCGCGGGCCGCCTCGGCCAGACCGTCGAAGACGTGCTGGGAGAGCCCGGCGCCGGCATATTGCAGCAGCTTGAGCCTGGCGAAGAGATTGCGCCGCGCCTCGGGGTGCTCGTAAAAGGCGGCGACGAGGAATTCGTAGGCCTTGGGCACGTTGGTGAAAAAGGTCGGCTGCACCGTCTTGAGGTTTTCAAGCGTACGGCCAAAGCGCGCCGGAGTGGGCTGACCATCGTCGATATAGAAGCTGCCGCCATTGTAGATTGCGATGCCGGTATTGTGGCTGCCGCCAGCGACGTGATTCCACGGCATCCAGTCGAGCAGCACCGGCGGCTCGTCCTGGAGAAAAGCCAGGGCTGTGCGTATCATCTCCTGGTTGCAGGCCATCATCCGGTTAGTGGTGATGACGCCCTTGGGCAGCCCGGTGGAGCCGGACGTGAAGAGCACCTTGGCCACGGTGTCGGCCGTAATGCGGGCATGAGCGTCCGCAACCGCCTGGGTCACGGGCGTCGCCAGAAGATCGTCAAACACCAGGGACCGACGGTCCCCATGCGGATTGGTCCGGACAACCAATGGGATATCGGCGCCAAAGACGGCGCTGATCGCCGGGGCAAATTTCTCGCCGTCACTCGCATAGACCATGCCCGGGGTCAGAAGGCCGGCGATGTGCTGGAGCTTGCCGAAATCGGTCGAGACCAGCGAATAGGCCGGGGAGATGGGGGCATAGGGAACGCCTACCCAGATGGCGGCCATGCCTAACAGGAAGTGCTCGACCTCATTGCCAGAAATGATCACCAGCGGGCGCTCGGCGGAGAGCCCAGCATTGAGGAGCGCCTGCGCTAGGGGCGGGATGCGCGCGAGCACCTGGGCGAAGGTCAGTTCACGCCAGCCGTCGTCGGCGCGATCGGCGATCAGCACCGCATCGGGGGTTTTGTGCGCCCAGCTTTCCAGAGCGTCGACGATCGAGCGCGGATAGTCACCCAGCGCCTCGACCGAACGGATTATGGTGGTGCCGTCTGCGCGCTTTTCTGCAGCCGCAGCCATGTTGCCCAGCCGAACGGGCCGGATGGGCGATAGCATGGAATCCATGAGTTCCTCCCTACGATAATAGTTATCTATCATAACTATTACTTGCGCAAGTCCTTGCACGGCCGCGCTGGGCGGAACGGCTCGAAACCCCTCTGCCAGGACCGAAAACCGATGTCGACGACGACTCGGCCTTCGGTGAAGCGCCAGACACAGGCACACACCATGGTTCTCGGCCCTTCTGCAGCACTGAGGAAGACGTCGCGATGATCGATCTCGGCATCTCTGCTGCGTAGCTTGACGGCACAGCCACGTCCGCCGCGCTTGCAATCGTAGATCATGTCGACGTGGCACCGAGCGGCGATTCCACCGGTCTGCCGTAACGACCTTCACAGGAGCCGCATGAGCGAGACGATGGGCTGGGACTCAAGTCGAACCATCTCTGCGAGGAAAGCAGGAAGGTTGGGCAAGCGCGAGCCGAAGCGGAAGCAGGCCTGGAGTTTTGGCGCCAGATCACTGAGGCTGATGTCGCGGGCGCGGCAGACAGGCACCGTATCGATTACCTCGCTATGGACCGCCCCAGCGCCGGTCTCGATCATGTAGATTGCCTCTGACCCCTTGGGCACAGGCTCATCGGCCATGGTCACCCTCCCGGCGAGCGCCAGGGTTCCGGGAGAACGCAACTGCTCGGGCGTAAAACTCGCCAGGGTGAGATCGCCCGATTGCATCACTGACGCGAAGACGAAGGGGATGGAGAATTTGCCGTCTATTGCTGTCTGGGGTGCGACCCGTTGCGCGCGAGGGACGAACAGCATGTCATTGGGCGGGCCTACCTGCACGCGCACCGTGGCGATATCGGCTCCGGCAAAACCTAGGTCGCGAAAGGCCTGGGCGGCGAGCACCGCATTGTGGGTACCACGGCATGACGGCCAGCGCTTGATGCCCACGTCCGGGCCGTGGAAGGCAGCGCCTACCGTGGCAAATGCCTCGTCTCTGGGCGGCTTGCCGGTCAACATCGCAAAAAGGCCGGACGGACCTTCGAGTGGCGCCTCGACAGCCTCGACGCCGGCACGGGCAAGCAGCGCGGCTTCAACCGCCGCGCGGGCGGCAAATCCTTCGCGAACGGCCCGGAGGTCCGACCTCGGGCTGCGCTTGAGCTCGTCGCCCAGCATGAACTGGAGAATGAACAGCCCGAGCGCATTGCGAATGCCGTCGGCGTTGAGCTTGAGCAACAGGGCTGAGCCGAGCGTCGCGCCAAGTCCGGCCAGGATCGGCGGATGATACCATCCGCGTGTAGCAGGGTCGCCATCGAGCGCAAGGGAAGCCCGGCAGGAGAAGTCGCATCCAAGCGCCAGCGCTGTCAGCACCTGGTCGCCGCTCGAATCCTCGCTTTCGGCGAGGGCAAGCAGCGCCGGAACCAGCGAGGCACTGGGGTGGATCATGCCCTCTGCGAAGGTGTCCTCATAGTCAATCGCATGTGCCAGCGCGCCATTGGCCAGGGCCGCGAATAGGGGAGAGACCTTGGCATCCTGTCCGATGAGGGTGGACGGGCCGGAACCCGACGCGCTGGCATAGGTCATGAACGGCTGTACCGCAGGCTCGAGCCCGGTCGCGGCGACCATGACGCTCAAGGCATCGGCCAGCGCAATCCGGGCGGCCTCAAGCGCCGGGCGATCGACCCCGTTGCCAGCAGCCCGCAGATAGCGCTCGGTGACGGAGCGCGTCAGGCTCATGGCACCGGGGTCACCCGGTAGACGTTGCCGTCTGCCGTAATGGTGCTGCCCAGTTCAGCCTGGTCGGAAATGGACTGGAGATAGGCGCGGATGCGCTCGAAATCTGGGTGGTGGGTATCGACGATCTTCGGATCAGCATCGCGGCCGATCATGATGGGCACGAAGCGCACGTCACCGACGCCATCTTTCGAGAACCGGGCTTCGAGCATCATGCTCATTTCCGAGCCCGGCGGAAAATTGTAGCGGCTGCCGAAGTCAGGCACCCAGTCAGGGTTGAGCTTCTGGATTTCGCGGAACCCCCTGGACTTGGCATGGGCCTCGTCCATGTGAAGGTCGATGGCGAAGTTGGCCATGCTGTAGGCAATTGTCTTCCCCTTGTAGACCTCGATCCCCTTGAGGATATGTGCGTGACTGCCGAGCACTAGGTCCGCGCCGGCGTCGATCGCGGCATGCGCCACTTCGCGCTGATAGTCTGGAATAACCGCCGGCACGAAGTGAATGCCGGCGTGATGGGAGAGCACCACCACATCCGCCTTGCCGCGCACCTCGCGTATGGTGGCGAGCAGCGCCTCGAGATCCTCGCGGAAGCTGTAGGTGTGGATGCGAGCGGGCGTACCGGGCTGATCGTGTTCGATCTGCTCGTAGATGGTGTGCGCCCGCAGCGGTGCGCATCCCGCGCGATTTTCCTCGGCCCAGTAGTTCATCGGCAGGATCGAATTGACCGAGATAAAGCCCACCGTCATGTCGTTACGGGTGACATAGACCGGCCTGCGGGCCTCGGCGATGTTCCTGCCGGTGCCCACCTGATGGGCTCCTGCCCGCTCCAGATGGCCGATGGTGTCGAACAGCCCATCCGGCCCCCAGTCCATGCAATGGTTGCCGGCGAAGGACACGATCTCGAGACCAACTTCCACCAGCGCGTCTGCGATCAGTGGATCGCCGCGCATCGTGTGACGGGCTTGGGGCAGACGCGTGCCGCGGTTGGTGAGGTTTACTTCGAGCTGGCAGAAGCCCAGATCGGACTGGCCGATGCGGTCCCGCACATGGTCAAAGCTGGCAGCGGGCTCGTCCCGATCCTGCGCCACGTCGCCAACGGCGATAAAGTTTAGGCTCATCTTCCAAGGTCCGGATCAAAAAGATGGCACGCCACCGTGCCGCCATGGGGCGCTGGATAGTTGACCGGCCGCTCGCGGTCGCAGCGGTCGAAACGCAGCGGGCATCGGGTGTGATAGGTACAGCCGGACGGCGGATTGAGCGGGCTGGGGATTTCCCCCTGCGGCGGCAGTTCGGGCCGCGGAGCATCGGGATCGGGCGGCAGGTTCGCGGCCAGCAAAGCCTTGGTGTAGGGATGGGCCGGCATGGTGCAGATGGAAGCGGCGGTGCCCCGCTCGATGACCCGGCCGAGATACATGACGATCACGTCATCGGCCATGAACCGCACGGTGGCAAGATCGTGCGAGATGAACACGCATCCCAGCCCATACTCTGCCTGCAGGTCCTTGAGCACGTTGAGGATCTGCGCGCGAATCGAGATGTCCTGCGACGACACCGGCTCGTCCAGCATCAGCACCTGGGGTTTTGAGGCGATGGCGCGCGCGATGGCTATGCGCTGGCGTTGACCGCCCGAAAACTCATTGGGGAAGCGCCGGGCGTCATCGGGGCGCAGGCCCACTGCCTCGAGCACTTCGCCTACCCGCCTGCTGATATCCTGCCGGCTCATGCCGGGGATGGTCGACAGTGGCTCGGCAATGATCTGGCCCACCCGCATGCGCGGATCCAAGGAGGAGAATGGGTTCTGGAACACCGGCTGCACGGCGCGGCGGAATTCCCGCCTGGCCTCGGGCGATAGCGTCGCACAATCCTGCCCCTTGAACAGCACCTGCCCTTCTGTGGGCGTATCGAGCAGCAGCAGCATCCGGTTGAGCGTGGTCTTGCCGCAGCCGGATTCGCCGACCACGCCAAGCGTCCTGCCGGGCATCAGCTCGAGGTCGAGTTCGCTCACCGCATGCAGGTTTTGATTCCTGCCATTATGGGGGACCTTGAAGACGCGCCCCAGCTTGCGTGCGGAGATGATCGGCCCGCTCATGCCGCGCCCCTTTTCCCGTCGAGCGGGAACCAGCACCGCACGTCATGGGCTGGCGCAATCTCGGCTATGGGCGGCGTTTCCAGGCATTTGGCCCGCGCATTGGGGCAGCGCGGGTGGAAGCGGCAGCCCTGCGGACGGGCCGCAACCGCTGGCGGCGAGCCAGAGATCGTCGGCAGGCGATCAAGCGCTTGGTCAAGTGTCGGTACGCTGTCAAGCAGAGCACTGGTATACCAGTGCTTGGGGTGCCGGAAGATTTCTCGCACCGGGCCCTGCTCCACAATCTGGCCAGCATACATGACGGCGACGCGATCGCACATCTTGGCGACCACGCCAAAATCATGGGTAATGAAAAGCATGGCCATGCTTGCCCGCTTCTGCAGGTCCTTGAGCAGTTCAAGGAACTGGTACTGGATAGTGACATCGAGCGAGGTTGTCGGCTCGTCGGCAATGAGCAAGCGCGGCGCGCGCGTGAGCGAGATCGCACCGACCACCCGCTGGCGCATGCCCCCGCTCATCTGATGGGGATGGTTGTGCAGGCGCGCTTTGGGTGAAGGAATGCGCACGCTTTCCAGGGCTGCAATGGCGCGCTCCTCAAGCGATCCATTTTGCGTGGCATGCAGCCGCAGACCTTCCTTAAGCTGGTTGCCGATGGTGAAGATCGGATTGAGCGAAGCCATCGGATCCTGAAGGATCATAGAGATTTCGCCCCCGCGAATGCGCGTCAGCCCGGCCTGGTCCATCTGAGCAATGTCTTCGCCTTGGTAGAGCATCTGACCAGAGAGGCCCCTATTGAGGAGCGGCGGCAGCAGCCGCAGCAACGCCATGCCCAGCGTGGTCTTGCCTGAGCCGCTTTCCCCCACAAGACCGAGTGTTTCGCCGGCGCGGAACTTAAGATCGATACTCTCAATAAGGGCGGGGCTTCCGGGTCCGGCACCAAGGCGAACCGAAAGGCTCCGGATATCAAGAAGTGGCAGAGTTTCCGAAACCGTCACTAGATATTACGCCCCCTGAGCGCCGGGTTGATGCGGTCGGCCAGCGCATCGCCAAGGAGATTGACCGCCATCACGGTGATCACGATTGCGGAGCCCGGCATCATGCACAACCACCAGGCAGATGCGATGTAGGAGCGACCATCTGCCACCATCGAGCCCCATGACGGCGCTGGTGGTGGCACCCCCACCCCCAAAAAGCTCAAAGAGGCCTCGAGCACGATGACAATGCCAACCTGGAGCGTCGCAATCACGATCAGTGCAGGAGCGATGTTGGGCAATATGTGGCGCCTGATGATGGCGAGGTCGGAGAGGCCAGAGGTGCGAGCCAGATCGACATAATCCTCGTTGCGGATCTTGAGTGTCTCGCCTCGCGCCATGCGCGCATACTGGCTCCACAGGGTCAGCGAAATGACGATGATGATGTTGGTGAAACTCGGACCCGAAATCGCTGCCAAGAGCAAGGCGAGCAGGATCACCGGGAAAGAGAGCGCCAGATCAACCAGCCGCATCAGCACCCGGTCGCACCAGCCGCCAAAGTATCCGGCAACCGTGCCGATCATCGTGCCCAGCACGCCGGCAATGGCAATAACCAGGACGCAGACGGTGAGCGAGATACGGGCACCGGCAATGATGCGCGAAAGTATATCACGGCCAAGCCGATCGGTGCCGAAGACATAGCTCCAGTCGCCACCATCCCGCCAGGCCGGCGGCAGGAGACGTGCGCGCAAGTATCCCTTCAGCGGATCATGCGGCGTGATCCATGGCCCGAGAACCGCCACGAGAACAAAGACCAGGAGCAGGGCCAGGGCGATGCGGAGCGGCCAGTCGAGCGACTTCCAGAACCGGTAGATCGCGCCGATCCCGCCTCCGGACCGCCTGACATGGGAGCTGGTGTCGACCATCAGCCACGGCTCCGCATGCGCGGGTCGATCACAACATAGAGGATGTCGACCAGCAGGTTGGCGATGATGAACAGCGAGGTGATGACGAGGACCACGGCCTGAACCACGGGAAAATCGCGCGCCAGGATGGACTCATAGGCAAGCCGGCCAATGCCCGGCCAGGAAAACACCGTCTCGACGATCACCGCGCCGGTGATCATCACTGCGAAGAACGTGCCCATGAAGGTCACGACCGGAATGAGGCTATTGACCAGCGCGTGCTTCCAGATCACGACACGTTCGGAAAGGCCTTTGACACGTGCAAGCTTGATGTATTCGCTGCCCAGCGCTTCGAGCATGGAAGAGCGCACCAGGCGCGTGATGGCTGCGAGGGTAAACAGGCCGAGCGTGGCCGCAGGCAGCACGTAGTGCTGCCACTGGCCATAGCCTGATGTCGGGAGCCAGCCAAGCTGCACCGCAAATACATACATCAGCACGATACCGAGCCAGAAGCTGGGCACGGACTGCCCGATAAGCGCGATGAGTCGTGCTGCGAAGTCGATGATGGAATTGTGTCGGACGGCGGCGATCACGCCGAACAGAATGCCGACCACCATGGTGAAGGCGAGGGCAACGCCGGCAAGGCTGAGCGAGGCGGGAAGCCGCGCCATGATCAGGTGCAGCGCCGGCTGGTTGCCGGCGGTTACCGAGCGGCCGAAGTCCCCGGCTAGGGCGTTGCTTAGGAAGGTGAGGTACTGCGCGATGATCGGCTGATCGAGACCCAGATCCTGGGTCAGCTTGATCTTGTCGGCCTCCGTGGCTCCATCCCCCAGCAGCAGCGCAACCGGGTCTCCGGTCACGCGGCTGAGAAGGAAAATCACGATGCTCATCAGGAGCAATGCGATGAGCGCCTCTATGGCCCGGATGGCGGCAATTCTAAACATTGCGTCCTGGTGCTCTGGATAGTCATGGTAGGGCCCGCGCCGCCTGGGCGGCGCGGGCAGAGTAGTCACCCTATTCGGCGCGCGTCACTTGGTCGAAGTTCCACATATAGGCCGTGGTGATCTTCCATTCGCCAACCTTGTCGGAGATGCCGTAGGGCTCGTTGGCAAGAGCGATGAACACGGCCGCGGCTTCGTCACGCAGGTGCTGTCCAATGGCGGTGAACTTGGCCTCCCGCTCGGCCAGGTCCTGCTCGTTGGAGAAGTCATTGATCATGGTTTCGAGTTCGGGAGTCGAATAGGCCGCGAAAACGCTGGCCGCCATGAAGCCCGCTTCCAACCCGTTTGCCGCGCTGGAGAAGGGGAAGCCGCGGTGGGTCCAGACATAGTCATTGGCGCGACCTTCAGTCCAGTCCGAGCGCAGGGAGGGCCAGTCGACTGGCTCGATCGTGGCATTGACCCCAATATCCTGCCAGAAGAGCGCCACCGCCTCTGCCATCAGTGGCAGCTCGGCACCAGGGGCCGTCGTGAAGGTCTTGATCGTGATATCGAAGCCGTCTTCATAACCGGCTTCCTTGAGCAGCTCGCGGGCCCTTTCCGGATCGTAGGGATAGGGTTGAACGCCCGACCATGCGGGAACAGGGGTGTCGCTCGACGCCACCGTCGCTTCCCCGTGGAACAGTTCATCGATGATGAGCTGTTTGTCGACGGCGTAGTTCAGGGCCTGACGCACTTCGCGCTTGGCCCAGGGATTGTCTGCGTTATAGCGGTTCTCGGACGTCTCGACCAGACCACCGAAGCGGACCACGGGCGACCAGGTGGCTTCAGCCGAAACGACGGTCAGACCCGCCTCCCTCACCGTAGGGATGGAGTCAAAGCCAATCGGGGCAATGTCGGCCTCGCCCGTGAGCAGCATGGCGACCCGGGTCGATTCCTCGGGTACCACCTTAAAGACGATGTTCTCGAATTCGGGCTGAACGCGCCAGTGGTCAGCCACGTCATCCCGCATCGTCATAACGATTTCTGAGCCGGGCGAGATCGAGCCCAGTTCATAGGCGCCAGTGCCAATGGGCGTGGTTTCCGCATCGGCTTCTCCAAGAGCGTCGAAGTGCTTCTTGGAAACAATGCCCAGCTGCTGCGCTGCGCCGAAATAGCCCCGCGCCAGCTCGAAGTCGGGGAAGTTCAGCTTGACCACGACGGTGTAATCGTCAGGCGTTTCGACCGACGAGATGAGGCGCCGCATGGGCGAGGACGGCCCCGCCCGCGAGTCGTCGCGAATGAGACGCTCGATGGAATAGGCCACGTCAGCTGAAGTCATTTCCCCGTAGCCGCCGGAAAACTGTACCCCTGGGCGCAGGTGGAAAGTCCACTCCTTGCCATCCGGAGACATTTCCCAGCTTTCCGCCAGGCCGGGCATGGTCCTGAGTGTTCCGGGCTCGGCATAAGTTAGGTATTCGTAGACCACGTCGAGGTAGGTCTTGCGCTGACCCGACCCGCTCCAGGGCGTCATGGTCTCTTCCGAGAACGTGGACAGGGCGATGATCAGGTCATCAGCCTGGGCCCACGCCGGCATGTTCGGGGCCAGCGTCAAAGCGACACCAGCCAGCAGGCTTACCGCGGTGCGATGCACGTCGCGGTTCATAAGCTTCGTCATAGGATCCTCCCTTTCCTGACAGCACTTCCGGTAAATGGTTATATGACATAACTAGACAGTCAACAAAATTGTCGACGATTCAGGTGATTGGTTTGACTTCCCCCAGAAACCGCACCTAAGAATGCCTCAATAGGCGCAAGCTCCACCTCAAGGGACCTGCAATGGACACAAAGCCGGCCACGCGGATATCGGACAGCGCTATTTGCGATGGCATCAAGACGCGCATCCATCGCGGTGGCTATGCCCCCGGGCAGCGGCTCATCGAGGTCGATCTGGCCGAGGAATTTTCTGTCGGCCGAGGCCGGGTCCGCGAGGTCTTCAAGACCCTGGTAGGGGAGGGGTATCTCGAATTCGTCAAGAATCGGGGCGTTTACGTTCGCCGCTTCACTCGGGCGGAAATTCTTGAGATGGGGCGCGTTCGAGAGGTGCTGGAAGGCCTGGCGGCGCGGCTGGCATCCGAGACTGATTTGACGGAGGAGCAACGCGCCTTGCTTCGTTCGCTACAGGACCGCATGGACGAGGCGGAAGCAAGAAACGACGTTGACCGCTATAACAACGAGAACTTCCAGTATCACGCTGCGATCTGCGCCATCGCCAACAACCGGCATGTCGCCCAGTCTCTGGAGAGGGTGAGGTTGCCTCTCTATCGCCTGCAACTGCCGCGGAGCTTTTCCAGCGACTCCATGGCCAGTTCCAATCGTGATCACCAGGTGATCACCAGTTCCATTCTTGCCGGCAAGCCGGATGCAGCCGAAGCCGCTATGCGAGCCCATGTCAACGCGGGTAACCAGCACGTTGCCCGTCTGGCAGAGGAACATTTCCGCTAGCCTGCCTCCGGTCTTGGCCGAAATTCCACAGGAACACTGAGTGGACCATATTCGGGCCAGGTGGTCATGGGCGTCGGGCCTGTGATTTCCCACCCATCGGTGCGGGAGATCAGTTCCTCCAGCGTGATGCGAAGCATGAGGCGCGCCAGGGGAGCGCCGGCGCACTGGTGCGGACCGCGTCCGAAGGCCATGTGCCGCTTGTCGCCAGACCGGTCCAGGCGGAATGTGTCGGGATCCTCAAAGGCGTCTCCGTCGCGGTTGGCAGAGGTGAAAGCCATGGCGATCGGCTCGTCCTTCTTGATGAGGCGGCCGCCGATCTCAATGTCCTGCTTGGCGGTGCGCGCGAAGCCACGATAGGGCGTATAGAGCCGCAGCAGTTCCTCGAGGGCATCGGGGATCAATGAAGGATTGTCCTTGAGCATGCTGAAATGCTCGGGGTGGCGCGCCAGATGCACAGCCATGGAGCCGGTGAACGTCGTGGGCGCGATGATGCCCACGACCAGCAACTGCCGGATCGTGCCCAATATCATCGGCTCGGGCAGCGGATTGCCCTCGTCGTCGCGGGCAGCGAGCATGGCGCTGGTTGGGTCCACTCCGGGATCGAGCGGCTGCTCCTTGCGCAAGGCGATGATGTCGCGGGCCACGTCATAGAGGAAAAGGCTTGTCTTCTCGAGCATGGCATTGTCCCGCACCTGCAGGGCACGATTAAAATCGGCACCGATGTCGCGGATTTTCTCGGCCTGCTCGGCGGGAATATGGAAAAACTCCGCGAGCACGAAGATCGGCAGGCGGTAGGAGAAATCAACGCAGATATCGCACTCACCCTGCTCGACCAGCGGAGCAAGGAGGCGAGACACGATACCCCGCACCACCGGCTCCCAGAATGCCATCCGTTCCGGATAAAAGAGCGGGGTGATGGCTCGGCGATAGGGCGTATGCTCGGGCGGATCGAGGTGCAGTGGCGGCCGACGGCCGGAGGTGGCAACCCGTGGCACCACGTTCTGGTAAGCCGTGGAGAAGTTCTCGTAATCAGCCAGGGCGCGGATGACATCATCGTATTTTGTCAGCAGCCAGAAGCCCTCGAAATCCGATGTATGGGCGACCGGGCAGCGCCCCCGCAGGTCTTTGAACACAGCGTGGGCATCATCGAACCCTTCCACCACATCGGCATCGAATTCGTGCAGGTCGTTCTTGGGAGGCACGAAGGCCTTTGGCGCTGGCTGCATCGGACTGGTCAAGGCGAAGCTCCTCCATAACCCGACCCCTCGCCCACCAAGCGGGTGCCGGTTGTCTATAATTTTGTCGACAATTATGGCGAAGCGACAACGAGTGCAAGTCCGCGTTACGCGGACGAACCGGAAATACGCCGGCAGTCAGTCAGGCAAGTCCGAGTTCGCGAAGTACGATTTCGGTATGTTCACCCAGCCTTGGCGGGGGCCCCGCAACTTCGGGACCGTCGCGCTCGAAGAGAAAACCGGCATTAAGGATGGTCGTACGCGGAACGGCTTCGCTCGGAACATCGACCTCAACCGTAAGATTGCGACCCACGAGTTGGGGCAGGTCGAGCACGTCACGGATCGGGCGAACGGCACCGGCAGGCACGCCCGCTTCCGCCAAAATCACTTCCCATTCTGCCGCCGTGCGGGTGGCAAAACTCCTCGTGAGCTCGGCCTGCAGCGCTGCGTCATTGACCATGCGGCTCTCCGGATCGGCAAAACGGGCATCATCGAGCAGGTCTGGCCGCTCGAGCGCTGCACAAAGCCGCTCATACTGGTTCTGCTGGACGGCGCCGATAGTTATCGCACTATTTCTGGTGGGGAAGGTATCGGCCGTCGGCGCCAGCGAAAAACCCCGGTTGCCGGTGCGTTGCGGCTCGGTGCCTGAGATCATCATCGGGTTGATGACCGACGCCATCATCACCAGCGAGGCATCGAGCATGGACATGTCGATGAACTGCCCCCGGCCTTCGGGATCGCGCAGCTTCTGGATATAGGCAGATTGCATGGCAAAGGCCGCCAAAAGTGCGCTGTAGGTATCCACGATCGGGAAACCGACCCGCATGGGCCCGGCATCGGGCTCCCCCGAGAGCCCCATGAGCCCAGAAACGCTCTGGATGATCTGGTCGATCGCGGGGTAATCGCGCATGGGACCCGACTGTCCATAACCGGAGATGGAGCAGTAGATTAGCCCGGGGTTATCCTGCTTAATGCTGTCATAGCCGAGGCCCAGCCGGTCGACGACGCCGGGCCGAAAATTCTCCACCATGATGTCCGATGTGGCGATCAGACGGCGCGCCGCCTCCTGTCCCTGTGGCGTCTTGAGGTCGAGCACGATGGACTTCTTGCCCGCATTGGCGCCGATGAAGGCCTCGGCCATGCCGCGCAGCTCCTTGCGCTGCGTATAGTTGCGCAGCACATCGCCTGTCGGCGGTTCGACCTTGATGACCTCGGCGCCCAGCAAGCACAGGAAGTGCGTCGCAAGCGGTCCTGCTATGACGTGGCTGAAATCGGCGATACGAACGCCGGCAAGCGATTTTGCCACCTGACACCTCCCCTTATTAGTTCAATGGATGAACTAACGCGGACGGACGTGTCAAGCCGATCAGTCGTCACGCGATTCCGCAATGGCGCTGGAATTGCCCGTCCGTTGCAGCTGACGCTGGCCCAGATGCCGGTACAGACGGTTGAGATAGTTGAACAACTCGGCCCGCTCTGCCGTGGAGAAGGGTTCGAGGAACACGGCATTCTGCTGGGCGATCAGGTCGCTGATGCGAGCATAGCGTTCCTGACCTGCCGCACTGAGCTGAAGGGCATTGAAGCGCCGATCGCTAGCGGACTTTGCGCGCTCTAGATAGCCGCGGGCTTCAAGGTCTTTCACCAGCTTGGTGATGGCGGATTTCTTGAAAACCAGCGTTGCGGCCAGATCATTCTGTGACATGCCCGGGTTCAGACCGATGACGCTCAGGACCACGATCTCACCCTGCTCGGCATCGAGGGCAGCGTAAAAGTCGGCATTTTCCGCCCGGATATAGGCACGCAGGGCACGGGTCAGGAACGGCAGGTTCTCTCGCAAGGGCCCCAGTTCGACGCCGGCAAACGAGGCATTTTGAACTTCGCCAGCCACTCGCAGAATTCCTCACACCCCGGTGTCGGTTGACTAGCGCGGGCCATGGGCAGTGTCAAACCAGGCCACTTGACCACACCAAAATCAGTTCATAATGTGAACTAAATAACTTGGGAGGGTGTTCCGGCAATGACCAGTCTGGAGGCTGCAGTGTCTGCTGCGGCTGCACTCGAACGCGCCAGCAAGCAGCAAGAATCCTACTCGAATACTGCCAGCTTGCCCCGCATAGGCGTGTTCGGGAATGGCATGCCCGAGACGCTAATCGCCGCGGCGGGCGCGTTGCCGGTTCACGTTTCGGTTGGCACGACCGAGGCCACGCATCCCATTACGGCAGTCATCGAACCCTTCGTCGACGAACAGGTCCGCCACTTCCTCATCCGACTGATGAATGGCGACTTCGCCGGCTTGGCCGGGATCGTCTTTGCCCGCGACGACGCCCCCGCGCTGATCGCCTACCAGTATGCAAGCGAATGGATTCGTCAGGATCGTGAGCGTGAGGCGACGCCGCCGCTGTTTCTGTGGAACCTCGTGCATACCGGCACGCGGCCGGCAGCCGAGTTCAATCGCACTCAGGCGGAAAAGCTTTTCGCCTTTCTCGGATGCGCCGGGCTAGCTCGCCCCGACGACAGCAAGTTGGCGGTGGCGGCCGGTGCGGAAGCGGAACGTCAGGAGGCGCTGGGGCAGCTTCAGATCGCTGTCGGCGTCGCCCGGAGTGGCAGGACCGCTGCCGCATGGCGCAATGCCGGCCGCTTCATGGGTGCCGCAGAGCATGCCAGCCTGCTCAGGAGCGCTCTGGCCGCACCCGCGGACGTGCTGAACACGACTACGCGTATTGGCATCGTCGGTTCACCGCTCGCCTCTCCAAGCACTTACGCAATGATCGAGCAGTTCGGCACCGTGGTCTGCGACCAGCAGAACTTCGGCCAGATGTGGCCGGTCCCGGGTAATGCGAAGGCAAGCCTCAAGGACATTCTGGCAGCCACCGCGGCTGACCCATCCTGCTTCCGCATCACGCCGACCAGCGCCTACCGTGCCGCATTGGTCAAGAATCTCTTAGCGGCCCGGTGCAGCCTCGTAATCTGCCAGCTGGCGCAGACCGACGACACCTTTGGCTGGGAAATCCCTGCGCTGTTCACAGAACTCGCCGCCCACAACGTCGCCTGCATCAACTTGGGTTTTCGCGATGCCGAGCCGGACGCTGCCTGGCTGGAGCACGCCTCGCTAACAATTTCGCGGGCACTGGAGGCCAGGAAATGAGCACCCCCTATGTCCCTCTCGAATCCACTAAGATTGCGGCCGACTACCAGCGCGATTGGGCCAAGGGCCTGCGCGCGCAGATCACCTCAGGCGCCAAATATGCCTTCGTCAATGCCGACACGCCCCATGAGCTGTTCCACCACATGGGACTTCCCATCGTCACCAATCAGTGGTGGTCGGCCATCATCGCGGCTAAGCAGCTGTCCGAATTCTACTTCGACTTCATGCAGGCAGCCGGCTTTCATGAGCGACTGGCGCGTTATTCGAGCCTGCCGTTGATCGCGGAGCTGGAGGGCGATGCCACCCGCCAGCCGTGGGGCGGACTGCCCACCCCATCCATCCTCTGTGCGCGTCAAAGCGCGGACGATCATCAAAAGGTCTTCTCTCTCTGGTCTGAGAAGACCGGGGCACCGCTGGCCCTGATTTCCTCCCCGGCGGTGCCCGACCCACAACCCGACTGGTGGCGGCTGGCCCGTGACGACTGGGAGGCGCTATACCGCAGCGATCGGCTCGACCTGATGGTTGCAGAATTCGAGGCGCTCATCGAGCAGCTTGAAGAGCTGACCGGCACGCATTTCGACCGGGACACCTTCGCGCTCTATATGGACAGGATCAACGAGCAGGAGCGCATCTACGAGAAGGCGGCGGCCCTCATCGCCGATGCGCCGCAATGCCCGATCCGCATCTCCGAACAGATCCCCAACGTCATGATCCCGCAATGGCATCGAGGATCGGCCTGGGCGATCGAGCATGCGCAGCGGTTCCACGACGAGGTAGCAGCCCGCGTGGCTGGAAGAACCGGCCTGGTGAAGAACGAACGTATTCGCATGATGTGGATCGGCGCAGGATTGTGGTTCGACACCGGCTTCTATTCCGCCTTTGAGGAAAGCCACGGGGCCGTTTTTGCCTGGTCCATGTATCTGCCCTTCGCAGCAGACGGCTATATCCGTGAAAACAAGGGGGATCCGCTGCGTGCCTTGGCCGCGAGGGTCTCGGCCATGAACGAGCAGTTGCACCAGCCGCCCTGGATCAATTCCTGGATGGTGGAGCAGGCCAAGCGCTTCCGCATTGACGTCGCCCTGATGCTCATTCCCGAACACGACCGGTTCTCGGGGCATGGATCGCTCTTTGCCAAGCAGGCGCTGGAGGCGGCCGGCATCCGGGTAATCGAGGTATGGTCCGACATGGTCGACCAGCGCCAGTGGAACCGTGAGGAGATCACCGCGCGCATTGTGCCGGAACTCGACGATCTACTCGCCGAAAAGGTTTGACACAGTTCATTCGCTGAACCAATATTGTCGACAATAAGATCGGCACTCAGAGGCTGACTGAAGGGGAGGACGCGCGGTGAGCGCATTGGCCGGCTTGAAGATCGCCGATTTTTCGTGGGTGGGTGCGGGCCCGCGCGCCACCAAGGATCTTGCCGACAACGGGGCAACCGTCATCAAGATCGAGTCGCGCAAACGGCTCGACTTGGGCCGCATGTCTCCTCCCTTCGCCGGCGACTCCAGAGACTTCAATGGCTCGGCCTTCTTTGCGCAGACCAATACGTCCAAGAAGAGCGTGACCATCAACCTCTCGGACCCCCAGGGGATCGAGATCGCCAAAAAGCTCGTCGCCTGGGCCGACGTCGTCGTTGAGAATTTTGGACCGGGTTTCATGGACCGGATCGGGCTCGGCTACACGACGCTCAGGGAGATCAAGCCCGACATCATCCTCGCCAGTGTCTCGGTCGCCGGCAAGACCGGGCCCATGGCAGGGTTTCGCGGCTACGGCAACTCGGCGGCCGCTCATTCCGGCCATGCCTGGCTGACCGGCGAGCCAAACAATCCGCCGCATATGCCGCCACTTGCCTATGGTGACGTCGTTGCACCGATGTTCCTCACAGTCTCCATTCTGGCAGCCCTCGAACATCGCGCCAGGACCGGCGAGGGCCAGCATCTCGATGTGTCGCAGATTGAACCCATGGTTCACGTCATCGCTGATCTCTATGAACAGGACAGTGCCGAAAAGACCGGCAATGACGATCCCTCATTTCTGGTCCACGACGTTTTCCCCACTGCAGGGACCGATCAGTGGATCGCCATTGCGATCGAGACTATCGCGCAGGCCGAGAGCCTCAAGCAGTGCTTGGGCATCGCTTCGCTCGATGCAGAAGCAATTGCGGAGGCAACGCGCGGAAACGACAAGTTTGCGCTGTTTGACACGCTGAGCGCGGCAGGCATTGCGGCGGGACCCGTGCTCGATGGCAAGGATCTCAGCGAAAACCCCGAACTCATGGCCAGCGGCCACTATACCAAGATCGAACATCCGGTGCTGGGTCGCTCCACTATGCCAGCCCCGCCCTACGTGTTCTCCGGGACGCCAGGCGCGCTGGGCCCCGCGCCACTGCTGGGCGAGCACAACTCCGAAATCTTCCTCGATATGCTCGGGCTTGAAGCCGGGCAAATCGAAACCCTTGTGCAGGAAGGAAGCCTCGCATGAGCATGCTGGAAGGCATCAGGGTCCTGGAGATTGCAGATGGGCTGACCGACTTTGGCGGCCGCATGCTGGCAGAGCTCGGCGCTGAGGTAACGGTGGTCCTACCCGAGGCAACGCAGGAACTGTCCCGCGAGCGCGCATGGCACCATGGCAAGACCCGGGTTACCGCGGACACTGCCGAGGCCATTCGGACGCTGGCCCAGTCGGTCGACATCATTCTTGATGGCCAGCGCAACGGCGACCGTTTCGACCTCTCCAGTGCCCTCAATCCGCGTACCATCTACATCAGGGTCACCCCGTTCAGCGCCAATGGTCCTTATGCCGGGCGGCCAGCCGCCGATCTCACTCTTTTCGCCATGTCCGGCCTTATGCATGTGACGGGCGAGCCCAGTGGGCCGCCCCTCAAATTCCCGGGCCAGCAGGCCTATGCGCTGACCGGCATCCAGGCCGCCACTGCTGCGTTGATGGGAATTTATGCCCGCCGCAGCAACGGCAAGGGACAAACGGCAGGGCTCTCCGCTTTCCAAAGCACGACGCTGGCTAATTATCGCGAAGCAGTAATGTATGAATGGACCGGTCGCATCGGCCGGCGGCAGGGAAACCTCCTGGTGCGCGGCAAATCCGGCGTCCGGCAGACCTGGCCGTGCAAAGATGGCTATGTAACATGGTCGATGATCGACAACCCATCAATGATGCGAGCCGTTGTCGGCGTGATGATCGAACGGGGTGCAGCGGGCGAACTGAGCGAGATCGACTGGGGCAACATCCTGGTCGCCGACACCGCGCAGGAAACCATCGAACGCTGGCAGTCCGTCTTCGCCGACTTCTTCGCCGCCCATACCCGCGACGAGCTGGGACAATGGTCGCTTGAGCGCGGCTGGGGCCTCTCGGTCATCATGGCGCCCGATGATGTGCGCAACAGCGAGCATCTGGCGGTCCGTGGCCTCTTCGTTACCGTAACCGACGAAGCCACGGGCGATGCCTATCGGGTGCCGGGCCCGCTATTCCACTCGGCGGTGATGGATGCGCCCGCGCGCAGCCTCAAGAAACCTGTGCCGGCTTCCACGCTTGCCGCTGGGGCCGCGCCATGAGTGCCCTTGAAGGAATCCGTGTCGTCGACTTTTCAAAGTTTCTGCCCGGTCCTTACTGCACCTGGTTGCTCGCCGACATGGGCGCCGAGGTCATCCTGGTCGAAAATCCGCGCGAGATCGCTAAGCAGGCCCAAGTCTTCAGTTGGGACAGACTTTCCGATGCCGAGCGCACCGGACTTCGCGAAGGCGATATTCTGGCCCGCAACAAGCGCTCCATCATGCTGGACATGGGCGACACTGACGCTCTCGAAGCCATCAGGCAGCTCGTCGCTACGGCGGATGTGGTGGTGGAGGATTATCGCCCCGGCGTCATGGACAATATCGGCCTCGGCTATGAGGCGCTGAAAGTGATCAAGCCGGACCTGATCTACACCAGTCTGACGCTCTGCGGGCAGACCGGGCCCTATCGTGACAAGCCTGGCCACGACCCGATCGCGCTCTCCATCGCGGGCGTCCTCTCGCGGATCGGCGAAAATCCAGACGAGCCGAGCTTTTCGGGCATTCCGGCCGCCGATGTGGTCACCGGCACCCACGCCGCCTTTGCAACGCTGGCCGCACTGCATGAGCGGGACCGGACGGGCCAGGGCCGGCATGTCGATGTGGCCATGAGCGACTGCGCCATGAGCCTGCTGGTCAATGTGCTTTCCCGCTATCCCGATGTTTCTAAAATCCCGCCACGCGGCACACGTCGCGCCGATATCGGCCTGTGGCGCACCGAAGACGGCCTCTTCATCTGCACGACCGACATGGAACCCAGGTACTGGCGGCAGTTCTGCACCGCAGTTGGCCGTCCAGACTTCATCGAAGCCCAGAACGACGTTTCGCGCCGGCCGGACATCCGCGCCGCGCTCGAAGAGATTTTTGCCGGCCGCACCCGCGCCGAATGGCTCGACATCCTGGGCGCGGCAGGCACGCAGTTTGCCCCGGTTCTCGACGTGGCCGAGGCATTGGACGACCCGCACAATCGCGCGCGGGGCATGGTGCTGGAGACGCAGACCAGCACCGGAACGGTCCGTCACATAGGTCAGCCGGTTCGGCTCGGCGAGAAAACCGAAATCCGCAACCTCGGCCGTTTTCCGGGGTCTGACACGGAGGAGGTGTTGGCTGAGCTGGGGATCGCGACGGAACGCAAGGAAAGACTTCTGGGCCACAGCCACTAAGGCAGCCCGAACTGGTTCATGAGGGAGGAAACCATGAAACTGAAATCTCTGGTATTAGCATTAATCGCCACCACTAGCCTTGCTCTGGCGTCCGCAGCCGCCTGGGCTGCCGACTTCAACCTGACCTACTCGACCACCTACACACCGACCCATCCGTACGGACAGGCCGACGAGGAATGGATCGCCCGCATCCATGAGCAGACCAACGGCCGAGTCGAGATCACTGCCTTCTGGGGTGGCTCGCTGATCAACAGCCGCGAAGGCATTGACGAGCTCAATGCCGGTGTCGCGGACATGTCCTACATCGCCCCCATCTACGCCAGCTCGGGCTACGACCTGAACCGGCTCACCCCCCAGTTCTTCTACGGCTACGAGGACGCTCGCGACGTGCTCCGGGTGTATATGGCCCTGTGGGATGAGTATCCCCAGTTCACACAGGAACTCGAAGGCGCACAGGTGCTGGGCTACAACGTGGGTACGCCCATGCACCTGATGCTGCGTGAAAAGCCGTTCACCCAGATGTCCGACCTGGCGGGCCTGCGCATTCGTTCGGCGGTGGACTATCTCGGCGCGCTGACGGCGGCCGGTGCCGAAGGCGTCACTATGCCGATGACCGACACCTACCCCTCGCTGCAGCGCGGCGTACTGGACGGCGTGATCGCGCCTTACGAGGCGCTCAAGTCGCTAAGCTTTGCCGAGGTGATCAAGTTCTATTCCGAACTGCCTCATAGCCGCGGCGCCTACCCCTCGCGAGCCATGAATGCCCAGGCTTGGTCATCGCTGCCCGAGGACATCCAGCAGGTCTTCCTCGACAACGTCGAGTGGCTGACCGAACGTACCTATGAGCTTGCCCAGGAAGCGGAAGAAGATGGGAAGGAGCATGGTGAAAGTCTTGGTGTGACCTTCAACGCTGTCGATCCCGAAGTCATCGCGGAATACTCTGCGGCCTTCGAGCCGGCAGCTCGTGAAACGGCCAAGCAGCTCGACTCCGCCGGCCTGCCCGGCACCGAAATCCACGACAAGATCCGCGCCGCCCTCCCCAACTGACCGCACAGTTACCCGAGCTGTCGCCGCTCTCTTGGGTGGCGACAGCTCACAACGGAGGGGCAAACCATGCAAGCAATCGACGATATTCTGCGCCGCATTAGCGATGCCGTGGGGATCGTGGGCGTCCTAGCCATCTTCAGCCTCATGATGCTGACCGTGGTGACCGTCATTTTCCGCGCAATGCACATCGCCTTTCCCGGCACCTATTCCATCGCCGAACTGCTGCTCGTTCCGGCTGTCAGCATCTCGGTGGCCTATGCTGCCCTGCACAACGAACATACAAGGGCGACCCTGTTCGTCGACAACATCAAGAACAGGCGGCTGCGTCTGGCCATCCATGGGGTGATGCTCATCCTGGGGTCGCTGTTCTGGGTGGTCGTGATGTGGGCCACCGTCCGTGAAGCGATTCGCCGCGGCGCGCAGAACGAACTCTCACCGATCATCAACGTGCCCATAGCCCCGTTCCGCTGGAGCATGGCCGCCGCCCTGGCGCTGCTGTGCGTCCTGCTGCTCTGGCAGGGATACAAGCTTCTGCGCGGCATCCCTACCGACGACGAGCAGGCACATCCGGATTACACAGAATGACCTCAGTCTCGGTAGGCTTTGCGGGTTTAGCAATCCTGTTCACGCTGATCGGCTTCGGCATGCCCATCGGCTTTGCCATGGGCCTGATCGGCTTTGCCGGCTTCAGTCTGCTAGTCAACTTCGATGCGGCCATCGTGCGCGTCGGCGTCACCACGTTCCACATGGCTACCAACCAGGCCATGGGAACGGTGCCGCTCTTCCTGTTCATGGCGCATATCCTGTTTGCCGCGGGCATCGGGCGAGATCTTTTCGACTTTGCCGCCAAATGGCTGGGGCGGCGTCGCGGGGGACTTGCCATCGCCACCATCGGCGCATCGGCCGGCTTTGCCTCGGTCAGTGCCTCGAGCCTTGCCACCACAGCCACGATGGGTCTGGTCGCCCTGCCCGAGATGCGCAAGCACAACTATGACACAGCGATGGCCTCGGGGGCCGTTGTCGCCGGCGGCACGATTGGGTCGCTGATCCCTCCGTCGGGCATGTTCATCATCTATGGTATCCTTACCGAGACCTCGATCGGCAAGCTCTTTGCCGCCGGCATTATTCCCGGCATCCTGCTAGCGATCTTCTACATGATCGCCATTTCGGTCTGGTGCCGGATCAATCCATTGGCGGGACCGCGCGGTCCCAAATACAGCTTCCGCGATAAGCTGCAGAGCTTCACCAAGATCGGCGAGGTCGTGGCCCTCTTTGCCCTCGTCATGGGCGGCATTATAGCGGGCTGGTTCACGCCCACCGAGGCCGGCGCTATCGGCGCAGCGGGCGCTATGGCCATCGCCATCGTGCGGGGCCGACTTTCATGGGAGGCAGCCAGGCACGCAATCTATTCGACGCTCAAGTCCACTGGCATGATCTTCGGCATCCTGTTCGGTGCCATGGTGTTCAACAGCTTTGTCACCGCCAGCACCATACCGCTTCATATCGTCAACTACGTCACCGAGAGCGGTTTCTCGCCGATGGTGGTGCTGCTGATGATCCTGGCGGTCTATTTCCTCCTCGGCATGGTGCTCGATGCATCGGCGATGATGACGCTGACCATCCCGCTCTTTTTCCCGCTGGTCACCACCCTTGGCTTCGACGCCATCCTGTTTGGCGTGCTGGTGGTCCGCATGACGGAAATTGCGCTGCTGACGCCCCCCGTGGGGATGAACGTTTATGTGCTGTCGGGCATAGCCAAGGACATTCCGCTCACCACCATGTTCAAGGGTGCCCTTCCCTTCGTAGGGGCAGACTTCATCCACGTGGCCCTGCTGATCTCCTTCCCGATCCTGGTGCTTTGGCTGCCCAATCTATGATCGATCAACCAAAGGCACGCTGGGGGTTGGTTTCAACCACCGGCGTGCTGACCGGGTTCGGGCATGGCTTTGCGGCGTTTGCAGTTTCGGCCCTGCTTAAGCCCCTGGCGCTAGATCTCGACACGGGGCGTGGCGCTGTGTCGATCGCCATTGGCTTGGGACGGCTGATTGCCGGCCTGGCTTCGCCCATCATCGGAAGGGTCGCCGACACCCGCGGTCCGCGCGGCATCGTAATCGCTGGCATGCTCGCTTCGGCTGCTGGCCTTTTTGCACTGGCCTTCATCCGCAATGAAATCCAGCTCTACCTGATATGGTCGCTGGTGTTCTCAGTCGGCGTGGCCGCGGGGTTTACCGTTGCGCTCGACAAACTGGTCGTTGCCAGCATGGGCAGCAAGCGGGGAATAGGCCTGGCCGTTCGCTTCTCCATATCGGCGGTCGTATCGACGCTGATCGTCCCGATCGTCACGGCGATGATCGAATATCTGGGCTGGCGCTATACCTGCATGGCCTGGGCCGGCATGCTGCTGCTGCTCATTCCCGCCCCCTACATCTTCTTCCGGCCGGGCAGGATCGGCATCGAGTTTCGAACCGCTGCGCCAGAGGGAGGCGCTGCCCCCTCACGGCCCCGTTCGGTCCTGCGGCAGGGTGCATTCTGGATCATTGCGGTGGCCCTGATGGCGCAGGCCTCCGTCACCACCGGGCTGACTGTGCATATGGTGGCGCTCATGACCGACTATGGCGTCGATGCGGTTTTTGCCGGCACGCTCTTTGGCGGCATGATCCTGTTGACCGTCCCGGTAAGGCTCCTGGCGGCCTTTGTGGCCGACAAGGCCAAACCCGCGTACTTGCCAGTCGTCCTAGGCGCCCTTCTGATCCTTGAAGGCCTCGCCATCGGCAGCTTTGCCGTCGCGCCTGGATTCGGCACCATGCTGGTGGTTATCACCGCCTTGGGTGTCGCGGCCGGGGCGCCCATGGTGCTGGTGCTGATCCTGTGCAGCGAGCTCTTCGGCCAGCAGGGATTTGCGACCGTCCAGGGCAACCTGATGATGATCCAGGTGCCCGGAACCATGCTCGCCCCCATCCTCGCGGGCTATGTGCATGACTTTACCGGCACCTACGTGCCTGTCGTTGCGGGCTTCTGCGTCATCCTCATTCTGGGCGGCGCCTCCCTCGGCCTGCTTTACAGGCAGATGGAGCAGAAGGATAGGGTATACCCGGGTAAGGAAGTGTAGAACAGCTGTATGGTCATCCCATCGGCCTGGCCGAGCGCGGCTCCGTGGCCCAATGCGGTTGGAGTTGCGATTTTGCTGTGGCGCTGGTGCAACAACCGTTATCGGAGCGGATGCGGTTACATAACAGCGATCAGCTTCGCGCGATATAGATAGCCACGCACTGCAGATATTCCTTGGCGAATCCGTGGGGAGCGCAGAACAGGACTGGTCGCCCCTCGCCTCCAGCTCTATCCCACGCTGGGGGTCCTGCGCATTTTCTGCGGGGCAAAAATAGGATCAACCTTCCGCAGCGGCTTGCAATGGAGATCTAGCCGCCAAACTACTCCAAAAGAAGCGTTCGTTTGTTCGCTCTACACTTCCAAATAGTGACTGGCAGCACCCCCATTGTCGCGATTTAGCCAGCCACGGCGGAACGGCAGGTTCTAGGAACATGGATTTTCAGCCTGAACGGCAAGAATGGGGCGCAAAGCGGCCGGCGGTCGCTAAAAAGCGTCGCCGGATGTGGAGCGCCTTCGATATGTCGGTCGGTCGAAGCTAATGCAGCAACCTGATATTTGAAACGGTCGGAACATTAGCAAACCCTCTTCCATCAACGC
>DASYHM010000007.1:0-194419 GCA_035998575.1 Devosia sp.
CGCATTTGCCCGACAAACCATTCTCGCTTGTCGTCGGGGAGCTGCCGCAAGAGATCGAGGAACTCCTCTATCTCCCCGACGGTGGCGCCGGGATGGTTCTCACGAGGCATCGCGCACCTCCTTCAGACCCTTCTCAAAAGCTTGGGCGGTATCGACCAGCACTTCCGTGGTCTCTTTGGATGCCTGCAGCCGCTCCCAGACCAGATCGAGCAGACAATCGAGAGCCGCGCGTCTTTCCGGATCGTGAATGTCGGAACATGCCATCTGCGCCGACCGGGCGAGATTGACGGTGACGTTGATGTGGTCGACGAGGTCGAGCAATTCGCCAGCGATCTTCATGGCGACACCGCAGCGCCGTAGACGTCGTATGCAGCGTAGTAGGCATCCTTGAGCCTGCGCAGCCGGCGGTCGACCTCATAGATCGTGAAGAGGAACGCAGCCTTTTCGCCGCTCGCGAACGACATGATGTCCTCGCCGTGCTGGCCTTGTTCGTTTCCGAAGTTTTCGAGCCGGTCCGAGGCGAGGTACGACATGTAGACCACCTCGTTCAGGTCGCCCTCGAGCTCTTTCATTTTCGCGGCAAACGCTAAGTCAGCAGAATGGTGCTGACCATGGCTCATTGCGCGCGATGGTAGTTGGGTGCTATTCTCTTGCGAGTTCATTGATCTGATCCTTAGCGGGGTTGGTCGTGTTCCTGGCTCGGAGCGATTGCCGTCGCTGCCGGGCCTTTTTCATTTTCGGCCGCAAGGGCGCGGTCGAGATAGTAAATGATCTCGGAATTCATAGATCGCCTGTTCGCCTCCGCACGTTCGCGGATACGGTCGCGCATGCCGTCCGGCATCCGCAATATGTACGCCTGCTTCATAGTACGCGTCGGCACAAGCGCCTCCTATCCGTTGGGTATGTCTTAACCCTACCCGTCGGATAGGTCTTGCGCAACTGATTTCTTTATCCAATGGATAGGGGTAGGTTTTGGCTGTGGGAAAACTGTGATGACCGACGATGTCCGGGCCTGGAAAGACCAGTACATGCTCCGCCTCCCCGACGGCATGCGGGAGCGCCTGAAGGTGCTAGCGTCCGATAACAAGAGGTCTTTGAATGCCGAGATTGTTTCTCGGTTGGATCGATACGACTCTCTGGGTGGAGAAGTAGACGCGCTGTGGGCCGTCGCGGGCGGACTAGCTGGAGCGATCGACGAGATATGTGCACCGACCTCTAATCCGCTGGTCACTAGCGTAGGAGATGCCCTGGCCTCGGTCGACGAAAGTGGCCGCTTCGATCGGACGAAACTGGCCATGGACATAGGCACAGAAGCGGCAAGGCGAATTCAAAGTGCCATTGACGCCGTGGTGGCCGCCAAAGACCGTGAACTTGAAGAGGCCCGGCGTGACTTTCAGGACCGCCTGCAAGCTATTTACGACAAGGTCGATGCTGATCTGGACAAGGTCAGTATTCCGTCAGGCAAACGCATTCCCGACGGGCTGTATGATCGCATTTTGAAGAAAGCGGTCGAAAATGGCCGTCCAGCAAGTGAAGAGATAATTCAGGCTCTGGAGAAGTCATATCCTCCACCTAGGTCCATTGAGGACGACGAAGAACTGGCTGAATGGCTCGAGAATATGGCTAGCGAGAACAACAAGAGCGACCCTGACACTGCGGGCAAAATGCTGATTTTTGCGAAGAAAATCCGGGAGCGCGTTGCAGAGCGTCGTGCCACCGAATGAGCGTCCGCAAGCGCACATGGACCAGCAAGGGCGTCGAGAAGTCAGGCTGGCAAGCCGACTACATCGACAGCCAGGGCGTGCGCCGCCGCAAGATGTTCGACAAGAAGAAGGAAGCCGAGGGATACTCCGTCAGCGCCAAGACCGAGGTGCGTGAAGGCAGGCACGTCGCTGACAGCGCCAGCGCCACAGTCGAGGAAGCAGGCAAGCTGTGGGTCGCCGCACGGTCGCGGGCCGGGCGTGAGCAGACAACGATCGATCAGTACAAGCAGCACCTGGATCTGCACATCACGCCCTTCATTGGTAACGTGAAGCTTACGGGACTAACACCCCCTGCCCTAAGGCAATTCGAGGATCGGCTGCTAGACGAAGGCAGGTCCAAGGCGATGGTCCGCAAGGTGCTGGTGAGCCTTGGCTCGCTTCTGACCGATGCGCAGGAACGAGGGCTCGTTGCCCGCAATGTCGTCCGGGATATGCGCGGCCGTCGTGGCTCCAGTGATCGTCGCGCAGAGAAGCGCGCAAAGGGGCGGCTCAAGGCCGGGGTGGACATACCGACGCCGCAGGAGATCAAAGCCATCGTCGGCGCGCTTCAAGGCCGCTGGCGGCCCATCCTGCTGACCGGAATCTTCACCGGCCTGCGCGCCTCGGAGCTGCGCGGACTGGCTTGGCCGGATGTCGACCTTGCCCGCGGCGTGATCCATGTCCGGCAGAGAGCCGATCGCTTCAGGACAATAGGCAAGCCGAAGTCGGAAGCTGGCGAGCGCGAAGTGCCTTTGCCGCCAATCGTAGCCAACACGTTACGCGAGTGGAAAGTCGCCTGCCCCAAGAGCGATCTCAACCTGGTCTTCCCGAACACATCGGGCGGCGTCGTCGCCCATGCTCAAATCTCCCGCGAAGGCTACGGGAAGGCCCAGGTTCGAGCTGGTGTGGTTGTCACCGTCGGGAGCGAGGAAGGTGCCGAGCCCGTCGTCGCTCCGAAATACACCGGCCTGCACTCACTCCGGCACTTCTACGCCTCGTGGTGCATAAACCGTCGTGCAGATGGTGGCTTGGAGCTTCCTGCTAAAGTAGTGCAGGAGCGACTTGGCCACTCATCCATCACGATGACCATGGACACCTATGGGCATCTCTTCCCCCGGGGCGATGATGGAGCGGAGCTGGCTGCGGCAGAGGCGGTTCTGCTGGGGTAAACGCCCGTAAAGAAACTTGTCCGAAATGTGGCAATGTGCTTTGTTGCCCCTGTTTTTGGGGTTTTTCTTATGATCAGACAGACTGTTGCCGCTCTCGCGGTTGTTTCCGCGTTGGCCGCTTGCGCCACGCCACCGAAGGATATTGCGCCCGCCTACGTTTCGACGGGGCTCTATGAGAATCTAAGCTGCGCGCAGCTTCGCCGGGAAGCTGAAGGCGTTTCTGCGCGTGCAGCTGCCGCCTATGGCAAGCAGGACAAGAACCGCAGTTCCGATGCTGCGATGACAGGGGTCGCGATAGTGCTGTTCTGGCCTGCCGCTTTCTTCATGAAGGGCGACGGCGCCGACGCTGCTGAAGTGGCGCGGCTGAAGGGTGAGATGCAGGCCATCGAACAAGTCAATCGGATCAAGAACTGCGGCATCACTTTCGCAGCGACGTAGTCGCTCGAATAAGCTGAACGACGACAAGCCCCGGCGCCTCTGCCGGGGCTTTTGTTTGCGCGCGCAACCGAGGTCTTCCGGGGCCATCCCATGTGCCATTTTTGTGCCATGGATTCGCCGGGACCGTTTAGGAGCCCCCGGAAATGCTGGGTTTTCAATGGCACAAGAATGGCACATGAAAACGCCGCCCCGAGAACTTCGGAGCATCTTAACCTATTGATTTTGAAGGGGAATTCGTTGGAGGCCACGTCCGGAATTGAACCGGAGTACACGGATTTGCAATCCGCTGCGTCACCACTCCGCCACGTGGCCTCACGAACGCTGTACCTATTGGACAGCAAGGCCTTATGCAAGAGCCAGGCTTACGGAGGATGAACTTTCTGAAACTGTGGGGGGGCGTTGCTGAAGCAATTTTCTGAAATCGGTTCGCCACTTGTGCTTCGCTACAGACGGCCAGACCTCCCTTCCCCCAGATGCGAACGGCTCATATGGGGCCGTGAAGGCAAGTTTTGGAGCAGTGATGGCGATTGCTGCCATGCGATGCGCCATTGGAGCGGCCGGCAGTTTAGCGCACCTTCGGCGTCCTTGCAGTATATCGCTGTCTTCATTGACGTCAGTCGCATGTTGCCGTCCCTTTGGCGAAGCGATGCTTTTCCATCCCAGCCGATGAAGGTGCCCTCCCCTGGCCAGAGACAGGCATCCGCGCCTCTCGTCCAGCGGTCAATATGCTAGTTTAATCGCGCGGTAGCATGCACTTATCGGTTGCCCAACCTTTTCAGCGCCTTAGTCGCCATTCGTAATTGTTTCACGATTGAATCAGGAACGATGCCATCCGGGGTTGGTTTCGCGGTCCTACCATTGGAGACGGACATGCGATATTTTAGCAAAGCAATGATGGCAACGACGGCTGTCGCCCTTTTTTCAGCCCCCGCGCTTGCCCAAAACGATTTGAGCTGTACCGAAGAGGTGCAGAACTTCCTGGATAACGTACGTCAGGACGACGTTTATCCGCAGATCCAGGAGGCTTTCAGCGACTACGAAACACGCCTGACCGAGGCTGTCGGCCAGACCGAAGTCAATTGCTTTGCCGTACTGGGCGAAGCTCAGCGCTACCTGATCGACCAGGACGTTGTGATTGCTGGTGTGAGTGACGAAGCCGCCCGCATCCGCATGCTCGAGTTGCTCGCCGTGGCCGCAAGTGCCGAAGCTACCACGGTCACGGTCGAGACCCAGCCGGCGCAGGTGTCAGTTGCCGAGCGCGAGGCAAATGTGTCGGTGCAGCAGGAAGCGACCGACGTCGACGTTACGCAGCAGGCGCCTGAAGTCCAGGTCGAGCAGCCGGCAGCGCAGGTCCAGGTCACGCCGCCCCAGCAGCAGGTCGACGTGACACAGCCTGAGGCGCAGGTTAACGTTCAGGCGGCGGCTCCCCAGGTTGACGTGACCCAGCCGGCCCCTGAGGTTCAGGTTCAGCAGCAGCAGCCTGAAATCGCCGTGCAGCAGACCCAGCCGGAAGTGACGATCGAACAGCCGCAGCCGAAGGTCACCATCCGCCAGTTCCAGCCCGAGGTGGTCATCACGCAGCCTGAGCCGACGATCACGGTCGAGCAGCAGCAGCCGCAGGTGAACGTCGTGCAGCCCGAGCCGCAGGTTCGTGTCGAAGCGGCTCAGCCGCAGGTTGCCGTCACGCAGGCTCAGCCCAACGTTACCGTTGAGCAGGCACAGCCCGACATCGAGGTGACCCAGCGCCAGCCTGAGGTTGAGGTCTCACAGTCGGAGGCTCAGGTCACCGTGAACGAGACGCAGCCGCAGGTTTCGGTGAATCAGGGTGAGCCGCAGGTCAATGTCACCCAGGCAGAGCCGCAGGTCGATGTGAGCCAGGCCCAGCCCGACGTCATGGTCGAACAGGGACAGCCCGAGATCAGTGTCGATCAAACTGCACCGCAAGTGGAAAGCTCGATTGCTCAGGGTGCAGATGTAAGCACGACGACTGAGCAGGGCGGCGCTGAAGTCAACGTTCAGGAAGGCGAGGCAGCCGAGCTGAATGTGACCGACACAGGCGCCGCCGAGGTGTATATTCTCACCGCTGACGAGATCGCGGCCATCGACACCACCGCTCTGTTCGACCTCAAGGCCATCGCGGTTCGCGAGGTTGAGTTTGGCTTCGACAACGCAGAAGTCACCGATGATGCCCGCCAGGATGTCCTGGTAGATGTGGTCGAGATGGTCAACTCCATGGACAATGCTGTCGTGCTGCTCACCGGCTATGCCAGCCCCATCGGCGATGAGGAATACAATGAGCTTCTTTCCGGCTACCGCGTCGACGCGGTGCAGGAGGCGCTGATCGAGATGGGTGTCGCAGAAGCCAACATCCGCACCAGCGCTGCTGGCGAGGACGATACCGAGGAGCCGGCCACCGAAGACGAGATGTCGGAAGAGAACCGTCGTGTCGAGATCCGCGTCGTTTCTGCCTCGGGTCTTGGTGAGCAAGAGTAAGCCGGCACTGTCAAGAACGCAGTAGTGCCATTGATGGCATTCGGAGGACCCTTCGGCACTTCGTGCCGGCGGGTGATTCCTGAACGAATGCGAGCCGAGTGCGGGGGCCGTGCTGGCAAATGCGCCCTCATGGCAACGCCGGCTTCAACAACGATTTCTTGCGGGCGCCCATCGGGCGCCCGTTTCTTTGCGGGGGCCGGTGGGTCACATTCAGTTCAGAAATCAACTTTCGGCGTCCTCGCGGAATATCGCGGCTCTAATCGACATCACCTCGCTAACGCTTCGGTAGTCCTATGGCTTGAGGCGAAATCACGCGTATTCGGCAGGGCAGTGGACGGCTCAAGGCAGCAGAAGCCAGCTGATGCCTGCGGTGAAAAGACGTGCAGCGGGGATGCGCTGCCAAACTTCCTGCGGGGCGGCTCGTGGGTGGGGCCTTGATCTGGGGGATCCGCTTCGTCACCGCGGGCAAAAAGCGCCGGCCACTTCGCACTAGGCGACTGGCCGGCTGGGATCAATGCATCAAAAGGCGAAGCCGATCTTGGCCGAGATGGCGTGCTGGTTCAGCCCATCGCCGAAGGCGCCGTCATATCGCCCTGTTATGGTGGCGGTATCGCTGAGTTGGGCTGCTGCTGAGAAGCCAACGGCAAGCCGGCCATTGCCGCCGCCCATGCCCGTCACAGCGAAGGCCTGAGGCGACCCCGCCAGGTTCAGCGTCCGGGTGAAGCCATCGTCGGTGACGGCGTGCTCGTAGGCCACCCGAGCTTCCACCGCCACCTCATTGCCTCCATGTAGAACTCGGTACCCACCTTGGCGCCAAGGCTGATCCAGCCGAAATATCGCGTCGCAGCAGCGCCCGAGAGGTTCAGCGTGCCGGCACCCGTTTCGGTTCATGGATGCTACCCGTGTTCGGCTACGTTGCCCATTGTGAGTCAGGCGAAAGTGCTCAGGCTGTTGCGCAATTCACACGCCACTGTGGAAGCCAAAGCTCGAGTTATGAGGTCGGCTTGCCTGCGCTCCGCCCCGGGTGGGATGCCTGTGTGGCGGCCAATCACCTACGCAAAAATGCTCGACGACCCGAACTCGACACCCATTTGGCGAAGATTGCAGGGTCGGTAAATGGCACTGTCGATAAGATTCCTAGAACGCAGCCATAGCAATTTTTCGGTTTGCTTTGGCCGTGGCTCGAGAGTGCACCCTTGCGCGCGATGCGACGGTGGCAAAGATGTTCTCCGAAACATCGTGGCTGCTTATTAGCTCTGTAACAGCCGGTGTCACCGACGACAGGCACCACCGGCACCCGAAGACTATAGGAAGTCCGTGCGCAATCTACTAGCGAAAGGCAGATGGGCCGTTACGGGATCCAACAACCGTGCTCAAGTCCCAGGATCTGACGTCCGTTTCTGGGGGGCGGCACCTGTGGTCGCAACGAATCGTGATGGTGCGCACAGGCGACAGAGTTGAGCTGGGTGGCACAGGAGTTCACAGTTGGCGCAACAATCACCCACGTGTGGTTTTGGATGAGCAATCCGATGGGGTAGGACTGGCCTGGTTACATCAGGAGAAGGTTTTGCCCCATAATGATCGGCAGATCCTGCCGCCCCATGTTGAGCCTCGTCGCAAGCCGTTGTCTATGCTGCAGTCGGTGCGAGCTGCCCGCCGCAACGTGCTCGAGATCATTCCAGCCATCGCGTATCAGCAACCAATCGTGTCGGGGCGCATGGGCGGTGCCCGGTGGCACATGGTGCAGGACCCGGCGTCGTTGCGGCGCATCTATCTCGATAATGCCGCCAACTATCCCAAGTCAGAGGTCATGCTGCGCATGCTTCGCCCGGCGATCGGCAATAGTCTGTTCACCGCGGAGGGCGCTGAGTGGCGATGGCAGCGTCGCGCCGTCGCGCCGGTTTTCGCGCAGCGCAACGTAACGGCACTCGCTCCCGTGATGACGGCAACTGCGGAACGCGCATCCCAGCGATTGCAGGCTGCGGCACCCAATGCCGAAATGGTTGCCGAGATGCTCACTGCGACCTTCGATGTCATCTGCGAGGTCGCCTTGTCGGGCCGGGAGCACTTCGATGCCAAGGTTTATGGCGCTGCCATAACTCGTTATTTTGAAACTGCCGGAAAAGCATCGCTTCTCGACTTTTTGCGCGTCCCCAGCTGGTTCCCGCGTCCGGGGGAGCTGTTAGGCTATGGGGCCGTACATACCATGCACGAAATGGTCGCCAAGGCGATTGACGCTCGCCGCGCGCAGGCCACCGGCAAGGCTGATGACCTACTCGATTTCATGCTCAAGGCAACGGATCCTGAGACCGGGCGCACAATGTCGGCCCACGACGTGCTGCACAACATGCAGTTCTTCATTGTTGCGGGACACGAAACGACGGCGCTGGCGCTCAGTTGGGCCCTGCAGCTGTTAGCGCTCTATCCAGAGATCCAGGAAGAAGCTCATGCCGAGGCTCGTAGCGTTCTCGGGGATCAGCCTGCCAGCCTGGATCATCTTGAGAATATGCCGCTCGGCCGGCGCATCCTTGAGGAATCCATGCGGCTCTATCCACCAGTGGGAATGCTGGCGCGCGAAGTGCTCGCAAACGACCAGCTGGGTGGTCGCGACATTCACACCAATGATGTGATCTTTCTGCCGCTCTATGCGCTGCATCGCCACGCAACGCTGTGGGACAGTCCCAATACCTTCAACCCGGACCGCTTCCTGCCTGAGCAGGTCAAGGCGCGGGACCGCTATGCTTATCTCCCCTTTGGAGCAGGCCCGCGAGTCTGTGTTGGCGCCAACTTTGCAATGATGCAAGCGCAGATCATCTTGGGGACCTTGCTGTCTCGTTTCCGCTTTGCTCCAGGTCCGCACGCCTTGCCGCATCCGACCATGCTGATGACTGTGCGCCCGGATACCGGCATCAACCTCCGTGTGACATCCCGGCAACTGTGAGTTGCGGGCAAAGCCCTCAGTCCTTGGAAATGTAAGATCCAATGCAGTTGCTAGCCAGCGCTGCAATGCAGGAGGGAAGTCTGCTTTCAGGGACGTTGACCCGCTCATCCGACGACCGAAACGGGACGTGTCAATGCCGTGCACGGAAGCTGCTTCAGGATGCGATCACGCGCGTTCCGGGTTGGCGTTGGAGCACCACTCCGGTAGTCGCCGCTGCGCAACTATCGACCGCCTGTATCCATGTCGCTGTTGGCATTGGGGAAGTCGATGCGGGAAAAGGCTTCGACGTGTCAGCGTAGGTCATCGCTGCGCGCAGGTCACCCTCGCCCATCCTCGTTGGAGAACTCGTAGCATTTCTCGCGACAGGGAGGCGGCAGTCTTGCAAGGACCTAATACCCCTCGCCGTGCAAAGTCGAGGGCGCTGCAGTTCTGAGGCCCTGCCGGAAACATGCGCCTGATCGCCGCCCGCGCATCCAGGGCGCGGTTCGAGACGTTTCCATTGATACCCGATTCGCTGAGCGGCCTCTCACATACGAGGCTCGAGCATAGCTGAGTGGCTGGAAAGTATGCGTCCGGCCTTCACACTCCTTCCGTGATTTTCCGGCACTCCGGCAAGGGCTTGTAGCAAATGGAATGCAGGAGGCTGCCATGGCGTCACGACCAGTAGTTCTGACTATTCTCGATGGCTGGGGCTGGCGAGAGGAGACTGCAGACAAACGCGGTCCGCCTGGCCCGAACGCCGATTTTCACAGGGCTGTGGGAGCGGTGCCCGTATGCTTTCCTCGACAGTTTCGGACCCGCGGTTGGGCTGCCCGCAGGCCAGATGGGAAACTCCGAAGTGGGGCATCTCAACATTGGCGCTGGCCGCGTGGTCATGCAGGACCTGCCACGCATCACAATGGCTGCGACAGATGGAACTCTGGCGCAACTCGTCCGCGAGTCGGGGCTGATCCCGGCGCTCAAGGCCAGCAACGGTACCTGCCATTTGATGGGTCTCATATCGCCGGGCGGCGTCCACTCGCACCAGGACCATGCCGTTGCGCTCGCACATATCCTGGCGGCCTCGGGCGTTCGAGCCGTTCTGCACGCGTTCACCGATGGCCGCGATACGTCTCCCGAGGCCGGTGCCGCTTACCTGGCAGAACTCGAGGCTGCCCTGCCCCCATCTGTCCGCATCGCCACGGTCACGGGACGCTACTGGGCGATGGACCGCGACAACAGGTGGGACCGCATCAAGACCGCCTATGACGCTATGGTCGACGCCGAGGGCGCAGCTTTTCCCACGGCTCAGGCGGCAGTCGCCGACGCTTACGCGAGGGGGATCACCGATGAGTTCCTGCCCACCTCGGTCATCGGCGGATATCTCGGCTTGCACGACCGCGACGCTCTGCTTTCGTTCAACTTCCGCGCTGACAGGGTCAGGCACATCGTCACCGCCCTGCTTGATCCTGGATACGATGGCTTCGCGCGACGCATGCCCAAGCTCGCTGCTGCAGTTGGCATGACGCAGTACAGCGATGAGTTGGACCGCGTCATGACACCGCTGTTTACAGCGCAGACGCTTCCCAACGGCCTCGGCGAGACGGTTTCCAAGGCGGGGCGCACCCAACTGCGGATAGCGGAATCCGAGAAGTATCCGCACGTGACCTATTTCCTGAACGGCGGCAGGGAAGCGCCCTTTGCCGGCGAGGACAGGATCATCGTGCCATCGCCAGATGTTGCCACCTACGACCTCCAGCCGGAGATGTCAGCACCGGAGGTCGGCAACCGCGCCGTCGAGGCAATCCTTTCGGGCAGATACGACCTGATAGTCATGAACTTCGCCAACCCCGATATGGTCGCACATACAGGCAACCTGGATGCCACCATCAAGGCGGTCGAAGCCGTAGACCTTCAGCTCGGCCTCGTCGCCGATGCGGTCCAATCCGCTGGTGGGGCGCTGCTTTTGACTGCCGATCACGGCAACAGCGAGTTGATGCGGGACCCGCTTACCGGAGGGCCTCACACAGCTCACACCACAAATCCCGTTCCGATACTGCTGTTCAACAAGGCGCAGCGATCTCTGCGCAATGGGAGGCTCGCCGATGTTGCGCCAACGCTACTCGATCTCATGGGAGTATCAAAGCCGGCCAAGATGAGCGGGGAAAGTTTGATTAGTGCGGTGTAGTTCAGGGGGCTCGCGTCAACGCTGCTTCGCGCTTGGTCCAGTGAGCGCCTTACCGTCGAGAACGAGGCGGCTTGATTGGGCAGCGTCGTTTATCAGCGGAAGCCAGAGACCCAATCTTGAGCCGTCGCATCACTAGTTCCGGGCGGGAACCAAGGATGTCTCCGAAGGGAGTGAGAGCTCCAGAGGGCCATCACAGCAGTATCGACGACATCGTTGTGTCGCCGAGCTTGCTCCTAACCTGATGGAGGGTTACGCGATCGCCCTTCTCGGGACGCTGATCCAGAGCCTGGAGAATGTCCTCATCTTGAGAGCCGCCGTTCACCCCAACTCAAGCAGACGTCCAAGAACATGCTCTCGACGTAAAATCCCGACGACTCGACCGGCCTGCACAGCCGGAAGACTTCTATGCGCACTCGCACAACCGGCTTCCCAAAGCCGCCTCCCAGGTCGAGACTGGTTCAGGAGTTGGACATGAACACGGGGAGCTGCAAGTGGTTCAAGACGTGCCGCGTGGCTCCACCAAGGACGAATTGCTGCAGCCGCCCTTGTCTGAATGCGCCCATGACCAAGAGCTCTGCCCCGTTGGTCTTGGCGCAGTACTGAAGTGCGAGCCCGATGTCATGCAGGTCAATCTTGGCCTTTGCGAACCTGAAGGTGATCTCGTGACGCGCCAGATATGGCTCCAGAACCCTATCGACACCTGCACTGGCCATGCTCGGGTGTCCTCCCCATTGTGAGATGTAGCTGCAATGCGGCCGATAGCCGGCCGCTCGGGACAGCTGGTCGACGAGATACACGCTCGCGAAAGGTGCGGGTGGCGACATAGGAGGCGACAAAGCGCTCCCAATCCTCACCGAAGGGCTTTTCGGGGGTGCTGTCGGTACTTGTGGCAAAGCCATCGAGCGAAGTCAGCAGGACAACGCGAACGGATGGCGGGCTCCAGAAACCACATCAGTAAGGTATGTACCTTCATATGGCGATGCCAGGCGTTGGGCATGCCTTACCACTCCACCCTGCTTGACCTGGCCTTCCACGCCCTGAGCGACCCGACTCGGCACCCGCGCCCCAAGGTGTTTGCGGCGTGGATGGACCCGGCGGCGCTAAGCCAATGGTACGGTCCAGACGGGCTGAGCATCGAGAGCCACGAGGCCGGTGTGCGCGATCTCGTGGCGGGGCGAATGGTCAGCGGCCTGCCGGTGGCGACGATCAGGAATTTGTGATGACCGTCGCTGGAGCGAACATGTTAGGCGCAAAGAACGACGGGTGCGGGGGCGCGACCTGATTCTCTAGGGTTATGCCAGCCTCCATGCCTCGCTTTTACCTGCCGCCTGCCATACCCGCTGCCCTGTTGTCGGTGACCATGCTAGCTGGCTGCTCCGGAGGGACCGGCGCGCCCGCGGGCGAGACGCCGGTATCCTTGCCCGCGCCTATTTCGCCGCCTGGCGCCACATCGACCCCCGCCCCCCCTCCAACACAAAACTGGGCATCCGCGGGCGTGACCCTGGACCCCGTCGTCGCCGCGCAGATTCTGGTCTCCCCGGAATTCCGCAACGCCAATGGCAACTGTGTCCATGCCGGATGCGCGGCCTCGGGCGGACCGACGGGAAACCAGTCCCAAGCCTATGAGCTGCACAACCTCCACGAAGCGTTGTCATCGGGACTGACCGGCACTGGACAGATGGTGGCCGTGGTCGATGACGGTTTTCGGGTCAGCCACCAGGAACTGTCGGGCAAGACTATTCAGCAGTGGGGTGCCTTGCCGGTGAGTGATCACGGCACCCACGTTGCGTCTCTTGTTGCTGGCAAGAAGGACGGTGTCGGCATGCATGGGGTGGCGCCAGGCGCCAGCCTGCACCTGACGGCGCTCAACCCGACTGGGGCCGCTGCATTCGACATCGGCAATGTCACGCAGGGAACGCTGCACGCGTCCTCGCTCGGAGCAGTGGCGCAGAACAACTCCTGGGGCTTCCCGTTGCCGGCATCGACGATGCAGGCCCACCTGGCCGCCAACCCCGGCCAGACCGTCGCCCAAGGGCTTAATGCCCTGATCGCCAACTATGGCGTCACTCGGTGGCAGGGTTACCTCGATGCGCTCAACGGCTTTCAGGATGGCGGCGTGGTGGTCTGGGCGCTGTCGAACGACAATTCGATCGCCTCGGGCGACGTGATGGCGGCGCTGCCGGTCTTCGACAGTCGACTGCAGGGTGCATGGATCGCCGCTGCCAACGGCTATTTCGAAGTCGACGCGACTGGTGACATCTCCCGTGCCATCCGCTTGTCGGCGCCCTGCGGGCTCACGGCCCGCTTCTGCATCGCCGGCGACGGCACCACGACAGCCGCCAACGCAGCGTCGGATAGCGGATACTCGGCCGGCACGGGCACATCCTATGTCGCACCGCAAATCGCCGGCGCCGTGGCCCTGCTGGCCGAGGCGTTTCCGGACCTGACTGCGGAGGAATGGGGCAAACGCTTACTCGCCAGCGCCGACAATCGCTGGTTCTCAGCCTTGAGCATCCCTGTCGCCGGGAGCGTCGATTTCGGCAATGGGGTGACTCACGCCTATTCCGAGGAATGGGGCCACGGGGTTCTCGATATCGCCGCCGCGCTGAGCCCGATCGGCACTCTAGCGGTGCTGTCCGGTGACGACGTCGTCACCAGTGAGCGCGTAAGTCTGGCCGAGAGCACGCTGGTCACCCCCGCCCCGTTCGGCGACGGTTTGGCCTCGGCTCTGGCAGGCAACGATATTGCGGTGTTCGACAGCCTCAACCGGGGCTTTGCCGTGCAGGGATCGGACCTGGTCGCAGCGCCGCGGCACGCCATGCTGCCAGACCTTATGGCGGCAGTGGCCGGGCCCCACTTGGGCGTGCTGCCCTCCTATGCGGCGGTACAGGAGAAGACGCCGGCTGGTGGCGCCGCCTCGACTTCGATCGCGCTGCTGTCCAGCGCCAGCGGTGTGTTCGAAACCGAGGGATCTGGCAGCTTGAACGCGCGTGCCTCGGTCTTCTCGACGGCGCGCGATGCCGTTGCCATGGTCTCGACCCAACACGCCGGACCTGTTGCGATCACGGCAGTCGGGCTCGTCGGCGAAGGCGCTGCGCGCCAACAGAATGGGGTCGCCGGCGCCGGCCTGAAGCTGGGACTCGAGAGTCAAGGCAGCCGCGTCGCCATGGGACTCAGTTTCATGGGCGAGGAGGGCAGCCTGCTCGGCCTGGGGCGCAACGCCGCTTTCGATCTGGGCAGTGGCAGCGCCGCGGGAACGGCCCATCTTGGTGTCGACCAGATCATTGCGCCGGGCCTCGAGCTGTTCGGTCGGCTGGAATATGGCGTGGCACGGCCAGCGGGAGCTGCGGCCGGCATGGTGATCGCAATGTCGGACATCCACTTTTCCGGCTTCGAGGTGGGGGCAAGGATGGCGGGCGTTCTGCACGACAACGATGCGCTGGGCTTTTCGGTGTCACAGCCGCTACGCATCGAGACGGGCACGATGGGTCTGGCACTGCCGGTTTCGCGAGGGGCCGACGGCGTCATTGAGCACAGGCAGGTGCACGCCGACCTAGCTCCGGGCGGTCGAGAAGTCGATCTCAGCCTCAACTACGAGGTCCCGGTGCAGGCGGGGCAACTCCAGATCGGCCTGCAATACCGCATCGATGCCGGTCACGTCCAAGGCAGTACGGCTGCCGGCGCTGCATTGGGATTCCGGCAGTCCTTTTGAGCTGCGCCCTGCAGTATCTAACCTGCAGGACTGATCTTTTTCGCCGTCGCGTCGCTGTTTGGGCTTCACCATAGCCATGCACTTGCCTAGGTTGCGCGCGAACGGGGGCAAAGAGTGGGCGAGCGGTCGGAAAGCAGCGGTGACAGGCGCGAATTCCTGCAGCCATCGATGGCAGGGGCGCTGGCCGCCATCGTTGGCTACGCCAGCACGTTCACGCTGGTGCTGGCCGCCCTGACGGCCGCCGGGGCGTCGCCCCAGCAGGCCGGATCGGGTCTGATGAGCGTCTGCATCGCCATAGGCATCCTCAATATCGCGGTGAGCGCGCGCGTGAAGCTGCCGGTGAGCTTCGCATGGTCGACCCCTGGCGTCGCGTTCCTGCTGACCGTTGGCGAGCCTGTGGGCGGATTTCCGGCCGTAGCGGGTGCGTTCCTCTTGGCAGCCTTGCTGATCGTGCTGACGGGTCTCATCAAGCCGCTCGCCAGGCTGATTGCCGCCATTCCCGCCCCCATCGCCAACGCCATGCTCGCTGGGATGCTGCTGACGCTCTGCCTCGCGCCCATTACAGCGATTGTAGAAATGCCGGTGCCGGCGCTCGCAATCCTGTTCGCCTGGATCATCGGGTTGCGATTTGCCAGGCGCTATGCCGTGCCGATCGCCGTGGTGGTGACCGGCATCATCCTCGCTACGACAACGCACCTGCCGTCCGGAGCGCTGGATGGCAGTTGGCCCAGCCTGGTTCCTGTGATGCCCGTTTTCACGCTCGACGCGATCCTGCGCATCGGCCTGCCGCTCTACGTGGTAACGATGGCGTCGCAAAATCTGCCTGGCCTTGCCGTGCTGAAGGCGAATGGCTTCACGCCCAAGCCAGCACCACTTTTCATCATGACCGGCCTGGGGAGCGCAGCCACGAGTTTCCTCGGCGGGCACACCAGCAACCTCGCCGCCATCACTGCAGCGATCTGCGCCGGTCCCGAAGCGCATCCCGATCCTGCCAAGCGCTGGCCGGCGCCCGTCGCGGCGGGCGTCGTCTATCTCTTGCTCGCACCGGCAGCGAGCCTGGCGGCCGCATTCATCGCGGCGTCGCCCCCCCTGCTCATCCAGGCCGTGGCGGGGCTAGCGCTGCTGTCGAGTCTGGCTGCCGCGCTTTCCGGCGCGCTGGCGGCTGAGGAGAGCAGGCTCCCGGCCATCCTGACCTTCGTGACCACTGCTTCGGGTATCACCGTGGCCGGCGTCGGCGCGCCGTTCTGGGGACTGGTCGCCGGCATTACGGTCATGCTGATGCTGCGATTCGGCGTTCCTGCGGAGCCAGCGGTCAGCGGGAAATGAACTGCCCTCACGCCGTGATCCTCGCTGGCGGCAAGGGCGAACGCCTCGGTGACGTCCGCAAGGCGACGTTGCGGGTCGGCGGAGTGCGGCTGGTGGATCGGGTGACGGCAACCCTGGGCGCGACCCAAAGCCCTCTCCTGATCGCCACTGGCCCGGGCGGCGCTGACATGGAACTGCCGGCTGGTGCAGTCGCGGTGGCCGACCTTACCGGGCCCGTGGGTGGCCCGCTGGCCGGGCTGGCCGCGGCCATCGCCTGGCTTCACGCCCAGGACCACCGCGAGGGACTGCTGGTGTCGGCTGCGGTGGACACGCCATTCCTGCCTCCCGACTTCGTCGCCCAGATGATCGACGCCTTGGGCGATGCTGATGCTGCCTGCGCCGCCTGGCGGGACCAGCCTTACCCACCGAACGCGGTCTGGCGCATCGATGCCCTTACCGCGCTCCCAGAACAGGTCCGCCAAGGTAAGGCCGCGCACAGCCTCAAGGTCCTGCAACAAGCCATCCGCACGCGCTCTGTCGACTGGGCCGGCAGGACCAGCACTGATCCTTTTGCCAATGTGAACACGGTCGGCGACCTCGTCGCACTGGGGCGGCTGGCCTGAGCCGAGGCTGTCGTCACTTATTCACACGCTCGGCATTTGAGGGCTTGGCAAAGCAAATCAAGTCCGCTAAACGGACCTCGCTTCCGCAGGGAAGCCTTGGTGTTCCGCGATAGCTCAGTTGGTAGAGCGTTCGACTGTTAATCGAATGGTCGCTGGTTCGAGTCCAGCTCGCGGAGCCATTTCTCTGACATTTCTGTCGTCCTGACGGCTATTGCGCCGTGGAGCCGGATTGGCCGCTGCGCCAGACCGTTTCGGCACGGAAGTCCGCATCATGGACGACGACCTCCACATCAGCATCCTCAAGTTTACCGGCGGCGTCTATGGCGGCTGCAACCGCCTGCTGCTTGGTGGCGAACGGCGCCGTCACGTCGCCTCTGTAGCTGAACTGCCACCCGCTCTCGCGCTGCGAGATCACGAAATGATTGTTGGTCATGTCAGTCGGTTCTCCTCGCAGGGAAAACGCCGGCGAAGTGGCGGGCGTTGCATCGGCGCGGCATTGCCAGCCGGCATCCCGCGCGCTACGGGTGCGGCACACTCCTGCTGTTGGACCTCTCTCAATGGACGCCGTTCTGGCCAAGGCTGCACCTGCGGTGCAAAAGACCTCGCTCACCATCCTCGTGGCCGTCAGCGCCTCCCATCTGCTCAATGACCTGATGCAGTTCCTCCTGCCAGCGCTCTACCCGCTGCTCAAGGACGCGTACGGATTGAACTATGTGCAGATCGGGCTGATCACCCTGGCGCAGCAGATGACGGCGTCGATCCTGCAGCCTCTGGTCGGCTACTACACCGACAAGAACCCCAAGCCTTATGCGCTGGCGGTTTCCATGGTGTTCGCCCTCGCCGGCATCATCCTGATCGCGACCGCAAATTCCTTCGGGCTGCTCATGCTGGCGGCGATGGTGGGTGGCGTGGGTTCGGCGATCTTTCACCCGGAAGCGTCCCGGGTGTCGCGACTGGCCTCGGGCGGCCGGTTGGGCTTTGCACAGTCGCTGTTTCAGGTCGGCGGCAATATCGGTACCTCCATCGGGCCACTGGCCGCCGCCTTTTTCCTGTTGCCGCGGGGCCAGGGCAGCACGGCGTGGTTCGCTATTGTCGCGGTGACCGGTCTCGTGATCCTGTCGGCTGTCGGCCGGTGGTACGCCGCTCATCAACGCGCGCAGTCGGGCCAGCCAGTTCTCCGGGCAGCCCAGCAGATTCTGTCCCGGCGGCGACTGACGGTGGCGTTCCTCGTGATCGGCGCTCTGCTGCTCAGCAAGTATGTCTATATCGCCTCGATCACCAGCTACTACAGCTTCTTCCTGATCGAGAAGTTTGGGCTGACGGCAGAAGAAGCGCAGCTCTACCTGTTCCTGTTCCTGGGAGCGATTGCTGCCGGCACCTTCATCGGCGGGCCGATGGGCGACCGGTTCGGGCGGCTGACAGTGATCTGGTGTTCCATCGTTGGCGCCCTGCCATTCACCCTGCTGTTGCCGCATATGAACCTGACCGGCACCGCGGTCGTCAGCGTGCTGGTCGGGCTGATCCTGTCCTCCGCGTTTTCGGCCATTGTGGTTTATGCGCAGGAACTTGTGCCCGGCAAGGTGGGAATGGTCGCAGGATTTGTGTTCGGCTTTGCCTTTGGCATAGGCGCCATCGGCGCAGCGGTGCTGGGCGCCCTCGCCGACTGGATCGGCATCGTCGCAGTCTTCGGGCTGTGCGGCTTCCTGCCCTTCCTGGGCTTTCTCACCCTCTTCCTGCCGCGCCATGCGGAACTGCATCGGGCAGACTGAGATTCAGCAAGAGCGGCCAACAGCGTTTTCCGAAGAAGGAGCCGGCAATGAACGACGGCATGGATACCGATGGCGAGAGCCAGATCACTTTGACGCGCACTATCGACGCCAACGTTGCCGACGTGTTCGCGGCCTGGACCGACCCTGCGCTGATTGAACAATGGCAGGCAGACCAGGCCGAGCTCGACGCCTTCGAGGGCGGCGAATACACATTCACGACCTTTGGCGACGACGAAGATCCCGACGACCATGTGGTCAGCGGAGAAATCCTGCAGTTCGTGGAGAACGAGAAGCTCGTCATGTCCTGGGTGCACCAGGATGGCGAGGGCGAGGATGCCGAGGAACTGATCTTCGTGCTTGAGATCGCCTTCAAGGCGCTGGGCGAAGATCAGACCCGCGTCACCCTCACGGAACGAGGGCTGGCCCACGCGGATCCCGAAACGCGCATCTTTTCCATCGAAGCGTGGAGCGCGGCGCTGGAGCACCTTGCCGAAGTCATGGAATAGCGCTGAAACCAACCGGCGCCGAAGGCCGTAGTTGCTTGGCGGAGGCAAACTCATGGCATTGAACAGCATCGTGTGGCTGCGCAATGACCTGCGCATAGCCGACAATCCCGCGCTCAGCACGGCCGCTCGATCCGGCGGGACGGTCATCGCGGTCTACATCCACGAAACGACCGAGGGCGTCCGTGTACCGGGGGCAGCGGCGCGATGGTGGCTGCATCACAGCCTTGGAGCACTTGGTGCTGCCCTCGCCGAACGTGGTGTGGCGCTGCAGGTCCGCAGCGGCGACGCAAGGGCGATCATACCCGCGCTGGTGGCAGAGCACGGAGCGACTGCGGTGTTCTGGAACCGCCGCTATGCCCCGGGCGAATGCGAGGCCGATGCTGATATCAAACGGCAACTCAGGCAGACCGATGTCCAGGTCGACTCCTTCGTCGCCAATGTGCTGGTAGAGCCGTGGGCCATCGCAACCGGTCAGGGCAAACCCTATTCCGTCTTCACCCCGTTCTGGAAGAAGCTGCGGGACATGGCCATCCCCACCCCGTTGGCACCGCCACCGGCGGGCCCCTCGCGGCTTGCCTCGCCGATCGACGATGAGTATCGCCCCCCGAAGTGGAGCAGCAAGCTCGCACCGCACTGGTCGATAGGCGAGGCAGCGGCCAAACAACGCCTCGCCGATTTTCTCGATGAACAGCTGGAACAATACCCGGCGGGTCGGGACTTCCCCCACAGGAGCGCCACGTCATTGCTGTCACCGCATCTGCGCTTTGGCGAGATCAGCCCCCGTCAGGTGTGGCACGCCGCCCAGGCCATCGCTCATGCCGAGACCGACCGCCAGTCTGCCATCGACAAGTTCCTCTCCGAACTAGCCTGGCGCGACTTCAGCTACCACCAGCTCTATTACCGCGAGGCGATAGAATCGGTGCCGATGCAGCCCAAATACGCTGGCATTGCCTGGCGCGATGCCAGGGCGGACCTTACCGCCTGGCAGCAAGGCCGGACGGGACTGCCGATCATCGATGCTGGAATGCGAGAGCTGTGGAACACAGGTTACATGCAGAATCGTGTCCGCATGCTTGTCGCCTCGTTGCTGACCAAGAATCTGCTGATCGACTGGCGGCTGGGCGAACAGTGGTTCTGGGACTGCCTGGTCGACGCCGACGTCGCGAACAATCCGACGAGCTGGCAATGGGTCGCCGGCAGCGGCCTGGACGCCGCGCCCTATTTTCGCATCTTCAATCCTGTAACGCAGGGCGAACGCTTTGACGCTGCGGGAGACTATATTCGCCATTGGGTCCCAGAACTATCGCGGCTGCCTGCCGAATGGATTCATCACCCTTGGGACGCCCCACGCCCGGTCCTGCAAACCGCCGGTGTCACGCTGGGCGTCGATTATCCCATCCCCATCGTAGACCTCAAGACGAGCCGCGCCCGGGCACTGGAGGCGGCGGCGCAGCTCTGAGCTGGAATGAAATTGCGTCTAGGTGACGCCGGCGTGCTGGCGTTGCGCGGGAAGCCGGTCCGGCGAAAAGTCGTGCCGCCAAAGTCGGTTATGCCTTGCGAGCCGTGAACCTGCCGCCTAGCATGAGAGTTTGCAGCCCTACCAGATCGCTCCATGTCCAAGCACAAAGACCTGATTTCCGCCATCGGCAATACACCGCTGATCCGCCTCAACCGCGTATCCACGCTCACTGGTTGCGAGATCTGGGGCAAAGCCGAATTCCTCAATCCGGGACAGTCGGTCAAGGATCGCGCGGCGCTCTTCATCATCCACGATGCGGTGCAGTCGGATACGCTCAAGCCCGGAGGCACGATCGTCGAGGGCACTGCCGGCAACACTGGTATCGGCCTTACGCTGGTCGCAAACTCTCTCGGCTTCAAGTCAGTCATCGTGATCCCCGAGACCCAAAGCCAGGAAAAGAAGGACGCGTTGCGCCTCTACGGCGCCGAGGTCATCGAAGTACCGGCCAAGCCGTACAAGAACCCCAACAACTACATCAAGATTTCGGGGCGGCTGGCAGAAAAGCTCAACCGGGAGCTGCCGGGCGGCGCGGTGTGGGCCAACCAGTTCGACAACGTCTCCAACAGGCGCGCGCATCTCGAAACGACTGGACCGGAAATCTGGCAGCAGACCAATGGCCGGATCGACGGCTTCATCTGCGCCGTGGGCTCCGGGGGCACGCTCGCAGGCGTGGCCGATGCACTTCGATCACGCAATCCGGATGTGAAGATTGGTCTCGCTGATCCAGAGGGAGCCGCGCTGTTCAACTACTACGCCCATGGCGAGCTCAAATCCTCGGGCAACTCCATCACCGAGGGCATCGGCCAGGGTCGCATCACCGCGAATCTGGAAGGCCTGACTGTCGACCATCCCTACCAGATTTCCGACGCCGAGGCCCTGCCCTACATATTCGACCTGCTCGAGCGTGAAGGCCTTTGCCTCGGCGGGTCGAGCGCCATTAATATCGCCGGCGCGGTGCGGATGGCGCAGGACCTGGGGCCGGGCAAGACGATCGTCACCATCCTCTGCGACTATGGGAACCGCTACGCCAGCAAGATTTTCAATCCGGATTTCCTGCACGCAAAGCAGCTTCCGGTCCCGACGTGGCTCGAGGGACGGACGTCGATCGATATTTCGGACATCATCGAGGCTGAGCAGCCGTAACACCGTCGGGATTGTCCAACGGCGACGCCCTGATAAGGTGGCGCGTCACGACTCCTGCGGTGTGCATTGATCGGTATCGATGATTTCCTGAAAGCCGTCATCGCGGACCTCCATGTGGTCGCCGCGATCATGTCGGCCATCTACCTGCTCGCCTTCATCTGCGCCGTGCGCGAAATCATGAATTCGCGCACCTCGCAGGGTTCGATCGCGTGGATACTGGCGCTTGCCCTGCTGCCGGTCCCGACAGTGTTTCTCTACCTGCTGTTTGGCTGGAAGGCCTTTGACGACTACGCCACGGATCGCATTCGCAACGGCCGCGCAGCTCGCCCTTTGCGCGCCAAGGATCTCACCCTCATCGACGGGGAGACCAGCTCTGAATGGCCGGTGCAGGTGAAGGTATCTGAAGTGCCCTTCCTCAAGGGCAACGAGGTGGAACTGCTGGTCGACGGCCGCGCGACCTTTGACTCGATCTTCGATGGCATCGCCCAGGCGCAACGCTATCTGCTGGTACAGTTCTATATTGTACGAGACGATGCACTCGGGCGCGAACTGGCAGAGCGGCTGATCGAGAGGGCCAATGCCGGGGTGAAGGTCTACCTGCTGTACGACGATGTAGGCAGCACCGGCATGCCGCGGCGCTATCGCGAAGAATTGCGCAAGGCGGGCATCCAGGTGGCCGGCTTCAATCAGCGACACAAGTTTCTGCGCATCTACGGCCCGACGCGGATCAACTACCGGAACCACCGCAAGATCGTCGTGGTAGATGGCGAGCATGCCTGGGTCGGCGGGCACAATGTGGGCGTGGAATACCTCGGCCAAAATGCTCGTTTCGGGCGCTGGCGTGATACCCATGTTCGGGTATCGGGTCCGGCGGCCCTTGGATGCGCACTGCTCTTTCGGGAGGACTGGCAATGGGCCACGGGCGAGGTGCTGCCTTCGGCGCCGCCGGACACCGTGGCAACGCCAGGTGACCAGTCCGTTTTGGTGATGGGCAGCGGCCCGGCCGACAAGCTCGAGGAATGTGCCATCGCCTTCACCGACATTATTGGGCGGGCGCGTGAACGACTGTGGATCGTGAGCCCCTATTTCGTGCCAGACACCGACATCCGCACTGCCTTGTTCGCCGCCAAGCTGCGCGGGGTGGATGTTCGGGTGATGCTTCCCGACGAGCCCGACCACAAGCTGGTCTGGCTGGCCAGCATCGCCCATGCCGATGCCATGATCGAGCACGGGGTTGCCATTTACCGATATCAGGACGGCTTTCTACATCAGAAGGTGGTGCTGATGGACGATCAGATTGCGACTGTCGGCAGTGTCAACTTCGACAACAGGTCCTTCGCCATCAACTTCGAAATCACGATGTGGTTTGCCAACCAGCAGACCATCAGCAGAATCGAAACCATGCTGCTCGAAGACTTCAAGCTCTGCCGGCAGGTCAGCATGATCGAGGTCCAGCGCCGATCGCTGCCCATGCGTTTCATGACGCAGGCTGCCCGCCTGCTCTCTCCCCTGCTCTGAGGTTTGTGCCATGACCGAATTTCTGTTCCGTGACGACAGCTACCTGCAATTGGCGCCAGCAACGGTTGTGTCGGTCACGTCAGACGGCGGCATCGTGCTTGACCGCACGGTCTGTTACGCCGCTTCGGGCGGTCAACCGGGCGACAGCGGAACCATACGGCGGCGCGACGGACTAGTGGTCGCTATCACCACGGCGGTTCATCCCGAAGGAGACAAGACGGAGATCGTGCATCTGCCGGCGGCGGGCCAAGGCATGCTTGCGACTGGCGATGAGGTGGTGGTCAGCGTTGACTGGGAACGACGGCACCGGCTCATGCGCATGCATACGGCGCTGCATCTGCTGTCGGTCGCCCTGCCCTTCGCCGTCACAGGAGGCTCCGTGGGAGAAGACAAGGGACGCCTCGACTTCGACATGCCGGAGGTGCCGGGTGACCTGACCGCGCTGGAGGCAGCTCTGAACGACATGGTGGCCGCTGACTACCCGGTGACGCAGGAGTGGATCACCGACGCGGAGATGGCGGACAACCCCGACCTCATCAAGACCATGAACGTGAAGCCGCCGATGGGTCAGGGGCGGGTGCGCCTGATCCGCGTTGGCGATGTAGACCTGCAGCCCTGCGGCGGCACCCACGTGCGCAGCACTGGGGAAATAGGCCGCCTGGCCCTTGGAAAAATCGAAAAGAAGGGCAAGCAGAACCGGCGGGTGAGCCTGTTGTTTGCCAGCTGAACTCCGCTAGCGGACAGGCGGGGCATAGAGCAGCCCGCCATTGCCCCAAAGGGCGTTCTGGCCGCGCAGCAAGGCGGCGCCCGTCTGCGGCCCGAAGTTGCTGTCGTAGAGCTCGCCATAGTTGCCGACGGCGCGAATGGCATCGGCCATGAACGATGGCGACAATCCAAGCGCCGTGCCGAAGTCCGCATCCACACCCAGGATGCGGCGGACCACCGGCGTGCGAGCCGCCAGCAGGGAATTGACGTTGCGTGAGGTGATGCCAGCTTCCTCCGCGTTGATCAGGGCGTAGAGGACCCATTTTACGATGTTGAACCACTGGTCATCGCCCTGACGCACTACGGGTCCTAGCGTCTCCTTTGAGATGCGTTCGGGCAAAATCCGGTGCCTGGTAGGATCCGGCAGATGCCGCCGGATAGCCTGCAGCTGATGGCCAGCCGCGGAGATCAACTGGCAACGGCCCGACTGGTAAGCTACGGACAGATCGGCGATGTCCTCGTAAACCACCTCGGAGAACGCCGCCTGGTTAGTGAAAAAGAACTCGTCCAGTCGTTGCAGGTCGCCCGTCGTGTCGGTCACGCAGATGCTGACATCGTTCAGCTCGAATGCCGACACCAGCCCGAGTGACTCCGGTACGAGGAAAGCCTGGCCATCAAAGAAGCTGGGCGCCACGAAGCGGGCGCCGTAAGAGGTGTCGCGCTGGTAGGTCCAGGAACCGTTGCGCGTCAGTACGTCGATCTCGCCGGTTTGCAGTCCTGCGAAACGGGCCTGCCCGCGCAGCGCGCGGAACTCGATCAGGTCGGGATCACCGAAGATGGCCGCTGCGATGGCCCTGCACAGGTCGACATCAAATCCGACCCAGCGCCCGTTCGCATCCTGCTGTGCAAAGCCTGGCAACGGGTTGCTTGAACCGCACACCAGAAACCCCCGCTCTCGCACGGCGTCCAGCGTCTGGGCAACAGTGGAGCTCACTGCCAAAGTTAGCAGGCAAACAATGCCCGCTGCCAGTGACAGCCATCGCTTCAAACTTCTGGTCGACAATCGGCTTCCCCTGCCTGTGGCGGACATATTGCCAGGCGCGCCTCTCAGGTCAACCCGAAGGCAGGCTCGTGCTGTGCACGACAGCGCGAGTGTTCCCGAGGAGAACGAGGCTTCAGTGCAGGATCTGGCTCAGGAACAGTTTGGTCCGCTCATGCTGGGGATTTGAGAAGAAGGTCTCCGGTTCGTTCTGCTCGATGATTTGACCTTGATCCATGAAGATCACCCGATTGGCCACCTGACGCGCAAATCCCATTTCGTGGGTCACGCAGATCATGGTCATGCCTTCTTCGGCGAGGCTGATCATGACCTCGAGCACTTCCTTGACCATTTCGGGATCAAGCGCCGAGGTTGGCTCGTCGAACAGCATGATGCGCGGCTGCATGCAAAGAGAACGGGCGATGGCAACGCGCTGCTGCTGGCCGCCGGACAACTGTCCGGGGAATTTGTTCGCCTGCTCGGGGATCTTGACCCGCTCCAGATAGTGCATCGCAGTGGCCTCTGCTTCGGCCTTGGGCGTGCCGCGAACCCAGATCGGGGCGAGAGTCAGGTTCTGCAAGATGGTCAGGTGCGGGAAGAGATTGAAGTGCTGGAACACCATGCCGACTTCGCGGCGCACCTCGTCGATGCGCTTCAGGTCCGCGGTGAGTTCCGTGCCGTTGACGACAATCTGACCTTCCTGGTGCTCCTCCAAGCGGTTGATGCAGCGGATCAGCGTGGACTTGCCGGAACCCGACGGGCCGGCAATGACGATGCGTTCACCACGCATCACGCGCAGGTCGATGTCGCGCAGAACGTGGAAGTCGCCGTACCACTTGTGCATGCCCACAACATCGATCGCTACATCGGTGTCGGACACCTTCATTTGTGATGTGGGAACCGGGCGTTCGGTCGTGGCGCTTGATGTGTCGCTCATGGCGTTACCTCTTGTGACCAGTATCCAGGCGCCGCTCCATGAAGACGGAGTAGCGGGACATGGCGAAACAGAAAATCCAGAACACAAAGCCGGCGAACAGGTAGCCGGTAATTGCCTGGGTTGGGGACGACCAGTCGATATCCGAACTGGCCGCCTGAACGGTGTTGAGCAGGTCGAAAATGCCCACGATCGATACTAGGGACGTGTCCTTGAACAGCGCGATGAAGCTGTTCACGATGCCCGGAATGACGTGCTTGAGGGCCTGAGGCAGGATGATGAAGCCCATCGACTTCCAGTAGCTCAACCCCAGCGACTGCGCCGCCTCGTACTGCCCGCGCGGCAGCGCCTGCAGTCCGCCGCGCACGACTTCGGCGAGGTAGGCGGACGAGAACAGGGTAACGCCCACCAGGGCACGGAGCAGCTTATCCACTGTGACGCCCTGTGGCATGAACAGCGGCAGCATGATCGACGCCATGAACAGCACCGTGATCAACGGGACGGCACGCCACAGTTCGATGAACATGATGCAGAGCGTCTTGATGATCGGCAGCGACGATTGCCGCCCTAGTGCCAGCAGAATGCCCAGCGGTATGGAGCAGAAGATGCCCACGAGCGAAATGATGAGCGTGACCATCAGGCCACCCCACTGCTCGGTTGGTACGGCAGGCATGCCAAGTACGCCGCCGTTGAGCAGATAGAAGCTGATTATCGGGAAGACCACGAAAAACAGCACCGCGTTGGTGCGCTTGAAGGGAACGCTGGGCGCGAGCAGCGGCAGCAACAGCAGCGCACCCAGGGCAAAGACGACATTGGGGCGCCAATACTCCTCAGGCGGGTAGAAGCCATAGATGAAGAAGGACATGCGCGCGGAGATGTAGGCCCAGCATGCGCCGGCACTCTCCAGACGACATTCCTCGACTGTGCCGCCGGGCGCCACGGCGTTACCGCCGATGGCATCGGGGGCAATGAAACCATAGATGGGCGGAATGGCCCAGATTAGGAAGATGAACGCGAGTATGGTCAGCAGGGCATCGCTGGGCGTCGCAAAGAGATTGCGACGTGCCCAGGCGAGCGGTCCGCTGGTATTCACCGGAGCTTCGCGGGCGTCGACCATTTCCTCGCGGGTGTAGGAATATGTCACGATGCCTCTCCTATCGCTCGACCAGGGCGACGCGCCCGTTGTACCAGTTCATGAAGGTCGACGTCAGCAGCGACAGGGTCAGATAGACCGCCATCGTGATGGCAATGACCTCGATCGCCTTGCCAGTCTGGTTCAGCGTCGTACCCATGAAGACGTTGACTAGTTCAGGATAGCCGATCGCGGCACCCAGCGAAGAGTTCTTCGTCAGATTGAGGTACTGGCTGGTCAGCGGCGGGATGATAACCCGCATTGCCTGTGGAATGACCACGAGTCGCAACCGATCGGCCTCGCGCAGGCCAAGTGAGGCAGCCGCCTCGGTCTGCCCCTTGCTGACCGCCTGTATGCCACTGCGGACGTTCTCGGCGATGAAGGCGGCGGTGTAGATGGTCAGTCCAAACACCAGTGCCACGAGTTCAGGAACAAGCTGAATGCCGCCGCTGAAGTTGAAACGCTCCAGAACCGGCAGTTCGAAGGCCAGCGAGGCCCCGCTCAGCCAGTAGACCAGACCCGGTACCCCGATCAGAATCAACAGCGGCAGCGAAAGCGGGAACTTGCCCTCGGTTGCCGGACGGGCATCTCCCGCCAGCATGATCCAGGCAACTGCGCCCGAAGCCAGCAACGCGCCCAGGGCGATGATTATGGGCGGCAGGAAAGCGAACATGCCCTCCAGCAGGAACGCTGCGATCGCCCATGTGAGAATGAAACCGATGACTGCGCGGCCGAATCGGGCAAAGCGCGTCAGCGACACCACCGCAAGTAGGACCGCGCCGATCAACGGGAACGCAGGGATGCTCGAAAGGGCCGGGACGATATCAGCCAGCAGGCTTGCGGCGAAATACCCAAAGCCCAAGGTCACCAGCAGATTGGCAAAAAGCGTGCCCCAGATGACCGGCTGCGGGTAGTGGCCGGTTTTGGCTCGCGCTGTCAGTGCCCAGCGAACGACGCCAATGGCTGCCACGATGCTGAGAAGCAGAGCGACGACGACAAGGTTCATCTCGCTGTCCGGCAGCGGTCTCGGAACGATAATCCCGCGCTGATTGATGAAGGTGTTGAGTGGCAGTTCGTAGGACTGGCGCACTGCCGGCATCGCCTTGAGCACGGCGAAATACCAGAAGAACAGTTGCAGCAGCAGGGGAATGTTGCGGATGACTTCCACATAGACCGTTGCGATGCGGGCAATCAGCCAGTTGGACGACAGCCGGGCCACGCCGAGCACGAATCCGAGGATGGTCGCGAAGAAGATGCCGATAGCCGCCACCAGCAGCGTATTGAGCAGGCCGACCAGAAAGGCTTCCCAATAGTAGGACGAACGGTCGAATGGAATCAGCGTGAAGCTGATGCCGAATCCCGAGGTTTGAAACAAAAAGTCGAAACCGGTCGACTTGTTCTGCGCGGCCAGATTCTGCGCCGTATTCAGAATGATCCAGGCAAAGAACGCAATGACCGCCAGCGCCACCAGCACCTGGTAGATGATGCCGCGGATCACCGGGTCGTTGTAGAAAGCAGTCCGCGGCGGTGCCGATAGATGGTCTTGGGCAGCCATTGAGTATGTCCCCTAGCAGAAGGGTCGTGTTCCGAAGAGGTCGATCAGCCAATACGCAGCAATGCCCCGGCCGAACATCGACGGAGCAAATGACGAAGGACTGCTGGAAACACCAACCTCAGCGACGCACGCCACAATGAACCGGCGCCCCTCGTAAGGAGCGCCGGAACTGTGTTCGCCTTAGCGAATTGGCATCGCGTACTGAAGGCCGCCGTCGGTCCAGAGCGCGTTCAGGCCGCGCTCAAGGCCGATCTCGGTCTCGGGGCCAACATGGCGGTCGAACAACTCACCATAGTTGCCGACATGCTTGATGATCCGGTAGGCCCAGTCATTGGGCAGGCCGATCGGAGCACCAAACTCGCCTTCTACGCCAAGCAGGCGCTTGATGGCCGGGTTGTCCGAGCCGAGCATCTCATCGACATTTGCCTGGGTCACGCCCAGTTCTTCGGCCTCAAGCAGTGCGTAGTAGACCCAGCGGTTGATGTAGAACCACTGATCGTCGCCCTGGCGAACTGCCGGCCCGAGCGGCTCCTTGGAGATGATCTCCGGCAGGATCGCGTACTCATCGGGGTTTGCGAACTTGGAACGCTCGGCGGCCAGTGCCGAAGAGTCCGTGGTATACACGTCGCAACGGCCGTCTTCGAAGGCCTTGACCACTTCGTCCTGGTCAGTGAACACGACGGGGCTGTATTCGAGGTTGTTGGTCTCGAAGTAGTCAGCCGCGTTCAGCTCGGTCGTGGTGCCGGATTCGATGCAGATCGCGGCGCCGGAGAGATCCAGTGCAGAAGCGATGCCATCGGCCTTGCGGACCATGAAGCCCTGACCGTCATAGTACATGGTGCCGGCAAAGATGATGCCCAGATCGGTATCGCGGCTCATGGTCCAGGTCGTGGTGCGCGACAGGATATCGATTTCACCTGCGGAAAGAGCAGCGAAGCGCTCCTGGCTGGTCAGCGGCGTGTAGCGAACCTTGTCTGGATCATCAAAGATGGCGGCGGCGACAGAGCGGCAGAAATCGACTTCCAGCCCGGACCACACGTTGTTGGCGTCCGGCGCAGAGAAGCCCGGCACGCCGCCGGTCACGCCACACTGCACGTAGTCCTTTGCGATCACGTCGTCGAGAGTGGCTGCCTGCGCAGCCGTCGCACCGAGGCCGAGCGAAGCCGCGACCGCGATCGTTACGAGGGTTTTTTGCATATTGTTGCCTTTTGTTTCCTGACCCTGTGTCCCGGAGCTCGTCAAGCTTGCGCCAGCGTCCCCGGCGGCACCGCCGCCTTTGAATGACGGTGTGATGCTGCTAAGCATGCAAGCGTCTATTGACCGTTGCGTCAAGGGCTGTTGGCGTCATTGGACAGCAAACCTGTCTCTCTTTTAGCCAGCGACGTCCAATTGATCGGAATTTGAGCATAGAGCCGCAGATGACTGACAACAAAAGCGGCAAGGGCGCCGGAAGCTCGGTTGAAACCGTCCTGACCCACCATGGCCGCGAGCCGGACGATCAATTCGGCTTCGTCAACACCCCGGTCTATCGCGGTTCGACGGTTCTGTTCCGCAGCTTGGCCGACATGGAGGCGCAGCAGCAGCGCTTCCTCTATGGCCGGGCCGGCAACCCGACAACCGAGAGCGTCGAGGCCGTGATCACCGAACTCGAAGGCGCCTTCCGAACTCGCCTGGTGCCGTCCGGGCTGGCTGCCATCACCATTGCGTTGCTGAGCTGCGTCAAGGCTGGCGATGACATCCTCGTCAGCGACAGCGCCTATGAGCCAGGCCGGGCCTTCAGCGATGGGTTTCTGGCCCGCATGGGCGTCACGACGCGCTACTACGATCCTCGGATCGGTAGCGGCCTCTCCGACTTACTACAGCCCAACACCACGGCAGTGCTGGCTGAAAGCCCTGGATCGCTGACCTTCGAGGTTCAGGATATTCCGGCGCTGGCCAGGGCCGCACATGCCGGTGGGGCAAGGCTCATCGTCGACAATTCCTGGGCCAGTCCGCTCTATCACAGGCCGCTGGCGCTGGGGGCCGATCTTGTGGTCCATGCGGGCACGAAGATGTTCGTGGGTCACTCTGACGCCTTCGCCGGAACGATTTCCACCACCGAGTCCGCTTGGGCCGATGTGGAGCGGACCCGTGCGCTGCTGGGCTTTTTCACCTCGGGGGACGATGCCTTCCTGGTGGCGCGGGGGCTGCGCACCCTTGCCATCCGCATGAAGGAGCATCAGGCGCGGGCACTTGAGATCGCCACCTGGCTCGAACAGCAGGACGAGGTCGTGCAGGTGCTGCACCCTGCCCTGCCCAGCCATCCCGACCACGCCTTGTGGCAAAGGGATTTCACCGGCTCAGGAAGTCTGTTCAGCATCCTCCTTGCTCCCGCCCCACGCGCATCGGTTGCCGCCTTCGTCGACGGTATGGGCCTGTTCAGCATGGGCTATTCATGGGGCGGCTACGAGAGCCTCTGCATTCCCGTGAAGCTGGGGAAGAATCGCACCGCGCGCCCCTGGACTGCTGAGGGCAACCTGTTCCGCCTCCATATCGGCTTGGAGGGCGTGGAGGATCTCCGGGCGGACCTCAAAGCCGCGCTGGAGCGCTACGCCCGGGCGCGCTGAAACAACCGACGCCAGGCCCGGCGCAGATGCGGCGTGCCGCGGAAGCGCACGGTGCCATCGGTCCGGAAGGCGAAGAGCCAGCGCCGCCGCGCATAGATGTTGCGCGCTGCATATGCGCCGAGCATTCCAATTGCGAAGCCGGCGACGACGTCGGTGGGATAGTGCATTCCGATCACGATGCGCGAGAGACCTGTCATTACGGCGATCAGCAGAATCAGCCGAAAAAAACGTGGTGCCATGAAGCTCACCAGAAAGGCGGTGCCGATGGCGGTCGTGGCATGCCCCGATGGAAAGCTCTGGAACGTCCAGTCATTGAGGAAGTGCTGGAAATGGAAGCCGCCCGTTTCGAGGTAGTGCTCCGGACGGGCTCTGCCAAACAGGCGCTTCAACCCATTGGCGACGAGCCCGGGAACGCCGACGCCAACCAAAAAGAAGCTCGAAACCAGCGACAGCTCAAAGATGACCGGGCGATAGCGACTCAGGGGCAGGAGCAAAGCGAGCAGGGTCAGCACGAAAACCAGCAGCGCCGGAATCAGAACCCAGTCGGACAGGCCGAAATCGGTAATGAAGCTGAAGGGTGCGCGCCAGACATCGGGCCAGGCCTGGAGTGACTGCGACACCCAGACGTCGAAGAAAACCAGCACGAAAAGCACAAAGATCAGCGCCGCTGCGTGGTCGGGCCAGTTCTTGCGGTCCAGGCCTAGCGGCCAACGATGGTCAAGTGCGAACATGAGGGGTTTTCTGAACGGTGGCATGCGCTCCGTCAATGCTCACAATACCGTGTGCTTACACTTGCCCTAAGGCACCGAACGCTGTAACGGAATGTGCGATCTCGGAGTGTAGCTCAGCCTGGTAGAGCACCGGTTTTGGGAACCGGGGGTCCAAAGTTCGAATCTTTGTACTCCGACCATCGCATCTGACGTGCAGCGCATCGTGTTAAGGACCTTGCATGACCGCCCGTATCTACCGCCCTTCCCGCAATGTCATGCAGTCGGGCAAAGGCAAGACTCAGCAGTGGGTGCTGGTCCATGAACCGGCGACACAGCGCGAAATCGATCCTCTGATGGGCTACACGACTTCGGGTGACACGCGCCAGCAGGTGCGGCTCAGCTTCGATACACTGGAAGCAGCTGAGGCCTACGCCCAGCGCAACGGCATTGCCTATTCCGTCCAGCCTGCTCACGATACAACTCCAAAGCGTCAGAGCTACCCCGACAACTTCCGGGCTGATCGCAAGACACCTTGGACCCACTAAGGGCACTGAATCTGTAGCGTGAAGTATGCGCCGCAACTTGTTGCGGCGTTTTGCTATTGCATCTCTGATGGCCTGGGTCTGGTCTTCTGAAGCATCCGCCCTATCTTTAGCCACCACACGGAGGCGCTGCCATGAAACCGACTGTCCGCCTGCTCGCTTCCATTGCGGCGATCGGTCTATCAACTCTCACGGCACAGGCGGCTCCGGCGATCTGGCAAGTGCGCGACGACGACAGCGCAATCTGGCTGTTTGGCTCCATTCACGTGCTGCCGGACAACACCGTGTGGCGCAGCGAGTTGTTCGATCAGATCCTGGCAGAGGCAGACGACGTGGTGTTCGAGACTGACGTCCGGCCCGCCGCAGCGGCGCAACTCGGCGCGGAGGCCTTCGTTCGCGGGCTGTATGCTGACGGCTTTCTGCTCACCGATGCGTTGGATGACGCCGTTGAAGCGCAACTGCGCCAGAAGGCTGCAGTTATCGATCTGCCGATGGGGTCGATCCTTGCGATGCGCCCATGGATGGCAGCCAACACGATCACGATGCAGGTGCTCGCTGGTAACGGTTATGGAGCGGAGGGTGTGGAGGTCGTGCTTCAGTCCGAAGTGCCCGAAGCTCGCCTCGCCTTCCTTGAGACCGGCCAGGAGCAATTGGACGTACTCGCGGGCGCATCAGAGGACGAACAGGTGGCTATGCTGACGTCGACACTGGAGCAGTTGGACGCCTTGCCCAAGCTGCTGGAGAAGATGCTCGGCAGTTGGACTGCCGGCACGCCGGATGAACTAGGCGATCTGTTCCTGATGGAACTGGGCGGTTTCGAAGCAGCGTTCCTGGACCGGCTCATATATGCACGCAACCGCAAGTGGATGGACCCGATCGAATCCATGCTGGCGGACAATCAGGAAAACCTGGTTATCGTCGGCGCGGCGCATCTGATTGGCGACGGCAGCGTGCTCGACCTGCTGGAGCGGTCCGGCTACTCCATCGAGCGCATTCAGTAGCGGCGCCGTCAGTGCGACTGACGGCGCCTGATTTGCATCAGACGTCGCTGAGCCTGGTCCACTTGCCGTCGTTCTTGCTCGATTGCACCGAAGCGACGATAAACTGCATGCCTTCGACGCCATCTTCCATGGTCGGCAGCAGGCCTTCATAGGCAGCACCCTCGCCACGAATGACGGCGGCAAACTGGCTATACAAGGTGGCGAATGCCTCGAGGTAGCCTTCCGGATGACCAGAGGGAATGCGTACGTTCATCGTTGAAGCGGCGTTGCCCGAGATGGCGCCGCCGCGCGTCAGCAACTGCTTGGGCTTGCCGAATTCGGTAAACCACATGTAGTTCGGATTGTCCTGGCGCCACTCCAGGCCGGCCTTGTCGCCATAGATGCGGAGCTGCAAACCGTTTTCACAGCCGACCGCCACCTGGCTGGCCCACAGCATGCCCTTGGCCCCACCCTCGAAGCGCAGCATGATATGGACGTTGTCGTCGAGCTGGCGCCCCTCGACGAAGCTGGTCAGATCTGCCGAGACAGCATCCGTCTTCAACCCGGTGACGAAGCGGGCGAGGTTGTAGGCGTGGGTACCGATATCGCCGATGGCGCCGCCGGCTCCGGAGCGGGCGGGATCGGTGCGCCAGGAGGCCTGCTTGTTGTCGTCGTCGGTGGGTTCGGTCAGCCAGTCCTGGGGGTACTCCGCCTGGATGACCCGGATCTTGCCCAGAGCACCGGAAGCCACGAGTTCCCTGGCCTGGCGGATCAGTGGATAGCCGGTGTAGTTGTGCGTCAGCAAGAACTTGGCCCCGTTGCGGGGCTTGATCTCGGCCAGCTTGTGCGCATCTTCCAGCGTCGACGTCAGCGGCTTGTCGCAGATGACGTGGATACCGGCTTCCAGGAAAGCCTTGGCCGGACCGTAATGCATATGGTTGGGGGTGACGATGGAGACCGCCTCGATACCATCGGGGCGTGCTGCCTCCGCGCGAGCCATTTCCTCGTAGGAGGTGTAGATGCGGTCTTCGGCCAGGCCGATATTGCGGCCGGATTCCTTGGCAACTTCCGGTCGCGACGACAGCGCGCCTGCCACCAGTTCATAGTCACCATCGATGCGGGACGCGACGCGGTGGACGTAGCCAATGAAGGCCCCCGTGCCACCGCCAACCATGCCCAGGCGAATGCGCCTTGCGCCATTCTCAGCCATTTGTTGCCTCCTCGATTGCTTGCTCGTGGCGCCCGAGCACCACGCCCTCATGGTTCGACAAGCTCACCATGAGGTCTGTTGAGAGTGTTTGACTAGCCCTCATCCTGACTCCAGACGAGGGCGTGGCAGGGCTTGGAACCTACGAGAGCCCCAGGATCTTCCGATTTGCGGCAGCGTCGGTCCCCGACGAGGCGAAATCGTCGAAGGCATGCTCGGTCACGCGGATGATGTGGTTCTTGATGAACTCGGCGCCCTCGCGCGCACCGTCCTCGGGATGCTTGATGGCGCATTCCCATTCGAGCACTGCCCAGCCGGCGAAGTCATATTGAGCCATCTTGGAGAAGATTGCAGCGAAATCCACCTGCCCGTCGCCGAGCGAACGGAAGCGCCCTGCCCTGTTGATCCAGCTCTGGTAACCGCCATAGACGCCCTGACGACCCGTCGGATTGAACTCGGCGTCCTTGACGTGGAACATCTTGATCCGCTCGTGGTAGATGTCGATGTAGTCCAGATAATCGAGCTGCTGCAGCACGAAATGGCTGGGATCATAGAGCAGGTTGGCGCGCGGGTGGTTGTTCACGCGCTCCAGGAACATCTCGTAGCTGACGCCGTCGTGCAAATCCTCGCCGGGATGAATTTCGTAGCAGAGGTCGACACCGTTTTCGTCGAACGCGTTGAGAATGGGCGTCCACCGCCGTGCCAGTTCGTCGAAAGCCTCTTCCACCAGACCCGCTGGCCGCTGCGGGAACGGGTAGAGGAAAGGCCATGCCAACGCGCCCGAGAAGGTGGCGTGCTCGGTGAGGCCCAGGTTCTTGGAGGCCTGGGCCGACCAGTGGAGCTGTTGCACCGCCCATTCCTGACGCGCCTGCGGATTGTTGTGCACCTTGGCCGGAGCGAAGCCATCGAGCATTGTGTCATAGACCGGGTGGGCGGCGACCAGTTGGCCCTGCAGGTGGGTCGAAAGCTCGGTGATCTCGATGCCGTGCTTGCCCGCGATACCCTTGAGCTCATCGCAGTAGGTCTTCGACGTTGCCGCCTTCTCGATATCGATCAGGTTGCCGACCCAAGTGGGTATCTGCACGCCCCTATAGCCATAGTTGGCCGCCCAGCCGCAGATGGCGTCCAGCGAATTGAACGGCGCCGCGTCGCCTGCGAACTGCGCCAGAAAAATTGCCGGCCCCTTGATGGTGCGCATGTGGTTTCTCCTCTGTGGGCGCTTTGCGCCTGGTTCTATGCCGCTTCAGGCAAACAGGCGGCGGGTGGCCGCCGCCTGCTCGGTTCGATCACTCTCAATGTCGACCGGCACATGGTGCCTGTCAATGAGGTACGCTCCTCACTACTTCAGCAGGGCCCGCGCCTGGTCCGGCGTAAGCGCAAGCGGGCGCTCGCAGGTGGTCGAAAGGGTCAGCACCTGGCCACTTTCGCCGGCCTTGAGCAGGCTTGTCATCACGTCCACCGCGTGCAGCGCCACATCGAGACCGCAACGGGCGCGATAGCCGCCTTCGATTGAGGCCATCATGTCAGCCAGGCCGGCAGCGCGATAGTTTGCACGCGGATTCGGCTTATCCAGGTCCTGGTTGGGCTTGCCGAACGGGTGATCCCACGGGGTGACATGAGTGCGCTCGCCGGCAATGTTCGCCGTCACGAGATCGCCGCCGAAGAAGTTCGGATCGGGAACGAAGATCGAACCGTCGGTGCCGTAGAGCTCGATATTGTGGTGGCCATGCGCCGCCACGTCCCAGCTGGCGCCGATGGTGACGATGGCGCCGGAAACGAATTCAAGCACGCCATGAATGGTCGTCGGGGTACCGACCTTGACGAACGTCCCCTTGTAGGGACCTTCGGCGGTCACTTCGCGTTCGGCGCGGGCCATGTTGGTGAAGGCCGACAGACGCTTCACCGGGCCCAGCAGATGAATCAGGTCGGTCACATAATACGGGCCGAGGTCGAGGATCGGCCCGGCACCGGGCTGGAAGAAGAAGTCCGGGTTAGGATGCCAATGCTCCATGCCCCGGCTCATCACATGCATGGTGCCACTCATGACCTTGCCGATGCTGCCACCATCGATGATCTCGCGTGCCTGCTGATGCGCACCGCCAAGGAACGTATCGGGCGCAGAACCGACCAGCAGACCCCGGTCGTCCGCGGCCTTCTTGAGCGCCGTGCCCTCCTCGAGCGACAGCACGAAGGGCTTCTCGGAGTAGGCATGCTTGCCGGCTGTGACGATATCCATCGAGACCGAGTAGTGGGTCGACGGAATTGTCAGGTTCACGATGACGTCAAGTTCGCTGTTCTTGAGCAGTTCGTCCGGCGTCTGTGCCTTGACGCCGAATTCCTCGGCACGCTTCTGCGCGGCCGCTGGGACGATGTCGGCCACCGCACGCACGTCCAGCCCCTTGAACATTGGCGCAAGGCGCAGATAAGCGGCTGATATATTGCCGGCACCCATGATGCCGACGCCAAAGGTCTTGGCCATTTGCGCTACTTCCACTTCTTCGCGGCAGCGATGGAGCGGGTCCCAAACCGCTCGGCATCGGATGGTTTGTCATGTTCGGCGACGAAGTACTCCGCCTTGGTCTTGCTGGTGACCTTGCCGATCAGGTTGTCCCAATCGAGAACGCCCTGGCCGACATCGGCCCAACCGTCTTCATCGAGGCACTCACCCGCCGGAGCGATGTCCTTGACGTGAACGGCCGTAATGCGGCTGCCGTAGCGATCGAACCACGCAATGGGATCCGCCTTGCCACGCACCACCCAGGCAACGTCGCACTCCCATTCGATGCCGGGGGCCGTTTCGAGAATGATCTCCATCGGGGTGCGACCCGAACTGGTTGGGACAAACTCGAAGTCGTGGTTGTGCCAGCCGAAGCCGTAGCCTTCCTTGGTATAGGTCTCGCTGGCCTTGGCCAGCATCTCCGCCAGTTCGAGCCACTTCGACTCGTCGGTGCTGCGCCCTTCGGGGCCGATATGGGGGCAGAAGATCTTCTTCATCCCCAGCGTTTCAGCGGTCCTCAGCGTGGTCGAAGTATCCGCCACCTGGGCCGGACCGAAATGGCCGGTCGGCATGGACAGGCCGTTCTTCTTCAGGTTAGCCGCCAGACCGGCAGCATCCCCATAAAGGCCGCCGTAGCCCTCCACCTGAGTGTAGCCGAGCGAACCGAGCTTGCCGAGGAAGTCCTCGAGTGATGGGACGTTGCGGGCGCTGTAGAGCTGAAATGACAGTTCGGTCATCGTGGGCCTCTTTGTAACGTTGGAATGGATTATTATCGCCTTGGCAATGCAGGAGATAACGCTGTCTGTGAGAGCTGTCGCGCCGACTGGCCAGACCAATCACCGCAAAGGTAACATTGGGGCGGCAGGATGAGGCGCGGCAAGCCGACGGCGCCAGGGGCGCCGTCACTACTTGCTATGGATAGTCAGAGACGATTGGTGGTTTCGGAGTCGAAGATCGAGCCCCGGCCGGGGTCAAAGCCGATCACAATCTTCTGGCCGCTCCTGATATCCACGTCGCTGCTGCAGCGGAACGTGACCGGCTGCCCGGCGATCTTGGTCCAGGCGAGCGTGTCGGACCCCATAGGCTCAACGATCTCGATCTCGACCTCCAGGTTGAAGGGCATGGCCCTCGCGTCGTCACCCAGCAGGATGTGCTCCGGCCGCACGCCCAGCACAGCCTGCCTCGAGCCCGACGTCGGCGCGGCGAACTCGTAAGTTCCCACCGGAATGACCGTCCCGTCCTTGGCCGTGAAGGTGCTGTCGCTAAGCGTTCCCTCGAACATGTTCATCTGCGGGGAGCCGATGAAGCCGGCGACGTAGAGATTGACGGGCTTGTTGTAGATCGTGTGGGGATCGCTGAGTTGCTGGATGACGCCATTTTTCATCACCGCGATCCGATCGGCCAGGGTAAGCGCCTCGATCTGGTCGTGGGTCACGTAGATCATGGTGTTCTTCAGACGCTGATGCAGCCGCTTGATCTCGACGCGGAGGTCGGAGCGAAGCTTGGCATCGAGGTTCGAGAGTGGCTCGTCGAACAGGAAAACGTCCACGTCACGAACGAGCGCCCGACCGATAGCCACACGCTGGCGCTGGCCGCCGGATAGTTCCACCGGCTTGCGCTGCAGCAGTGGCTCTATCTGCAGGATTTCTGCGGCGCGATTGACGCGCTTCGCGATCTCGTCCTTCTTCATCCCCGCGACGCGCAGGCCGAAGCTCAGGTTCCGCTCCACGGTCATCTGCGGGTAGAGCGCGTAGGACTGGAACACCATGCCGATGCCGCGGTCCTTGGGCTCTTCCCAGGTGACGTTCTTGCCACCGATGAAGATCTGGCCGTCTGACACATCAAGCAGACCCGCCACGCAGTTGAGCAACGTCGACTTGCCACAGCCCGAGGGCCCGAGCAGCACGATGAACTCACCCTGCGCGATGTCGAGATCGAGGTGCTGGAGCACCTTCACATTGCCGAAGTTGAGCGACAGATCCCTGATGGAAACACTGTGTTGCATCTGCTTAACCCTTCACCGCACCGGCGGCGATGCCGCGGACGAACCATTTACCAGAGATGAAATAGACAGCCAGCGGAACGGCAGCAGTCAGGATAGTCGCTGCCATATGCACGTTGTACTCGCGCACACCGGTTGTCGTGTTGACGATGTTGTTGAGTTGCACGGTCATCGGCATGTTCTCGCGACCGGCAAAGACGGTGCCGAACAGGAAGTCGTTCCAGATGCCGGTAACCTGCAGGATGACGCCCACGATGGTGATCGGCACCGCCATCGGGACCATGATCTGGAAGAATATCTGCCAGAATCCAGCCCCGTCGACGCGCGCTGCCTTGAACAGTTCGGGCGGCAGTGATGCAAAGAAATTGCGGAACAGCAGCGTCAGGATCGGCATGCCGAAGATGGTGTGCACGATGATGATGCCCGGGAACGTGCCGAACAGACCCAGTTCACGCAGTGCGATGATCAGCGGGTAGATCACCACCTGGTAGGGAACAAACGCCCCGAACACCAGCAGGCCGAACAGGATGTTGGCACCCTTGTAGCGCCAAAAGGACAACGCGTAGCCGTTGAGCGCGGCGATAATGATCGAAATCGTCGTGCCGACCAGCGTGATCTTGACTGAGTTGAGGAAACCCGGCTTCAGGCCATTGCAGTCACGGCCGGTACAGGCCGTATCCCAGGCCTTGAGCCAAGGTTCGAAGGTAATCTGCTGCGGGAACTGGAAAATGTTGCGCAGCTGGATCTCCGGCATGGCCTTGAGCGACGTCACCACCATGACCCAGAGGGGCATGAGGAAGAACAGGGCAGCCAGGACCAGGAAGGCATAGACGCCAACCCGGGCAAGCGTCAGGGTCCGTGGCTTGGCGCCGCGCGGACCATCTTCGACGCGCGAACGCGGTGTGATGCCGGCATCAGAGGAGGCGGCGAGGGTTTCAGTCGTCATCATGCGCTCTCCTTGACCCGGTTGGCGCGCCACTGCGCGAAAGCCTGCAGCGCAAGCAAGACCACGACCGGCAATAGCATCATCGTCGCAGCCGCCATGCCAAGGCCCACGTTGGAGCGGTCGGTAATGTGTTGGATGACGAACACGGCAGGCATCTGGGTGGAGATGCCGGGGCCGCCCTGCGTCATGGCGACGATCAGGTCGTAGACACGCACCACGCCCACACATTGCAGAATGAAGGCCGTCAGGATGGCGCCGCGCATCATCGGCAGCACAATGAACAGATACGTCCGCCAGGCGGGGATGCCGTCGATCTTGGCAGCTTTCCAGATTTCGCCGTCGATGCCACGCAGGCCGGCAAGCATGATGGCCATGCTCACGCCGACGCCGTTCCAGATGCCGGCGACAACAAGACCGTAAATCGCGGTGCTCGAGCTAACGAGCGGGGCGAAGGCAAAGTCTTCGAAGCCCCAGCCCTGCACCGTCGCCTGAATGCCGTAGTTGGGATCGAGAATCCAGCGCCAGACGAGGCCGGTGATCACGAGCGACATCGCGAAAGGATAAAGGAAGATCGAGCGAAACAGGTCTTCTTGCTTGATGCGCTGGTCCATGAACACCGCCAGCAGATAGCCCGCGGTCATGTTGGCGACGATCGAAAGCAGGCCGAAGAACCAGATATTGTTGACCGAGATCAGCCACCGGCCCGTAGACCAGAGGCGATCGTACTGTTCGAGACCCACGAAGTTGTCGGCGCCGAAAGCGGGGAATATGCGGGAGTTCGTGAACGAGAGCACGAACGAATAGATGATACAGATGACGAAGACGCCGACGGCCGTGATGATCATCGGCGTAGTGCCGAGCACGGACATGAGCGTCGACAGGCGGAACGGCTTCCGCCCAGGAGAAGAGGCTGCGTGAACAGCACCGTCCTCTTTGGCCGTAGCAAGCTGAGCCATGACGATTTCCCTTGTGGGTCGAAGTTGTAAGGGCGGTCCGAACTCAGGCTCGACCAGCTAGCCCCAATAGCAAACCGGGTGGCCCTATGAAGGGTCACCCGGTCAGTCAACGATTGAACTTAGTCAGCCGAAGCGATGATATCGACGAAGCGCTGCTGGATTTCCTCGACGGTCAGGTCGGGGTTGGCCCAGGTTTCAGCCCAGAGGTCGTCGAGCTGACCGATGGAGTCCTGGGTCAGGTAGATGCTGGCGCCCTGGATCACGCGGTTCGGGTCCTTCAGGATGTCCAGACCGACCTTCATGCAGTCATCGGCAAGCGACATGTCGACGTCGTTGCGGACCGGCAGCGAGCCCTTGGCGTTGTTGAACAGCGCCTGGACCTGCGGGTTCACCATCATCGAAGCCATAGCAAGCTGGGCTTCTTCGACAGCCGGATCATCCTGCTTGGGGAACAGGAAGATGTCGCCGCCGGTGTCGAGATAGGCTTCTTCAGCCGGACCAGCGATACAGGCATAGTCGACACCCGGCTGCTCACCGGCAACGGCGAATTCACCGCGCGCCCAGTCACCCATGATCTGCATGGCTGCCTGATCCTGGATCACGAGATTGGTCGTGTCGTTCCAGGTGCGGTTGGCCGAGCCTTCGTCCGTGAATGTCTTAAGGCTCTTGAAGATCTCGATGGCGTTGGCGACTTCCGGGCCACCAGCGACTTCAAGATTGCGATCACGATAGATGGCCTCGTGGCCTTCCTTGCCGAGCTGGCTCAGCATGACCACGCCCATGGCGCCACCGATCTGCCAAGCCTCGCCGCCGATGGCGAATGGGATGATGCCGGCTTCCTGCAGCTTCGGAGCGGCCTCAACGAATTCGTCGAGGTTCTTCGGCAGCGGCACGCCAGCCTGTTCGAATGCCGGGATCGACGCCCAGGCCCACTGCCAGGAGTGGATGTTAACCGGAACGCAGTAGATCTTGCCTTCGAACTCGCACACTTCGAGGATCGCGGCGGGACGGATGAAATCCCTCCAGCCTTCTTCTTCGGCAAGCGGGGTCAGGTCGAGCAGCAGGCCGGCTTCGGCAAGCTCTTCGAACTGACGGCTGATGTTGAACTGGGCAGCGCCCGGAGGATCACCACCGAGGACACGCTGCAGGGTAGCCGAACGGGCATTCTCACCACCGGCGATGGCGGTATCGACCCAGCTGTGTTCACCCAGAGCATCAAACTCACGAGCGAAGACGGACACGGCAGCCTGTTCGCCACCCGACGTCCACCAGTGGATAACTTCGACATCCGCTGCATTGACAGCGGTGGAGCCGAGGAGAGCAGTTGCCATAGTGGCAACCACTGCAAACTTCTTCATAGGTTGTCCTCCCAACGATCACTTGGAGCGAAGCGCTCCCGCGAAGCTGCCAGCCGCAAGGTTGCCTTCTTGTGAAGCATCCCGAGCTGGCGGCGTGTAATCGATTGCATCGCCCTTTGCAGAAACCTCTGCAATCGATTGCATGAGTTTCCTACACGCCTTGCGCACCTGTCAAGATCGATTTAGACAGATTGGGTTACTGACAGCGAGAGGGGGCGCTGCCAGGCATGACTTTGGTCAAGAAAACGCCGACAATACAGGACGTTGCGCGCTACGCAGAAGTGTCCACCGCCACCGTCAGCCGCGCCCTTTCCTTTCCTGAAAGGGTCAGCGAGCAGACAAGGGCGCGTATTTCCGAAGCCGTGCGCGTCACTGGATACACGCTCAACCAATCGGCGCGTTCGTTGCGCCAACGAACGGCTCGGACGATCCTGGTGGCCTTGCCAGACATCGGCAATCCGTTCTTCTCGGTCATCCTCGATGCCATCGAAAGGGAAGCGAGTTCGCGCGGCTATGGTGTGCTGGTGGCCAACCGATTTCCAGGTGGCGATTCCGGTGCCCGGATGCGGGACTATTTCATGTCGAATCGCGTCGATGGACTGCTGCTATTCGACGGCTCGGTGGACCTGGATCAACTGTCGGTGCTGGCCAGGGATCGGACTCCGGTCCCGCTGATCGTGGTGTGCGAAGAGATCCCTCATGCGCCATTTCATACGGTAAAGACCGACAACAGCTATGCGGCGGAGCGCGCGACGCGCCACCTGATCCAGTTGGGGCACAGGCGGATCGGACACATCCGCGGCCCGGCTGGCAACGTGCTGACCGCCGAGCGCGAGGCAGGCTTCGTCAGGGCCCTTGAGAGTGCAGGCCTGCCGGTTCAGCCCGAATGGTTGTTGCAGGGCGCTTTCGCAATGGAAGCAGGCACGGCAGCAGCGGCGCAGTTCTTTGCACTGGCAGAGCGTCCGACGGCAGTGTTCGCCGTCAACGATGAAAGTGCCATCGGTTTTATTACCGGACTGCGCCAGCATGGGCTCGATTGCCCGGGTGACGTGTCGGTGGTGGGGTTTGACGACCTGGCACTGGCGGCCCATGTGTGGCCGCCGCTGACCACCATGCGCCAGCCAAGAGCTGCGCTCGGGCGAATCGCAGCCGGTGCCCTGATCGACGTCATCGAGGGCGAGCGACACAGCCGCCTGCCGATGCACATGGTGCTCAGCTCCGAAATGATCGTTCGCGGCAGCACCGGTCCGGCCCCTGCCCTCGAAGCAGCGCCAGCGGAAACTTTCTTGCCGGCGGCACAATAGTTCATTCAGGGCGTTTTTTTGCGATTGGAATTCGGTTAAACGGTGCGCGCTGGTCCCGTAGCTCAGCTGGATAGAGCAGCAGCCTTCTAAGCTGTTGGTCGCAGGTTCGAGTCCTGCCGGGATCGCCAGTCAATCAGCGGCGACAACAGCGTGTGCGTGCCCCCCGGAACCGGAGCGGTCCCGGGTTCCAAACATTGATCTAAGTTATTGCGCAAGACGTGTAGCCGTGCCCTGATGGCAGCAGGAGGAGTGCATCGTGCAGGTCAACGTCTTCGTCACTCGGGCCGAGGGAAAGGTGCAGCATGACCTGCTGGTCCTTCCCCTGTCGCCGCATTCCGCCATTCCTCCGCAATACCGCAATGGCTGGAACTATTACGCCACGGTCGATACCGGTGATCGCATGTTCGGCGACATCGACGCGCGAGCCATTGAGCGGGAACTTGCCTCGAGTGGCTTTGCCGTGGTGACGCCGCAGGCCCCGGACCGGCGCTAACCCTCATGCCGCTGTGCTCCGCCAAGCGGGTTCTCGGACAAAACCTCCTGGAACCGCGGCGCAAGTTTGGCATTGGTCACAGGCGGTACAGCTGGCGCGGCGTCCGCGGGCACCAGGGCTTTTCTCGGCTCGGGATTTGATTGTTGACAGCCGCCACTCCGAATAGTGGCGCTTGGGCCCTGGGCAGCACGGACCGGTAGTTTAGCAGGTTAGGCAATGTGGGGCGTTTTCAAGAGCACCATGGTCGAGACGACCGGCCTGACACGCGACGCGCTCCACATCCACCTGGGCATTGTCACCGCCGTCCTGGCGATTTGGGTTCTCGGGGTATCCAGGGGCCTGCTCTATGCTTGGCTGCTGGTGATGGCAGCAGCCTTAGCCAATGAAGCCTGGGACTATGCCTCCTCTGTGCGAAATGGCGTTGCCCACGACTGGGCGGACAGCGTCAGCGACGTCTTCAACACCGTGCTTTGGCCAACGGTTTTCGTCATTGTCGCGAAAGTACGGAGGTGGCGCTGACAGACCAGGCTCGCCGGCGCTGCGTCTGACGACTGGTTGCAGCGGCTTTGGCGGCGCACCCGAGCAAAGGTAACAGCCAACCGGAAGGACGCCGATGGATCAGACATTTGCGACAACGCTGCACATCGTCACCCGCGCAATAGAGGCTGCAGGCGTTTTCGTCATCGTCACAGGCGCGCTGCTGGCGGCGATAAATTTTGCGCGGGACCACGCCGGCCAACAAGCCTATCGGCAGCTTCGGTCTACGCTCGGTCGCGCCATTCTGCTGGGACTGGAATTGCTGGTTGCCGCTGACATCATCAATACGGTGGCGGTAGAGCCGACGCTGGACAATCTCTCGGTGCTGGCCGGAATTGTGTTGATCAGGACATTCCTGAGCCTGTCCCTTGAGGTTGAGATCGAGGGTAAATGGCCGTGGCAGCGGGCCAGGTCTGAAGAGTGATCCGGCTTGAGGCAGGGCGACCGGTAAAAGTTTAGCCGATTGGTGGTTACACCGGTAACGGCATTTGACGGCGCCTCACGCCGGTTAAGACCGCGGAAACTGTGCCCTTGCTAGCTGGTGCGCATGTTTCAATGGTTCGGCCTTCGTCCCACAAAGTCTCCCCTGCTGCTCGAGCGCCGGATCGCTCCGCGGCGGAACACCAGCATTGAAGCGACTGTCAGCTTCGGCAATTCCAGGGTGGCATGCATCATCCGCAACGTGTCGGACACCGGCGCGAAACTCGAGATGGCGAAGGTAGGCAGCGTTCCGGATGTCTTCATCCTGCATGCGCCCGGCCACCGCCCTCAGACCTGCCGGGTGGTGTGGCGCGCGTTGAAGGAACTGGGGGTGGAGTATCGCCCCTAGAACTCGAAGCCCATCTGAAGCAATGGCGGTTGCGCAGGCAGCTTTGGCGGCACCGCCTTCATCACCGGAATCTTGTGCGGCGAAGCAGCAGCTTCTCTGTCTAGGGTGGAGCCTCCATTTGCACGCCGTTCCGGGCCGGCGCTTGCTGGGGACATCGCATCCACCCACGCCCGCACTGGCCTCAATCTGCCGGCATGCAGTGCATAGCGGTTTTCTCGACCCACCTTCTTTTCGCTGATCAGCCTGGCCTGCTTGAGCACCCGAAGGTGCCTCGATATCGCGGGTCGGCTGATGTCGAAGCCCATCGCCAGGACGTGAACCGGCAACGGGCCTTCACGCAATAGTTCGATGATGCGGCAGCGTGTGGGGTCGGCAAGTGCGACCAAAATGGCTATGGGAGGCATGGCGATACCGTGCGGCTGACTGACAAGTCAGTAGTAACGACAGGGTTACGCGTCAAGCACCGGCTGATCCGGCAACCGCTTATTCACCAGATGCGTTGAGGCAGGGTTCAGCATGGCGCGCGATCGCTGCGGCCGCGCAAGGATCTGGTGACATTCCTGGTTGAGTTTAAGGGAAAAGGAGACGTGCTTGTGATGGAGCCGACGGCTGAGTATTCCTGGTGGAGCCGCGCACAGCGACCCTTCACCCGAGCCGAGCTAGTGGTGGACGGCATTGTGCACGTGCTGGGCCTGATCGGTGCCATTGCGGCGGGTTCGGTCCTGCTCGCTTTTGCGATCCTCGAAACGGCCCCGGAAGCAGCCCCTGCCCTCGCTGTCTATGTAGGATCATTGATTGCTGTTCTGGGAGTCTCGCTGGCCTACAATCTTTGGCCGGTTTCGCCCGTCAAGAAACTGCTGGCCCGCTTCGATCAGGCTGCCATCTTCCTGTTCATCGCCGGCTCCTACACCCCGTTTCTCGCCTTTATTGGCGGAACGACCACCGGAACGCTGATGACGACATTAGTCTGGGGTGCGTCACTGATCGGCGTGGCTCTCAAGCTGATCGTGCCCGAGCGCTTCGGGCGACTGGCCATCGTGCTTTATCTCGCGATCGGTTGGAGTGGCGTCCTGGTGTTTCAGTCACTGGCACAGACCCTGCCGGCGACCACCATGTGGCTGCTTTTGGCGGGCGGCGTGGTTTATTCCCTGGGGATCATATTCCATCTGTGGGAGAAACTGATGTTCCAGAACGCGTTGTGGCATCTGTTCGTTGTGACGGGAGCCAGCCTGCACCTTTGGGCGGTGATTGACTGCATGGTCATCCACCGGCTGTAGTCACTCGACCGGCGTGCCCACCAGTGCATGCTCCATCGTGTCGCCCGGCTCGAGGCCGATTTCAGCGGAGCGGCCGCCCGGTATCTCAAGCACAAACCGCACCGGCACCTGGGATGGGATAGAGGTCACGTCATGGGGCCGCGCATTGACGTGAATGGTTTTGACCACGCCATCTGCCCCGACGAAGATCATGTCAAGCGGGATGAAGGTGTTGCGCATCCAGAAGGATACCGGGCGCTCCTCCTTGAAATCGAACAGCATGCCGGCGTCGTCGGCGAGTTCCTGCACGAACATCAGGCCCTGGGCGCGGCTCTCGGGCGTGTCGACCACGACCACATCGAAACTGTAGTCGCCAGTGGACGTATGCAGGGTCAGGTTACCCTCATCGCTGCAGGCGGCCAGCGGCAGGGCGACTATGGCGACAGCCAGAAGCGCCGCGGCGCTGCGTAGCGCCGGTGCAAAAGCTTGGGCAGAGATGGGCATGGCGAGTGTTCCTAGTGGGATGACGGCGCGTCGCCCCAACCGTCAGGCCGGATTTCGGCGACCATAAGGCCTTTGGGTCCATTGCCATAGCGTACCAGCACATACTGGCCGGGCCGCAGTTCCGTGATGCCGAAGCGACGGAGCGTCTCCATGTGCACGAACACATCGGGCGTACCTTCGCCAGCCGACAGGAAGCCGAACCCGCGGATGCGGTTGAACCACTTCACCTCGAGCCGAACCATCCCGGACGTCGGCTCGACCACGACATGAGTGCGCGGCGCCGGCATCTGGGCGGGATGGCGGGCGGTGGACTCGTCCATCGAGACAATGCGGAAGGCCTGCAGTCCGCCGGGACGGTTGAGCGCCTCGACCACGATGCGCGCGCCCTCATAGGCGGTCTGATAGCCATCGCGGCGCAGGCACGTCACGTGCAGCAGGACATCGGCCATGCCGTTGTCGGGAACGATGAAGCCAAAGCCCTTGCCGGCATCGAACCACTTGATCGATCCGGAGACTTCAAGTGTCTGATCCGCCCCGGGTTCTCCTGCGGGGCGCGCGTCGTTATAGCGAGACAACCCCGCGTCGTCGGACGGGTTCATGCCCTCATCGCCTAAGCCGTTGAACTTGGCCCCCATCGTCCCAAAAGCCCTTCGTACTCGCCTCGCCGCCGCGAGGTACTCCACAAGACAGAAGGACACTGTGTCCGATTCAACGACACTTGTTAAGAGTCTGTTTGGAGGTGGTGCGGTTGCGGCGGGAGCGTGTGCTTGCTAGGCCACTGGACGATCTAGCGAGGAGCTTGCACGATGAAATACCTGCACACCATGGTTCGCGTGACCGATGTCGAGGAGAGTTTGCGCTTCTATTGCAATGGCTTGGGCCTAGAGGAGGTGCGGCGGACGGACAATGAGAAGGGCCGGTTCACGCTGATTTTCCTGCGGGCGCCGGGGGATGCCGGGGGTGAGGTCGAACTCACCTATAACTGGGATCCGGAAGAGTATGGCGGCGGCCGCAACTTCGGGCACCTCGCCTACCGCGTGGACGACATTTACAAGCTTTGCCAACACCTTATGGACATGGGCGTGACGATCAACCGCCCACCGCGCGACGGGCACATGGCCTTCGTCCGGTCCCCGGACGGCATCTCGATCGAGCTGATCCAGGATGGTTCCCTGCCCCCGCAGGAGCCCTGGCTGTCGATGCCGAACACTGGCAAGTGGTAAGAATTCGTTAGCGGACTGCTAACGTTGACGACCGCACATTTGGAAATTCGTTAACCGTGGCAGTTAGCCCGCGGTTAGCGAAACCGATCGTATTTTAGCGACTTCACATAACGGCTCCCCGCTGTTGCCCAAGTGCAACAGTTAGTCCGATGAAGGTCGCCATGCCGATTCAGCCCCGCTCCATCGCCGCCATCCTGGTGACCGCACTGATGCTGGCGGCCTGCGCCCCCATGGCGATGTTTGCCAGCTCGAGCGGCGCCGGCTATGCCGGCAAGCGCAGCGACTGGGGGACCTTTGTCTCGAGCCGGCAGGTCAATGCGCTGTGCATCGCGCCAAAGCTGCGCTTCCTGATCTGGGAATTCGAGGGCCATTTCGGCCGCAAGGTCGTGATGAGCTCGGGCTATCGGGACCGGCAGCATAATGCTGCGGCTGGCGGGGCGGACAACTCCTATCACACCAAATGCATGGCAGCCGATTTCTACATTCCGGGCGTGGACAAGAGCCAGTTGATCGCCTTCGCCATGCGCACCGGCAGCGTGGGCGGACTGGGCTGCTATCCCGGCCGGCAATTCATCCATGTGGACGTGCGCGACCGCCCGCGCGGCTACAATCGGCCCGTCACCTTCTCGGGCTGCTGAAAAAATCGGGCTTTGCGCGCACAAGGGGTTGCGCATCGGAAAACGGCCAATTATACGGTCCACCAGCGCTCAGGCGCCCTTCGTCTATCGGTTAGGACGGCACCCTTTCACGGTGCAGAGAGGGGTTCGATTCCCCTAGGGCGTACCATTTTTCTTGCTGGCAGAGCCGCTGACAGCTAGCATCGAGTTCCTTGCTCCGCGCCCATCGTCTAGCGGTCAGGACACCGCCCTCTCACGGCGGGAACAGGGGTTCGATTCCCCTTGGGCGTACCAGCAAAATCAAGCACTTAGCTTGATCCCGCAAGACCCAGTCAAACATCAGTAATATCCAGTGGCGAACAACCTCGGACAATGGCGGCTGTTTCGGGCTGTTTGCGCGTCTTGCTCGGGAATCAGGGCCAGGCGGTCAGGGAGCCACTGGCCTCAGCGGCGGTCGCGTCGAGCTCGGGGTCGGCATCGGCGCCTATCGTGAGGAGTTCGAAGCCCTGAGGCCCGACGGCCAGACCCGCCGCGGCGATATGGTGGAGGAAGGCGTCGAGGCGCTGCGGGCCCTGTTGGGCGAGCGAAGTGCAAGCTTTGAGGACGCCTATTACAAGTTTCGCGATGTGGAACTCGTCCCAAGACCCTACAAGCGCGCCTGCCCATCTATTTCGGCGGCAATCACGCCGCGCATCTAGCCCGGGCCGCCAAGAACGATGACGGCTGATACCTGCGGGCCTGCCCCTTGAGACGCTCCGGAGCATGGTCCGAACATTCAGCGGGTTGACCGAAGCGGAAGGACGAGACTTCGCCGGTATGCAGGTCGCTCCGCAATATGTCGCCTATATCGGCCGCAACGACGAAAAGACCGTTGCGCGCTATCGCCAAAGCCAGATGTTCAGGCATTTCGAATCGCTGAAGAAGTCGACGCTCAAACAGCAGGCGTCCACGCGATCCGAGGACATCAACCTCGTGGGCAGCTTCCAGGCGGTGATCGACCGCCCTCGGAGTGGAGCATTTCGGCCAGACCGGCACCGTCTCCGAGCTCTACCGGCATTTCGGCATCGATGCGGCTGCCATAGCGTCGGCCTGCGGCGCGCTGCGGAGCCGCCGTTGAAGTCAGTGGGCAAAAAAGCTGCAGGGAGAGTTGCGCAGGGCTACATAATTTGTCAGACATATGTCATTTGGAGGGCGATTGATCGACCTCCGGAAGAGAAAGAAGCGGTTCCGGCGCACAACTGGAACCGGCCACAGGGAACGTCCAAGCTCGTTACAAGGAGGGAGCGCATGAACTTCGTGCACAAAACGATCGGCTTGTTGGTTGCGGCCACCAGCCTCACTCTCCCGGTCGTGGCGCAGACCACGATCGTGGCGCCGACAGGGTCAACTGCCGGCACCTACATGGACTATATGAAGACGGTCTATGACCGCGGCACCGGCTCAGAACTGCTGCAGATACCGCTCGCGACCTTCGACAAGGAATTCGAGCTGACGCCGATGGCGGCCGAAAGCTGGAGCCAGTCCGAGGACGGACTGACCTGGACGTTCAAGCTGCGCGACGGGCTGGTCTGGTCCGATGGTGAGCCGCTCACCGCCGAGGACTATGTGTTTGCCCTTCAGCGGGCGGCCACCAGCGGCTATGATTTCGCCTGGTACTGGGACTTCGCCGGCGGCATCAAGGGCTGGAAGGAAGTGACCGAGGGCACGGCCGAGGCGTCAACTCTTGGGGTTCGCGCAGTGGATGACCAGACCATCGAGGTCACCACCAACGCCCCCAAGCCCTATTTCCCATCGGTGACCAGCCTCTGGTACCCCGTGCCCAAGCACAAGGTGGACGAACTCGGCGACGACTGGGCGCTCAATGTCGAGGATATCGTCTCCTCCGGCCCGTTTTCGATCGAGAGCTGGGAAAAATCGAACAACTCCGTCGTCTTCGTCAAATCGGACACCTATACCGGCCCCTGGCAGGCGCAGGTCGACCGACTGGAACTCGATCCTACCCTCGCTGCCCCCGAAGTTGGCCTTCCCGCTTTCCTTGCCGGCGACGCGGACTATTCCTTCCTCAATACCGGGCAGGTGCCGGTTGCCACGCAACGCTTCCCGGATGGCATTCGCCAGAACGCAGTGTTTGCAACCTCCTATATCGCTTATGATCTGGAGGCGGAGCCCTTCAACGATGTGAATGTGCGCCGGGCGCTCTACCACGCAGTAGACCGGGAGGAACTGACCTCCACCGTGCTCAAGGACATTGCCATTCCGGCCGGCTCGATCCTGCCGCCCGGCTATCCCGGCTACAGCGAAGAGGTTGTGGCCCAGGCAACGTTCGATCCCGAACTTGCCCAGCAGTACCTGGCGGAAGCCGGCTATCCCGATGGCGAGGGCTTCCCGCCCATCGAAATCTGGATCCGCGAGGAAGGCGGCTACAATTCGGCGATCGTTCCCGCCATGGCCCAGTACCTGCAGGCCGAGTTCGAAGAGATCCTGGGGATCGATGTCTCCATTCGCAGCCTGCCCGGGCCGGAGTGGATGGATGGCATGCGCGGCAAGCGCAACAACATCTTCATCGCGCCCTACGAGTACGACTATCTCGATCCGTCCAACTTCTATGGCATCTTCTATAATGGTGGGCGCCACAACTACTTCGTTCCCGAATATGATGAGCTGGTGGCTCAAGCCGACTCCGAGTCCGATTGGGAAACCCGCGTGGAACTCTATGAGCAGGCCGAGCAGGTGATGATCGATCAGGGCCTGATCGTCCCGCTGGTGCACCCGATCACCACGGCGGTACTGTCCGAGGAGCTGGGTGGCGAAGCCTCCGAACCCAACTCGCTGGGCTTTACGCCCCTCGACCGGCTCGGCCACTACTTCTTCACTCACCTGACGAAGTAGGAGCCTGCATCCTGCACCTTCCGGCACGCGCCGGAAGGTGCTTCGGGGATCCACCATGCCGCTTGTCGAAATCGAAGATCTTCGCGTGAGCTTCCGTCAATATGGCGGCCGCGTGGATGCTGTGCGGGGCATCAGCTTCAGCCTCGAGCAGGGCGAGAGCCTGGGCATCGTCGGAGAGTCCGGATCGGGCAAGTCCGTCAGCTGCAGTGCTCTATTGCGGCTGCTGCCCGCGACCGCGGAGGTCGATGCCGCCAGACTCCGCCTTGACGACACCGACGTGCAGCGCGCCGGCAAGGAGGATCTGGCCCGGTTGCGGGGACGCACGGCAGCAATGATCTTTCAGGATCCAATGACGGCGTTCGACCCCGTCTTCACTGTCGGCCACCAGATCAGCGAGACTATCCAGGCGCATCGCCCGGTCAGCAAGAAGGCGGCCCGGCAAGAGGCCCAGGATCTGCTGCGCCGCGTGGAGATCGAGAATGCGCGCGACGTGCTGGACTACTATCCGCACCAGCTTTCGGGCGGGATGCTGCAGCGCGCCATGATCGCCATGGCGCTCTCCTGCCAGCCGAAGCTGCTGATTGCGGACGAGCCGACGACGGCCCTCGATGTCACTATCCAGGCGCAGATTCTCCAGCTCATCAAAAAGGTGCAGGCCGAGTTCGGCATGGCATTGATCATGATCACCCACGATCTGGGTGTGATTGCCGAAACGGTGGACCGGGTCCTCGTCATGTATGGCGGCCAGGTGATGGAAGAAGGCGCCGCGCAGCAGATCTTCGACGCGCCGCAGCACGCCTATACCAGGCAACTGCTGGCGAGCCTGCAAACGCGGTTCGAACCGTCGCGTGGGGACGAGGACGCAGCGCCTGCCCTCGAACTGCGGGGCGTGGCGAAGACTTATCGCACCCGACGGCGCCGCGGGCTGTTCAGCCAGTATGGTGACTTTCATGCGGTGCGGGAGGTCAACCTCACCCTGCCCCGCAACCGCATCGTGGCCGTGGTGGGCGAAAGCGGCTCGGGCAAGACGACCACCGGCATGATGGCGTTGCGCCTGACCGACATAAGTCGGGGGCAGGTCCTGGTGCACGGGACCGATATTTCCACCCTCTCCACCGAAGCACTCAAGCCGTGGCGCCGGCAGATGCAGGTGGTGTTCCAGGACAGCTATTCCGCGCTCGACCCGATGATGACGCTGACGCAAATTGTCGCCGAGCCCCTGCATATTCACAAAGTGGGCTCGGCGCGCGAGCAGCGGGAGAAGGCGCTGGACTGGCTGGAGCGGGTGGGTCTCGACCGTGCCTTCGCCGACCGCTATCCGCATGAACTGTCCGGGGGGCAGCGGCAGCGCGTCGCCATCGCCCGGGCGCTAGTGCTGGAGCCAAGTGTGCTCGTGGCCGACGAGCCAACTTCGGCGCTGGACGTGACGGTCAAGGCGCAGATCATTGGGCTGCTCAAGCGCCTCCAGGCCGAAATGGGCCTCTCCATCCTCTTTATCAGCCATGATCTTTCCACCGTGAGATCATTGGCCGACAGCGTGGTCGTTATGTATCGCGGGCGCGTGGTCGAAGAAGCGCCGACCCATCGCATCTTCGCCGAACCGCAGCACCCCTATACAAGGGCCCTGCTCGACGCCGTGCCGGCGGCCAACCCGCGCGACAAGCGCGAGCGCCGCTTTCTTTCGGCTGCAGAGATCGACGCCCAGACTCCACGCTTCACCGTGGTGCAGACCGGCACGGCACCGCGGGCGGAGCCACAGTTGGTAACGCTAGCCGGTGGGCACCGTGTCGAAGCACTCGTTACGTCATAGGGGCAAGCGATGATCGGTTACATCCTTCGTCGCCTCCTGTCGGTCGCAGTGACGTTCATCGTCGTCTCGATCATCATCTTCCTGATGATGCACTCCATTCCTGGCGGGCCCTTCGACGCAAACGAGATGCCTGTGTCGGCTGCGGTGCGGGAGCGCATGATGGCGCAACTGGGCCTCGATCAGCCGCTTCACGTCCAGTACCTGAACTATATGGCCGGCGTGCTTCGGTTCGACTTTGGCGTGCCTTACCAGAGCCCCGGTGAGAGCGTCATTCAGCTCCTGTCGCGCGCCTGGGTGCCGAGCCTGGTTCTGGGTGGACTGGGCGTGCTCATCGGTGCGCCGCTGGGCATTCTCCTGGGGATGGCCGCGGCGCTCAATCGTAACACCTGGATCGACTATATCGCCTCGGTGTTCGCCACGCTGGGCCTGACCATCCCGGTCTTTGTGACGGCCATGCTGTTGATCCTGATCTTTGCGGTTTGGCTGAACTGGCTGCCAGCCAGCGGCTGGCCTGACCCGGAACGGTGGATCCTGCCGGTCGCCTGCTACGCCACCATTCCACTGGCGACTTATGCCCGCTACACCCGCTCGGCGATGCTCGACACGATGAGCCGGCCCTTTGTTACCGTGCTGCGGGCAAAAGGGCTGTCGGAGCGGCGGATCGTCTTCCAGCATGTGCTGCGCAACTCGGCCATTCCGCTGGTGACGGTATTCCTTCCCATGTTCATCGGCACGGCAACCGGATCGATCTTTGTGGAGGCCATGTTCCGGGTGCCGGGGCTGGGCGCCTACTTCGTCTCCTCCATCCAGCAGCGGGACTATCCGCTCGAGATGGCGCTGATGCTAATGATCACCTTCATGTATTGCATCGCCTATCTCCTGTCGGACCTGGTCTATGCCCTGATCAACCCGCGTATCCGGGTGGGAGGCTCTTCATGACCGAACTCACCGCAGAGGCTCCTCCGGCGCGGCAACGCGGTCCGCTCTGGTTTGCCTGGCGCCGCTTCCTGGGCAACAAGGCGGCGGTGGTGGGTGGCGCCGTGCTCCTCGTTCTGGTGCTGATGGCGGTGTTCGCCCCGCTCATCACCCCCTACCCGCCTGAAGGGCAGCTCTTTCTTACGGAAGCACTGGCGTTTCCCTCCGCAGGCCACTGGTTCGGAGTCGATAATCTCGGACGCGACTTCTATAGCCGCATCGTCTACGGCGCCCGCGTCTCGCTCTCGATCGGCTTCATCGCGGCGGGTTTTTCGGTGCTCATCGGTATCCCGCTGGGTGCGCTTGCGGGTTATTTCGGTGGCAAGGTCGACTGGGTGATCATGCGCGTCATCGAGCTCTTCTCGGTGGTTCCTCCGCTACTCGGTGCCCTGCTGCTGGGATCGCTGACGCGGGGCGGCTTTGGCACAATCGTCTTCATCGCCGCGCTGTTCGGCTGGGTTCAGGTGTGCCTTCTGGTGCGGGCCCAGGTGAAGTCGTTCCGGGAGAAGGAATTCGTCCGTGCAGCGCAGGCCCTGGGCGCGTCACCTGCCTACATTATCCGTCGCCACCTAATTCCCAATTCCATCAGCCCGATCATCGTCGGCTTTGTCCTGGCAATTCCCTTGGCCATGATGCTCGAGGCGAGCCTGAGCTTCCTCGGGGTCGGCGTGCCGCCGCCCACCCCCACCTGGGGACAGATGATCAATGAGGGCATCGACTACATGTTCTTTTACTGGCACCTCGCGGTGTTTCCCACTGCTGCGCTCGCCATCAGCGTGCTGGCCACATCGCTCTTCGGCGACGGCTTGCGTGACGCCCTCGATCCGACCCTGAAAGGCCGTTGAAGTGTCCGCCAATCTTGCCCGACAGTTTTTGCTGCGCGAAGACGTCGTCTTCCTCAATCATGGCTCGTTCGGCGCCTGCCCCCGGCCGGTGTTCGAGGCCTATCAGCGGTTCCAGCTGGAGCTGGAAAGTGAGCCGGTGGAGTTTCTGGGCCGGCGCCTCACCGAACTCATGCGCACGCCGCGCGAGGCGCTCGCGGCCGAACTGGGTGCGGCGCCAGAGAACATCGCAGCGGTTACCAATGCCACGAGCGGCCTAAACATCGTCGCTCGCTCGCTTCAGCTGCGGCCGGGCGACCAGATCCTGACCACCGACCACGAGTACTCGGCGCTGGAAAAAACCTGGGCGTTTGTCTGTCGGCAGACCGGCGCAGAAGTGGTGGTGGTCAAGGTGCCACTGCCGCTGAACTCGGAAGCCGCTTTCACTGACGCAATCCTCGCCGGGATGACCGAACGCACCCGAGTGCTCTTTATCAGCCACATCACGTCGCCGACGGCGCTGCTCTTCCCGATTGCCGGAGTGGTGGCCGAAGCACGCCGCCGGGGAATCTGGTCGGTCATCGATGGCGCTCATACGCCGGGGCATATTCCGCTCGAGCTAGACCGGCTGGGCGTGGATTTCTACTCGGGCAATTGCCACAAATGGATGATGACGCCCAAAGGGTCCGCCTTTCTCTATGCGCGTCCGGAGGTGCAGGGACTGCTTGATCCACTGGTCATCAGCCACGGCTGGACGGCGCAGAGCAAGGAGCCGGGGACGAAAGGGGCATTCGGGAACTCGCCTTTCATCGACGAAATCGAAGTGCAAGGCACACGCGATCCTTCGGCGTGGCTCGCCATGCCAGAAGCAATCCGGTTCCGGCGTGACAATGACTGGACCGGCGTGGGCGCACATTGCACAGCTCTGGCCCGAGATACGGCGCGGCGACTGCAGGACTTGACCGGAATCGCCCCGTTGTCCACCCCCGAATTTTCGGCGCCGCAAATGGTGGCAATGCCCATTCCGGCGTGTGACACCGCTGAGGTCCACAAGGCCCTGTTCGATCGGTACAGTATCGAGATACCAGTATTCCGGTGGCAGGACACCTACATCGCCCGCCTTTCGGTGCAGGGTTATAATTCTCGACCGCAGATGGATGTTCTGCTGGAGGCGCTTGGCGAACTGCTGAATCTGGGTGAGCCTCGGCGCGCGCATGGCTGACAAGGGCGCCAAGATGTGGTGTGTGGCGCCGGCGAACATGTCGCAAGGACTGGGCTCATGAGTCGGCACGCACCGCTGCACTTTCTCGAACCGCTGGAGAACCGCTCCCGCAACGTGGCGGTGTTGGACGCTCTTGCAGAGATGGTGGAGCGTGCCGGTTTGCAGATCGGTGATCGGCTGCCGCCGGAAACCTCGCTGGCGACGAGCCTGGGTGTGGGACGATCGACCGTCAGGGAAGCGCTCAACCGCTGGGAGGGACTGGGCATCATCCGGCGCCGTCGGGGTGATGGCACCTATTTGTCCGCTCGGGTGCAGACGTCGCGTGGCATTGTTCCCACCATGGTCAGGCTGGAAGGCGAGGCACTCCTGCGGCTCATGGAGATCCGCCGGACGCTCGAAAATGACGTGGTCCGCAAGGCGACGATCAAAGCCACGCGCGCCCAACGCGAAGAGATTTCCCGCCTGTGTGAAATCTTGCTGGTCGAAGTCAATGCCGGTCGGCCCTGGCGCCAGGCTGACCACGCCTTTCACGGCGCCATCTACGATGCCTCGGGCAATCCGATGTATGGGCAGTTGCTGATGAACCTGGATCATGCCCTCGAGCGGGGCGGTTCATCGCCTTTTTCTGCCGACGCCTTCGGGCTCGGTTCTTTCCCCATACATCGAGACCTGGCTGATGCGATACTGGTCGAGAACGTCGAAGGGGCCGTTGCGGCGATCAACGCCATTCTCGACTCCGTCGAGACCGAGGTGCGAAGCATCATTGCCACCGGCGCCAGTACTGCCTAGCGGACGTGGCGTTCAGGTCAGGCGAACCGAGTGAGCGACTGTCGGAAGATCGGAACCAACCTCCGCCGCTAACGTCAGCCGAAACCACGTTGCACGCATGCCACCAGCATACTCTTCGGCTCATGCTCTGAGGCAAGCGGTCGGGGAGGCCTAGGCAAGGTTTACACGCGGACGGACTTCTGCCCCGCTTACGCTGCAATCATTCGCCACTTCTGCCGTAGAAGTCACGCTCGACATCAGCAAGGCTAGTTCCCACCTGGACTACAAGCCCGCCATGTCCCGCTATCAGGGACTTGCGAAACTGCGACACGACAAGATTACCAGCACCGCCCAATCCTGAGGAACCAGCACTTGTTCAAGACCCGCAGTCTCGCGATTTTCGCGACGGTGGTATTTCTCGGCACCAGCCCGGCTCCTGCCGAGGAGGCAACCGATCCGATGGTGCAGCTTGCTGCGGCCCTGGAGGCGCGACTGGATGCTCGTATTGGCCTGGTGATCCATGATCTGGAGAGCCCCAGGTCATGGGAGTACAGGGCCGACGAGCGGTTTCCGATGGCCAGCACATTCAAGGCCTTGGCCTGCGCCGCTCTTCTCAGTGGCGGTGAAGCGGTCGCGGCAACGCCAGTCCTGATAGAGGCTTCGGACCTGGAGGCGCACTCCCCCGTGACCAAAGATCTGGTGGGCCACACAGTGGCCGTTTCATCGCTGTGCGAAGCCACCCTGCGCACAAGTGACAATACCGCTGCCAACTACGTGCTGGAGATCCTGGGCGGTCCGGACGCGGTGACCGCCTTCGCACGTGCCATGGGCGACGAGGTAACGCGACTTGACCGATGGGAGCCAGAGCTCAACGAAGGCCTGCCAGGCTTGCTGTCGGACACCACATCGCCACGTGCCATGGCCTCTCTGCTCGAAGCACTAGTTCTCGGCGACGCGCTTGCCACTGCCGCACAGCAACAACTAACGGCCTGGCTGCTGTCGAATGCCGTCGGCGACCCGCTGCTCCGCGCCGGCGTGCCCGCCGACTGGCGCGTGGCCGATCGGACGGGCGCGGGCGGTCATGGTACACGGGGTATCGTTGCGGTGATGTGGCCCCCACAACGAGAACCAATTGTTGCGGCGATATATCTGACCGAGACGACGGCCTCGATGGCGGACCGGAATGCCGCCTTTGCCGAAATCGGCGCCACCCTCGCCGCATTGGTGAACCAGTGAGGACCGTCGGAGGGCTTCCCTCTCAGTCGAAGGCAGTGAAGCGTAGCTTCATCGCCCTCGCCTTCCTCGGCGTTTTGCCTATGACGGTGGCATCAGGGCAGGACAGCGAAGTCACGGACTGGCAGCAGCAGAAATGCACGATCTATGAGCAGTCTTGGGGAGAGGCTCTGGAGTTCTTCGGATCGGACAACATCAACTACAACTTCATCGCCAGCAATGAGAACTTCATCGCTGGTGGCTGCACTGAGAGGGTGAACGCCTGTCCCCGATCCAGTCAGGAAAGGGAGATAGCCGATGCCCTGACAATCGCAATGATGAACGCTGGTACTGCCAGCACTTTCCTACCCTTCACATGCGCCTCCACACAGTAGTCGCCACCAGAGCCGTCCCGGGAAAAACTATGCGAACAATCGCCGTACTTTTCGCTTTTATGCTGGCCGCCGCCCCATCTGTGGGTGTGGCGGAGCCAAGTGCTGTTGCAGCCCCCAATTCCGAGCTTTGTCGCTCTCAGCTCGAGCTCCTGGCTTCAAGGGAGAAGCTGACGGCCGAAGAGCAACTCCTGTTCGAGGCACAATGTGATTGCTTGCTCCGGCAGGAGCAAAACGCGGATGCGAACGCGGAAGGGGCATGTGCGCGGGAAAGGTAGCCCCGGTCATCGCGTTCGGGGACGATAGTGGCGGCGTTAGCCGCGGATATTGCCACTGAACATTCCGCTCCTAACGAGAGGAGGGCTGGGCGCAATCCCGCCAAGGACGTCGTCCGTCACGACATCTGGCGCGCCCTCGAGGCTGAAGGCGTCAATGTGGGGCCGGCCTGGAGTATGATCCCCAATTTTGTCGGCGCTGACGTGGCGGCTTGGCGGCTGGCACAGACGGAGGCCTGGAAAGCGGCTCGAACGGTCAAGACCAATCCCGACCATGCGCAAACCCCTATCCGAATCCGTGCGCTTTACGAGGGCAAGGTAGTCTATACGCCGGTACCCTGTCTCACCCGGGAGTTTCCCTATCTGCGGCTTGATCCCGCAGCGCTCACTGCCAAGGGCATCTCCTTCGAGCTAGCGGCGACCCCGCAGGGCTTCATGGACCATGGCGAGCGGTTGGAATTCGAGGCGGTGGCGCCGCTCGATTTTTGCGTCGTCGGCTCTGTCGCGGTGAGCCGTGCCGGCGGGCGCACCGGCAAGGGCGCTGGCTTCGCCGATCTTGAAACGGCAATCTTCCGGGAACTGGGCGTGGTCACGGACGCAACGCCTATGGCGACGTCTGTTCATTCGATCCAACTGGTGGAGGATCGCTATATTGTCACCGAAGGCCATGACAGTCCCCTCGACTTCATTGCCACGGAAGCGGAGCTGATCGTGACCGGCAACAGCATGGCACGACCGATGGGTGTCGACTGGAGCAAGGTGCGGCAGGACCAGTTCGACACCATCCCCTTTCTTGATCGATTGCGGGACCGCATGCTGGAGCGGCGTGCCTCGTGATGATCAACGATCCGGCAGTGGTGGCGGAAGTGCGCAGCGCCTTCGAGCGCTACGAGGCGGCGCTGCTTGCCAATGATGCCGATGTGCTCGACCAGATGTTCCTCCATCGTGAGGATACGGTCCGCTATGGCGTCGGCGAAGTACAGTATGGGATCATGGAGATCCGCGCCTTCCGCGCCGTACAGCAGCCGTTCGAGCGCCGGCTCGAGCGTCTGACGATCGTTTCTTATGGGCGCGACGTGGCTGTCGCCTCGACCCTTTTTCATCGCGACGACGTCCCAGGTCAGGTGGGGCGCCAGCAGCAGACCTGGCTGCGCACGCCCGAAGGCTGGCGTGTCGCGGCGGCGCATGTCAGCATGATGCCTCAGAGTTGAACCAGGAAAGCTTCAAGAGCGTGGTCAAAAGCCCTCGGACATCGGCCGAAGACATTCGCCAGCAGCTCGCCTCACGCATCATCAGCGGCGCGCTGGCGCCTGGCACGCCGCTCGATGAAACCATTCTGGCCGCAGAATTTACCGTATCGCGCACGCCGGTCCGCGAAGCCCTCCGTTTGCTCGCGGCCAGCGGCCTTGTCGAGCAGAAGCCTCATGCAAAGGCGCTGGTAGCAAAACCCGATGAAGCGACCCTGGCCGGCATGTTCGAAGTCATGGGGTATCTCGAGGCCCTGTGTGCCGGCCTCTCCGCGGGGGCGATGACAGCGGTACAACGCGATGACCTGGATGGTTTGCACATGCGCATGGCCGCCATTGTGCGCGACGGCAACCATGGCGCCTACGTGGAGGCCAACGAGGTTTTCCACTCGACGATCTACGACGGTGCCCACAATGCCTACCTTGCCGAACTGGCACGCTCGACGCGGCAGCGCCTGCAGCCGTTCCGCCGTGCGCAGTTCCAGGCCTTGGGCAGGCTCAGCCGCTCGCATGCCGAACATGGTCTGGTCGTCGACGCCATCCTTAAGGGCGATCGGGCCAAGGCAGAATGGGCGATGCGCAAGCACATTGCCATCGTCGAAGACGCCTACCAGGAACTGTCGGGAACCAGCACGCCGATAACTGCAGGGCGTGAAGATGAAGTCCGAATTCCCGATTCCTTGTCTTAGGAGCAGACCTCCCGTTACCGCCCCCTGCCCTGCCGTGCCGGTTTCCGCTAGCCGGGCAGGCAATGTTGGGATGACCGAGAACGGCCAGCGCTTCGGGCGTCAGATTGGTCGGCTGGAGATCGGCGCGCTGCGATAGGAAGCAATTACGTCCAAGCGCCAGACCCCATCCCCGATGTGCGGTCGATGGCAAGTACCGCAGCCTCCGGCATCTGGCTCCATTGCCATTACCAGGCGGGAACGCGCCAGGGTGTCGCATCACCGCTTTCACGCTCGCGTTTGGACCTCGGCGCACGGCCCTTCATGCGTCCCCCGGCTTTGCGCCGACGTCTGACCGCATCGTTTGGCAAGAGTGGCACCGCCGGTGGCATGGGGTCTGTCTGCTTCTGACCCCTGTCCAGTCTCATCAGGCGATAGCCCCCTCAAACTCCCCTGCTCCCTTCGCCTGCGATGCATTGGCCTGACGCGCATAACGGGCCGGCGATACGCCGACTTCGCGCATGAAAGCTACGCTGAAAGCGCTTGCCGAGCGATAGCCGACCTGCCGGGCAATCTCGCCCACGCTCGCTTCCCGCTTGCGCAGCAGGTCTTTGGCTACCGCCAGTCGCCAAGTCGTCAGATACTCCATCGGCGCCATGCCTACCGCGCCCTGAAACCGCTCGTGGAAGCCCGATCGCGACAAGGCCGCTTCGCGTGCCAGTTCAGCGACCGTCCATCCATGCCCGGGCTTTGCATGCATGCCCCTGATTGCCAGGGCCAGCCGCTCGTCCGAAAGGCCCCGCACCAATCCGGGCAAGTCCCCCAGTTCGGCCGCCGATCGCAGCGCCTCGATCAGCAGCACTTCGAGGAGATGCTGCAGCACGACTTCCCGCCCCGGCTTGCTACCGACGGCCTCGTCGCCCAGCAATTGCATGAGCGTGGCCAATCGATGCTCGCCCCGAACCACGACCAGTTCAGGTAGCAGCGAAGACAGCAGGACTGCATTGTCGGACTGGAAGATGCAGTAACCCACCAGAGCCCGCATATCGACCGGCCCCTCAACGCTGCCGACGCGATAGCCGCCGCCGGGCAGGATGACCGGATCGATCACCATGTCCTTGTCTGTGCTGGGCACATCGCTCCACATCATGAAGTCCTGGGCCCACGGGATGAGGATGAAATCGCCTGCCTTGACCACGACCTCGCCGCCGAGCTGATCCTTGTAGCGCAGGCTCCCCTTGAGCACGGCGACGTAATACGGGTTAGGCGACTGGGTGCGTCTCACCCGCCAAGGTCCCGAGCCGGTAACGCATTTGGAAAAGGGCGCGCCGGGCTGGAGCAGGCCGACAATTTCGGCAAGAGGATCTGCCATTCTGGACTCATTCTAAATTCTCTTGGACGGTAGAATATAGAACGTCCACCCGGTTGTCACCATCTCCTGTTCGGCCAATCAAGAACAGGATCATGCCATGACTGCAGACTCACGCATCGCACTCGTCACCGGCGCCAATCAGGGCATCGGGCTTCAGATCGCGACTGACCTCGCCGCCAGCGGCCTCACCGTGCTGCTCGCCTCGCGCAACCTCGAGCGCGGCAAGGCGGCGGCCCGAACGATCACCGGCGACGTGCATCCCATCCAGCTCGACGTGACCGACCCGACTTCGATCAGCGCCACAGTGGCGCAGGTCGAACAGCAGTTCGGCCGCCTCGACATTCTCATCAACAGCGCCGCGATTTCCCGAGCCAACGGGCAGGAAAGCGAGACCATGCAGGACTATATCCAGCGCTCGCGGGCGACACTGATCTCGGTCGATGAAGTGCGCAAGATATGGGAGCCAACGTCTTCGGTGTTCTGGCGGTCACCCAGGCCTTCGTGCCCCTGCTGCGGAAGTCGCAGGCGGCGCGCGTCGTCAACGTATCGAGCAATCTGGGCTCGCTCACCATGCTCTCGGCACCTAATCCCTATCGAGCGGTCTTCAACCCCGGCTATGGCGCCTCCAAGACGGCGCTCAACGCCATCACGTTGGCCTTTGCGATCGATCTCAAAGCCGAAGGCATCAAGGTCAACGCGGTGACGCCCGGCTTCACCGCAACCGCACTCAACAATTACGAAGGCACCGAGACCGTCCAGCAGGGCGCTGCCGAAGCCGTTCGCGTCGCTCTTCTTGGCAAAGAAGGTCCGACCGGCACTTTCACGGGGTCGATCAACGAGACCCAGCCCTGGTAGTCGAGCAAGGTCTGTCGGCGCGTCATTCCGGCGGGCCGACCATTTCTAACTCTTCGCAGCGATCAATGCTGCCGTCCGCCTTAGCCAGTCGGCCGGGTCGTTGCGGTGATAGACCTGCTCCGACGGCTCTATATTGTCCAGGAACCGCTGATACAGGCTGGCAGCGGGCGCGGGTTCGCAAGTGGGCAGCCGGGCCAACCAGGCGCGTTCCCAGTGGCCCTTGATCCGTCTCCACATGCTCTGGCGGAGGCCGGCGAGAAACGCCGGCTGGTCCAGCATCCGGTGGCCGATCCCGCTATCGCCACAATCCAGCAATGTGATAGTTCGCTCGGTTCCACGGACATCTCCGGGGTGCAAATCGCCATGGACCAGCGTGTCAGGCAGTCCGCAGGCCTTCAAAGCGGTCGGCCAGATCACCCACAAAGCGCTCCAGCCTCGCGAGTCGTTCCGAGACAGTTCTCCGCTCGCCCGCTCTACCACATCGCCGATCGCAGCGGTCGCTCGCCCCGGGCTGACGACTGGCGAGTTCTTTGGACGTTACCAGAAGCCCGGACCCGATAATGGCTTCCTGGTCAAGGCCTTGTCAAAGCTGGTATTCCCCGGTTCTAAAGCAGATCCAGCCGCAGACCAAGTCCAGTTACAGAGGGTGCCGAGCCATGATGGCACGCCAAGCCGAACCATTCCCGCCCGGCGGACTTGCCATTGTCATCGGCGCCAACGGCGGCATGGGCCGCGCCCTGCATGAGGCGCTCAACGCCTCCGACAGCTTCGCCAAGGTCCAGGGCTTCTCACGCGCAGCCGGCGACATCGATTTCACGGATGAAGCGTCGATCGTGAATTGCGCGGCTCTGGTCGCGTCGGAAGGCCTCCCCCTCCGGCTGGTCATTGTCGCGACGGGGCTCCTGCACGACGGCGACCTGCAGCCCGAAAAGAGCTGGCGCCAGATCGAACCCCACCGGCTTGCCCGCAGCTTCGCCATCAACGCCACCGGCCCCATGCTGGTGGCCAAGCATTTCCTCCCTCTCCTGCCGCGCAAGGGCAAAGCGGTGTTTGCGGCGCTGTCGGCCAAGGTGGGCAGCATCGGGGACAATCGTCTCGGCGGCTGGTACGGGTATCGTGCCTCAAAGGCTGCCCTCAACCAGTTTATCCACACGGCCGCTATCGAACTGCGCCGCGCGCGACCCGACGCCGTATGCGTCACTCTTCACCCCGGGACTGTTGCGACGGCGCTGTCAGCGCCCTTCGGCGCATCTGGCTACGCGCCGGTCGAGCCGGCCTTCGCTGCGGAGCGGCTGCTCGCCGTCATCCATGACCTGCTCCCCGCCGACAGCGGTCTGATGCTGGATCATTCAGGCCTGCCTCTGCCCTGGTGAGCCTTAACGGCTGCATGCTTGCGACTCGTGATTCGACACTGGCGTTGCCAAGCTGCTGATTCCCGGGCGAAGCTCGCCCAATGCGGGTCACAGCCGGGCAAGCTGTGTTACCCTCCACCATCGCCTGCGTCTTCCAGCACCGGGAGGCGCCTGATCCGTGAACACCAGACCCTGCGAGAGAAACAATGGAGTCCACCATCAGGCCGTCGCCACTCCTGGCTGCGTTCTCCATCCTGCTCAGCGTCGCCTTCCTGATCATGGGCAACGGCCTGCAACTCATGCTGCTGCCTATTCGGGGCGGCATCGAGGGCTTCAGCGCTTTTCAGATCGGCCTGCTCGGATCGGGCTACTTTTTCGGCTTCGTCCTTGGCTGCGCTTTCACCCCCCGCATGATCATGCGGGTCGGCCACATCCGCACCTTCGCAGCACTGGTGGCCGTGGCCTCGGCCGCCGCCCTTGGCTATCCGATGGCGCTCGACGCGATCGTCTGGATCGCCCTCCGGATGATCACCGGCTTCTGTCTGGCTGGTCTTTATCTCGTGGTGGAAAGCTGGCTCAACGACCAGGCGACCAACACCACCCGCGGCGTGCTGATCTCCACCTATGTCACGGTCAATTTTACCGTCATCACCCTCGGCCAGATGATGGTGACACTGTTCCAGCCATCATCCTTCGTGCTGTTCTCGATCGCCTCGGTACTGGTCTCGCTGGCTGCCGTGCCGATCGTGATGACGCGGTCCAGCCAGCCGCCACCGGTAACCATCGTCCGCTTTCGTCCCATGCGCATGTTCCGCTTGTCGCCCACGGGGACAGTGGCCATCTTCCTGATCGGCCTCGCCACCGGCTCATTCTGGGCCCTGGCACCCTCCTATGCCAGCACGGTGAGCGGCAGCGTCAGCGAAGCGGCTCTGTTCATGAGCGCCGCCGTCCTGGGCGGTGCTGTCGCCCAGCTCCCGGCGGGCCGGATTTCCGACCGCGTCGACCGCAGGCGGATCCTGATTGGTCTGGCGGCGTGCTGCGCCATCGTCGGCGTCGCTCTTGTGCTGATTCCCGGCACGCCGAGCTATTGGCTATGGCTGGGCGCGGCATTCGGCGCCGGCCTGCTGCCCAGCTACGCCATTGCGGCCGCCCACGTCTTCGATTTCGCCGAACGCTCGGATTACGTCGAGATTTCGGCAGGTCTGCTCCTGCTCAACGGGATGGGGTCGACGATCGGCCCGCTGCTCTCCTCCGTCAGCATCGAGATTTGGGGACAGCCGGGCTTTTTCGTCGCCAATGCGGCGATCCAGGTGGCGCTGATCGGCTTCGTGGGCTTCCGGCTCAGCCAGCGCGAAGGGCTTCCGCCAGAAGAAAAGCAGACCTTCGATCTGGGCACCAGCGCGCCCGTCTCAGTAGTCGGCGACGAAGGTGCCGTCCAGCTCAGTGACCTTGTCGTGCAGGAGAACGACTGAGTTCGCCTGCACGACTCCGGCTGCGCCGGTGCGTTGCAGCATTCCCTGCTCCAGCGGCCAGCTGCCGCCCCGGCACCGCGACCATTTTGCATCCGGCGCCATTCTTCCCGCGCTTTTCCAAAAGGGGTGTTGACACTCTGTCATCAGACCACCATAAACCGCCCCGACGACGCGCTCCGGCGCTGCGTTTCCTACCCAAGCGACGTTGTAGTGGAGGGGTGGGAGAGTGGTTAAATCCATCAGACTGTAAATCTGACCGCTTAGCGTACACTGGTTCGAATCCAGTCCCCTCCACCATCGCCCTTCCGCTACAGGCAAGAGGCCAGCGCCTCTGGGCAATGCCCCAATCATCATTGGACAGCTCGCCCCATCGGTCGATGGCGGTCACCAATCCATGCGTCAGGTGTTCGTTCGCCGGCTGCTTGCGAAGCGGTGCTGCTGGCCCGTCACTCGGCATCGCCCTGCCGCACGCGCGCTGATGTTTTCGCCAGGCCGCTAGGTGAACACGCGCTTCAGCGTATGCCAGATGATAGCCCCTGCGTTGGGGTCACCTTTCGTCAGCGCCGTCGCATAGCTCTTGGCCTGATCCAAGGTGATATGGGGTGGCAGGGTGGGTACATTGGCGTCCACCCGAGCGTCGATGACGCAGGGCCGGTCCGAGGACAGGGCCTGGTCCCAGGCCGCACCGACCTGTTCGGGCTTGTCGACCTTGATGCCGCGCAGTCCCAGGGACTCTGCGTAACCTGCATAGGAAAAGTCCGGCACGTTCTGCGTCAGTTCGGTCTTGCGCGACCCAGCCAGTGCCCGCTGCTCCCAGGTCACCTGCGCCAGGTCGTGATTGTTCAACACGGCCACCACAAGGCGCGGATCACTCCACTTGTGCCAGTACTTCGCCACCGTGATGAGCCCGTTGATGCCCAGCATCTGCATGGCACCGTCGCCGACGAAGGCGATCGAGACACGATCGGGGTGCGCGAACTTGGCAGCCGTCGCATAGGGAACGCCGGGGCACATGGTGGCCAGGTTGCCCGACAGCGACGCCATCATGCCGCGGCGTAGTTTGAGGGCCCGTGCGAACCAGTTTGCCGAGGTGCCGGAATCGGCGCTGATGATGGCGTTGTCCGGTAGCCGATGGGACAGCTCGCGGAACAGGAATTCCGGATTGATCGGGTCTGCCTCCTGTTGCGAGCGCTCGTCGACGTCCTTCCACCACTCTTCCACCTGCTTCTCGATGTCTTGCCTCCAGCCGCGATCCTCCTTGCGCCGCAGCAGCGGCAGCAGGGCCAGCAGGGTGGCGGCCGAATCGCCGACGAGGTTGACGTCGTTGGGATAGCGCAGCGACAGCATGCGGGGATCGATGTCGATCTGCACCGCCTTGGCCTGCCCTTCCTTGGGCAGGAATTCCGAATAGGGGAAGCTCGATCCCACCATCAGCAGCGTATCGCAGTTCTGCATCATCTGGTCGGAAGGCTTGGTGCCCAGAAGGCCCATCTGGCCCGTTACGAAAGGCAGGTCGTCGGGCACGGCAGCCCGCCCCAGCAGCGCCTTGGCGATGCCGGCGCCGAGGACGTCCGCGGTCTCGATGACCTGATCGGTCGCGCCCAGCGCGCCCGCTCCGACCAGCATGGCCACCTTCTTGCCCTCGTTGAGGATATTGGCCGCCTCCTGCAGGTCGACCTGCTCAGGGATGACGCGGGGCGCCCGATAGCCCACGCCGGAATGGACAGTGCCGTGCTTGCGCGGTGGCTTCTCGACCGCGTCGAGCTCCTGCACGTCGTTGGGCACGATAATGCAGGTGACCGTGCGCATCGAGATGGCGATGCGGATGGCCCGGTCCATCAGGTGCCGCATCTGCGTCGGCTCCATGCAGACCTCGACGAACTCGGAGGCGACATCCTTGAACAGGTTCTTGAGGTCCACTTCCTGCTGGTAATGGCCACCCAGGGCCGCGCGAGCCTGCTGCCCCACGATGGCAAGAACCGGCTGGTGATCGAGCTTGGCGTCGTAGAGCCCGTTGAGCAGATGGATGGCGCCGGGACCCGACGTCGCAAGGCAGACGCCCAGCTCATCAGAATACTTGGCGTGGCCGCAGGCCATGAAGGCCGCAGATTCCTCGTGGCGCGTCTGGACGAACTCGAACCGGTCCTTGGCGCGATCGAGCGCGCTCAGGATGCCGTTGATGCCGTCGCCGGGAAACCCGTAGATCTGTTTGACACCCCATTCGGTGAGCCGATCAAACATGAAATCCGAAACGGTCTTGGCCATCGTCCTATTCTCCTTGCCTTGCTTCTCCCAGCGGCCGCCGCCGATCGCGGTGCCATAGTGTCCAACAGATCGCCGTGCAGTGGGTTCCGATCATTGCCAACCCCGCTGCAGGTTAAAGTTCCGCTCAGTCGAGACCGAGTTGCCGGGCCGCCAGTTCTGCTGCATGCAGCGTCCGCCGTCCGGTCGACTGCTCGATCTGCTCGCGGCAACTAAATCCACTCGAGACAATGAAATCGTCCTGCGAGGCAGCCCGCACACGGGGCAGCAGCACCCGCTCGCCCAATTCCTGCGACAGCGCATACTTGTCCGCCTCGAAGCCGAAGGAGCCCGCCATCCCGCAGCAGCCGGAAGGCAGAACGTCCGGGTCGACGCCCAGTGCCTCGATCAACTCCTGCTCCCCCGCCTTGCCAAGCACGGCGTGATGATTGCAGTGGAAGTGCACGACCGCTTTGCCGGGCTTGGAAGCCGGCTGGCGGTCCTTGAGGTGCTCGGCGACAAAGTCGGAGAAGTAGTGCGTCTGCTCCGATAGCTTCTTCGCCGCCTCGTTGTCGGGAAACAGCCCCAGCAACTCATCCTTGAAGGCAGCGGTACAGGCGGGCTCGAGCCCGATGACGGGCGTACCGTCCGCGATCTCCTGCCGCAGTGCGGCGAAGGTCTGCTGCCACAACTTGGATGCGGTATCGAGCAGTCCCCAGTCATAGATGGGACGTCCGCAACACAGCGGTCGGCTGGGGATGGTGACCGAAAATCCCAGCGCCTCGAGCGTCTTCACCGCCGCGATGGCGGTCTCGGGCCGGAAGTAGTTGTTGAACGTATCCGGCCACAGCATGACCCGCTTCCCGCTGCCGACTTCCTGGCGATTCTTGCGAAACCACGCGGTAAAGCTCTGGTCGGCATAGCGCGGCATCTGCCGCTGCGGCGCGATATCGCCGATCCACTTGGCCACGCGTGAAATCCCTGGCGCTCCAAGCACCGCATTGGCCAGCCAAGGGACCTTGGTGGCAATGCGCGACCACCAGTAGATGCGCCCCATCGCGTATGCCGCCCGCGGCCTCAGTCGACCCTCGTAGTAGTGCGAGCGAAACTCGGCCTTGTACGTCGCCATGTCGACATTGACCGGACAGTCGCTCTTGCAGCCCTTGCAGGCGAGGCAGAGGTCGAGGGCGTCCTCCACCTCGTCGCTCTTCCATCCCTTGTCGAGAACGCCGCCATGCAGCATCTCGAACAGCAAGCGGGAGCGGCCGCGCGTGCTGTGCTTCTCCTCGCCTGTGACGAGATAGCTGGGGCACATCACCTGGTTGCCCGGATCACCGCGACGGCACTTGCCCACCCCGACGCAGCGCTCGGCTTCTGCCGCGAAACTGCCCTGGTCAAAACGAAAACGCGTCTGCAGTTCCGGTGGGGTGTAGCTCGGCCCCAGCCTCAAATTGGAGGTGATCGGATAGGGATCGACGACCTTTCCCGGGTTCATCAGCCCATCGGGGTCCCAGATCGCCTTAAACTCGCGGAAGGCCTGGACCAGTTCGGGTCCATACATCTTCTCGAGCAGCTCGGCCCTGCCCTGCCCGTCGCCATGCTCGCCCGAGAGCGACCCGCCATAGCGGATGACCAGGTCGGCGGCCTCATCCATGAAATCCCGCCATTGGGCGATGCCCGGCTCCGATTTCAGATCGAAGCTGACCCGGCAATGCACCAGCCCATCGCCGAAATGACCATAGATCGGCGAGACATAGCCAAACTTCTTGTAAAGCGACTTCAGGTCCCGCACGTAATCGCCCAGCTTCTCGCGGGGCACGGCCGTATCTTCCCAGCCTTCCCAGGCCTCCGGCCGGTCTGGCACATAGGCGCTTGCCGGAAGCCCCGCCTCGCGGACCCGCCACACCCTTTCCTGCGTCTCCGGATCGGTGACGCGTTTGGCCTGCACGCGCGGATTGGCTTGGAAATGTTCCTCCAGCTTGGCGGCCTTCGCCTCGGCCTCCTCCGCAGTGTCGCCGCCGAACTCGACCACCAGCCAATCATGGCCCTCCGGCAGCACCTCGAGCTTTTCGGTGTGCAGCCCCTTACGCTCCATGCCCTCGACGAGCAGGCAGTCGATCCCCTCGATGGCACGAGGGCCGAACTCGAGGATGCGGGGCACGGCATCCGCCGCCTTGTCGATGCCCTTGAAGCCCAGGATCACCAGCACGCGCTCGCGCGGACTGGGCGACAGCTTGAGCCTGGCTTCCAGCACCGTTACGCAGGTTCCTTCCGTGCCCACCAGGGCCTTGGCCACGTCGAAACCGTTCTCGGGCAACAGCTTGTCCAGGTCGGCAAAGCCCGACACGCGGCGCGGCAGGTCGGGAAAGCGCGCCCTGATCAGCTCGCCATAGCGCTGCCGGAAGTCGTCAAGCTTGCGGTAGATCTCGGCCCTTTCGCCGCCTTCTGCCAGAATGGCCCGCAATGCCTCATCGCTGGTCGGCCCGACCTCCATCTCGAGCCCGCGATAGGTCAGAACCCTCAGCCCCTCCACATTGTCCGCTGTCCGCCCATAGGCGACCGAGTGCACGCCGCAGGAATTGTTGCCGATCATGCCGCCCAGTGTATTGTGATCATGGGTTGCCGGATCGGGGCCAAAGGTGAGGCCATGCGTCTCCGCTGCATCCCGAAGACTGTCCAACACGCAGCCCGGCTCAACGGAGGCCGTCCTCGTCTCCGGATCGAGCGCTAGGATGTGGTTGAGATATTTGGAGAAGTCGATCACGACGCCGGTATTGATGCTTTGCCCGACCAGGCTCGTCCCCCCGCCGCGAGAGGTGATCGGCACCCTGTTCTCGGCGCATTTTGCGATGGTGCGACGCACGTCTTCCAGGCTGCGCGGAACGACGATTCCGGCAGGGACCTGCCGGTAGTTGGAAGCATCCGTCGCATAGAGGGCACGGTCGCCCGCACTGAACCGCACCTCCCCTTCCAGTGCCCCCGCAAGCTCCTTGGCAAGCTTGGCATGTGATCCGCCGCTCTCGACATAGGCCACCTTGACCCGGCCGCTTTCCGCCTCGCCACGCCCGCGCGCGGTACGTTCCCGCGCTGTGTCGATCAGCCGATGCTTTCCCATTTTTCCTCCCTTCAGCCACGGCCCGGACCGTTCACCGCGCTACGACACCAGAAATCGCTCCGCGTCCGATTGCTTGAAATCCACTCCCAGTCCCGGCCTGTCCAGATTTGGTGCGAGCCTGCCGTCCTGCGGCTGGACGGCGCCGTCGAACAACATGTTCTCGATGCGCACATGGTCGAAAAACCACTCCATGTTCTGCACCCGGTGCGCCGCACAACAACAGGCGAGGTGCAGGTTTGGCGCCGTGTGGCTGGACAGTGGCACCTCAAAGGCATCGGTCAGCGCATCAGCTTTCATGAAGCCGGTAATCCCGGCGCAACGCGTGGCATCCGCCTGCAGGACGTCTACGGCCCCGGCCGCAAGCATGCGTCGGAAATACCCGCTGTCGTAGCCATACTCGCCCGCCGTGATATCTATTCCGGCCGGTGCTCGGTCGCGCAGCAGGCGCAATCCGTCCAGGTCGTTGGAGGAAACCGGCTCCTCGAACCATGTCACGCCCAGCTTGGCGAAGCTCTCGGCCATGCCCAGGGCCTGCTTGCGGGAATAGGCGCCATTGGCATCCACAAAAAGCGCGACGTCCTTGCCGATAGCGTGGCGGGCGAGCTTGACGCGCTCCTCGTCCTGTTCCGGTTCCCGCCCGATCTTCATCTTGACCGCCTTGAAACCCTCTTCAGCCCAGCCCGTCAGTTGCTCGCACAGCTCCGTTTCGGACATGGAGGTGAAGCCACCGCTGCCATAGAGCGCGACGCTGTCATGACTCTGCCCCAGCAGCCGCGCCAGAGGCACGTCAAGCAGCTTTGCCTTGAGGTCGTGCAGGGCCGCATCACAGGCCGAAATTGCCATGGAAGCGGAGCCCGGGCGGCCGATATTGCGCACCCGCTGCACCATCGCCGCCCAGCAGCCCGGAATGTCGAAGGCATCCCGCCCCTGCAACACCTCTGCGAGCAGATCGTGCACGACCACCGCCGCACCACGATCGGCATAGCTGTAGCCGAGGCCCGTCTTGCTTGCCGCCTCAACCGTCACCAGCACCAGGGTCGTCGCGTCCCACTCCATCGTCCCGTCGGACTCGGGCGCTGCGGTGGGGATCCGGTAGGCCGACACGGCCACGCTGGTGATGGGCGCGTCACTCTGCTTTGCCAAATGCAAGGTCATCAGAGTGCAAGCAGTGGCAGACCCGTCTTCGGATCGGTCTGTCGTCGCAGATGGGCCGGCTCGTCTACCACGATCACCTCAAGCGTCGGCTTCACGCGCCCCTCCAGCAGATGTCCGCCAAAGGCCTGGCCGTTGCGTTTCCCGACCACCACATGCGGATGCAGCTTGGTTTCGCCGTCGGCAGTGGAGAAGTTGCCAATCAGGGACAGCACCTCGACCTGCTCATCGAGCACGATGCGTTCGTAATCACGCTTGTCGAAGTCGAAGAAGCCGAGGGTCACGCTGCTGAAGGCACCCAGCGCGGTGAACCGCCCGGCATCGACTTTATGCTCCTTCGCAAAGGCGGTGAGGCAGCTTACTGGGTCTTCCCCTTCAGAGAGGACAACTGCGAAGCTGCGCGCGTCCTTGCTCGACAATTGCTTGACCTGCATTACGCCCTCCCCCTAGTTGACCGGCGTGGTGACGACAGGCGCTGCTGCCCACGGCCATGCGAAAGCGAGCCAGCCGAACCACACGGCCAACAACCCGATCAGAAACAGCAGGGCGACAACACCTGCCGGGCCGTAGCCCCAGCTTCGGCTGTAGGAATAGGACGGCAGGATGGCGATCAACAAAAAGATCAGCAGCAGTAGGAGCCAGAAGCCCATCGGATCCCTCCTTTGTGTTCCGGGTCGCCCGACGACTTGATCTAGGTGCAGCGCGCTTTGCGCCAGGCCCCATGTTTCGAACGGCAGCCCGGAGTGATGGTTCCATGGTGGGTGCGACCATGCCGGGGTCACACGGCGGTAGGTGGCGACAGGACCCAGAACAGCAGGATCACGAGGATTGCCGCCACGATGGCGCCGGCCGTGGGATAATACCTGTAGCGTCCGCCGCGGGTGTATGGCCACCGCTCTCGCGTGTGGCCCCACGCCGGCCAGCCCACGATCGCCAGGATGATGAAAATTAGCAGCAACGCGAAAAGAAAGGGGCTCATCTTGGTCGCTCCGTTGGGTGTGCATCGGCCGTACGAGTCGGCAGATCACATGTGTTCCGTCCCGAAATCCTCTTGCTCGTGCGCACCAGCCAGACGCTGACCGGCGAACCGTACGGCGATTGCCCCTGCAAGGCAGGTGAGGAAAATGACGATGATGATGGCGTCGACAAGTTCGTCACTGACAAGGCCGGCATCGGAAGCCGTAGTCGTCACCGCAAGGGTCGCCGCCGCCTGGGGAATTGTCAGCCCGATCATGACGAAGCGCGCCAGCCGGCCGTAGTCGAACAAATGCCCGGTCACCCAGGCCGCCACAGTCTTGCCCACGAGGATCACCAGCAGGATCAATCCCGCCATCCGCCACACGTTCGGATCGGTGAAGACTTCAAGCCTGAGCTGCATGCCCGTCTCGATGAAGAAGAAGGGGATGAACAGCATCCGGCCAGCGAAAATGAGATGCTCCAGGAGCTCCTCACGCCCTTTCAGCACCCGGTTGAGGCAGATCCCGGCAAGGAAGGCCCCCAGGATGTCCTCCGCCCCGACTTGATGGGCAATAGTCGCCAGTAATACCAGTATCCCGAGCACGAAGAGCGCGCTTTCCGCCCGCGTCGTGCCGAGGGTGTCCAGCACCCATCGGGTTAAGCGTGGCACGGCAAAGAGAGCCACGGCTGCGACCACTGCGAAGGAGACGATGGGCCAGACCCAGCCAAAAGCGCCGCCCTCCGACCCCGATATCTGCAAGACGACGATGAGGACGATCAGCGCTACCGTGTCGGTCAGAAGTGTTCCGCCGACCGCCGCCACCATGGGCCGCTCGTGGACCAGGTCCATTCGCTCGATCATTGGATAAGCGATGAGCGTGTGGGAGGAGATTGCCGCCGCGAGCAGCGCCGCACCCGCCCAGCCCAGCTCCAGGAACAAGCCAAGCCCGAAGGCCAGCGCAAACGACAACACCAGCGCCAGTCCGCCGAACGTGGCAGCCTCCCGCTTGTGTTGACGGACCACGTCGAGGTCGATTTCGAGGCCCGCCATGAACATAATGTAGAGCAGACCCACCGATCCGAGAAGTTCGACCGCCTGGTCAGGCGAGAGGATATTGACGGCTCCCGGTCCGATCAGCATCCCGACGAGCAAAAGCCCGATCAGGGCTGGTACCGGAAGCTTGCGAAACGCGAGCTGAACCAGGAGTGCGGCAAGCACCAGCACGGTGAACTCCAGCACGAGATCCTCTATGGGAAGGCTCAGGGACATCAGGACCTTTTCTGGTTCGATCGTCGCTCCCATCCGCATTACAGCATGTCGCTGGAGGCGATGGCATCACCTTTGGCGAACGGGCGAGTGAAACAAACCGTTCCGCCCGCTTGCTCACCTGGGAACTGACCCAGCTTCAGCCATGGACGAGTTGCCAGCAGACCAGCTTAACCACTTGAGAGCCCCTGCGGAACGAGACGGCCCCGCCGTCGTTGGCACTTGGCAAGAGCAGGAGGCGATCCATCACTCCACGCGCCGACATCTCGGCCACAAGCGAAAGCCAGGGGGGCGCAGATCGTAACCCCGAGTGGCGCTTATTCCATTACAACCGAGACGCCTGGCCCGCGGTGCTGGACCTATGCGCCAGCGCCCAGCAGGAAATTTCCATTGAGCAATACATCTTCTCGCGCCATGGGATCGGCGCGGACCTGCTCCACCTGTTGACCGAGAAGGCACGCCAGGGCGTGCGGGTTCGGGTCCTGGCCGATGCCTTCGGCAGCAAGTTTCTGCTCACCAGTTCCAAGGTGCACGCGCTGCAGCGCGCGGGCGGCGAGGTTCTGCACTTCCACGGTCACCGCAAGGTGCTCCGCCATCCATCAAGGCTCTTCAATCGTCTGCACCGCAAAACCGTCATCTGCGACAATCGGAGCGTCATGACCGGTGGAACGTGCTTTCTGCCACGCATGTCCGACTGGCGGGACACCATGATCCGCATCGAGGGTGCAGTGGCGCGACAGGCAGCGCGATGCTTTGAGGAAACCTGGCGCTATTCGAAGGGCGAGACTCCCTACCCCCACGATCCCGACAACGAGCTCAAGGCCGATCAACCGGCTGGCTGGCGCTACGTCGTCAACTCGCCAATGCCTCCCAATCGGCAGGACTACTACGACCTGCTGCTGAAGCGGCTCGAGCAGGCCAAGGAGAAAGTCTCGTTCATAACGCCATACCTGTTGCCGGTGCGGCGGTATCGGGATGCCCTGCTCCCGGCCGTTGAGCGGGGCGCCAAGGTGCGCTTGATAATACCCGCCAGCAGCGACCATTTCTCCGTCGACCTTGCCGGCCGCTTCTTCGCCGATTCGATGAAGCGTGCCGGCGTCGAGATCTACGGCTACGAACCAACTATGGTTCACGCCAAACTGGCGCTGATCGACGAGGACTTCTCTGCGGTGGGAAGCTTCAACCTGGGGGTCGACAGCTTCAAGATGAACCTTGAAGGGGCGGTTGTGTCACGTTCGAAAGCCCTGGCCGCAGCCCTATCCGAGCAGATCGAGAAAGACCTTTCGCAGTCGCGTCGACTGTAAGCGCTCAGGCCGGCAGGGTAAGATCAGCCCATACCGGCAGATGGTCCGACGCCAGTCGGGCCTGCGGCGATACATGCACCCCCGCCTTTTCCACCCTGACCTCGCCGCTGGTGATGATCCGGTCCAGCGGGAGCATCGGCAGCCTCGCATGAAAGCTCGGCCCGGGAGCGACTACGTTGTGGCGCGCAGCAAACCGGTGCAGGCAGCCAGTGCGGGTATTCCACTCGTTGAGGTCTCCGAGCATGACCAGGGCCATCTGCTTTTCCAGCGCATCGGTATGATCGATGATGAATTCCGTCTGCCGGTGGCGCCAGGCCCCGCGCAGCCCGAAATGCATGCCGACCAGCCGGAACTGGCGCCCACTGTGGCCCAGATCGGCGATGATGGCGCCCCGCGGTTCGTTGACCGAGGGCAGTGCGACGCAGGTAGTCTGGAACACCGTCACGTCCTCACGCACCAGGAGCATGTTGCCCCTCCAGGACACCCCATCCTCCGCCTCCTCGAGGCGCAGCGCTGAATAGGCGCCTCCCTCTCCCCAACCATAGTCGGCGCATAAGCCGGCCAGGTTGCCCTGCGCCTCCTGAATGGCGATCACGGCAGGAGAAACTTCGGCAATGACATCGAGATTGCGCGCGGGCTTTCGCCGTCGGTCCGTGCCCAGCCCGCGCCGGATGTTGTAGGAACAAACTCGCATCATGCAGCCACAATCAGACGCCGAAGGGGTAGGTTTCGGGTACGCCATGCGGTGGTTCCGCCGGCAAGGGGGTGACGGCAGAGGTCTTCTCGAACCAGACATAGGCGTCGAACTGCTCTGGCAACACGGCCTCGAAGTAGTGGCTCTGCAGCTCGGTCTCCGGCCGGTAGATCACCCCGATTGCCCGCTCCAGCCGGGGCTGTGACAGCACCGCCCGCAGCTCCTGGTCATGGCGCAGGTCGATCAGCGAACGGGCAATGCCGGTGTGGCGGAATACGCGCTCGTAGGAGTCGGGTCGCGATGGCACCACCGTCTTGATCTGCATCGGCTCATCCCAGTCGTCGGCCGCAGCCACCGTGCCGTGGTCGGTGCCGAAACCGATCAGGATTGCCTCTTCACCGAATGCCGTGCGGCAGAGTTCGCCGATATTGAACTGGCCGCTCCAGCCCATGGCGGTGGCCGCCGCATTGCCGATATGCGAGTTGTGGGCCCAGACCACAGCCCGTGCCTCTGGCCCGCGCCGCTCCATCGCATGCCTGAGCGTGTCGAACATATGGCGATCGCGCAGGTTCCAGGAGTCGTTGGAGCCATGGTACATCACGCGGTAATAGCGTTCGGCCGCTTGCACCACGCGCGCATTCTGGGCTGCGTCGGCAAAATTGTCGCCGTTCTGGTCGGCATATTCGAGCCGCTTGGCCAGGATGTCCTGCAGTTGCGCCACCACGTCATCCTCGCAGGAGTCGCGCTGACCGGTCACCACCGCCCGGCCATACCAGGCGGGCTCGGCCTGCCAGGGCGTCAGGCAGCCATAGCGCCGGCGCGCCATCGTCGCCGCGTCGGGATCAACTTTATCGAGATAGTTCAGCACCTCGGCCATCGAGTTGCTCAGCGAGTAGACGTCGAGCCCACGAAACTCGACCCGATCCTGCATCGGACGGCCTTCGTTGTGGGCCACCAGCCAGCCGATGAAATCGTCCACCTCCTGATTGCGCCACATCCAGGTGGGGAAGCGGGCGAACGACGCCTCGTCATAGTCGCCGGGCCCGCGGCCGCGCACATGGCGGTCGATCCGGTTCGCATCGGGCCAGTCCGCCTCGACGGCAACGATATTGAAGCCGTGATACTCGATCAGGTTCCGGGTGATCGCCGCCCGCGCCCGGTAAAATTCCGAACTGCCGTGCGACGCCTCGCCCAGCAGCACCACCTTTGCGTCCGCCAGCTCATCGAAGAACGGGCCGAACTCCAGGGCATGGTTTGGATCGGGTAGCGGCGTGCATTTCGACCGGATCGCGCGCGCGATTTCGACAGCACTATCGGGCTCGAGTTCCAGAACGCTCATTGCCTTGTCCTCCTGCTGTGGGCGCCGATCCACGGATGACTGCGGCCAGACCTGCAAACGTGCCGCAACAACGTCGCTCGGCATCAATGCGGGGAACATCGCAGGGCAGCACATGTTCCCCGCACCGCGCAATTCAATCCTGGACTGCACTGGCACAAAGCAGCCCGCCGGGACTAGCGGCGCGGCACCGTTGCAAAGAACGCCGCATAGGCGCCCGAGCTCGCCTCCTCGAACAGGTGTTCGAGCGCTGTCATAGGATCGCTGGAACTGTCGACCCGGATGTCGAAGTCGGCGAAGGCCTGGCTGCCATGCACGCGCAAAGCCGCCGAGCCGATACCACGGCTGTCGCCCCCCGCCGCCGCTCCGGCCCGCAGCGCCCGCACCAGCGCCGATGCCAGGCCACGCGCCTCGCGGTCCCGCCGGAAGCTGGCCAGCATGTCCTCCAGCACCGCCGGCCCCGCCAGCATGTTGCCCGCCACCGCGACCGCCTCACCGGTCAGGTGGCCGGCATAGGCGATGCATTCCGCCCCGGTCCATCCTTCCGCACCGCCGGCATCGTCGACCGCGATGATCTGGCGCAGTTCCGCCTGCGGGTCAGCCGCCAGCGCCGCTCGCAGGGCCGCTCCGACGGCCTGACTATCCAGACCAGCAAGAGTATCCACGGCCAGATAGGGATTGGTCATGGCCTGGGTCGCCACGCCCCCGACGCCGCGCCTGATATGGGGCACCAGCGCGCCCACCATGGGTCCTGCAGTCGCCGTCGCGACGCCGAAGGCGCCAGTCGCGGGGTCGCGGGCGACAATGGAAAAGGTCATGCGCTCATCCTCATGGGGCACAATTTATCATGATAAATTGACATGTGGCGAATTTATGCGGATAAATTCTGCAACGCCCTTCTCACATGGCGACCTGCCGGGAGGCAAGGGCGAGGGAATGCAAGGAGGTTACGTATGATCCGTAGATGGAAAAGCCTGGCGCCAATGCTGCTGGCCGCCACTGCCCTGGCCCTGGTTTCCCCGGCCACGGCGCAAACACCGTCCAATGTTCTCGTCGTCGGCCAGATTGCCGAGCCGGCGTCGCTCGATCCGCATGTCTCGACGGCCGCCAACGACTTCCGCATCGCCGTCAACCTCTATGACGGCCTCGTGCGCAACAAGCCCGGCACGCTCGAGATCGAGCCGGCTCTGGCTACCGACTGGACCATTTCCGAGGATGGCCTCGAATACACCTTCAACCTGCGCGAAGGCGTCACCTTCCATGACGGCACCCCGTTCAACGCCGAGGCGGTGAAGTTCAATTTCGACCGCATGCTGAACGAGGACCACCCCTTCGCCTCCACCGGTCCCTTCCCGCTCTCCTTCTACTTCTCGGCCGTCGAGAACGTCGAAGTGGTGGATGACATGACGGTCAAGTTCACGCTCAACGAGCCCTTCGCCCCCTTCATGTCGAACCTGGCCTCGCCCACGGGCCTCATCGTCTCCCCCGCTGCCGTCGAGCAATACGGCGCCGACTACGGTCGCAATCCGGTCGGCACCGGCGCCTTCAAGTTCGAAGAGTGGCAGTCCAATACCAGCGTCGTCGCCTCGCGCAACGAGGACTATTGGGACGGCGCGCCCCCGCTCGAGGCCGTCATCTTCCGCCCGATCACCGACGCCAACACGCGTGTCGCCGAGATGCTGTCGGGCGGCATCGACGTCCTGCTCGAAACGCCGCCGGATAATGTCGCGCAGTTCCGTGACGATGCCGCCTACGAGGTGGTCGAAGCCGTCGGCCCCCACGTCTGGTATGTCATGCTCAACGCCAAGGAAGGCCCCTTCGCCGACAAGCGGGTCCGCCAGGCCGTGAACTACGCCGTCAACAAGGAGAGCCTGGTCGAGGATGTGTTGCAGGGCACGGCCAGCGTCTCCGCCGGTCCCATCCCGCCTGCCTTCAACTGGGCCTATAACGAGGAAGTCGATCCCTATCCCTATGACCCGGAACGGGCTCGGGAACTGCTGGCGGAGGCCGGCGCCGAGGATGCCTCGCTCACCTTCCTCGTGACAGAGGGCGGCTCCGGCATGCTCGATCCCGTCCCCATGGGCACCGCGATCCAGGCCGATCTGGCCGCAGTGGGCCTCAATGTCGATATCCAGACCTATGAGTGGAACACGTTCCTCTCCGAGGTGAACCCCGGCCTCGAGGGCAAGGCGGACATGGCTGAAATGGCCTGGATGACCACTGATCCGGACACGCTGCCATTCCTCACCCTGCGCACCGCGGCCTTCCCGTCCGAGGGTGGCTTCAACTCCTCCTACTATTCCAACCCGGAAGTTGACGCCTTGCTCGACCAGGCCCGCCAGGCCACCGATCAGGCCGAGCGCGCCGAGCTCTACAAGCAGGTGCAGGAAATCGTGCACGAAGATGCCCCCTGGCTCTTCGTCGCCAACTGGAAGCAGAACGCGGTCGTGACCGACGCGGTCGAGGATTTCGAACTCCAGCCCGACTTCTCGCTCGTGCTGCGCGACGTCACCAAGCAGTAGGGACAGCAGAACCTGCCCGGCCTCCCCCTGCGCAGGGGGAGGCGTCTGCCGGAGGTTCAGTGCTATCGAACCACAACGCGATCCGTCCCTCCTCCTCCTTCAGGGGGAGGTCAGGTGGGGGTTCAATCCAGGCACCGGTATCAAAGAGGAGCACCAATGATCGCCTATATCGGCAAGCGCCTCCTCGCGGCGATCCCGGTCATCCTGGGGCTTTCGATCATCGTGTTCCTCGTGATGAAGCTCATTCCGGGCGATCCCGCCCAAGCCCTCTTGGGCTCCTACGCCACCCCGGAAAATGTCGAGCGCATCAATCGCGCTCTCGGGCTCGACCGCTCCTGGCTCGAGCAATATGTCATCTGGATCGGCAACCTGCTGCAGGGCGATTTCGGTCGCTCCTACATCCTCAATCGCCCCGTGCTCGATGAAGTGCTGGAGCGCTTCAGCGCCACGCTGATCCTGGCTGGCGCATCCCTCATCATCTGCTCGGTGTTGGGCATTCTGGCCGGCATCGTGTCGGCGGTCCGCCAGTTCGGCTGGACCGATCGGATCGTCACCTTCTTCGTGTTGATCGGCATTTCGATGCCCGCCTTCTTCCTCGGTCTCGTCTTCATCCTGTTCTTCGCCGTGCAATGGCGGCTGCTGCCCGCCTCGGGCATGTATGCGGTTTATGGCGGCGGCGACCTACCCGACCTGCTGCGCCACCTCATCCTGCCCGCCTCGACGCTCGCCATCGTCGCCACCGGCGTCGTCGCCCGCCTCACCCGCGCCGCCATGCTCGAAGTGCTGCGCCAGGATTTTATCCGCACGGCGCGTGCCAAGGGCCTGAGCGAAAACAAGGTCATCTACCGCCACGCCTTCCGTGCGGCGCTCGTCTCGATCATTCCCGTGCTGGGCATCCAGGCCGGCTTCGTGCTCGGCGGCGCGGTCTATATCGAGACCGTGTTCCAGTGGCCGGGCCTCGGCCAGATGCTGGTCAAGGCCGTCTCGACCCGCGACCTCCTCCTGGTGCAGGGCGGCGTTCTGGTTGCCGCAACGGTCTATGTGCTGGTCAATCTCCTGGCCGACGTTGCCCAGGCCATGTTGGACCCCAGGCTCAAGTCATGACCGACATCACTCTCGCCGCCCCGCCCGCCGTCCGGAAACGTCGCAGCAACTGGCAGTTGCTGATGGCGAACCGCCTCGCAGCCGCCGGCCTCTTCATCTTCGGCTTCATCGTGGTGGTTGCGCTGCTTGCCCCCATCCTGCCCATTCCCGATCCGGACATCACCGATCAACCTAACCGGCTGCTGCCGCCGCTTTCCGATGGCCACCTGCTCGGCACCGACCATCTTGGCCGCGACATCCTCTCACGCCTCATCTGGGGCACGCAGGTCTCCCTGCTCGTGGGCATCAGTGCCACCGCCCTCGCCGCGCTGTTCGGCTCGCTCATCGGCCTCGTTGCCGGCTACGCGCGCGGCGCGACTGACAGCATATTGATGCGCTTCGTCGATATGCTGATGGCCTTCCCCTATATCCTGCTCGCCATCGCCATCGTGGCGGCGCTGGGCCCGGGCCTGCTCAATGCCCTCTACGCCATCGCCTTGGTCAATATTCCCTTCTTTGCCCGTAACATTCGCGGCGTTACCGTCTCCATCCGCAATCGCGAATTCGTCGACGCCGCGCGCCTCTCGGGTAAAAGTCACCCCGCCATTTTGTTCACCGAGGTGTTGCCCAATGTGCTGCCGGTGATCGTCATCACCATGTCGACCACCGTCGGCTGGATGATCCTCGAAACCGCTGGCCTGTCCTTCCTTGGACTCGGCGCGCAGCCGCCCACGTCCGACCTCGGCTCCATGCTCGGTCAGGCCCGCGCGCAACTCTTCACCGCCCCCCACGCCTCCATCATTCCCGGCATCATGATTTTCGTGCTCGTCATGAGCATCAATCTGCTCGGCGACGGTATCCGCGATGTCCTCGATCCGCGCCTGCGTTCAGGAGCCCTCGATCGTCCCATGCCGGTGACCAGGATAGACCGCGAGGTCACTCCTGCACCCACTCTCGATGAGGCGCCCGTGCTGGTGGTCGACAAGCTCACCACCGGCTTCGACACCGGCGATTCCGTCACCCCCGCCGTAAGCGACATCAGCTTCCGTCTTGGCAAGGGCGAATGTCTCGGCCTCATCGGCGAAAGCGGCTCTGGCAAGTCGGTGACGGCACTGTCCCTCATGGGCCTTGTCGCCTCCCCGCCCGGCGTCATCAGCAACGGTGCCGTTTATGTCGACGGTCGCGACGTGCTTTCACTGCGCGAGTCGGATCTGATCGGCCTGCGCGGCGCCCGCGTCGCCTATGTGTTCCAGGATCCCCTGACCACGCTGCACCCGCTCTTCGTCGTCGGCGATCAGATTGCCGAGGCCATCCTCGCGCACAATTCTATTGGCAGGCGTGCCGCCCAGGCCCGCGCGCTTGAACTGATGGAGACAGTGGGCATTCGGGACGCCGCCAGCCGCATCGGCGCCTATCCGCACGAGCTTTCCGGCGGTCAGCGCCAGCGCATCGGCATCGCCATGGCGCTCGCCAACGATCCCGACATCATCATCGCCGACGAACCGACCACCGCACTCGACGTCACCGTCCAAGCCCGCATCCTAGAATTGCTGCACAATCTCCGTCGCGAGCGCGGCCTTGCCCTCCTCCTCATCACCCACGACTTCGGCGTCGTCGCGCAGGTCTGCGACCGGGTTGCGGTGATGAAGAATGGCGAAATCGTCGAGCAGGGTGACACCCAGGCCGTCCTGCGCGATCCGCAGCACACGTACACCAAGCGCCTGATCGCTTGCGTCCCCGAGTTGGGCGAGGGTCATGATTTCCTCGATCGGGTCCGTCCGCTATTCGTGGAGGGCAGCCGATGAACACCCACGCCGTGCAGATCCGCGATCTCGTCAAGACCTTCGGCGGCGGCCGCAGTCTCTTTGGGCGCGTGGCCAACCAGGTTCACGCCGTCAGGGGGATCTCGCTCGATCTCACGCGCGGTGAAACCTTGGGCATTGTCGGCGAGAGCGGCTCAGGCAAATCCACCTTGGCCCGCATGCTGGTAGGCTTGGAACGCCCGACCTCGGGCGACATGCTCATCGACGGCAAGCCATGGTCGGACCTCGCCGCCTCCGGCTCGCGCGCCTTCGGCAGAACCATTCAGTATGTTTTCCAGGACCCCGTCGCATCGCTCAACCCGCGCAAGACTGTGGGTGACATTCTCGATGTGCCGCTGCGCCTGCTGTGCGGCTACGAGAGCGCCCGGCGCGCCATCCGCAAGCGCGAACTGGTCGATGCGGTGCAGATGCCGGCCGACACGCTCGAGCGCTATCCGCACGAATTCTCCGGCGGGCAGGCCCAACGCATCGCCATCGCCCGGGCTCTCGCCGCCGAGGCGAGCATCCTGGTGCTGGACGAGCCGGTCAGCGCGCTCGACGTGTCGGTGCAGGCCCAGGTCCTGCTCCTGCTGCAGCAACTGCGCGACGATCTCGGGCTGTCCTACCTCTTCATCAGCCACGACCTGGCCGTCGTCGAATCGATATCCGACCGCGTCGCCGTCATGTATCTCGGAGAAGTGGTGGAGACGGGCCCCGCGGCTCGCCTCTTCGCCGCACCCCAGCATGACTATACGCGGTCGCTCATTGCCAGCGCCCCGCGCCTTACATCGGACCGCGCCATATGAGCGAACTGGACCCCGTCGATCCCCCGGCCCCGGTTGCCCAACCGCGCCGCAAACGCACCGACGAGATTGTCGATGCGATCAAGCGGATGATCGTCGAGCACGGCCTGGGTCCCGGCGACCGCCTGCCGCAGGAGCGCGACCTGATCTTGCAGTTCGCTGCCGGCAAGGGCACCGTTCGTGAGGCGCTGAAGGCGCTCGAGGTTCAGGGGCTGATCTCGGTTCGCACCGGCCCCGGCGGCGGCGCCTTTATCGAGCGCATGTCGGAAGGGCGGGCAATGAGCCTGCTCTCCAACTTCCTCTTCGCCAAGAACCTCTCCATCGCCAACATCTACGAGATGCGGAAGGTGCTGGAGCCGCAGCTGGCGGCAAGCGCCACGCCGCAGATCGATGAAGCCGGCCTGAACCGGCTCGAGGCAATCATCACGATCTACGATCACGAGCCGGCCGACCACAACGAGCGCTGGACCCAGCGCATGGCGGAACTCGATTTCCACGGCGTCGTAGCCGAGTACTCCGACAATCCGATTCTTGCCTTCACCTGCCGTTTCCTGCAGCGGCTGCTCAAGGACCTCACCATCGCGCAGGACATCTATGTGCAGCCCGAGCCTGTGCTGCGGGCCAGCGGCATTCGCCACCAGCGCGATCTGATCGCGGCCATGCGCCGGCGGGACGCGGCCGCCGCGGCCGCCATCCTGGCCGAGCATATGCAGGAGGCCGAAAAGCACATGCTGGATCTGCAGGCCCGGCTGATGGATCGCTTCCTCACCGAAGACTCCCCCGCCCGCACCCGAAAGCGCCGATCCCCATGATCGATCAGGACTACCTCCTCGACCGCCTGCTTCAGCTGGTCAAGACGCCGAGCCCCGTCGGCATGACCGGTCGCGCGGTGGCGCTGGTCGACGCCTGGCTGCGCGAACTGGACTACGAGCCGAAATACACGCGTCGCGGCGTCCTCTATGTAGAGGTGGGCGACGGACCGCCCCGGCGCGCCCTCGCCGCCCATCTCGACACCCTTGGCGCCATGGTCACCGAACTCAAGCCCAACGGGCGCCTTGCCCTGCGCAATACCGGCACCTGGGCGGCACGCTTCGCCGAGGGCGCGCGCGTCACCGTCTTTTCCGACCACGCCGAGTGTCGCGGCACCATCCTGCCGCTCAAGGCCTCCGGCCATCGCTTCAATACCGAGGTCGACACTCAGCCGGCCGACTGGGACAATCTGGAAATCCGCATCGACGCCACTCTGCCCGACCGCGACGCCCTGGTCGCCGCCGGCTTCAATGTCGGCGACATGGTCGCGGTCGATGCGCAACCCGAGGTGGTGGACGGCTTCATCGTCTCCCGCCACCTTGACGACAAGGCCGGCTGCGCCACCCTGCTCGCGGTTCTGAAATCCATCGCCGAAGGGCACGTCAGCGTCGCCGCCCCCTTCCAGGCCATGTTCACCATCGCCGAAGAAATCGGCATCGGTGGCACGCACGGCTTTGGTCCCGAGGTCGAGGAACTGCTTGCGGTGGACAATGCCGTCACGGCGCCCAACCAGGCATCGAGGGATGACGCCGTCACGATAGCCATGCGTGATCGCCAAGGCCCGTTTGATGCCCAGATGACACGCCAGATGTTAGCAGTCTGTGAACGCCAAGGCATCAAGTGCGAACGTGATACCTTCCGCCACTACCGCTCCGACAGCGCCGCCGCCGTTGAGGCCGGCTGGGACATCCGCGTCGGCCTCGTCTGCTTTTCGCTCGATTCCTCGCATGGCTGGGAGCGCACCCACCTCGCCTCCCTCCACGCCCTCGGCCGGTTGCTGGCCGGTTATCTGGAAACGGACCTAAGCGCCTGACCGGTGCTCGCCCTCTCGATCAGTTCGCCAGGCACATATAACATCCTGTCAGGCAACACTTTTCCACCGGACAGTTCCACCAGGGCCCGCTCCGCCATCTCTGCATAGGGTAGTGTGACGCTGGTGATCTGCAGGTCCTTGGCAAATTCCCGGTCGTCGTAGCCGACCACGGCTAGGTCCTCAGGCACCCGCAAACCAGCATCCCGCGCCGCCGCCAGCACTCCCCGCGCAACCAGGTCATTCTGCGCAAAGATGCCGTCAGGCGGAGCGCTGAGCTCGAAGAGCCGGCGCGCTGCCCGGTATCCAGTCGCATGCCCCCAGTCGCTCTCCAACTCGTAGTCTCTGCCGTGGTTGAGCGACGCCTTGTTGAGACTACGCCGATAGCCCGCGAGGCGCTCCTTGCTGGCAAACTGCCACGGATCCCCCGTTATCGTCGCGATGCGCCGGCACCCGATGTCGATCAGGTGCTGCGTCGCTGCGGAGCCACCATGCCGTTCGGCGGGCAACACGGCGAGGCCGGAGCCGTCTTCCCGCCTGCAATTCAGCAGGACATGCCGGAACCGGGCAAGCAAGTCTGGCGGCGCTGCGACGGTCGAGAAACTGCTCGCATAGACGACGCCCTCGACTCCGAAACGCGCAAAGTTGTCGAGCGCGGCATTCTCGCGATCGAGAAGTCCGTCCGTGACCTGGATGATGATCTGGAAGCCCTGCGTGCTGGCCCAGTTCTGCAGGCCATAGACGAGATCGATCGGATAGGCCGAAGAAATCTCGTTGATCAGGACGCCGAACAGCCGCTGCTTTTCCCGGCCAAGATTCTCCAGTCTTGGTCCGGGATCGTATCCCAGGTCCCTCGCCACCTGCAGGACGCGTTGCCGGGTTGACTCCGCGACGCGCACCCCGGGCACATCGTTGAGGATCAGCGAAACTGCCGTGCGCGACACCTTGGCGGTCCGCGCAATATCCACCATTTTGACGCGCTTCTTCACACGGCTGTCTCCCATCTCCCACCATCCTTGACAAGGTAACGCCCCTGCATCAACGTGCTAAACAAATTTAGCACGGCGCTCGTCTAAGCCGAGCTTGCTAACGGGAGGAATCGATGACCCTTGCTGGAACCACCACCTCGATTGCGCCGAATCCGCAGTTCCGCCGTGACAACTGGGTCGATCTTTGCGGTGCCTGGGGTTTCGCCCATGACGATGGAAATGTCGGCATCAGTGGCGAATGGTGGCAGCAACCAGCGGCTTTCGATCGGGAGATCGTCGTGCCGTTCCCGCCCGAGAGTGAGCTATCGGGACTCCGGGAAACGGGCTTCCACCCTGTCATCTGGTACCGGCGAACTTTTTCGGCACCATCTCTGCAATCGGGCGAGAAGCTATTGCTCAATTTCGGGGCGGTAGACTACGCCGCCACCGTCTGGGTCAACGGCCAGTGTGTCGGCACTCATGAGGGGGGGCACGTGCCTTTCACCCTCGATATCATGCATGCCCTGACTGCCGATGAGCAGGTGCTGGTGGTTCGCGCCGAGGATCAGCCCGAAGACGTGCGGATTCCGCGCGGCAAGCAGGATTGGCTCGAGGCACCGCATTCGATCTGGTATCATCGTACCAGCGGCATCTGGCAACCGGTCTGGCTGACGGTGGTTCCGCCGCTGCACATCACCGACTTGCACTTCGTGCCGGACCTCGTCCGTGCCCGTGTCCGCTGCGACATTCGTCTCAATGCCATCCCGACCAGCCCAACGACGGTCACGGTTAGAATCAGCGCCAGCGGCAAGCCCATTGCCGAGCAGACGCTGATGCTGAGCGATGCGGAACTGGGGTTCGACATCCCGGTGCCGCAGCTCGAAAACGGCGTTCACCGCGATTACCTGCTCTGGACACCGGAAAAGCCAAACCTCCTGGATGTCGAGGTGGTGCTCAATGGCGAGCAGCCGGATCGCGTTCAGTCCTACCTGGGCCTGCGCAGCGTGGGCGTGGGCGAAAAGCGGTTTCTTCTCAATGGCCTGCCCTATTATCTTCGCATGGTGCTCGGGCAGAATTACTGGCCGCAGTCTCATCTTGCCGCACCTAGTCCGGACGCGCTGCGGCGTGAGGTCGAACTGATCAAGGAGATGGGCTTCAACGGCGTGCGCATCCACCAGAAGATCGAGGATCCACGCTTTCTCTATTGGTGCGACGTTCTCGGACTGCTGGTTTGGGAAGAAATGCCCAGCGCCTATGCCTTCTCCAACTCCGCCATTGAGCGCCTGTCTCGGGAATGGATGGCGGCGATCCGCCGCGACAAGAGCCACCCCTGCATTGTCGCCTGGGTGCCGCTCAACGAGAGCTGGGGCGTCCCGCAGATCGCGGAACGGCAGGATCAGGCGCACTATGCCAGTGCCCTTTACCACCTGACGAAGGCCCTTGACTCAAGCCGCCCCGTTATCTCCAACGATGGTTGGGAACTGGTCGAGAGCGACATCTGGTCGGTTCATGACTATGCGCCCGACGGGGCGGGACTGGCGAGCCGTTTTCACGAAGCCGCCGATATCGAAGCCATGCTGAGGGGCATGGGGCCGGCGCGACGGCGCATCGTCCTTGGCGACAGGGCGTTGGGCGACACTCCGGTGATGCTCACCGAGTTCGGTGGGCTGAGCTATTTGCCCAAGCAGGGCGAGAAATGGCACGGCTATTCGACCGTCGCCGACCCCGCAGAGTTCGAAGCTGCGCTTCGCGACATCTTCTCCGCCATCGCTGCAATGCCCCACATTGCGGGCTACTGCTATACCCAGGTCAGCGATACGGAGCAGGAAGTCAATGGATTGCTCACAGCAGATCGAGCCCCCAAACTTCCCTTCGAAACACTTCGCGACATCACCACGATCGCCGCGGCGTCGGTGCCCCACGAGCAGATTGACAGTGCGCGGCGCAAGGCCCGCCGGGCAGCAGAGGATCCGTCACCTATCGACTAGGCGGTTCGAGATCCGGCCGATACAGCTTTGCTGATATTGATCCAAATTTCTGATACTATTTTGTGAATGGGATTGACTGACCCCCGTTCTGTCTGAAAAATAATACAAATGATCGGGCGCTACGAACCATGTGGTCCGTCGGCGTTCGGCGAGCGGCGCGACAAGCGTCTCCGGGAGAGGAACTTAATGTCCGATATCGTCCTGAAGGATGTTAGCAAGACTTTCGGCGCAGTGAGCGTCCTGGACAAGGTGTCGATGCACATCGATTCAGGCGAGTTCATCGTCTTCCTGGGCCCCTCGGGGTGCGGGAAGTCGACCCTGCTCCGTATGATTGCTGGCCTCGAGGAGGTGACGGAAGGCGAAATCCATCTCGGTGGCCGCAGGGTAGATCAATTGCCGCCCAACGAGCGCGGCGTTGCGATGGTCTTCCAGAATTACGCGCTCTATCCGCACATGACGGTGCGCGACAACATGTCGTTCGGCCTGCAGAACATCGGCACCCCCAAGGCGGAGATCACTGCCAGGGTCGAAGACGCCGCGCGCATGCTGGAAATCGAGCAACTGCTGAATCGAAAGCCCGCTCAGTTGTCGGGGGGCCAGCGCCAGCGTGTAGCCATAGGTCGCGCCATTGTGCGAGATCCACAGGCATTCCTGCTTGACGAGCCTCTGTCCAACCTCGACGCCGGTCTGCGCGTGAGGACGCGTCTCGAACTCGCGCAACTGCACAACCGCATCAAGGCGACAATGATTTTTGTGACGCACGACCAGACAGAAGCCATGACGCTGGCTTCTCGTATTGTCGTGATGAACAATCGCAGGATCGAGCAGATCGGAACGCCGATGGAAGTCTATGCGCGGCCTGCAACCAGGTTCGTCGCAAGCTTTGTCGGTTCTCCCGCAATGAATTTCATTCCCGTCACCGCGGTCTCTGATGTCGGCGGCAAGGCCGCATTTTCCTTTGCCGATCAGGCGCCGGTTCAGACCTCTGTGCCTTTCGCCCAGCTTCCAAAGGACGATCTCACCTTCGGCATCCGGGCCGAAGCAGCACGCATCAGCAGTGAGGGTGCAGGCATCCGGGGCGTGGTCGATGTCGTCGAACGGCTCGGCGAGCGCACGCTGGTTTACACGCGGCTGCCCGATGACACCGTGCTGGTGGCCGAAGACAAGGGCATCAGCACCGCGCGCGCCGGGGATGGGGTTCATATCGCTTTGGATGGTCACGCAGCCATGGCCTTCGACAGCGCGGGGAAGGCATATCACGCGGTTGCGTAGCGGGGCGACTGCGAGGAACACCATCTGCAGTTGATCTCTCGATACAGTCAGCTGAAGACCACAGCTCAGAGCCGTCACGACGGAATTCTGATCAAGGCGCGCCGGCTTCGCCAGCGGGCGCAACGCCAAGGAGAATGGCGCCGGGGGCTTACCCCAAGGGAGGATAACGTGAAGAACCTTTTCAAAATTGCGATGCTGTCGTCTGTTGCCATGCTCACGCTGGGCGCGGCCGTACAGGCCAAGGAAACCGTTGTCTGGTGGGACTTCCTCAGCGGTGGTGACGGCGTGCGTATGAAGGCCCTGATCGAGCAGTTCAACGAGGAACATGCCGACACCATCGAGATTCAGCCGACGACACTGGAATGGGGCACCCCATTCTACACGAAGGTGCAGACCTCTGCTGCCATCGGTGAAGGTCCCGACGTGATGACCTATCACCTTTCGCGCGTGCCGCTCGGGGTGGACTCTGGTGCCCTGGCTCCGCTCAGCGAGGAAGACCTCGCCAGTGTCGGCCTTGGTCCGGACGTCTTTGCTGAAGCCAATTGGGAAGCTGGTCAGAGCGAAGGCGTGCAATACGCTGTGCCCTTCGACATCCACTCCATCATTCTGTACTACAACAAGGACAAGCTGGCCGAAGCCGGTCTGCTTGGCGAAGACGGGTTGCCAATCGGGCTTGATGGCTCTGAGAACTTCATGGCCGCGCTGGAAAAGCTGCAGAGCGGCTCGGAATATGCGCTGTCCCTGCAGACATCCGGTGACGGTACGCCATGGCGGGTGTTCTACTCGCTCTTTGGGCAGCAGGATGGTGTGTTCCTCGGCGAGGACGGCACATTCTTCCCGGAAGAGAGCATTCCCAAGGCTGTGAATGCAGTCGAAACGATGGCGAGCTGGGTTGAAGCCGGTTATGCCCCTGCCCTGACCGAATATGAGGGTTCAGTGGCCCTCTTCACCTCGGGCGCGGCTGCCTTGCACCTCAACGGGGTCTGGGAAGTCCCCACCATGGTCGATCTCGCCGAAAGTGGTGAGCTTGGTTTTGAATGGGGTGCCGTGGCTCTCCCCACTTTCTTCGACCACCCTGCGACGTGGGCTGACTCGCATGGCTTCGCCATTCCCAACAACGCCGGCAGGGAAATGACGCCGGAAAAGAAGGCCGCCGTCCTCGAAGTCATCTCCTGGATGAACGAGAACTCGCTGGCTTGGGCAAATGCCGGTCACATCCCGGCCTATGCGCCAGTCCGCAACAGCGAAGAGTTCAAGACGCTGGAGCCCAATGCGACCTACTCCGTGCTGGCCGATACGGCGGTCTTCGACCCCAAGTCGATCCTGGCTGGCGTTGCTTCGCCCGTCTATGATGCTGTGGCCAACTACATCAGCCCGGCGATGAACGGCGAAATCCCGCCGCAGGAAGCCATCGAAGAGATGAAGGCCGACCTGCAAGACCAGGCCGACTAACAATCCCCCGCATCAGGTTCGGCGGCTTTTGCCGCCGAACTTCTTTTGAGGCCGGAGCCCCATGATCAGGAACCATCGCCGGGAAGTAGTGATCGCCTACCTTCTCATTCTTCCCTTTGTGCTGACCTATGGCGTGCTGTTCCTCTGGCCTACCCTGCAGATGGTCTATCTCAGCTTCACCGACGCGCCCCTCATCGGGCCTGGGGAGTGGATAGGCATCGAGAACTACGTTGAAATGTTCGATGATCGCCGGTTCTGGACTTCGGTTCGCAACACGGCCTATTTCGTCGCGCTCACCGTCGTCCCCAATACGCTGATCGGTCTCGCCATCGCGATGATGGTCTCGCGCCTCAAGGGCTGGCAGCAGAGCGTCATCCTGGCGATGTTCTTCTTGCCCTATATCCTGCCCGTTTCGGTGGTCTACCGCATCTGGAACTGGATGTTCAATCTTCAGTTCGGCATCATGCAGTATCCATTGACCTGGATATTCGGGGAACCGGTGCCGGTGTTCCGCACCCAATGGATGTTCATGCCTGCCGTGGCCTTCGTCACCATCTGGTGGACCTGCGGCTTCAACATCCTGCTGTTTCTCGCGGGCCTCCGTTCGATCTCGACCGACATCTACGAGGCTGCCGCCCTCGACAACGCCAGTCGCTGGACGATCTTCCGCCGCATCACCTGGCCGCTGATCTGGCCGGTGACGGCACTGGTCCTCACCATCCAGCTCATCCTGCAGCTCAAGATATTCGACCAGGTCTATCTGTTCGTACAGGGTGGGCGACCGGATCCATCCATGGTCATGGTGCAGTACATCTACAGCCAGGCGTTTCAGAAGAACGAAGGTGGCTACGCGGCTGCCGTGGCGGTCGCTCTATTCGTCATCGTGATCGTCTTTTCCGTCCTGCAGTTCCAGTTTCTTCGCGCCCGAGGTGAGAAATGAGCGTCACCCAGAGCCATGGTGCCAGCGTTGAAGCACCGACCGCCCAGTCACGGTCGCGAACCATCAAGGCGTTTGATATCGGCGGCCTGGTCCTGACGCTGATCACAGTGATCTTCGCCGTGCTTTGGGCCTTCCCGATCTATTGGGGCATCATCACTTCGCTGAAGCCCGAGTCACAGGTCATTGCCAAGACCGTGGAGTTCTTGCCGCGCACCTGGACGATAGAGGCCTATTGGCACGTCCTGGTCAACACCATGATCGGGCGTTGGTACCTCAACTCGCTCATCACCTCGGTGGGCGTCACGGTCCTGACGCTGATAACCAGCGCGCTCACAGCTTACGCACTGTCGCAGCTCCGCTTCCCCGGCCGTACAGTCATCTGGTACATGATCCTCGCCAGCTTCATGGTGCCGATCCCGGCACTGATCGTGAACCACTTCATCCTGATGGCGCAGTTCTCGCTGATCAACAACTGGATCGGCGTTATCCTGCCGCAGTTGATCCACCCGGTGGTCATCATCGTCTACAAGCAGTTCTTCGACTCCGTGCCCAAGGAATATCGCGAAGCCGCCAAGATGGACTCTGCCAGTGAGTGGCGCATCTTCAGCCGCATCTACCTGCCCATGAACTGGGGGGTGACTACGGCGCTAGCCATCGTCACCTTCATCGGCGCCTGGAACAACTTCCTCTGGCCGTTCCTTGCAGTGTCGCGCCCGGAAATGATGAACGTGGCGGTGGGCATCACCCAGGTCAATGACGCGTTCGGCGTGCAATATGCTCGCGAACTTGCTGCGGCCATGCTGGCAGCGCTGGTTGTTGCCGTCCTGTATCTCATCTTCCAGCGGCGGGTAACACAGGCGATCATGCTGTCCGCAGGCGTCAAGGGCTAGAGGTCTGCCCGGCCGACCCGGAGGGCTGGCGCCTGCCCTCGGTGTCTGCCTGAATGCAGCTACTGCTCGAGGGCGCTCACACGGGCGTCCACGTCCGGATTAACGCGGTTTACCCCGGTCGCCTGGAAAAAGCTCAGGGCAGCGGCGAGGCAAGCCAGCACAACGACGATCAGGACGACGATCCAGAGACTGCGCTTCATTCGGGCACTCCTCGTTCAGTGGACAGTGTGAACGGCCGGAACGCCTTGTGGTTCGCAGCAGTATCTCCGATGACGCGTTAGCGGGGCTCCCGCAGCAGGTGGAGGTACTTTTCGTCGAATTCGGCAGTGGCAGCCAGTGCTGCCCAGTCCCTGATCTCGATCCGCCCGCCCTCCCAGGACAGCAGATCGCGCTGCCGCAGGTCCTGGATCACGCGATTGATGTGAACGGCAGAGATGCCAACGGCGTCCGCCAGCGTAGCCTGGGTGAGGGGAAAGGTGAAACTGTCGTCACTCGCCACACCCGCGGCTTGCAGCCGCCGGTAGATCTCGCAAATAAGGTGCGCCGTTCTCTGCGTGGCGGAAAGCCGGCCCATCCCCACAAGCCACTCGCGTTGAATTGCCCCGTCCAGAAGTGTCACGAGCCACAGCAGGCGCGTAAGATGAGGGAAACGCTCGGTGACCTTGATCAGCCGCTCGTGCGGGAAGGTCAGCACCGTGCAGTCGCCAAGAGCACCGACCGAGTGATCCATCTCCCGCAGGAGAAAGCTCTGCAGATCGACGAAGTCACCGGCGACATGGATCGCAGTGAGTTGCCGCGCACCTTCTGAATTCAACCGATACCGACAGGTGTAGCCGCTGATGACCAGCATGCTTCTGTTCGAGTGGGCGCCTTCCGAAACCAGGTCCTCGCCAGCGCGAAATTGGAGGCGATCTGCGGCGGCGTCGATGATCGCCTGCTGCTCTTCGGCGCTCAGGTCATCACGATGCTGGAGCTTCCTGAAGAACGGCACGAGCCAGTCCGCAACAGGCAAGGAATCGCTGGCCATCTCATCTCCTTTGTTGCGCAAGTCCTATACCGATATCGAATGTATCCGAAACCCGGGGCCGACCAGCGGCAGGAAGCTTGCGCCTTCCGCTTCTAGCGGCCAACTAAAGCAGGAACAAAGCGGGAGTGTGCCCGTTTGCCTCGTCTAGCCGACCGGCTCTTCGTCACTCTCCTGCCGATAGTGTCGACCAACCAGTGAACCTGTTCCATGCCCACATTGCGTGCCACATATCGGCTTCAGCTAAACCAGCACTTCACTTTCGCCGACGCAGAGGCACTGGTCCCCTATCTGGATGATCTGGGCATCAGCCACGTCTATCTGTCGCCCATTTTGAAGGCTCAGCCGGGCAGCACCCATGGCTACGACACCGTCGATCATACCAGCATAAACCCGGAGTTGGGGACGATCGATGCATTCCGCAGCCTGGTCGTCGCACTTCGCAAGCGGGACATGTGCGTGATCCTCGACTTCGTGCCGAACCACGTCGGCGTTGGTGGCGCCCACAACGCATTGTGGCTCGACGTGCTGAAAAATGGTCCCGACAGCGCCTATGCCGACTGGTTCGACATCGATTGGCAGGCGGCGCGGTCCGGCATGGAAGGCAAGTTGCTGGTGCCATTCCTGGGTGACAGCTATGCCGCGACGCTCACTGCAGGGCACCTGCAGCTCACGGCCGATGACGGCGATTTCGATGTCTGGGCCTACGGGGAGCACAAGCTGCCAATCCGTCCCGAGGACGGTACGAAGCTTCTGGAGCGGTACGGCGACGAAGCGTCCGCTATCGCTGCGCACACCGGGCAACCAGGCGAATGGGCGACATGGGCGGCGCTGGACAGCCTAATTTCGACGCAGCATTGGCGACTGGCGCATTTTCCGGTGGCTGCCGACGAGATCAATTACCGGCGGTTCTTCATCAACAGCGAGCTCGCCGGCATACGGATAGATCGGCCCGACGTTTTCGAACACACGCATGCCCTGATCCTTTCCTTGGCTGACGAAGGACTGGTGGACGGCATCCGTCTGGATCACATCGATGGCCTGCTGGACCCGAAGGGATACCTCGAGACGCTGCACGAACGCCTGCCCCACTCGACTTATCTGGTCGTCGAGAAGATCCTTGCCCCTCACGAGCCCCTTCGTTCCGATTGGCCCGTCGATGGCACCACTGGCTACGAGGTCGGGACCCAACTGACGCGGCTCCTGGTGCAGCCAGGTGCCGAGGCGGAGGTAACTGCTGCGTATCGCTCTTTCGTTGGCGAAAGCGTGGGCCCAAAAGAGGAAGCCTACCGCAGCAAGCTGCGCGTGATGGACAACGAGTTGGCCGCAGAGCTTGCCGCGCTGGCCCGCATGTTCGCAGCACTGGCATGGTCGGTCGCCTCCACCGGCGACCTGACGGTACTGGGGCTCCGCAGGGCCCTGCGGGAAACCATCGCGCAACTTGAGGTTTACCGGACCTATATCGACGATGCCGGAATGCCGCCGCGGGATCGCCGCGAGATCACCCGCGCCGTTGCGCTTGCCCGGCGCAGCCAGCCGCAGATACAGCCGATGACCTTCGACTTCGTACAGGCGCTGCTCTGTGGCACGCTGTCAGCCGACTATGACCCACGGGCAGCCGCGCACGCTGTGGGACGGTTCCAGCAGTATACCGGTCCGGTGATGGCCAAAGGCCTCGAAGATACCGCGCTCTACCGCTACAACCGCCTCGTCGCTCTTAACGAGGTGGGCGCTCATCCGGATCGCTTTTCGCTCTCGATTGCAGCGTTCCACGACAGCAATCGCCGACGCCAGTCGATGTACCCGCGCTGCATGGTCGCCACCTCCACCCATGATACGAAACGGGGAGAAGACACTCGTGCCGTTATCGCGTCGATCACGGACGCGCCGGACGAATGGACGCGGGCGGTTGAGCAGTGGCGGAGCGCTCTGGAACCGGCCAGCGACGCTATTCATCCAAACGACCTGTATCTGTTCTTCCAGCTGCTGCTCGGCGGCTGGCCGATGCATGGCGATGCCGGTGACATCGGGGAGCGACTCAAGGGTGCGATGACCAAGAGCCTTCGCGAGGCGCGCGAGCGTAGCGACTGGGCCGCGATTGCCACCGACTACGAGGGCACGGTCGTCGCGTTCATCGACCATGCCCTCGACGATCAGGCCTTCCTGGGGAATTTCCACCGCACTCGCACGCTCCTTCAGGCCATCGGGAGCCGCAAGGCCCTTGTCCAGGCGGCACTGAAGTTCACCATTCCTGGGGTGCCGGACGTCTATCGCGGTGCCGAAGATTGGGAGCAGAGCTTTGTCGATCCCGACAACCGCCGCCCCGTGGATTTTGCAACTCTCGCTCGACGGCTCGCGTTTCCCACGTCCGGCCGCGATGACAAGCTGGTCCTGACGCGCAGCCTGCTCGGGCTGCGACGGCGCCTGCCGGCAGTATTTGCCGAGGGCAGCTATGAACCGCTGGACCTGGGCGAGACCATCGTCGCCTTCCGTCGTCGCTTGGAAGCGGACGAGGTGATGCTGATGGCAGATCTCTCCCGCGCTCACGGCGCCGAGTTGCCCAAGATCGAGACAGATCTGCTGACAGTCTATGGGTCGACATCAGGTCCGATCCGGGTGCTGGCGAGCAGATGACGGCCCACCGACGGAACGGCTGGGCCGAGGGGCCGGGGGCCATAAGGGTCTCCGCGGGCATTCATGGGTGAACTGACAGGTCAGAACCACGCGCATCTCTGCGTCGACATGCAGCGCATGTTCGCCGAGCCGACCGATTGGCATGCGCCGTGGCTGGTAAGAGTACTGCCGGCAGTTGAGGCCATCACGGACCGATGTGCTGCGCGAACCATCTTCACCAGATTTATCCCGCCCGCCTCCCCTGACGAAGCATCAGGAGCATGGCGAACCTATTTCCGGCGCTGGTGGCCCATTACGCAGGACAATCTGCCGCCCGAACTTCTTGAACTCGTTCCCAGCCTTGCTCGATATGTGCCTCCGGCGCGCCAACTGGACAAGCAGGTCTATTCTCCCTGGTTCAAGCCGGAGCTGATCAAGGCGCTCCGGTCTACCGGCGTTGATACCCTCATCGTGACCGGCGGCGAAACCGATGTTTGCGTCGCTACTACAGTGTTGGGAGCGATCGATCACGGATTGCGCGTCGTCTTGCCTACAGACGCCGTGTTCGGATCAGCAGACGAAACCCACGACGCGATGCTGCGCGTTTTTCAAAGCCGCTTCAGCCTTCAGCTGGTAACGTGCACCACCAACGACTTGCTGACGGATCTCGCCCATGAACGATGACCTGTCTCGGCGCGGCAGTAGACGCACTTCGGGTGCCAGGGCGATCTGCCCCTGGTCTGATCGCTGGAGATCATGATGGACCAGGCGGTTACCGCATTCGACCTCCAGCGGATGCTGATCGGGGACCAGCCTCCGCTCTTCCTGCTGGAAATTGTCGTCAGGACCGTCATCATCTATGCCTACACGCTGGTCCTGTTGCGCTGGCTGGGAAGCCGGACCGTCGGGCAGTTATCGACAGTGGAGTTCTTGCTCGTTATCGCCCTCGGATCGGCCGTCGGCGACGCGATGTTCTACCCGGAGGTGCCGCTGCTGCATGCGATGCTGGTGGTAACGGTCGTCGTTTTTGCCAACAAGGGTCTGGACAAGATAATCGCGGCGAGTGGACGCGCAGAACGCCTTGTGGATGGGAAACCGCGCGAAGCCATACGGGACGGCATGGTACTGCGCGAGTTTCTCAAGGGCGCATCAATGACCCGCTACGAGTTGTTCCAGGAACTACGCGAAGAAAAGATCGAGCATCTGGGCGAAGTGCGGCGGGCCTACATCGAAAAGGACGGTCGGGTCACCATCTTCCCCTATAGGGGCGATACCCGGCCCGGCTTACGGATCGTTCCACCTTTCCAGATCGAGGCGCCGACACCGGTCACACCCGGCACCCCTGACGCAGAAGGCGCCACGCTGGTCTGCATCCAGTGCGGCAACACCTATACCGATGCGCAGGTGTGCAACAACTGCGGCGGCAAGGAGTGGACGCGGGCAACCCAGTAGCGGTCAGCGGTCCCGGCTCGGCTTGGGCTTACGCGGCTGATCCTGCTTGGACCCATCCGGCCGCCGGCCAAGATCGTCAATGTTGTCGTCCTTTTGCTCACCTGGATCGGTTTCAAGCGGCGCGGGCTTGCTTTTCTCATCGGCCATGGCTGTTCACCACCTTCTTGGCACAGGGACTTGTCTCATCTTTCCAATCGACCGCGCCCGCAGTTGGTTCCGATCCGCTTGCTGCACTGCCCCAAAGGCGCTACGCCTCGCCCATGAGCTACAACAAGTTTCCGCCCAAGCCGAAATATGATCCCGATACCGGGCCGGTCTACCTTTATGGCCTGCACACCGTACGTGCGGCCCTGGACAACAAGGCGCGTATCAAGAAGGTGCTGCTGGCCACGCCCAACGCCCTCATGCGTCTCCGGGAGACCGGCGAAATCGGCAAGGTCACGGTCAAGGAGACCACGCCCAAGGAGCTCGACCGGCTCTTGGGCGACGAGGCTGTGCATCAGGGTGCTGCGCTGGAAGTCGATCCGGTCGGCCGATTCGGATTGGACGACATAACACCTCTACGCCTTGTCGTGGTGCTCGATCAGATCACGGACCCGCACAATGTCGGGGCCATCCTGCGAACGGCCTGCGCCTTCGGTGCCGACGCAGTCGTCACCACTGCCCGCCATTCTCCGCGGGAAACCGGCGTCATGGCCAAATCGGCGTCCGGCGCACTTGATCTCGTACCGATGATCGAGGTACGCAATCTCGGCGACGCCTTAGAAAAGCTCAAGCAACGCGGCATGCTGGTGCTCGGATTTGACTCCGAAGCCGAACAGCAGCTCACGCCCCGTAGCAGCGATCAGCCGCTGACGATAGTCATGGGTGCCGAAGGCAAAGGCTTACGCCAGCGCACCCGCGAGCTATGCGATGAAATGGTGAAACTCGACATGCCCGGACCGATCAAGTCCCTCAACGTGTCAAACGCCGCAGCCATTGCGCTTTTTGCAGCTACAGCCGGGCGTCCACGATGAGCCAGTTCGCTCCTTTTGCCATCGCGCTTCGGCTGTCCGGCGTCACGATGGATCAGTGGGACCTCGATGCTGCGCTGCGGCAACTCACCAGCCGCTATGAGCCCGAAGACGCCGAGGCGAGCTTTTATGCGCAGGTCGACATACCCGTCACCAATCCCGTGCGCGCTCTACTTGAGCTAGCCGAGAGCTCCGGCTCCACAATTGCGGCCATGCTCGAGGATCGCCGAATCGGCAAGGCAGTCCTCGACATCGCCTTCGACTATCCCGATCAGGGCGAGGCAATGTCCGCCCGGCTCCCTGCCCATGTCGCCGCAGCAATTGCGGGTCACGGCATCGATATCGAAGTGTCGGTCTATCTGACCGACGTCGAGGACGACGAGGACTGAGGCCGGCTAGAGCGAGCCCCGCAGTGGCGGTGCGTCCGCCGTGATCAGATCGCGGCCGAAGATGCTGTTGTCCTGAGGCACGAGGCGAACCACCGAATACCCTCGCTCCTGCAATGCCGCCAGGAACACCGGCATCATGTCGACGGTGCGCTGATGGATGTCATGGAACAGGATGATGCCGCTGCCGCGATTTTCGAGGCGCTGCAGCGTGCGTGCCGCTACCGTGGCGGCCGTTTCCTTGTAGTAGTCCTTGCTGTCGATATCGACATCGAGCACCACCATGCTGCCCTGCATCAGGCTCGTGCGCAGGAAACCAGTCTGCGACAGATAGGGAAAGCGGAAAAAGGGTGAGAGCGCCTGCCCGCCGCCCGCCAGTGCCAGCCGCACCGCCCGTTCGCCCTTTGCAACCTCGTCCAGCGCACTCTGTCGGCTGAGAGTGCTCAGGTCGACGTGATCGAAGGTGTGGCTACCCACTGTGTGACCTCTGGCCGCCACCTGCTGTGCCAGCCTAGGATGTGCCTGGGCAGACGAGCCGAGCATCAGGAACGTTGCCTTGACGCCAAAGTCATCGAGCGCGGCAAGGATGGAGTCGGTCTTGCCCGGGCGCGGACCATCGTCGAAGGTGAGCACCACCTCCCCCGGCCGCAGGATTAAATCGGCCGTGGAGCCCACCACGAGGGTGCGACCGGCGAGGTTACTGCCGGAGAAGATGCGCTCCGGCATCGGCTGCTGCCCGATCGGCTGCGAAGCCGGCAGGATGCTGTTGGTGATCAGGGCGGTATCGGTGTGCTGTGCCTGCGATACCATATGCGGGTTCGGGGGCTTGGCGCATCCCGCCAATGAAGCAGCTGCGAGCACAAGACAAATAACAAAGCGTGAAAGCAACACTGTCTGCACCCAGCATCGGCATGAACTGGGCGCTACATTTCGCGATTATGGTTAATATTCCATTCGTGAGAACTTAACGACTACTTACTACTGGCCGATTTTGCCTTCCTGCCCAGCGTATCCAGCGCACTAAGGAAAGCGGATCGATCGGCCGGGCGAAAGCCGGCATTGTAGCCCGCGATATCGCCGGTCTCACGCAGATGCTGCTTGAGATCACGCATGGCCAGAGCCATGCCGATGGACGCCGGTGTGAACGGCTTGCCGGTAAAACCAAGCACGTGGCATCCCTTGTCGATGACCCGACCGGCCAGCGGAACATCCGCCGTCAGCACGATGTCATTGGCAACGGCGTTCTCGACGATCCAGTCATCGGCGGCGTCGGCCCCGGCCGGCACGACCACCACCTTTACCATCGGATCGCGCGATGGCCGAACGCCCCCGTTGCTAACCAGCGTGATGACCAGCCCGAGGCGCTCTGCGACACGCATGGCCTCGGCCTTGACCGGGCAGGCATCGGCGTCGACGAAAATGACGGGATCTTGCACCGGAGTCAGTAAACCACGACGCTTCGGATGCTTTCACCCGAATGCATCATGTCGAACCCCTTGTTGATATCCTCGAGCCGCAGCGTGTGCGTGATCATTGGGTCGATCTCGATCTTGCCGTCCAGGTACCAGTCCACGATCTTGGGAACGTCGGTGCGTCCCTTGGCACCGCCAAAGGCGGTACCCATCCAGGTGCGCCCGGTGACGAGCTGGAATGGCCGCGTCGCGATTTCCTTGCCCGCCCCGGCAACGCCGATCACCACGGACTTGCCCCAGCCCCGGTGGCTGCATTCGAGCGCCTGGCGCATGACCTCGGTATTGCCGGTGCAGTCGAAGGTATAGTCGGCGCCACCGATCAGGTCGCCGCGCCGCTTGGTAAGGTTGACTATATATGCGACGACATCACCCTCGATCTCCTTCGGGTTGACGAAGTGGGTCATGCCGAAGCGCTCGCCCCAGGCCTTCTTGTCGTTGTTGATATCGACGCCGATGATCATGTCCGCGCCAGCCAGCCGCAAGCCCTGGATCACGTTCAGCCCGATGCCGCCTAGCCCAAAGACTACTGCCGTTGCGCCGATCTCGACCTTGGCGGTGTTAATCACTGCCCCTATGCCGGTGGTGACGCCACAGCCCACATAACAAACCTTATCGAAGGCCGCCGCGCCGTCGATCTTGGCGACTGCGATCTCCGGCAGCACCGTGAAGTTCGAAAAGGTCGAGCAGCCCATATAGTGGTGAATCGGCTTTCCTTCGAACGAGAACCGCGATGTCCCGTCGGGCATGAGCCCCTGCCCCTGGGTCGCGCGAATAGCCGTGCACAGGTTGGTCCTGCCCGAGCGGCAGGAATAGCACTCTCGGCATTCCGGCGTGTAGAGCGGAATGACGTGGTCGCCCTTCTTGAGGCTTGTCACCCCCTGCCCCACCTCGACGACGACTCCCGCGCCTTCATGGCCCAGGATGGCTGGGAACAAGCCCTCCGGATCAGCACCGGACAGCGTGAAGTCGTCCGTGTGGCAGATGCCTGTCGCCTTGATCTCGACCATGACTTCGCCAGCCTTGGGACCATCGAGATCCACCTCGACGATCTCGAGCGGCTTGCCAGACTGGAAAGCAACGGCGGCGCGGGTCTTCATTGGAGACTCTCCTCGGATAACACCTGCCGAGGTTTGCCATGCGCGCCCCGTCAGGACAACCGGCATCCGACGGCGATATGTCAGTCCGCGATGGCGCCGGGTCCCGGAGTGGCGCCCGGCGGCACCTTGCCCAGGATAATCATGCCGAGCACTTCGTCCTTGGTCACATCTTCGGTGCGAGCGCTACCAACGACCTGTCCATTCTTCATCACCACGACCCGATCTGCCAGATCAAACACGTCGTGAATGTCGTGACTGATCAGGAAGATGCCGATACCGTCGGACTTCAGCTGCTTGATCAGATCTCCAACCTGCGCCGTCTCCTGCGGCCCCAGCGCGGCGGTTGGTTCGTCCATGATCAGGATGCGCGCGTTGAACAGGATCGCACGCGCAATCGCCACCGACTGGCGCTGGCCACCGGACAACGCCTTTACCGGCTCCTTGAAGCGTCTGAAGTTCGGATTGAGCCGCCCCATGACCTCCCGAGCCTTGGACTCCATCGCAGCGTCGTCCAGCGTCCCGATCGCGGTCGTTATCTCGCGGCCGAGGAACAGGTTGGCGGCAGCATCGACATTGTCGGCAACAGCCAACTGCTGATAGATCGTCTCGATGCCGTAGCCCTTGGCGTCGCGAGGATTGTTGATCGCGGCGTCCTCGCCATTGATGCGGATCGAGCCCGTATCGCGCTTGTAGGCGCCGGACAGAATCTTGATCAGTGTGGATTTGCCCGCGCCGTTGTGCCCCAGCAGGCCGACGACCTCGCCGGGGTAGAGATCGATCGAGGCATGATCCACCGCGCGAATGCCGCCGAAGGAAATCGAGATGTCGTGCATCTCGACGAGAGGCGTTCCGGTGTCCAGCATGACAAGGACTCCTAGTGTTTGTTGCGGCGGTAGAGCGTGTCGAGCCATACCGCAAAGACGAGAACCACACCGACCACGATGGATTGCAGCGGGCTGTCGAGCCCCATCAGCACCATGCCCGATTGCAGCGACTGCATGACCAGTGCCCCCAGCAGCGCCCCCGCGATTGTGCCCACGCCGCCCGCTAGCGACGTGCCGCCGATAACCGCAGCGGCGATCACGTAGAGCTCGTCGAGCGTGCCCAGGGCATTGGTCGCCGCGTTGAGACGCGCGGTGGAGATCGCCGCGGCAATGGCGCACAGCGCCCCCATCAGCATGAAGATCTTGACCGTTACCCAGCGCGTATTGATGCCGGCGAGCTCAGCGGCTTCGGGATTGCCGCCCATGGCAAAGACATAGCGGCCAAACCGGGTGCGGGTCGCGATGAAGGTCATGACGACGCCCACGCCCAGCGCGATCAGTACGGGAACCGCAATGCCGTGCGAAATGAACAGCCCCGATTCCGGCACGGGGATGCCCCTCTCCTCGGCATAGCTGGCCGCGATGCGGACCGGCCATGGATAGGCATTGGCGACTGCGACGGCAGAAATCGCCAGTCCGCAGCCGATGACAGCCAGGGCTACCTCCGCCCAGACCGGACGCAGGGGGAAGTTGAAGCGCAACCGCTGGCGCCGGCTCCAGTAGATCACGACAAGGATCGCCGCGCAGGCGAAGAACCCGACGACCCAGCTCCAGAAGGCGCCGACCGAGCCGGACGGGCCGCCGCCCATGAGCTGGAATGTGGGATCCATCGGCGCCACCGTGCGTCCCATGGTGACCCACCAGGCGGCGCCGCGCCACACCAGGTATCCGCCCAGTGTCACGATGAACGCCGGTACGCGCAGATAGGCGATGATGACGCCCTGCAGGCCGCCGATACAGGTACCGACGAGGAGGCCGGTGGCCAGCGAAAGCACCCAGATCATTGGGTTGCCCAGTCCCAGGCCCAGTTGCGTCGGCAGGATGTCGGTCTGCATCACACCCATGACCATGCCGACCAGACCGAGAATCGAGCCGACCGACAAGTCGATATTGCGGGTGACGATGACCAGCACCATGCCCGTGACCATCACGGCGACCGACGCGGTCTGCACCGAAAGGTTCCAGAGGTTTCGCGGCGTCAGGAACAGCCCGCCGGAAAAGATGTTGAAGCCGATCCAGATGATCGCCAGGGCGCCGATCATGCCCAACAGGCGGGTGTCGAGTTCGGTCGCCATCAGGAAGCGTTGCAGCGGATTCTGCGCGGAACGGCTTGGATGGATACTGGTCGAAATGGCGTGCTGATCTGCCAAAGTGTCTCTCCCCGCTGGGCCGCGCCATCGGCGGCAGCCCAGTCCTGTCACGACGATGCCGCAGCGCGAGACGCCGCGGCATCGTGCTCATCAGGATATTACGTTTGTCGCTCAGTTACACGCGGCAACCGAACCGGCAGCGACGCCGGCGCAGACCACGTCCTTCGACACCCAGCCGGCGTCGATGACGACGTCGAGGTTGTCCTTGGTGATGGCAACGGGAGCGATGAAGAAGGCATTCATCTCGACGCCCTTCGGGCCGCCCGAGAAGGGAACCACGCCGGTGACCTCATCGAGGCTCGCTCCGCTGGCCAGCTCGAGCGCCACTTCCGCAGCCTTCTTGCCCAGCTCACGCGCGTCTTTCCAGACCGAGACCGTCTGAGTCCCCAGCGCGATGCGGTTGAGAGCGGCATGGTCACCGTCCTGGCCCGACACCGGCACGGCTCCGGCCAGTCCTTGTGCAGCCAAAGCCGCGATCGCGCCACCTGCAGTGCCATCATTGGATGCCACGACCGCGTCGACTTCGTTGTTGTTGGCGGTCAGGAACTGCTCCATGTTCGCCTGGGCGACTTCAGGGTTCCAGTTGTCGGTATAGGCTTCGCCGACATTCTTGATCGCGCCTGAGTCGATGCCAGCCTGCAGGACTTCCATCTGACCTTCGAACAGGAAGTCGGCGTTGGGATCTGCGGAATTGCCCTTGATGAAGACGTAGTTGCCTTCAGGCTGCACGGCAGCGACGCCAGCCGCCTGCAGACGACCCACTTCCTTGTTGTCGAAGGTCAAGTAGAAGGCGTCAGGGTTCTCGATCAGGCGGTCGTAGCCCACGACGGGAATACCCTCGGCAACCGCTGCAGCAACCGCCGGACCCACCGCTTCGCTATCCTGCGCCAGCACGATGATGGCGTCTGCGCCCTGCGCGATCAGGCTCTCGATGTCCGTGAGCTGCTTGGAGGCGGACGACTGCGCATCGGCGGAGATATATGTTGCGCCGGCCTCTTCCAGCACTGCCTTGATGGCAGCTTCGTCAGTCTTCCAGCGTTCCTCCTGGAAGTTGTTCCAGGAAACGCCGACGACCACGTCGTCCTGCGCATACACGGCTACGCCGGCAGCGCCGGTGATGACGGTCGTGCAAAGCAAGACCGTTAGAAACTTGTTCATGTTTGTCCTCCCTGGCGGATAGGGACCCTATCCGCATTCGTGCCGGTGGCTTTGCCCCAGCGGGCACCCTCCACCAGCGCCCTGAGCATTAATTTCAACGCTCGAAAAAACAGTGGCACAGGCCGTCAAAGCGAGTCAACTTGAATTTCGAAGATTGAAATAATGCCATTGCCTTAAGTCGAAGGGGGTGGTGTGTTGGCGCGCAACGAGGAGTGAGTATTGGCGCGGAACGTCAGCGATAGCGACAGCGTCCGGCGTCAGAACCGGGGCCTGGTGCTCGGAGCCCTGCGGGTTCAGGGGCCTCTGTCGCGCACCGCCTTGGCCACCACTACCGGCCTGAGCCATGCCAGTATAACAGCCATTACTCATGACCTGATCGAGCAACGGATCATCGTGGACCTCGCTGCCGACGAGAAGACCGGTACGCGCAGCCGCGGCCGGCCTGCCACCCTGGTCGACTTCAATCGCCAGGCAGGCACTGCTGCTCTGTTCGAGCTCGACGTCAACCGGGCCCGACTGTCGTTGGTCGACTATAGTGGCATCCTTGTCGACCGCATCGAAGCGCCCATCACGCCGGCGACCTTCACAGCAACACCGCCCGCACAGTTCCTGACTGAGCGGCTCCGGCAGCTACAAGGTCGCAACGCCGCCGAAGCTCAGGTTCTGCAGCGCATCGCCATCTCGGTTCAGGGCATTCTGGATCGCGACGCGACCAGCCTGAAGTGGTCCCCCATAACCGGTATCGCCGCCGTTCCGTTCGCCCATGACCTGGCGCGTGATACGGGCCTGCCTGTGGCTCTGCACAAGCGTGGGCGATTGCTGGCCGAAGGGGCGCGCTGGCTGGATCCGGCGCTGCATGATGCAAGCGTTGCCACAGTCTTTGTCGGCTCCACTGTCGCCATGGGCATGACCTTTCGCGGCCAGATCCTTGGGAGAGGCGGCGAAGGCGCCACAGAGTTCGGCCATATGAACCACGCGCCCAATGGCGCCCTGTGCCGCTGCGGCATGCGTGGCTGCATCGAAGCATACGCGTCCGACTACGGCGTGTTGCGAACAGCCTATTCGGTGCCCGAGACCGCCGCCCCTGCCCCCGCCGTGCCGCCCCAGGAATACGAGGCGCTCATCGCCCGCGCCGAAGCTGGCGACCGCGCAGCAGGGCATGCCTTCAACCTTGCCGGTCGCGCGATTGGCTTCGGCCTGAGCCGTATGATGGCAGTTTTTGACCCATCCCACATTCTTCTGGTTGGACCAGGGGCGCGCGCCTTCAACCTCATGCTGCCCGAAATACGTTCGGCCCTCACCGGCACACTGGTTTGCCGTGTCAACGGCTTGCCACAACTTGTGTCGTATCGCGACGAAGGCGAGCCTGTGTTCAAAGGACTGATGATGAAGACGCTCAACGAAATCGATCAGACCGACTTTGCGGCACGCCCACAGGCACACCCGTCTGGCATCTCAATTCCACTCGCGTCCAAGCGCGCCTGACCGAATTAACCAAGCCAGACTGAGGGTCACGCAACTTGAAGTAAAAGTTGTATGGGTTTATTGCATTTTGACAGCACTTTACCGACACCCGTGGAAGCACGACAATGACCAATCTGATTGTGCCTGTAATTCTCGCGGGTGGCCAAGGAACGCGCTTGTGGCCGATGTCGCGTGCGGCGCGGTCCAAGCAGTTCCTTCCCCTGACGGGACCCACGAGCCTGTTTCAGAACACCCTGAAACGCGTGTCCAGAGCCGACCTGTACGCGCCGGCGATCGTCATCACCAACACCGACTATCGCTTCATCGTCGCCGAACAGGCCGCTGAACTGGGATTGCCTCTGTCGGGCATCCTGCTCGAGCCCATCGCTCGCAACACCGCTATCGCCATTGCCGCTGCGGCGGCTTTTGTGGTGGAGAGGATGGGCCCGGATACCATCCTGCATGTCTTGCCGTCGGATCACGACGTCGACCCCACGGACGACTATTGGGTCGCCGTCCGCGAAGCCGCATCCGCCGCGACGGCTGGACAATTGGTGACGTTCGGCGTCGCCCCCACCCATCCCGAAACCGGCTTTGGCTACATCAAGTCCGCGGCGCGTGTTGGCGAGGGCGTCATGCCGGTTGAGCGCTTCGTCGAAAAGCCAGACGCCGAAAGGGCAATCGTAATGCTCGCGGAGGGTGGCTACCTTTGGAACTCCGGCATGTTCATGATCGGCGCCGATAGCTTCCTGCGCGAGGCCGAGACGCTGGCGCGAGACACCTTCCGCGCAGCCCGCGATTCCGTTGCACACGCCAAGGCCGACCTGGACTTCATCCGCCTCGACGCTACCGCGTTCGGCACCGCCCCCAACATTTCCGTGGACTACGCAATCTTCGAAAAGACTGCCAAGGTCGCGGTGGTTGCAGTCGATTTCCCGTGGTCTGATCTGGGGAGCTGGGATGCGGTATGGAAGAACGCCGCACGCGATCTCGATCATAACGTGACACAAGGCCCGGTTACACTGAATGGCGTCAGCAGATCGCTGGTCATTTCAGATCACGCACACGTTGCAGTCGATGGGCTGGACGATGTCGCCGTCATTGCAACCAACGATGCGGTCTATGTGGGCCGCCTGTCGGAGGCCCAGAAGGTCGGGGCGATGGTCAAGACGTTGCGCGCCGGCAAGGACACGCTACCCATAACCGAGACGCACAAGACCGCTTATCGCCCGTGGGGTGGCTATGCTTCCGTACTCAACGGCGACCGCTTCCAGGTCAAGCGCCTCTTCGTCAAACCAGGCAAAAAGCTCAGCCTGCAGAAACACCATCACCGTGCAGAACACTGGGTTGTGGTGCGCGGCACAGCCGACGTGACGATTGACGGCACAGTGACAACATTGGGCGAAAACCAGTCGATCTACCTGCCCCTGGGTTGCGTTCACCGGCTCGCCAACCCCGGCAAGATCGACCTCGAACTCATCGAGGTACAGACAGGGTCCTACCTGGGCGAGGACGACATCATCCGCATCGAGGACGAGTTCGGCCGGGTCTGAATCTAGAGCTTCAGCCAGCCGTGCAACTGGTCCGCCAGGACGGCCGGCTCCGCTTGTGCACCGTGCAACACCAGTTCGGGTCCGCTCGGCGGCTCGAACGGGCTGTCGATGCCGGTGAAGTTCTTGATCTCGCCAGCCCGCGCGCGCTTGTAGAGGCCTTTGGGGTCGCGTGCCTCGCAGACCTCGATCGGCGTGTCGACATAAACTTCCACGAAGTCGATATCGCCAGCGATCTCCCGCGCCATGCGACGCTCCTTCTCGAAGGGAGAGATGAACGAGACCAGCACGATCAAGCCAGCATCGGCCATGAGCTTGGCTACTTCCGCTACGCGCCGAATGTTCTCGACGCGTGCGGCTTCAGTGAAGCCGAGATCCTTGTTGAGGCCGTGACGAACATTGTCGCCGTCCAGGATATAGGCGTGGCGGCCCTCGGCTGTGAGCCGCTTTTCCAGCAGGTTCGCAATCGACGACTTGCCCGATCCTGAAAGCCCGGTGAACCAGACGATCCGCGGCATCTGCCCCTTCATCCGGGCGCGTACCGTGCGGCTGACGTCGAAGGACTGATAGGTCAGATTCTGCGCCCGGCGCAGACCGAATTCGATGGCTCCAGCGCCGAGGGTGGCATTGGAAATCCGGTCCACGAGGATGAACCCGCCGGTCAGCGGGTTGACCCCATAGGGATCGAAGGCGATGGGTTTGTCCGTCGCGATGGTGACCGTCGCGACCTCATTGAGGTCGATCTTGGTCGCGGCGGTTTGCTCCAGCGTGTTCACATTGGTGCGGAACTTGAGGTCCGTGATTGTCGCCGGAACCATCTGCGTGCCGAGCTTGAGCAGATAGGAACGGCCCGGAAATGCCGGCCCTTCGCTCATCCAGACGACGCGGGCCTGAAACTGGTTAGAAAATTCCGGCGTCTCGCCCGGACGGGTCAGCATGTCACCGCGCGACACATCGATTTCACGGTCGAGTACGAGTGTGACCGCCTGCCCCGCCACCGCCCGGTCCAGATCGCCGCCCATCGTGACGATGCGGTTGACCACGGCAGGCTTTCGCGACGATGCCACCAGCACCTCGTCGCCCACAGCCACGGCGCCGGCGGCGACCGTCCCCGAAAAGCCGCGGAAGTCGAGATTGGGCCGGTTCACCCATTGCACCGGAAACCGCAGCTTGCCTGCGGCGCGGTCTTCAGCGACCTCGATCGTCTCGAGGTACGGCACCAGCGGTGTGCCGGTAAACCACGGCATTCTCTCGCTGGATTTCAGGATGTTGTCGCCACGCAGCGCGGATACCGGCACTGCTGCCAGCGTCTTGAAACCCAGCGGCGCAGCAAAGGCACGATACTCGGCCACGATCCGCTCGAACACCGCCGCGTCATAACCCACCAGGTCAATCTTGTTGACCACCAGCACCACATGCTTCACCCCGATCAGCGACAGGATGAAACTGTGGCGGCGCGTCTGCGTCAGCACGCCCTTGCGGGCATCGATGAGCACCAGCGCCAGGTCTGCATTGGTGGCCCCGGTCGCCATATTGCGGGTATACTGCTCATGGCCAGGCGTATCGGCGACGATGAACTTGCGCTTGTCGGTCGAAAAGAAGCGATAGGCGACGTCGATGGTGATGCCCTGCTCGCGCTCCGCGGTCAGCCCATCGACCAGCAGCGAGAAGTCGATGCCCTCGTCGCCGACGACCCGATTGAGGCTTTCCTTCTTGAGGCTGGCGAGTTGATCGTCGAGCACGAGCTGGCTGTCATAGAGCAGCCGGCCGATCAGCGTGGACTTTCCGTCGTCCACGCTGCCGCAGGTCGAAAATCGGAGCAACGATTTTTCGGTCTGCTCACTGAGCCAGAGGGCGATGTCGTCTTGGGCGGCTGCCATGGGAAGGCTCATCAGAAATACCCTTCCTGCTTCTTCTTTTCCATCGATCCCACGGAATCGCTGTCGATCAGCCGTCCTTCGCGTTCAGAGGTGCGGCTGGCCTGCATCTCCATGATGATCTCGGGCAACGTCGCCGCCTCGGAGCGGATGGCGCCGGTCAGGGGATAGTCGCCCAGGGTGCGGAACCGCACCACTTCCTGCCGCGGCACTTCGCCCGGCTCCAGCCGGAAGCGGTCATCATCGACCATGATCAGTGTGCCCGAGCGATCAACCACGGGGCGCGGCTTGGCATAATAGAGCGACGGTAGCTCTATGTTTTCGGAGTAGATGTAGGTCCATACGTCCAGCTCGGTCCAGTTGCTGATCGGGAAGACCCGCATGCTTTCGCCCGGGTTTAGCCGCGTATTGAACAGCCGCCAGAGTTCGGGCCGCTGGTTCTTCGGATCCCAGGCATGGCTGCCATTGCGGTGGGAAAAAATGCGCTCCTTGGCCCGGGACTTTTCCTCGTCCCGTCGAGCGCCACCGATGGCGGCGTCATAGCGGCCTGCGTCGAGCGCCTGCCGCAGCGCCTGCGTCTTCATAATGTCGGTAAACCGCGACGAGCCATGGTCGAAGGGATTGATGCCGTTAGCCAGCCCCTCCGGATTGGTATGGCTGATCAGCTCGAAGCCGTGCTTTTGTGCCATGGCATCGCGAAACGCGATCATCTCCCGAAACTTCCACGTCGTGTTCACGTGCAGCAGCGGAAACGGTATCTTGCTGGGGAAAAACGCCTTGCGCGCCAGATGCAGCAGGACGCTCGAATCCTTGCCGATCGAATACATCATCACCGGCCGCTCGAAGCTCGCCGCCACTTCGCGAAGGATCTCGATGCTCTCCGCTTCCAGGAACTGCAGATGTGTCAGTGAACCGATGGTCGTCACTTGAGCGATCCTCCAACACGCCCACTGGGGCGGACGTAACTGACAGTGTTGGTAAGGCGGGAGACACGCCGTCATCAAGCCCAAAAGCGCGGAAAACCGAGTGGGAAGAAGGCCTTGGGCACAATCGTCCGCCACAGGCGCCCAGCGGACAAACGCGCTCCGGCAGCGTGCCCGGCGACGGTGAAAATTGCGCCGGAAAGCCTGAGGCACAGAAAAAAAGTTTTGGCTGCTGGTGTCGGTGTCGCACGCCGATCGTGAGACGCCATGAGTGTGTCGGAGCCGTGAGCAGTGTGCTAACTACCGCCGGATGTACGGCGAGCTAAAAGAACTTGTACTGCAGGCGTTCGAAGTAAGCCCCGCGAGGCTGCACCTCCTGGCCGGCTTGGTCTTCTATGCTCTGTGCTTCGCCGTCACACGCCGGCCCTGGCTGAGCCTCTTCCTGCTGCTGTCCCTGCAACTTGGCAACGAATTCCTCGACGCTGGTGAGGATGTTCCGCTAGGCATCTGGAGTCCCAGAGAAGCCATCGTCGACACGGTATGGACTGTAGCGCTCCCAACTGCTGCGGCAGGATGCTTGGCGGCCGCAAGGACGGTCGTTGCTGCCTTGAACCGGTGATGCAAGCGCCAAGGCGAGACACTCGCCCGAACAGGACAAGTGCGCGAGACGTGGATAGCGGGCCAGCGCGGGGGGCTCGGACTTGGCGGCCACGTGGAGCTTTCGATGGTGCCGGCAGCAGGGTTCGAACCCGCGACCCCCTGATTACAAATCAGGTGCTCTACCAACTGAGCTATACCGGCAGCCGGTCGCCATTAGCATCCCTTTGGCAGTTCAGCAACCGGAGCCATGCACTGTTTTGCCCGACGCATGCGCGGTGATCGCATAAAGCTTTCTTTATATCCCGCTTGACCAGTTGGGCATTGGGTGACACAAACGGCGCCGAACCACCCGTTTTGGGACGCTTTCTAAGAATTCAGGGGTTTCGAGTTGGCAAGGTCTTCTTATCTCTTCACGTCCGAGTCGGTGTCCGAGGGCCATCCGGACAAGGTCTGCGACCGGATTTCCGATGAAATTGTTGACCTGGTGTTCCGCGAGGCCAAGAAGGCTGGCATGGACCCGTCGCAGGTGCGCATCGCCTGCGAGACGCTGGCGACAACCAATCGTGTGGTCATTGCCGGTGAAGTGCGCGTGCCCGAGACGCTGCTCAAGAGGGGCAAGGACGGCAAGATAGTGCTTGATGCCGCTGGCGCTCCGGTCGTCAATCCCTCCAAGTTCAAGTCGGCGGCCCGCAAGGCCATCAAGGCCATCGGCTACGAGCAGGCCGGCTTTCACTGGAAGACCGCCAGGATCGACGTGCTGCTGCATGGCCAGTCGGCCGATATCGCTGTTGGCGTCGACGAGACTGGCAACAAGGATGTGGGCGCGGGCGATCAGGGTATCATGTTCGGCTATGCCAGCCGTGAGACGCCCGAACTGCTGCCGGCGCCAATCTATTACGCGCACAAGATTCTCGAGACGCTGACCACCGCCCGCAAGGCCAATAACGGCCCGGCCGGCAAGCTCGGACCGGATGCCAAGAGCCAGGTCACCGTGCGCTACGAGGACGGAAAGCCGATCGGCGTCACCCAGATCGTGCTCTCGACGCAGCACCTCGACGAGACCTTGACCTCTGCTGACGTGCGCAAGATCGTCGAGCCCTACATTCGTGAGGCGCTGCCCGAAGGCTGGATCGATGACCAGACCGTTTGGCATGTGAACCCCACCGGCAAGTTCGTGGTCGGCGGCCCCGATGGCGACGCAGGCCTGACTGGCCGCAAGATCATCGTCGACACCTATGGCGGTGCCGCTCCCCATGGTGGCGGTGCTTTCTCGGGCAAGGACCCGACCAAGGTCGACCGTTCGGCGGCCTACGCGGCGCGCTATCTTGCCAAGAACGTCGTTGCCGCTGGCCTGGCAGATCGCGCGACCATTCAGCTCAGCTATGCCATCGGCGTGGCACAGCCGCTCTCGATCTATGTCGACCTGCACGGCACCGGCAAGGTGGAGGAATCCGTCGTCGAAATCGCGCTCGGCAAGGTGATGGATCTTACTCCGCGCGGCATCCGCACCCACCTTGATCTGAACAAGCCCATCTATGCCCGCACCTCGGCCTATGGCCATTTCGGCCGCAAGGCCGGACGCGACGGCAGCTTCTCCTGGGAAAAGACCGATCTGGTCAGCGCGCTCAAGTCAGCGGTGAAGTAGGCCCGACCCGGCTTCAACAGCCGCCATTCGTGGGATCCTTTGTTGGTGGGGCATCTCTGCCCCACCAACGTTCTGCTCGGCGTTCAATTCCGACACCGCCATCCAGACTCCACCACCCTATGTGACGAGTTCATGCGGCATGCATTCCGCCCGCGCGAACCCATGCCGCTCGCCAAACGACAAGGCCCGCCTGCGCTCTGAACTCCCCCGCGCTAACTGCCTACCCTAGATCGCCGTATCAACCGCCTTCCGCGCTCAACCTGCCCCGGGGGCGCATACCTGCTATGTCATGCGCAGGCTGGTACTGTCCTGAGCGATAGCGTTGCATCACGCAGACCATTCGGTCGAGTTATACTTCCCTGGGATAATGCAGCGTGGGCCAAATCTCAGTGAATACCGGCACTTTCTGTGTCAGCGACCTTCTCCTTTGGCATCGATACCGCTGCAGCCAGTGGCAGGCGCTCCGATGCTAACCATATTGCACCAGCGCTGTTCTTGTCTTGAGCGCTCTGAGATAAACGGGCTTCAGGTATCTTTCTGGGGCGCAGTCTTTGCTTCAGATAGATTGATCTTCAATCAGCCTGCCAAAAGACGCTGCCCATAGATAATCGAACAGGAACGTAATGTCAGAGCAACTCAGAATTGCAGTGGTCGGTCTTGGCTATGTTGGGCTGACGCTCAGCGTTGCGCTGGCCCGTCGCGGTGTGAAGGTCTACGGCATCGAAAAGCGTTCCCAGGTGGTCGAGATGACCAACAAGGGCATTCCACACTTCTCGGAGGTCGGGCTCGATGCGGCTCTTGAAGAAGTTACGCAAAGCGGAATGTTCGTCGCGGCGGAGAGCCTGGATGGCGTGCAGCCGCTCAGCCAGTACATCATAACCGTCGGCACGCCGCTCAAGCAGGGCACCCACATGCCACGGCTAGACATGATCCAGCAGGCGACCGAGCAGGTCGCCGCGCATATGGGGAACGGCGCGTCCGTCATCCTCCGCTCGACAGTCCGAGTGGGCACGACCAACGAAGTCGTACGTCCCATCCTGGACGCCACCGGCCGCAAATTCCATCTTTCCATGTGCCCGGAGCGCACCCTGGAGGGTGATGCGTTGCGCGAACTGGCAACCCTGCCCCAGATCATCGGCGGCGTCGACGATGCGGCAGCCGATCTCGCCGCGTCTCTCTTCTCCCGCCTCACCCACACCATCGTGCGGGTGGCGAGCCCGGAAACGGCTGAGATGATCAAGCTCGTGGACAATACGTCGCGCGATGTGCGCTTCGCCTTTGCCAACGAGGTGGCCCGCGCCTGCGACGCCCTTGGCATCAACGCGCTCGACGTGATCCGCTTCGGCAAGCTCGGTTACGCCCGCACCAATGTCGCGCTTCCCGGCCTCGTCGGCGGACCCTGCCTTGAGAAGGACCCTCACATCCTGCTGTCGTCCGTCGCCGATGCCGGGATAGATCTTGAGATCACCCGCGCCTCCCGGCTGGTCAATGAACGGCAACCGGCAGAAACGGTGGATCATATTGTTGACCTGCTGGAGAAACGCGGCCTCAAGGCGCCATTCACGGCGACCATTGCGGGTCTGGCCTTCAAGGGTATCCCCGAGACGGACGACCTGCGCGGCTCCATGAGCCTCAAGGTGCTCGACGCCATGAAGGCCTCTGGCAAGTTTGCAACCCTACGGGCGTTCGACAAGGTGGTGTCGCGAGACCAGATGGAGGCTTTGCCATATGATCTTCAGGTTCACGACACGCTCGAAGCTGCCGTTTCCGGCTCCGACGTGCTGATTATCGCCAATAATCACCCGGTATTCGGTACGATTTCCATCGACATGGTCGACGAAATCATGAGCAAGGGTGCGATTGTATTCGACTTCTGGAATAACCTGGTCACAGAAGCGCCTGCGAAGCTGAAGAATCGGTACTTCAGTACCGGAAATCGCAAGGGAGTTTACTAGCATGGCGCGTGTGGCTGTCACCGGTTCAGGTGGTTTCATCGGGGCATACTTGACCCGGCGTCTGGTCGAGGATGACCATGAGGTGCTGGCCCTCGACAATTTTCTCCGCGGACGCCCCGAGCGCCTCGCCGACCTGGAAAACCGGGCGCAAGTCGTCAATGCCGACGTGCGTGATAAGGGAGATCGTTGTTTGGGGCACCGGAAAGCCCCTGCGCGAGTTCCTGCATTCCGACGATTGTGCAGACGCCCTGGTGTTCCTGCTCAAAAACTATTCTGAAGACGAACACATAAACGTCGGGTCGGGCGAAGATCAGTCAATCCTGGAACTGACCCGGATCGTCTGCGACGCTGTCGGGTATCAGGGCGAGATCGTACACGATCTGACCAAGCCCGATGGTACGCCACGCAAGCTCATGAGTGCCGAGAAGCTGCGTGGCATGGGCTGGTCGCCCAAAATTTCGCTCCGGGACGGCATCGCCGACACCTACCAGTGGTTCCTCGCCAACGTAGCGGCGGCGGCGTGATGAAGGTGCTCATCCTGGGGATCAACTACGCGCCTGAACGCGTTGGCATCGCGGTCTATACGACTAGCATGGCCCGTGCGCTCGTCAGGGCCGGACACGAGGTGTCCGTCGTAACCGCGCAACCCTATTATCCGGGCTGGGCCATCATGGACGACTACCGCCAGCGCTACAGCCGCAGCAGGGAGGACGGCGTCGATATCCTGCGCTGCCCGCTCTATGTGCCGCGCAATCCGACCGGCGCCCGCCGCCTCGTCCATCATGCCAGCTTCGCGGCGACGACCTTTATCCCCACCATCGCTGCCGCCCTGCGACAGAAACCGGACATCGTCTTTACCCCCGCCCCCTCGCTGATCGCAGCACCTGTCGCCCGCTTCGCAGCCTGGCTGAGCGGCGCCAAGTCCTGGGTCCATGTGCAGGATTTCGAGGTCGAGGCTGCCTTCGCCACCGGCCTGCTCCAACCGAAAGGCAGGATCGCCCGGCTCGCTGCGTGGTTCGAGCGGAGCGTGCTGCGCTCTTTTCACCAGACCAGCAGCATTTCACCGCAGATGTGTGCCAAGCTGATCGAAAAGGGCGTACCGCCCGCCAAGGTCGTTGAGTTTCGCAATTCGGGCGACCTCCACTCGGTCAAGCCGCTTTCCGGCCCCTCGCCCTATCGTGCCGAGTGGAACATCACCACGCCGCATGTGGCGCTCTATTCGGGCAATATTGCCAACAAGCAGGGCATCGAGATCGTCATTGATGCCGCCCGCCGGCTCGCCCACCGCAAGGATCTGAGCTTCGTGGTCTGCGGCGAAGGTCCTAATCGCGCCAACCTCCAGGCGCTGGCAGCCGGCCTCGACAATATCCAGTTTCACGACCTGCAGCCCAAGGAGCGCATCGGCGATCTGGTTGGCCTGGCCAGCATCCACCTGCTGCCCCAGTTGGCGGGCGCGGCCGATCTGGTGCTACCCTCCAAGCTCATCAACATGCTGGCCTCCGGCCGCCCCGTCGTGGCAACCGCCGCCCATGGAACCGGGCTAGCGCTGGAGGTCGAAGGCTGCGGCCTGGTGACTCCGCCCGGCGATGGGGCCGCTTTTGCCGATGGTATCGCCCAACTGCTCGACGATGCGGCGCTCTACAGCAGCGCCGCCACTGCCGCCCGGGCGCGGGCCGAGGAGCGGTGGGCACAGGATACAATTCTCGCCCGTCTGGTGCGCCAGTTCGAAGCGCTGGCAAAGGGCTCGCAGCCCGATGCCGGTATCAAGTTGACGTCCAGTTGAGCCGAGGGGAGATCATCCATGGGTAGTATCGACCAGACACGCCAGACCATGTATCCGGAGGTTGCCGCAGGCGGCTTCAGCCGGGTCGACGGCACGGTGGATTTCTATCAGCGCATCAACGCGCTGGTGCAGCCAGATTCGGTGGTCCTCGATGTGGGCGCCGGCCGCGGCCAGGCGCATCACGACGATCCCAGCAGCTATCGGCGCTCGCTGCGCAACTTCAAGGGTCGCACCCGCCGGGTCATCGGCATCGATGTCGATCCGGTGGTGATGACCAATCCCTCGCTCGATGAGGCCCACCTGATCGTGAACGACAAATGGCCGGTAGAGACAGGCTCGGTGGACGTCGCCTTCTCCGATTACACCTTCGAGCATGTACCCGATCCGGCCGCCTTTGCCTCCGAAGCCCTGCGCGTCCTCAAGCCCGGTGGCTGGCTCTGCGCCCGCACGCCCAATAAGCACGGCTATATCAGCATCGCCTCGCGCCTGATCCCCGAGAGCATGCATGGCCGCGTGCTGCGGCGCGCCCAGCCCGACCGCAAGGAAGAGGACGTTTTCCCCACCACTTACCTGCTCAACACGCCGCGCGACATCAAAGGGCGGTTCAGCCCCGCCAGCTGGAATTACTATATCTACACGCAGAATGCCGAACCCGCCTATTTCGGCAGCTCGGCTGCCCTGTGGCGCATCGCCGGCGCGGCGCTCAAGCTCACCCCCCAGCGCTTCTGGCCCACGCTGATGATCTTCATGCAGAAGAAGTAGGTGGACGAGCCTCGATCATCCTCCCCTCCGGCGTCGCACGCCGTGCCCCAGTCGGTCGGGCGTCGGAGCAAGCTGGCCAATCTGTCGTTGCTGATCGTTGGCTTCGGCCTTGGCCAGGGCTCGATCTTCCTCGCCCAGACATGGTTGGTCGCTGAGGGCCGGCTGCATCTGCTGGCCGAGTTCGGCAGTCTCTACGCTTTTGCCGTGCTGGGTGTCTTCATTGTCGAGACGGCTTCGACTATCACACTGTCCCGCCATGTCAGCGCCCAACGCGCGCGACAGGCCAAGTCCGGCGAACTGTGGGAGATACTCTGGTCCACCGCCCTTGTGCGACTCGGCCTTGCCCTGCTGATCATCGCCCTCGCGCTGGCCTGCCTGCCGTTCATCCCTTCCGGCTTCGCACGCAACTACGCGCTGGCAGTGCTGCCCTGCTACTTCCTGTGGTCCATCAGCTCGGCGGGCCTGCTCGATGGCCTCAACCGCAGCGGCATCAGCGGATTGACCGGCATCTTCCCCTATATCTGCTCGGCCGCCGCCCTGCCCTTCGCAGCGCCGCTCGATGACGCCACGGCCGGTCTCATCCTGGGGCTGGCCTTTTCCCTCGGCAGCGCCCTGACCATGGCCACACAATGGGTAGCCCTCCTCGCCATGGGCTACCGCCCGCAGGGCGTGCGTCTCGGTCGCGCACTCATTGCCGCCACCGGGCGCGAAATCCTCGCCGTGCTGTTCACCACGCTGCCAGGCCAAGCCTTCTATCGCATACAGATCCTGCTCGCTGGCCTCTTCCTTGGGCCGACCGCTACCGGCCTTTTCATCTACGCCAAGCAGACCATCAATGCGGTCAACATGCTGTTCGTCTTCATCCGCAGGGTGGAATTTCCCCATCTCGTCGAACAGATCGCCAAGCACAACCGCAACCCAGCCGATGCCACCTTCAAGGCCTTCCGTCTCGGCCTGCTCATCAGCCTCATCTGCGCGATCGCGCTTGTCATCGCAGGAACCGTTGGCAGCAATCTGCTGCCACCCCAATTCGAGGAGCCACTGCGCACCATCGCGATCTTCTCACCGTTGGTGCTCACGCTAGCGCTAAGCTCGGCGTACAATCAGGGATTGTTTGCTGTTGATATGGCAAGCTACGCGGCGCGCATTAGCCTGCTGGCCGCCACGTCGGGCGCGGTGCTCTCTTACCTGCTCGTATTATGGATGGGCACGCCGGGGTTTGTCATAGCTGAAGTGGGAATGCACTTGCTTGTCGGGGGGCTTGCAGCGCGCCTACTTTTGACGAAGACGGTATCAGGATAGACAAGGTTTCCTCCATCACTTGCTGAATTGGACATTGCGCGCTCCTGACGATGTCGGCGCAACTGCAGGACTAGCGTTCCTGTCTACAGGTCGCGCTGCAGCGCCAGCAACGTGTGCATCCATCACCGACCGCTGTGGGTTGTGTTTTGGTGGCGAAAGGATCAGGTACTGTGGCACAGGAGAGAGCATCATGGCGCGCCAGCCCAACTATGATTTCGAACGACGAGAGCGTGAGCGGCTCAAGAAGCTCAAGAATGAGGAACGCGCCGAAGCCAAGCGCAAGGCGACGACCGACCCGGAGGCCGATCCCTCTGATGAACGCAGTGGCGAGGCCTGATTGGCGCCAACCCCCGCTTCCCGGCTGAGCGCGTGACCCTCCCCTCGCCCGACGGCATCACTGACCGGCTTGCGCGGCTTGGCTGGGACGGCTTTTTCACCGACCAACTCGAGGCCAATGATGCGCCGTTGCTGCCATTGCGCATCGACGGCGTGCATCGCGCCCGCTTGACCGGCCTGTCCGGCACCGGTCAGGTGGACATCGAACTGCCGGCGCGGACCGATACCGCCGCTTTCGCCGTAGGCGATTGGGTCCTCGCCGACCCCGCAACCGCGCTGCTGCAGCGCCGTCTCGAGCGCAAGACGCTCCTGCAGCGCGGCGGCGAGGGCAACCGTCCAACCCAGTTGGTGGCCGCCAATGTGGACACCCTGCTGATCGTTGCGTCCTGCAATGCCGATTTCAACCTGGCGCGGCTGGAGCGCTATCTGGCCTTTGCCAACGATGCAGGCACCGAGCCGGTCATCGTTCTGACCAAGGCCGATGTTGCCGAAGACGCCGGAGCGCTGGCGCAGCAGGCCGCCGGGTTGCAACGCGGCCTGTCGGTGGTCACCCTAAATGCGCGCTCGGCAGAGGCCGCGGCGACCCTGCAGCCTTGGTGTGGCGCAGGATCGACCGTCGCCCTGGTCGGTTCGTCCGGCGTGGGCAAGTCGACGCTCGTGAACACCCTGGTTGGGACTGGCGGGCCGCAGCCGCAACAGACGGGGTCCGTCCGCGAGGGGGACTCCAAGGGTCGCCACACCACCACGGCGCGGTCTCTCCATGCAATGGCTACGGGCGGCTGGGTGATCGACACGCCGGGCGTCCGTAGCCTGCATATGAAGGATCTGGGCCAGGGGCTCGATATGCTGTTCGCCGAGATCACCGAGCTGGTTCCTGCCTGCAAATTTCGCAACTGCACCCACGATCACGAGCCGGGATGCGCAGTCCTGGCGGCCGTCGCCGCTGGCAAGATCGACCCTGAACGCCTGGCCCGCTGGCGCAAGCTGCAGGCCGAAAGCCGTGCCTGATAGGTGGAGCGGCTGAAGGCTCTCGAGCGTCGCCACCAGAGTGACGACGGCGGCTTCGCCAGCAAACCAGCTAGTTTATCGATCCGGTGGGATGCGCCCGAATACTGGCCGGCGTGCTGGGCCGGCAGCGCACCTCGCGGCGGAAGTCGGAGGGGGACATGCCGGCGATACGGCGGAAGGACTTGTTGAAAGCGCTGAGTGAGCCAAAGCCGCTATCCATGGCCACCTGCAGCACATTTGCCTCTTCCTGCATCAGCAGTGCCTGCGCGTAGCTGAGCCGCATCAGGTTGACATAGTCGTTGAGCGTCATGCCAGTCGACTTCTTGAACACACTCATCGCATATTTCGGATGGATGTCGGCGGCCGAGGCAATGTCTGCCGAGTCGATGTCTTCGCGGAAATTTTCGGCGATGAAGTCGCAGATGCGCACCACCAGTGGTGATGAGTGGTGGTCGAGCCCTTCCACCGTGTTGACCACATGGGCCGGTCCGGGCAACAGCGTATAGGGGCCGAACCGCACCCGCTCGATGCGCAGCAGCAGTTCGTCCACCGCCATACTCGCCTTCATGGGGTCGCCGGAGCGGGCATAGTCATTCCATCGCGCGAAATTGAGCGCATCGGACGCATCGGTGGCCTGGGTGACCAGCGTGGCGCCCTGCATCAGCTTGGACTGGACGTCTTGGGGCAGGCGCAGGCGGAAGAAATGCACCAGCGGCAGATGGCCGCCCGCATAGATCAGGTCGTCGGAGGCGTCGTCGAGCCAATGGGGCAAACCGCCCCAGAACAGGGCCAGATCGCCGGCATTGAAGCGCACCTCGTGGCCGCTCATGCGGTAGTGCGCCCAGCCCTGCACGATATAGTTGACCTCGACCTGCGCATGCCAGTGCGCCGCCCGCATCACGAGCGGAGATGCGTGGAACATGTGAAGTTCCGTGGGCAGCCGCTCCACCCCATTGGCTTCAGGTTCGTAATAGACCCTTTGTGCGATCTTACTTTCCGCCAATTTCGCCTGCCTATTGGGAGCGACGCCACCCGTTGGACGTCTAGCTTAGGAAGCGCTCGACATAAGAGCAAATGAAAAGGGAGGACTATCATGAACCGCATCACAGCGAAGCGGAGCGGCCTGTTTGCGGGCATACTGGTGGGGGCCAGCGTGCTGAGCATGACCGCGGCAATGGCTGCCGAAATCACCGTGTGGGCGTGGGACGCGAACTTCAACGGCGCAACCATGCAGGCGGCATTCGATCGCTACCAGGCAAACAATCCCGACGATACCATCGACATCCAGATCTTCGACAAGGCCGCGATGGAACAGAAGCTGCAGGCGCAGCTCGCTTCCGGCCAGACCGAGGGCCTGCCCGATATCGTGCTGATCGAGGATTATCGGGCGCAGAAATACCTGCTGTCCTTTCCCGGTGCCTTCGAGCCGCTGACCGACAAGATCGACTATTCTGCCTTCGCCCCCTACAAGGTCGAGGCGGCCACGGTTGACGGCGAGACCTATTCCATTCCCTTCGATTCCGGCGTCGCCGGCCTGTTCTACCGCTCCGATGTGCTCGAGGAGGCTGGCTACACCGCCGCCGATCTCGACGATATCACCTGGGACCGGCTGATCGAGATCGGCCAGGACGTCAAGGAAAAGACCGGCCAGACCCTGCTGCCGATCGATCCCAATGCCTCCGACATGTTCCGCATGATGATGCAGTCGGCGGGCTCGTGGTATTTCGACGACGAAGGCAACGTGACCATCGCCGATAATCCAGTGTTCAAGAGCGCGCTCGAGACCTACCAGCGCATTCTCGCCGCCGATATCAGCAAGCCGGTGAATGGCTGGACCGAGTATACCGGCAGCTTCACCTCGGGCGACACCCTTGCCACGCCGACCGGGGTGTGGATGACCGCAACCATCAAGGCCAATCCTGACCAGTCAGGCCAGTGGGCGGTGGCGCCGCTTCCGCGCCTGGGTGACATCGAGGAATCGGTCAATGCCTCCAATCTGGGTGGCTCGAGCTGGTACGTGCTGTCCTCGGCCCCCGAGAAGGAGACCGCCATCGACTTCCTCTCCACCGTCTGGGCGCAGGATGTCGATTTCTACCAGGACATCCTCGTCAACCAGGGTGCCCTGGGCACTTTGCTCGCCGCCCGTGAAGGCGAGGCCTTCAGAGCCAGCGACGAGTTCTTCGGCGGCACGCCGGTGTGGCAGAACTGGTCCGACTGGCTGGGCGAAATCCCGAGCGTCAAGTACGGCATCTTCACGGAAGAAGCCGACGCTGCCGTGGTCGCCCAGATCCCGGCCATCACCAGCGGCGGCAATATCGACGAGATCATCGCCCAGATCGACGCGCAGGTTCGCCAGCAGACGCAGTAAGCAGTAAACCGGGAGCGGCCGCCGCTCCCGGCCTCCCGCGGCCCCGCCTTGCGAGGCGGGAACCGTCGGCGATCCGGCACGGGCGGTCAACGGCCTGGCCACTGGCATGCTTACTCGGCAATAGGGGGAATTGCTTTGGCGCAATCGCAGCTGGCCCGCAACGAGCAGCTTAATGGCTGGGCATTTGTCATGCCTGCGCTGGTGCTCATCGGTATCTTCATGATCTACCCGATCCTCTGGTCGCTCTGGATGAGCTTCCAGACCGGCCGGGGCATGCAACTGAGCTTTGGCGGTGTCGCCAACATCACGCGCCTGACCCAGGATCCGGTGTTTCTCCGGGCCCTGACCAACACCATGATCTTCCTGGCCATCCAGGTGCCGGTCATGCTGGTCCTGGCCCTGCTGTTCGCCAACGCGCTCAACAGTTCGAGCCTGTGGGGGCGCGCCTTCTTCCGCACCGCCATCTTTCTGCCTTGCGTGACGTCGCTGGTCGCCTATTCGGTGATCTTCAAGTCGATGTTCGCGGGCGACGGCGTCATCAACCAGACCCTGTTGTGGCTCAACATCATCGATACGCCCATCGCCTGGCTGGCCGACCCGTTCTGGGCCAAATTCGTCATCGTCACCGCCATCACCTGGCGCTGGACCGGCTACAACATGATCTTTTATCTGGCGGCGATGCAGAATATCGACCGCTCGATCTATGAGGCGGCCAGGATCGACGGCGTGCCCGCGTGGGCCCGCTTCTGGTACCTCACCGTGCCGATGCTCAAGCCGGTCATCCTGTTCACCACCGTCATTTCCACCATCGGGACGCTGCAGTTGTTCGACGAGCCCAACCTGATCACGCTGGGCGGTCCCTCGGACTCCACGCTGACGCTGTCGATGTACATCTACAACCTGAGCTTCAAGTTCATGCCGAACTTCGGTTATGCCGCGACGGTCAGCTACGTGATCGTCATTCTCGTGGGCATCCTGAGCTTCCTGCAGTTCCTCGCCGCCCGGGACCGCCGGTCATGAGCAACATCTACGCCATCACCACCCGTTCGGCGCAGTATGTCGGGCTGTCCATCGCCGCCTTCGTCTCGGTGTTCCCGTTCATCTGGATGTTGCTGGGGGCAACCAACACCTCCCCCGATATCATCAGGGGCAAGATCAGCCCGGGTGGCGCGCTGGTCGAAAACGTCATGAAGTTTGCGGCACAGGTTGATCTGCCGCGCGTAATGTTCAACTCGCTCTTCATTGCCGGCGTGGGCGCGATCCTGACACTCATCGTCGCCTCGCTCGCCGGCTATGGCTTCGAGATGTTCCGCTCGCGGGTGCGGGAAAGGATCTTCGGCGTCCTGCTATTGATGCTCTCGATCCCGTTCGCGGCGCTCATGATCCCGCTCTTCATCATGATGGCGAACTTCAAGCTCATCAACACCTACCAGGCCGTTATCCTTCCGACCGTGGCCTCGATCTTCATCATCTTCTACTTCCGCCAGGCGACGAAGGCTTTCCCCCGTGAACTGCGCGATGCCGCTCGCATCGACGGGCTCAAGGAGTGGCAGATATTTCTTCACGTCTATATGCCGGTCATGCGCTCCACCTACGCAGCCGCCATGATCATTGCGTTCATGGCCAGCTGGAACAATTATCTGTGGCCGCTGATCGTGCTGCAGACCAACGACATGTTCACGCTCACTCTGGCCGTGGCGGCGCTCAATGCCGGCTACACCCCCGATTTCGGCGTCATCATGGTGGGCGCCATCGTCGCCACCCTGCCCACACTCATCATTTTCTTCCTGCTCCAGCGCCGCTTCGTCGAAGGCATGCTGGGGGCGGTCAAATAGGGTCCTGTCACGATGAGCAGCGTAAAACTAAGGGCGATCCACAAGTCCTATGGCAGTGTCGAGGTCATCAAGGGCGTCGACCTCGATATCAGGTCCAAGGAGTTCGTCGTCTTCGTCGGGCCGTCCGGATGCGGAAAATCCACCCTGCTGCGGATGATCGCCGGGCTCGAGCAGATCACCTCAGGGAACCTCGAGATCGGCGGCAAGCGCATGAATGATGTCGACCCGTCCAAGCGCGGCATCGCCATGGTCTTCCAGAGCTACGCGCTCTATCCGCACATGACGGTGCGCGAGAATATGGGCTTCGCCCTGCGCTTTGCCGGCGTGGCCAAGGATCAGATCGCCCGGCAGGTCAGCGATGCCGCACGCATCCTGGCGCTGGAACCACTGCTCGACCGGCTGCCCAAGGAACTATCGGGCGGCCAGCGCCAGCGCGTCGCCATCGGCCGCGCCATCGTGCGCAACCCCGAAGTGTTTCTGTTCGACGAGCCCCTGTCCAACCTCGATGCCGAGCTGCGGGTGCATATGCGCATCGAGATCGCGCGCCTGCACAAGGAGTTGCAGACTACCATCGTCTACGTCACCCATGATCAGGTCGAAGCCATGACGCTGGCCGACACCATCGTGGTGCTGCGCGACGGCATCATCGAACAGGTCGGGCGTCCGCTCGATCTTTACGACGACCCGGCGAACCAGTTCGTGGCCGGCTTCATCGGCTCGCCGCGGATGAACTTCCTGGCGGCCACGATCGTGGAGAAGTCGGGTGGCGCCCTGACCGTAGAACTGCAGAACCACAAGAACTGCCGCCTGGTCCTGCCCCTCACCGGCGGCGCGATCGGCGACGCGGTGATCATGGGCGTGCGGCCCGAGCATTTCGGGCTGCCGGGCATGGGCAATGCCGACATCGCGCTCGATGTCGACGTTGCCGAGCATCTCGGCTCGACCAGCTACGTCTATGCCAGCGCCGACGGAGAATCCCTCGTCATCGAGCGCGAGGAATCGCGGCAGGAAGAGCGCAGCGACCGCATCACTGTGTCGGTCAGCGCCGAAAAGATCTACCTCTTCGACAGCGCGGGGCAACGCCTGCGCTGACTCATTCGGGTGATCACATCGGGCTTGTCCCTGGGGTCACTCGCCAAACCGGCCGCGCCGATGAAGGCCCCTTGGTCAAGACCGAGGGAAGCGCGGTATCGCGATATGAACGACAACGCCCCCGCGAGGGCGGGGCATCAAGGACGAGTGACATGACCGACCAAAAAATCCGCTGGGGCATCATCGGACCCGGCAGCATCGCCAAGGCGTTCCGCGGGGGCGTCGCCGACAGCAAGCACAGCGTGCTCGCTGCCATCGCCACGCGCGACCCAAACAAGCCCAACCTGGCGACGGACTTCCCCGGCATCCGGGTCGTGCATGGCTACGACGCGCTGCTGGCTGATGCCGAGATCGACGCGGTTTATATCGCCGTGCCTCATACCGGCCATGCCGAATGGGCCATCAAGGCCGCCGAGGCGGGCAAGCATGTGCTTGTCGAAAAGCCGCTGGCGCTGTCCGCTGCCGAGATCGATGCGGTGTTCCACGCCCACCGCAAGGCCGGAACCTTTGCGGGCGAAGCCTTCATGTACCGGCTCCATCCGCAAGCCGCTCAGCTCGCCGAACTGATCCGTTCGGGCGTCATCGGCGAAGTGCGCATGATCCAGTCGAGCTTCGGCTTCTCGATGGGCAAGTTCCAGCCGCAACACCGCCTCTTCGCTTCGGAACTGGCGGGCGGTGGCATTCTCGATGTCGGTGGCTATCCCGTCTCGATGTCCCGATTCATAGCTGGCGCGGCGATGGGCAAGCCCTTCGCCGATCCGGTCAAGGTCGCCGGGACCGCCAAGCTCAATGCCGAGGGGACCGACGACTGGGCGGCTGCCATCCTCACCTTCGAGAATGGCATTGTGGCGCAGGTCTCCTGTGCCGTCATGGCCAATCTCGACAACGTGCTGCGCATCCACGGCTCGGAAGGTCGGATCGAAGTGCCCGACTTCTGGTTCGCCAATGGTAACCGCGATCAAGGACTGGGCCGCATCGACATCATCAAGGGTGGCAAGACGGAAACCGTCAGCGTCAACGAAACGCGTCACGTCTATTCTTTCGAGGCCGATGCTGCCGCCGAGGCAATCATGGCGGGGCGACAGGAACTGGCTGCCCCCGGCATGACCTGGGCCGACAGCCTGGGCAATGCCCGGGTTCTGGACGCCTGGCGCAAGGATGCCGGCATCGAGTTCTCGGTCGAGAAAGCCAGCAATCGTCGTAACACGCTCGACAACCGCAAGCTCGGCCCCAACGAGGGCGTCATTCCAAAGCGGTCAATCCCGGGCCTGGAGAAATCTGCGTCGGCAGTGGCTCTGGGTTTTGAGGATTTCCGCAGCTTCGCCTCGGGCGCCATCCTGCTCGATGCCTTCTGGGAGAAGGGCGGCAACATCTTCGATACCGCCTTCGTCTACGGCGCCGGCTATACCGAAAAGCTGTTCGGCGAGTGGCACACCAATCGCGGCACGCGCGAAGACGCAGTGCTGATCGGCAAGGGCGCACATAGCCCGCTGGTCTATCCCGATGTCATCGCCAAGCAGCTGACGCAGTCGCTCGATCGCCTGCGGACCGATTATGTCGACGTGTATTTCATGCATCGCGACAATCCCGACGTCCCGGTCGGGGAATTCATCGATGCCATGCACGACGAAGTGCAGAAGGGCCGCATTCGCGGGCCGTTTGGTGGTTCCAACTGGACCATGGAGCGCTTCGACGAAGCGGTCGCCTATGCCGAGAAGACCGGCAAAACCAAGCCGTTGGCGTTGAGCAACAACTTTGCCCTCTCGGAGATGCTGGTGCCGATCTGGGACGGCTGCGTCACTGCCTCCACTGACGACTGGAAGGCGTGGCTCAAGGCCAAGCAGGTCACCAACTTCTCCTGGTCGAGCCAGGGCCGCGGCTTCTTCACCGACCGGGCGGGTCGGGACAAGCGGGACAATGAGGAACTGGTGCGTTGCTGGTACAACGACAAGAACTTCGCCCGGCGTGACCGCGCCATCGAACTGGCAAACCAGCTTGGTCGCAACCCCATCCATGTCGCCCTGGCGTTCGTGCTGGCCCAGCCCTTCCCGTCCATCCCGCTGATCGGCCCGCGGACACTCGGTGAGCTCGACGACAGCCTCAAGGCATTCGAGATTGCGCTGACGCCCGAGCAAGTGGCCTGGCTCGACAACGGCTGAGACAAGCGGCAGCCTGAGTGGCCTGAGAGGCACCATCTCGCCCGACGAGAGGAGAGAAACCTCCCCCTCGAAGGGGGAGGCTTAGGAGGGGTGTCGTTTGGCCCCGATGCCGCGACCCGCCTCCCAATGCCGCGACCCATCTCCCGATGTTCCTCCCATCCACCGGCGTGCCCTCGGGCTCGACCCGAGGGCCTCTCTCAACCCGGCACAACCGGCGAATGGCCCTAAACGCAGCGCCAGCGGTCCCACCCCCTCCCAACCTCCCCCTCGAAGAGGGAGGCTTAGGAGGCGGTGTCGTTTGGCCCCAATGCCGCGACCCATCTCCCGATGTTCCTCCCATCCACCGGCGTGCCCTCGGGCTCGACCCGAGGGCCTCTCTCAACCCGGCACAACTGGCGAATGGCCCTGAACGCAGCGCCAGCGGCCCCACCCCCTCCCAGCCTCCCCCATCGAGGGGGAGGTGCCGATCCAGCATGTGGTATCATCTCGCCGAACAAGTGCCGTGCAAGCACCATTCCGCCCCGAACGCGGAGAGAAACCTCCCCCTCGAAGGGGGAGGTTGGGTCGGGGCACTCCGATGTCGGTAACCAACGCCGCCGGAACACCCAGCAACATCTCTACTCACCGGTGCTCTTACAGTAGACCTCATGGTGAGCTTGTCGAACCACGAGGTCGTGCCACACGCCGCGTTCAGCCCCACCCCACGATCGCCAGCCCAGTACCTACCTCCACCGCCCGTAGCGCCAGGGCGCGTACCAGCGCGCTTCATCCGGCACGGCCTCCGGCACCGGATCATACCCATGCGTCCCGCCCGGGCGGCAGCGCTGGATCCGCGCCAACCCCATCCAGCCGCCGGGCCAGAAGCCGAATTGCCAGATCGCATCCCGCGTATACTCCGAGCAGCTCGGCAGGTGCCGACAGGTGCGGCCCATGAACATGGAAAACGTATAACGATAGAGGGTGATGAGAAACACCGCCGCGAACTTGAAGGGCAGGTCCACGACCCGCCAGAACATAGCGCTGACTCGATCCATCAGCTCCCCGCCGTAACCAATTCTGCGGACTCCGCTTTTTCCAGCGCCTCGACCACCGCATCGAATACCAGCAGCGTCGACATGTGCCGCGCCCGATACTCCCGCACCGGTTCGAGGTAGCGCAGGTCGCTCCACTTGCCTTCCGGCGGCGCTCCATTCTCCTTGAGCATGGCATGCATCTGCTGGCGCACCTGCCGGAACTCCTCGATCCGCGTCCCCACGATTTCGCGCGCCACCACGGCCGCCGATGTCTGTCCGAGGGCACAGGCGGAAACCTCGTGCCCATAGCCGGTGATGTGGCCATCGCGCACCACGACGTCCACCTCGACCACCGACCCGCACACCCGGCTCACCTTGCGCGCACTTGCATCTGCCATGGCCAACCGGCCGGGCTGGGGTGCGTTGCCCGCCAGATCCAGAATCTTTTGGGAATAGAGATCGCTAAGTTCCATAAACGCACAATTCTGTTTCTTGTGGAGCGCGTCACCGGCTCCTATATAGGCGATCGAACGCTGGCTGTAAGGGTCGCGTCACAGGTGGCTTTCCAAAGCCCGCTCTGTGTCGCAGCATTGACCCAGCGCATAGGAGCCCCATGGGGATGGACGTTCTGACCAAGCCGATCGCTGTCATAGCACCCGCTAGCCAACCCGTCCTTCGTCCCACCCGGGAGGAAGCCGAGGCTGCCGTGCGCACCTTGATCGCCTGGGCCGGGGATGATCCGACCCGCGAAGGCCTGCTCGAAACGCCTGCTCGCGTCACCCGCGCCTACGAAGAATTCTTCGGTGGCTACGAGCGCGATGCTGCAGCCATCCTCGCCAGGACCTTCAAGGAGGTCGGCGGCTACGACGACATCGTGCTGGTCAAGGACATCCCTTTCAGCTCGCACTGCGAGCATCACATGGTGCCCTTCGTTGGCAAGGCCCATATCGCCTACCTGCCGTTCGACGGCGTCGTCGGCCTCTCCAAGCTGGCCCGGCTGGTCGACGTCTTCGCCCTGCGCCTGCAGACTCAGGAAAACCTCACCGTCCAGATCATCGATGCCATCAACGAGCATCTGGGGCCGCGGGGCGCTGCGGTCATGCTCGAGGCAGAGCATATGTGCATGTCCATGCGCGGCGTTCGGGCGCACGGTGCCTCCACCATCACCCACCGCTTCACCGGGGTATTTGCGGAGGATCGGGCGGAGCAGGATCGTTTCTTCGCCATGGTCTCCCGCCGCTAGCCTGCCCCGCATCGTCGGTCCGCTTTGCGCCGGCGAGCCGGCCCATCCGGTCGGCCAGCGCGTGCATCACCGTCTCCAGCGGGCCACGCCCCAGGGGCCGCCACAGCATGGCCAGCAATGCCGCCACCGCACTGAATGACAGCACCGCCGTCAGCGCATGCCCAACCCCGCCATGGCGCAGCAGGTCCGGCCATCCCGTCAGTATCAGCAGGTGCAGCACATAAGCGCTCAGCGCCATGCGGCCCAGCATAGCCAGCGGCGTCACCAGCCGCCCCGCCACCCGCGCCAGCAGCAGCGATAACCCGAGCACCGCGCTGGCCGAGGCCATGGCCTGCACCAGCCACAGCGGCATCTGGCTATGCGCGCGCGTCGTCAGCAGCACCCGGAAGTCATCGAACCCCGCCGGCCGGCCCAGCATCGCCGTGAGGCCATTGCTGGCGAGCACGGTTCCGACGGCAACGGCAATGCCGCAGCCAACCAGCACCGCCGCCAGCCGCGGGCTCCGCAGATCCTTGCGGCCCAGATACATCCCCCAGAGCAGGGCACCCGCCCAGGTCAGCAGCGGATAGGGCCCCGATATCAGCAGCGCCCGCCCGATTGTCACCGGATCGCGCCATAGCGACACCGAACTGCGCGTAAAGAGGTCCGGCCATTCGGCCCGGCCGGCGAAATAGACGGCAGGGCCCAGCACCGTCATCACCAGCGCAGCGCCCAGCAGGGGACTAGTCGGCAGCCGCAGCGCCACCGCACCGAGCAGGAAAAACGCCGCATAGTGGTGCAGGATCACCGCCACGCGGTTGTCCAGCAGTTCGAGCGTCAGCCCCAGCGGCAGCAGCACCAGCGCAAATCCCGCCAGCCGCCACCGCGCGCGTGCCACGTCCGAGCGCGCGAGCAGACTGACGCCGATGCCCGCCAGCACCACGAACAGCACCGACGCCCGCCCATGCGGCAGGGCATAGAGCTGGCCGGCGAGGCTCCTGTCGTTGGTCGGCCCGAAATGCACCGCCAGCATGCCCATCAGGGCCAGCGCCCGCGCCATGTCGATGCCCTCGATGCGTCTGTCGCTGCCGTCCATGCCCGCACCGGTCGCTACCACGGACATGCAATCCGCCAGGCGCGCTAAGGATGCAGTGCGACACCCATTCGTGAGCAGCCGCCCTCCGCTTTATTGCCCGCCGCCCACCGGCAGGCTAAAAAGGCCGCATGACCCTCACCTTCGCCGATCCCGCAGCCCTCACCCACGCCCAGCTCGAAGACGGCACCGCCTTCGCCCCCCGTTTCGATGCGGCCGGGCTGGTGACGGTCGTCACCACCGAAGCCGGCACCAACGAGGTGCTGATGCTGGCCCACATGAATGCCGAGGCCCTGTCGCTGACCCTTGAGACTGGCATCGCGCACTATTGGTCACGCTCGCGCGGCCAGCTCTGGAAAAAGGGCGAGACCTCGGGCGAACTGCAGCAAGTCGTCGAACTGCGCACCGACTGCGACCAGGACGCCATCGTTCTCGTCGTCAACCAGACCGGCCGCGGCGCCGCCTGCCACACCGGCCGCAAATCCTGCTTCTACCGCCGGGTCGTGGCCGATGGGGAAGGCGCCGTGCTGCAGGATCGCGGCCTGCCGCGCCTGTTCGATCCGCGCGAGGTCTACCGGTCCTAGCTGCGGCGCTCGAACAGGCCCACCAGCAGCAGCCCGGCAAAGAATCCACCCAGATGCGCCTGCCAGGCGACCGACATCGGCATGCCGGTGATCAGCGGCAGCAGCGGCACCGCCGCGTTGAGCACGACCCAGATCAGGATGAAAAACCGCGCCCGGTTGTCGCGCCACAGATCGCCGAACGTCGCCAGGCGCCGGCCCATCACCACCCGCTTGCCCGTATCCGGATGATACGCCACGACCACCGGCTGAAAGATGAACCGCACCGCCGCCCCCGTCAGCCCTGCTACACCGCCCGAGGCGCCGACGAGATAGGAGCCGGAATAGAGCGTCGTCGCCGCAAACATCGCCGCTCCTGCCGCCGCGCAGATGAAGAACAGCGCCAGCATGGGCCCGGCGCCATAGCGACGCGACACAGGCGTCGCGAAGATGGCGAACCACGCCGCATTGACCAGCAGGTGCTCCCAGCTCGCATGCAGCAGCGCATGGCTGAACGGCGTCCAGATCAGCGGCACTGCCAGCGCCGGATCATCCAGGGCCGCCACCAGGCGCAGCGGCTGAAACGCGAACCAGAACACCAGCTGGATCTGTCCGGACTGGTTAAGCACCGCGGTTGACGCCAGATGAATGGCCACCAGCACGCCGATCAGCGCGGTCACGTCCCCCGGCAGCAGGAAGACCGGCTCCCTGACCGGACCGTCCGGCTCGGAGGGCGTTTCGCCTTGTTCACTCATCATTTCGCTCCGACTCGCTGGCGCCCTGCCCGTGGCGCTCTTCTTTTCCACATCGGCCCGCCGGCGTTAACCTTAACTATTCTTTAAGAGCGCATTTGCCGCGCACTTTTGCCAGAGTCCGGTCTGCGGCGGCTGCGTTCCCACCGGGGAGCGTCCCGATATCCTGGCGAATCGAGAACACCATGCAGAAGACGAGCACCAGAACACTATACGACTACTGGAACTCCATCCGGGGCGCGCGCAGCGCACCCGACCGCAAGGACATCGATCCCACTCGCATCCGCGAGGCGCTGGCCAATACCTTCATTCTCGAGCTCGATGAAAGCGAGAAGTTCTCGTTCCGGCTCGCCGGCTCGCATCTCTGCACGAGCTATTGCCGCGAATTGAAGGGCCGCTCCTTCTCAGCGCTCTGGCATGAACGCGACCACGATGCGATGGAAACCCTGATCCGCGCCGTCACCGAGGATCACGCCGTAGCGCTGGTGACTTTCCAGGGAACCACTGCCCTCCACACCAAGGTATCCTTCGAATCCATCCTGATGCCCCTGCGTCACAACGGCTCCACCCACACCCGCCTGCTCGGCGCCATGACCGCTCTGGACGAGCCCTACTGGCTCGGCGTCCAGCCGATCCTCGAGCAGCGCATCACCGGTCTGCGGCTCATCTGGCCCGATGACATGGGCATGGAAGATTCGGTTCGCGAGGTCGCGGCCAAGGTGGGCGGGGACGCCGGCTTCGACGGTGTTGCAGCGCCGGTGGCCATGCCCGCCGTCGTCTATGGCCGCACCGCCCGCCGCTACGCCCACCTGGCCGTCATCGATGGGGGCCGTCCGTAACGACTGCGTAACCGCTTTATTGCTGTAGCCTGCGCAATTTAGCTGGTTTTGCCCCGCTGCCTGCCATCCGCTCGCAATACGTTGCGTTAACCAAGTCCAGCTACTTTGGCTTGGAAACACCAGCGTCAGTGGTCCGGCGAATGCTCAGCGACAATGTTCCTTCACCGCAGTTCATCGCCCCGCTGCGCACGCGCGCCGAGGCCAAGAAATTCCAGCGCGTGAAGGTTTCGGTGCTCGGCCGCTACATGCTGGCCGATCGCCGCGAGTTCCCCTGCCAGATACTGGAAATGTCGCCCGGTGACGCGTTGGTCATCGCTCCGGTCGCCGGTATCGAGGGCGAAAAGGTCATCGCCTATGTCGATCACATCGGCCGCATCGAGGGCACCATCCTCAACACTATGGAAGGCGGCTTCCTGATGGACATTGCTGCCTCGCCCCGCAAGCGCGACAAGATGGCGGCGCAGCTGACCTGGCTGGCCAACAAGGACGTGCTCAACCTTCCCGAGGACCGCCGCCACGAGCGCGTCGTGCCCGACATCCGCCACTCCACCGTCGTGCTCGACGATGGACGGCGCTATAACTGCAAGATCATCGACATCTCGCTGTCCGGCGCGGCCGTCGAACTCGATGTCCGGCCAGCCATGGGCACGCCGGTCACCCTCGGGCGCATGCGGGCGCGCGTCGTCCGCCACTTCCAGAACGGCGTCGCGGTGGAGTTCGCTTCCGCCCAGGAGATGCTGACCGTCATCCAGCAGAACTTGCGGATGAACTAGGGCGGCAAGCGGCTTGCGCCTGCAAGCATGTAAGTCCCCGGCCTCCACCGCCGATATGATGCTTTCATGACAGGCAACTTTCGCACTTCTGCTGCAGCCATGTCCGCCGCCGCCTTTCTGCTCCTTGCTTCCTCTTCTGTCGCTTCGGCTGACGGACGCGCGGACTGGAACGGCTACGCCTGGCAGCGCATCGACATGGCCGATTGCCTGCCTGTCGGTTCCATCCTGCACTGCCCGCCCTATCATGAGAAATGGGACTGGAAGCGGAACCAGTGGGTGGACATTGTCCTCGAGTTGGACCTTGCCGGAGGCAAGCTGCACCTCTTCCAGCGCCTGTCCACCAGGGATCCTCGTGACGTCGACTGGGTCTGCGTCACCGCCGTCGCCGTGGACGCCAGCGGCAGCAACGTCGTCGTCCACCATCAGAACTGGTTGATGGGCCCCGGCGACGTCACCCAGGACCAGTTCAGCTACCGCTCCCCCGCTGTCGGCACCGTGGCGGCCATTCACGTCGGCTCCAAGCAGTGCCGCGACGGCGCCCATCAGGACGACGCGCTCTATGAGCAGGTCCTCGCCGGAATCCAGCCCTGAACCGACCCGGCCAAACCGTTGAACCGCATGGTTAATGCGCTCGGAATCAGATCGATAAAACACGCATAAAAACTGCATGGCAGTTTTCGGACCAGCCTAAGTCGCCCCCCTTAGCGTGGTCTCCATCAGGGAGATCACACCAATGTATGTCACTAAGAAGGGACTGGGAGCGGCGCTTTTGCTAGCCATTATGGCGCTGGCTGCAGGCAGCGCTTCCGCCCGGGCGGTCGATACCACCAACGTTGCTTTCGTGCAGACCGTCGGCGGCGCTACCAGCATCCCCGTTGGCCATGCCGAGTTTTGCAACGCTCGTCCCCAGGAATGCCGCGCCAATGCCGATCCCGCCGCGATCATCGCCCTCAACGACGGGCTCTGGCAGCAGTTGCTGACCGTCAATGCCGGCGTGAACCAGCATGTCGTGCCGGTGACGGATCAGGATCTTTATCAGGTTGCCGAATTCTGGACCTACCCCAACGGCTATGGCGACTGCGAGGACTATGCCCTGGCCAAGCGCCGCCAGCTCATCGATGCCGGCTGGCCCGCCAGCACGCTGCTCATGGCTGTGGTCAAGCAGTCCAATGGCGAAGGTCATGCCGTTCTGATGGTCCGGACGGACCGCGGCGACCTCGTGCTGGATAACCAGGTCGGCTCGATCGATCTGTGGAGCAACACCCCCTACAAGTTCATCAAGCGCCAGTCTCAGGCGCATGCGGGTCAATGGGTCGACATGGTCGACCAGCGCAGCATCGTGGTGGCAACCGCAGCCATCGATTGACCCGACCAGTCAGAACAAGCGGAAGCATCACTCCCGCCGCCTTCCGGACCCCGCCCAAAGCCTATCCCTGATAGGGGTCTGATGAATGAGGCCAGCTTCGCAACCCGAAGCTGGCCTCATTGTATTCCCGTGCCACAAGGCTTGGTCGGTCCGAGCGAGCCCCTAGAACCGAATGATCACATAGGCGCCCAGGGTCACGAGACCGGTCAGGAAGGCCCAGCTGAAAGCCACGACAGCGGCAACCAGTGCCGATGTCATGGAAATGGCGCCGTCTTCCTCATGCTGCCAGCCCAGTTGCAGCATGATGTATGGCCCGCAGACGAAACTGACCGCCAGATTGCCCATGGCGCCGAGGAACGTGGCGCCATCATAGCGCAGTGCCGCCTGCTGTTTCGCCAGCCACTGATAGAGGTGCGTGCCCGCCCCTGCCATGCAAAGACCGACCCCAATGCAAAAGGCCGCTGCCAGCAATTCCTTGGTCATGGCAATTCAACTCCCGCATCGGAACGCGTCAAACGATGACTTTAACTCTTCATTAAGCATATTGCCCGCCCAATGCGCTGTCACCTCTCCACGGCGAAACTGGTTAATGCTGTAGATGCGTTCGCAATCTGCTCCGGTCGGCGATCCCGCCGGCAGATCATCCCTGGCCTACAATAGTGCTGCCATCGCCGTCTTCGTGCTGCTGTTGGCGGTCGGCGCGGCCTATCTGGTGGATGAGCTTGCTCGCGCCAACCGTGCCGTAGCGCCGTCGCTGGGGGACGCGAATCCGATCACACAGACCATTTCAGGTCGCGAATTGTCGATCCCCACGGCGTGGTTCCGCTACGGCGAGCAGATCCGCAACGGCTTCACCGATCAGATCGATCTGCGCATCCTCTATGCGCCCCCGGGCCTGCAAGCCCCACTGCCCGTCGATATCACCTTGCTGCCGCGCAGCCGCGCCCGTGTCAGCAGCCGCCTTCTCGACGGGGTGTATCTGCATCAGTTCGGGGAAGAAACTTTGCGAGGCGTGCCTGGCCTCGTGGGCAAGCCGATGCAGGCCGGCGGCGCCTATGGCGGCGAAAGCGTATGGTATGACGCTCTTTCGCCTGATCCCTTCGTCGCCAAATGCGCCGAGCCTGTTACCTCGGGCAGCGGGGCGCAATGCGTTCGCACGGTCTACCTGCCGAGCGGGATTGCCGCGACCTATGCCTTCGACGCGACGCTCCTGCCGACCTGGCGGCAGTTCGATGCGGAGATGCAGCGCTGGCTCGCCCCGATCGGCGCCTGGTAGGCTAACGTGGCGCCGGGGCGATGAACGCCGTCCGAAGTTGGGACGGCGTCAGTTCACGGCCCTTGTCTTGCCTTAGTCCACATCGTCCAGGTCGATGTCGAGGATCGACATGTTGAAGATGTAGGAGCGATCGCCGTCCTCGTCATCGACGTGGATCAACCCGATCGACTCGTCGCCAATGAACACCTCGACTGAATCGTTGAGCTTGGCGCGCGGACGCACGTCGATGTTCCTGTTGTTGAACTTGAGTTGCAGGAACTTCTGCAGCTTGATGATTTCCGAATGGTTCACTGTGATGTCCTGACGGTTTGCGTTGAGCCGGCAATCTAGTCACCATCGCAACGCACACAACCCCTCAAGGGTGGCATTTTACCGGGAACAACCCATTGTGTGCCGCAGACGGATCACCGCTCCCGCTTCGAGGAAGCGGTGAGAAGTGGCAGGATATCGCCACAACCGAGATCTGCCCCTCCCCCTCCTTCAGGGGGAGGCTGGGTGGGGGTGCTTGTTGGTCCGGATGGCCGCGGCCCCCGCAGCCGCCCCTCCTCCGACCTCGTCCTTCGACAAGCTCAGGATGAGGTCTCCCTGGAGCAACATCCCTCACGGTGAGCCCGTAGCAGTAGCCCCAGTAGCCCTCATGGTGAGCCTGTCGAACCGCGAGGGCGTGGCAACAGCTACTCAGTAGGCGCAGCCAGTTCATGCACCAGCACCATCTGGTCCATCACCAGCGCCGGCTGGGCACACCCTGCTTCACCGATCACCTTGGCCGGCACCCCAGCCACCGTCACCCGCGGCGGCACTTCCTTGAGCACCACCGAGCCTGCGCCAATCCGGGAGCAATCGCCGATGATGATGTTGCCGAGCACTTTCGCACCCGCGCCGATCAGCACGCCGTTGCCTATCTTGGGATGGCGGTCCTGGTCAGACTTGCCGGTGCCGCCGAGCGTCACATTCTGCAGGATCGAGACATTGTCGCCCACCACCGCTGTCTCGCCGATCACCAGCCCCGTTCCGTGGTCGAGCATGATCCCCCTGCCCATCGGCACCGCGGGATTGATATCCACCTGGAACACCTGGCTCGCCCGGCTCTGCAGGTAGAGCGCGAAGTCGCGGCGGCCCGCCTTGGACATGGCATGCGCGAAGCGGTGCGTCTGGATCGCCTGGTAGCCCTTGAAGAACAGCAGCGGCTCGATGGCGCGGTGGCAGGCCGGATCGCGCTCCAGCGTTGCCGCCAGATCGGCCCGGGCCCTGTCGGCAATCTCGGGCGCGTCGACCAGCGTCTCCGCAAAGGCCTGGCGGATCAGATCGGCAGACACATCGTCGTGATCGAGCCGCGCCGCCAGCCGATGCGCCAGCGCCTGCTCGAACGTGTCATGGTTGAGGATGGCCGAGATGGCCATGTTGGAGAGTGAAGGTTCGGCGCTGACGATTTGAGCCGCACCGGCCCGCACTGCGTCCCATACAGGGTCCACCGTCTCTATCCGGGCCGGCTTCCTGGCATTACTGGACATGGAGCCTCTCCGCTTCATCGACAAACACCGATATAAGCCGATCTGTGTCCTTTCACAAATCCCCTCGCGCCGTTTGGTTCACAACTACCGCTTCAGGCAAAGGTCCGGCTCAGGAATTCCAGCGCCGCCGTCTTGAATGCTTTGTCCCCCGTCGCACGCATATGGTCACGCTTGGGAATGACGAAGGCTTCCCCATGCGGCAGCAACTCAGCCAGCGGCCCCGGGGCCTGCGCCATCTGGTCTTCCTCCCCCACTGCCACCAGCACCGGCACAGAAATGCGCCGCACGTCGGCACGGGCCATGGGCTGGCGTGAGGTTTCCATGCACGCCGCCAGCGCCTCGCGATCAGCGCCGGTATGCTCGGCGAAGATGCGGAACTGTCGCGCCGTCGGGTGGGTCAGCCCGCTCAGCGACGGCGCCAGCAGGCCGGCGATGATGTCATTGCCGTCGCTGAGCCCGTTGATCAGGTTCATCCCCATCCCGCCAAAGATCGCGCAGGCCACGCGCTCCGGATATTCGAACGCCATGAAGGCACAAATCCTCGCACCCATCGAATAACCTAGAATGACCGCACGCTCGATCCCGAGATGGTCGAGCAGCGCGATGGCATCACCCGCCATGTCACGCGGATGGTAGAGATCGGGGTCATAGGGCTTGTCGGAGTCGCCATGCCCGCGATTGTCGAGCACGATGGCCCGGTAGCCCGCCGCCGTCAGGGTTTCCACCCACCCGGTGTCGATCCAGTTGACCTTGCCGCTCGATGCAAACCCGTGAATGCACAAAACCGGCAATCCGTCGCCAAAGCTTTGATAGGACAGGGTTATTCCGTGTGAGTCGAATTGCGACAAGTAACGCTCCCTGCGCTCAACGTTAACAGTCCGCTAGCATCAAGGCACCTGAGGGTAGCGCCAACGGATCGGGTGTGAACCCTTTACCTTCGCCCCGTCCTTGACATATGGTCCGGCCAAATCAAACAGGTTTATCGCCATGGCACAGGGCAGCACCCCCCACTTTCACAACACCGAGGGCCTTCGCCAGATCGAGATCGGCTCCAAGGAATTCCAGTGCGTCGGGGCCCTGCCGCCATTCGATCACCCCCATATCTACATCGACATGGGCCGGGACAGCGAAGTGGTTTGTCCTTATTGTTCAACGCATTACGTGTTCAATTCGCGCCTCGCCGCCGGAACGTCCAATCCGGCCACTGCCGTCTTCCGCACCACCGCTGCCTAAGCCCGGGCCATGCCCGGCACAGGCCGCACCTACTACATCGTCGGCGCCGGCATTGCCGGCCTGACGCTGGCTCTGGCCCTGGCCAAGTTCGGGGCCACCGTGGTGGTGCTCGAGCGCGACGCGACCCTCTCCGAATTCGGCGCCGGCCTTCAGGTCAGCCCTAACGCCCGGAAAATCCTCGATAATCTCGGCCTGCACGACGCCCTTTCGGCCCGCAGCCTCGAGCCCGTCGGCATCGACATCTACCCCTACCGCCGCGCCACCCCGCTGGTCACCCTCGAACTCGGCGCCACCATTCGCCAGCGCTTCGGCGCCGCCTATGCCGTGATGCACCGGGCCGACCTCGCCGACACCCTCTACAAGGCCTGCCGGCGCTTCGCCAACATCGACATCCAGTTCGGCATCCGGGGCTGGGACGCCGTCTCCCACGCGCGCGGCGTGACGATATCCATCGACGAAGCCAACGGCCAGTCCCGCACCGTCCGCGCCCAGGCCCTCATCGGTGCCGACGGCGTGCATTCGCGGACCCGCACGCAGCTTCTGGGCGGCCCCGCCGCAACCTACAGCAAGCGCGTCGCCTGGCGCACCTTGCTGCCGTTCCAATCAGCGGCAGGTCAAATCGCGCTGGACCGCGTCTCGGTTCTGTTCGGGCCGGGCTTCCACATGGTTTGCTACCCCCTGCCACATCGCCGCCAGATCAACATCGCGCTCTTCGCCAAGGCACCGGCCGACGCCGCGAACATGGGCAAGCACCCTGCCCTGCCTAGCACGCGCCGACCCAGTGCCAGAATTCAAACACTGATGTCCGCCGCCAGCGACGGCTGGACACCCTGGCCCCTCTACACGGTAGAGACGCCAAACTGGCACCTCGGCAATGTCGGCCTCATGGGCGACGCCGCACATGCCATGGTGCCTTTCCAGGCGCAGGGCGCCGCCATGGGTATAGAGGATGCCGCTGTGCTCGCGCCGCTGCTCGTAAACCAGCCCAGTGCGGAAGCGGCCTTTGCGCAATACGCCGCCACCCGCCGCCGTCGCGTGAGCCGCGTGGCCTCCGTTTCCGCCACCAATGGCCGCATCTTCCACATGCCTTGGCCCCTCAGCATCGCCCGTAACCTGGCGATTTCACTTCAAGGCCGCCAAGGCCACCTGCGCCGGCTGGCATGGCTTTATGGGCACGATCTGCCGATATCCACGACGAATGCGGAGGCAGCAGGCAGGTCTGGCGGAACCTAGCGTCGCCCTTCGCCCTTGCGCAGCAAGGCCCCCATGTGTCAACTGCCGCACGGTAAAGGCCGGTCCAATTCCAGAGGTTAGCCCCCAAGCATGCAAGCAGCTTTCCGCTCCCGCCTGACTCTCGCCTGCATTCTGCTGACCATCCTGCTGGACATGATTGGCGTCGGGATCATCGTTCCGGTGCTGCCCGAGCTGCTTGAAAGCCTGACCGGCGGCAGCGTGGCGCAGGCGGCGGTGATCGGCGGCTACCTGGTCTTTGCCTATGCCTTCATGCAGTTCGTGTTCTCGCCGGTACTGGGCAACCTGTCGGACCGCTTCGGTCGCCGCCCGGTGCTGCTGCTGTCGCTGCTCGGACTGACCTTCGACTACCTGATGATGGCGATCGCCCCCTTCGTCTGGTACCTCTTCATCGGCCGCATCATCGCCGGCATCGCCGGCGCGGCCCTGGCCACGGCCACAGCCTACATGGCGGATATCACCCCGCCGCATAAGCGCACGCATCGCTTCGGGCTCATCGGCGCCGCCTTTGGGCTGGGCTTCATCATCGGTCCGGTACTTGGCGGAGAGCTGGGCGAGTTCGGGCCCCGGGTACCCTTCTACGCCGCAGCTGGTCTGGCCTTCGCCAATTTTCTGTTCGGAATGCTGGTGCTGCCGGAAAGCCTGCCCAGGGCATCGCGCCGCAAGTTCGACATCCGCCGGGCCAATCCGTTAGGTGCTGTGCTGGCGCTCCGGCAGTACCCCTCGGTCCTCTGGCTCCTGGCGGTACTGTTCTTCTTCCAGCTGTCCGCCCAGTCGCTGCCGACCGTCTTCTCCTATTTCACCGTCGAAGTGTTCAATTTCACCTCCTCGACCATCGGCCGCACCCTTGGTGCCTTCGGCGTCGGCTTTGCCATCAGCCAGGCGGTGATTGCCGGTCCGCTGTCGCGCGGCATCGGTGAGCCGGCCGTCGCCATGCTGGGGCTGCTGGCGGCAGTCGCTGCCTTTGCCGCACTCTCCATGTCCACCGACGTCTACATGCTCTACCTGTCGATCATGGTCGGAGCGGTCAGCGGACTGGCACCGCCAGCAATCAACGGCGTTCTCTCGCGCCAGGTCCCCGACAATACGCAGGGTGAACTGCAGGGCGCGGTCAACGCCGCCAGTTCGCTGGCCACCATCATCGGCCCGCTCGCCGCCACGCAGATCTTCTCCTACTATACCACGACGCCTGATGCGCCGGGATACTTCCCCGGCGCTCCCTTCCTGGCCGCCAGTGGAAGCGTGCTCGTCGCCCTGCTCATTTTCGCCTTCACCGCCTGGCGTTTCGACCTCGGACACCGCCCCAGCGTCGCCGACCATCCTCATGCGCCCGAGATGGCGCCGCCCGGCCAGGTGCGCGTCAAGCCTCTGGACGAAGATGATGACGATCGCGATCCGCAACACCGCTGAGCCGGACCATCCGGCTGTTATCGACATGGTCGCGCCGGTCCTGGCGGCCGGCGAAACCTACGCCATTGCGCGAGACCTCGACCGTTCCCAGGTCAGCGCCTACTGGTTCGCCCCCAGTCACCAGGTCCTGGTCGCGGAACTGGAAGATGTCATTGTCGGCACCTATTACCTCATGGCCAACCAGCAGGGTGGCGGCGCGCATGTCGCCAACTGCGGCTACATCACCGCAGCCGCGGCGCAGGGCAAGGGCGTGGCACGCGCCATGTGCGAGCACTCGCTGGACCTGGCCCGGCGGCAAGGCTTCCGCGCCATGCAGTTCAACCACGTGGTCTCGACCAACACGCGCGCCGTGGCGCTGTGGCAGCAACTCGGTTTCGACATCGTGGGCGTGCTGCCGAAAGCCTTCCAGCACCCGGAGCATGGCTTCGTTGACAGCTACGTGATGTTCCGGCCGCTGTAGTGATCGCACTTTGGGGAACGAACGAGCCGCTGGCGCCGTTCATGAGCCCGATGGAGGCCACCCATGCCACGATTTTTCTTCAATCACATAAGCAAAGACGGCCAGCGCGAGGTCGATATCGACGGTCTCAAGCTGGACTCGCTCAATACCGCTCTTGCCGAGGCGACGTTCGCCGCGCAAGGCGCCGTCGCACTTGCCGAGCAACCCACCGAGGGCGTCTTCGAGATCGAGGACGAAGGACGCGTCCTTATCGGGCGCGTCCCCTATGCGGTGAACGCGAAAGCCGAGGCGGAAGCGGGCACCGTGTCGCCAGATCCGCAACCTCCCGAGTCGCCGGATACGAAATAGGCGAGACCAAGCTCGCCCTTCCGCGTTACTTGCCGAGCGTGCTCGGCCAGATGCCGTGCAAATCGGTGCCGCGCCCCACGATCTCGAAACCATGCGCCCCGAAGAAGTCGCGCTGGCCCTGGATGAGGTTGGCGGTGCCCTGCGCCTGCCGATAGCTGTCGAAGTAGCTCAAGGCCGCGGACAGGCAGATCATCGGGAATTCCCCCACAGCAGCAGCCGCGACGACCTTGCGCAGGCTGGGATGGGCGTCCTTCATCAGCGCCACGAAGTCCGGCACCACCAGCAGGTTGACGTTGTCGCCTTTCGAATATGCGGCCGACATCTGGTCGAGGAACCGCGACCGGATAATGCAGCCTGCGCGCCAGATCTTGGCGATCGTCGCCAGCGGCAGGCTCCAGCCATATTCGTCCGATGCCTTGGCGATCACCGCAAAGCCCTGCGCGTAGCTCACGATCTTGCCAGCGAGCAGCGCCTGCTCCAGATCCGCCAGCGTCACGTCCGTCCGCGCGCGGTTCGGCTTGCCATAGATGCCCTCGGCTGCCACGCGCTCATTCTTGCGCGAGGAGATCGAGCGTGCCGCCACTGCGCCCTCGATGGCTGTCGCCGGCACGCCCATCTGCTGTGCCGCAATTGCTGACCAGACGCCCGTGCCCTTTTGACCTGCCTTGTCGAGGATCAGCTCGACGAGCGGCTTGCCGGTCTCTGCATCGACCGCCGCCAGGACATGGCCCGTGATCTCGATGAGATAGGAATTGAGCGGGCCCTTGTTCCATTCCTTGAACACCGTGGCGCAGTCCGCCGGGCTCATGCCCAGGCCGTCGCGCATCACGCCATAGACTTCGGCGATCATCTGCATGTCGCCATACTCAATTCCGTTGTGGATCGTCTTGACGAAATGGCCGGCTCCGCCTTCGCCCAGATAGGCGCAGCAGCTTTCGCCGTTGAACTTGGCCGCGATGGCCGTCAGCACATCCTCGGCATTGTGCCACTGCTGCTTGGAGCCGCCGACCATGATCGACGGGCCGTGGCGGGCCCCCTCTTCGCCACCAGAAACGCCGACGCCGAGATAGCCGATACCCTTTGGCTTGAGATAGTCGAAACGCCGCTGGGTGTCGGTGAAGAGCGAATTGCCGCATTCGATGATGGCGTCGCCCTGCTCCAGGTGCGGCAGCAGCTGTTCGATCATCTCGTCCACCGGCTTGCCGGCCTTGACCATGATGATGATCGAGCGCGGGCGCTTCACCGTCTGCACGAAATCGGCCAGATCGTGCTTGGCGATCGTGCGGCCGTCGAGGCCCTGCGCCTTGGCCTCTGTCACGAAGTCGTCGATGCGCCCCGAGGACCGGTTGTGGACAGCGATGGTATAGCCTTTTTCGGCAATATTGAGGGCGAGGTTGGAGCCCATCACCGCCAGGCCGATCAGGCCGATATCCGCAGTCGACATACAACAGTCCTTCTGAAAACTTCGTCTTTGAACGCATGCACGCAGCGCATGGCGCGCGGCGCGAACCTGACCACAAACCGGCCGCGGACGGAAGTCGCAATCGCTCCGCCAGATCTAATCTTGTCTCTTGTATGGAAGATTTCCACCACATCGCGCAACGGGTTTTTCCGCCTTGCAAGCCACATCCCTGTCCACTACCAACGGATAACAGGCAACCATCGAAGGCAATCCATGAGCAGCAACCCTGCCCAATTCAGCCTCTCCGGCAAGCGAGCTCTGGTCACCGGCTCGAGCCGCGGGCTGGGCCTCGCCATGGCGCGCGCCTTCGCGGGCGCTGGCGCCGCGGTCATCCTCAATGCCCGTGACGAAGTAGCCCTCGGCGCCGCCGCTGAGGATCTCGCTGCGGAAGGTGCAACGGTCGATGCCCTCGCCTTCGACGTCACCAGCGAAGACAGCGTGGCTGAGGCCGTGGCCCATTGCGAGGCCGAGATCGGGCCGATCGATATCCTGGTCAACAATGCCGGCATGCAGATCCGCGGCGCGCTCGAAACCTATGCGGTGGAGAGCTTCGAGCGGCTCCTGGCCACCCATGTCACGGCAACCTTCACGGTGAGCAAGGCGGTGGTCCAGTCCATGATCACACGCGGCAATGGCCGGATCATCAACATCTGCTCAGTGCTGACTGATATCGCGCGTCCGACGGCGGCGCCCTACGGCGCGGCTAAGGCCGCTGTTGCCAACCTGACGCGAGGCATGGCGGCTGACTGGGCCAGGCACGGCATCAACGTCAATGGTCTCGCCCCGGGCTATTTCAAGACCGAACTCAACACCACGCTCATGGCCGATCCCGCCTTCGACGCCTGGGTCAAGGGGCGCACCCCGATGGGCCGATGGGCCGATGTCGAGGAACTGGGCGGCGCCGCGATTTTCCTCGCCTCCCCCGCCTCCAGCTTCGTCAACGGGCACATCCTTTATGTGGATGGCGGATTGACGGCGGTGGTTTGATCATGGCGCTTGTTCAGTCCCGTATCATCATTGCCATGGGCGTCAGTTCCTCCGGCAAGTCCACCGCCGGCCAGGCCATCGCGCGGGCCCTGCACGTGCCGTTTCTCGACGGCGATGGCTACCATCCCGACGCCAATGTCGAGAAGATGCGCGCAGGCATTCCCCTCACCGACGGGGATCGCTGGCCCTGGCTCGAAAAGCTTGCCTTGGCTCTGCACGAGGCAGCCGACCGCAAGGGCGCCGCAGTGGGCGCGTGTTCCGCATTGAGGCGCGTCTATCGGGATTATCTGATCGAGAAGGCCGGCGAGCCGATCCTTTTCGTCTACCTCGACGGTTCGCGAGAGGTCATCGGCGAGCGCATCGCCAGGCGCAAGCACGAATACATGCCGGCGAGCCTGCTCGACAGCCAGTTCGCAACCCTCGAAGTGCCCGATCCGGCGGTCGAGAACGTCCTTGCCGTTCCCGTGACCGACAGCGTCGACAAGATTACACAGACGGTGGTCAAGTCGCTCGACCACCTCAAGACGTTCAAGCGCTGGCAGTAGCGTCTTCGGCTCGCTTGTCTTTGGCCGCGAACCGGCCACGACCATAGGCAACCAGCGCCGCTGCGCCAACCACAACCACCGCGCCGCTGACCGACCAGACGTCGAGCGCGACGCCCAGAAGCGCAATGTCGAACAGGAACGCCCAGACGATGCCGGTATATTCGTAGCCGGCGAGCAGTGCGACCGGCGCCCTCGACACCGCCTCCATCATCAGCACGTGCCCCATGCCGCCGAGCAGCCCGGCGGCCACCAGCAGCGCCAACGTCTGGGCACCCAGCACCGGCCAACCGAACAGCGCCGTCACCAGCCCCACCAGCGTACTCACCACGGCAAAGGACAGGGCGATGCTCGCCGGCGGATCGGTTCGGGTCAGGTCCTTCACCTGTACGCGCGACAGTGCATTCAACGTTGCCATGGCAACGCCCGCCGCCACGCCGATCAGCGTGCCCTGGCGAATCTCGGTCCCAACCAACGCCGGAAACAGCATCAGCAGGATACCTGCAAGCCCGAGCACCACGCCAACGACAACCACCGCCCCTGGACGTTCCCGCAGGAAGATCATTGCCGCGCCCATGGACAGGATTGGCGTCAGATAGCTGATGGCGGTAGCGAGGCCGACGGAGAGATAGCCCAGCGCAATGAAGTTGAACATCATCACGCCGGCGCCGAGGATGCCCCGGATCAGGTGCTTGTGCGGATACCGGGTCCGCAGGGCGGTGCCCAGTTCGCGCCGCACCACGAGGTAGAGCAGGATCGGCCCCAGCGCCGCGAAGCTGCGCCAGAATACCAGCTGACCCACCGGCGCCACCTTGGCCGCTTCGTGGATGATGGCATTCATTGCCGTCAGCGTGAACAGCCCGAATGTCGCCAGCCAAAGGGCGGCGGCGGGATTGGCGGAGCGACTCGACAGAGCGGGAATGGACATGAACCATGCCATAGCGCCAGAGAACCAGTCTGTCACGATGGTCCTCCGGCTTGTCGTCAAGCCGTCTGGCGTCGCGCCCAGGCACGCATTACCGCGGTGAGGTAAGCCGCAAATCCAGGCGCGATCGTCTCATAGCGCGCTTGGAAATCGGCATGTTCATAGATATCTGCCAGCCCGGCATACGCCTCTGGCGAACACGGTGCGCCCCAGGAGCGGGCGACCCACGCGCGGTGCCTCTCGATCATCGGATCGAGGGTGGTCGCCTGTGGCGGTACGCCTTGGCGCAGACCCTCGGCCAGAGCCTGCTCGATCGCCTCGAGCTCCTCCATCGCCGCGGCGGCTTCCGCCTTGCTCATCGCCGCCATAGACTTGCGACTATGCGCGATCTGCGTTTCCATCTGACGGCCGTAGCGATCAACCAGCCATTGCTCGTATTCAGCCTGTTTCTCGGGCGAAACGACGCCCGAATATAGGTCGGCGTCCTTCATGACGCGATCTCCTTGCAGTTTGGCGATCGTGCGGTCGATCGTCCTGACCATGCTGGCATATCGCGTCGCCTGCTCCTGGATCCGTTGACGCTGCGATTGCAGCGCCGCCAGTGCGTCGAAGCCGGGCGCATCGAGGATGGCAGCGATGTCCGCAAGCGGAATTTCGAGCTCTCGATGGATGAGGATCTGCTGCAGGCGCAGCAATTCCTCCTCGCCGTAGTAGCGATAGCGATTGTCGCCAGTGAACGCGGGCTTCAGCAGGCCGATTTCGTCATAGTGATGCAGCGTCCGCACGGAAATGCCCGCAAGCTGCGCCAGTTGGTTGACGGTGTAGGTCTTCATCTGTCCACGTCTCCGCAAGACAGTCGAATACTCCCTCACGCCGCGTCAGGGTCAACAGGGGGCGGACCGTCGGCGCGCGCCAGGCTGGCATTGGCATAGCGATCGTCGTGCGAAACTTCGAGACCCACCCATTCGGGCAGCTCCACGGCCTGCGCTTCATCATCGAGTTCCACCTCCACAATCACCAGGCCGGCATGGCGTCCGTCGAACACATCGACCTCCCAGACGAGGCCGCCGAAAGGCACGATGTGCCGGCGTTTCTCGATGACATGCGGCCGCGCCAGCTCGAGCATTTCCCGTGCGTCCTCTACGGGGATGTCATACTCGTACTCCGCCCGCGAAATGCCCCGCGCAGCGCTTTTGATTGTGATCATCGCCTCAGTATCGTCACGGGTTCGCACCCGCACGGTGGCCTTGGCGTTCGATGAAAGATAGCCCTGCCGCAGCAGCTTGCTGCCCGTCGCCGCCGCCCTCCAGGCCTCGGACCACACCAGAAATTTCCGCTCGATCTCCTGGGCCATGGCTAGCTTTTCTCCGGCAGCAGCGCCCAATACTGCTCCAGCCGTGTCCGCAGCAGAGCGGGCTTTTCTGCTACGAGCTGCCGGCCCAAGACCAGGGCATCCGCCGCCAACAGCTTCTGCCGCTCCCGGATCACGCGACGCACGGTCTTGACGTTGCGCCGTTTTGCCAGCGCTTCGGTCAGCACGACCAGATTATGGTGATCCCCGAGCAGCTCCCCCAGCTGGTCCAGCGCCTTCTTGCGCGGCTCGAGCACTTCGGGCGCCGCCCTGTGCAGCAGTCCGACATGTTGCCAGTGATACTTGGTGTCCTTGCGCCAGGCATGCATCAACTCGGCAGTGGGCTGCGCCTCGGCCTGACGCAGCCCGTCCCGCATGCGCTGGTAGGTCTCCTCCACCCCATCCCCGATCTTGTCAAAGCCATGGCCGGACAGCGACCACGACTTGGCCCGCTTTGCCGCCGCCTTGAAGATCTTGACGAAAGACTTCAGGAACCTGATCCGGTCCTCCCCCTTGGGCGGCTCCCCCACCCGGTCCGCAAACCGCTTGCCCAGGCGGGCGGCCTGTCCCTCGCCGATCCGGCCCCCGCCATCGCGCTTGGAGTCGAAAGTCAGCAGGTCGGAAAATGTCTCGCCGAGCACGGCAGCGTCGCGCCTACCCGACAAGCTCCTCGCAGCGTCCCGGAATGCCCGGTTTTCTCGCTTCCATTGCTTGAAATGCGGCTTGGCCATTCGCACGAGCCCGCGCAGCTTCTTGCAGCGCCGGCGCAGCTTGTGCACGAGTTCACCCAACTCGATCTTGTCGTCGTCGCACTCCCGGAGAGCCTTGTCGATTTGCTGGCTGGCAATTGACCACAATTGGGCCTCGACCTGGTTTCGGTACGAAAATTCAAGCGCCATCTACCTATCCCGAAGTGTGAAACGCATCGGCCTCGCCAGCCCGCTGGGCATCAGAGACAGTCCAGAAGGAAAACCTTACGTATCGGCTTTGTCACAATCCAGACTGCGGCCCGCTCGCCGGATCCGGCGCGAAAAAAAGCCGCCCTCGCAGGGCGGCCTTTTGCAACTGCGCTGCTGGATCAGTGCTTGTTGGCGTTGCGGGCGTCGTCCTTGACCTCACCCACCTTCTGCTGGACCTTGCCTTCGGCCTTGTCCATCTTGCCTTCAGCCTGCATCTTCTCGTTGCCGGTCAGGCCGCCCGCGGCGTCCTTGATTGCACCCTGGGCCTGCTTGCCAGCGCCTTTGGCTTCATCCTTGTGCATGATAGCCTCCTCGTTGGTTGGTATGGGAAGAAACGGGCGCGAGCCGACGACGTTCCCAACTTCCTGCGAAGGCAAACAAAACACAGCCTATGCCTGCAAGGCAGCCAACCGCAGTTGGTCAAAGCGCCTGCCATCTGCTAAACGCCCCGTCATGCCCGGACCGATGCCCACCCTGCTCGACTATTTCCCCCCGCTTGATCCCTATCTCAACGTCCTCCACGTCGATGAGGACATGTTGGTGGTCGACAAGCAGAGTGGCCTGCTGAGCGTACCGGGCAAGGATCCAACGCTGTGGGACTGCGTCGAATACCGGGCCCGCCAGACTTGGCCGACCGCCGGCATGTGCCATCGCCTGGACAAGGACACGTCAGGGGTCCTGGTGCTGGCGCTCAACAAGCGCGCCCACGGCCGGATCGGCAGTCAGTTCGAGCACCGCAAGACCACCAAGGCCTACATTGCCCGCGTCGCCGGCATCATCGAGGCCGATACCGGCATCGTCGACCTGCCGCTGGCGACGGACTGGGAGAACAAGCCCCGCCAGCGTGTCGACCACCAAAACGGCCGCCCATCGCAGACGCAATGGTCCGTGCTGGAGCGCGAGGCCGGCGCGACGCGGGTGTTGCTCCACCCCCTGACGGGCCGCACCCATCAGCTGAGAGTTCACATGAAGGCCATCGGCCATGTGATTCTGGGCGATGCGTTTTATGCCGAGAAGGACGACTTCGCGGCCGCCGACCGCCTGCAGTTGCACGCCGCCGAACTGGGCCTCACCCACCCCACGACGGGCGAGTTCATGACCTTCGTGGCGCCGACGCCGTTCTAGGCCTCGTCGCGGTAGCTGACCTCGATACGCTGGAACAGGTGGCCCGGTTTCATCGTATCGAGCCATTTGCGGAAGTCGGCGACGTCGCGGAAACCCGCCCGCTTGGCCTCGGCTTCGGTGACGTCGGCCGGGTCCATGTCGTCGATAGCGCCGATGGACAGCACGCCCAGCTTGGTCTTGAGCGTGCCACCGGCCTTGACGCTGGGCCGGCTCCAGCGCCTGAACACCAGGTCCACCTCCCCCGCCCTGATCCGTTCCAGCAGTTCCGCCTTGAGCAGCATCAGTCCAGCACCGCCTGCGCCGTGATCTCGATCCGCAGTCCCTTGGCCAGCAGTTCCTTGACCACCACCGTGGCCCGCACGGGATAGGGCTGGCGGGTAATAAACTCGCGATAGACCGTGTTCATGCCCGCCGCATCGGCGCTGTCGATCAAAAAGATCTGCACCATGACCAGGTTGGCCAGCGTTCCGCCCGCCGCGCCCAAGGCGATTTCAAGGTTCTGCAGGCAGCGCCGCGTCTGCGCCTCGATCGCGCCATCGACGATGTCACCCGTCACCGGATCCTCGGCGATCGCGACCAGCCAGACATGCTTGCCGGCGCGCACTGCATCATTGATGGGCGCCGAGGACGGCGCTATGCCGGTTTCGATCCGTTCAATCATCTGGCCTCATCCTTGGTGCGGGCGGCGGGACTCGAACCCGCACGGGGATACCCCCTCCGGATTTTAAGTTAGCTCCGGCGCGTCCTGCGTAGTCACACAATGTCACAGCATACCCCAGTCTTTTCGGGCTTGTGCGGCGACTCCTGCAGGGACATAATGTGACGGAGAACAGCAAGGGGGGACGCCTGAGGGATACCCTCAAGGATACCCTCCAATCCGTGGGGTGTTTGCGTGGCGGTCTTGTCCGATGCGTACATTGAGCGTTTAACCCTTGGCGCACGATCTGAGCTTGTGGTTCGCGACTCCCGTCTTACTGGATTCGCATTGCGAGTGCGACGGAAGGCGGACGGAAAACTGAGCCGCGCCTTCTTCGTCATTCTCGAGGATAAGCCCGCTGCTGATGGCACCCGCAAGCGGCGGAAGGTCACCGTAGGCGACTATCCGACGTTTTCGACGGACGCGGCTAGAGCCGAAGCGCAGAAGATGTTGCAGGCCCACGCGAGCGGCGACGACCCCGCAGCGCAGCGCAAAGCTAAACGCGAGGCGCCAACTTTCGATGACCTGGCTGACACCTTCATTGCGCAGTACCTTCCTTCTAAGCGCCCCCGGACGGCCGCTGACTATCGCGAACGAATAGACCGGCGGCTCCGGCCGGAGTTCGGCCGGACCAAGGTCGCAGCGATCGACGCCAGGGCAGTGCGGGAGTTCGTGAGGGCAGGCAGCGACCGCCCTACAGATACGAACAGGGCCTTAGCCGTGCTGTCGTCGATGATGGCCTTCGCTGTTGAGGAAGAACTCCGACCAGATAACCCTTGCCGTGGCATTCGACGCTACAAGGAGGCGGCGCGGGACGCATGGATAGATGAGCTAGATATGCCTCGCTATCTGGAGGCTCTGAGCGCCGTAAAGGGGCCGCACGGCGACCTTCTGCGCTTCCTCACTATCACCGGCTGGCGGATCAGTGAGGCGCGGGAACTTACGTGGGATATGCTCGATCTCCGCAGGTTGGTGGCGAATCTACCGGACACAAAGACCGGGCAGCAGGATCGGCAGCTATCTGCTGACGCGGTGACAATCATCTCGGGGCAAAAGCACCGGAGCGGGTACGTGTTTTCCAAGACTGGGAGGCAGATGCTAGATTACAAGCATTGCGGCCATATTCTAAGTGACGTCTGCACGGCGGCTGGGATCAAGCGGGTGACACTTCACGCACTGCGCCACAGCGCTGCGACATGGTCCGCAATGGCCGGCGCGAGCGCCTTCGAACTTCGAGAAACTATCGGGTGGTCCAGCCTTGCCATGGCAAATAGGTATGTCAGCAAAGCTGAGCGTCTTGGCCGTCGCGGAGTGGAACGAGCAGCTGAAGCCATAGATGTTCTGCGCCGTCGCCAACCAACATAGCTTGTCTTTAGTTGTCACCTGTGCTATATGATTGGCACTGCCTCGATTCAATCGAAGCCGCGGTGAGCGGTACGCAGTAGCAAATGTGGTTGCGACTGACCCTCGCCAGGTCGCACCGAGTCAACTGGTATTCCCCCACATCATGGATCCCGTTGCTTCCTTCATGGAGCGACAAGGGCACTTCGTCAGCACCGGCCTTGTAGGTCGGCGGCTGTATGAAGCCCTTGCCTCTGACCCCTCCCTGCCCCTCTACTTCAAGCCTGCCGACGCAGCCGCTATTGCTGGCCTGTCCGAAGATGCGATGACGAAACGCCGAGCTCGTCGTATGGCGCCAAGTTACATCGCTCATTCAAACCGAAGCGTGACCTACCCACGGCCAGACCTTTGTCTCTGGCTTGCGGGGATGTTTGTGGATAGGAGCGCAGCGTAATGAACCATCAAAACACCTTGTCGGACCAACTTGCTGAACAGGTTGGCGAGGTACTGGCAGAGCAACTGAAGACGTACGCAGTCTTCTTGGGAGAGGCGGCCGGAGCAGGTTTGCGGATGCGGACCATTGGTGTCTCTGGTCAGCCGCTGAACGAACCGTTGTTGGAGCGCGCATCCACAGCATTGCGGAACGACCTAAAAAAGCGCCTCGCCGGCCTTAGCGTCCGGGTAGATCTGTCGTGGGCATATCTGCTGCGAGATGCCGAGGTTGTCGACATGCTCGCGTTACATGCCGACGCGGCAATGCTGGGCAAGTACGACGCCCTAGCGCGGGGTGCCGCGTGAAGCACCAAGATCCCGCCACCATCGAGGGGGAGCCGGTTGTTATCGGCTCCCTTGACGATGCCGAACAGCTTCGGAGCTTCACAAGCTGGAAACTGGACCTGATCAACTGCATGTCGATCGATCCTCGCCTGAAGCCTTCTGACGTGCGTCTCGCCATTATCTTGCTGCGTCACCTGAACAGCCTCAACGGCCAGTGCAACCCTTCTGAAGCCACCCTGGCGCAGCAGATGAAGGCCAGCTTGCGGACGGTGGAGAACTGCAAAAGTAGTCTGGAATCAGCCGGCTGGCTGTCGTGGCGCCGCACCCAGAAATCCAACTGGTACGAGTTCCACGATACCCACGTAAGCGTCATGCTCGATTATCTGTTGAGCATGCAGGAGGCCAATCGTGAAAAACAGTTGGAGACCCAGACCCGCAAGCAGTTGCGTATCGGGAACGACGACACCCGCAATAAACTGCGCATCTCGAACCGCAATCCATTGCGTGTCTCGAACCGCAGCCAGTTGCGCACAAACACCTCAAGTGAACACCACAAGGGAACACCTGAAGATTCAGAGGGTATAGAAAAGAGGGGCATGGATAGGGGAGTCTATGTTCCACCCTCCTTTGATCATCTAGACGGCAAGGAGGACTCGAGATGAAGCAGCTAGACCTTTTCGTTGACGTCACCCCTGTAGAGCCCGCCCCGACTGTTACAGGTGAGGTGATCCGCTTCCCGACCCATGCCTGGGCTCCGCAATGCTGGCGCCCCGTGGTCGAGCCGATCACCGCGGGCCTTCAGTCTCGCAAGTCGGACAAGGGCCGGAATGGCTTCTGGAAGCGGGAAGTGATCGCCATCGAAAACCGGCTGCGCAGTGGCGGCGCCACCGAAGACGAGATCATGGCCGAACTTCATTGCTTCCGTCAGGCAGTCATTGCCGAGATGGCGCGCCGGGGCATGCACGAGCGGAAGGGACCGGGGGCGGCATGACATTCAGCAAAAGCCGCACAAATCGTAACTCCGCATGCTCCCAATGTTTTCGGGCACTTTCGAAACAACCCGCAGGCCACCTGTAAAAATCACGTAAGAATCAGGAAAATTATCCTAGTCCCATATTGTCAGTGTTTATTGGTGATATCGCTTTCCGTCGACTCGATTTGAGCGATGCTGGAGCGGTTTGCTGTCACGTTGTTTCTGATATAGCGTCTTTCTGGCAACGATGTGCCTTGCCTTCGCTAAAGTGCGCGTCGTATACACACCCAACGCTACATCCACGCCCGGTGAGGAATCGCCCGGCTTTTCGACCCCGCTTCGGTTTTCCGCAGCGGGTTTTTCTTTGCCCGCCTGCCGGCTCCCCAATGCCGGCCAGCGGGCTTTTTTATGGGGTGAGACATGGCCGCACGAGTTGGCAGTCTTTTCACCGAACTCACCGTTGACGCCTCTGGCCTGGTAACCGGCCTGGGCCGTGCCGGCACCCGGCTCGAAAGCTTCGAGCGTGGCGCCAACACGCGGCTGGGGAAACTCGACCGCGGCTTTTCCAGCACCTTCGCCAACATCGGGCGCTCCGCGAGTTCTATGGTGCTCAGCATCGGCGCCGGCCTGGGTGGTGCCCTAGCCGGTATTGGCGGCGCCGCGGTCTTCAGCACACTCAAAGACACCGCCCGCGCGATTGCAGACATTGGCGACAAGGCCCGCCAGGCCGGGATGGACGTTGTCTCGTTTCAGGAGCTTGGTGCCGTCGCTCGTGCGAACCGGCTGGAGGTTGATGACCTCAGCGCGGCCATGCGCGAGCTTCAGCTCCGCTCCGATGAGTGGATATCCAGCGCCGGCAAGTCCGGTTCCGCAGCCGAGGCCTTCGCTCGCATCGGCTATACCGTGGACGAGCTCAAAGGCAAGCTGGCCGATCCTTCCGCCCTGTTGTCGGAGATCATCGGCAAGGTTCAGACCCTCGACCGCGCCGCGCAAATCCGAATCTTCGATGAGCTTTTCGGCGGCGATGGCGAGCGTCTCATTCGCCTGCTCGACGATGGCGAAGCCGGGGTCAAACGGATCATCGAACAGGCCCGGTTGGGGGGGCAGATTTTTGACGAGCAGTTGGTCGACCGAGCCTCCGAGCTGGACCGCGCCATAGCCGGCGCCGCTGCTACGGTTGGCAACCAGTTGCAGGGTGCGATCGTCAACGCCGGCTGGCAGCTCTACAACTTCATTCAACAGTTTCAGGCTTTCGAGCAGCGCACGAACCAATCGCTAGACCAGTCCATGCGTGACTTGGGCCTGGAGCGCTTGGCCGCGACCAATGCGATCATGGAAATCGAGAAGGAACAGCGCGAAGCCGGTGGCACCAACGCGATGATCTTCGAGTCTCGCATCGCTGATGAGCGTGCCCGCCTCGAGCGCATCCTTGAGGACGAAAAAGGCATTCTGGCCGTTCTAGAAAGTCGGAAGCCACCGACTATCGCAGCGCCGACCATGGACATGCCAGGGGCCGGTGCAGGCTGGGACGAGTTCAGCGGCACCTTCGGAGTCCCTGCTGCCGGTGGCAGTGGTGGCCGTAGCGGCGCCACCGAAGGCACGGTTGCCCAGACAGATGCCACCACCGCACTGATCGCCAAGCTTCGCGAGGAATTGGCCGCGGTCGGTGCCAACGCCGTCCAGCAACGCATCGCCAACGAGCTGCGAGCCGCGGGCGTGGATTTGATGAGCAGCGAGGGCCAGGAGATTGCCAGGCTGGTCTCCAATATCGCCTCACAGGAAGATGCTTATGCCGGCCTGCAGCAAGCCATCTCCACCGCCTCCAGTCTGACCAAGGACTTCGTTGGCGGCCTGCTGGACGATGTCCGCAACGGCGTCCCTGCCGTTGAAGCGCTTGGCAATGCGTTCGGGCGCCTTGGTGATCGGCTGATCGATATGGCGCTGGATCAGGCCATCAATTCCCTTTTCGCCAACCTGCTAGGCGGCTTCGGCGGCGCTGGGGGCGTAGGCGACAACGTCAATCAACTTCAGGTGGCAATGCCATGAGCCTTTTCGTTTCATTCCCCTATGAGGACAGGATTGAGCTGCTGACGGACGCAGCAAGCTACCTGCCGACCGGCCTTCTGATGATGACGCACTCGAAGGTTCGGACCTCGAAGACGGTGCCGATGGCTGTCACCGGGCGCGGTCATTCAGTCGAGATCGACTCCATGATCAACGCCTGCCTTTCCTATGCGGAAGATGCCGGCTCATTTGGCCAGGCGATGATCGCGATAGAGCGCGAGTTCGATGAATGGCGGGCTGCTAGTGAGTACACCGGCAACGCCTTTCAGCTCTACATCGCCGGCCATATCGAGGGCCATGGCCTGGCACAGTACCAGATTTGCAGCATCCCGGATTACCCTCTCAAGGGCATGGAGCCGATGCGGGTCAATACCCTGTACGGCGTCATCTATGCCGGTCCTGATACGGACGCCGAGCGGATAGCCGATATCCTCTCCGAAGACCGTTTGCGGGCTGGTGCGCGTGAGTTCGGTCCCGACCTCTGCCAGTACCTTCGAGGCCTCAAGGATCATAGCCCGCAAGACCCGCTGAAGCGCAAGATGCACGGCATTGGCGGGCACATCGACCTGACCACCATTACGGCCACCGGCGCCACCACCGAGCGGCTTCTGACTTGGCCGGATCGTCCATTCATGATGATCGACCCTGACTTGCAACCTGATGTGCATATCCATCCGCCCGCGCTTGAGCGGCGAGCGACAGCACCGATCCCCACCTTCGAACCGGAGCTTGAGGCCGCATGACCGAGACCGACGAATTCAATAACCCCTTGCCCGTTGGGGCCATCCCGCTGCGCAAGGTCGGGCCGAGCGCATACGTGCGGTTCGGCGTTGACGAACTCGAAAAGCTGGAGGGCTGGATCTACGACTTCGCGGGGAAGGACAGCGCGCCCTGGGAAGTTGCTTTGGCCCGCCTCGAGGTAATGGACCGCCGCTTCATGGCCGTCCTGCTCGATACGGGTCTGACCAATGCGAAGCCGGCTGACGCCTTTGCCGCCATGCCGCTCAGCGAACTGGCCGAACATCTGTCGGACGCGATCTGTCAGATCCTATATGGCCGGAACTTCCGCGAGCAAATCGAGCACAACCAAGCCAAGGCCCATGCTTACGCCCTCAAGATGCGTTCGGTGGTGGAGGGCAAAGAAGATGCGTAATCCAGCCATGTACGCCGCCGCATCTCGCGATCGGTTCGTCGCGCTCGCTGCCATGGGCGAAGTTGTCGAAGGCAGCAAAAACATCGCGGCATATGTCGGAGTCTCTCAGCCGACCATCCTGAAGATGATCCATGCCGGCGAAATCCCGGCGTTTGTTGTTGGCAACAAATTGCAGGTCTCAAAGAGCCTTTTGGACGCATGGCTCCTGATGCGCCAGCTCCATGCCCTCAACGCCGCAGTCGGTGAGCCGGCCCAGCCAAAGCCCGTCAGGAAATGAAGCCCGCGCCGCTCAACAAGGCCAACACCTACGCCAAGCCCGCCTGGGCCGGCTGGTATGGCACCAGTAGATGGAAGGCTCTCAGAGGCGCCCAGCTTGCCCGTGAGCCGCATTGCAGGATGTGCGCTGCCGAAGGAGTGAAGACCCGCGCCACCGTCGCAGACCACATTACCCCCCATCGTGGCAATGCTGCGCTGTTCTGGGGCGGGCCGTTCCAAAGCCTATGCAGCCATCACCATAACGCGGCCAAGCAGCGTGCCGAGAAACTGGGCTATTCCCCTGCCATTGGCCACGATGGCTTGCCCACCGACCCCCGCCATCCCTTCAACCGAGGCATGAAATGTTGACACCGGTTTTTCAGCATGGCGCCGATCGCAGCGTCGTAGAGCAGGCCTTCCAGTTGTGGAAGATCATCACGTTACTCGATGATGCCGAGGGCGATGACATCGAGGAATTGCAGACCAGCGATGAAGCCTATTTCGTCAGGGAGTCCACCCGCCAGCTAGCGGCGATGCACCCCGCATTTGCCGACTATGAGCTTGAACGCCACTTGGCGAAGTAAAAGGAGCCGACATGGCCACGATTGAGATTCTGCCCGTCGCTTCGACCGACGCCACCTCCGACGATATCGCCGTAACGGACCGCCTTCTGGTGTGCCTCAAGGCGGCAGACGAGACCATCCCGAAGGACGCCTTGGTGAAGGTGCTTATGGTAGGCGGTGAGGGCATTGCCACCATCGTTGACGAGCTCCACCACCTGGCGGTGTCCGGCATTGCGTTCGGGCCGGGGACGTACCGGTTCAAGCGCACCAGTGGCGCTGTCGGTGTCTTTGGCGAGAACATGTAGGCAGGGGCGGTCGTAAAGTCGTCGCCTTTTCAACGGCTTCGGATCGGCCATGCTCTCTTTCGCATATTTAGTTTCGACATCCAGCGCTTCGGCGGCAGGATCCAGAGGGCGCTTAGCGGTGCGTCCGATATCGGAAAGCTTTGCTCTCGGCCGCCACCCGGTTCGGGATTCATCGAGTCAAGCTTAGCAACGTCGCGAGAACCAGCCGGTCAAGGGCTCATGCGTGGACGCCTGGGATAGGCCTACGCACTCGGTGGAGCGGTCGTTTCCGGGGCCGCTCCACCACCTACACGGAGATATCCCAATGCCGCTTCGTGGCCCTGGCGCCGGCCGCCAGAAGGCCGCCGCTGCGCAACTGGACGAACAGAAACGACCTCGCCGCCTGCCGTGGAAGAAGAAGGGCCTTTCCCTTGCCGAGCAGGTCATCGCCTTTCTGCAATGGCTCCCGATTACCAAGGGAAGGCTTGCCGGGAAGCGTATGCGCCTGCTGCCATCGCAGCGCGAATTCATCTTTGCCACCTTCGAGACCGACCGCCGCGGCAACCGGCCTATTGCCCTGTCGATCCTCAGCGAGCCCAAGGGCAACGGCAAATCCGGCCTGTGCGCCGGCATTGCCTTGGCATACCTGCTAGGGCCACTGGCTGAAGAGCGCGGCGCCGTCTATGCCGCCTCGATCGACCGCGGCAAGGCTGGAATTCTATACGATGAAGTGAAGGCGATCATCCTTCGAGTTCCGGAGTTCGCGGCCCGGGTGAACATTATCGACTTCTCCAAGCGTATCGTGGTGCTGGAGGGCGATGGTTTCGACGCCACATTCGAAGCCCTGTCTGCCGATGCCCGCCGCTCGCAAGGTCTCAGCCCGACTTGCTGGCTTTATGATGAAGCGGGGGAGTCCCCCGACGATGGGTTGGCTAAGGTGCTGCTGGAGTCGGAAGGCAAGCGCAAGCATACGCTTGGAATCATCCTCTCAACGCAAGCTGACAGTGACGATCATTGGCTTAGCAAGCTCATTGATTCAGCTATTACTGGCGACCAGCCAGGCACCTACCTGCAGCTTCACGCGGCGCCAGTGGACGCCGATCCATGGGCCGATGAAACGATCCGCCTGGCTAACCCTGCCCATGGTGTTTTCCTCGACATGGCGGCCCTGCTCAAGAGCCGAGATCGGGCCAAGAGCATGCCCAGTTTCGAGCCCTCCTATCGCCGGTTGCGGCTCAATCAGCGGGCGGATTCGAACCCCGAAGATCGCCTTATTCAAGCAGCGACTTGGAAGGAATTGGCCTTGCCGGTGGACCGCGAAAAGCTCCGCGGGCGCGTTTGCTTTGGCGGGCTAGACCTTTCCGGCAAGCATGACCTGACCACGCTCGTGCTGGCCTTTCCCGATGACGCCGGGAATTTCGACTTGCTGCCGATTTTCTGGACACCAGAGGGGCAGCTAAACCAGCGGACCAATGCCGAGGCCGCCCGCTTCAAGGAATGGATTGCGGCCGGTCACATGATCGCCGTGCCTGGCGCCACCGTTCGATATGATCACGTCGCGGCTCATATGGCCGCGCTCGCCAAAGAGTTCGACATCAATATGGTCGGCTTTGATCGCTACCGCATCGATGACCTTAAACCCGAACTTGACGACGCCGGGGCAGAGATCCCGCTGGAGCAATTCGGCCAGGGATTCGTCAGCATGGGGCCGGCTGTTGAGCGGTTTGCCGAAGTCGCCTTGTCGGGAAAGCTCCGGCACGGGGGGCACCCCGTCCTAACCGCGGCCGTCGCCAATGCCATCACCGTATCGGACGCGGCCGGCAATCTGAAGATTGACAAGGGCCGCTCCAATGGCCGTGGCCCGGTCCGCGTTGACGGTGCCGTTTCCATGGTCATGGCCCTGCAGGTTGCCGCTCGATACCAGCCACCACCGCCCAAGCCGTCCCTCGATGGCTTCCTGAAATCCCCTGTAATGGTCATCTGAGGGTTACGCCTTTGAGTTTAAGAGATTGGTTCGGAAGGTCTTTTGGCCTGACCGATGCGAAGCCATGGGCGCTGTTTTATGGCGGCGCCAGCCATAGCGGCAAAGCTGTCAACATTGATTCAGCCCTCCAGTTGTCGACCTTCTGGGCATGCACCCGCCTGACCGCGGGGGCCATCGCCTCCATGCCCCTGCAACTGTTCGAGAAGGACTCGCACGGGGGCCGCCACCCTGCCGACCATCCCTTGGCAGGATTGCTTACGGTCACTCCCGATGGCGAGCGCACGGCCTTCGAATTCTGGGAAGCCGTCACCGCCTGGTTGCTTGTCACCGGCAACGCATATGCCGAGATCAGCCGGATCGGCAACCGTATCGTCTCTCTGAACCTGCTGCCGAGTGATCAAGTCGACGCTACCCGGAATGCCGATGGTGATCTGGAGTACCGCTTCAGTGATCGGGGCCGTCCTGTGGTGCTGCCTGCCGAGTCCATGCTTCACCTAAAGGGCTTCGGCTTCGGCGGCGACCTTGGGTTGAGCGTCATCAAATTTGGGGTCCAGACTATTGGCAGCGCCATTGCCGCGGAAGAAACCGCTGGCAAGATCCTTGGCAACGGGATGATGCCAAGTGGCGTCTTGTCGTCCGAATCCGAACTGACGGACGTCCAGCGCACTCAGTTGACCGAGATCATGAAGGCCTACGCGTCCAGTTCGAACGCGGGGAAAATGATGGTTTTGGAGGCTGGGCTAAAGTTCGACCAGCTGAGCCTGAACCCGGAAGATGGTCAGCTCTTGGCCACCCGATCATTTTCGGTCGAAGACGTTTGCCGTTGGTTCGGGGCGCCGCCCATCGTTGTCGGTCATGCTGCCAACGGCGTCACGGCATGGGGCAGCGGCATTGAGTCCTTGGTGCTGCAGTGGCTCACCACCGGGCTCAATCCAATCGCCAAGCGTATCGAGGACCGAATCCGGCTCCAGCTTCTCGCACCCGGGGAGCGGTCTCGGTTCTACCCTGAGTTCAACCGTGAGGCCCTTCTGCAGGCAGATAGCGCGGCGAAGGCGGCCTTCCTCTCCAGCCTCGTGCAAAACGGCCTGATGACCCGCGCCGAGGGCCGCCAGAAGCTCAACCTTCCCGATCGGCCAGAAGCCGACTTCCTCACCGCACAAACCAACCTGGCGCCGCTCGACAAGCTGGGCGCCGCAGATCCCGCCGCCACCATCCGCGGTGCACTTGGCATTGGAGAAACCGCGAAATGATCACAATAGATTTGTCGCGCTTTAGCCTGCTTGGCGACCGCCGCTTCACTTTCAACCATATTCCCCGGTTGTCCTCGGTCTCGCTGGCGGACATTTCAATCATGGAGCCGCGCAAGTGAGCAGCTTGAAAATCAGAGACTTTGACCTCTCCATCAAAGCCGCCGCCGATGGCACGTTCTCCGGCTATGGCAGCGTGTTCGGCGTGGTGGACACCTATAACGAGATCGTAGCATCCGGCGCCTTTACCGACACGCTGGCCGCACGTTCCCGCCCGCTGCCAATCCTTTGGCAGCATCGCCAGGACATGCCGATCGGCGTCTATGAGGCCGTGCGCGAGGATGCCAAGGGCCTATTCGTGGAAGGCCGGCTCCTGGTGAAGGACGTTGCTCTTGCTCGTGAGGCGCACGCCCTGATGAGTGCGGGCGCTGTCTCCGGCCTGTCGATCGGCTATTGGACGCGCGAGTCCAGCTACGACGAGAAAACCGGCGTTCGGACGTTGACCAAGCTCGACCTGGAGGAAGTCTCCATCGTCACCAGTCCAGCCAATGACGAGGCCCGGGTTGACGCTGTCAAGCTCAAGCTGGCGCACGGCACCATCCCCACAATCCCCGAATTCGAAAGACTCCTGCGCGATGCCGGATTCTCTCGCTCCCAAGCCGCGACAATCGCCAGTCACGGCTTCAAGCACATCCTGAGTGATTCAGGCTCCTCGGCGAACACTCCCGCCCTGAAGTCCCTAGCGGACCACCTCAAGGGCTTTTCTCTCCCGAAATAAGGAAGACACTAATGTCTTTTCACGATCGCGGCTTCGGCCGCAAGAATGCCGGCGCACGCCCTGTTGACGCCGATGCCACCGAGTTCAGCGAAGTGCTGGAGCTCCTGCAGGCCCGCGATGCTGAGATCAAGTCGTTTGCCGAAAAGGCCGATGCGGAGATCAAGGCCACCGGCAAGATCGCGACCGAAACGAAGAGCGCCCTCGACAAACTCAGCACGGACGGCGTTGCGCTGGCCGAACGCCTTCAGGCCGTTGAGCAAAAGATGAGCAAGCGCTCCTTCGGCCCTGCCGCCGCGAAGTCGGTTGGCGAGCAGTTCGTGGAGTCGGAAGATTTCAAGTCGCTCGCTTCCAAGGGCGCCGGCTCTGCTCGCATCAGCATCAAGGCCAACGAGCTGACTTCGGCCACCACGGACACCAACGGGGCAGTCGGTGACGCCATTGTTCCGCAGCGTCTCCCTGGCGTGCTCCAGCCGGCTCAGCGCGAGTTCACCATTCGCAGCCTGCTCTTGCCTGGTCGCACTTCTTCCAACGCCGTCGAGTACATCGAAGAAACCGGCTACACGAACAACGCCGCCGTGGTGGCCGAGCTTGGCGCTGTTCCGCAGTCGCACCTGAAGTTCGACCTGAAGACCGTCAACGTCAAGAACATCGCTCACCACATCGTTGCCTCCCGCAACGTGTTGAGCGACGTGCCAATGTTGCAGTCTTATATCGACGTTCGCCTTCGCTACGGCCTGGCCGAGAAGGAAGAATCCGAGCTTCTGACCGATCTCCTGGCCGCCGCGATCCCGTTCAACGAACTGGCCTACTCGGAGGCGACGGACACGCCGATCGACACGATCCGCCGCGCCGTGCTTCAGGTTCGCATTGCCGAACTGAAGCCCACCTTTGTCGTGCTCAATCCGATCGATTGGGCCGATATCGAACTCCAGAAGGACGACAACGGCCGCTACATCGAAGTGTCCATCCGCGAGGGTGGTGAGCTTCGTCTGTGGCGCCTGGCCGTGGTCGAGTCCACCGTTATGACGGCCGGCCGCTTCCTCGTCGGTGCCACGATGGCGGCCCAGATCTTCGACCGTGAAGATGCCGCCGTCGAAGTCGCCACCCAGCATGCGGATTTCCGCCTGAACGGCAAGGTCGCCATCATCGGTGAAGAGCGCCTGGCGCTCACCGTCACCCGGCCGGAAGCCTTCGTTTACGGGCAGTTCGAGCTCGGCGACGAAGTGGATTCCATCAACACGGTGGCATAGCCCCCCTTTTCGGCCCCTCGCGCATGCAAGCGCGGGGGCTATTTCTTTTGTTCTCGACTGGAGAAACGCCTATGAAAGACCGCTACGATGGCTTCAGCGTTGGAAACAACAGCTCTGCTACGCACGCATTTGCAATCACCCCAAACGACGAAACCGACCTAGAGGAAGTCACCCGAGCTATTTTCGTCGGCGGCGCTGGGAATTTGACGGTGGTTCTCAAGTCCGGCGCCACCGTGACCTTTGCCAACATCGTTGCGGGTGGCGTTATTCTCCCACTCCGCGCAACCCGCGTGCTCACAAGCAGCACCGCAACCGACCTTGTGGGGCTGGTCTAGTGCTGACCCTCAAGACCGCGCCGGCCTCGCTGGCAACCATGATGCTGCAGGACGTGTGCGATCACCTTCGCCGCGTTGCCTTGCTCGACGCGGATACCCCGATCGCACCGCCCGACCTAGCCCATATCGAGCGCCTGACTGAGTCAGCCGTGGCCATGCTCGATGGGCCGGACTCGAAGACCCGCCGCGCCTTGCTCACCCAAGTATGGACCGCAACGTTCGATTGGCTCGCGCCGGAACTGCCGCTGCGCTTCTCGCCTGTCCAGTCCATTGTTTCCGTCAAGTACACCGACACCGATGGCACAGTTCAGACCCTCGCGCCGGCCACGTACAAGCTGCACGGCGCCACCTCATGGGATCCCATCGTTGCGCCTGTCTTTGGCGAGACATGGCCCGATACCCGCAACGAAGCCGACGCCGTCATTGTCGAGTTTACCGCGGGTTATGGCGACACCCTGGCCGATGTTCCTGCGCCGCTCCTGCAGGCCGTGCGGCTCTTGGTGGCGGAATGGTATGAGACCCGCGAAGCCATCACCTTCTCCAGCCCCAGCGAGTTGCCGCACGGCGTCCGCGACCTGATCCAGCCATTCAGGATCTACCGCTAATGGCCGCCCGCTCAAAAATGACCGGCGCCAAGGCAATGGCGACAACCTTTCGCCGCGCGTCCGGTGGCCTGCTCACCCCCATTAGCGCCGCGGCGCGGAAGTCCCTTGCACCGCAGCTTGCCGCGGCGAAGCGGAACAGCCCCCGAGATGACGGCGACCTGCGCAAGTCCCTAATCATCAAGAAGAACCCGAAAAGCCCCAAGACCAAACCTCAGCATGTCGTCGGGCCGCGGGCCGATTATGTCGGCAAGGACGGTGCCCAGCCGGTTCGGTACGCGCATCTGACGGAGTTCGGTTCCGCCGATGGCAGTCAGGCCGGCACTCGCTGGTTGACCGCTTCCTTCGAAGAAACCGCCGACGAGGTGATGAAGCGTCTCAAGGACGGTATCGGCACCGAGATCGAAAAACACCTGGCCAAGAAGGCGGGCCGGAAATGAGCGCCATCAAACTCGCCATCCACCTGTTGCTGGATGATGCCGGCATAACCGGCCTGGTCGGTACTGATGTTTACCCCGTTGCGGCACCGCAGGAGAAGGGGCTCCCCTACATCGCCGTGTCCCTCGTGTGGGAAGAGCAGGAGACGATCCTCGCCGGCCATTTGGACGCCTACACCAGCCGCGTCAGCTTTGCCTGTGTGGCGGCCTCCCTGTCGGCTGCTGACGCCATTGCCGAGGCGATCAAAGACGCCATGAGCGGCGTGGTCAATACGAACGTGCTCGACGGCCAGGGCCAACGGATGGCCACCGTAACGGCTTGGAAGGAAGGCACCGACATGACCGACTACACCGAAGACCGAACCGTCTTCCGGCGCCTGTTGGATTACCGCATGAGGTGGGTACGATGAGAGCCGGACCACTCAACCGCTTCTGCTCGATCATCCGCGAAGGCGAGATCGGCCGGGACGATTTCAACATGCCGATTTACGGCGACACCACCGTTGCCCAGTTCTGGGCCGCGCTGGTGCCGAAGTCGGAAGAAGAACGTTTCGCCGCTAGCCAAATCTTTGCGAGCCAGGTGGTGACCTTCCGCACCCATTTCGTGGATGGCTTGGCCGAAACCGATCGGCTGGAGTGCGACGGGAAGACCTACAACATCGTAGGGCTTCGGGAGATCGGATATCGAGCCGGGACCGAGATCACCGCGAAAACGAGCACTTAGTCAGTCGACAGCATGGTTCATCTTCAGGAGGTCGAACGCTGTCGCAAGAGACTTGTAGGCGGCAGGCGTCATGCTCATGCCGCCCGTCGCATACTGAACTGACTGCTGCCAGCCGTTGCTGCGCCGCTCGAAGTAAGCCAGGCTCCCCGGAGGAATCTCGGATCTGCCGCTAGAGGTGTCTGGCAGTGCGTCATGACCTCCTGAGACCAGTTCGTCGCTATGAGCCTCAGTCAGGTACTCATACGCCTTGTCGAGGTTAGGCTTGGACCGACCGTCTAGAGGCAGCACTGTAGCGAAGCCGGCCGGGTAGGTGACAAAGGGCACCCAGCCCCCTTTGGTTTTCCAGAGTACGACTTTCGATCCTATCGGAAACGGCGCAGCCATGAACTGATTCTCACTTTTGATCCTAGGTGGAACATATAAGGAACCGATGCTCGCATCAATCCTACCACGCTCTTCTCATCAACAACGACCATTGCGCCCGCTCCCCTTTACCGGGGGGCGGGCTGTTCGTGCGTCTGAAGCAATGCAATATGTATTCAGGCAATCCGCTATGTATTAGTGCAGATGCAAAATGCAATGATAAACAACGCGCTAGACAGTTTCTGCAAATCATGCGAGTGCTACAAACGTAGCGGGCGAGAAGATGGTTCCAACATCTATCCCGCCCTTGTCCATCAGGCTAATCAGGAGCCCTTATGACAGACCTTGTTGTCGCACGACTTTGCACGCCTGCCAAGTCCATCGCCCATTCCGACATCTTCGAAGCCGCCAGCATGGTAAACCTTGCCTGCCTCGCGACCGAGCGCATTGCCGACCTGGCCGCCGCTGGGCTCGATGTCGAGGGCCACCTCGCCGACCTTATGGCCCATCTCAAGGAGGCTTACCGGAAGCTGACTTGAGGCCCCTTCGTCTGTAATTCGTTGACAAAACTGTGACTATACTATATTGGGACTGCCTGCTCTTTCGATAGAGCCATCGGCGGGATGTTACCCCATCAGGCCTTAGTGCCGCGCCCGCCAGGAGTCACGGAATGTCTACAACCAACTTTGGGCGCATGTCCTGCGCCTAATCGGTGCTGGCCGCCTAGTTGTTATGGCTCCCGCACCTTTGTCATGAACAAAGCAAAAGGAGTCACACAGTGGACTATAACGATCTTCGCGCCCTTCTTTCCGACGACCTTCTCCGCACCGCCGAGTGGCGCCGTGAAAAAGCGCAGGAATTTCCAGACGACAGGCAGCGGAATGAGGACGCGGCCAAATGGGCTGAGCGTCTAGCCGATCAGTTTCGCGAGCTTGATGACGAAAAGATGCGTTCGCTGTCTGCCGCAGTCGGGGAGTACGATCTTAGGGAGGCCGAGGTAGTCAGCGAATACATTCGCCAGATCGGCTTTGCCCGACTTCCTCGAACGGCCGAGTTGATGGCCTACGACCTGTCTATGTGCCTTGGCAGCGTGAGCGATAACGACGCCGCATAAACATCGAAGCAACTGGAGCAACGGCCGGGCGGGAACACTGCCCGGCTTTTCTTTGCTCACGCTACGGCTACCCTGGCGGCTACCCTAGGCAATTTTGGCGGGTTAAAACGCCCTGCCCCGCCAACCGGAAAAATCTCAACAATTACAAAGTGGTGCGGGCGACGAGACTCGAACTCGTACGACTATACAGTCTCCGGATTTTAAGTCCGGTGTGTCTACCATTCCACCACGCCCGCGCTTCGCCCGCCCCTCAGTCCGTTCCGCCGGAAATGGGCGCGACATAGGCGACATCGAGGTCCCAGGGGAAGAATATCCAGGTGTCCTGGCTGACTTCGGTGATGAACGTATCCACCAGGTCGCGCCCCTTGGGCTTGGCGTAGACCGTGGCGAAATGGGCGCCCGGCAGCATTTCGCGGACCACGCGGGCCGTCGAGCCGGTATCGACTAGGTCATCGACGATCAGGATCTTGCCACCATTCTTGGCGACGTCGAGGATCGGCTGGCTGATCGGCTTGAGCACCTGGATGCCGCCCTTGCTCTGGTGGTCATAGCTCTTGACGGCCACGGTCTCGACCGTGCGGATATTGAGCTCGCGCGCCACGATGGCCGCCGGCACCAGCCCGCCGCGGGCGATGGCCACCACGGCGTCGAATGCCCCCATTCCGGCCAGCCGCCAGGCCAAAGCCCGGCTGTCGCGATGAAACTGGTCCCAGGTGACGGGAAACGACTTCTGGTTGGAACTGCTCAAGATCAGGGTCTCCTGCGCCGGCACTGCCCCGCGCCGCGATAATTCAGAGGCTCGTGCTTAGCAAACCCGGGCGCCTGCGCCAACGCCCCGGCGCGATTATGCCCAGCCCTAGTAGACGTCTTCCTCTGGCAGCGCGATGCCGGCCTTGCGATGCACCTCCGTCACCATTTCCCGCACCTTGCCGGCCGCCTCGTCCAGTCGCGCCGGGTCGGAGGAGCGCAGCACCAGTTCGGTCATGATCCGGTCCTTGCCCATTTGCGGATAGCTGCCCATCTTCACATCCGGATACTGCTCCTGCAACTTACCCAGCGGACCGCCCACGGTCCCCTCGCCCACTGCCGCCTTGATGGTGACTGACATCACCTTCTTGCCACCCTTGAGAGTGGGGGCCAGCGCTTCGAGCATGGCGCGCATGATGATGGGTACGCCGGCCATCACATGCACGTTGCCGATGCGGAAGCCGGGTGCCGCGCTGACCGAATTGATGATAAGCGATGCCCCCTCCGGGATGCGCGCCATGCGCAGCCGCGCCTCGTTGACCTCGGTGCCGGTCTGCTTCCAGCGCGTCTCCAGCATTGCCCTAGCCTCGGGATTGATCGGCAGGGCGACGCCGAATGCCTTGGCCACGGCATCGGCGGTGATGTCGTCATGCGTCGGGCCGATTCCCCCGGTGGTGAAGACGTAGGTATACCGCTTGCGCAGCGCGTTGATGGCGTCGACGATGTCGTCGGTCTCGTCGCTCACCACGCGCACTTCCTTGAGTTCAATGCCCAGGTCGGTGCAGAAATCGGCGGTGGCGCCGATATTGACGTCCTTGGTGCGGCCGGACAGGATTTCATCGCCGATGACGAGGAGTCCGGCCGTGACTGTATCTGAAGACATGAGACGATTCCGTGGGCTTGCTGTCTGCCAGCAATGCTCCTGCGGACTATCGGCGTCAAGCAAGCGCACCGCCCTTCCCATCGGCAGACCAAGCGACTAATTTAGCCGCGTTGCCCCGGAGACGCCTATGATCACCTTTGTCGATGCCCCAGCCAAAGCCCGCCGCACGGCAGGCGTCATTCCGCTGCATGGCAGCGAGGGCTTCGAGGGCATGCGCCGGGCGGGCGCGCTGACGGCGCAGGCGCTCGACCTGCTCGCCGAGTACGTCGAACCGGGCGTGCCTACTTCGACGCTGGACAAGGTCGCCCATGAATTCGCCCGCGACCACGGCGCCGTCCCCGCCACCATCTTCTACAAGGGCTACCGGCATGCCCTCTGCACCTCCATCAACCATGTCGTCTGCCACGGCATTCCTGACGAGCGGCCGCTGCGCGACGGCGACATCGTCAATATCGACCTGACCCTGGTGGTGGACGGCTGGCACGGCGACTCCAGCCGCATGTATCCGGTGGGCGAAATCTCCCGCAAGGCCGAGCGGCTGATCGAAATCACCTATGCGAGCCTCGAAGCCGGCATTGCCGCCGCCAAGCCGGGCAACATGACGGGCGATATCGGCGCCGCCATCCAGACAATCGCCGAGGCTGAGCGCATGAGCGTGGTGCGCGATTTCGTCGGCCACGGGCTCGGCAAGCTCTTCCACGACGAACCCAATATCCTGCATTTCGGCACCCCAGGCACCGGCGTGCCGCTGAGAGCAGGCATGATCTTCACCATCGAGCCGATGATCAACCTGGGCCGCCCGCACGTGAAGATTCTGTCGGACGGCTGGACCGCCGTGACCCGCGACCGCACGCTGTCGGCGCAGTGTGAGCACTCGATCGGCATCACCGAGACGGGGTGTGAGGTCTTCACGCTCTCCCCCGGCGGTCTGTTCAATCCCATGGCCGCGCGAGCGGCATGATGGCTGACCGGCCCGACGAACTGGCCGAAGCCCCTTTCCCGGCCCCCCAGGCCGAAGCCGACGATCGCGCCGGCCATCGGCAGCGGGCGCGCGAGCGCTTCCTCAGGGTAGGTGGCGATGCGCTCGAGGATTATGAACTGCTGGAGCTGGCGCTGCAGCTGGTGATCCCCCGCAAGGACACCAAGGGACTGGCCAAGACACTGCTGCGCGAATTCGGCTCGTTCTCAGGCGTCTTCAACGCCAGCGAAGTCCGGCTCGCCAAGGTCAAGGGGCTCGGCGCGACCAGCATCGCCCATATCAAGCTCATCCAGGCGGTCGCGGCGCGCTTCGGGCGGGATCGCATCGATAGCGAGCAGCCCATCCTGGGCTCGTGGAGCCAGTTGATCGACTACTGCCGCAGCCAGATGGCGTTCGAAGCCATCGAGCAGTTCCGGATCCTGTTCCTCGACAAGAAGAACCGGCTGATCGCCGACGAGGTGCAGCAGACGGGCACGGTCGATCATACGCCCGTCTATCCGCGAGAGGTCATCAAGCGCTCGCTCGAGCTCTCCGCCACCGCCCTCATCCTCGTGCATAACCATCCGTCGGGCGACCCTGCCCCGTCATCGGCCGACGTGCGGATGACCCGGGAGATATCGGACATCGCCAAGCCCCTGGGGATAGTGCTGCACGACCACATCATCATCGGGAAGTCGGGCCACGCCTCGCTGCGGGGCCTCAAGCTACTCTGATTTGTCCGCCGCCATCGCGGCGGGCGCGGGGGTGATCCGATCGGCCAGCTGGTGCAGGGTCCTTGCGGCCGCCTTGAGCTGCGGATTGGACTTTATCGCCGCCCGCGCCTTCTGGAACATCCGGTGCGCCTTGACGATGACCGCGCCCTGCAGCGTCAGGCCGATATAGTGGTGCCGCAGCGGCTCCTGCACATTGCACCAGTGGCGCTTTTCGTCGGTGAAGCCACTGCCCATGTCGAAGACCCGGATGCCCTGATCGAACACCGTCTGCATCACCCGCAGCAGACACTGCTTGCCGGGTGACCCGCCTTGGGTCACCGGGCATTCGCTCATTGAAGAAATGAGGCAGAACATGCGGTCGTTATGCACGATATTGTAGCGGACCGCCGCGATCTTGCCGTTGAGCCGCAGCACATGCAGGCGCACATCGACGCCCGAACCGGCCTTGGCCATGTCTTGGTAGAACCCGATCAGGCGATCGCGGACAAACGTGTCGCGGATGCCCATCGCCTTGAACCGCGCCGAGCGCTGGACGAACATCTCTTCAATCGCGCCGGCGGCCTCGCCGCCATTGCCGGTTTCCTCGAAGACGACGTCTCCCATCGCCGCCAGCCGGTCGCCCTGCTGGCGATCATGCTTGCGGCGGGACTTGCTGCGCTGCAGTCGGTCGCATTCCTCCCAGCTCGAATATTCCGAGCGGTAGAGCTTTTCCACCGCCAGGGTCGAACCCAGTTCGTCCAGCAGCCCCAGATGGCCGTCGATCCGGCTGGGCACGGAGCGCAGATAGATCACGTCTGTGCCTTTCAGATCTCGGGTCATGGCGGCCCACAACGCGCACCGGCCCTCAACGCCCAGCGCGGCGAGGCGTCTGTAATCGGCGATCGGGGCATAGCAGCCGGCATTGGCGCCGGGGAACCACGTCAGGACCCGCAGTCCGTGCACCCGATTTCGGACCAGCGGCAGCAGGGCCACCGGTTGACCATCGACACGACCCACGACATAGCGCTGGTCTGCCGGCGACACTTTGCGATTGGCGACCCAGTGCCGAATGAAATCGTAGCTCTGGCCCGGGGACTCGATGCTCGTGGCGGTCAGGCTGCGCCAGACGGCCTCCACCAGCTCGATGCGGTCGCTGACTTCCACGGTGATGTCGAGATGCGCGGCGGGTGACACCGGCTCGCCGATCACGTCCGGCTCGATCGCTGCGTCCGCTGAGTTGATGGTCAGCATGGTTCCCCCGTATGGGCGCACTTTGCCATTTAGGGGTAAAGCAGTGCTGAATCCCGGTGCAGCAGAATCGTGGCGTCTCAGAAACTTGGCCCAGGGTTAAGCAGGCATTACCGCTAGCCGAAGGTCGCCAGCACCGGGAATGTTTCGAGAAACCAGTAGGACAGTCGGGTGAAATTTCCCGTGAGGAATAGCACGCCCGTGAGCACCAGCAGCCCACCCATGACGCGCTCGACCGTGTGCAGATGTCTTTTGAAGCCCTGGAAGAAGGCGAGGAACGGACCAATGGCGATGCCGGCGAGGAAGAACGGCACGCCCAGCCCGAGCGAATAGAGCCCCAGCAGCCCCGCCCCTTCCCAGGCAGTGTCGCGGCTGGCGGCCACCGACAGCACGGCGGCCAGCACGGGTCCGATGCACGGCGTCCAGCCGATGGCAAAGGCCAGGCCGAGCAGGAAACCGCCCAGCGGGCCGCTCGCGACGCCCGGCCCCTGGTGCCGCATCTGCCGGTCCAGCAGCCCGATGCGGTAGACCCCCAGGAAGTGCAGGCCCATGGCGATGATCAGCACGCCGGCGATCGGCGTCAGGATTGGCAGCGCCTGCCGGAAAGCCTGTCCGAACGCGGTCGCCGTGGCACCCAGCGTGACGAACACCACGGCAAAGCCGAGAATGAAGAACAGCGAGGTGAAGGCCACCCGCCGCTGCAGCGCCGCCGCCCCGGCATTGTCGGCGCGCAACTGGTCGAAGCTCGCCCCGCTCATATACGTGAGATAGGGCGGCACCAGCGGCAACACACAGGGCGAGAGAAAGCTGAGTACGCCCGCGCCGAACACCAATGGCAGGGAAAATTCCACGACGCTGACGCTCCTTGTATCGCACGGTTCTAGCGCCTCAGCCCGACAAAGCAATGCGGAGGGGTGTCGCATCCCCCTTTTGTGAAGCCGGGCGCCCGGCCGCGCCGCAACCTTGAGCCATTCGGCGGGTTCTTGTCGCGCGAATACCGTCGACGGAACCAGGAGGACAGCCATGCCAGGCACCCATCCAGACAAGGACAAGCCCGAACCGGCCGACAAGAAAACACCCGATACCAAGGACGTCGAGGCGGGCAGCGACGCCGACGAGACCCCGCCGGCCGAGCCGGGCCACACCCCGGCTGATCCCAACAAAGACTTCCACGGCTAAGCTGGGTTCCCCTCGCTCCAGCCACCTTGCCGCGCCAGCCCCCAGAGGCTATGGCAGGAGCGCGCTTCTCCTGTGGCAAGGCAGGCCTTAATGACCACGCGACCCATCCGCATCGCCCCCTCGATCCTCTCGGCCGATTTCTCGCGACTGGGGGCGGAGGTGAAGGCCATCGCCGACGGTGGCGCCGACTACATCCACATCGACGTTATGGACGGCCACTTCGTCCCCAATATCAGCTTCGGCGCCGTGGTGACCAAGGCGATCCGCGCCGTGACCGATAAGCCGTTCGACGTGCATCTGATGATTGCGCCCACCGATGCCTACCTGGCAGATTTCGCCCAGGCTGGTGCCGACATCATCACCGTCCATGCCGAAGCCGGCCCGCACCTGCACCGCTCGCTGCAGGCCATCCGGGCGCTCGGCAAGAAGGCTGGCGTGGCGCTCAACCCGGCAACGCCGGTTTCGGCCATCCAGCACGTCATTGACGACGTGGACCTCGTGCTGGTCATGAGCGTCAACCCGGGCTTTGGTGGCCAGAGCTTCATTCGCGGCAGCCTAGACAAGCTGCGCCAGGCCAGCGCCCTCATCGCCGGCCGCCCTATCGATCTTGAGGTCGATGGCGGCGTTTCGCCCGACAACGCCCGCGCTATCGCCGATGCCGGTGCCAATGTGCTGGTGGCCGGATCCTCCGTTTTCGCCCGCGACGACGCCGCCACCTATGCCGACCGCATCGCCGCGATCCGCAACGCTGTGACGTCGCGCATTGCCTGAATCAAGTTCTGAACCCGAAGGCCGAACCCTATGATCCCGCGCTACTCCCGCCCTGAAATGGTCTCCATCTGGTCGGCCGAGACCCGCTTCGCCATCTGGTTCGAGATCGAGGCGCATGCGACGACCAAGCTGGGTGAGCTGGGTGTCGTGCCCAAGGAGTCCGCACAGAACATCTGGAACGTGATGAACGCCCGCAAGGCCGAGCGTGGCGACTACGGCTTCGACGTCGCGCGGATCGACGAGATCGAGCGCACCACGAAGCACGACGTCATCGCCTTCCTGACCCATCTCAGCGAGATCGTCGGCCCCGATGCCCGCTTCGTGCATCAGGGCATGACCAGTTCCGACATCCTGGATACCACCCTGTCGGTGCAGCTCGCCCGTGCCGCCGACCTGCTGATCGCCGACATCGACGCGCTGCTCGCGGCTCTCAAGCGCCGGGCCTTCGAGCACAAGGACACTATCACCATCGGCCGCAGCCACGGCATCCATGCCGAGCCGACCACTTTCGGCGTCAAGCTGTCCGAAGCCTATGCCGAATTCACCCGCAACCGCGCCCGCCTCCTCGCTGCCCGCGCCGAAGTCGCCACCTGCGCCATTTCCGGCGCCATCGGCAGCTTTGCCAACATCGATCCCCAGGTGGAGGAATATGTCGCGGAAAAACTCGGCCTGGCCATCGAGCCCGTGTCGACCCAGGTCATTCCGCGCGATCGCCACGCCATGTTCTTTGCCACGTTGGGTGTCGTCGCCAGCTCGACCGAGCGCGTCGCCGTGGAAATCCGCCACCTGCAGCGCACGGAAGTACTCGAGGCCGAGGAGTTCTTCTCTCCCGGCCAGAAGGGCAGCTCGGCCATGCCGCACAAGCGTAACCCGGTGCTGACCGAAAACCTGACCGGCCTCGCCCGCCTGGTGCGCGGCATGGTCACCCCGGCCCTGGAAAACGTCGCGCTCTGGCACGAGCGCGATATCTCGCACTCCTCGGTCGAGCGCATGATCGGTCCCGACGCCACCGTCACCCTCGATTTCGCCCTGGCGCGCCTGGCCGGCGTCATCGACAAACTCGTCGTCTATCCCGAGAACATGCGCCGGAACCTGGACCTGCTGGGCGGGTTGCACAATTCCCAGCGCGTGCTGCTGGCGTTGACCCAGGCTGGCTATAGTCGCGAGGACAGCTACGCCGCCGTCCAGCGCAATGCGATGAAGGTTTGGGAAATGCGTGGCGACCGTGCCGGCCAATTCGCGCGAAACCTGAAGGAGGACCCGCAGGTGACTCTGAGCGATGAACAAATCGACGCCATGTTCGATGACGCCTATCACCTCAAGCACGTCGACACGATTTTCCAGCGAGTGTTCGGCGAGGCGTAATGAAAATCTCCGAATGCGATATCCTGATCCTGCCCGGCCTCGGTGGCGCCGACCCCGGCCACTGGCAGTTGCGCTGGGCCGAGCGCATGAGCAGCGCCGCCATAGTCGAACAGGCCGATTGGCATGAGCCCGATGTCGATGACTGGGTGCAAACCATCGATCAGGCTTGCCGCCTGACCACGCGTCCAGTGGTGCTGGTGGCTCACTCGCTGGCCGTCACCGCCGTTGCCCATGTTGCGGCCCGTCTGCCCGCCAACGTGCGCGGCGCCTTTCTCGTGGCCCCCACCGATGTCGAACTGAGTCCCGCCGCACCGGAAGAAACCCACGGCTTCCGCCCGGTCCCGCGCGAGCCCCTGCCCTTCCCCTCCATGGTCGTCGCTTCAAGCAACGACCCCTATGTCACCCTCGACCGCGCAGTGGAATTCGCCAATTGCTGGGGCTCCGATTTCCACCAGGCCGGTGAAGCCGGCCACATCAACGTCGCCTCCGGCCATGGACCATGGCCGGAGGGGCTGCTGATGTTCACGCGGCTGATGCAGCGGCTAGGATAAGCGGCTACCAGCTCGCTCCTCAAGCCGGCCCTTGAGGAGTACCTTCGCCTGCGCTCTCCTTCGGAAACTGAGCTGCGCTGACGGGCATGCCCGAGAGCCGGATAATCGAGGCCAGGGTCCAGCGACCTTCATCCTGGGTCAGCGCTCCGCCTGAGTTGAGTTGTGCCAGCAGCGGATCGGCGTCAGGCGTCCAGCCCGGTTCGATGTTGAAGAAGCTCAGCTTGTCGCCCAGCAGTAGTCCGGCAAAGGTCGCCGCGACGATGATCGACCCGACGGTCCCCAGATGCTCGCCACCGCCCGCTTCGGCCTCCTTGCGAATATAAAACCAGAGCGCGTCGGGCTCATCGGCGCCTAGGCTGATCGGCGCGACATTGAGCAGCTTGGCGACATCGGTTCCCGAAGGGAGTTCCATCCTTATGCCGCGCAGCAAGTTACGCGCAGCGAGGACGTTGGCCACAAAGGTGTCCTTGCCCTCGTTCCCCTTTTCCTCGTGCATGTGACGCAGCGCTTCCGCCAGCTTCGTATCGAACTTTCGGGCCCGCTGGGGAAATTCCCCGACCGAACTCTCCATCTGCAAGAACCAGTCCCACTCGACGGCCCGCGCGCGCTCCAGGCGCCGGAACCCGCCCAGATTGTTGGCATCATCGCTGAATATCCTGACCGCATCGTCGTCCGTGAACCCCTTGGCGAAGTTGGTCTTGTAGCGATCGCGCACCAGCGAGTGTCCGAACCGATAGGCTGCCACTGAAAATTCGAGCGGCATGAAAGGGTTGTTGCGCCAGTTGTAGACGTCGTCGAAACTGCTTTCCCATGCCGTGCGGCCGTCCGGCGTTGGGTTCATCACCAGCGCGAGGCTGAACACTGCAGGCTCGGTGATCCGGCTTACATAGTCGTTCCAGACGATCCACTGGTAGAGCCAGAACAAGGTCCGCCGCGCCGCATCGAAAGACGCCCCTGCATCGACGAGGGCATTGTGGGCCAGCAGGAAAGCCAGGTGCACCTGTGCCACAATGGCGTTCTCGTCGTTCCGGGGGTCGGCGATCAGCGCCGTCTGCTGTTCGTCCTCCGTGACCGAGAGCCGCGGCAGATCGGCATTGGGTCCGTCCACCATCTTGCCGATGCGGAACCGGGCGCCATCCTTTTGGTAAAGGTAAGGCTGCGCTCCCGGCGGAAATTGTGCAGCCGGTTGGGGTCGGCCCGCGCTTCGCTCAGCGGCGTCAGATCCAGCGTGATGTCATGGTCGACGAACTGCCCGAAATAGGTGTAGCCCGCTGGCAGCGTCGCGTCCGCATCGACGTCGTGTGCAGCGTTCATCTTGGTGCGGGCGATGTCCATCACCAGGGCTTCCATCTCCGACTCGCTGGCGGGCACGGTGCCATCCGGCTTTCTGGGCACCCAGGGCTTGAGGTCGGGAAACAGCCGCCCGAACCCGCCCTGGAAGAATCGTGACCGTGGTGCCGTTACTTCGAAATTCTTCACCCCATGCTGCATGACCTGTCCCCTGAGCAGTGCCGCGCCGGAAGGCGGGCCTCAACGACAGGGATTCAAGGCCATTGCCGGCACCCCATGTAACTGGGAGGACTACGCAGCCTCCCTACGTAGATTGGGAATCAAAAAGGGAGCCGGTCATGCGACCGACTCCCTCAAAACCATCGACGAACTGGTGAACTCAGCCTTCGGCGGCGACCTGCTCGTTGGCGACATGCACCAGCTGGGCCATCTTCTGGCGGATGACGTCGTCCCCGACAGTCAGGCCCTTGACTTTGAAGTCGCTCGACACCTTGCGGAACACATCCTCGTCGCCCGCTTCCTCGAAATCGGCGGCGACCACGTCGGCGGCATAGGCATTGGCCTCGGCACCGGTCAATCCGAGCAGTTCGGCGGCCCAGATACCAAGCAGCTTGTTGCGACGGGCTTCCGCCTTGAACTTCTTTTCGGCATCGAAAGCGAACTTGGCTTCCTGGCCCTTCTGCCGATCCTCGAACTGGCTCATGCAACTCTCCCGCTTGACTCTGTCAATTCCGCCGCTCCGGCGCTTGCCAATCGACATAGGCGCTTCGGCACGCCAAAGCAACGGCGGCCGAAATGCTGCGACCTTATGCACGGCACGCGGCACTGCCATCGGCGCAGCCGGTGCAAAAGAGCTTGCCTTTGCGGTCGGTTCTGGCGCATGAAGCGGCCAAATTCTCCCTCTTCCAACGGTCCCGGATTTCCAATGAACCGTCGTCGCAAAATCTACGAGGGCAAGGCCAAGATCCTGTTCGAGGGTCCTGAGCCGGGCACTCTGGTTCAGTATTTCAAGGACGACACCACCGCCGGTGACGGCGCGCGCCATGAAATCATCGACGGCAAGGGCGTACTCAACAACCGCATTTCCGAGTTCGTCTTCACCAAGCTCAATGGCCTTGGCATCCCGACTCACTTCCTGCGCCGCATCAACATGCGCGAGCAACTGATCAAGGAGGTGGAGATCATCCCCCTCGAGATCATCGTGCGCAACTACGCTGCCGGCTCGCTGGTGAAGCGCCTGGGGCTCGAGCCCGGCACGCAGCTGCCGCGCTCGATCATCGAGTTCTGCTACAAGGACGACGCGCTGCACGACCCGATGGTCAGCGAAGAGCACATCACCGCCTTTGGCTGGGCGACCCCCGCCGAACTCGACGACATCATGAGCCTCGCCATCCGCGTCAACGACTTCCTGACCGGCCTGTTCATGGGCGTCGGCATTCAGCTCGTCGACTTCAAGATCGAGTGCGGACGCCTCTATGAAGGCGACCTCATGCGCATCGTGCTGGCCGACGAGATCAGCCCGGACAGCTGCCGGCTGTGGGACATCAAGACCCGCAACAAGATGGACAAGGATCGCTTCCGCGAAAACCTCGGCGGCCTGATCGAGAACTATCGCGAAGTCGCCCAGCGGCTGGGCATCCTGGTGGAAACCGAGAACGCGCTGACCACCGGTCCGCGCCTGGTTCAGTAAGCTTTTACCGGAGCGGTACAATGAAGGCGCGCGTCACCGTAACCCTCAAGGCCGGCGTCCTGGACCCCCAGGGCCAGGCGATCGAAGGCTCGCTCAAGAGCCTTGGATTCTCCGGCGTCGCCTCCGTGCGGCAGGGCAAGGTTTTTGATCTTGTACTGGAGGGAACGGACGAGGAGGCCGCACGTTCTGCCCTCAACGGCATGTGCGACAAGCTGCTTGCCAACACAGTGATCGAAAACTACTCGGTCGAAATCACAAATTAACGCCTTAGGGCGATAACCTAAGTCGCGCCGGACTTTGGCGCAGGACCGTCAAGCCATGCTCAAAACCATCTCCCTGTCAGTCATGTTTTTCGCCACCATGGGCCTGCTGTTCGCCGCTTACGCTTCCGTCCCGGTATAGGGCGCACTGCGGCCTGACGCGTAGACCAAAAGTGCGTCCCGTTCCACTACGGGCAGGCGCGCATCTCTTGATCCATGGACGTTAGGGGCTGCTGGCTCGACGCCACGACCTTGCCTGAAGGCAGCCCGAAGCGCAGCCGTGCAAAGAGCGGGACGAGTTTACGCTGGAACCAGTAAAGCGCGGTCGTCACCAGCACCGAGACATACCCGTCGATCGCATAATGCCAGCCGAGGTAAACCGAGCTGAAGGTGATGATCGCGGTGTAGCTCCACGCCAGCAGACCGAGCCGCGTCGACCGCTCGCCCGCATAAAGCGCGACCACGGTGATCAGCGCCACATGCATGGACGGAAAGGCTGATATCCCCGATCCGAGGCCAAGCTGCCCGCTTTCGTGCAATGCCCAGAGATACCGCTGGAAGCTTGACGCCGACGACGTCTGGGAAGAGGTCGTCGACAGAAAGGCCAGCTGTTCGGCAAAGCGGGCCGTGTCGCCGGTAACGCGCCCGTAGTAGACCGGCCCGGCGGATAGCCAAAGTCCGGCCATCGCCGTTCCCACGATAATCCAGCTACCGAACCATGTCAGCGCGAACCGCACGCGAATAGCGTCGGTGCGGGACGACGTCATGACGAAGTACAGCGCGAAATAGCAGATCACGAACCACAGGACACTATAGTTGATCTCAATCGCCCGCAGCAGCCAGGTGTGTTGCCCAAAGCTGTACAGATAGTGGAACGGGTCGACGCCGAAGTGCAGCGCCTTGTCCCAGTCGGCATGCAAGCGGTCGAAGACAAAGCCATGTGCCGCGGGGAAGCTTGTCTTGATCGAGGAGAAGGTGCTGACGAACAACAAACCTCCCGTCATCAGGAAAACGGTGCCGGCGACATAGCGACCTAGGCGCCGCGGCGCCAACATCGTCCTGTAGGCCAACCGCTTGCGGCCTTTCATCCGGATGGCGATATGGATGACGCCGAAGGTGAACGCAACAAAGGGGCCGACGAACCCGAAATGAACGGTCCAGCTGAACAGGTAGTGATCGAGCATGCCCAGCATTGAGTAATCGCTGCTCATCACATGAAGATATCCAGCAATCACAAAGCCACCCGTCAAAGCGTAGAGTGGCCAATCGCTGCGAAGCGCTCTCACAAACTCTGAAGCGTAGGTGTCGGTTCTTTGCATTGCGGAACGCACCGGAACGAGAAATCTCTGTTAACTACCAGTGGCGCCATTAAGAAGCGGCTAAAACAGACTGAAGAACACGCGCTCTTCTTGTCGCCGCAACAAGGGTTCGGCTACCGCATCGAAAGTCGACTTTAGCTAAATGCTTACCCATTAAGCACTTTCCTTGAGCCTGCAGCCAACAAGTTCGCCGTTGATCAATGTCTGCAGAGTATTCTGGCCCTCCAATCGTCGGAGGGTAGGTCAATGGCTGCGAGCACGCACCGTTTTGAGTGGGTCGACATGGCCAAGGGCCTGTCCATCCTGCTCGTCGTCATGATGTATGCGGCCGCCAGCGTCGGCGAGGATACCGGCGGCGTCGGCGCGCTGCACTGGGCCATCGCCTTCGCCACGCCCTTCCGCATGCCGGAATTCTTCCTGATCTCGGGCCTGTTCCTGTCGCAGGTGATCGACCGCCCCTGGCGCGCCTATGCCGACCGCCGCGTCGTGCACTACCTCTATTTCTACCTGCTGTGGGCGCTGATCCACATCCTCTTCAAGGTGGGCCTGCTGGCCGCTGACCCGGTCGGGGCCGTCGAGCAGCTCGCCTGGGCGCTGATCCAGCCCTATGGCGTGCTGTGGTTCATCTATCTGCTGACCGCCGTCAGCGCGGTGACCAAGCTGATGCACGAACTACGCGCCCCGCGATGGGCAGTCTTTGCCGTCGCCGCCCTGCTGCAGATGGCGAGCATTCGCACCGGTAGTTACCTGATCGACCAGTTCGCCCAGTACTTCGTATTCTTCTATGCCGGCTACGTGCTGGCGCCGGCGCTGTTCCGCCTCGCGCACTGGTCTGCGACCCATGCCGGGCTGGCCGTGGCGGGGCTTGTCGCCTGGTCGGTGTTGAACGCAGCCCTGGTCTTCTCCCCCGGCTTTGCCATGCATCCTGTCCACCCCGTCATCGGCTATGCCGGCCTGCCGGGCATCAACCTGCTCCTGGCCCTGGCGGGAACGACCGCCCTCTGCGTAGCGGCCGCCCTCCTTGCTCGCCTGCCCTTCATGGCGTGGCTGCGCTGGATGGGGTCTAGATCTTTGGTCATCTATGTCGCCTTCGTGCTGCCCATGGGCATTTCGCGCACGCTGCTGATCAAGCTGGGTCTCGACGAGCCGACACTGCTGACCCTGCTCACCATGTCCATCGCCATCGTCTCACCCCTGGTTCTCTACTGGCTGGTGCAGCGTGTCGGCTTTGGTCATTTCCTGTTCGAGCGGCCAGGCTCGGCCCATCTGCCCGGCACCGGCAGGCCCGGACGTCCCATCGATGCCACTGTCACGACCCCGGCCGAATAGTGGCACAATGACATTCCATTGAGCGAGCCGGGATATGCTGTTCCGGCTCTTGCCTTTTGAGCCAAGACTCATCACAAGGACCTCGCACCCCCCATAGCGAGGACCAGTCGATGAAATCCGCAGTCATCGTCTTCCCCGGACTCAATCGCGACCGCGACATGATCGCGGCGCTGACCAAGGTTTCCGGCACCGCCCCCCAGACGGTCTGGCACCAGGACGCCGACCTGCCCGCGGTCGACCTGGTGGTGATCCCTGGCGGCTTCTCCTATGGCGATTATCTGCGCTGCGGCGCCATTGCTGCGCGCTCGCCCATCATGGACAAGGTTCGTGAGCACGCCGCCCGCGGCGGCAAGGTCCTGGGCGTCTGCAACGGCTTTCAGATCCTGATCGAGGCCGGACTGCTGCCGGGCGCGCTGATGCGCAACATGAGCCTCAAATTCGTCTGCCGCGAAGTCAAACTCGAAGTCGTCAACGCCGATACCGCCTTCACGCGCGGCTACACCAGGGGCCAGGTCTTCCGCTGCCCGGTCGCCCATCACGACGGCAACTACTTTGCCGATGCCGAGACCATCGCCCGCCTCGAAGGCAATGGCCAGGTAGCCTTCCGCTATGCCGAAGGCACCAACCCCAACGGCTCGATCAACGACATCGCCGGCATCTTCAACGAGCAGAAGAACGTGCTGGGCCTGATGCCGCACCCGGAAAACCTGATCGAGGCCGCTCATGGCGGCGACGACGGGCGGGCGCTGTTTGCCGGCATGCTGGCCGCCTGATGCACTACGGGCGCTTCAATGCCGCCATCGGTTTCACCATCGGCCTGGGCGCGCTGATCCTGCAGTTCGCATTGACAGTGCCGGCGGCCATGGAGACGCGCAGCCTGCCGCTGGCACTGATCTACTATTTTTCCTTCTTCACCATCCTCACCAACCTGGTGCTGGTGCTGATCTACCTCTCCGAACTCGCGCCGAGACTGCCCCTGGCCTGGCTGCGCCGGCCGGTTGCACGCGGCATGATGGTGGCCGTCATGGGCCTGGTGACACTGTTCTATCATTTCCTGCTGGCCGGCAGTTGGGATCCGCAGGGCCCCTATCTCATCGCCGACCGGCTGTTGCACTACGCCACCACGCTGATCTACTGGATCTGGTGGTGGCGCTTTGTTCTTCACGGCCAACTGGCGTGGCGCGACCTGCCCGTCATGCTGGTGCCGACCGTGATCTATTTCGGCTACACTCTGCTGCGGGGCGCGCTGGTGAGCGAATACCCCTATTTCATCCTCGAAGTGGGACAGCTGGGCTACCCCGCCGTCTTCCTCAACGCGGTGATCGTTGCGGCCGGCCTGGCCGTGCTCTCGGCCATCGTCATCGCCATCGACCGCCTGCTCGCCCGCCGCACTGGGACCATCTCCGCATGACCACCTATCAGAACGACATCGCCATCACCCCGCAACTGGTTGCCGACCACGGCCTCAAGCCGGACGAATTCGACAAGATCGTTGCCCTGATCGGCCGGCAGCCCACCTATACCGAACTCGGTATTTTCTCGGCGATGTGGAACGAGCACTGTTCCTACAAGTCATCCAAAAAGTGGCTCAAGACGCTGCCCACCACCGGCCTCCGCGTCATCCAGGGCCCCGGCGAGAATGCCGGCGTGGTCGATATCGGTGACGGTCAGGCCGTGGTCTTCAAGATGGAGTCGCACAATCACCCCAGCTTCATCGAACCCTACCAGGGCGCGGCGACCGGCGTCGGCGGCATCCTGCGCGACGTCTTCACCATGGGCGCCCGCCCAGTCGCGGCCATGAACGCGCTGCGCTTCGGCGCGCCCGATCACGAGAAGACGCGCCACCTCGTCTCCGGCGTCGTGGCCGGCGTCGGCGGCTATGGCAATGCCTTCGGCGTGCCGACCGTGGGCGGCGAGGTCGAGTTCGACGAGCGCTACAACGGCAATATCCTCGTCAACGCCTTTGCCGCCGGCCTCGCAGATACCGACAAGATCTTTTACTCCAAAGCCGAGGGCGTCGGCCTGCCGGTGGTCTATCTGGGCGCCAAGACCGGCCGCGACGGCGTCGGCGGCGCTACCATGGCCTCGGCCGAGTTCGGCGACGATATCGAGGAGAAGCGCCCCACCGTGCAGGTCGGCGACCCCTTTACCGAAAAGCGTCTTCTCGAAGCCTGCCTCGAGCTGATGGCGACCGGCGCCGTCATCGCCATCCAGGACATGGGGGCTGCGGGCCTGACCTGCTCGGCAGTTGAGATGGGCGCCAAGGGCGATCTCGGCATCGAGCTCGATCTAGACAAGGTGCCGGTGCGCGAAACGCAGATGACGCCCTATGAAATGATGCTGAGCGAAAGCCAGGAGCGCATGCTCATGGTGCTGCATCCCGAAAAGGAAGCCGAAGCGCGCGCCGTGTTCGACAAGTGGGAACTCGATTTCGCCACCGTGGGCATCACCACCGACGACCTGCGTTTCCGCGTGAAGTGGCAGGGTCAGGAGGTTGCGAACCTGCCGATCAAGGAACTCGGTGACGAAGCCCCGGAATACGACCGCCCCTGGACAGAACCGAAGAAGCCCGCCCCACTCGCGGCCGACGACGTGCCGCAGATGGATGTTGCCGACGCGCTGCTCAAGCTTATGGGCGGCCACCAGATCGCCTCCCGCCGCTGGGTCTATGAGCAATACGATACCCTGATCCAGGGCAATTCGCTGCAGCGGCCGGGCGGCGATGCTGGCGTGGTCCGCGTCGAGGGCCATGCCACCAAGGCCCTCGCCTTCACCTCCGACGTCAATCCGCGCTACTGCGAGGCCGACCCCTACGAGGGCGGCAAGCAGGCCGTCGCCGAGGCGTGGCGTAACCTGACGGCTACGGGTGCCGAGCCGCTTGCGGCCACCGACAACCTCAATTTCGGCAATCCCGAGCGCCCGGAAATCATGGGACAGCTGGTGCATGCCATCAAGGGCATTGGCGAGGCCTGTACGGCGCTCGATTTCCCGATCGTCTCGGGCAACGTCTCGCTCTACAACGAGACCAACGGCCGCGGCATCCTTCCGACCCCAACCATTGGCGGCGTCGGACTGCTGTCCGACTGGAACCGCATGGCCCGGATCGGCTTTGCCGCACCCAATCAGGTCATCCTGCTCGTCGGCGCGCCCGCCAGCCGCGGCACCCATCTCGGCCAGTCGATCTACCTGCGCGATCTGTTCGGCCGCAGGGATGGCGCGGCACCCCATGTCGATCTGGCGCTCGAAAGGCGGACGGGCGACTTCGTGCGCAAGCTGATCCGCTCGGGCGCCGTCACGGCCTGCCACGACCTCTCCGATGGCGGACTGGCCGTGGCCCTCGCCGAAATGGCGGTTGCTTCGGGCATCGGCGCCACCATCACCGACCTCCTGGATCAGGATCCGATCCTGCAGTATTTCGGCGAGGACCAGGGCCGTTACCTTGTGACGGTCAAGTTCGGGCCACAGACCAAGGCCCTGACCGAGCTGTGGCGTAAGGCAGAGGCCGCGGGCGTTTTCGCACCGTGGATCGGCACCACCGGCGGCAGCGATCTCGTGCTTGGCGCAGCCCGCCCCCTTCCCGTCGCCGATCTCAAGGCTGCCCATGAAGGCTGGTTCCCCAGCTTCATGGACGGTAAGGCTGCATAAACCGTCTGTCTGCCTTATGATCGCCGCTCTTTGGAGTGTTCTGGCCCCACGGGGCGGCGTCATCTTGTGGAGACTATCATGAAAATCGCACCGGCCATCGGCGGCCTTGTGGCCCTTCCCCTCGGCCTGGTGCCTGTAGCCCTCCTGGCGCAGGAGGTGAGCATCAGCGGCTCGCCGCTGCCCGACCTGCCCTATACCCTCATCTATCCGCAGGTCATGGTCAGCGGCGGCGAGATCGGCGGTCCGGTCACCATCAATCACCCCGAGATGCCGTTGCAATGCGTGCTGGCCGTGATCCCGGTGGAGGACACCGACTGGACAGCGGAAGGTGCCCTCGCCACGCTCGACCCCGCTGCAGTAGCCGCCGGGTGGAACGAAACCCTGCCCGGTTTCACCCTGCAGACCAGTATGCTGACCAGTTACCAGAGCAATCCGGCCCTGCAGTATGAAGGGACCAGCGCCGGCACCGAGGAGGGCGCTCCCGTCGCCCTGGTGCATACCGAGACCGTAGCGGATGGCGATGGCTATACGCTCGATTGTTTCTACTCCACCGAGGTGGCTGAACAGGCGCGGCCCATCGTCGATGCCATCATCGCCAACTTCTCCACCCGGCAGAATGCCGAGCCCGTCGCCCCCTTCCCCTGAGCCGGCTCGTATTGAAGGCGGGGTAGCGCCGTGCCATATCATGGCGGTGCCCGGCCGGTCGCCGGAATGAACGAGGAGCAGAGCCCATGGCCATGGATGCCAGCGAAATCGAACGCCGGATCAAGGCGGCCCTCCCCGATGCCGATATCGAGATACGCGACCTCGCCGGCGATGGCGACCATTGGGCTGCCACGGTGAAATCCGAGCAGTTCCGCGGCAAGACCCGCGTGCAGCAGCACAAGCTGGTCTATGATTCGCTGCAGGGCGACATGGGCGGTGCCCTGCATGCCCTGGCGCTGCAGACCGTCGTCCCGGACTGACCGATGTCGCTGCGCGACTCGCTCGACCTGATCCGCGCCGTCCGCCCGGAGGCCGGCACATCCGCGCTCGAGCACGAGATCATGGCGGAGCGCGCCTCTTCGCTCGGTGCCGCCGAGCAGCGGGTAACCAAGGCTATCGCCGCGCTGGCTGAGACCACCGAGGATCGCGACACCGCACTCGCCGTTGCCCGCAAGGTCGTCTGGGAATATTTCGTGCAGCGAGAGCTTGTAGGCTTCCGCAAGCACGCGGATGTGATTCAGGATCTGAAGATTTCACCCGAAGTGCTTGCCGGGCTTGGTGCCATTGGCGGAGCGAAGCGGTGACGCGCCCCGAACCGGGCTGCCGCTTCTGCCTCGACAATGCACTGCTCGACGATGCGCCGGTTTTCGCCAGGCACTCCTGCTACTATCTTCAAAGCAACGACCCGGCACTGCCTCACGCGGGCATGATCATCCCCTTCCGCCACTGCGCCACTCCCTTCGAATTGAACAGCGACGAATGGCGCGACACGCTGGACCTCCTGCAGCGGGCCCGGGAGCATCTCTCGCCGACCGCACCCGATGGCTTTACCATTGGCTGGAATGTCGGCTCCGTCGGCGGCCAGACTGTGCCGCATGCGCACCTGCACATCATTGCCCGCTTCGCCGATGAACCCCTCGCCGGCCAAGGTCTGCGCCACCACCTCAAGCAGCCTTCCAACCGCCGCCCGCCGCAGCCTCGCTGAACGGAGATCTCTCGTGACCCGCGCCGTATTCTTCGACGTCGATGGCGTGCTGGTGCATGGCTATCACGCCAACCCCGCCCGAGTGCGTGCCTGGGACGCCAACATGCTGGCGGATATGGGAGTCGATCCCGACAAGTTCCGGCAGGATTTCACCTTCGACATCTTCATGAAGAAGGTCATCATCGGCGAGATGTCCTTTATCGAGGCGCTGGAGAAGCGGCTCCCCGCCTTTGGCTACAAAGGCTCCCCCATGGCCTTCGCCCACTATTGGCTCAAGCAGGACAGCGTCCTCAACGAGCCCCTGCTCGACGTGGTCCGGACGCTCGGGCAAGCCGATAACTGCCGGCTCTATGTGGCCACCAACCAGGAGCACCTGCGCGCCAATTGGCTCTGGGGCCACCTGGGACTGTCGGACCTGTTCGAGGACATCTTCTATTCCGCGCGCATCGGTGCCCAGAAGCCGGCCAAACGCTACTTCGACTTCATCGAGCAGCGCATCGGCCCGCAGGACGAGCCGCCACTGTTCTTTGACGATTCCCCTAAGGTGATCGAGGCTGCACGCCAGCACGGCTGGGAAGCGGTACAGTTCGAGACGGTCGAGGATTGCACCAGCCACCCCTGGATCGCGGCACATCTCGGTTGACTATTCCACCCGGCGCCCGCCCGCGCTAAACCCCTGCCGAGATCGGAGACAATCATGAAGCAGATCATCGCCTTTGCCGTCGCCATGCTGGGCCTTGCCGCAATACCCGCCCTCGCTCAGGAGGCCCAGTGCCATCAGAACGATCAGTTCCTCGTCATTGCCCAGGAGCGCGTGGACACGGTGGGCGCCGATTTCATCATCCGCTCCCCCGCCCAGGGCAAGATCAAATGCGTCTATGAGATCAACGAGGGAGACGAAGTCCTCGACAACCCCGACGATCCGCTGCACTTCCAGCAGCTGGTCGGTCAGTACCTCGTCCTGACCCGCTCCACCGGCCCGCAGGGCAACATCGTCATCTACGACCTCGCAGCCGATTTGCTCTATCCCCCGATGATCGACGTGGGCGCGCTGGACGATATCACCGTGTCCGACGAAACCATCACCTATTGGCAGCAACTGGTTCGCGGCACGGCAGTGAACTGCCCGGAATTTGCCGAGTACACCGGCTACGGGCTAGGGGCGATGATCTACGAGGAACGCCGTCTTCGATCTGCCCACGGCGACGGTCTCGGCAACCGGCCGGACCGTCTGCGAGTCGCAGCAATAGTTCATCGCGCTTTGGCGATGATCTCGACAGCGCCACACTCCTGTCCTATCTAAGGGCAACCGCAAGCGGCCCTTGACCCCGCCCCTCGAAAGGTTTTGCCATGACCGACATCAATGCATTCATCGACGACAAGGTGAAGAACAACGACGTGTTCCTCTTCATGAAGGGGTCCCCCGATTTCCCGCAATGCGGCTTTTCCGGCCAGGTCGTGCAGATCCTGAACTACCTCGGCATTGAGTATGGCAGCGCCAACGTGCTCGAAAGCGCCGAACTGCGCGACGGCATCAAGGCCTATACCAATTGGCCGACTATCCCCCAGCTCTACGTCAAGGGCGAGTTCGTCGGCGGTGCCGACATCGTCCGCGAAATGTTCCAGGCCGGCGAACTGCAGTCGCACCTGCAAAATGCCGGCATTCCGGTAAAGCAGACGGCCTGAGCCACAGCGACCTCATGGTGAGCCTGTCGAACCATGAGGTCGAGCGAGTGGAGTTGCTCGCCTCGGCAGTCTCAATTTCACTCTATTGACCACGCCGGGCCTCGCGCCCGGCGTTGCTGTTTAGCGGCCATCACCCGAAGTGATGAGCGCCATTCAGCAATATTGCTTTGCGCCGTCCCGTCGCAGGCGTAGATAGAATATCCACCTCCGGATGGATGTTCCCCATGACCACCACCGCCCTGCGCCCGGCCGTCCCCCTGCTAGTGCTGATCATCGCCGGCTGCATCATCGCCGCGATCGGCAATGGCGTGCGCACCAGCTTTGGCCTGTTCACCCTGCCGCTGAGCGCCGATCTCGGGCTCTCTCGTGAAGGGTGGGGCATGGCGATGGCCATCCAGAACCTGGCCTGGGGCATCGCCCAACCGGTCGCCGGCGCCTTTGCCGACCGCGTCGGCACCGGCCGCACCATCGCCGTTGGTGCCGCGATCTATGCTTTGGGCGTGGTGGGCATGACTTTTTCGCCCGATGCCAGCATTATGGCGCTGACGGCCGGCGTCATCACCGGCGTCGGCATCGCCGTCTGCTCCTTCTCGGTCGTCATGGCCGCCTTCGGCCGCGCCGTGCCGATGGAAAAGCGCTCGCTGATCTTCGGCGTCGCCACCGCCGCCTCATCCTTTGGCCAGTTCGCCTTCGCGCCCATCAGCCAGGGCTTCATCAATGCCTTCGGCTGGCAATCGGCGCTGCTCTACCTCGGCATGGCGCTGCTGCTGATCATCCCGCTGAGCTATGCCCTGCGCGGCCGCACCGAAAACACCACGGGACACGCCGACCTGCCCTTTATGGAGGCGCTGGCCAAAGCCTGGGGCCATGGCTCCTATCGGCTGCTGGTGATCGGCTTTTTCGTCTGCGGTTTCCATCTGGCCTTCATCAACGTCCACATGCCCGCCTATCTCGTGCAATGCGGCCTGTCGCCCGAAGTGGGCAGCTGGACCATTGCCGTCATCGGCCTCTTCAACATCGTCGGCTCGCTCCTCGCCGGCTATCTGGGCGGCCGCCTGCCCAAGCAACTCCTGCTCGCGACGATCTATACCCTGCGCGCCGTAGCGATCGGCCTGTTCCTGCTGATCCCTGTGAGTGAAGTGACTGCCTATGCCTTCGCCGCTGCCATGGGCCTGCTCTGGCTGTCGACGGTGCCGCTGACCGCGGGGCTGGTCAGCCTCTTCTTTGGCGCCCGGTATATGGGCATGCTCTATGGCCTTGCCTTCCTCAGCCATCAGGTCGGCTCCTTCACCGGCGTGTGGCTCGGCGGCTTCGTCTATGACCAGACCGGCTCCTACAGCCTCGTCTGGTATCTCGGCATCGTGCTCGGCCTCGCCTCGGCGGCGCTGCACATTCCCATCAACGAGCGCGGCGCTCCCAGTTTCGCCCTCAAGCCGGCCTGACAGGCCCCGAGGCGGGAAGCATCGTTTGTTACCGATCGATGCTTGCAAATCCTGCCCTCGAGGTTCATGGTCCGCTCCGTGTTCCGGCGCCGCTCCCCCTGGCGACTATTCCGAGATCAATTTCATGTCCGATCATTTCACGCGGGTTCTCTCGCGCCCCGAATTCATTGCCCTCATGGCAGCCCTGATGGCGCTCAACGCGCTTGCCATCGACGTCATGCTACCGGCCCTGCCCTATATGGGCGAAGCGCTTGGCGTCACGGACGAAAACGAACGCCAGCTCGTTATCGCATCCTATATGATCGGCATGGGTACGGCCCAGCTGGCCTTCGGGCCGCTGACCGACCGCTACGGCCGCCGCGCGCCGCTGCTCGCCGGCATCGGCGTCTACATCGTCGCCGTGCTGGCGGCCATGCTCGCCCCCAGTTTTGCCATGCTGCTGGTACTGCGTTTCGTCCAGGGCCTGGGCGCCGCCAGTGTCCGCGTCATCACCACCGCCGCCGTCCGCGACCGCTATGCCGGCCGCGACATGGCCGAAGTCATGTCGCTGATCTTCATGGTGTTCATGGCCATCCCGATCATCGCGCCGGGCATCGGTCAGTTGCTGCTGCTGACTGGCCCGTGGCAGTCCATCTTCATCTTCATGGGGGGCCTCGCCACCCTCTTCTGGCTCTGGACCTTCTTCCGGCTGCCCGAAACGCTGCCGCTCGACGCCCGGCGTCCGCTAAGCTTCAAAGGCGTGGTCGAGGGCTTCCGCATCGTCTTCACCAATCGTTCGGCCCTGGCCTACGGTTTGGCGGGCATGTTCCTGTTCGGCGCGCTGTTCGGCTTCATCAGTTCGAGCCAGCAGATCTATGTCGATCACTTCGGGCTCGGCGTCTACTTCCCGGTTGCTTTCGCGGCCATGGCCGGGCTGATGGCGGTGTCCTCCTTCACCAATTCGCGCATCGTCCGCCGCTTCGGCATGCGCCGCCTGTCGCATGGCGCCGTGCTCAGCTTCACCGTCCTCAGCTGCATCTGGCTGGCCTTCGCCACCAGCGGCTTCCTGCCGCTCTGGCTTTTCTTCTCGCTGCTGGCCATCATCATGTTCAGCTTCGGCTGGGCGGCCTCGAATATGAACTCGCTCTCGATGGAGCCGCTCGGCGCCGTGGCCGGCACGGCCTCGGCGGTCTTCGGCTTCATCCAGACCGTGGGTGGTGCCCTGATCGGGGGCTATATCGGCCAGCTGTTCAACGACACGACGATTCCGGTGGCCAGCGGCTATTTCCTCATGGGCCTCCTGGCCCTCGGCTGCATCCTGATCGCGGAGAATGGGCGCCTGTTCGGCGTCGGCCACGATTATGCTGCGGCCGACGCGTCACCCATCGCCGCCGATCACTGATCCGGCGCCGCAGCCGGACCTTCGATCTGGCTGCGGTCGTGGTGCACCTGGTCGACCAGCCCCCACTGCCTGGCCTGCTCGGCTGACATGTAGCGATCGCGTTCCAGCGCCGCCTCGACCTCCTCATAGGTCCGGCCGCAGTGACGGGCATAGATGCTGTTGGTCAGTCGCTTGAGCCGCAGGCTCTCCTCGGCATGGATCAGGATGTCCGTGACCTTGCCCTGGTAACCCCCGGACGGCTGGTGCAACATGATCGAGGCATTGGGCAGGCTGATGCGCTGCCCGGCCTCGCCGGCCGCCAGGATGAGCGTTGCCGCGGAAGCGGCACTGCCCATGCAGAGCGTGCCGACCGGCGCCTTGATGAACTGCATCGTGTCGTACATAGCCAGCGCCGCCGTCACCACGCCGCCCGGCGAATTGATATAGAGATATATCGGCTTGGCCGGATTATCCGCCTCGAGAAACAGCAACTGCGCGTTGACCAGCGACGCCATCGCGTCCCCGATCTCGCCGTTGAGAAAAATGATCCGCTCCCGCAGCAGACGGGAATAGATATCGAACGAGCGCTCACCGCGAGACGACTGTTCCACCACCATAGGCACGAGCTGCATCATGTCGCGCATCGGCGACCTCCTTTTCCTTGGAAATTTGGGCGAGATACATCAGTCGACACCCTCCCCCTTGTGGGGAGGGATCAAGGGTGGGGGTTGTTTAGCCCGAGTAGAGAGTGCTGGCCGGCACGCCCTCCGCCGGCGGGCGGCGCTCGTCTCGGCCGCTAGGCCGCCAGCATCTTCGGCCCATTGCAATTGGCCGCCGCGGGCACGGCGACCGGCTCATGGGTGAGCCTGAACCACGTGCCGCCATCGGTGGTGGGCTTGAGTTCAAACGTCACGACGCTCTCTTCCACGCCCGTCACGGCGCCTGCACCGGCCTCGCGCCAGCTATAGGTAAGGCTCCGGTTCTCATCGGCCGCGATCACTGCCAGCTCGGTTCCGGGCGCCGGCTTGAGCCAGCGCTCGCGGTAATGCGGGATGGTGAGCGCGCGCCACACCTTTTCCGGCGGCGCATCGAGCGCACATTCGAACACCAGTGCGTCCACGTCGGTCATTGATCCATCTCCCTGAGCACATCCTTGAGACTGTCGATCCGGTCGGGCCAGAACACCCGGTACCGCGCCAGCCATTCATGCAGCGGGGCCAGCCCCTTCGGCTCGACCCGATAATTGACGAAGCGCCCGTCGCGGCGCTCGCTGATCAGCCCCGCCTCCCGCAATACGGCCAGGTGCTGGCTCATCGCCGGCTGCGAAATGTCGAAACCAGACCGCAACTCGGTCGCCGTCATCTCGGCCGCCGTCAGCCGCTCCAGCACGGCGCGCCGCGTCGGATCGGCCAGCACCTTGAAGATATCCACATCACTCATGCCAACACATAAGCACATACTTATGTGACATGGCAAGAGCCTTAAGGCCGAAGGCAACGCAGCGCCAGCGGCCCCACCCCCTCCCAGCCTCCCCCATCGAGGGGGAGGTGCCGATCCAGCATGTGGTATCATCTCGCCGAACAAGTGCCGTGCAAGGCATCCCGCCCCGAACGCGGAGAGAAACCTCCCCCTCGAAGGGGGAGGCTTAGGAGGGGGTGGGGCCCCGCGCACAAGCGCAAGGGGCAGCCAAATCGACGGTCCACCCCCGCAATATCTTATCCCCACCCCGCGCCCCGCCCCCATACTCCCTCCCATCACTCCGGGATGCGGGCGGCGCTGCAGCGACCGGTGTCCGGAGTGCCAGCCGGGAGGGATGGGGTCGCGCCCAACCCTGGGATGAGCGGACGAGACATTCGGGCGGTGGCGCTACGGCAATCCGCTGGGGTCGGCGATCCG
>DASYHM010000020.1:0-27536 GCA_035998575.1 Devosia sp.
CCGGGAGGGATGGGGTCGCGCCCAACCCTGGGATGAGCGGACGAGACATTCGGGCGGTGGCGCTACGGCAATCCGCTGGGGTCGGCGATCCGTCTTCCGATAAAGTCCCGGCGCCCCGAGGCGGCTGCCGTCTCATATTTCAATTACTCAGAGGCGGTAGCCGCCTCGGGGCTCCGCTCGTTCAGGGACAACCGCAATCCAGGCGGCGCTGCCGCACGTCCAAAGCCGTGCAAAACTGCGTGTCTCCGCCCGCAAGGCCACCCTTCCGGCTATAGTGCTTTCCTGATTCGTTCTCCCGGAAGCCTGCCCATGTCCGATGCCGATACCCTCCCGCCTGCCGATGACCAGCGTGTCGTCGATCTCAAGCAGGCGCTTGAGGAGCGGTACCTCAGCTATGCGCTGTCCACCATCACCCAGCGCGCGCTGCCCGACGCCCGTGATGGCCTCAAGCCCGTGCATCGCCGCATCATCCATGCCATGCGCCTGCTCAAGCTCGATCCGGGCCAGGGCTACAAGAAGTCCGCTCGCATCGTCGGCGACGTGATCGGTAAGTTCCATCCCCATGGCGACCAGTCGATCTACGATGCGCTGGTCCGCCTGGCACAGGATTTCGCGCTGCGCTACCCGCTGGTCGATGGGCAGGGCAATTTCGGTAATATCGACGGCGATAACGCCGCGGCCATGCGCTACACCGAATCCCGCATGACCGACGTGGCGACCCGCCTGCTCGAAGGCATCACGGAAAACGCCATCGACTTCAAGCCGACCTATGACGGCGAAGACGAAGAGCCGGTCGTCCTGCCCTCGAACTTCCCCAACCTGCTGGCCAACGGCTCCACCGGCATTGCCGTGGGCATGGCGACCTCGATCCCCCCGCACAACGTCGCCGAGCTCTGCGACGCTGCCCTGCACATTATCAACGTCAATCCAGATGCTTCCGCCCACGACCTGACTCAGTTCGTGAAGGGCCCTGATTTCCCGACCGGCGGCATTCTGGTTGAATCCCCGTCTTCCATTGCCCAGTCCTACGAGACCGGGCGCGGCTCCTTCCGCCTGCGCGCCAAGTGGGAGATCGAGGAGACCGGCCGGGGCGTTTACCTGATCGTGGTCACCGAAATCCCCTACGGCATCCAGAAGTCGCGGCTGGTGGAAAAGATCGCCGAGCTGCTGCTGGCTAAGAAGTTGCCGCTGCTCAAGGATGTGCGCGACGAGAGCTCGGACGACATTCGTCTCGTGCTGGAGCCGCGCGCGCGCACTGTCGATGCGGTGATCCTGATGGAACAGTTGTTCAAGACCACCGATCTCGAAACCCGCTTCCCGCTCAATCTCAACGTGCTGGACCGGGGCGCCGTGCCCAAGGTCATGAGCCTGGCCCAGGCGCTCAAGGCATGGCTGGCGCATCGCAAGGAAGTGCTGGTCCGTCGCTCCAACCATCGCCTCGAGCAGATCGCGCATCGGCTCGAAGTGCTTGCCGGCTACATCATCGCCTATCTTAACCTCGACGAGGTGATCCGCATCATCCGCGAGGAGGACGATGCCAAGGCCTCGCTAATGGCCACGTTTGAGCTCACCGACGTCCAGGCCGAAGCCATCCTCAACATGCGCCTGCGCTCGCTGCGCAAGCTCGAGGAGATCGAGTTGCGCAAGGAGCACGCCGCCCTCACCGACGAGAAGGCGCATATCGAGGGGCTGCTCGCCTCCGAGAAGCGGCAATGGGGCAATATCAGCAAGGAGATCGAGGCGCTCCGCAAGGCCTATCCCCTGGTCACTGACGATGGCGAACCGCATCCGCTCGGCGCCCGCCGCACCATCCTCGGCGACGCGCCCAATGCCAGCGCCGTCGAAGTCACCGAGGCCTTTATCGAGCGCGAGCCGATCACGGTGATCCTGTCGGAAAAGGGTTGGATCCGCGCGCCCAAGGGCCACTCTATCGATGTCTCCGATGAGCGCGGCTACAAGGCCGGTGACCGCCTCAAGCTGGCCCTCAAATGCGAGACCACCGACAAGCTGCTTATGCTGACCACCGGCGGCAAGGTCTATACCTTAGCGGGCGATAAGCTCCCCGGTGGCCGCGGCCAGGGCGAGCCGGTGCGTATCATGGTCGATATCGAGGAAGGGCAGGATGTCGTCGACATCTTCGTCTATCGCCCCGGCCAGAAGCGCATCATTGCCTCTTCCGCTGGCTACGGCTTCATCGTGGGCGAGGACGAGATGATCGCCAATACCCGCAAGGGCAAGCAGATCCTCAATGTCGGGGCGCCCGACGAAGCCCGCCTGCTGGTGCCGGTGGCTGGCGACCGGGTCGCAGTGATCGGCCAGAACCGCAAGCTGCTGGTGTTCCCGATCACCCAGTTGGCCGAGATGGCACGCGGCAAGGGCGTCCGCCTGCAGCGCTACAAGGATGGAGGCATCTCCGATCTCAAGACCTTCTGGGCCGCCGATGGCCTGACCTGGACCGATTCTTCGGGTCGCACCTATACCAAGCCCACCGAGGAACTGACCGACTGGCTTGGTGACCGCGCCACCGCCGGTCGCCAGCCGCCCAACGGCTTCCCCCGCAATAACAAATTCGTAGGCTAGGCACCGGACGAGCCACCCGCGCGATCTGCACCTCCCCCTTCATGGGGGAGGTTGGGAGGGGGTGGGGCCACGAACTCGATCGAGAGGATGTTCCAATGATCCGCCACTGCGTCTTCTACAAGTTCCGCTCCGGTGTCAGCGCCGAGGAACGCGCCGAAATCCATGCCGGCCTCGCCGCCTTGGTGGGCCAGATCGAGGGCCTGCTCAGCTGCGATTTCGGGTCCAACGTATCCCCCGAACGTCTCGGTAAGAGCTTCAACGACGGCTTCATCATGGATTTCGCCGACGAAGCCGCCCGTGACCGCTACCTGCCGCACCCGGCCCACAAGGCTGCCGGCGCACGGCTTGTGGCAGCGCTCGAAGGCGGGCGCGACGGGCTGATCGTGTTCGACATGGAACTGGGGCAGGAGGACTAGTCCACGGAAAACGTGACGACCACCGGCAGGTGATCGCTGGCGGTTGGCTGGCCGGTACCAACATCGTGAACCACGATGCCATCCCGCGTAAACACGTGGTCCAGCGGCAGAAGCGGCAGCGTGTCCCGCCATGCCCCGAAATAGTACCAGCTCATCGGAAAGGTCAGCAGGTTCATCGTCTGACGCGTTAATCCACTCCGCGTCTCGAACCGGCGCAGCGCGTAGGACCAGGGCGTCGCGTTGAAATCGCCCGCCAGGACAACGGGTCCCCCGATCTTGTCCACGGTGCCTGCCAATGCGCTAAGCTGCGTGAGTTGACGCTCTACCGGAATGGGCCAGTCCAGATGCGTAGTGATCACCGAGAAGGGTCTTCCCGCGCTGGTCTGGAACGTCGCGAGGATATGGCCCGTCCGGGTCGTGCCATAGGCGTCGTCGGGACACGCGCCATCCATCACCTGCTCGAACGGCATGCGCGAGTAGAGCCCCAGATTGGCGCGCTTGCCGCCGCGGCAGCGGACGACGAACGGGTACCGTTCCAGCAGCAATGGGTGCAACTCGCTCGCCTGTTCCCCGAAATATTCCTGCAATACGATGATGTCTGCATCTTCCGCGAAAATGGCCGCGGTGACCTTCTCCATTTCGTAATTCAGTCCGAACAGGTTGTGCGTCATCAGGGTAATCGTGCCGCTGGCCGGTGCGGGAGGGCGGGAATGCAGCGCGCGCGCCACCTCGGGCAGCATGACGCTGGCAGAGGCCGTGATACCCGCCAGGGCCACCACCACCGCAACTTTGCGGCGCGTGCCTCGCAGCAGCGCCACCACGATCAACAGTCCGGCGATCGTTCCGGGCAACAGCAGGAGCTGCCCATGATTGAGCAGGTCCAGTTCCGGCACCCAGAAGCCGTACAGCGCCATGATCGCAGCAATCGCTGCACCCAGGGCGCCCAGCACGAGAGCACGCCGGATCAGCTCTACAATCAGGATCATTGCGTCGTCCGGGCGTTGGTGGCACGCGCTCGATGTCTCGGAAGCCTGTGGCGCAGGCAAGTCTGCGGCGACGCGGCGCCCGTGGTCGGCTGGCTGTGCGGGCTCGGCATTACCGGTCTTGGCACGCTATTCGAGCGTGCACCAGCCGAGCGTCCCTCTCTGGACTTCGAGCGGCCGGAACTGAGTCTTGTAGGCCATCTTCGGCGAGTCCTTGACCCAGTAGCCGAGATAGACATAGCGCAGGGAAGCCGATCGCACCTGCGCTATGTGATCGAGAATGAGGTACGTGCCGAGGCTGCGCGCCGCCAGGTCGGGATCGTAGAACGAATAGACCATCGACAGCCCGTCGGGCATGACGTCCGTCAGCGCGACCGCCACCAGCGTCTGGTCCGGGTGGTTGCGTAGCCGGTATTCCACCAGCACCGATTGCACCGGGGTATCCTCGACCATGTACTCATAGTCGACAAAGCTCATCTGGTTCATGCCACCACCGGCGTGGCGCGATTCCAGGTAGCGCTTGAACAGGTCGTACTGCTCGCTCGTCGCGGTGGTGGGACGTACTTCCACCGACAGGTCGTCATTGTTGCGCAGCACCCGGCGGAAGCGCCCCGAAGTTGCGAAATCGTCGGCCACGATGCGCACCGATTGGCAGGCGTTGCAGCCCTCGCAGGCCGGCCGGTAGATCAGGTTTTGACTGCGGCGGAAGCCGTTCTCGCTCAGCAGGTGATGCAGGTTCGACGCCCGTCGTCCCGTCAGGTGCGTAAACAGCTTCCGTTCCTGCTTGCCGGGCAGGTAGGGACACGGCATGGCCGCTGTCAGGAAGAGCTGTGTAGTTTCCGGCGTCTGGTCGGTCATCCAGCACCCTTGAGAACAATCAGGAGAATGTACTCCCGCGCCTCAGCGCCCGCAACACGTCAATATGCGCCACTGGTCTGCGTGCTGTGGGCGCGCCAGTGGCGCACCATGGGCGACCGGCGCACCATCAGGGTCCCGGTAATCAGGTCGTGAATCATTTGGCGGCGCGGCGTGAACAGCGCAAACAGCAACGACAGGGGCCACGAAACCCAGGTGGTGAGCCAGAATACCGCCGCATGGACGATCGCCATCCAGCCATCGAGCGGCTGGTTGCGGGTCGGGGTCAGCACCAGGTCCATGGCCTGCATGCCCAGCGTGGCGCGCTTGGTGGAGCCCAGCGTTGCGCCATAATACAGCACGATCGTGGCCGGGATGACGAAGATCAGCGCCAGCCAGGCGAGGCCGAAGGTCAGAAAGCCGGCGATCAGCCCGACGAAGGCGAAGGCGACGATCATCGCGCCCATCGCGATCAGGTCGATCAGGAAAGCAAAGACCCGACGGGTCAGCACGCCCTCGAACAGTTCGGGCGCGGTGGCGGGATCGGGCAGGGTGGGGCGGCTCTGGTTCATGCAAAACAACATCGTCATAGCCGGGTCGGCGTGCAAGATGCCCGCCGCAAAAAATGCTGGCTAGCCACGTTGCCCCAGTTCCCTCGCCACCTCCAATGCGAAATAGGTCAGCACGCCGTTGGCGCCGGCGCGCTTGAAGGCGTGCAGGCTCTCGAGGATCGACCCCTTGCGGTCGATGGCGCCGGCTGCGGCGGCCATTTCGATCATCGCGTACTCCCCGCTCACCTGGTAGGCATAGATCGGAATGTTGAAGCTGTCCCTGGCCCGCCGCACGATGTCGAGATAGGGCATGCCCGGCTTGACCATGATGCTGTCGGCCCCTTCGGCGATGTCCTGCTCGATCTCGCGCATGGCCTCGTCAGAATTGGCATAGTCCATCTGATAGGTACGCTTGTCGCCCTTGAGCCGGCTGCCCGACCCAACCGCCTCGCGGAACGGTCCATAGAAATGGGACGCATACTTGGCGGCATACGCCATGATCTGGACCTGCTCATGGCCCGCGCTATCGAGTGCCGCGCGAATGGCGCCGACCCGGCCGTCCATCATGTCCGACGGCGCGATGATGTCGGCACCCGCCTTGCTCTGCACCAGCGCCGAACGGATCATCACCGCGACGGTCTCGTCGTTGAGGATTTCCCCGTCGCGCACCAGTCCGTCCTGACCGTCGCTGGAATACTCGTCCAGTGCAACGTCGGCGATCAGCCCCACTTCCGGCACGGCGTCCTTTATCGCCGACAGCGCCCGACACATCAGGTTGTTGGGGTTGTATGCCTCCGCGCCGTTCTCGGTGCGCAGATGGTCCGGCGTATTGGGAAACAGCGCCAGCGCGGGGATTCCCGCATCGCGGGCCGCCTTCGCCGCTTCGACGCAGAGATCGACACTCAGTCTCTCGACGCCGGGCATTGTGCGGATCTGCGTCTTCTCGTTCTGCCCCTCGATGACGAAGAGTGGCCAGATCAGGTCGGCCGGCTTCAGCACCGTCTCGCGCACCATGGCGCGGCTCCAGGCCGTGCGGCGCGTACGGCGCAGCCGGTGCCCGCCCAGAAACGACATGTCGTGCTTGTCCCAGCTTTCTGCCATCGTGACGCTCCTTGTCCTGACGCTTCATCTATCAGCGCCTTCCGCCCGCTCCAAGCTTCGGCTTGTCGCACGCGGCAATGCCGGGCTAGAAAGCCGGATGGATCTCAGCGCCCAGCCCATCGCCATCTATATCCGTATCGTCGCCATCATCAGTCTGGTGCTTGGTCTGAACGATGCGGCGCGCCTGCTCGGCGTCAACATGGACGACGCCAGCCCCATTGCCACGCTGGGCATGACCGGTTTCGTTTATCTGGCCATCTTCGCATTGGCCCGGCTATTCGCCGCAGTGGGATTGTGGATCAAGGCGAGTTGGGGCGCGGTGCTTCTCGTCGGCGCCACTACCCTCGAACTGTCGCTTTACCTGATGGGCAATCCCGACGTGCGCATGACGGCTTTCGGCTTTGCCATACGGGGGGTCCTGCTGGCGTCGATCCTCATCATCTTCGTGCTGTCGATCCGGCTCAACCGCGCCAGCGCCGCCGACTGAACCGCGGTTCACACCCGCGTAAGGTTACAGATTTATGCATCGGTGTAACGAAGCGTAAAGCCAAATTCTCATTGCATTCCAGTAAGATGTGCTTAATCACGCCACTTAGGGCGATCTTAGTTCGCACGCCGTAGTTTGGCCTCATGAGATGCGAAAAATCGCACAGACTGCAAAACAGTGAGGCACAAATGGCAATCAAATCCAATGCAGCCGAGGCTATCGTCCCGGAACGTCCGCAGAGCCTGAAGCCGCTTTATATGGAAGCTGTTTCGCGGGTTGAGCGCCTTCACCGGCGCCTGCTCGACCTCATCAAGGATGAGTTCGACCGCATGGGCTGGGATGACATCAATCCTGTCCAGGCCCTTCTGATGTTCAACATCGGCGATGCCGAACTGACCGCTGGCGAACTTCGCTCCCGCGGCTACTACCTGGGCTCGAACGTCTCCTATAACCTCAAGAAGCTTGTCGAGACCGGCTACATCTTCCAGGAGCGCTCACGCTCCGACCGCCGCTCGGTCCGCATCAAGCTGACGCCGAAGGGTGAGGAAGTGGCCGAGGTGATCGACGAACTCTATGACCGTCACCTCAAGTCCATCGACAAGGTCGGCGGTCTGGGCGACGAAGAGTTCGATGGCCTGAACAAGGCTCTCGCCCGCCTCGAGCGCTTCTGGGTCGATCAGATCCTGTACAAGCTCTGAAACTGGACAGGCGCTGTTGCAGTCGCGCCACATCCCAATGCCAACGCCGGTCCCCAGGGGCCGGCGTCCACATTTGTGCCGCAAACCCCGGCCAACTGCGTCGTTAGCGGTTTGAAACCATTTCGCGCGTAATCATGGTTCACGAGACCTGAAGGGCTTCACATGCGGTTGACCGCGTTGTGAGCAGCGCGACGCAATGGTAGGTACAGGCCCTTGATTTGGGCCGGCAGCACGGGTGAGATTTCAATGCGGCTGACGAGACGTTCTCTGCTCCGGTATACGGCGATTGCCGGGGCCACTATGGCAATGCCAGCGATTGTGCGCGGGCAGGAGTCGGTCTTTGATCTGATGAACCGCGGCAATGTGCTGCGCAACGTCGACAAGGATGGCAACACGGCCGCCGCTGAAGCCCTGATTGCCACCAATGAACCGATCCTGTCATACGACACGGCCTACAACCTTCAGTTGGCGATCTCCCAGTACGAACCCTTCGTCGCCAATGGCGGCTGGGAAGAGGTGCCGCAGGAGGCGTTCCGCCTGCTCATCGGCAAGTCCGGCCCCGCCGTCGTGGCGCTCAAGCGCAGGCTGATTTCGTCCGGCGACATGGTTCTGGTACCCAACGTCAACGATCTCTTTGACGAGGTCACCGATCGTGGCGTGCGGACCTTCCAGGCGCGGCACGGTTTGATCGTGAACGGTCAGGTCGATGAAGCAACCTGGTACGCGCTCAACGTGCCGGCCGCGACCCGGCTGCAGCAGCTCTACCTGAACTTCACCCGCGTTCAGAACATGGCGGCAAACCTCACCGACCGCTATGTCGTCGTCAATATTCCGGCCGCAACGATTGAGGCGGTCGCTGGCGGCATGGTGGAACAGCGCCACATCGCCGTGGTTGGTCGCGTCGATCGTGCCACCCCAATCATGGCCAGCAAGGTGAGCCAGATCAACTTCAATCCCTACTGGCATGTGCCCAAGTCGCTGGTCGAGCGTGACCTCACGAAGTACATGCAGGAAAATCCGAACTATCTCACCGAGCAGAACATCCATATCTACGATGGCAGCGGCAATGAGATCTCGCCTGCATCCATCGATTGGTACAATATCGGCAACGCCATAAACTACATGTACCGGCAGGAGCCTGGCGCGGCCAATTCGATGGGCCACTGCAAGATCAACTTCTACAACCCCTACGATTGTTACCTGCACGATACCCCGGCCAAAGCCCTGTTCGGCGAAAACGCCCGCTTCCATTCTTCGGGCTGCGTGCGCGTCGAGGGTGTCAACCATTTGGTCGCCTGGCTGCTGCGCGACAATGGCGACTGGGATCAGAACCGGGTCGACGCGACATTTGCGTCGCTGGAGCGCCTGGACGTCGAGTGCAAGGCCCGCGTGCCGCTTCACACGACCTACATCACCGCCTGGGCCAACCGTCAAGGCACGGTCAGCTTCCGTGACGATGTGTATAAGTTCGACGAGCAGGGCAAGGTCGCCTTCGAGCAAGTGTGACCGCAATCGATCGCAACTGCAGCGCCGTCCTCGCGGACGGCGTTGCCTATTCGCCCTCGCCAGAATCCTGCTAGGATCGGTGCCGGAGGGGCAGGGCGATGGTCGACAGTGAAGTCTACTTCGAATTCGTGCAGGTCGGTCAGCAGATGCGGGTTGCGGCCATAGACGCTGCCAGCGGCGTCGAGGTGATTGTCATCACTCCGGTTTCCGCCAGCAAGTTGCAGATGCAGCAGGTCGCGCTCGCCAAACTGCGCAAGAAGCTGGCGCCGACCGAGCAATCGCCCACCCTTGGTTCCGGCAAATTCGCGTAGCTGCGCCCAAGACACTTCCCCTGGTTCCGTGGCTTCGCTATACTGATGCTGTTCGCGCGACTGGCGAGAAGAGATGGGTAACCATCGGGGAACGCGAACCTTGTAGAGCCGCTCGCCTGGGCACCCATCCGCAACCGGGGTAGCCCCATGAATCAATCTCAATTTTGCCAGCCTTGGAATCGCCTGTTACGGCGTGATAAGGCCATCGTCACGCCGATCTTCTTCGTCTCTTGTGAGGTTTGTGTCCCATGAGCGCTGTCACATCATTGCCGCTCTTTCCGCGGTTCTTTTCCAGCACCCTGGCCGAAAGCGACCCCGAGATCGCGGACGCAATCCGGAACGAACTGGGTCGTCAGCAGCATGAGATCGAGCTGATTGCTTCGGAAAACATCGTCTCTCGCGCCGTTCTCGAGGCGCAGGGCTCGATCATGACCAACAAATATGCCGAAGGCTATCCGGGCAAGCGCTACTATGGCGGCTGCCAATATGTGGACGTTGCCGAGACCCTGGCCATCGAGCGGGCCAAGCAGCTTTTCGGTGCCGCCTACGCCAATGTGCAGCCGAACTCTGGCAGCCAGATGAACCAGGCCGTCTTCCTGGCGCTGCTGCAGCCGGGCGACACCTTCATGGGGCTCGACCTCAACTCCGGGGGTCACTTGACCCATGGCTCCCCGGTCAACATGAGCGGCAAGTGGTTCAACGTCGTGTCCTACGGCGTACGCCAGGACGATCACCTGCTCGACATGGATGAGGTCGAGCGGCTGGCCCATGAGCACAAGCCGAAGCTGATTGTTGCCGGCGGTACCGCCTATTCCCGCATCTGGGACTGGGCCCGTTTCCGCCAGATTGCCGATTCCATCGGCGCTTATCTGATGGTAGACATGGCACACATTGCGGGCCTTGTGGCCGGAGGCGTCCATCCGTCGCCGGTGCCGCACGCCCACGTCACCACCACCACGACCCACAAGTCGCTGCGCGGGCCGCGCGGCGGCATGATCTTGAGCAACGACGAGGACATCGCCAAGAAGATCAACTCGGCGGTCTTCCCCGGGCTCCAGGGTGGCCCTCTGATGCATGTCATCGCAGCGAAGGCAGTGGCGTTCAAGGAAGCGCTGCAGCCGGAGTTCAAGGCCTATGCCCAGCAGGTGGTCGCCAACGCGCGGGCGCTGGCCGAGACGCTGAAGTCAGAGGGGCTAGACGTCGTCTCCGGTGGCACCGACAACCACCTGATGCTGGTGGATCTGCGGCCAAAGCAGGCTACCGGCAAGAAGGCCGAGCAGGGACTGGGCCGCGCCTACATCACCTGCAACAAGAACGGCATTCCCTTTGATCCGGAGAAGCCTTTCGTCACCTCCGGCATTCGCCTTGGAACTCCCGCCGGGACGACGCGCGGCTTCGGCGTCGCCGAGTTCCAGGAGATCGGCAAGCTCATCGTAGAGGTGCTCGATGGCCTGCGCGAGACCAATTCCGACGAGGGCAATGCCCTGGTGGAATCGGCGGTGCGCGACAAGGTCAAGGCACTCACCGCCCGCTTCCCGATCTACGCGAACTAAGGCCTCCGATGCGCTGTCCCTATTGCGGAAACGACGATACGCAGGTCAAGGACAGCCGTCCTACCGAGGATTCTGGAGCAATCCGCCGCCGCCGCGTTTGCAACGGCTGCGGCGGCCGCTTCACCACCTTCGAACGCGTCCAGTTGCGTGACCTGACAGTGGTCAAGAAGAGTGGCCGCAAGGTCCCGTTTGATCGCGAGAAGCTGGCCAGGTCGGTTTACACTGCCCTGCGCAAGCGCACAGTCGAACCGGAACGCACCGAGCGCATGATCTCCGGCATCGTCCGCCAGCTGGAGAGTCTGGGCGATGTCGAGGTAACGTCCGATCAGATCGGGGAGTATGTCATGGAGGGTCTCAAGGGGCTCGATGACGTCGCTTTCGTGCGTTTCGCCTCGGTCTACAAGAACTTCTCGGCAGCGGACGATTTCCGTAGTTTCCTTGCCGAGCTTGCTCAGGGGCAGGGCACCCTGCGGGACGACGAGTGAGTGTTCTGTCGCCCGAGGACGGGCGCTGGCTTGACGCCGCAGCGCGCTATGCCGCCCCTTTCGTTGGCACCACTGCGGACAATCCGGCCGTTGCCGCATTGGTGGTCGACCCCCGCTCGCAGACCTTGGTCGCTCGTGCGGTTACGGCGAGGGGTGGTCGTCCTCACGCGGAAGCCGAGGCCTTGGCGCGGGCGGGCTTTGAGGCCGCCGGCTGCACACTCTACGTGACACTGGAGCCGTGCCACCATTGGGGACGCACGCCGCCCTGCGTGCAAGCCATTATCCGTTCGGGCATCATGCGAGTGGTGATCGGTGCATCCGATCCCGATGCTCGCAGCGCGGGCGGCACCGTCAAGCAGCTTGAATCTGCCGGTATCGAAACTCTGCTGGCGGAACACGGCCCTTCACAGGCCCTTCATGCAGGTCATATCTCACGCCATGCCGCTGGCCGCCCTTTCGTCACTGCCGTCATGCATCGGTGCGACGAGGCAGGATCACCGGCATCAGGATCTGAAGCGCAACGCTGGGTCAATATGCTGCGCACCCGCTCCGACGCAGTTCTGTTAGGGGCAGCTACAACGCGTCATCTTGATCATGGTCTCAGCGTCGCCTTGCCTGGGCTGGCAGGGCGGACGCCGCTTCGCGTCGTGCTCGTCGGCGCCTCCGGCATTGATCGCAGCGTGAATCTGATTGGTGACTTTTCCGGCTATCGCACTGCAGTCATTGCAGAAACCAATGCGAAGGTCGACGTGCCGGTGTCTGTCGAAACAATCCGGATAGACGGCAAGAACGGTCGGCCAGACCTTCATGCTGCACTTCGGGCGCTAGCGGCACGTAGCATCCAGAGCCTTCTGGTCGAGCCTGGGCCACGGCTCGCGGCCGCGATTCTCAAGGCGAACCTGGTGGATCGCTTCGCTGTCATTCGCCGCATCAATGCGGACGGCGACGCAGGACCGGCTGCTGACTTGCCCGCCACCGCAGGCTTGGCTGAAGTCCATCGCCAGACGCTTGGTGACGACGAATTGACCCTCTACGAGCGGTCAGTCTCATAGATTGCACGCGCCCCTGTTGAAGTTCCTCCCGTGGGAGATTATGGGGTTGCCGTGCCTCCGGCAGAGCCGCCCTTGGGCCACGCAGCAAAATTGAAAGTCGTTATGGCCGAAGCCCCCAAGCGCAATCCCCAAGCCGATCGTCCTGCCAACCAGCGCGGCGCCGCGCGCCTGGCTGCCGTCCAGGCGCTCTATCAGATGGATGTCGGGCGTGCGTCGCTCGAAGATACTCTCGCCCAGTTCGGCGCCTTCCATCTTGGACGCGAAGTGGAGGGGGAGCAGTACCTGCCTGCGGACGCGGACTTCTTCCGCCAGATCGTTACGGGCGTGGCTAAGCATCAGCTGGCGATCGACCCTGCCGTAGACCGGGCGCTCGCTGAAGGCTGGCCAGTGGAGAGGGTCGATGCGACGCTGCGGGCAATCCTGCGGGCTGCGGCATTCGAGTTGCTGCGCCGCAAGGACATTCCGCCGCGCGTCGTCATCACTGAATATGTGGACGTCGCCAAAGCGTTCTATGAGGACGATGCGACCGGGCTGGTCAACGCTGCTCTCGATGCGATAGCGCGCGCATCCGGTGTGGACCTGACCGAGTCCGACAAGGCTTGATCCCCGTCAGACCCAGTGCGCCGGCAGCAGTCTAGAACGACTGCAGGATCTGGTCGATGAAGGACCGGTCTTCGCCGAAGGAGGGCGTACGACGGCTCTCGATGGCGATGGTCTTGCCATCCTGCAATCCGTAGACCGCCTTGTCGATGACCTTCTTGTTCTTGTCGAAGTAGATCACCAGCACGGTCCGCGAATCGATTATCCTCATGCCGAACGCGGTCTCCCGCACCTTGGTCTCGACATAATAGAATGCAGATTGGTCGCCGAACGTGTTGGTCGACTGAGGCGATCCAAGAACCAGCGTCACCAACTGCTGGCTCTGGCCGGGCCGAATTTGCGCCAGGGCGCTGTCGGATATTTCGTAGCCCTGGGTCCGCTTGGTGATCAGTGAATTGCTGCTGGTACATGCCGCCATCGTCACCGCGAGCAGGGCGGCTGCGGCGAGCGGCGCGATTGAACCGGAGGCGGTACGCAGGGGCATGAATTTGACTTTCTCGATGGCTCTCGACTATAGGCTCGACAACAAGGCGGCGACCCTCATGTCGCCGGAATGTGTAACTGCCAAGCTATCCGTCTGGCAAGCTGGCAATGGTCCGGCGTCCCTGTTAGGCCGATCGAGATGCTGAGCGCAATCCCATGATCCTGTCCCTGTTCCGCAAGAACACAGCTACCGCACCGGTTTATGCCGTCTATAGCGCCATTGTGGCGCAATCCCGGCAACCCCGTTTCTACGCGGAATGGCAGATGCCGGACACCGTCACTGGGCGGTTCGACATGATCTGTCTGCATCTGGCGCTGTTGTTCCGGCGTCTGCGCGCCGGGTCGGGAGAACAGAAGGATTTCAGCCAGGCGGTCTTCGACCTCTTCTTCAAGGACATGGACCGCTCTCTGCGTGAGATGGGCGTGGGCGATCTGGGCGTGCCCAAACGCATCCAGAAGATGGGCAACGTCTTCTTTGGTCTGCTCGCATCCATGAACGAAGCCCTGGATCGCGGGAACCAGGCGGCGCTTAGCGAAGTGCTCTCCCGCAATCTCTTCGGTGGCGCCAGCGGTCCGCATGTCGAGGAACTGGCGCACTACCTGTTCGCCCAGGACGAGGCTCTGGCGCGACAGGCGACGGAGACCATCACTGGTGGTGTTTTGACGTTCGAGGTCGCAGATGCATCCTGATGCTCCCCTTTTTGACGCAGTGGTCCGGCTTGACCGTCTGCCAGCAGGCGGTCGCGATCTGAGTGTTAAGCTGGACGAGCCAACGCGTGCCGCCCTGGCAGACCTGCTCCAGATCAGCGCGGTGGACGCATTTGAAGCGACGCTGACGGTGGCGCCCTTTCGCGGGGGCATCCGGGCGCTTGGTCGCTTGCTGGCCGACGTGGTGCAGCCATCAGTGGTGACCTTCGAGCCAGTCCAGCAGCATATCGACGAAGGCGTCGACCGTGTCTTCCTGCCCGAGGCGCAAGCGCATAAGCCGACGCCGGGCTCCGAAGTGTTCGTCGACCTCGAGGACGACGATTTTCCTGATCACATCGACGGTCCCGAAGTGGATCTGAGCGCGCTGTTGATAGAAACCTTGGCTCTGGCCATCGACCCTTATCCACGCCGCCCAGGCGAGAGCCTCGATTCGCTGGGGGTCGAGGTCAACGGTGGCCCCATCAGCCCGTTCGCGGCGCTCGAGAAGCTCAAGAAGTCCACGGATAGTGACCCATAGCACCGGGTGGCGGGCTTGCACCGACTCCTCGATGCGGTATGTTTGACGGCCTCCTTGCGAGGCACAAGGCGGACTGAATGAGCGACATTATAACGATATCGGTAGACGCCATGGGCGGTGATAATGCCCCCCGCGCAGTCATTCATGGCGCCTTTCTGACGCTACGCGAGCACAAGAATGCCCGCTTCATCTTCCATGGTCGGCAGGAGCAGATCACACCGCTGCTCGACGAGTTCCCCGATCTCAAGTCCGCCTCCACCGTGCGCCATTGCGAGCAGGTCATTGCCATGGACGAGAAGCCCAGCCAGGCACTGCGCAAGGGCAGGGGCACCTCGTCGATGTGGATGGCCATCCAGGCCGTCAAGGATGGCGAGGCCGATGTCGCCATCTCCGGGGGCAATACCGGCGCACTGATGGCCATGGCCACCATCTGCCTCCGCCCAATGGACGGCATTGCCCGGCCGGGTATTGCCGCCATCTGGCCCACCCTTCGCAGCGACATCATCGTGCTCGACATGGGTGCTACCATTGGCGCGGACGCAAGGCAGCTGGTCGACTATGCGATTCTGGGTTCGGCCCTGGCGCGCTGCCTGTTTAACCACGATTCGCCGACAGTCGGCCTGCTCAACGTGGGAACCGAAGAGGTCAAGGGGCTGGACTATATCAAGGAAGCCGGACGGATACTCACTGAAGCCAGCGGCTCAGGTTTTACCTATCACGGGTTTGTGGAGGGCGACGACATCGGCAAGGGCACCGTCGATGTGGTTGTCACCGAAGGTTTCGTCGGCAACATCGCGCTCAAGACGGCCGAGGGTACGGCTCGGCAGGTAGGCTCCTACCTTCGCACTGCGCTCAAGTCGAACATGATGAGCCGCATCGGTGCGCTGTTCGCCACCTCGGCACTGAACGCCCTGCGGCGCAGAATGGACCCACGGACCGTCAATGGCGGCGTTTTCATGGGGCTGAATGGCATCGTCATCAAATCGCATGGCGGTACTGATGAGATCGGCTACAAGAGCGCTCTCGGCCTTTCCTATGAGATGGCGCGCAGTCGCCTCATAGACAAGATCGGCGAAACCATGCAGCGCTTCCCAGTAAAGGCGGTTCCAGACACCGCCGAAGCACAACCCGAGGCAGGCCCGGCGTGACCAAGACGCGTACGATCATCCGCGGTGTAGGCGGTTATCTTCCCGAGAAGATTCTCACCAACGCCGAACTGGCTACCATGGTCGATACCTCCGACGAGTGGATACAGCAGCGCGTCGGCATCAAGAAGCGCCATATCGCGGCCGAAGGACAGTTCACCTCGGACCTGGCCGTGGAAGCGGCGCGAAAGGCGATGGCTGCGGCTGGGGTAACCCCCGATGACATCGATCTGATCGTCGTCGCCACGACAACGGCGGATTATACGTTCCCGGCGGCTGCCACCCTGGTGCAGATGAAGCTGGGCATGCACCACGGCATGGCGTTTGACATACAGGCCGTCTGCTCCGGCTTCGTTTACGCAGTGGCCACCGCGGACAGCTACATCAAGAATGGGCTCGCCACGCGCGCCCTCGTCATCGGCGCTGAAACATTCTCGCGCCTGCTCGATTGGAGCGACCGCACCACCTGCGTGCTGTTCGGCGATGGTGCTGGCGCAGTCGTGATGGAGAAGATCGAACTGGCCGATGATGAGCCCGAGCGCGGGGTGCTGGCATCGGCGTTGCGTTCCGACGGTCATCACTGGGACAAGCTTTATGTGGATGGTGGGCCGTCGACCACCGGCACGACGGGTCATGTTCATATGCAGGGCCCCGAAGTGTTCCGGCACGCCGTGGGCAAGATAACCGACGTGGTCTACGCCACGCTCGACAAGGCCGGCTACACCGTGGACGATCTCGACTGGTTCGTGCCCCACCAGGCCAACAGGCGCATCATCGACGGAGCGGGTGCCAAGCTCGGTTTGCCACCGGAAAAGGTGGTGGTCACAGTCGACCAGCACGCCAACACTTCGGCTGCCTCTGTACCGCTCGCCCTGAGCGCCGCGGTAGCCGATGGTCGCATCAAGCCGGGTGATCTGGTGATGCTCGAGGCGATGGGTGGCGGCTTTACCTGGGGCGCCTCTCTCATTCGCTGGTAGCAGGTCCTCGGCCAATTGACCTTAGCCGTTTCAAGGCGTTAGTGTGTTTTCTGGTGTAGGGGCACAGCGTGCAAACCGGGCACAAGAAGGACTTTGATAGTCCGGTCGCGCTGAGTGAAGGGACGGGTTTCGCGCGGTTGTGACTCAATCCTGCTTGGGTTGTAGTCTCAGCGACTCTCATCGGGGAGGCGAAGTAGCTCGTCCCGGCATGGGGATTTGCACCTTTCGGCAAAACGGGGGTACGAATGACGCAGAAGACGGTAACGCGAGCCGACCTTGCTGAGGCGGTTTACGGCACGGTGGGCTTGTCGCGAAGCGAGTCGGCCGAACTGGTGGAGCGGGTGCTTGAACTGATCGGCGACGCTCTCATCACCGGATCGAACGTCAAGCTTTCCTCCTTCGGTTCCTTTCAGGTGCGGTCCAAGAATGAACGCATCGGTCGCAATCCCAAAACCGGCGAGGAAGTGCCAATTCTCCCGCGACAGGTTCTTGTGTTCAAACCATCCAACGTGTTGAAGTCCAAGATCAACAAATCTATGGTTCGTGCTGGAAAATAAGCTATCCAGCGAGTCTCAGCTTTCGTGGACAAGTCGCCAGACGCCTTCCGGACCATATCCGAAGCCGCCGATGAGCTGGACCTTCCCCAGCATGTCCTGCGGTTTTGGGAAACTCGTTTCTCGACCATCAAGCCGCTGAAGCGCGGCGGCGGCCGGCGTTATTATCGTCCCGAGGACGTGCTCCTGCTGCGCGGCATCCGCCACCTGCTCTATGATCAGGGTTTCACCATCAAGGGCGTGCAACGTATCCTCAAGGACCAGGGCAGCCGCTACGTCATTGCCGTAGGGGAGGGCAAGCCCCTCGAAGACATCCTGCCGATGATCGAGCAGGCCGAAGCCGCAGGGGACGAGGCCGAGATCGAAGACGCCGTGATGCAAGCCAGTCCGGGTCTGGATGCGGAATCGCGAGACAAGCTTTCGGACGTGCTGCGCGAGTTGCTGGAATGCAAGCGCATCCTTGAACGCGCACGTGAAACCTGACCCCAGCGAGACAACCTTGCTGCGGCACCTGTGATGCCTAGCCTTCTGTGGAGATGCCCAAGATGAGTGTACGTTTCGGCCTGCTCGGCGCCGGCCGCATTGGCAAAGTGCACGCCAAGGCAGTTTCATCAAATTCGAAGGCAAAGCTGGTGGCGGTGGCCGACGCCTTTGCCAAAGCCGCCGATGATCTTGCCAGCCAGTACGGCTGCGCCGTGCGGAGCGTCGAGAACATCCTGGCATCACCCGACATCGACGCCGTGGTCATCTGCACCCCGACCGACACCCATGCCGATCTGATCGAGCAGTTCTCTCGCGCTGGAAAGGCCATCTTTTGCGAAAAGCCGATCGACCTCGATGTCGAGCGGGTCAAGCAATGCCTAAAGGTGGTCGACGCCGAGGGCGGGACGCTGATGGTGGGGTTCAACCGACGCTTCGATCCGCATTTCCAGGCCATGAAGGACGTCATCGAAAAGGGCGAAATCGGTGCGGTTGAGATGGTGACCATCATCTCGCGCGATCCCGGGGCGCCGCCGGTGGACTACATCAAGCGGTCGGGTGGCATATTCAGGGATATGACGATCCACGATTTTGACATGGCGCGTTTCCTGCTAGGCGAAGAGATCGACACGGTGACGGCGCAGGGCTCGGTGCTGGTGGACAAGGCCATCGGTGACGCCGGGGACTACGACAGCGTTTCGGTCATGCTGTCTACCGCTTCGGGAAAGCACGCCACCATCTCCAACTCCCGCCGCGCCACCTATGGCTATGACCAGCGCATCGAAGTGCATGGCAGCAAGGGGGCCGTCGCCGCCGAGAACCAGCGCCCGGTATCCATCGAAGTAGCAAATGCTGCCGGCTACACCCGGCCGCCGCTGCATGATTTCTTCATGACCCGCTACACAGAAGCTTATGCTCGCGAAATCAGTAGTTTCATCGACGCCGTTGAATCGAAATCTCCGGCTTCACCGAGCGGGATCGATGGGCTGATTGCGCTCGCCATGGCTGACGCCGCGCTGAAATCGGCCAAGGAGGGCAGGGCGGTCCGGGTGAGCGAAGCAACGGGCGCGTTGGCCGACACGGATGTTTTCCACGGTCGGTAATGTGCAGCAAAGCGCTATGTGAGCATCCACTCGTGCTCGGGAGCGTTGTGGAACTTCCAAACCCGCTTCGGCCCGGCCATGACGTTCAGATAGTAGAGATCGTAGCCCGCCGTCGTTGCTACGGGATGATAGCCGCGCGGCACTAGGGTCACGTCGCCGTCCTCGATCACCAACGCCTCGTCCAGGCTCCGGTCGTCCGTATAGACCCGCTGCATTGCAAAGCCCTGCGGCGGATTGATACGATGGAAGTACGTCTCCTCCAGTTGGCTTTCGTGCGGCAGGTCATCCCGATCATGCTTGTGCGGCGGATAGGAAGACGTATTACCTTGAGGCGTGATCACCTCCACCACCAGAAGCGAGTGGGCCGAGCCGTCATCCTCAGGCATGATATTGTAGACGTGGCGCACATTGGCGCCCTTGCCGCGGGTAATGCGCGGATGCACACCCGGCGCGATGACCTTGGGCTTGTAGCTTCCGCCTCCCGGCGCGGCGCAGACGGCGAGTTCGACCGCGGTGGTTGCATCGGCAGCCCATTCGCTGCCAGCGGGAACATAGACTGCCCAAGGCGCACCCTCGAAAGGCGACATCCGCTCGCCGATCTCCCCCATATCCACGCCATCGACAGCTATCCGCGCCTTGCCGCTCACGAGCACCAGGCACAGTTCCTGGGCCCCGGACGTCCCCCCTGCCACCGCACCGGCCTCGAGCTTGTGGAGGGCAAAGCCGACATAGCTCCAGCCGGCCGAATCCGGGGTCACATCATGGACGAGGCCCGTCTTCGCTTTCGGGCGGACCCGCAGGTTTGACATCGTCATGGGACGGTTCCTCCTTGGGAAAGGCATAGAAGAAGTTGTAAAGCGTATAGGCAAGGGCCGCTGCCACCAGCAGCGCCCAGAACATGTCCTTTGACCAAAGCAGTTCCCAAGCCAACCAAGCGCTTAGAAAGACCGCCACGGCGACGCGCCGCCACATCGGCCGGAACCATGTCAGGTCGTTTTGTTTCAGAGCCATCGCGTCACCTCGAACCAGATTGAGTTTGCCGGATGCTCTAGCACACCGCCTGGGCAAAACTCACCCCTTGGGAAAACCCTGCGTCTCGACAGTGTAACCTGCCGCCGTCATCACACGCATGAGTTCGCGATGACCTACCTGGGCCATGCGCAGCGGCGGGTTTTTCCTCGGGTCTTGTTCGGCCTCGACGACAAACCAGCCTTCATAGCCGAAGTCGGCCAGCTTCTGGACGATAGCGCCAAAATCGAGCGATCCATTTCCCGGCACGGTGAAGGTGCCAAGGGCGACGGCATCGAGGAAGGACTGCCTGGAGCGGTCAAGCCCGGTAATGACCTCCATCCGCACATCCTTCACATGCACGTGGTTGATGCGTCGATGATGCTTCTCGATGGCACGCAACACGTCGCCACCGGCAAACGCCAGATGGCCTGCGTCGAGCAACAGGGGGATGCCCTCGCCTGAATACTGCATGAAGGCATCGAGTTCCTCTTCGGTCTCCACCACGGCAGCCATGTGGTGGTGATAGGAGAGGGGCATGCCCTGTTCCGCGCACCATTCGCCGAACGTGGTAACCTTGCGGGCATAGCTGCGCATCTCGTCATCGCTCAGCCGCGGCTTGGCCGCCAGCGGCTTGCTGCGATCCCCCTGGATGGAGCGGGCGACCTCGCCATAGACGATACAGGGCGCATCAACGGCCTTGAACAGGTCAATCATCGGCGCGATGCGATCCTTGTTGGCTTCGATGTCCTCGTCCACCAGCGTGCCGGAAAACCAGCCGCCACAAAGAGTGACGTCTGCAGCCTTGAGGATCGGCAGCATGATCTCGGGATCGTCGGGAAAGCGGCGGCCCTTTTCCATGCCGGTAAAGCCGGCCGAACGGGACTGGCGCAGGCATTCCTCCAGGGAAACGTCATCGCTGAGCTCAGCGAGATCATCGTTCCACCAGGCGATCGGCGACATGCCGAGTTTGGCTTTCATTGAGTGCTCCTGATTCAGCCTAGCCGATGCGCTGCGCCCGAAGCGCTGCAACATAGGCATCTCGCGCCGCCTTGACCTCTGCCCGTTCGCTGACCTCGGGTACGGCAACGTCCCACCAGTGGCCGCCTGCATCTGTGGTGACGAGGGGATCGGTATCGATGACGATGACCGTGACGCCCCGCGCGCCCTGGGTCTCCTGCAGCGCCGCTTCCAGTTCGGAAAGCGACGCGGCCTTGTGGGCGCTGGCACCCATCGATGCAGCATGGGCCGCGAAGTCTATCCGCGGCAAAGTCTCATGCTTGGCGTCCTTGAGCAGGTTGTTGAAGTTGGCTCCTCCGGTCGCCATCTGCAGCCTGTTGATGCAGCCATAGCCTGAATTGTCGAGCACGACGATGGTCATGCTGGCGCCCAGCATGACGGCGCTGACGATCTCCGAGTTGAGCATTAGATAACTGCCATCGCCCACCATGACGACGACGTCGGCCTCGGGCCGCGCCAGCTTCACGCCCAGCCCGCCCGCGATCTCATAACCCATCGTCGAGAAACCATATTCGAGGTGGTAGCTGCCCGGCTCATGCGCCTTCCACAGCTTGTGCAACTCACCCGGAAGGCCGCCCGCGGCACAGACCACCGTCGCATGCTCGCGGGCACGCTGCACGGCCCCGATCACCTGCGCGTCCGAGGGCAGCGCCGCATTGGTGGCGGCCGTTGCGGCATCTGCGGCCGTCAGCCAATCCTGCCTGCCGGCCTCTGCATCTGCCGTCCAGTCCTTATCGACTTGCCAGCCCGCCAGCGCGGCGTTGAGGGCCTCCAGACCTGCCCGCGCGTCGGCGACGAGGGGCAGGGCGCGATGCTTGTGCGCGTCGAAAGGCTGCGTGTTGAGGCCGATGATCTTGAGGTTGTCATTCTTGAACAGCGCCCAGGAGCCGGTGGTGAAGTCCTGCAGCCGCGAACCTACCGCCAGCACCACGTCGGCTTGCTCGGCCAGCCGGTTGGCCGCCGAAGTCCCGGTCACGCCCACCGATCCCATGTTGAGCCTGTGGTCGTGCGGCAGGCTGGACTTACCGGCCTGCGTTTCCATCACCGGCACGCCGTACCGCTCGGCAAAGCTGCGCAGCGCCTGCGTTGCTTCCGAGTAGAGCACGCCGCCCCCGGCAATGATCAAGGGCTTTTTGGCCTGTAGCAGGGCAGCGGCCGCGGCGGCGAACTCGTCGGCATCCGGCATGGGGCGCCGGATGTGCCATACGGTCTCGGCAAAGAGACTTTCCGGGTAATCATAAGCTTGCGCCTGCACATCCTGGCAGAGGCTGAGCGTCACCGGGCCGCACTCGGCCGGATCCGTGAGCACAGCCATTGCCCGGCGCAGAGCGGGGATGATCTGCTCGGGCCGCGTGATGCGGTCGAAGTAGCGGCTCACCGGCTTGAAGCAGTCATTGACCGTTGCGGTGCCGTCGCCGAAGTCCTCCATCTGCTGCAGGACAGGGTCCGGCTGGCGGTTGGCGAAGACGTCGCCGGGCAGCAGCAGCACCGGCAGGCGATTGACATGGGCGAGGGCAGCGGCGGTCACCATGTTGAGCGCGCCCGGGCCGATCGAAGTGGTACAGGCCATGAAACGGCGGCGGTGACTGGCCTTGGCATAGGCAATGGCGGCGTGGGCCATGCCCTGTTCATTCTGAGCGCGATAGGTTGGCAGGGTGTCCTTCACCCCATGCAGGGCTTCGCCCATGCCGGCGACGTTGCCGTGGCCGAAAATGGCGAACACGCCACCGAAGATGGGCACCGTGCCGCCGTCGATCACCGTCTTTTGCATGGTGAGGAAGCGCGCCACGGCCTGCGCCATGGTCAGTCGGATGGTGTTCTGGCTCATGCTTGCGTCCAATTTCCCTGCCTCACCTTGCATCGAGACCGTCCCAGATGTCGACCAGTGCGCCGAACCGCCGGCTCATCTCGGCCACCGCTTCCGCATCCGTCATCGTACCGGCAAGCCAGCGCCGCGCCGGTTCTGCGAAGATGGTGCGACCCACCGCAAACCCCCTGACGGTTCGCGAGGATCGTGCGCTGACAAAAGCGGCTTGGAGCGCATCCTGGGGCGCGTCGAGACCAAGCAGCAATACGCCGCGACACAGCGGGTCGCGCTGCTCGATCACTGCGTCAATCCTTGCCCATGCGGCCGTGCCAGGCTGCGGCTCGAGCTTCCACCAGTCCGGCTTGATACCGGCATCATAGACCTCGCCGAGGACACGGGCGACCGTATCGTCGTCCAGGTCGCCATGCTTGCTCGCGATGATCTCGATCAGCAGTTCGCGGCCGATCTTTCGCGCCGCGTCATAGGCGGCGCGCAACCTCTCGATCTGCGCCCGCTTCAGGTCCACACCGTCGTCGGGGTGGTAGAAACACAGCACCTTGATGCAGTGGTCGACGGGCCAGTCGACAAGCCTAGAGCCGAAATCCGGGCTGAACTCGAACTGCAGGGGGCGCGAGCCGGGCAGTTCGACCGGCTTGGCGATCCAGAGATTTTGGCTGGCGGCGGCGTAGAGCGCGTCCCGGCCGTATTTGTCGTCCAGCAGCATTCCGAAGCCGTCTCGGCCCGCCGCGATTTTGGCCGCGGCCTCCACCGCCAGAACCTTGAAGGCCGGAATGCGCGCAATGCGGGCCTCGTCGCCGCCCGCCAGGTCTTCGAGCTGACTGCGGTGATCGATCGCCAGTGCCTTGAGGCTTTGAATTGTCTGGCGGCGGGTTGTTGCCCAGTGCACGTGGTTGATCGCGGCATCCTTGCGCAGGGCACGCTCCGGACTGCCGCGTTCGAGGAAGTAGTTGAGTTCGGTCCAGGTCGGGATTTCCGGCGCGCAGAGCAGCCGGCTGACGGCGAAGGCCCCGCAGGCATTGGCCCAGGTGGCGCTGGTGGCATGCGGCTCGCCGCGCAACCAGCCGCGCAGGAAGCCGCTCATGAAGGCGTCGCCAGCGCCCAGCACGTTGTAGACCTCGATTGGGAAGCCCTTGCCGATGATCCCGGATTCCAGGTCGTCCGGGATTGCACCGTCGTAGACGATGCACCCCATCGGGCCCCGCTTGAGCACGATGGTGGCAGATGACAGGGCGCGGATGGTCCTGAGCGCGGCCAGCAGGTCGGCTTCGCCCGAGGCGATCAGCACTTCCTCTTCCGTGCCAACGATGAGGTCGCAATCGGACAGCACCGACTTCATCTGCGCCGACACCGCCTCGGAGGCGATGTAGCGGCTGTCCCCCGCGTCGTGCCCCGCCAGCCCCCAGAGATTGGGTCGGTAGTCGATATCGAGGATGACCTTGGCGCCATTGGCCTTGGCGATCCGCATCGCCTTGCGCTGGGCCGCGTCGGTGTGCGCCTTGGAAAAGTGGGTTCCGGTGACCAGCACCGCCTGCGCTCGCCGGATGAAGGCCTCGTCGATGTCGGCCTCGTCGAGCGCGTTGTCGGCGCAGTTGTCGCGGTAAAAGATCAGCGGGAACGAATGTTCGTTTTCCACCGAGAGCAGCACGAGCGCCGTCAGCCGGTCCGGATCGGTGACGATACCGCCCGTCTCGACGCCCTCGCGAGTGAGTTGCTCGCGGATGAAGCGACCCATCTGCTCATTGCCCACGCGCGTGATGAGGGCGGATTTCAGTCCCAGTCTGGCTGTGCCGACGGCGATGTTGGTGGGGCAGCCGCCGACCGATTTCGCGAAGCTGCCGACATCCTCGAGCCGTGTGCCGATTTGCTGGCCATAAAGGTCGACCGAGGCCCGGCCGATGGTGATGACGTCGAGTGGCAGCGTCTCCGGGGTATCGTTCACGCCGTTACCTCGTTCCTGGTTTCCCACGCCACGAAACATAGGCTCCACTGCGCGTCAATATGGAATATTCGTTCCATAGCGCCGGCGGCGCTCTTCGGCAATGCTCACGGTAAGGGCCATGGCGAAGGCCATGCTGGCCGAGAGGGAGCGAAAGCCGGCATGGTCGGCTTCGGCGAGCTCAAACCATTCCTGTGAACACTCAGCCAAGGGCGACAGCGCACTGTCCGTGAGCGACACGACCGGGATGCCGCGTGCGGCCATGGCGCGGGCCTGGTCGGCGCTTTCGGACGCATAGGGGGCAAAGCTCACGGCGAAAGCGGCGTCCTCCGGTGTCGCCATGGCGAGCATGTCATCGTCGATGCCGGCCGCAGTTCCGACCAGTTGATAGCGCACCTTCAGCTTGCCGAAGGCGTAAGCCATGTAGCTGCTGATCGGGTAGGACCGTCGCTTGGCGATAAGGTGGATAGTGCGGGCCTGTGCCAGCAGGGCGACCGCCCGCTCGAACGCCTCGGGCTCGACGGAGGCCCCGATTGCATCGACGGAGCGGTGCGCCGCCGCAACGAAGCCATTGAGGATGGTGGCGCTCGCGGTCAGCGCCGGCCCGTCTGCCTCCAGCGCCCGCAACCGGTCCTCGTAGGAGGAGGTGCGCGCTCGCAAGCGGGCCTGGAACAGCAGTTGCAGCCCAGAAAAGCCGTCAAAGCCGAACTGCTGGGCAAAACGGACGAGGGTGGAGGGCTGCACGCCGGCAGACTGGGCGATGCTGGCGGCAGTGCCAAAGGCGATCTCGTCGGGGTGATCGAGTGCGTAGGCCGCCACCTGGACCAGGCGCTTAGGCAACTCCGCCTTGCGATCGAGAATTGCGCTGCGGAGCAAGTCGAAGCTGGCTGGGGGCGCGATCCTGGTGGTGGTGAGGTCGGACATGGTTCACTCCGCGTTTCTTCCATAGTCCGCAATCTGGGCTGCCGATCAAGCCGTCTCGCAGTGGCGCCGCTCCCGGACCAGCCGGGAGCAGGGCGTTCAGGCCAGGCTGTAGGTTTGCCGCCGCCCGGACTCCGCCCAGTAGATGAACATCGATGCACCCAAGATCATCGCCGCGCCGGGCCAGAACCAGACGGTCGGCACCTGGCCGAGGACGATCCAGCCGAGCAGGCCGCTGAGCGGCACCTTGAAGTCGCCGAACGGCTGCAGATAGGTGGCATCGGCGACCTTGTAGGCGACGCCCAGGAGATACTGCGCGGCTGCAGTCAGTGCACCCAGCAGCAGCAACAGCCACAGACCAAGCCCTGAGGGCAGGGCGAAGGGGAAGCCGGTTCCGAGGCCCGACGGCAGGAAAGCGGGCGCCATCCAGCTCAGGGCGTTGACGGCCAGCAGGATCAGCAGGTGGTTGGGTGTGACCAGCACCAGCAAAGAGATCGTCAGGGTCTCCGGCGTCTCCTCACGCGAAAGATATTTGGTGAGAACATCGGTGGTGGCCCAGAGGGCAGCTGCCGTGATGGGCACCAGGGTATACCAGCCCAGCCCCTCGGTGCCGACGCCCGAGACGATGATGGCGCCGACGAAGCCGACCAGTGAGGCGCCGATGCGGGCGCTGGTCGCGCGCTCTCCCAGCAGGAGCGTCGAGCCCAGGATGATGAAGAGCGGTCCGGTGGCGAGCAGGGTCACCATCTGCCAGATGGGGACGCCCGAGGCGAAGCCATAGACGAAGACATGGACGCCGAGCGCCGAGACGAAGGCGCGGACTTGATGGGCAAGAGGATGCCGGGTCCGCAGCTTATCGAGGCCGATGCGCAGTATCAGCGGCAAGACCAGTACCGAGGCGATGACATATTGCCAGAACGCCATGCCGGTCGAGTTCATGCCGAACTGCCACGGCAACATCGACTGCAGGACATTGGTGCCGGCAAAGGCCAAACTGGCCCCCAGCATGAGGATGGCGCCACTTGCGGCGCCGGTACGAAGGGTAGAGGAAATCTGGTTCATGATAGCCCTTTCCGTAACCAGTTTCCTCAGGGTTACGGGAAGGACGCCGACAGCCATGCCCGGCCCTGTAAATGAGCTGCGGGCGCCGGCAAGCAGCGCTGGTCCCGTTCTCTTTCATCCGGACTATACCGTCGGCTCCGGAATTGCACCGGATCTGCTGACCTTCGCTTGCGCGAAGCGCTCGCGGGCTTGGCGTTGCCACCATTACCGCCGGTGGGGAATTGCACCCCGCCCTGAGAACAATGCGAAACGCACGTTTCGCAAAGGCCAAGATAGGGCAGGGTCTGGCGCCGAACAAGGGGCCACACTGGTGTGACTGTGCGTCCTTCGTGAACGAGGCAGAAATTGTGTTCGCCCAGAAGCCCCGCCTGCCATGCGGTTGTCGAAGACGGACGGGCCCCGAGGCGACTGCCGCCTCTGAGTAGTTGAATATGAGACGGCAGCCGCCTCGGGGCGCCGGGACTTTATCGGAAGACGGATCGCCGACCCCAGCGGATTGCCGTAGCGCCACCGCCCGAATGTCTCGTCCGCTCATCCCAGGGTTGGGCGCGACCCTCACCCTCCCGGCTGGCACCCCGGACACCGGTCGCTGCAGCGCCGCCCGCATCCCGGAGTG
>DASYHM010000019.1:0-255680 GCA_035998575.1 Devosia sp.
CGGTTGTAGATGGTCTTGTGCGGACCGTATCCGGCAGGCGCGTCCCGCCAGCGAAGGCCATTGCGGATCACGAACAGGATACCGCTCAGCACCCGGCGATCATCCACCCGGGGCACCCCGTGCGACAAGGGAAAGAACGGCACGATCCGGCGCATCTGCTCCGCCGTCAGCATCAGCAAATCAACCAAGGCAGCACCTCCTGCTACCTTGAATCACTGCTCATCATTCAACTCAACAAATTAATGGGTCCTGACCCTAGTTGAGGAACACCCTCACCGTATCCGCCCGCCCCTCCGCATCGACGACCGAGAGGGTGACGAAGCCGGGCCCGTCAGGCTCCCAGAGGCTCTGGCGCGCAAATTCGGCGCGGCCGAAGGGGGCACCGTTGGCAAAGAATGTGAACGGTGGCACCCCGTTGCGCACCTTGACCATCAACGGCGAGCCCTCGCCCGCCGCCAGCCCCAGGTCGACATCCACCCCATCCCCCGGGAAGGCGATCTCCGGCGCTGCAACCCGGGCAACCAGATCCTCGTCCGGATGCCGGAACCGCTGCAGTGGCGCCGGCAGTTCGCTGTTCGAGACCAGGACTGCCCCTCGCGGCGCCCGTGGCAGCGGCGCCTTGCGGTGGCCCAGCCGGTCGAACGCCTCGAACAGGATCGGCGCCGCACCGACGATACCGGAAAGCCCCGGCACTGGGGCCCCGTCCGGCCGGCCGACCCACACCCCGATGACGGTCCTCCCATCGAAGCCGATGGCCCACCCGTCGCGATAGCCGTAGGAGGTGCCGGTCTTGTAGGCGATGCGCCCTGAAGAGCCGTTGAGCGGCGGCGGCACGTCGGCAAGAATATCGGCCACATACCAGGCTGCCACCGGATCGAGCACCGGTGCCGCGATCTCTGCCTCGGGTTGTGGGCGAACACCGTCATGCAGTCGGATCGGCGTGCCGCCATTGGCGATGGCGGCATAGAGCGACACGAGGTCGCGCAGCGAGATGCCGACCCCGCCCAGCCCGACGGCCAGACTCGGCGCCGTATCCACCGGCAACCGCGGGTCGGCGTGAGCCCGTCGCAGGCGGGATACCAGCCGCGCCGGCCCCACCGCATCCAGCACGACCACGGCCGGGATATTGAGCGACTCGGTTAATGCATCATGAATGGTGACCGTGCCCCGGTTGAACCCGTCGAAATTGACCGGGACATAGCCGCCGAAGGCCGTCGGGCGATCCTCGATCAGGCTTTCGGGGTGAGCAAGGCCCAGCTCGAAAGCCAGTCCGTAGATCAGCGGCTTGAGCGTCGAGCCGGGCGAGCGGATGGCGGTGGTCATGTCGACGAAGCCCGCACTTTGCGCGTCGAGCAAACCCGCCGAACCGACCGAGGCGAGAATCTCGCCGCTCGCAATATCCGCTGCCACGATGGCCACCGATATCCGCTCGTCGATGCGCCGGGCCCGGCCCGCAGCCAGTTGTTCCAGCGCATCCTGCAGACGTTTGTCGATGGTCAGGTTGATCGCTCGGGCGCCGGGCTGCGCCCTCACTGCCTGTTCGGCCATATGCGCGGCGAACATGGGAAATTCGCGACGCATCGTCGGGACGGGCTCCTGCTTGGCGGCACGGGCATCCTCTTCCAGCAGCGCACCCACCGCCACCAGCCTGTCGAGCACCATGTCACGGCTGCGCCGCGCCGCCGCAGGATCACGGTCCGGCCGTCGCGCCTCAGGCGACTGCGGCAGCGCCACCAGCAGAGCCGCTTCGGCGGTGGTCAGCCGCGTCGGCTCCTTGCCGAAATAGGCCAGGCTTGCGGCGCGCACACCCTCGATGTTGCCGCCATAAGGCGCCAGCGTCAGGTAGAGATCGAGGATCTGGTCCTTGCTGAGGTCGCGCTCCAGCCGGTCCGCATGCACCATCTGGCGCAGCTTGCCCCAGACATTGCGCGTCGGCTCCCCCTCGATGAGGCGCGCCACCTGCATCGTCAACGTGGAACCGCCCGAAACCACGCGGCCGCCGGCCCCGATGAACTGCCCGGCCGCGCGAAGCATCGAACGCCATGCAATGCCGGCGTGGTCGGCAAAGCCCCGATCCTCATAGGCGATCAGCATCTCGATGAAACGGGGGTCTACGGCCGACCTCTCCACCGGCAAGCGCCAACGCCCTTCGCTCGTCGTGAACGGGCGCAGCAACAGCCCGTCGCGATCAGTGACCGCGCTAGACACCTGTACCGTGCTTGGATCGGGCGTGGGCGGCAACGAGCCCGCAATACCGATGATAGTCGAGTTGAGCTGGATAGCACCCGCCATTGCCAGCACCAACCAAGTGAAGCCCACCAGGGTCACCCACCGCGCCAGCCCGTTCTTGGGCTGGCGCGGCGTCAATTCAGCTTTGGCCGGCGCAATCTGGCTCATTGCAGCGCGGGCGTCACCTCGATGGCGCCGGCTGCAGTGTTGGCGCGGTATTCGGGCCGGTACATGTCCTCCACCGTAGCGCCCGGCAGCACAAAACTGCCCGGAGACACGGCACGCACCAGGTACGCCGTGGTGAAGCCGTCAGGCTCGGTGAAGTAGCGGAAAGCTGCAACATATTGATCCGTCCGGGACTCTACATGCGCCGCTCCATCGAGATTGAGCCAGCTGAAATCGGCGACACCACCGCCTGCCGACAGGTCCGGATTCTCGATCTCGAATCCCGCCGGCAAGGGATCGGCCACCAGATACTGCCCCGAACCCAGATTCTGCGGACGCACGCGCAGCACCACCACCATCCGCTCGTTCTGGGCAATCGGCCCGGCCCGGGGATCAACTGGCGTCCCATCGGGCAGGAAATACTCCCGCGTGATCGAAAAGCCGTTGCTCGAAGCCGGTGGCGGCGTGATGGGGAAGCCGGTCACGGTCACCTTGGCCTCTGTGGGAAGGGATTCGGTATTCCCGATTTCCACCCCAGCGAAGCCCGTCTGATCGTAGCCACGATAGACCGCCCCGCTCAGCGGCTCGCCATCGAGCGTGATCGAACCGTCGGTGCTGGAGGCACCCAGGGCCGCAGCGGCCAACAGCGTCCAGCTATCCTCCTGCGTCGAAGTATAGTCGGCGCGATCGCGCTGCTTGGCGACTTGGTTGGTCAGCGAACCGAGGTCGACGCCAGCCGGCTTGAACTCGGCCGCCAGGGCCAGGACACCCGCCGTATCGCGCATACGGCTGCCATAGTCGGCACGATATCGCCGCGCATTCTCCGGTGCCGAAAGGCTAGCAACTGCCGCCTGGAATGCGGAGTTGGCCCGGGTCGGATCACCGTAAAGGGCCAGTGCGGCCCCCAACTGCGCCTGCGCCAGGGGCGTGCCGAACGCCTGCAGGCGCGCCTCGTGGTAATAGCGCAAGTCGCCCATCGACACCCGTCCGGCGCGCGCCAGGACGTAGAGCGCGTAGGCGATATCTTCCCCGCCATTATCGAAGTCGACCGCATAGGCCAGCTGGTTAGCAAGGTTGTCGAGGGCCATCGTCAGCGACTGCTCCGGCACGTCGTAGCCGGCAGCCTTGGCGCGCTGCAGGAAATCGGTGACGAAGCCATCGAGCCACGGGTCACCGCCATCGAACGGACCCCAGAGCCCAAATCCTCCAGCCGAAGTCTGCTTGGACAGCAGGTTGCCGATGGCATCGACGACTGTCTGATTGAGCCCCTCATCGCTGGCTGTTCCAATGCGCTTGGCAACGTCATTGAGATAGAGCAACGGCAGGGCGCGGCTCGTGAGCTGCTCGGAACAGCCATAGGGATAGCGATCGAGCGCCAGCAGCAATCCAGGCACGTCCAGGCGTGCCAGGGGACCGATGGCCAGCGTCATCGCCCCCGTATTGGCCAAGTAGCTGTCGAAGATATCGGGACCGATCGTGATGCTCTCACCAGCCGGGATCGGCAGCAAGCGACTAGCAGTGGTAGGCGCACTGGTCGGCCGCACGCCCAGGAGCAGTTCCTTGGTCCGCATCGTGCCATCCGGCGCGGTAAGGGTCAGCACGACCGGCCAGTCGCCGATCTGCATACCGTTCAACGCCAGTTCCAGCGCCGTTCGATCACCATCTGCCAGATCGAGTGCGGTGTCGGCAGCAGGCGTGGCAATGCCGTCGCCTGTTGTGAGGGACACGTCATAAGTGCCTGCGGCACCGCCGACATTGTTGATCTCGACCAGGAGACGCGACTCATCCCCCACCCGCAGGAAGCGCGGTGGGCTGAGCGTGACGACCACGGGATCCCGAACGATGACATCGGCGGATGCATGTCCCACCGCTGTTTCGGTCCAGGCCATCGCCATGACCCGCACGGTACCGGAAAAATCGGGCAGGTCGAACGTGATCGTGGCCTTGCCATCGGTATCGACCTGCACAATACCCGAATGCAGTGCGACCGGAACCGACGTGGCTGGCGGCGTACCCGTCCGGGACGATCCGCCATCGCCTCCCGATCGCATGGCACCGGCCAGCCCCTGGGTCGGATCGATCAGCGATCCGTAGAGGTCGCGGATTTCCACGCCAAGCTGACGCTGGCCAAAATACCAACCGTCCGGGTCGGGCACCTTGAAGTTGGTCAGGTTGAGAATGCCCAGATCGACAGCCGCAACGGCAACATAAGCCTGCTGTCCCGCCGCCACGTTGCCAAGTTCGACGGTCGTCGTGAAGCTCTGCCGCGGCAGGGTGATCTCCGGCGCATCGAGCGACACCGCCAGTTTGCGGTCACCCGGCTCCACATCGGCAAAGGCGAGGCCAAGCGCGCGCGAAGGCATCCGCTTCTCGGCTACATTGGAAGGACGGTAGAGGATGGCCGTGACATACGCCCCCGGTCCCCATGCTTCGGTGACTTCGAGTGGCACTGTGGTGCCATCTTCCGGAACGTCCACGGCCTGCATCGCGATGACGCCGTTGTCCACGACCATAACAAGCGCCGTGCCGGCGAACTGCGGATCGAGCTTGAGGTTGGCTGTCTCGCCCACCCGGTAAGCATCCTTGTCGAGTGCCACCTGCAAGGTGTCCGGGGTGTCGGAGCCGGCATCCGCGTAGTAGTAGCCGGCGTAGAACTCATAGCTGGAGGAGGTCGCGTTCGGGCCGGTGCTTTCCAGCTCAACCCGATAGAGCCCCCAGTCCACGCTGGCACCAATGGTCACGGGAGCATCCGCCAGAGTGTCTATTGTGCCGCTGGCCACCTCCCGCGAGTTGGTGATCGCCTCCCACTGCCAGGTGCTGCCGTTACGATACCATTGATAGTCGGTATCGATCCGGGAGATCGTCCAGTTCACGTTCGCCTTGCTGACCGTCTCGCCCTCCGGCGAGACAGCGATGATGTCGAAGCGCGCTTCGCTGCCCTCGGAGAGACCGGAGGCATCGGCGAATTCTGGCTTGATGCCGATGCGGACAACGTCTGCCAGAACCGGCCGGCTGATGCTGCGCTCGATGGTCCGCCCATTGGTGTCAACGAGGCGCAGCAGCAATTGTGCCTCAAGCGGATGCGTCGTCACCTGCGGCTCGGGCAGGATCATTTCAGCCACCGCCCGTCCAGATTCGTCGGTCGTGCCGACCACGCCCAACGGCTCGCGCGTGGTTTCGATGGTGTCGTCGAGGCGCCCAAACACGTAACCGGGATATCCCTGCAGCGCGCGGGTCGGCCTGACGATCGCGTCGGCTTCGATTGCCAGACCAGGCGCCGTCGCACCGTAAAGATACTTGGCAGCCACCTCCACTTCGGTGACTTCACCCGTCGCCAGCGGTTGCTCGGGAGCGCTGACTTCGAAAGCCAGCCGTTCCGGCTCGAAATCCTCGACCAAAAAGCTCGTGCTGGACAGCGCAGCAGCATCGGGATCGGCGTAGAGCCGGGCGGTCCACGAGCCGCGCATGGCCTCTTCCACCATCGGCAGCGTCACAAAATATCCCCCAGCGCCCTGGTCGTTCAGCACCTGCCTGCTGGCCACCACACCGTCCGGCCGCTCGACTTCAAGGGTCAGCGGCAGGCCCGCCACGGCATTGGCCCTGTCGTCACGCAACAGGGCCGTCAGATAGACGGCTTCTCCCGGGCGGTACACACCGCGCTCGGTGGTGGCGAAAAGGTCGAGCGGCCCAGGCGAGGGACGCCCCTCGACCCCCCGGTCAGTCAGATCGAAAGCCTGGCGGGAAAGATCGAGGAAGGCGTAGTCGCCGTCCGCTGTCTCGGCGACCAACAGTTGAGGCGCCCTGCCCCCCTCGCCGCGCACCAGCCCCGGTGGGAAGGTCGCCCGACCATCGCTGCCGGTGGTAGCTTCTCCGAGAATTTCGTTATTGACCGCAACCAGGCGAACTGCCGCGCCTTCGATCGGCTGCGCATTGTCCAGTCCGCGTACGAAGGCATGCACCCCGTCATCGCCGGAGATGGTGGTAAGGCCCAGATTGGTGACGATGAACCACTGCGTGGCGAGGCTATCCCAGTACTCGGCATCGTTGCCCTTGATCCTGGCCGTGATCACATAGGCACCGGCTTCCATCAGACCGAGCGTGTCGGCAACCGGAATGGCCGTGGTCGTCAGTTCGTTGGGCTGCCCACGCGCGAGATCGATCTCGCCGCTCCACACCTGCTGACCGACGCGATCCGCGATGTCCTGCGCATCGTATTCCGACAGGCTGTCCTGAAAGATGCCGTCGCGAACCGCCATGGCGATGGACCGGTCGCCGACGCGGTAGATGATGGCCTCGGCAACGTCCGCATTGATCGAGGTGATCGGCAGACCGCCACCAAGTCCGGCTGGCATGACATAGGCACTGTTGGCAAAGCCGACGAAGGGGGAGCGATCGGGCACGTAGACATCCAGCACGACGTCCTTGTGCAACTCCTCCCCGTCAACAGATGGCAAGCCGGCCCGTAGCCGAATGGCGTACCGCCCGCCGTGTTGCACACCCTCGACGCAGATCTGCTCCTGCTCCGCCTCGACGGAGGCCTGCGGCGTATCGGCCACGGTCACGAAGGCCGACAGATCAGTCGAGGCATAAGGCAGCGGATCAGAAAACACTGCGCAAATTCGTGGCGACGCTGCTTCGGCGTCCACGACATGATTGATCACGCGGAACCCGTTCTGCGCCACAACCTCATCGAGATGCGCCTCCACCGCCTCATTGGGCGCGAGGCTGAGGCTCACGCGATAGGTAGCGATAGCCTCGCGCCACATCTGGCAATATTCAAGGCCACTGGCGAGCGCGGCCAACGCATCTGCCCGCTCCTGCGGCTCGACTGCGCGCAGAAAGGCGTTTATGGCAGCCGACGTGCCGAGCCGCGCAAGCGCCGCACTATTGTCCCCGTCAGCCCGGCCAGCCTGGGCTTCCGCCTCGGTCAGCGCCGCCTGCGCCAATGCCTGCCACACCGTGCGGTCGTTGGCGTTGATTGCCAGCGCCTGCCGATAGGCAACCAGCGCCAGGGCAGGATTACCCTCGGCTGCCGCCTCGTCTCCGGACTCCACCAGATAAGCATAGGTCACCTTGGGCGGCGGTGCGTCGGTCTCCGGGAGATCGCGGGCGAAGCTGCGGGCGGCGTCCACCAGATTCTGCGCCGGAAACGGCAGTTCGGCCTGCCGGACCGCGGCGGTTGCGGCGGGCGACGGGGCACGGCTGACCCTGCCGGATGTCGCTCCGGGAAACTCGACCTGCTCGCCCACGGTGCCCTTCAGGAAGCACCATCTGGACTGGGAATTGTAGGTGAAGGCGCGGCAGATATTGTCCTCAGCGCACGCCGCCGTGCAGGTATCGAGGTCGGTGTCGCGCAGAATGGAATAGTCATAGCCGGGCAAGTCGGTATCCGGCAGCACAGTGACTTCGTGGTCTGCCCCCATGGCTCCGGAAGGCCCGAAGGCCAGCACGATCGCCAGACCCAGAACCCAAATCCTGGAAGCATACTGCAGCATCGGACGCCCCTCCCCAAAAACGGCGCCATCATATGGACGCGAAGCTGCGGCGGAAACAAGGCCAAAATACTATGTCCGCTACTTCCAGTAGTGATCGTCGGCAAATAAAAAAGGGCCCGCTACTACTGCGGGCCCTTTCCACACCAAGTCATCGCGCCTATTCGTCGCGATATACCTTTTCACGCCGCTCATGCATCTCCTGAGCCTCGAGGCTCAAAGTCGCGATCGGGCGGGCGTCGAGCCTGGCAATGCCGATCGGGTCGCCGGTTTCTTCGCAATAGCCGTAGGTCCCGTCGTCGATCCGCTTCAGAGCTGCGTCGATCTTGGAGATCAGCTTCCGCTGGCGATCACGCGTCCGCAGTTCAAGCGAGCGGTCGCTCTCCGAGCTCGCCCGGTCGGCCATGTCCGGATGGTTCTGGCTCTCTTCCTGAAGGTTCTCGAGCGTTTCGCGGCTCTCGCGGAGAATATCGTCCTTCCAGGCGTTCAGCTTGGTCCGAAAATACTCGCGCTGGCGCGGGTTCATGAACGGCTCGTCGTCACTGGGCCGGTATTCAACCACTTCTGCAACCGAAGACATCAGCAGACTCAACTCCAATGCACCCCTTGGGCGGCCTATATATGCGCGTAACCCCGCCCCGGCAAGCGCGCAAAGCACGGGTGCTTAACATCATAGAACCCGCGGCCGTGAGGCAAATAGCGCAAGCCTGACAACATTTTGATGACCATGGGTCAGGCAGCGGGGTAGCGGCCGAACTTCGCCAGTTCCACACGCACGCGAAGCTCGATGTCGTCGAGCAGTGCGTCGAGGCCAGGCAGCGACCGCTCGCGCGCCTCCGACAGGACTGCCGTCATGCGGTCCAACTGCTCCGCGCTGACCCGCCCGATCAACAGATCCGTCTTGACCTCATCGAGCATGTCGAGCAGCGACGCCCCGCGGCGCACGCCCTTCTTACGACCCGACAGTGGGCCCTCCACGGCCTGCAGCGCAAGGATTGCATCGATGCCCGTAGCGGCTTGCGCCGGAGCTCCACCGGCAACGGGCGCTGCCGAACCACCGCCGGCAGGCACGAAGTCCACGCGCGTGCCGGTGCGCCCGGCACTGTTGCCGCGACTGACGCCCGTGGTTCGGTTACCGGTTTCGATGCGCAATACAGAGACTCAATTCACTTAGGCTGACGTCGGCAAAATCTGCCGACAGCCGTTAACAGGAGCTTAATGCGCTCGGCAAAAATTGCTGGGCACCCTTCCTCCACCTGCAGACCGAAGAAGCGGATCATCCGGAAACATTCGCAAAGTCAAAGGGATGCCCTGCGTCAGGTATGGTTGGCACGGTATTCGCAATGTGCCCGACAAACGCTGCGCCATGGAGATGGCACGGCATGACGACGGGGATGCCGCATGAGCAAATCAAGACTGCACAAGCTGATGGCAGGACTTTTGACCTTCACGATCGCGCTGGCACCGGTCGTTGACGCACAGGCTGCCGCGGCGCGAATCAAGGACATAGTCGATTTTGAAGGCGTCCGGGAAAACCAGCTGGTCGGTTATGGCCTGGTCGTGGGCCTGAATGGCACGGGAGACAGCCTCAACAACTCGCCCTTCACCAGGCAATCCCTGCAGTCGATGCTCGAGCGCCTCGGCGTGAACACCGCCGGCGAAAACGTCCGGACGGCTAACGTCGCCGCGGTGATGGTCACGGCTAATCTACCGCCGTTTGCGACGCAGGGGTCACGCATGGACGTGTCCGTCGCGGCGCTCGGCGATGCCGACAGTCTGCAGGGAGGCACACTCCTGGTGACCCCACTTCTGGGCGCCGATGGCGAAGTCTACGCTATTGCGCAGGGCCCCGTGTCAATCAATGGCTTCAAGGCAGAAGGGGATGCGGCGACCATCATTTCCGGCGTCCCCACGACTGGGCGGATTTCCTCGGGTGCGCTGATCGAGCGCGAGATCGACTTTCACCTCGGCAGCCAGACCTCTTTGCGCCTTGCCCTGCGCAACCCGGACTTGACGACCGCCCGTCGCATTGCCCTGGCGGTCAACGATTTCATCGGCGCCCCTACCGCAACGCCCGAAGATCCGGCGACGGTGCGCGTCACCCTGCCCCACGGGTTCAATGGCAACATCGTCGACCTGCTCACTGATATCGAGCAACTGATGGTCGAAACAGATCAGACCGCCAAGATCGTCATCGACGAGAACTCCGGCATCATCGTTATGGGACGCGATGTGCGGGTCTCGAGCGTAGCCGTGGCTCAGTCAAACCTCACGGTCACCATCGCGGAGAATCCCGAGGTGGTGCAGCCCAATCCGCTAGCGGCCGGCGTCACCGCCGTCGAACCCAATACCACCCTGAACGCCAACGTTTCAGAGAGCGCGCTGCAGGTCGTCAACGAGTCCGTCACGCTGCAGGAACTGGTGGACGGCCTCAATGCCCTGGGCATCTCCCCGCGCGACCTGATTGCCATTTTGCAAGCGATCAAGGCCACCGGAGCCCTGCAAGCCGAAATCGAGGTGCTGTGATGTTGTCCATCGGCGAATCCCGATCCGCTTCCACCCTGACGCCTGGCCAGATCGCCAAGGTTCGGCAACAGGCCGAAGAGTTCGAGGGCGTCTTTCTGAACACCCTGACCAAGGAGCTGTTTTCCAGCCTCAAGACCGACGAAAGCGTCATGGGCGGCGGCTTTGGCGAAGAAACCTGGCGCTCCATGCAGTCCGAGCAGCTTGCCGCCGCCATGGCGCAGAACGGCGGCCTGGGGATCGCCGAACAACTCCTGCCCGACCTTCTTGCCATGCAGGAAGCAGCCAACAGACAGAACATTTTGCCCGGAGCCTATAAATGACCGCTGCAGCACGCCTTGCCGCACTCGACAGCCTGCCAGCCGACGATCTCTGCCGCATGGCTGAGATCGCCCTTGCCGCACTGGTCGACGTCATGAACCAGGAGACGACCCTGCTGCGGGCGGGTCACATGCGCCAGGCCGGTACGCTGACGCCGGAAAAGGCCCGCCTGGCCCAGGACTATGTAGGATTTGCGCGTTCCGTACAGCGCCAGGGTGCAAGGCTCAAGGCGCAGGCGCCTGAAGCCGTCGAAAGGCTGCGCCTCGGGCATGAACGACTAGCGACACAGATGGCCGAGAACCTGCGTGTCCTCGCTACTGCGCGCATGGTTACGGAAGACCTTCTGACTGATGTCGCCAAGATTGTCGGCCAACAGAACAAGGCCAAGACCTACGGCCGAGCTGGCGCCATGACAGTCGATGCAGCAGCATCCGCCAGAGGAATTGCCGTCAATCGTGCGCTTTAGTTGAATTTAATTCGCATCTATTGCCGCCAGGGCAAGTAACCGGAGCTCAAGTGCTGCCGATGCAGGGTCGCTGCCGGCATTGGTGAATGCACGGACAGCGTCATGATCATATCAGCAACGGCCGATCCAATTCTGATCAGCAGCAGCGTTGCTGCAAACCATCGCACGCGCCCGCCAATGAGTGAGCGCAGCTTGCTGGCGGAGAGCACACCGCCAGCCTCCGAAAGCTCAAGCGCCAGCGACCACGGCAACTTTCCGCGTCGGGAACAACCTGTCGAGCGTCAGGCAGAGAACGCGAATTACACTGCAGCGTCCATGTTCGCTGCTGCGGTCATCGCCGGCGCAATGCCTCCAGCTCCTACGACGATCGAGGAAGTAATCATGCGCATCGGCTCGATCCCGCTCCCCCCCGAGTCTGAGGCGCGGCTGAAGGATCTGCTCGCCTAAGCCAGCAGCGCTTCATAGATGTGTCGACCGCAGCCCCGGTTTCCGGGGCTTTTGTTTGAGCGGTGAACGGTCGAGCGCTATTTGCCCAAATATTCATCACCCGCTTAATCCTTCTTTAGAGCCTGCCGGATGAGGATCGCCGTGCCTCAGGAAGAGGCGCTTAGTTTGAGTGCTCCTAGAAAAGGACCAGTACACATGTCTGATATCTCGCTTTCGAAGGCCGTTCGTACCAATCTCAACTCGCTAGCCTCGACCGCGTCGATGATGGCTGAGACGCAGAACCGCCTCTCCACCGGCAACAAGGTCAACTCGGCTCTCGACAATCCGAGCAACTGGTTCACTGCCAAGGGCCTCAACAATCGCGCTGGCGATCTCAACCAGCTCCTCGACGGCATGGCCAACGGCATCCAGACCCTCAAGGCTGCGGACAATGGCCTGTCGGCCATGACCAAGACCCTTGAATCCATGCAGTCGACCCTGCGCCAGGCCCGCCAGGACAAGTCGTTCCAGACCGCATCCTTCGATATCGACGCAACTGCAACCGGTAACCTGAGCATCTCTGGTGGTGCAGTCGGCGACACCGCCGTGTCGACCCAGGTCCAGAAGGCCGTTGCTACCGGCAATGGTGGTTTTGCTGCCGCCGGCGGCAAAACGCAAGCTGCTGGCACGCTGAGCTTCACCCAGGCCGGCGTGAACAATGGCAATGCTAACAGCATTTCCTTTGCCAAGGGCGACACTGCCGCCGACGTTGCCAAGAAGATCAACGACAAGATGTCGCTGACCCTCGGTGGTTCCGTCGTGAAGGCTGAAGTCGAGAATGGCCAGCTCAAGCTGACCAATTCCAGCAACACGACCTTCGGCACCTTCACCGGTGGTGAATTGGTTGGCCTCTCCGCTCAGACCGCTGCCAATGCGACTGCGGAAGTTCGCACCGGTACCGCTGCCGTAGGGGCCGGCACCACCTACACCGGTGGCGATATCGTCATCGGCGGCAAGACTGTGACCCTCACCGGGGGTTCCGCCTCCGACACGGCGACCACCAACGCAACCCGCGCAGCCCAGGAAATCAATGAGGGTCTGCAGGCTCAAGGCGAAACCGGCTTCTATGCATCCGTTGCATCAGATACGGTGACGATCACTCGTGCCGACGGCGAGGCCTTCACCGTCTCTGGTGCCGGTGCTGCAACCACCAGCGGCCTGAGCATTCCCACCGCTGCGACCACGACGGGCGTGCTCGCCAGGTCGGCCGTCACTGCTCCCGTGACCAAGAACGTCTCGAAGACTGCTGACGAACTGGTCCAGAGCATCAACACCAACGCGTCACTGGCAGGCAAGGTTCTCGCCTCCAATGACAATGGCAAGCTGCGCATCGAAAACCAGTCGACCCAGAAGCTGAACATCACCGGCGCATCCGGTGGTAATGTGACTGGCGCCACCAGCGCCAAGAGCGAAGTGGCCGGTAACTCCGTCCGCTCCGGCCTCGCCGACCAGTTCAACGAGCTGCGTGACCAGCTCGACAAACTGGCAGACGATGCCTCGTTCAACGGTATCAACCTGCTGCGCGGCGACAAGCTGGCCATCACCTTCAACGAAACCGGAACGTCGGCCATCGACATCCAGACCAAGAATGGTGAGACCATCAACTCCGCCAACCTGGGTGTTGCCACAACGATCGAAGCCAAGGATCTCGATAGCGACAGCGCCATCGACGCCGAACTGAGCAAGCTGAAGTCGGCACTGAACGATGTCCGTTCGCAGGCATCGAGCTTCGGTTCGAACCTCTCGATCGTGCAGGGCCGTCAGGACTTCACCAACTCGATGATCAGCACCCTCCAGGATGGCGCTGGCAACCTCACCCTGGCTGACATGAACTCTGAAGCTGCCAACCTGTTGGCACTGCAGACCCGTCAGTCGCTGGCTTCCAACTCGCTCTCGCTGGCCAGCCAGCAGGACCAGTCGGTTCTCCAGCTGATCCGTTAAGTTCGACTCGAACGACACTGAGCGATTCGAAGGGGGCAAGCCGTAAGGCTTGCCCCCTTCCCTTTTGCGTCCAGCCGAAAAGCCCCAGCACAGGCCCTTTCCAGCCCGTTAACTGAGGTTTATGCGCTCTTAACAGGCGCGGTTAACACCCCATTAATAAAGTTGCTGTTAACCATATTCTTAACGGGGCCGCGCCGGGCTCCTGGGCAAGGATCGCATTGATGTCAGATATTTCACTCTCAAAGGCCGTCCGGTCGAATCTGCTGTCGCTCCAGGGCACGGCAGATATGATGTCGGTCGCCCAGAACCGCCTGGCGACGGGCAACAAGGTCAATTCCGCTCTCGACAATCCGAGCAACTGGTTTACGGCCAAGGGGCTGACCAATCGCTCAAGTGATCTGAATGCGCTGATGGACTCCATGGCCAACGGCATCCAGACCCTGAAGGCTGCGGACAATGGCCTGTCGGCCATGACCAAGACTCTCGAATCCATGCAGTCGACTCTGCGCCAGGCCCGTCAGGACAAGTCTTTCCAGACCACCTCACTGGGCATCGCTCCAGACGCCACCGGCAACATAACCATCGCAGGCGGCTCGGTCGGCAGCACCGCAGTCTCGACTAATGTTCAAAAGTCGGTCGTCGTTGGCAATGGCGGGTTCAACGCTGCTGGCGGCAGAACCCAGGCCGCGGGATCGTTCAGCTTCACACAAACCGGTGTGAACAACGGCAATGCCAACACGGTCAACTTTGCCAAGGGCGACACTGCTGCCGACGTTGCGAGGAAGATCAACGAAAAGATGGCGTTGACGCTCGGAGGCTCTGTCGTCAAGGCCGAGGTTGAAAACGGCCAGCTCAAGCTGACCAATTCCAGCAACACCACCTTTGGCACCTTTACGGGTGGCGAACTCGTCGGCCTTTCCGTCCAGACAGCTACAAATGCCACTCCCGAAGTTCGTACCGGTACCGCTGCCGTAGCGGCTGGCACTACCTTTACCGGTGGTGACATCGTCATCGGTGGCAAGACCGTTACCCTCACGGCAGGCAGTGCCGCTGACACGGCGGCAACCAATTCTGCCCGCGCCGCACAGGAAATCAATGACGGCCTGCAGGCCCAGGGCGAAACCGGCTACTATGCGTCGGTTGCAGCGAACGTCGTTACGATCACCCGTGCAGACGGTGAGGCCTTCACGGTGTCCGGCGCCGGTGCTGCAACGACGAGCGGTCTGAGCATTCCCACCACCGCAACCACGACAGGCGTGCTGGCCAATGCGGCCGTCACAGCTCCTGTCACCAAAAACATGTCCAAGACCGCTGACGAACTGGTCGAGAGCATCAACGCGAATGCATCGCTGGTTGGCCATGTCCGTGCGTCGAACGACAACGGCAAGCTGCGGATCGAGAACCAGTCCACCCAGAAGCTGGACATCATCGGTGCATCTGCAGGCAATATCACCGGGTCGACGGTCGCTCGGACCGAGATCGCCGGCAACTCCGTCCGCGCCGGGCTGGCCAGCCAGTTCAATGAACTGCGCGATCAGCTCGACAAGCTGGCAGACGATGCATCGTTCAACGGTATCAACCTGATGCGTGGCGATAAGCTGACCATCACCTTCAACGAAACCGGCACCTCCTCGATCGACATCCAGACCAAGAACGGTCAGACGATCAACGCCTTCAACCTTGGCGTACCGACGCAACTCGAAGAAAAGAACCTCGACAGCGACGCCGATATCGATGCCCTGCTGATGGACATGAAGGCGGCGCTGGACGACGTCCGGTCGCAGGCTTCCACCTTCGGTTCGAACCTGTCCATCGTGCAGAACCGCCAGGACTTCACCAAGGCCATGATCGATACGCTCGAGACCGGCGCTGGTAATCTCACCCTGGCCGACATGAACGAGGAAGCTGCCAACCTGCTGGCCCTGCAGACCCGCCAGCAGCTGTCGCAGAACTCACTGTCCCTGGCGAGCCAGGCCGACCAGTCGATCCTGCAGCTGCTGCGCTAGTTCGCAGGCTAGGGCGACAGGGAAAACACAAAGGCGGGCTTCGGCCCGCCTTGATTGTTTTCAATCTCAGAGCGCGGTAGATGTCACACGCATAAGAGTCTGGGAGACAGGTGGCATGGCGCTAAAGGTTGAACTCAAACCCGGCGAAAAACTGCTGGTCGGCAACTGCATCATTACCAACTCCGATCAGCGCACACGTCTGTTCATCGACGGCAAATCCCCAATCCTGCGGGAGAAGGACATCCTGACCACCAGGACCGCCGACACCCCGGCCAAACGCATCTATCTGGCGGTGCAACTGATGTATATCGAGGACGACATCGGTGGCAGTCAGGACACGTATTTTTCGCTGGTCAACGACTTCCTAGAAGCCGTTCCGTCCGCGTCCGGAATAGTTAATGAAATCAATAACGAGATATTAACCGGGGCCCTCTACAAAGCTCTGAAGGCCGCCAACAGGCTGATTGAGTACGAACAGGATCTCTTGAATCATGTATCAGCGCGGCGCCCAGGCGTACCAACAGACGACGAAGACAGTTGAGAACCCTCGGGAACGTGAATCAGCTTTGTTGATGAAGGCCGCGGCCGGTATCCAGCGCGTCAAGGACGAGTGGGAAACCGGCACGCGCGAAGAGCTCAAGACCGCGCTGACCTTCAATCGCAAGCTCTGGACCATCTTCATGTCGTCGGTGACCAAGGAGGATAGCCACCTCCCCCAGGAAATCCGCCAGAACATCGCAAATCTCGGCCTGTTCATCCTCAACGAAACCCGTGAAATCCTCCTCGAGGCGGCGCCCGAACCCCAGCGGCTCGACGTCCTGGTGCGCTTGAACCGCCAGATCGCCACCGGCCTGCGTGGCGCCTGATCGCGCTATCCATCAAAACGACAAAACCCGCAGCGATGCGGGTTTTTCTATTCATGGGTGGAGACCGGCTTGGCCCGCTACATGTATTTCGACAGGCTCAGCTGGCTCACCATGGCGGTCACCTGATAGCTGGCCTGCAGCCGCGTCTGCAACGCCATGAGTTCCATGGCCACGTCTTCCTTGCTCACTGTCTCCACATCGCTCAGCAGATTGTCGAGCTGCGCCTTGTAGTCGGTGTGGCGCGAGGTCGCGTTCTGCAGCGACATGCGCGCCACTGCCAGCTCCATGGTCAGGATCTCGATCGACCCCCGCTCGGAATCGTGGGAGGCCGACAGCTGCAATTGCTGACGCCGCGCCATGGCATCATAGCGTTCCTTGGATGCGGATTCGGTCGCCGCGTCGGTGTCCAGGAAGGTCTCGACTGACATCGAAGCCAGGCTGCGCACCAGACGCAGCATGCCCGATTCATTGCCCTGCACGCCATAGGATGCCCGCGTACTATCATCGATCTGCGATGTCACCGTCTGGCGCGGATTACCTTCGGCAAGAATGGCCGCTTCCGACACCACGGTGTTCAGCGCCTTGGAGAAATTGGCGGCCGTCGCGCTAGCATCGGCTCCGATCTGGAACTGCCCAACGCCTGGCTTACCCGCCACCGCCGTCAGCGTGATCTCGCGTGTCGTGCCACCATTGGGCTCGGTAAGCGTGAATTGCACCTGCTGGCCCGCAGTCGGGACACCGGTGAACTCCACGTTCAGCGCGTTGGGGCTGGCCCCGCTATAGGTGGTGGTAATATTGCCCGTCACCGCGGCCGTACCGCCGATCGTGAAGCCATGGTCGGCCGACACCGGCGCCTTTTCGGCCAGCGTCACCGTATTGGTTGCGGCATCGGTGCGGATGCTGGTCCGGCCGAGCCCTTCGGCGGCTACAGCCGGTGACTGGCCCTGGTACCACATGATGGTGTCCGTGCCGTCGGCCACCCGCAATTCGGTCGCCGTGGCGGGGTTGGTGCCCTTTACCCGCAGAACCGGCTCACCCGGACCATTGAAGAAGCTCTCGGAGGCGACAAAGTTGGAGGCGGCGTTCAACTCCTTGCTGGCGACATCGACCAGCCTGGCGTCCAGCGTCGACTGGAAATTGGCCGCCGTGTCGTCGGCGGTCGCGCCGATCACGAACTCGTTCACCGATGGCGGCACACTTGCGGTTTCCACCGCCTCCAGCGTGATCTGCGTCTCCGTGCCATCCGGTAGCGAAAATCCGATGGTGATGGTGTTGCCCGCCACGATCTGGTCTGGCACCTCGGCGAACGTCACATCCAGCGTTCTGGCGATTCCTGGCGTTGTCGTATCCGGTGCAGTATAGGTCACCGCCGTGTTGGGCGCCGTGGTCGAAATGTTGGAGAGCTTGAGCCCGAACGGGTGCGCACCGTCCTCGCTCAAAGTGACGGTGGGGACCGCCGGGATGACGACGGGATGAGCGGTGGTCAGCCGGCCATTGCCGAGCAGCCCCGCGTCGGCCGCCTTGCGCTCGCTGAGCACGGCCTTGAAGCCGGCCTTGCCACCCTGCCCCTCGAGCAGCGTCGTGGTGTCGGGCACCGGCGCATGGTCGGTATTTGAGCCACCGAACAGATAACGTCCGGCAACATCGGAATTGAGCAGCGTGACGACCTCGTCAAGGCGGGCTTTGGATAGGCTGGGCAGGGTCGCCATGTTGATGTTGTTGGTGCCGTATTGACCCTGCACTGCCGAGTTTCGGGCTTCGCCTTCGATAGTGTCGAAGCGCGACATCGTCTTGTCCAGAAAGCTCAGGCGCAGATCGACCGTCGCGATATTGGCGCTATAGCCCTCGATCTTGCCCAGGCGCGATCGCACCGAGAGCGACAAGGGCAGGTCACGCCCCATATCAGCCAGAGTCGAGGCCTTCATGCCGGTTCCTAGCTGGACCTGCAGATCGCTGAAGCGCTCCTGCATCTTGCTGATCACGCCGAACCCGGTCTGCAGCGGGAACATCGACTTGTTGACGATCATCTCACGCTACTCCGTTACACCGACGCCAGCAGGGCATCGAGCAGTTCCTTGACCACCGAGACAACCCGCGCATTGGCCGAATAGGCATTCTGCAGCTCCATCAAGCGCGCCATTTCCTCGTCGAGATTGACGCCATATTCGCTCTGCATCTGATCGGAGATGGTGTCGAGCGTGAGCTGGCGATCGTCGGCCTTGGTCAGTGCCGCATTGATATTGGCGCCCTGGAACCCCACCAATTGGGAGATGACTTCCCCGAGCGTCCCGGTCAGCTGGAACTTGTCCTTGTTAGCTGCAGGATTGCCGCCGGAGGTAAAATTCATGGAGTCGAGCTGACTGATGATGTAGTTGGCGCGATCCGCATCGCCCAGCGTGCCGCCCACCTCGTGCTGCACCATCAGCTTGTTATTGGCCACGACCGCCGCATTGATCGAGATGCGCGCCGCAAAGCCCTGCTTCTGCGGCGGGTCGCTGTCGAGATTGTTGGTATAGGTGCTGTTGCCTTGGTCGACGAACAGGTTAAGGGCTAGGCCCGCCCCCTGCAGTCCCGTCGAGGTTGAGCGCGCCACCGCCGACTTGACGTCGGTGCTGCCCAGCGCACCGTCGTCGAGGATACGCAGATTGCCAGCGCCGGTGCTGGTAATGTTGAGCCCGTTGAACTTGGCGTTGAGCGCTGCGGCGGCGGTTGTGGCATTGCCCGAGAGGTCGATGCCGATGACGCGCTGGCCCGAGGCATCGAAATAATCTACAGGGTCGATCGAATTGACCACCCGCACCTGCTTGGTCTCGCCGCCTTCCGAATAGCTGAACAGCACGTCATTGCCGGGCTTGAGGGCGCTGATATCTACGTCGAAGCCGGTGGCGGGATCGACGGCAGCGCCGTCGTCGGCAGCGACGCCCGGCGTTTTGACCGTCGAAAAGGCTTGCGCCAAGCCTGAGGCGATCTCATCGAGCTGCTCCTGAGCCTCGACCAGAGTCTTGTCACGCAGTGTCACCAGGCCACCCAGTTCCCCACCCTGCAGCACCCCCTGCGTTACCAGGTCGATGGTCAGGCCCGATGGCGTAGTCAGCGACAGCTGGCCCACCTTGGTCTCAGCGGAATTGGGATCAAAGACGGAGTTGGCTGACAGGCTGCCCGCACTCTTAAATGAGAAGGTGGACACGCCATTGTCGAGCAGGCCCACGCCGGAGCGCGTCATCAGCGCGACGGTGCCGTCGCCGCGATAGTCCGCCCGCACGTCAATCAGTTCGCCAACCGAAGCGACCAGCCGGTCGCGCTGGTCGAGCAGCGAGGCGCGGGCGCTGTCGGTCATACCCAGGTCGAGCATCCGACTGTTGACCTCGGAGAGCGAGTTCAGCATGCCGTTCATCTTGTGAACGTTGGCAGCGATCTGCCCCTCGGTTTCCTGTCGCATGCCTTGGATAGTGGATGACAGCCGGTTCAGCGTCTCCGCCATCGTCTGCGCCGCCGTCACCGCATTTGACCGCGACGTATAGTCGTCGGGGCTGGTCGCCATAGCCTGCAGCGAGTTCTGCAGATCGCTATAGATGGTGTCGAGTGAACCGGCTGCACCGGGCTTGCCCAGAAAGCCTTGCAGGCGATCGAGATAGGAAGCCTGGATCGACGAATTGGCCGTGTCCGATACCTGCCGGTTGTAATAGGACTGCAGGCTCTGATTGAAGGCACGATTGGCCCCTACGCTGCGGGCGTAGGAGCTGTCCTGGCTGTTGTAGTCGACAACGTTCAGCGACTGCCGATGATAGCCAGGCGTACCCGAGTTGGCGATGTTCTTGCTGACGAGCCCCAGCGCGTCCTGGTTGACCCGCAGACCAGACACAGCGTTGGTGAGTGACGTCGTCAGACCCATCTTTCGGGCTCCTTAAGTGGCAACCGCGTCCGGAGCCGATGCCCCGGACAGCATTCTCGTCATCTGGTCCGCCTAGCGGATCATGTTCAGGGCTTCCTGCAGCATCTTGTCGGCGGCGGTGACGATGCGCGTGCCGGCGGCATAGGCCTGCTGAGTGACGATCAACTTGGTGAATTCGTCGGAGATGTCGGTGTTGGAGGCTTCCAGCGCACCGCCCAGAATGCCCTCGCCGGAGAGGTCCAGGATGGCTTCACCGGATTCCGATGTCGACGAGAAGACACCTCCGTCGAGCCGCTTGAGCTGGTTGATAGCGTTGAACTGTGCCGTCACCACCTGCGCCATGTCGATGCGTTCGCCGTTCGAATAGGTCGCAACCACACGACCGCTATCATTGATGGCCACCGAGACAAACTCGCCCGCCCCATAACCATTCTGGTTGAGCGTGGACACGTTGACCGTGCCGTTGACGTCGGCAAACTGGGACACGCCATTGGTCTCGTGCTTGAGTTCAACATCGCCGATGACCACGCCATTGATGGTCAGATTGCTCAGCGTGGATGAAGAGACGCCAGGCGCCACCAGCGAACCGTCGGCACCAAAAATATAGCTCTGGCCGGTATTGGTCCACATGGGGGAACCGCCCGTGGCCGCACTGTCAGACATGTAGAACAGGTTCCAGGTGTCCTGGCCGCCCGAAGCGGCACTGTCGGTCTTGGCCCAGCGCATCTGTACGTTCGCAGGCGCGCCGTTCGATGCGTAGACGGTGATCGCGCCGCCGGCGACCGAGTTTGACTTGAACAGCGCGTCATCGCTGGCAGCGATCGTGGTGATGGTGTCGCGTGTCGGCGGGGGCGATTGGGTTCCCGCGGTCAGCCCCAGGTTGTTGATCGTGTTGCCGGCACCCGTTCCACCCGTCACCGTGAAACGGGCATGGTAATCCGTACCAAGATTGATACGCAGATTGCCGCCATTGATGTCCACAATGGCATCGGCTGCTGCCGGCCCGCCAGCCGAACGCAACGCAGTCTGCATGCGTCCCAGCACGGCTGCGATATCCGGCGCGCCGGTCACCACGTCGATGCCCTGGCGGCCGGTGCCCGCAGCACCGCCATTGGTAAACTCGAACGTGACTGCTGTGCCGTTGATGTCGAGCGACAGCGTATCTCCAACCACGAACGTCGCGGGGTTGGCAGGATTGGTGCCAGTCAGGGCGCCACCGGCCAGCGTCGCCGGGGTCGAGCCGGCACCATAGCCGGCATAGTCCGCCGCGTTGATCATTTCGCTGTTGTAGACCGTGGCGTTGTAGGCCGTGGTCTTGGGCAGCTGCGGCAGGTTGGCCTGATAGGCGATGCGCTGGGTCTTCTGTGCCGGCAAGAAGGCGTTGGACAGCTGGATGACTTCGGGCACCGAACCCGAGATATTGCCCGTCGTCGTGTCGATGGGCAGGCCCTTGAGGTAATAGCCCGCGCCATTGACGAGCATACCGTCCTTGTCGATCTCGAAATCGCCGCGGCGCGTGTAGAAATTGGTGCCGGCGAACACCGAATTGCCGTCCGATTGGCCGACCTTGGGCTCGACCACGAAGAAGCCGGTGGAATTCAGCGCGATAAACGTCTCGTCGGACACCGTCTTGATGTCGCCTTGGATATTGTTGGTTCCGCGCGACTGCGCCAGCACGGCACCGGGCACCTGACGCTTGATAGGCGCGTCTGGGATCAGGTCGAGGAAATCCGTCTCGATGCGCTTGTAGCCCGTTGTCTGTGAGTTCGCGATATTGCCCGAAATGTTCTCCAAGGCATGCGCCTGGGCCCGCAGGCCAGTCACCGCACTGGAAAGAGCGCCATAAATGCCCATCTGATACTCCGTAAAACCCGTTGCGCCGTCGGACGCGTTCAACGAGAGAGATGCAAGTGCGGTGCCAACATGGGTAAGGGCTGTTTTTGTTGAGGTTTTCGGCCTGCGGAGTGCGCTGCAGACGCTCATACCGGCAATTGAGTCCGAGTTGGCGGCAGAATTTGCCGTCCGCTTGTGAAGCCTGGTCCCTTGCATTAATGCAGGGGCACCAGATCCGGGACGTTTCATGCTGTTCAGTAGTGCCGATGAGTTCGTAAAATCCCCGCGCAGGGCGATCACCGTGTTTGGCATGGCCGGAGTCGGCAAGACGCGGCTGAGTGCGATGCTGCGGGCCAGCAACTGGTTTCACTATTCAGCCGACTATCGCATCGGCACCCGCTACATGGGCGAGTACATCGTCGACAACTTCAAGCACGAGGCGATGAAGCTGCCGTTCCTTGCCGAATTGCTGCGGTCGGATTCGATCTACATCTCGTCCAATATCACCTTCGACAACCTCGATCCGCTGTCCACCTATCTCGGAACGCCGGGCAATCCGGGCCGGGGTGGCTTGCCCCTTGCCGAGTACCAGCGCCGGCAGGAGCAGCATCGGGTTGCGGAAATCGCCGCGCTCAAGGATGTGCCGTACTTCATTGAGCGGGCCAAGGCACTCTATGGCTATGACAACTTCATCGCCGACACCGGCGGTTCGCTGATAGAAGTGGTCGACCCGACCGATCCTGACGATCCCGTCATCAGTACCTTGGCCGCCTCCACTGCGCTGCTCTATATCCGGGGGACCGACAAGGATACGGTCGAGCTGGTTCGCCGCTTCCGGCAGTCGCCCAAACCGATGTATTATCGCCCGCCCTTCCTCGTCGAGAAGTGGGCGGAGTACAAACTGATCAACGGCATCATGGAAGACGACCAGGTGGATCCGGCAGGCTTTGGAGCGTGGGGGTTCGAGGCGCTGCTCTATGATCGTCTGCCCCGCTACCAGGCCCTGGCTGATACATTCGGCTATGTGGTCGAGGCGTCCGATTTGGCAACTGTGCGCGACGGGGACGAATTCGTCGATCTCATGGCCGCCGCGATCGAGAAGCGAATGCGCTAGCGCGTCACAGAGAGACGCGCTCCACCTGAATCGCTTCCCGACAATTTTCGTGCAAGAGGCTGACATGCCTATTCGAATTCCCGACAACCTGCCCGCCCGCAAAACTCTTGAGGAAGAGGGCGTCTATGTGATGGACTCGACCCGAGCGGCACGGCAGGACATCCGTCCGCTCCGCATTGGGCTGTTGAACCTGATGCCCAACAAGGAGCGAACCGAGACGCAGTTCACGCGGCTCATTGGTTCGACGCCGCTGCAGGTGGAACTCACGCTGGTACGCGTCACCGACCACCAGTCCAAGAACACGCCGGAGGCCTATCTCAAGACATTCTACCGCACCTGGGACGAAGTCCGGGGCCAGAAGTTCGACGGCTTCATCGTCACCGGCGCGCCCATTGCCAACCTGCCCTTCGAGGAGGTCCGCTACTGGAAGGAGATGGTCGAGATCATGGAATGGACGCAGAGCAACGTGCATCACACCATGTTCATATGCTGGGGTGCCCAGGCAGCCCTGCACCATTTCCATGGGGCGCGGCGCTATCGCATGGCCGAAAAGGCCTTTGGCGTCTTCCGCCACAAGGTGACCAGCCCGCGCTCGCCCTTCCTGCGGGGTTTTTCAGACAGTCCCATGATCCCCGTCTCGCGCTATAACGATATCGACCGCTCCACGCTCGGCAGCGATCTGGAAGTGCTCATCGACAATGCGGAAATCGGAGTCTGCATGCTGGGCGATGCGAAGCACCGCGCGGTGCATTTCCTCAACCATCTCGAATATGACAATCGCTCCCTCGCGGATGAATACGAGCGTGACGTCAAGGCGGGTCTAGGCACGCCACCGCCGGCAAACCTCTTCCCCAATGGCGACACCAGCGTCACGCCGGAAAACCGCTGGCGCAGCCACGCTCACCTGCTGTTCCAGAACTGGATCAACGAGATCTACCAGACCACCCCCTACGACATGGACCAGATCGGGGAAGTCACAGGCTAGGCGCGCTGGCGCCGGCACATGGGGCCCGTGCTTGAACCATTCTCACAAAGACCTATGTTGCCAGCGACCAGTGAGACCCGCGCGTGCCCCAGCCTCCCACCTCTATCGTCGATGAAGTTGGCATTGCCCTCTCCAATCTGGCGGACGCCGCCACCGGCGCTCTCACGCCGACTTTGCGGTTGGGCGTGACCGGCCTCAGCCGGGCCGGCAAGACCATCTTCATCACAGCCTTGGTGCACAATCTGCTGACGGGCGGTCGCCTACCTGGCTTTGCACCACTGGCCGAGGGGCGCTTCATCGGCGCCCGGCTGGCCGAATACCCTGACGCCACCATCCCTCGTTTCGCCTATGAACAGCACCTGGAGACACTTTCGGGCAAGGCAGCGACCTGGCCGGAAGGCACAAGGCGCATTTCGCAGTTGCGCGTCGTGCTGAAGTACCAATCCAGTAGCTGGCATGCCGGACTGACCGGAACATCCACCCTCAACCTCGACATCGTCGACTATCCCGGCGAATGGCTACTCGACCTGCCACTATTGGGCATGACCTTTGCCGAATGGAGTGCGGAAGCGCTCGAACGGGCCCGTCGCCCGGGCTCAGGGAAGGAAGCCAAGCCTTTCCTCGATCTGCTCGACTCGACGGACGCGGATAAGGGCGCCAACGATCCAGACGCAGAGCGGCTGGCCGGGGCCTTCACCGACTACCTCCGGCGCTCACGGGAGCACGGGGCGCTGTCGACGCTGCCGCCTGGCCGTTTCTTGCTGCCGGGCGACCTGGAGGGGTCTCCGGCGCTGACATTCGCGCCGCTTCCCCCTCGGCAGCAGCCGGGACGCGACAGCCTCTATGCCATGATCGAGCATCGCTACGAGGCCTACAAGGATCGCGTGGTCCGCCCATTCTTCAGGGATCACTTCGCACGCCTCGATCGCCAGATCGTCCTGGTGGACACGTTGCGGGCGCTCAATGCCGGGCCAGCAGCGGTGGCCGACCTCGAGACCGCGCTCACCTCGGTGCTCAGCTGCTTCCGTCAGGGCGAAACCAACCCCCTGCTCCGCCCTTTCGTGCGCAAGATCGACCGGATACTATTCGCGGCAACCAAAGCCGATCACGTCCACCACACCAGTCACGACAGGCTGGAATCCATTCTCAACCGGTTGATCTCCAACGCCAGCAAACGCGCCCGCTTCGCCGGCGTCCGAACGTCGTCCATCGCACTGGCCGGCATCCGCGCGACGCGCGAGGGCACCATTGAGGAAGCCGGGCATATCCTCCCCACGATCATCGGCACACCCATGGCGGGCGAGGAACTCGACGGCACCCGCTACGACGGCAAGACGGAAATCGCCTTGTTCCCTGGTGACTTACCCGAACGGCCCGATTCACTCTTTGAGGATGGCACGCCGGTGGCGCTGAACTTCCTCCGCTTCACGCCGCCACGAAAGCTGGATCGCAATGCCAATGGCGATCTGGTCCTTCCCCACATCCGCTTCGACCGGGCGCTGGACTACCTCATCGGAGACTGGCTCGCATGAAACGCCCCATTGCCCGGCCCACCGCGCCAGCCAACGCTGACGACGATCCCGTCCGTACCCCCCGCGCTTTCTCACCGGCGAAGGTCGAGGTCGTCGAGCCCGACTTCGACCTAAAGACCGATGAGACGCTCATTGCCCCGCCGCCGCGGCGCATGGGCTGGATAGGCCGTGTGGCCTGGACGGCCGGTGGCATTCTGGTATCCGCCGGGCTTGGCCTTGCCGCGGACCGGCTCATCCGCGATCTCTTCGTCACCAGCGAATGGCTGGGCTGGCTGGGGCTGGCGGTCCTTGCCCTGTTCCTCGTCGCGGTCCTTGTGCTGATAGCCCGCGAAATCTTCGCCCTGCGCCGCCTGCGCGTGCTCGATGCCCTGTCACGAGAAGCAGCGCTGGCGACAACAAGTAACGACGCCAAACTAGCCCGGCGGGTGGTCGATGATCTGCTGGGGATCTATGCTCTTCGACCAGACCTCGCCAGGGCGCGTCAGGTCATCGACGACAACCTCCCGCATCTCTTCGATGGCCACGAGGCCATTGCATTGGCCGAACGCAACCTCATGGCTCCGCTCGATGCGAGGTCAAAGGCTCTCACCGCAGCTTCAGCGAGACGCGTTGCGCTGGTGACGGCGGTCTCGCCTAGGGCCTTGGCGGATGTCGCCTTCGTGATCTACGAGAGCGTTCGCCTTGCGGGCGCCATTGCACGGCTTTACGGCGCCCGTCCGGGGCTGTTCGGATCCTGGAGACTCACCGGCGCCGTGATGGCTCATCTGGCGGTTACAGGCGGGTTGGTGCTTACCGACGGCGTCGTGGAGCAACTGGTAGGCCAGGGACTGGCTGCCAAACTCTCTGCGCGTCTGGGCGAAGGCGTGGTGAATGGCCTAATGACCGTGCGCGTGGGCATCGCCGCAATGCGGGTCGTGCGCCCCATGCCCTTCGAGACGCTGGCCCAGCCGGGTGTCAGGGACTTCATCCCCGAACTCACCCGGCTCACCGGCGAGGCCGCACGCTAGTTCAGGCAACCTTTGCCAGCTCGCCTATCGTCTGGAAGGTCTCGACCTGCGGGCCGGCAAAGTAGTAACCCTGGAACAGGTTGATGCCGATGTCCCGCAGCACGGCCAGCTCGGCTTCAGTCTCAACTCCTTCGGCGAGCAGCCTGATGCCGAGTTCAGCGGCAATGCCGACGACGCCGCGCACGATCCCCTGCTGCACCCGAGACGCCTCAATCCCGCGCAGCAATTCCATATCGAGCTTGATGAAGTCCGTTTGAAACTTGGCCAGCAGCGAGAGTCCCGCATAACCAGCGCCGAAATCGTCCAGCGCCGTGGTGAAGCCCATGCGCCGATACTCCGAGACGATATGGCTGACATGGGACACATCGGTCATGCGCTCGTTCTCGGTAAACTCGAACATCAGCCGGGTGACGTCGAACTGCATGCGCGCGGCGGCATCCAGCGTGGCGCGGATACAAGCCCTCGGCTCATAGACGGCATTGGGCATGAAGTTGATGCTGAGCATTGCATCGGTATTCCCGATGCGCGGACCCGCCAGCTCGATCGCCTTGACCCGGCACGCCTGGTCGAAGGCGTAGCGGTTCTGGTCGTTGACCTGGCCCAGCACCTGAAAAGCGCTCTCGCCGGCAACGCCGCGGACCAGGGCCTCGTAGCCCCAGATCTTGCCTGCGCTGATATCGATGATCGGCTGGAAAGCCATGGTGAAGGGAATAGCGAAGTTACTGGAGTCGGCGTTCCGACAGCCTTCGCAAGCGGCACCCATGACTTAACCTATGTTGCTGGTACAAAAGAATTATTGCTCCAGTGTCCGCTATAGTCCTTAAGCCTTGGCAAAAATCCAGTGATGAGTACCAAGGATTGTCGTGCCAAGTCGATCAGTCCTTCGAAGCGCTGGGGGCCAGGGTGACCTTGAGCCCATCGAGCGCGTCGCTCATCAGGATCTGGCAGGAGAGTCGCGAATTGGAGCGGACATCGCCGACACTGTCGAGCATGTCCTCTTCCTCATCGCTGGGTGCACCAACGGCCCCGAGCCACTCCTTGTCCACGTAGACGTGGCAAGTCGCGCAGGACAAGGCGCCACCGCATTCGGCCTTGATGTTGAGCCCCCAGTCGCGGATTACCTCCATGACGCGCCAGCCGTCGAGTCCTTCGAGTTCGTGCTTCTCGCCGGCCTGGTCAGTAACGTGGATGATCATGGCGTATCCTCAACAAGAGGGCGTCCATAGCGCCCTGCCACCTCCCCCGCAAGGGCCGGTGCGATAGGCTCAGGCGACGCCGAGCTTTTTCTGCAGCTTGGTGGAGCTTGTCGTGTACTGGAACACCACCCGCTCATCCGGCGAAACGATGGCTTTGGCGGCTTGAGCCATCAAGGCAGCCTCGTGGAAGCCGCTCAGGATCAGCTTGAGCTTGCCTGGATACGAGTTGATGTCGCCGATGGCGAAGATGCCGGGCACTGACGTCTCGAACTTTTCCGTATCGACGACGATGGTGTTGTCGTTGAGTTCCAGGCCCCAGTCGGCGACGGGACCCAGCTTCATGGTGAGCCCGAAGAACGGCAGGAGGCGCGTCGCCGGCACGGACAGATCGCCGGCATCGGTGGTCAGGTGCACATGGTTGATCTGGCCGTTCTCGCCGTCGAGCTTGGCGATCTGGCCGAGGAGGAAGTTGATCTTTCCCTCCATCACCAGTTCCTTCATCTTGTTGACCGAGGCGGGCGCGGCCTTGAAGGCGTCGCGGCGATGCACCAGGGTCAGGGATCGGACGATGGGCTGCAGATTGAGCGTCCAGTCCAGCGCCGAGTCACCGCCACCGACGATTACCACATCCTGGTCCCGGAAGTCGTCCATCTTGCGCACGGCATAGAAAACCGACTTGTTTTCAAAGGCTTCGATGCCATCTACCGGCGGCCGCTTGGGCTGGAACGATCCACCGCCGGCCGCGATAACGATGACCCTGGCAAAGAAGGTCTCGTCCGCATCGGTTTCGAGCCGGAAGGAGCCGTCCGCCTGCTTCTCGATGCTGTTGACCATGCGGTTGAAGTGGAATTCCGGCGCGAACGGTGCGATCTGCGCCATCAGATTGTCGGTCAGCTGCTGGCCGGTCACGACTGGAAACCCGGGAATGTCGTAGATCGGCTTTTCCGGATAAAGCTCGGCACACTGCCCGCCCGGGCGGTCCAGGATGTCGATGAAGTGGCATTTGAGATCGAGCAGCCCGAGTTCGAAGGCGGCGAACAGCCCGCAGGGGCCGGCGCCGATGACGACGACATCGGTGGTGATTTCAGTGCTCATTTGCTCTCAAAAGCCCGGTTGCTGGGGCCTTGCGACCCCAGATGAATATGAGTGACGCGATCCACTTACCCTAGGAGACGCGGCGAAGGAAGGGGCGGGTGCCCACGGGAATTTCTGTAGTCCCCACCGGCTGGTAGAACAGCGCCACCTCCGGCAGGCGATCCTCGAGCAGCGCCTGGCGCGTGGGCTCGTGCTTGACCACAAGGGCATTGATTCCGCAGCGGCGCATCAGTGGAATCTGGTCCTGCAAGACGTCACCGATCGCCCTGATTTCGTTAGCGTACTGATAACGTTGAGACAGCAGACGTGCTGTTGAATAGCCGCGCCCATCGGTGAAGGAAGGGAAGGCGATGGCCACCGATGCAAAGCGTCCGAGATCGGCCTCGACATCCTCTATGCGGTCACCGGGCGCCACCAGCAGACCCAGCGGATGCGGATTGGCGAGGAAGGCTTCGCGGTGCTCGAGAAAGACCGCCAGCGGCACGTGCTTATAGGCGGCGGTCGCCGGATCGCTGTCCTCGGTCCACTCGTGGAACGGATCGGCTATGAACGCCCCATCCTTCCACAGTGTATGGCGCGTGGCGGCTGTCATGGGCTTGGCGATCGCTCCGTTGAAGTCGAAATGGATGCCGCACTCTTTCTTGTTGAGGCCGCGCCAGCGTCCGGCGCGCGGGTCTTCACCCTCGGCCACCACAGAGGTGCAGGGCGCGCAACCGATCGATTTGTAGCCCTTAGCGAACAGCGGGTGCTCGGGCAAGCCGTGGTCGATCTTATACTGATTGACGTCCGTATCGGAGAAATAGGCCAGCGGGTTGACCTTGATGCGGTTGTCGCTGGTCAGCTCGAAATGCGGCAGCACGCCGCGCTCCCTGGTCTGGAAGCGCTTTCGGCCGGTGACCCAGCCGCCATACATCTCGGTGATAGGCTCCAGCGGCTCGGTCTTGCGGATATGGCAGCAGGAATCCGGATCGGTTTCCCATAGCGTGCCGTCGGGATCGAAACGGCTGATATCGGCGGCATCGGGCAAGACGGCATGAACGTTGATCAGGCCGAGATGCTTTTTGAGCGTCTCCACATAGGCCAGCGTCTCGGCAAAATGCTTGCCGGTTTCCAGAAAATAGATCGGGATCGAAGGGTCGACCTGCGCCACCAGATGCAGCAGCACGGAGGAGTCGGCGCCGAAGGACGACACGATGGCGAGGTCCCCCGGCAGCACGTCGCTGACGGCGTAGCGGAGTACCCCCAGCGCGTCCATTTCATCGAACATGCCGTTGAGGGCAAGGATGCCCAGCGCGCGCAGCTTGTCATGCGCTGGCGGTACGGGAACAAGCTCAGGCAGTGCCATAGAGAGCCTCCTTGAAGGGTGCCTCGCCAAGGCGGCGATAGGCGTCGATGAAGCTCTCGTCCGCGCTCTGGCGCCGAGCGATATAGGTATCGACCAGCGTCTCGATTGCACCGGGAACGTTCTCGGCTTCAAAGCCGGGCCCGATGATCTTGCCGACCGCCGCCTGCTCCGTCGCGTCGCCGCCCAGCGTGATCTGGTAGAGCTCGCCACCCTTCTTCTCGACACCGAGAATTCCGATATGGCCGACATGGTGGTGACCGCAGGCATTGATGCAGCCGGAAATCTTAATCTTGAGGTCGCCGATCTCCGCCTGCCGTGCCGGCTCGGCGAACTTGCGCGAAATTTCCTGCGCCAGCGGGATGGAGCGTGCATTGGCCAGCGCACAGAAGTCGAGCCCCGGGCAGCAGATCATGTCGGTGATCAGGCCGTTATTCCCGTCGGCTACGCCGGTCGCAACCAGTGCATCATAGACGGCACGCAGGTCGGCAATGGCAACGTGGGGCAGCACCAGGTTCTGCTCGTGCGTCACGCGCAATTCGTCGAAGCCGTAGCGTTCGGCGATATCGGCGATGTCATCCATCTGCTTGTCGGTGGCGTCGCCCGGCGCCCCGCCGACCGGCTTGAGCGAGATGGTGACCGACGCATAGCCCGGCTCGCGATGGGAATTGATGTTGTTGTCCAGCCAGCGGCCGTAAGCCGGATCGATGATGGATTCATAGGCGACGTCGATCCTCGTCGCGGGCTGCGGCGTGAATGCGGGCGGTGCGAAATAGGCGGTGATCCGATCCACTTCCTCCTGCGGCAGTGTCAGCACGCCGCCACGCACCTCGGCGAACTCCGCCTCGACCTGACCCTTGATCGTCTCGAGGCCCTCTTCGTGCACGAGGATCTTGATGCGCGCCTTGTACTTGTTGTCCCGGCGGCCATAGCGGTTGTAAACGCGCATGATCGACTCGAGATAGGCGAGCAGATGCTCGTTGGGCACGAAGCCGTTGATCAGCTTGCCGATCATCGGCGTGCGGCCCAGGCCACCGCCGACCCAGACCTCCCAGCCGATATCGCCGGCGGCGTTGGTCGCCGCCTGCAGCCCGATGTCGTGGAAGCGGATGGCTGCACGATCGTTGGGAGAGCCGGTCACCGCGATCTTGAACTTGCGGGGCAGATACGAGAATTCGGGGTGCAGGCTCGACCACTGCCGCAGGATCTCGGCGATCGGGCGTGGATCGATGATTTCGTCGGCGGCAGCGCCGGCGAAGTGATCGGCCGTGACGTTGCGGATGCAGTTTCCCGAGGTCTGGATGGCATGCATCTCGACCGAAGCCAGTTCCTCGAGGATGCGGGGAATGTCCTTGAGCCGGGGCCAGTTGAACTGAATGTTCTGCCGCGTCGTGAAGTGGCCGTAGCCGCGGTCATAGGTGCGCGCGATATGCGCGAACATGCGCATCTGCCGGCTGGACAGCGTACCATAGGGCACCGCGATCCGCATCATATAGGCGTGCAGCTGCAGATAGAGCCCATTCATCAGGCGGAGCGGACGGAACTGCTCCTCGCTCAATTCGCCCGAGAGGCGTCGCTTGACCTGATCGGAAAACTGCGCCGTGCGGCCCGCCACGAAGGCCGCGTCAAATTCGTCATATCGATACATGACCGTCCTCATCCAGATGCTGGCGGTCGTAAATCTCGCCGTTCAAAGTCAGCGGCGCGGTCGGACCCGCCGCCCTGATGCGCTCGCGCAGTCGCTTGGGAACGATCCGCCCCTGATCCTGCGTCACTTCCTCGGCCTCGACGCTGATGATGCGGCCGGTGGCCTTGGTGGCGGCCAGCGCGGCGTCGCGCTCGGCAGCCTCTTCCTTGCCGAAGACCCGGGCGGCCTGCAGATCCTCGACCCAGGTGTTCTGAGCGTCGAGGTAGACCGTGCCCCCCGATGTCAGTTCGTTGCCTGTCAGTATTTCCATGCTGCTATGCTACCTTGAAGCTCATGCCGGCGAGCTGAACGGCATCCGCCCAATCACCGGCCGCGACGGCTTCCCCAACGAAGATGATTGCCGGACCATCGCTGAACCCGACCTGACCGGCGGCCAGGGCGGACAGCGTGCCCGAATAGGTGAATTTGTCGGCGCGACCCGCATTGACCACGATACCAACAGGAAGGCCTGCCGAAGCGCCGTGCGCGATGAGACGCGCGGCGACCTCGGAAGCCACCGACTTGCCCATGTAGAGCGCCAGCGTCAGGCCTGACTGAGCCAGCGAGGCCCAGTGGGTGAGATCGCTGTCATCGGCGCCGTGGGCCGTCGCCACGATGAAGCCGCTCGAAACCTTGCGCAATGTGATGGGCGTGGCGGTATCGGCCGCCGCAGCCAGCGCAGCGCTGACCCCGGGCACGATGGCATAGGCTATGCAGGCCTTGCGCAAAGCCGCGATTTCCTCCCCGGCGCGGCCGAACACCATGGGGTCGCCCGACTTGAGACGGGCGACCTTCTTGCCCTGCTTTGCCAATCGGACAATCAAGGTGTTGATCTGGGCCTGCGAGAAGCTGTGATGGCCCTTGGCCTTGCCCACGCTGATGCGCTCGGCGTCGCGACGCCCCATGTCGACCACCACAGTGGGCACGAGCTGGTCATGCACGATGACATCTGCTTCCTGCAGCAGGCGCTGCGCGCGCAAAGTCAGCAGGTCTTCCGAGCCCGGCCCTGCACCGATCAGCCAGACCACGCCCCTGGACGCACCGTGCTGCACATGCTGGTCCAGCAGTACCTCGGCCTCATAGCGCCCTGCGACCGGACTGGCGACAGCGGCCGCTTCGACCTGCTGCGAGGTAAGCAGCGCCTCATAGTAGCGCCGCCGCGCCGCACCATCGTGAATCAGGCTCTCAACCCGATGCCGCAACCCACCGGCCAGCCTCGCAATCTGGCCCAGCCCGGGCGTCAGCACCGCCTCGATCCGCGCCCGCACCAGCCGTGCCAGAACCGGCGCGCTGCCCTCGCTGGAAATGGCGATGGTCAACGGCGCGCGCTCGACAATGGAGGGCGTATAGAAGTCACACTCTGCCGGAACATCGACCACATTGAGCGGAATGCCGCGGCGACGGGCTTCGGCCTTCGCCAACTCGGCGTCAGCGCCCTCCTCGGCCACGAAGATCAAAGCCGCGTTGTCGAGATCTGATGACGCCAGACCGCGCTCGATCACCTCGACATCAAACGCAGCGAAGTCGACCTCGACGTGGCGGGAGATAACCACGACTTGAGCAGTCGTCTTAGTGACCAACCGGACTTTGTTGAGGGCTTCTTCTCCACCGCCGATGATGACGATGCGCTGACCCCGAACCTTGTAGCTCAACGGAAATGTGTTGAGTTGACCCATTGGAACCCTAGTGATGAATGGACGGAAAATACGGCAAACCAACCGGTCGCGGCAAGACTTTGAAATTCAATCGCTTTTATATTTCCCTGCGGAAGGCACACGTGGAACGCCGCGCATAGCTCAAGCGCGAAGCCGCTAAATAAATCTTCGCTGGAGAGGTCCCGAGCAAATTTTGCTCAGCCAGACCGTGTGGGCGGGCTCGTGCTGCATATCATGCTCGTGGTCGCGACTCCGATCGAAAACGTATTGCTTGAGTGAAGGACAAGTGGCAGTTTCACTAACGATTGCTTAACGCAACGTTTGGGGGGATCAGCGTCTTTGGAGGTCGGCACTGGATTCCTCGAGCGGGTGTTTATCCTTGCTGAGTATGTCGGTTTCCCCAAGCCTGTCACCGAGTGGCTCAGGCATCGCCGGATCGTCGTCATCATCCTGCTGGCCATCCTGAGCTGGTGCATTTTCGCCTTGCTCGCCTTCGCGTTGTTCTTCGTTGGCACAGAGATTTTCGATGTGCTGAATGACGCCGTCCACCAATCGTGATCGGTATGCTCGTCACGAAGCGAGACGTACCTTACCGGAGGGACTGCCCCCGCTCAAAGGTCAGGAAGATGATGTCAGGAATCCTGCGGGGCTTCACGCTGGCAGCAGCAGTCTGCGGTTCCCTCTGCAGTGCCCAGGCGCTGACGCCATTGGCAAAGCCGCAACCATATGCAGGTTTCGATCCCGCAAGTTCAGCGCCATTCGCGGACTCCTGGTCGATCAGCCGTCCGACCATGGAAGTGGGCACGCCGGACGCCGTGCTGGCGAACTGCGACCTCCCGGTGCGCATCCAGGCAGCGGACGATACCCACATCTTCTATCTTGGACCGAGCGAGAGCGAGGCCGACGCAGCAATGGCGCTCACGGAGCAGGATGGCGGCGCCACCTGGACGCCCATTGCCGGCGGGCCCAGCTTCTTTGCCTTCTGGGTCAGCGCCGATGTCTTCTATCTTTACGATGAGGTTCCGGAAGAGGACGCGGATTGGGGGCTGCCCTACGTCTACCAGCGCTGTCCTGCCGACTAGCCCTGGCGGCTGGGAACGTGGACCACCAGGCCATCCAGCGCGTCCCGAACCTTGATCTGGCAGCTGAGACGGCTCTCCGCCTTCACATCGAAGGCGAAGTCCAGCATGTCTTCTTCCATATTCGAGGGTCCGCCGACGATTTCGGTCCAGGCGTCATCGACATAGACATGGCACGTGGCGCAGGTGCAGGCGCCTCCGCATTCGGCGACGATGCCGGGAACGCCATTCATGATCGCGGTTTCCATCACCGTGGCGCCATTCTGCCCCTCGGTCTCGATCCGTTCGCCGTCCTGCTGGACAAAGGTAATCTTGGTCATGGGTCTCGATATAGGGGATGGCGGCCGGGTTTGAAAGGCGTAGCGGGGGCCGCGGTGGAAGGCAGTACGCTCGAACAACCACCCGTGTTCCCTCGGGATTGATCCGAGGCCTCTCGCCGCCTGTACCGCACCGGGAAAAGCTTCGGGTCAAGCCCCAGGGAACGCTGTCGGACGGGAAGCACGGGGCGCCAATCCGGAAAAGAGAAGCTACAGCCCCAGCAGTCCTTCGAGATAATGTCGCTCGATGCCGAACGTCGTCTTGATCTCCGCGATCTGCCTGAGCACCGCCTCGCGATCGCGGCCGGCGCGGCCGTCCTTTTCCGCAACGATCAGGTTGTTCTTGGGCGTATGGGCGTCGGAGACGAATTCGAAGACCTTGGTTCGGTAGCCATTGAGCTCGAGCAGCAAGGCCCGCAGCGCGTCGGTGACCATTTCGGCCTGGCGTTCCAAGAAGATGCCGTGCCGCAGCAGCGGCTCCAGCTGCGGATCGGGCTGACCGGCCTCCATCTGTCGGCGCACCTGCTTATGGCAGCACGGCGCCACCGCAATGAGCGCCGCGTCGGCGCTGATGCCCTTGTAGATCGCGTCGTCGGTGGCCGTGTCGCAGGCATGGAGCGCGATGACAGCATCGGCACCGCTGGCATCGTAATCCAGGATGGTGCCCTGCGCGAAGCTGAGTTGGGTGAAACCGGAGGCGGCAGCAGTGGCGTTGCCATCCTCGACCAGCCCGGCGCGCATCTCGACGCCGATCACTTCGGCCGGCCGGTTGGCGACGTTGGACAGATAGTCATAGAGTGCAAAATCGAGATAGCCCTTGCCGGCGCCCATGTCGACGATGCGGGGCGTGTCGGCCTTGATCGCCTGAATCAGCGGCGCAAAGATCTCGACCATCTTGTTGATCTGGCGAAACTTGTCCTGCGCATCGTTGCGGACCTGGCCGTCCTTTCCGGTGATGCCCAGGGCATGCAGATATGGCTTGCGGGTCTCGCTGAGCGGGCGGTTCTTGGCGCGGTCATGCCCGGTCGGCGGCGCTTCGCGGCCTGCCACTTCGCTGCGCTTGAGCCGCACCTTTTCGCCGTTGCGCTCAAGGCTCATGTCGAATTCGGTCGTGGCGAGCTGGGCACTGCGAAACTCGTCCCTGAGCGCCGTGCGCAGCTGGCCCAGCGCCTCGGGCTGGATGTGGTTCTTGATGATGTCCCGCGTCTTGTAGTGAAACGTGAAGCTGAACTTGTCGACGCCCTTGGCGACGATCTTCTTGACCTCGACCGATTTGAGCTCCGCCTCGCCGCCGTGATAGCCCCCCAGCTTGAGCCGGACCATGGTGTTGCCGACGAAGGCCGCCTTCACCGCTCCGAGGAATTCCTCGATGCGCTCGGTGCTCAATGCCGTTCCTTGGTGGTGAGGAAGCGGATCTTGGGGAAATCCTGCTTGGCCCGGTCGGCCCACCAGGCGTTCTGCGCGAGGAAGACCGGCGCGCCGGTGCGGTCCTCAGCCATGTTCATCTTCTGGGCGGCGATGAAGCGCTCGAGTTCCTTCGGATCGTCGCTCTCAACCCAGCGCGCGACCTCGTAATTGAGGCTCTCGAAGGTGATCGGAACGCCGTATTCCTTGGCGACGCGCGAGGAGAGCACTTCGAGCTGCAGCTGGCCGACGACGCCCACGATCCAGTCTGCGCCCACCATGCGGCGGAACACCTGGGTCACGCCCTCTTCCGAGAGGTCCGACAGAGCCTTAGCCATCTGCTTGGTCTTCATGTGGTCGGTGAGACGCACCCGGCGGATGATTTCCGGTGCGAAATTGGGAATGCCGGTGACGTTGATGGCTGCGCCTTCGGTCAAAGTGTCACCGACCGACAGCGTCCCGTGATTGGGGATGCCAACAATGTCGCCCGCGACGGCCTGCTCGGCCAGTTCACGGTCGTTACCGAAAAAGAACATGGGATTGCTGACCGCCATGTCCTTGCCAGAACGCACATTCTTGAGCCGCATGCCGCGGCTGAACGTGCCCGAGCACAGCCGGACAAAGGCGATGCGGTCGCGGTGGTTGGCGTCCATGTTGGCCTGCACCTTGAACACGAAGCCGGTCACCTTCTTGTCCGCCGGCTCGATCGGCGCCGGAATGGCCGGCTGCGGCCGCGGCTCCGGGCCCCATTCGCCCAGCGTGCGGAGCAGTTCGGCAACGCCGATCCCCTTGAGCGCCGAGCCGAACAGCACGGGGCTGAGATGGCCGGCATGGAAGGTGGCCAGATCGAAGGGCGGCAGCATGGCGGTGGCCATTTCCAGCGTTTCGAGCGCCGTCATGAACACCGGATCATCGACCAGCGCGGCGTTGTCGAGCAAGTCCTCGATCGCGTCATAATCGGCCAGCGGCTTGCCCTGGGGCGACAGAACGCGCTTTTCCAGCAGGTCGATATAGCCGTGAAAGTCGACGCCCTGCCCGATCGGCCACAGCACGGGCGTCAGGTCGAGCGCCAGCTTGCCCTGGATTTCGTCGATCAGGTCGAGCGGGGCCAGGCCCTCGCGGTCCACCTTGTTGATGAAGGTGATGATCGGAATGTCGCGCAGGCGGCAGACCTCGAACAGCTTGAGCGTCTGGCTCTCGATGCCCTTGGCCGCATCGATCACCATGATGGCAGCATCGACGGCAGTCAGCGTGCGATAGGTGTCCTCGGAAAAGTCCGAGTGGCCCGGGGTATCCAGCAGGTTGAGCGTCAGCCCGTCATAGTCGAAGGTCATCACCGATGAGGTGATGGAAATGCCGCGCTGCTGCTCCATCTCCATCCAATCCGAACGGGTAGAGCGCGCACCAGCCTTGCCGCGCACCGCGCCAGCCGACAGGATCGCGCCCGCCGCGGCCAGGAGCCGCTCGGTCAGCGTCGTCTTGCCGGCGTCCGGATGCGAGATGATCGCAAAGGTGCGGCGGGTGCGGAACGGCTCGGTAATGGGCCGGGGCGCTACCTCGGCGGCGGTGGCTAGGGTCATCGATACTGCTGGTTGTTGGGCCGCAGTAGGTCGCGCGGCGAGTTCGCCGCTATATAGGTGATGGGACCCTGAGGGTCAAACACAGCTGGCTCGCCCATATGCCAAAACAAAAGGCCCCGCGCTGGCGGGGCCTTCGTAGAGCGCTCGACGCCGCTCAGAACTTGTAGGCAATGCCGGCGCGGACCGTGTGAGAGGAAACTTCGACGCCGGGATAGACGATGTCGAAGGTCATATTGCGCGCGCCAAGGTTGGTATAGCGGTATTCGAGACGGCCGACCCAGTTCTCGCTGAAGGCGGCTTCGACACCGGCGCCGACCGTATAGCCGATGCGAACCGAGGAATCGGGGAAAACGACGTTGGCCGGGCTGGTGGTGGAACCGCCTGCATTGGCGATTGCCACGCCTGCCGTGCCGTAGAACAGCAGCGTGTCGACGGCATAGCCGAAGCGAGCGCGGATCGAGCCCTGTCCATTGACATAGGCGTTGCAGCTCCACGCCGGATTGCCGCAAGGCTCAGTTGCGTTGAACCCGCCATATTCGATGTCGGCTTCCGCGCCATAGACCAGGCTGCCGGCCTGCCAGTTCATGCCGGCATAGATGCCGCCAACTGCAGAGGTCCCGTCAATAGTGCCTTCACCCGGGGCAAACACGCGAACGCCCTGCCCTCCGACGGCCGCACCGATATAGGCGCCGGTCCAGTCGAAGGCGGCCTCGTCGTAGATAGGCTCCGGCGTAACAGGGACGATGAGGTCAGCGGCAACTGCCGGCAGGGCAGTGAGCGCCGCAAAAGCGGCAACAGTAATGAATCTGATCACGGCAATTTCTCCAAACAACGTGGAGAACTTACCCAGTTATGGTTAACGGGCCGCTAAACTGTACCAGTCAGGCCGGTTCGTTACTCAGCATGCGACTGATGAAGGCGCAAACTTCTTCGATGGCGATACCGAGATCGGCGATCCGTTCGGTCGTCAGCGGGCGCCCCGCCTGCATCTCGACTTCGCAAGCCTTGGCGGAATCGGCGATGATCCAGGCGCCGACGCCACTGGCAGCGCCCTTGATCGAGTGCAGATTGATCGCGAGGTCGTCGTAGCTCGCAGCCACCTGCAGGCGGCCGAAATACGTTTTCACCGTAGTGTCGAACAGGCGCAGGATTTCGTATTCGAGATTTTCATCACCCAGGCACTGCTTGGCGAGGTGAACCAGGTCGATGGGGCGCATCGGCCGCACATGGGCCGGGTGGTCGAGCTTTTTGACCGCTGCTGATCGCTGCGCCATTCTGGCGGCTCCTTGAACTCTGCGGCGACGCGTCCAAAAGGGACAATACCACAACGGCCAGCCTAGATCCCGCAAGTGAACAGCTGATTAAGCCACATCTTCGCCTTTGTTTGCCCCTTCTGATGGCGCCGCAGCTTCCCCAGAAAATTAACCTTTGGGTAAGATTGCGCTCGGTTTGGTTCAAATTGAATGTATTAATGGGCTTTGAACCAGCGCGCGGCGGCGAGGGTTGGGGGGACGATGCGGGGCATTTGCGTCGAATTGCTTCCATTTGGCGATGCGACCGGAAACGGCTGCAGAGTCATGATAACTCCTTAGTCCGCCTTGTTGCTGTCAAGCCGACGCGAGAGTTGTAAAGAGTATGGCGAAGAACCCGACCCCCCAAAACGATCCCGCCGCGCTGGCATTTTCGGCCGTCGAAGACGCTCTGAAGGAATCGGTGTTCAGCCTCGATGGCGGTACGCAGCAACCAGCTGCGCGCCGGCCGGCAGAAAACACCCGTTCCGAACGCCTGCGCGCCGCCGACAAGATTGCGCAGCAAGCCGGCAGCGTGGCCAATGACGACCGCTTCCCAACCTCCAGGATTCTCTACGGCCTGCAGAGCAGGTCTTCGGCCGCCCCGACCTGGATCGCGCTGGTGCTCTCTGGTGTCTGGCTTGCCGTGGCCGGAGCCGTGGCCTGGCTCCGCTATGGGCCGCAGCTCGGCGACTTTGGCAGCTTCGTCGGCACTATCGATTTTATCGGCCTCGTCGCCATCCTGTTCCTGCCGGTGCTCGGCTTCTTTGCCGTTGCCACCCTGTTCCGACGCGCGCAGGACCTGCGCAACGCGGCATCCTCGATCACCCAGGCCGCCATCCGCCTCGCCGAACCCGAAGTGACCGCGGCCGACAAGGTTGCGTCCGTGGGGCAGGCTGTGCGGCGCGAGGTCAATGCTCTCGGTGACGGCCTTGAGCGCGCCTTGTCGCGTGCCGGCGAGCTTGAAGTGATGATCCACAACGAGGTCACGGCGCTCGAGCGAACCTATTCTGACAATGAATCGCGCATGCGCGCCCTGATCGCAGAACTGGCCAGCCAGCGCGAGAGCGTGTTGACCAACACCGAGCGGGTGCGCGAAGCGATTACTGAAAGCCATACCGGCCTGGTGTTCGACCTCGACATGATCAGCCAGCGCATCGCCGGCACTATCGTCGAGAGCGGCGGCAACCTGACTCGCGCGCTGGAGACAGCCGGTAACACGCTGACCAACACGTTTGGCGAGCGCACGGAGAACTTCGTGTCGCTGATGGACAACCGCACGACGGACTTCATCGGGTCGCTCGACGAAAGCACCAGCCGCCTGGCGCTGGCCTTCGATGACCAGACCTCGGCGATGGACAAGACACTCGATGCCCGGACTGCCGAGCTTCATGCCGGCGTCGAAAGCCGCATCGCCGTCCTCACCGACGCACTGGACGCCCATTCGGCCACGATCGGCAACGCCATCGATTCGCGCGCCAACCTGATCGAGGAACGCACGGCCTTGCTGACCGGTCAGTTCGATGAACGGACCATGGCGATCACCTCCCTGCTGGAGTCGCGGACAGGCGAACTGGCTTCGGCGCTCGATGAGCGCACCTCCACCCTGTCCAATCTTCTGACCGAGGGCGGTGCCTCGCTGCTCGAACAACTGCGCGAGCGCGGACATCAGGTGACCGGCGGGCTCGACATGATCGGCCAGCGGATCGCCGATGACATTTCTGCCCGCTCGCACGAAGCGGAGGTGCTTCTCAACGCCCTGACCCGGCAGCTCGATGAATCGGTCTCGATCCAGCTCAACGCCATGGACAGCCGCCTGCAATCTGCGGTGATCGAGATCAATGGCGCGCTCGACGACACATCCGAGCGCGCGCGCATCACGCTGGCGACGGCCGGCCAGGATTCGCTGAGCCAGTTCGATACCCGCCTGAACGAGATCGCCGCCATTCTCGACAACCGGTTGACCACGCTGGACAACGTCATCGGCGACAAGGGCGACAGCCTCATTGCCCGCCTTGATGCCCAGGGCAGCAGCTTTGCGGCGCGGGCCAATGTGCTCGAAATGGCGCTCAATGAAGAATCGGGCCGCTTCAACGATGTGGTCGCGGAACGCACGCGCGAAATGGGCGAAGTGCTCGGTGCCCGCACCAAGGCCATCACCGAGACCCTTACCAACCGCAGCCGCGAGATCTCCGATTCGCTCGAGGGCCACGCCGGCCTGATCGCCGAGGCACTAGACGACCGCACCAAGACGATCGACCAGATCTTGGCGGCGCGCACAGCCGAGCTGGGCAGCACCATTGAAACGCGTGCGCTCGAACTCGATGACACCCTCGCCGTCCGCAGCCGCGACATGGGCGAAGCCATCCGGGTGCGCAGCCAGGAACTGGGCGACACGCTGGCCGGCAGTACCAGTGCCTTCGACCAGGCCATTGCCGGGCGTACCCAGCGTCTGGCGGACACTTTGTCCGAAAAGACCAATACGCTGTCGCTCGAACTCGACAGCCGCACGGGTACGCTCGCCAGCCAGCTCGATGAGCGAACGGAGTTGCTGGTCAACCAGCTCGATGACCGCACCACGCGGCTCGTCGGCCAGGTCGATGATCGCACCGGCTTGCTGGTGTCCCAGCTCGACGACCGGTCCACTGCCCTGTCGTCGCAACTCGGTGAGCGTTCTGACTCGCTGGTGTCGCAACTGGATGATCGGGCCGCCTCTCTGGTGTCCCAGCTGGATGGCCGCGCAACTACCTTCGTGTCGCAACTGGACGGTCGCGCCACCAGCCTTGTGTCCGAGCTCGATGAACGGGCAACCACGCTGGTCTCGCAGCTCGACGGGCGGTCGACGCAGATGGCCACCGAAATCGCTGAGCGCACCAGCTTCCTGACCGGCGAACTGGACAGCCGTGCGGCAGAGCTCCGTTCCGCCCTTGACGGCGGCACCCAGGAACTGGCGCAGGCCGTGGGCACACGGACACAGCAACTTTCCGAAGCGCTCAACAGCCGCACGCAGGCCCTCAGCGATACGCTCGAGACCCACACCTCCTCCATTGGGGAAACCATCGGCCTGCGCACTGCGGAACTGGCCGACACCATCGCACAGCAGGGCGAGGAAGCGCGTATCAAGATCGACGGATCGCTACGCGATGCCACCGACACGATGGGCGAACGCGTCAGCAATATGTCGACCCTGATCTCGGACAAGGTCGCCGAACTCAACAACAATCTCGGGCACGGGCTCGATAACGCGATTGCTCGCATCTCCGATGCCGAGCACGGCGTAACCGCCCGCATCGATCAAGCCAGCACGTCGGTCAGCGAAAGCGCTCGCCGGGCGGCAGAGCTTATTGAAACCGGCGTTACTTCGGCACGCGAAGCCATCAGCGAAATGGTCGACCAGCGCCTGGGCACCCTGCCCGAGGCCATCACGGCGCGGGCCGATATCACCGCCGACCGCCTCGCCGCACTCAACGCCACGATCAATACGTCCATCACCCAGTCGATGGCCGATCTCGAGGCAGGGGCCGATCGGATCGAGGAAACCATCGCCACCCGCATCACGGCGGCGACGCAGAATATCTCGACCGACGTCGCCAACAGCGCCAACCGCATGGACAGCGCCGTACGCACCGCCCTCGAACAGATTCGCATTGCAGCGGGCGACATTGACGAACTGCTGACGGTCAAGGCCGTCGGTGCGGTCGACACGATCGAAACCAGGCTGAGCACCATCAACCGCGCCGTTGAAGAGCAGACCACCGCCTTCGCCGCCCTGGTGAGCGAGAAATCGGACGAGCTGCAGGGCGCCCTTTCCAGCCACAGCAACCTGCTGCGCGACGCGCTGGGCGAGAACGCCCGCGAAGCCGAGGCCATCATGGCCGTATCGACATCGCGCATCCTCACCGACGTCACCGCAGCCCTGGGCAAGCTGAACGACAGCAATCTGCTGCTGCAGCGCGTACTGGATGCCTCGACAGCCAATCTGGCGAACCTGGAGACCAGCGTCGCCCAGCAGACGTCGAACTACTCCAACACGGTACGCGAAGCCATCGGCCAGACCGAGCAGGCTGGCGCCATGGTCAGCAACCATGTCGGCGCGCTGCAGGCCACGATCCGCGGCATGGTGGAGGAGTTCTCGTCCATCCTGGGCAGACTGGATGCCGAGGCTACCAGCATGTCTCAGGCCTCGACAGCCCTCACGGTCACCAGCGACGATGCCCTGCAGACCCTCGAAGACCGCCGCAGCGCCATGGATGCCCTGGCCCAGAGCTTTGCCTCGCGTGCCGACGATATCGATGGTCGCATGCGCCTCTTTGCGCAGTCGATCGCCGACACCGTCAACGATACCGAACGCCGCCTGATCGGCGCCCGTCGCGCCATGGATGAAGCACTGACGGCAACCACCAGCACGGTGGTGCAGACGCTCGAGCAGACGACCGGCACCATTACCGGCGCCGTGCAGGCTTCGACCAGCGAAGTCACCGACGCGCTCTACGCCACCAACGAGCGCTTCACCTCGACATTGTCGAGCAATGCCAGCCAGGTCGACGATGCCGTGCAGCGCGCTGCCGAAGCGGCAGCTACCGCGCTCAACCAGACGGCCTCCTCGGTCCGCCTGGCGCTCAGCGACCAGACCAGGCAGGTCAACACCGCGCTTGAGGAGAATGCCGACAAGGTCAGCGACGTGCTGTCGACGACCGCCAGCAATGTCACGGACGTCCTCAACACCACGACCGGCACACTGGCCGAAACGATCAACGACAGCGCCGCCTCGGTCCGCAATGCCATTGCCTCCAACACCGGCCAGTTGCGCAACGCCATCGATCAGTCCACCGGCACCTTCCGCCAGACGGTCGACGAAAACGCGGGCTATTTCCAGCAGGCGCTGGACGGCACGGGCGACCGCCTGCGCGAGGTGATGGATATCGCCAGCGGCGACGTGGCGTCCCGGCTCAACGAACTGCGTGACACCGCAGGCGCCGAGGGACGCCGGGCCAACGCTGCGCTGCAGCAGGCTCAGCAGCAGATGGTCGTCGAGATGCAACGCGCCATCGAGGAGGCCACCGAGCGCTTCAACGAGACCGCCCGCGCCATGCGCGAGACCGCCCGCGAAGTGGGCAGCGAGCTGGAGGCAACCCGGTCCGAGCTCGCGCGCAGTGTCAACGAGCTGCCCGAGGAAACCCGCGCCAGCGCCGCCGCGATGCGCCGTGTCGTGGCCGAGCAGATCGAGGCCCTGAGCGAGCTCAATGCCATCGTCCGCAACCAGCCGGCCACGCACGACCTCAATGATCGGCGCGCACCGCGCCCTGCCCCGCGGGCCGAACCCGTCCGCATCGAGCAGACGGCCTACCAGCCGCCGCGCCAGCCCGAGCCGGCCCGCGACACCTATCGCGACGCCCCTGCCCGGCAGACGGCGACGCTGGTGGATCCCATCCGCCAGACCCAGCCTGCCCGCAGGCCCGAGCCGGTGCGCGAGCCGCAGCCGGAGCCTCAGCAGGCGCCAGCGCAAGAGGCGCAACCCGCGGCCCAGGCCGAGCCGCAGCCTGCCCCGGCTACGGCAGAAAACAGCGGCTGGCTGCGCGATGTCCTGCGCAACGCAACCGCCAAGCAGCAGAGCACGCAGCCCCAGCAGTCCGGTCTGTCGGGCCTGACCGAGGAAATCGCCCGCGCTATCGACGACGGCGCCCTGGCAGACGCCTGGGCCCGCTATCAGGCCGGCGAGTCCCACGTCTTCTCGCGCCGGATCTATACCCTCTCCGGTCAGGGCACCTATGACGACGTGCGCAAGAAGCTGCAGCGCGAGCCCGAGTTCGCCCGCACGGCGCAGGCCTACATGAGCGAGTTCGAACAGTTGCTCAAGCGCGCCGCCGCAGGCCCCCGCCCGGCTGCCGAGACGCGGGAATACCTGCTGAGCGACCGCGGCAAGGTCTATACCACCCTGGCTCATGCCAGCGGCCGGCTGAACTGAGCCAGCACAACTGAACAACAAAAGGCCCCCTTTCCGGGGGCCTTTTTCGTTTGGTCCGGTGGCTGCTCAGACGGCGGTGATCGGGTCGTCCTTCGGCTGCACCATTTTCAACGACAGCCAAATGCACAAAGCGCCGATCGCTGCCGCCAGCGAGGCGAAGAGGAAGGCTTGCGGACCGTAGAGGCCGACGAGCCAGCCGAAACCGATCAGTCCCAACACTGACGCGATCTGCTGCAGCACCGTGAACAGGCTCTGCGTTTCGGCGGCAATGTCCTCGCTGGTCCAGTTGGCGATGAAGTGAACGCAGCCGAGAAACCCCAGCCCGAAGGTGATGCCATGCGTCAGTTGCAACAGCAGCAGCAGCCAGACCGGTGGCGACAACGCCATCAACCCCCAGCGCAGAACCGAGGTAAGTGCAGAAGCGAGGATCATGTGGCGCGCCGAGACCCGGCCGCCGAACCGCTTCCACAGGAACATCATGCCCGCCTCGGCCGCCGCACCCAGCGCAATCAGCGGCCCGATGATGTCCTCCGAAATCCCCTGCTCCTTCCATAGCAGCGCGGCAAAGGCGTTGAGGATGACATGGGTCCCGAACACCAGCGCAAAGCCGATCAGCGGCAGGATGAACCACGGCCGGGTGATGATCTCCCTGAGCTTGCCGGCCACGGGGCGAATGGCCGCCACCGTTGCCTGTCCGGGTGGGGCCCGGAAGGCCGGCAACTGCAGCGACATTGCTGCACGCAACAGCGCCAGCCCGACAAAGAGCGGCACGAACACCGCTGAGCCGAACCAGACCACCAGCAGCCCGGTCAGGCCGTTGAGCAACATGAAGCCGATCGTGCCCCAGGCGCGAATGCTGCCGAAATCGGTGCCGTTCCTGCGCGTCATGCGCATGGCGGCCGCATCCAGCACCGGTCCGACGGCACCACCGGGCAGGCTGACCAGCGTCCAGACCAGCAGGATGCCCCAGAAGTCGTTGACGAAGAACAGCCCGATCGGCGCGATCCCGGCTATCAGGGCCCCGATGACGATGACCTGCCGCCAGTCCCGGGCCCGGTCGGCCAGCCGGCCCACCACGAGGTTGAGCGCCAGGATGATCAGCACCGGCACGGCGTTGATGATGCCGATCTGCTCGGAGGCAATTCCCTTCTCGCTCAACCAGATGGGCAGGAACATCACGGCAGCGCCGGGGCCCATCAGGTAGGTGAAGTAGAAGGCGGTAGTGCGCACTTCTGGCGTCAGGTGCTGGCGTGCCTCGGCGAGCGACATGGAGAACTCGAAGGGTTCGATCGCTTCCGGAAGCACCGGCGGCAAATCAGTCTCAGGTCAGTATGCGACCAGCCATATCGATTTAACCCCCACAGTCAACGGACGTCCTTAGGCGGCTTGAGCCGCAGCGACACCAGCACGCAGACGATGGCAAGGAGCGACGTCACCGTGGAATAGAAGAAGGCGTAGCTGCCAAACTGCTCGACCAGCACGCCGAACACGATCAGCGCCAGCATGGCCGCGCCCATGTTGAGCATGTTGGCGAAGCCCTGCGCCTCGGCAGCATTGGCTTCGTTGGTCCAGTTGGCGATGAAGTGCACGACGCCGAAATAGCCCAGACCGAAGCTCAGGGCATGCAAGGTCTGGGTGGCGAACAAGACCTCCACCGGGGGATTGAACGCCATGATGGTGAAGCGCAGCAGGCCGGCCATGGCGCAGACCAGGATCATGTTGCGTGCAGTCACCCGTCCACCGAAGCGCCGCCAGGCAAACATGAGAATTGCCTCGCCGACCGCAGCTATGCCGAGCAACGGCCCGAGAAAGTAGCTGGGAATGCCGTTCTCGTGCCAGAGCAGCGCGGCAAACCCGCCGATCAGGGCATTGCTTGAGTTGACGAGCGCAAAGGCCAGCAGGGGCAGTACGAACCACAGCTGCAGCGAATCGCGCAGTCGGCTCGGCGCCGCTGCGGCCCCGCTGACATTGGCCAGGACGGCTTGCGGTGCCGGCGCCCTGAAGCGCGGCAGGATGAAGGCAAGTGCCGCGCGGACAAAGACGGTGGCTACGTAGAGCGTGATGAAAGCGCCCGACCCCAGGACGTTCAGCAGCAGACCCAGCCCTGCCGCCGCGAAGACGTAGCCCACTGTCGCCCAAGCCCGGATGGCGCCAAAATCGGTGCCGTTGCGACGGGTCATGCGCACGGTGGCCGCGTCGATGACCGGCGCCACCAAGCCGTTGCTGGTGGCGCAGAGCGCCCACACCAGCAGGATGCCCCAGAACTCCGAAACGAAGTAGAGCGGCAGCGGCGCCAATGCGGAAAGAAGCGACATGACGATCAGCGCGCTTCGCCAGTCATCGGCACGGTCTGCGATGCGCCCGACGATGATGTTGAGAAGAAGCAGGCACAGCGTGGGCAAGGCGTTGACGATGCCGATCCGGTCGGCGGGAATGCCATGCTCGCTGAGCCAGATGCCCAGAAACACCGAGGCCACGCCGCCGGGAACATAGACCATGAACTGGTATATGGAGGCGCGCAGCTCGGGCGTGTCCAAGCGCGAAAGTGCCGATGGCATGGAAGGTAAACTCCGGGCAAGAGCTGCCCGCCGCCTTCGTGAATCAAATTCAGCGGCAATTCAAGAGCTGTTCTGCAACGTTGCTACTATGCTGTTGCGGCAAGCTGTTCCGCTGGCGCATGCAGAGGCGCCAGAGCCGCCAGAAACTGGGCAGCGCTGGCAGGCCAGGTGAACCTCCTGCCATGGGCGCGGGCGTCCGCGCGCTGCAGGGTTAGAGCTCGGGCAACCGCGACCTCCAACCTGTCGTCGAGTGCACCCGCCTTGAGGTCGGTCAAGACGTCCAGTGGCCCCGTTACCGGAAAGGCTGCCACAGGCGTGCCGGAGGCCAGCGCTTCCGTCATCACGTTGCCAAACGTGTCGGTGCGGCTGGGAAATACCAGCACGTCCGCACTGCGATAGATCGCACTGAGTTCCTCGCCATGCGCGTAGCCGAGAAAATGAACGCGGGGATGTTCCCGCATCAGGCGGGCGCGATCCGGACCGTCGCCAACGACGATCTTGCTCCCGCCGACGTCGAGGTCGAGGAACGCCTTGATGTTCTTTTCGGCCGCGATCCGGCCGACATACAGCAAATGCGGCCCCGGCAGATCGTGGAACATGGTCTTCGGACCAGGCCGGAAGCGGTCGTTGTCGACGCCCCGGCTCCACGGTGTGAGATTGGCAAAGCCGCGCGCTTGAAGCTCTTTGCTCAGGGACGGAGTGGGCACCATGGTTCGGGCAGCGGCACCGTGAAACCAGCGCAGGTAGCCATAGGTCAACTCCTGCGGCACCGGCACGCGGATGGAGAGATACTCGGAGAACCGCGTGTGGAAACTGGTGGTAAAGCCGAGGCGACGAGACGTGCAATATTGCCGCGCGAGCAGTCCGAGCGGCCCTTCGGTAGCGATGTGGATGTGGTCAGGGCGGCTGGCCACGATTCTTGCAGCGACGGCTCTATTGGTCGCCAGCGACAGCCGGATTTCCGGATAGCTCGGCACCGGCACTGTCCAGAACAGCTCCGGGGAGAGGTAGGAAAGCTCGTGGCCCGCCTCGGACAGCGCCCTGCCCACGCTCTCGAGCGTGCGGACCACGCCGTTGATCTGCGGGCGCCAGGCGTCGGTGACGATCAGAATTCGCCGAGATGGAGTTGCAACACGGAGGCTGGACACTTTGCGACACCGCCACGGCTTGGACATCGTGCAGTATCAGCCGAATCGGCGTCGTTGCCGTGAACGCTGTGTGACGGTTGTCTGACGGTGCCGCAGCGACGCCTGCCGGCTGCGATGCTACCCAACGGCCCGGCGCAGCCGGAACCTGCGTGGCTCGCCGACGACCATCTCTGTCCACTTCACCAGCTCGAAGGCGCCTTCCGGAGTCTCCACGATGGCTGTGCAGCTTTCCACCCAGTCGCCGGTATTGATGTAGTGGATGCCGAGCCGCTCATGCATGTCGGCGAAATGGATGTGGCCGCAGATGACGCCGTCCACGCCCGATTGCTTGGCCTCGTGCACCAGGGCCTCTTCGAAGCGCCCGATGACGGAAACCGCGTTCTTGACCTTCTGCTTGGCCCACGCGCTCAGTGACCAATACTGGAGGCCCAACCGCCGGCGCACCCAGTTGATGGCGATATTGACCCGTAGGGCGGCGTTATAGGCCCAGTCGCCGACATGAGCCAGCCACTTGGCATTCATCACCACCACGTCGAACTGGTCGCCATGGATGACCAGGTAGGTCTTGCCGAGAGCCGTCGTATGAACCGTGCGGTCGACGAACTCGATCTCGCCGAAATAGGTGCCCAGATACTCGCGCAGGAACTCGTCGTGATTGCCCGGCAGGTAGACCACGCGCGTTCCCGCACTGGCCTTGTCGAGCAGGATTTGCACCAGCTGATTGTATTCGGTCGGCCAGTGCCAGGATTTGGCGAGGCGCCAGCCGTCGACGATATCGCCGACCAGATAGATGGTCTCGGCATCATGGGCGCGCAGGAACTCGATCAGTTGGCCGCTGCGGATCGGCTTCATGCCCAGGTGCACGTCCGATAGGAACATTGCGCGTACCTGTCGCACTTCGCGATCATCCGTCATCAAGTAACGACTCCAGCCTCTTGGCGCGCACTGTAGCCGCGCTTGGGACGCGAGGAAACCTTTGGCGGCGAGAAGGTGGGGAAACCGGCGCTACTGGATGCGGGACCTGAGGGCAACAATGCGAGCGTAGCTTTGCTCGATCCGCGCCGCGAAGGCGGGATCAGCCTGCGCCTCAGCGACGAGGATATCGAGGATCTCCTGCCCAAGCCCCGGACGATAATCGGCCGTGTTGGAGAACAGCAGCACATCCATGCCAGCCCGAACAGCCTTGGTCACGGTCTGGTCGAGCGAGAAATGGTCGCGAATGGCCCCCATTTCGAGATCGTCGCTGATTACCACGCCACCGTAACCGAGATCGCCCCGCAGCACGCCCTCAATCCACTGTGGCGACAGGGAAGACGGCGTCTGTGCCCCTGCCTCGGAATAGCCGGCGTGGTAGAGGTGACCGACCATGACCATGTCCACGAGGTTTTCCGCCAGCAGGGCACGATATGGATCGAGTTCGCTCGACTGCCAGGTCTCCGTGATATCGACGAAGCCTTCATGGCTGTCTGCAGTCGAGGAGCCGTGCCCGGGAAAGTGCTTGAGCGCAGTCAGCAGACCGGCGGCGTGATGCGCCTTGACGAAGGCTGCGGCATATTGGGCCACGACCTCTGGATCGACGCTGAAGGCGCGCCCGAACCTGGCGATGATCTGGTTGTCCGGGTTGAGGTTCACATCCACGACCGGCCCGAAATTCACCGTGAAATGCAACGCGGCCACCGAACGCGCCATCTCGGCATAGAGCGTTTCCGCGGCATCGGGCGAATAGCCGGCCGCGACGGCGGCAGCATTGGGGATCTCGGTGAAGCCCACAGCCTCGGTCAGCCGCTCCACGGCGCCCCCTTCCTGATCCAGCGTGATGAGCGGCGGCAGGTCCGGCGAAGCAGCACGGAAGGACGCGTTCATCTCCGCCACGGCGTCGAGGCTTTTGACGTTGGTCTTGAGCAGCATCACGCCGCCCAGGCGGCCAGCAGCCAGTTCGTCACGAAGGCGGACCACCGACCCATCATCGGCATCATCGCCCTGGAAACCCACCACGATCATCTGGCCGGCCATCTCCTGGAGCGTGGCCGCCTGAACAGCGAAGGGGAAAAGCGTGAGAGCCAGGATGCTGGCAAGGCGGCGGAAGGTGAGGAGCACTGATCTGTCCGGTCAAGAATCGGTTCCGGACGATGGCCCGCAAATGCCGTCAAAACAATGGCATGGAGACGTACCGGCTGTCGCCGCGTTGCATACTCCGGAGGCGCCGACGGTACCATGCATCGGAACACAGCAGTCCGTCAGCACAAAAATCCGTCCAACATCACCCGTTTGGGCTATGCAAAGATCTGTCAGGCATGACAATTTATGATTGGGCGACTTGGAGCGCCGGCCGTTTTTCAACCTTCCGGCCGACGGAGCCGTTGCCTTTTGATCGGGCGGAGGTCTTGGGGCCTCCGCCCGTGACACCCCGGTCAGCGGTTCTGGCGGTTCTCGATCAGGTCATCGACCACCGCAGGATCGGCCAGCGTCGAGGTATCACCTAGCGTCGCGAAGTCGTTCTCGGCCACCTTGCGCAGGATGCGCCGCATGATCTTGCCGGAGCGGGTCTTGGGCAGGCCCGGGGCGAATTGAACCAGATCGGGCGTGGCGATCGGCCCGATCTCCTTGCGGACCCAGCTTCTGAGCTCGGACTTGAGCGCATCGTCGCCAGTCTCGCCCGCCATCAGCGTGACATAGCAGTAGATGCCCTGCCCCTTGAGATTGTGCGGATAGCCGACCACAGCCGCCTCGGACACCTTGGGGTGGGCAACCAGCGCACTCTCCACCTCTGCCGTGCCCAGACGGTGGCCGGACACGTTGAGGACGTCGTCGACGCGGCCCGTGATCCAGTAATAGCCATCCTCATCCCGGCGCGCACCGTCGCCGGTGAAGTAGTAGCCCTTGTAGGTCTCGAAATAGGTCGAGACGAACCGGCCGTGATCGCCCCAGATGGTGCGGGCCTGACCCGGCCAGCTGTCCTTGATGGCGAGCACACCCTCTGCCTTCGTCTGCTCCTGCACCTTGCCCTCGGGCGACAACATGACCGGCTGGACGCCGAAGAACGGCTTGGTGGCGGAACCGGGCTTGGTCGGAATAGCGCCCGGAAACGGCGCGATCATGTGGCCACCGGTTTCGGTCTGCCACCAGGCATCGACGATCTCGCACCGCTCCTTGCCCACATGCTTGTGGTACCACATCCAGGCTTCGGGATTGATCGGCTCGCCCACAGTGCCGAGCAGGCGCAGGCTGGGCATGTCGTGCTTGTCGGCGTAGTCGCTGCCGGCACCCATCAGTGACCGGATCGCCGTGGGCGCGGTGTGAAACACGTTGACCTTGTGCTTTTCCACCACCTGCCAGAATCGAGACGGATCCGGGTAGGTGGGAATGCCCTCGAACATCACCGTGGTGGCGCCATTGGCCAGCGGGCCATAGACAATATAGCTGTGCCCGGTCACCCAGCCAACGTCGGCGGTGCACCAGAAGATCTCGCCCCGCCTGTAGTCGAAGCTGAGCGCCTGCGTCATGGCCGCATAGGTGAGATAGCCGCCGCTCGTATGCAGCACGCCCTTGGGCTTGCCGGTCGAACCGGACGTATAGAGGATGAACAGCGGATCCTCGGCGCCCATCGGCTCGGGATCATTGAACGGCTCGACCCCGGCAGCGGCCTCGTGCCACCATACGTCGCGGCTGCCCTTCATGGGCACATCGGCCCCGGTATTGTGTACGACGAGCACCTTGTTGACGCCCGGACAGTCGTCGAGCGCCTTGTCCACATTGGCCTTGAGCGGGATGGTCTTGCCGCCGCGGCGACCTTCATCGGCCGTGATCACGAGGGCAGAATCGCAATCGTTGATGCGGCCGGCCAGGGCGTCGGGCGAGAAGCCGCCGAACACCACGGAATGCACCGCACCGATCCGCGCACAGGCCAGCATGGCATAGGCGGCCTGCGGAATCATCGGCAGATAGATGGTGACGCGGTCGCCCTTGCGCACACCCAGTGACTTCAGCACGTTTGCGCAGCGGCAGACCTTCTCGTGCAGCGTGCGATAGCTGATGTGTTCGGCCGGAGCGTTGGGATCATCGGGCTCCCAAATGATGGCGATATCGTCACCGTGCTCGGCAAGGTGGCGGTCGATGCAGTTAGCGGCAACGTTGAGCACGCCATCCTCGAACCATTTGATCGCGACGTCCGGATACTGGAACGTGGTGTTCTTGATCTTGGTGGGAAACTTCACCCAATCGAGGCGCTTGGCCTGATCGGCCCAGAACCCGTCCGGATCACTGACCGACCGGGCGTACATCTGGTCATACTGTTCCTTGGTGACGTGGGTGCGTGCGATCGCAGCCGCACTTGGCTGGAATACGAGCTGCTCGCTCATAATGTCCTCCCTTATCTCTCCCGGCTCCCGTTCTAATCACCCACCCTGCCCCCGGCAAGGCCTTGACTCCGCGACGGGATTGGTCGTGCGCGCCACCGCCCGTTAACTGCCCTGCCCCAGAATGCTTCGGAGGCCAAGCCAGGTCTGGTACTATCGGGCGATTGAGGGAACATGCCATGGCAGAGATGACCATCCGGGCCGCGACGTCGGCCGATGTCGATCTGATCCATCACGAACTGATGGACGTCATCGCCACGTCCGAGCACTACAACGAGCGGTTCAAGGCCCACGAAATGGGCAGGCTCAACAAGACCTTCCTGCGCACGCTGCTGGCGCTGGATCCCTGGCACATCATGATCATGTGCGCCGACGGGACCCCGGGCGGTGCCATGGTGTCGGGGCCCGAATGCGGCGCGATTTTTCGCTACTGGAGCTGGGTGTTCCCCAGTCACCGCCAGACCAAGCTGGGCATGTTCGGCATGCGCGCCTTCGACGAGCACTGGGATAATGGCCGCTTCCACAAGGCCTTTACGTTCGTGCGGCCTGAAAACGAGGTGGCCCGCATGCTGCTGCGACGCTACGGCTACAAGGAAACCTGCCTCCTGGAAAAGCACATATTCGGCCAAGATTATCTGCTGATCGAACGGCCATATGACAAGGTCAGCCAGGACTATGACAGCGGCGTCAATATCGGGCGGTTGGGCTTGCTGAAACGGCGGCTGGGCCTCGCGGCCTGACCGCCAGCAGCGGATCCTGAGATCGTCTGCCTATTCCGCCGGGACCGCCGCCGCGCGACGGTTGCGGAACCACTGCAGGATCGAAACGTCCATGTGCGCCGTGCGCAGGGCGACCCACCACAGGCCCACCGACCATACGGTGATGGCGATGATGGCCGACAGCGCCGCCCCCATCAGGCCCAGCGCCGGCACCAGGAGCCAGTTGCAAACCACCAGCGAGCCGATACCCATGCCGACGAAAGGCAGGCTGGCATAGGGCCGGTCATGGATGGACAGGACCAGCGACGCCGGCCCCATCACCGACCGCACGACCAGCGCCAGGCACAGGACCGCCAGCGGCGCGGCGCCGGCTGAAAAGCTCGGACCGAACACTGTCAGCAGCAGCGGCGCCACCAGCGACATGCCGGCGAACAGCAGGATGGCAATGACGCTGGCGACGAAGTTGGCGTCGCCCACCTTGCGCTTGAACGCCTCGCGGTCAGCATTGGCTTCGCTTTCGAAGATGTCGGGCAGCGTCACGGCATAGACCGCCGCCACGCCGAACGAGATGAGAGAAAACAGCCGGGTACAGACGCCGAAGATGGCCAGTTCCTCGCGGCTCAAGGCGTGACTGAGTAGCAGCAGGTCGATGTCGAAGAAGAAGTCGGTCGCCAGCGAGATGAGTACCCAGGGCAAGGCGAAGCGCCACCAGCGCGCCGCCTCGTCGGGACGAAGCGTCGCGGTGTCGGGTATCCGGCGGATCGAGACAATGACCATGCCGAAATGCACCAGCGAGATGACCACGTAGCCAGCCGCCATCATCGACAGCATCAGCGAAAACCCGTCGACCGGATCGGCCAGGCCTACGGATGCGACAAAAGCCGCGACGACAATCATCGGCCGGAAGATGGCATCGGCGAAAAAGCCGGCAATAGGCCGCTTGAGGCCGACCAGCAGGGCCCCGTTGAGGTAGACCATGGCGCTGGCAAAGGCGAGCAGCGCCACCGGGACGAAGTGCTGCGCCAGCGCGCTCTCACTCTGCCCGAGCGCATTCAACAGCGGACGGCCCAGCAGAAGCACCAGCACGAGCGCGGCCACGATGTGTCCGTAGGAGCGCGTCATGAAGGTGATGAACTGGCGCCGTTCGCCCCTGGCCCGATACTCCGCGGCGAAATAGGTGCCGATGGTGTGGAAGCCGAGTGGCATCACGACGGCGATGAGATTAACGGTGGCGACGACCACCAGGTATTCGCCGAGCAGCCCCGCCCCCCAGACGCGGGCGATAAGCGCCTGCACCAGGAATATGAGGCCCGCACCAGCCAGGCGAGCGCCGAAGATGATCGTCGATTGGGACGCCAGACGGCGGTGCAGGCTCATTCATCGGCCCCGCCGGCGGTGCGCCGAACCTGCGTTGCTCTGGTCTTTGGATTGCGCCAGCCATTAATGGTGCGGCGCAGCGCATAAACCGCGTCTCTCGCAGCGAAAGCTGCCGACCCCATCAGAAATGGCAACCGGCGACTGGCATAGTTCGCGACCGGCGGCACTGGGCGAATGACGCCGGCGTCACCCACCATGCCCTTCTTGAACTGGTGCAGCCCCTGGAAGCCGTCGGTGCCACCGAGATCGTACCAGGTGGCTGTCGTGTTGTCGCGCAGCCAGCGGATGATGTGCCAATGCATGAAGTAGCCGGCGCGCAGCGGCAGCGCCTGGTCGTTGGTGGCGCCATAGAGATAGACGGCCCGGTCGCCTGCCTTGAAGATCAGCGCACCGGCGATCAGTTCGCCCTCGTGGCGGACGAAGAACAGCTCTGGCCGCAGTTCCGGCACATCGATGGCCATGAGCGCCGGCACCGTCTCGTAGGCGGAATGGTCGGTGAACTGCTTGCGGTCCGTCATGGCGACATAAAGGCCGTCGAAGTCCGCCATCCGCTCGGGCCCGGCATGTTCGAAGATCAGCCCGGCCTTCTCCGACTTGTTCAGCTGCCGCCGCCAGGTCTGGTGGAAACTTCTGCGCTGTGCGGCATCGTCCAGCCGCAGACTGACGATGTAGCGATCAGGGAAGCCTAGTTCCGACCCGCGCCTGAAGCCGCGCGCGACAAGCCTCTCGTATTCCCGGTTCACCGGACCGATAGAAGCGCGGGGCAATACCGAGAGCATTTGCGCAGGGCCCGCGGCATAGCGAGCCACCATGGCCTCGACCATGCCGGCGTGAATGGCGTCGGCATCGGGGCACGATGCATCCTTGAGCATGGGTGCCCATTTCGAGACGGCCAGGCGCACGAGGCCGAACGGCAGCGCCTGCACCATGATGAGCGCGCCACCGACGATCTCGCCCTCGAGCAGAAACAGCATCGGCTCCTGCCTTACGGCCGGCCAGCGCGTAACGGCGAAGGTGTACATCTGCTCCTGGCAGACGTCGTCGAACCCGGCAATGGTGCGATCCCATTCCGCACCGTCCACCAGACGGGTCTGGAGCTGCGCCGGGACCGAGCCGCCGGCTGGTTGCACCCGCAGGCCGGCAGCATCCACGTGGACGGATCGATCGGCAATGAGGGACATATGTCAGTTCCCGCTCAAATCACTTGAGCGAAAACTAGACCTGGGAGGTGAGCAAAACCCTATTGCGTCACGAATAACGCAGCAAAGTTGGCTCCGTGGTTACCAAAGACTAATGGGCGCCAGGGCCACTGTAGAACAGTGGAATATGCGGCAAGGTATGGTCCAGCAGGGCATCGGCGCCTTCGTAGACCATCTTGGCCGCGACGTAGAGAATGATGACCAGGCCAATCCATGCAATCCAGCGGTGCTTGGTCAGCAGGCCAGCGATGAAGGTGGCGGCGACGCCCATGAGCACAACCGACAGAGCCAGGCCGAATATCAGCGCTTCGGTGTGATGCTGGGCAGCACCGGCAACGGCTAGGACGTTGTCCAGCGACATGGATACGTCGGCGATGATGATCTGGATGACGGCCTGACGCAGCGTTTTCCGCGGTGCCCGTCCGGCAACCGTGCCATCGGCGTTCAGATCAGCATTTTGCAGCGCTTCCTGGGCCTCGTGCTCGGCATGCTGAGGCTCGCTCAACTCGCGATACATCTTCCAGCACACATAGAGCAGCAAGATGCCGCCCGCGATCAGCAACCCGCCGCCCAGCGACAGCAGTTGAGTCGTGACAAGCGCGAAGCAGATGCGCATTACGGTCGCCGCGATGATGCCGATCAGGATGGCGCGCTTGCGCAGCTCCGAAGGCAAGCCGGCGGCCGCCAGGCCAATGACGACGGCGTTGTCGCCAGCCAGAACGAGGTCGATCATGATGACCTGCAGGAGCGAGCTTAGAAAGCTCGGATCGATGCCGAACATGCGCAGGAAGTCCTTTTTGTGAAGAGGCAGCAGGCGGGAGGAAGGAAGCCGCCGACGCTCCTATACCGGGCCAACTCCCGGCTGGGAAGCGGCAGCAGCGTGAATCAGGAGGAAAATTTAGGCGTGGCAGGTATTTATCGCCGACTTAACAACCGGTGACAGCGCCCGCTTGGGAGGCTCATCGCCCCGATGCGCTGGGCCGCTTGAAAATCTCGGTCAGGGCAACCAGCGCTACCAGATGCGCGTTTTGCGGTGTGACGGGATCCTTGAGGCAACGCACATGGCTCGCCACTGTGAAGCGCATGCCGTTGCGATAGCCGCTGGCAGTGAAATGCAGCCTCTGAGCCGCTGCGTCGTAGCTATAGGCGGTGACTTGAAACTGCATGGTCAGGAAACGCCACTGCCCAGGACCGGGTTTCTTGCAAGCATCTGTGCCTGCAGGCGGCCGTCGAGCGCACCGAACTTTCAGGGGCTTTGGTGGGCGAGCACGGATTCGAACCGTGGACCCGACGATTAAGAGTCGTCTGCTCTACCAGCTGAGCTACTCGCCCCTTGCCGGAGCTTCCAAAGTGGCGCCTCTCTATCAAAGGGATTTCGCACTGTCCAGCGTCAACCTCCAGATTCCACGCCGGACCGCGAGGAACTGTGGCGCGGGGTCAAGCGCTCCGAGAATCCAGGTCCGTTCCTCCTTGCTGTCGCGCCGGTGGCAGGCGGTCCGACCGCCCGCTCCTGCGCCCTTCCGTCTGTCAGTCGGGACTGGCTCGCCGATCGCGAAAGGCGGTGAAATCCAGCACATTGTTTTCCGCGCGCGGCTCGTGACTCGATTCATCGATCAGGCTGATGGTACGCTCGATAATGTAGCGCAATTGACGCGTGCGGCCGTCCACGCCTTGGAGGATCGCAACGGCAGACTGCAGGTGATCCCGCGCAAAAACATAGGTAGGCGGCATGGTTGAAGCTCCTTCGGAGAACGAATCTGTGGGAGCGCCAGGGAGTTGACGCGCTACGGAGGGTGCGCCTGCATGCCTTCCGCCGACTTGCCGGATCGCGTCGCTTTTGCATCGAATCCAGCCGATCTGGTCAGCCTGTCTGAAACCCGCTGTTTCCCTGACCCAGGCGGCCGCGGCGTCAAAAACCGAGCTGTGCAAAACCTGCCGAAACTCTCGCCGACGATGCTCCGTTCCTGCCACCGGAGGACAAGTGGCATGCCGCGCATCTGGATCTGGCTTTTGGCAGCCACTCTGCCCTGGGTGGCGCTCTATTGGCTTTTCACCTGGCTCACGTGAACTGCTGGCTTCTGCACCAACCAGGCAAATAGGATGGTTCAGCCAGCACAGTGAGTCGTGACCTTGCCCCGCCCAGTCCTTTCGCCCATTGCCGCCACACTGGAAGAAGCCGTGCCCTTCGTCGGGCCAGAGGCCATCATACGACGCAGCGGTGTGCCGCTGCGAGCGCGCATAGGCGCCAACGAGAACCCTTTCGGCCCAGCGCCGTCAGTGCTCGCGGCCATGCGCGCGGCGGCGGCGGAAAGCTGGCACTATGGCGACCCCGAAAACCACGACCTGCGCGCCGCAATTGCGAACCACCTGGGTCTGGACTTCGCCCAGGTGATGCCCGGTGAAGGTGTTGACGCAATCCTGGGGATGGCTGTGCGGCTCTATGCAGCACCCGGCAGTACGGTCGTCACCTCGCTGGGCGGCTACCCGACCTTCAACTACCATATTGCCGGCTACGGGGCGCGGATGCACACCGTGCCCTATATCGGTGACCGCGAGGACATCGGCGCCCTCGCTGCTGCTGCCAGTGAGACCGGCGCAGCAATGGTCTACCTCGCCAACCCGGACAACCCGATGGGCACCTGGTGGGACGCGGATGCGGTGGAACAGTTCATCGCTGCGGTACCTGAAACCACGATGATCATACTCGACGAGGCCTATGGCGAGTTCGCCCCGAGCGACGCCCTGCCCCGCCTGGATCTGATCCGGCCAAACCTGCTGCGTATGCGCACGTTCTCGAAAGCCTATGGACTCGCCGGCGCCCGCGTCGGTTACGTCTTCGGCGAGGCAAGAAGCATCTCCGCCTTCAATCGGATCCGCAATCACTTCGGCATCAGTAACATTGCCCAGGCCGCCGGCATCGCCGCACTTGCCGACCCCGGACACTTGGCGCAATCGCTGACGGCCGTCCGGCAGTCGCTGGATGACATCGCTCAGATCGCCCGTCGGCATGGGCTGACGCCGCTGCCGACCGCGACAAACTTCCTGGCCGTGGACTGCGGGCGCGACGGCGCTTACGCGCAATCAATCCTAGAAGGCCTGGCGCGGCGTGGCATGTTCGTGCGCAAGCCGGTCGTCGCCGGCCTCAACCGCTGCATTCGCATCAGTGCCGGCACCGAAGCTGATCGGGCGTTGCTGGACGTGTCACTTGGAGACGTTCTGGCGGAACTGCTCTAGCGTGCGACCGCCCCGACCATGATGGGCCGGGGCGGGCTGGCCAGTCAGCCAGCCATCGCGCCCTGCGCTGCGGCGCCGCGCTCGATCAGCAGGCGATTATAGGCGTTGAGATAGGCGCGTGCCGACGCGACCAGCGTATCGGGTTCGGCGGCATTCCCCGAGACGATGCGTCCGTTCATTTCGAGACGAACGTGAGCGCTCGCTTGCGCGTCAGTGCCGCCGGTGACGCCGTCAACGGCGTAGAGCACCAGGTGAGGCTGCTGGCCGACCGCCGCCTTGATCGCGTTGAAGATGGCGTCAACCGACCCGGTCCCCTCGAAGCTCACGGAGGTTTCCTCACCATCGATGGTGAGCGTCATGCTGGCCTTGTGCACGCCGCCGGTCTTGGAGACCACTTCCATGTCCACCAGCTTGATCCGGTCGCCGACGGAGCCGACCTCATCATCGACAAGCGCCACGATGTCGGCGTCGTAGACATGCTTCTTGCGGTCAGCCAGGTCCTTGAAGCGAACGAATGCTTCCTGGAAGGCGTTGTCGCCCAGCTCGTAGCCCAGTTCGCGCAGCTTGTCCTTGAAGGCGGCGCGGCCGGAATGCTTGCCCATGACCAGCGTGGTTTCCTTGATGCCGACGCTGGCCGGGGTCATGATCTCGTAGGTCTCGGCATTCTTGAGCATGCCATCCTGATGGATACCGCTTTCATGCGCGAAGGCATTCTTGCCCACGATCGCCTTGTTGTACTGCACCGGGAAATTGGCGGCCGCCGACACTACCTTGCTGGCGCGGGCCAGATGGGTGGTCTCGATGTCGGTGTGGTAGGGCATGGCATCGCCGCGGGTGCGCAGCGCCATGACGATTTCTTCCAAGGCGGCATTGCCGGCGCGTTCGCCAAGGCCGTTGATGGTGCATTCGACCTGCCGGGCCCCGCCGCGTACTGCTGCCAGGGAATTGGCCACGGCCAGCCCGAGGTCATTGTGGCAATGGGCCGAGAAGATCGCCTTGTCGGCGCCGGGAACCATGGTGATGATGTCGCGGAACATCTTTTCGTGCTCGTCGGGTATGGCGTAGCCGACCGTATCCGGCAGGTTGATCGTGGTCGCACCGGCTCTGATGGCGGTCTCGACGCAGCGCTTGAGGAACTCGAGCGGGGTTCTTGTGGCGTCCATGGCGGACCATTCGACGTCGTCGATCAGGTTGCGCGCCTGTGCCACCGTGCGCGCGATGATCTCGATGACCTCGTCCTCGGTCTTTTTCATCTGGTGAGCCAGATGAATCGGTGAGGTAGAGACAAAAGTATGGATCCGGCCGCGGCGGGCGTGGCGCACGGCCTCGCCGGCGCGATCGATATCGGCGGTGATGGCGCGGGCGAGGCCGGCGACGGTGGAGCGCTTGACCTGCTTGGCCACCGCCACCACCGCTTCGAAATCACCATTGGAGGCGATGGGGAAGCCGGCTTCGATGATGTCGACGCCCATGTCGTCGAGGGCCTCGGCGACTTGCAGCTTTTCTTCGAGCGTCATGGTCGCCCCGGGCGACTGCTCGCCGTCACGTAGTGTGGTATCGAAGATGAAAACGCGGTCTTTGTTGGTCTCGGTGGGGGCGGGCATGTCTCGTATTCCTATCGGGCGGCCCAGAGTCAAAGCTCTGCAGGCCGGACATTTGCTGTTCGGCTGATGGCGTTATCCCCTGACGACCCGCTCGTTCGAGCTGCCGGTGATCAGGGGCTGATAAGAAGAAGCAGGAGCGCCGCAGGCAGCAGCAGCATGGCAGCGGCCATCGTCAAGGCGCGGGCGCGCTCCTGGCGATGTGCGGCGGCGATGGCAATGGCGCGGTTGCGCTGCATGGCTAAGTCCCGATTTGTCCCAAGCATGCGCGAAACCGAAACCAAGCGCAAGCCCGCGCGGCGCCTATGCTTGATTTTGTGCTGCCGGTCGTCTCCGCTCATGCCTCGAGGTCGAGGACGCCCTCGGCCACGATGACCGCGTGACCTCCAATGCCGCCATGGATCAGCACATCCCTGTCCTTGCGCAACTGGATGGTGATCCGGCAAGGCCGGCCCATTTCCTTGCCCTGGCGCAGCACGAGATCCAGCTGCCCGGTGCCGATATCGCTATGCTCGGACAGCAGGCCGATCAGCGCGGCCGCTGCAGCACCGGTGCCGGGATCTTCGCCAAGGCCCATGCCGGGGGAAAACATCCGCGCCGCCAGATCATTGTCGGGTTCGGCAGGCGTTTGAGTGAAGGCATAGACGGAGTGGTGCCCATGCGGAAACGCCTGCATCCAGTGGCCCATGTTGGGTGCAACCCGTGCCAGCACCCCCGCATCGCGCACCGGCACCAGGTGAAACTCCACGCCTGCGCTGAACACCGCCGGGGTGTAGGAACCGCAGCCAACTTCGTCGCGCTCGATCCCGAGCGCCAGTGCGATCGCACCACGATCATCGAGTGAGGCGATGCGGCTGGGCAGCCGGGGCAGCGCAAAGCGCGCTTCGCCGGACCGCTTGTCGGTCTTTTCGAACAGCGCGGTGATCAGCCCGATCTTCTCCTCGAGCCGCACCGCAGTCACCTTGTTCTGCAGCCCGAGCACGACCGCCGCACCGACGGTCGGATGGCCGGCGAATGGGAGTTCGACCTGCGGCGTGAAGATGCGGATGGAGGCCGTGTTGCGCTCCGCCTGCGGCTTGAGCAGGAACACGGTCTCGCTGAGGTTGAACTCGCGCGCGATCGCCTGCATTTCGCCATCGAGCAGGCCATCGGCCTTGCAGACGACGGCCAGCTGATTGCCCTTTAGGCGTTCCCGGGTGAACACGTCCAACAGCAGATAATTGAGCTTCATGACCGCCCCTACTCCGCTGGCAGCGCATAAATCGAGCGGTCGAGACCAAGGTGGTCGCAGAGCGCGGCGACTGCAACTCCGTGATCGCTCCGCCCGGGCAAGCCGGAAATCGTCAGGCTGCCGACGATGCCGGCCCCGGTCACGCGGATCGGGAAGCCGCCGCCGGCGATGACATAGTCGGCGGGATCGGCACCGGACTGTGGTGGGAAGGGCGCCTCGCCGCGTTCGAGGACCAGCCGATAACTCGCCCGCTGAAAGCGGCGGACCGAGTTGACCTTGCGCCGCACCCATTCGGCGTTGTCGGCTGTGGTGCCGGCCGTGGCGGCAAAGAACAGCTGGCGATCCCAGGTGCGGATATCGACGACCAGCGACAGCCCCTCGGCCCGCGCGCGATCCCGGATCGCGCTGCCCAGGCTGAACGCCACGGCCTCGTCGAACTCGGCAAGAACGAGTTCCTGCTCCTGCTTCTTGACGAGAGAGATGTCTTCGGCGACGGCCATCCTCAAGCGTCCCTTCCGGTAAAACGGGTCCAGGCATCGAACAGCGGCTGGCGGTCGGCGGGCTGCCCCGGCACATTGACCAGGGCGGGATCGATCACCATCCACGCCGCCTTGCTGTCGGTCCAGATATTGCCGATGGGCGCGGCCCAGTCCAGATCGTCCAGCGAACCTGCCCGCAGCACGACTACGCCAGGTGCTGGAGGGTGGTTCCACAACCATCCATGGCAGTGCGCGCAGAAATACATGCCAATGGTCCGACCGCTGTCCGCCAGCTTCTCGTAGACGGCCGTCTCGCCCTGCAAAACCTCCAGATCGTCATCCCTGACGATCATGGACATGGACGAGGCAGAACCGGAGAAGCGCTGGCAATCCTTGCAGTGACAGTTGTAAACGGTCAGCGGGCTCGCCTTGAGGCGGTAGCGCACCGCCCCGCACTGGCATCCCCCCTCGACCGGAAAATCCGGCAAGCCCATCGCATCGTCCCTCGACTCGACCCATATCGATCTGATTGGTTTAGACCAAGTCGACGGCAGACAGAAGAACGACCTATTCGGCAGGCGAAACCGGCTCGGCAGCGCCGTGGCGGACGCGCTCGAGGTGTTTCTCCTTGTTGAGCCATTCCTGCGCATCGGCCGACTGGAACATCTCAAGGTCTTCCTCATGGTCGCTCACCGGCGTCATGGCGATGTCGGTGTAAGCGAGCTTGTTCGGCTCTTTCTCCACGCGGCGATAGATCATGCCGAAACGCAGATAGAGCCGGGCCCAGGCCATGAGCTTGAGCGCTGTCTCACCCCAATAGCGCGGATAGAACACCAGAGGGTGTTCCAGCCCGAGCTCGGGCCGGCGCGCATGCCGGAACTTGAGCCGCACCCCGCCGCCTTCCAGCGGATGCACCCCCTCGATCTTGACCGACCCGACGAACCAGGTGACGAGGAACAGGATGTTGGACGCCGCGATGCCACTGACGATGGCACGCCGCATGATCGTCGCCACATGCTCGGGCGTGTAGTAGCGGTCCCAGGCATGGGCATAAATGCCCTCCCACTGCTCCCGGCTCATGATCGGATGCGCCGTCGTCATGTGGTTGAGGTCGTATTTATTGAGATCTGCGTCCATCGCGACCCCCGCCCGATGCAGCTTCTGGTGGTCTTCCGACCCGGGCAGTGGCGTGAGGAAGAAGAACTCCAGGATGTCCACCGGCAGTTCGCGCTTGATGACGTCGATGTCGTGCATGATCCGCTCCGGCGTATCCCCGGGGAAACCCAGGATATAGCCGGCATAGGTGATGACGTGGTGCGCCTTCCACGCCAGCAGCATGGTGCGGTATTCGGTGATCTTGTTCTGCTTTTTCTTGGCGCCCATCAGGTTGGCGGGATTGACGTTCTCAAGCCCGATGAAGACGCGCTTCACGCCGGCGCGCGCGCACTTCTCCACGAAACCAGGGATCTTGTGGCAGAGCGTGTCCACCTGGATGATGAAGTTGAAGTGGAGCTTTTCCACCTCCCGCATGTGGATCAGCCGATCCATGATCGGCTCCCAGTCCTTGTTGCGGGCGAAGTTGTCATCGGTGATGAAAAACCGGTACACGCCCTGCGCCAGGTTGGCGCGTACGATCTTCTCGACGTCATCCGGGGAGCGGCGGCGCGACTTGCGCCCCTGCACGTTGATGATCGTGCAGAACGAACACTGATAGGGACATCCCCTGCCGGCGTCGAAGCTGGTGAGGTTATAGGCGGTCTTGCCGACATGGCCGGCAGGCATGAAGGGAACCGGGGTATCCTCGATGCCCGGCAGGTCGTTCATGAAGTTGTAGAGCGGCTTGAGTGCGCCGGCATCGGCATCACGCAGCACCTCTTCGAGCCGCCCTTCCGCCTCGCCAGCGAACAGGGAAATCCCCATCGCCTGCGCTTCCTTGAAGCGCGCATCCTCACCACCGAGCATGGAGATGACACCCGAGACGTGAAACCCGCCGATGCCCACTTGGATGCCGCGGGCACGCAGCGGCCGAGCGATATCGAGCGCGCGGGGAAACTGGTTGGACTGCACCCCGATCAGCATCACCATGCCGACATCCGCCGCCTCGATGTCGCGGGCAATACGGTCGACATGGACCTCGGTATTGGTCTCGTCCATCGGGTGGACGATGATCTCGGTCTCGGGCCCCAGTACCTGCCGCGCGATACAGTCCTGCGTCAGGCCATAGACGGCAGCCAGCGAATTGGAGGGGATGGGAGACTTCCACCACTGGATCACGTAGCCGTCGTCGTCATAGTGCGACGGCTTGATCAAATAGAGACAAAATCTCCGCTGCGTCCGAGTCATACACTAGCCCCGTGATCGAGTAATATAGCGACGCTGACGGTGGCGACTGTAGCCGCGTTGCCCGCCGATGGAAAGCACAAGCAACGACTGCAATCCCGCATTGACTCTGCTGAGGTTTGGCGCAAATTCAACAGGCGTTGAATTTGCGATGATGTGCAATGGAGCAGTGCGATTGCGTGATCGCCGGTGGTGGCCCGGCAGGCATCGTCCTCGCGCTGCTGCTGGCGCGCGGGGGCGTGCGCGTGAGCGTGCTGGAAAAGCACGGCGACTTCCTGCGGGATTTCCGTGGCGACACGGTTCACGCCTCGACGGTGCGGCTGATGGACGAGTTGGGCCTCGGCCCCGCATTCCGCCGCTTGCCGCAAACCCGCCTCGGCGCCTTCGAAATGCCCACTGCCACCGGCCGGATCACGCTTGGAGATTTTGCCGGCCTCGAGCCGCCATACAACTACGTCGCCATGCTGCCGCAGTGGGATTTCCTGAACTTCCTCGTCGCTGCGGCGCGCCAGGAACCCACTTTCTCGATTCGCATGAACACCGAGGTCACCGATCTCGTGGAGCAGGATGGGCGGGTTAGCGGCGTCACTTATCGCAGCAAGGAGGGGGAGACGGGCGAAGTCATCGCGCCGCTCGTGGTGGCCTGCGATGGCCGCGATTCGGTGCTGCGATCCGCTGCGGATCTGACGCTGCGCCAATACGAAGTGCCCTTCGATGTCTGGTGGTTTCGCCTGCCGCGTGCCGACGGCGAAGGCGGCGCGCTGGCCAGCATCTTTCCGACTTTCAAAGGCAAGGACATGCTGCTCGCCATCAACCGTGAGGGCTACTATCAGATGGCCTATTTCGTGCCCAAGGGCCACGACGGCAGAATGCGGGCCGAGGGTATCGACAGCTTCCGCCAGCGTATCGCCGCCGTGCGTCCGGACCTTGCCGACCGGGTCGACACGCTCCAGTCGATGGACGACGTGTTCACGCTGGACGTCAAGCTCAACCACCTGGACCGCTGGCATAGGCCGGGCCTGCTGCTGATCGGCGACGCGGCACATGCCATGTCACCGGCCGGTGGCGTCGGCATCAATCTCGCCATCCAAGATGCCGTGGCCGCCGCGCGCCTGCTACGAGACCCGTTGCGCTCCGGATCGGTGAGCGAGGCGGACCTCCACCGTGTACAACGCCGCCGCGCGATGCCGACCCGGGTCATTCAGGCGATGCAGCGCATGCTGCATGACGTGGTGTTCAGGGCAACATTCGAAGGTCGGCGCTCCGGGCCCCCGCCCTTCGTCCTCTGGATGCTCCAACATCTGCCCGGCCTCGACAGCCTGCCGGCCCGACTCATTGCGTTTGGTCCGCGCCCCGAACATGCCCCCAACTTTGCTCGCCGCCCGCCGGCGGAAACCGCATCATGATCGGCCGCCGCAAGGGCACCTCCACGACCCGGGACGCCATTCTCGACGCCGCCCGCGCCGCCTTTGCCGAGCGGGGCTTCGATAATAGCCCGGTCCGCGAGATCGCCGCGATGGCGGGCGTGGACCCCGCCATGATCAACCACCATTTCGGCAGCAAGGAGAAGCTGTTCCTCGCAGCGCTGGAGGCGCCGGTCGATCCGCGCGTCTATGTCGAGGCGGTCCTCGAGGGACCGCGCAGCGCAATCGGCGAGCGGCTGCTCGAGACCATGCTGAGCGTCTGGGATGGTCCCGTGGGCACGGCTGGCGTGGCCATCATGCGCACGGGACTGCAGCATGAATGGGGTGCCAGGCTTCTGCGCGAGTTCCTGCTCAACCGCGCGCTGGGCCCGATCGTGCGGGGCTTGGCACTACCGGCGGACGAGGCGCAATGGCGCGCCTCGCTGCTGGCCTCGCAGATGTCCGGGCTGATCCTCACGCGCTACATACTCAAGATCGAACCGCTTGCGTCGGCGCCGCGCGATCAGGTGGTCGCAGCGATCGCGCCCACCATACAGCGCTATCTCACCGGCACTCTGCCTGAAGTCGGCCGACCGGCTTCCTGACTGATCGGATCATCGAGCCCCCAGCTCGCCGGCAAAGAACGCTTCGGCCACGACCACCGCGTAGGGCACGGCGCCGGCCGCCTCAGCCTCGTGGCGCGACCGGATGGCGATGACATCCTGCAGTTCGCGATGCTCCTGCCGGGCCAATTCGGCGTGGATGCGGCTCACAAGGGCGTCGGCTGGTTCTGCGAAGCGGAACACCTGGCCAAAAGACAGTCGGGGACCATCGAGGACCATCACCAGCAGCCCGGCCTCGGCCTCAGCGGCCAAAAGGCCAGTCTCTTCCGCCAGTTCCAGCGCAATGCAACGCGGCACGTCGATACTGCCATCCGCCAGCACGTCGCGCGGCTCCAGCGAGCCGCCCGGCGGGTAAACCCGACCCGCATTGGCCGTGTGGTCAGCCATCACGCCATAGATAAGCGCATCATCGCTGCTGACGATCAACGCCCAGCCAAAGGCGTGGACGATTCCGATGTCGGGAAAACCCTGGTGCCGCCACAGCATGAAGGCGGAATAGGCGTCCTCGCGTGCCTCGGCCTGGAACCGGCCGTCCACCACCATCGGATGTCCGCCATCTGGAGCCGACAACCCGAGGATGCGCCCATCCCAGAGATGCGGATTGGCGGCAGTCGCGTCGCGCCAGTAGTCGGCGACGGCGGCCCGCTGCGCTTGGCTCAGAGGCCACGGGCCGGGCACCAGACGAATGTCGATATCGGTGACGGGAACGATGCGCATGGCACAAACACAGCGGCCGGAGTTTCCCCCGGCCGCTGCACGTTTCGCTTAGTTCTTGGCCTTGTCGACCAAGGCCCCAGCCTTGATCCAGGGCATCATGTCGCGCAGCTTGGCGCCCACTTCCTCGATCTGGTGCTCGTCATGCAGGCGCCGCGTGGCCTTGAAGCGGGAACCGCCGGCCTTGATTTCCTGCATCCACTCGGCAGTAAACTTGCCGGACTGGATGTCATGCAGCACGCGCTTCATCTCGGCCTTGGTCTCCGAGGTGATGATGCGCGGACCGGTGACATACTCGCCCCACTCGGCGGTGTTGGAGATCGAGTAGTTCATGTTGGCGATGCCGCCCTGATAGATCAGGTCAACGATCAGCTTCACCTCATGCAGACACTCGAAATAGGCCATCTCAGGTGCGTAGCCGGCCTCCACCAGCGTTTCGAAGCCGGCGCGGATCAGTTCGACCAGACCACCGCACAGCACGGCCTGTTCGCCGAACAGGTCGGTTTCGCATTCTTCACGGAAATTGGTCTCGATGACGCCCGACCGGCCGCCGCCGACGCCGGATGCATAGGCCAGCGCAATGTCGTGGGCATTGCCCGAGGCGTCCTGATGCACGGCGATGAGGCACGGCACGCCGCCACCCTTCTGGTACTCGCCGCGCACGGTATGGCCGGGTCCCTTGGGTGCGATCATGATGACGTCGACCGTCGACTTGGGCTCGATCAGGTTGAAGTGCACGTTGAGGCCATGCGCAAACGCCAGCGCGGCGCCGTCACGGATATTGGGCTCGATATGCTGCTTGTAGATATCGGCCTGCAGCTCGTCCGGAGTCAGCATCATGATGACGTCGGCCCAGGCAGCGGCATCGGCGACCGACATGACCTTGAGCCCTTCGCTCTCGGCCTTTTTGGCCGAGGCGGAGCCGGGACGCAGCGCCACGACGACGTCCTTCACGCCGCTGTCGCGCAGGTTCAGCGTGTGGGCATGACCCTGCGAGCCATAGCCGACGATCGCGACCTTCTTTGACTTGATGATGTTGAGATCGGCATCCCGATCATAATAGACGCGCATGGGTTTCTCCCTGAAATGCAGTTTATGCGTTGGCTTTGGCCCCGTAGAGGGCAAAGAACTGGTCGGTCGCAGCCTTTACGTCGGCTTCGATATTGGCCTCGACATTGGTTTGGGTCAGCGCCTTGTCGCCGAGCAACAGGCGGATCTGCACGTCGCGGACGACGAGGCCGAAAAAGGTGCGGTAGGCATCTTCGCTGGAGGCGAAGCGCAGCAGGCGCGCATCCCGCCCTGCCTCGAGGATCGGCTTGAGCCGCCGGCGGATCGCCATGGGCCCGTTCTCCAGCACGATGATGCCGAGGCTATCCTTTTCCTGTGCGGCATGGGTCACGGCAGTCCGGTTGAGCGTTATCGAAACTTCGCCCGTGATGACCGTCAGCAGGTCACGCGCAAACTGCTCGATACTGAGGCGCAGGGACTTTGCGGTGAGATGGGTGCGGTCCACCACCGGCATGCGCACCTTAGCCGCCTGCCACTGCACGGTGGCGGTAAGTAGCCCGTCGCGGTCGCCGAACCACTTGTAGAGCGTTTCCTTGGAGCAGGATGCGCGCCGCGCAACGGCGGTCATGGTCAGGCCGTCGCCATTTTCGACGAGCAGGTCCAGCGCCGCCGTCAGCACAGCCTGCTGGCGCGGAGTGAACGTCTCTTCGTTGACCTTGATGGTCAGTGGCACGGCCGATCCTCACCTGGCGAACCCAGTGCTCAGTGGCGTACCGTACGGTACGGTTCCAGGCAAGCCCTTTTTCGTGTCCGCGGCGTGGCCAGCCAGTCACCCCACCGGCTGAACCAGATGCGAAGCGAAGAAAGTCAGGGCGGCGTCCCGCATCCGCGGTGTCTCCCGATGGCCGACGCCCGGCTCGCTGACCCGCTCGAGACGATCGCGGGCGTCGGCATAGGCGGGCTCGAGCTCGTCCCAGGCGCGGGCAACCGCCTGCGGCGGCGTCAGGGAATCAGCTTCCCCGATGCAGACCAGTTGCGGGCGCGGCGCCACCAGAGCCGCTATGCTGCCGCCATCGGCCTCGTTCAACAGTCCCGGTACCGTCAGATAAATGCCATGGCCGTCATGCGCGCCCAGCTCGATCATCGTGCGGAAATCGGCAAAGCAGCAGATATGCGCCACCGCTGCGATCCGCTCGTCCATCGCCGCCAGCCAATAGCTGAGCACGCAGCCCATGGAAATGCCGAACGCGCCGATCCGCGCCGCATTCACGTCGTCGCGGCTGGCGAGGTAGGTCAGCGCGGCCGCGTGGTCCGAGAGCATTTGCCCGAATAGTGACTTGCCATGCCAGAGCAGCGCCTTGGCCGCCGCACCTTCGCTGATGGTGGCCCTTTCCCCGAAGGTCGGCATGTCGATGCACAGCGTGACATAGCCGGCGCGCGCAAAGACCGGGCCGAGCGGGTCCAGCAGATACTCCCGCCCGTCGAGCAGTTCGCGGGCGCCGATGTGGTAGCCGCCGCCATGGGAGTGACCGTAAAGGATAGCCGGCAGTGCCCGCTCGTCGTTGACCGGTCGCGTGAGCAGGCCACGCACCTCCGTATCGCCCAGCCGCAAGCGCAGATGCTCGACGACATAATCTCCCATCGGTTTCTGCTCGCGCGACAGCAGGCTGACCGCAGGTTCGCTGAGCCCGATGAGTTCGCGCAAACGCGCCCTGGTGATGACCATCATTCGTCCTTCAGCTAGCAGCCGGCGACGGCGCCCCGGCCAGACCGCGCCGGGCCCCGATCCAGCGATTGAACCGCGCCAGCCCGAGCCCGAAACCGATCAGCAGCAAACCGCCGCCCAGGATTGAGAAAGGCTGTGCGCCGAGCACCATGAACCATTGCGTGAAGAAGTGGATGGCCCCGAACACCGCCACGCTGTTGACCACCCAGCGACGGTTGGCAAGCGCCGCCCACGTGCCGAAGGCGAGCAGCGCCAGAGCCCAGGCGATCGAAAAAGCGGGACCCGACCAGCCCAGCGTTTCATCACCAAAGATCGAGCCGATGAAGAAGGCGGCATTGACCAGCAGGATCGCCGTTCGCATTGCCACGATGGCCAGCCGCTCGTGCACGGGCGCCAGCCGCAGGGACAGCAGGTAAAGGCCGAGCACCAGGGCCGACAGAGCCACGATCGCCAGGGACAGCGAGTGCGTGGGCGTCGATGTCTCGACGTCGAGCGTGATCGTCGCGGCGAAAGCCAGTACCGACAGCGCCGCCAGCAGGCCAGAAGTAGCAACAACCGACGCGACGGCCGTCCCGGCCGTCAGCAGTGCCCTCACCCACAGGTGCTCACCGAACAGACCGCCAAGCCCGCCGAGCAGTGCCAATGCCCCGATCACCATGATGATCTGTGCGAACACCGACCAGCGCTCCACATGCGTCATGCGCAACCACAGGCCCACAGCAAACAGCAGGGCACCCAGCCCGGCGGCCGTCTCCAGCGTCGGCAGCAACACCCCGACTCCGATCGCGACCGCCGCAGCGCCGAGCGCGAACAGCACATTGCTGCCCAGTTGGCCCGTCTCGCGGGCAGCATACCCCTTTAGCCGTTCCGCCTCCGCAGCGGTCAACCGGCCATCGGCAACTAGCACATCAAGGTCCAGCGTGATCTTCATGCAATCTCTCTCCACCCAGCGACGATCCTAGCCCGTGCGGGGCGCGGCGAGAAGATGATGATGGTAGTCAACAGTGTGTTCTTATATCGGCACTTGCCGATGGAGCGGGAAACAGGCATCTATGCGGCCCCTCCCTCCCGAAAGCCCAACCACGAGCTGTCCATGTCCAAGTTGTTCTCTTCCGCCACTTTGCGCGGCCTTACCCTGCGCAATCGCACGGTGGTCGCGCCCATGTGCCAATATTCGGCCCGGGATGGCTTTGCGAATGACTGGCACTTCGTCCACCTGGGCCGGTTCGGCATAGGGGGGTTCGGGCTGGTGCTGCTGGAGGCAACTGCCGTCGTGCCCGAAGGCCGCATCAGCTATGCGGACCTGGGCCTGTGGAAGGACGAGCAGATCCCCCCGCTCAAGCGGATCGTCGACTTCCTGCACAGCCAGGGCGCTGCGGCAGGCATCCAGCTCGCCCATGCCGGGCGCAAGGCTTCGACCCCGGTGCCATGGCGCAACGGCTTCGACGAGACCGAGGAAGAGAAGGCCGCTCGGGGCTTTGAGACCTGGACCCCGGTCGCGCCCAGCGCTCTGATCCACGCCGAAGGCAAGAACTTCACGAAACCTGAGGCCCTGGATGAGGCCGGCATCCGCCACGTCATCGATTCGTTCGTCGCCTCGGCCCAGCGTGCCGAGCAGGCCGGCTTTGACACGATCGAAATCCACGCCGCGCACGGCTACCTGCTCGACCAGTTCCTGTCGCCCTTGGCCAACAAGCGCACCGACCGGTATGGCGGCAGCCGCGAGAACCGTATGCGCCTGCTGCTGGAGGTCATCGAGGCCGTGCGACCGGTATGGCCGGACCACAAGCCGCTTGTCGTACGGCTGTCGGTGAGCGACTGGCATCCAGAAGGCTGGCAGGTCGAGGACAGCGTGGCCCTCACCCCGGAACTGAAGGCGCGCGGCGTCGACGCCATCGACGCCTCCAGCGGTGGTTTTGACGGCGCTGCCATCCCTGCGGCGGCCGACTATCAGGTGCCTTTTGCCTCGGCGGTGCGCAATGAAGGGGGCCTGCCCAGCATGGCCGTTGGCCTGTTGGGCAATGTCGGCCGGGCCGAAGAAATCATTGCCAATGGCGAGGCCGATTTCATAGCCCTCGCCCGCGGCGCCCTGGACGATCCCAACTGGCCCGTGCATGCCTGTCACGAACTGGGGGAAACCGACTACGACCTTTGGCCCAACCAGGCAAAGCGCGTACGCGAGCGCGACCGGGCGCTGGGCCAGCGGGGCTGGAAGAGCTCCTGAGCATTTCGTTCAACCGATTGCCGCAACGTAAATTTGCCGTGATTGCCGTGTCACCCTTGTTCATCGCCCTGGCCAACACCAGATCAGCGATGAACGGGGAGCAGCATAGATGGATACCAAGGCCGCAATTCTCGCGCTCATGAGCGTCTGGGGCGTGGGAGCGTGTGCCACCCTGCCCGCCAGCGCGCAAGACGGCGATAGCGCCACCGAAGATGCTGCCGCGGAACTGGCAGGCGGGGAAAACCCTCTTCTCAACAAGGTTTGGGTCCGTGCCGACGCGGACGAAAACCTGCCCGGCCCCATGCAGATTTTCCTCGGGGATGGCACGCTGGTCAGCGACAGCTGCTGGGAAACCTATCGGCTTTCCAAGTGGCAGCAGGTTTCGGACAGCGCCATCAGCTGGGACGAGGATGGGATGACCATCAACGCTGATATAGCCAGCGTCAGCGCCACCGAACTCGTCCTGAACCTCAAGCTCGGCAGCGAAGTGCAGGAGCAGCGCTTCGTGACGGCGACGGTGCCTTACGTCTGTCCCGACATGGTGAAATAGGCGCCCCTTCGGACGCGAGATCTACAGCACCACCTGGGTGCCGATCTCCACGACCCGACCCGTCGGAATGTGGAAATATTCGGTCGCATCGCTGGCGTTGCGCGCCAACCGCGTGAACAGCCGGTCCTGCCAGAAGCGCAATGGGCTGCCGGCCTTTTGGCCGAGCTTGAGAGATCGCCGAGACAGGAAGAACGACGTCGACATGATGTCGAACTTCCAGCCCAGCTTGCGGCCCAGCGCCAGTGCCTTGGGGATGTTGGGGCTCTCCATGAAGCCGAAGGTGACGACGACGCGGCTGAACAGCTCGTTATAGGCGTCTATGGTGACCTTCTCGTCATCGGGCACCCGGGGCGAAGCCGAGGTTCTCACGGTGAGGATAACATTCTGCTCATGCAGAACCTTGTAGTGCTTGAGGCTATGCAGCAGCGCCGTCGGAGCGCCCTCGATGTCGCTGGTCAGGAACACGGCCGTGCCTGGCACCAAGGTCGGCTTCTTCTTGGACAGATTGTCCACGAGAAACTGCAGGGGTACTTCGTCACGGCGCGTCTTTTCCGCGAGGCGGCGGCGCCCTGCCATCCAGCTCCACATGATCAGCGCCACTACCGTGGCCACGACGGCTGGAACCCAGCCGCCCTGAAACAACTTGGCCGCGTTGGCCGCAAAGAAGCCGCCGTCGATGAAGGCAAAGACGACGCCGAAGCCGATCACCGCAGCAGGATGCCATTTCCAGTTGCGCCACATCACGACCACCAGCAGCGCCAGCGTGACGACCATCACGCCGGAAACGGCGATGCCATAAGCGTTCGACAACGCTTCCGAACTGCCGAACACCACCACCAGCATCAGCACCCCCAACATCAGGAAGGTATTGATCTGCGGCATGTAGATCTGGCCGCTCTGGGTCTCCGACGTATGCGTCACGACCATGCGCGGAAGCATGTTGAGCGCAATCGCCTGCTGCGTGAGGCTATAGGTGCCAGTGATCACCGCCTGGCTGGCGATGATGGTGGCCATGGTTGCCAGCCCCACAAAAGGCAGCAGCGCCCAGTCCGGCTGCATTTCGAAAAAGGGACTGGTCACATTGCCCACCCCCACCTCCAACACGAAGGCGCCCTGGCCGAAGTAGTTCAGCAGCAGGCATGGAAATACCAGGCCGAACCACGCAATCACGATGGGCTTGCGCCCGAAGTGCCCCAGGTCGACATACAGGGCCTCGGCTCCAGTGACCGCCAGGAAGATCGCGCCGATCACAATGAAGGCGATGCCGAAATGGGTCGCCAGAAACTCGATGGCCAGCCAGGGATTGAGCGCCCAGAGCACCGCCGGGTAGTCGATGATGTGAACGAGCCCTGAAAATCCCAGCACCAGGAACCAGATGGCGGTGATCGGCCCGAAGACGATGGACACCTTGGCGGTACCGAACCTTTGTACGAAAAAGACGCCGAGAATGATCACCAGCGTGATCGGCACGACCCAGCGCGCCATGCCTGGCGTCACAAGCTGGACGCCCTCAACGGCTGAGAGTACCGAGATTGCCGGGGTGATGATGGCGTCGCCGAAGAACATCGCGGCACCAATCACCCCAAGCACGGTGATCCAGATCGGCGGATTGGTGAAAGTCTTGCGCGCCAGCGCCATCAACGACAGCGTGCCACCTTCGCCATTGTTGTCGGCGCGCGTCACGAAGAACACGTATTTCACCGCCACCGTGAGCGTCAGCGCCCAGACGATCAGCGACAGCAGGCCCAGGATCTCGCTGGCCGACGACTCAGCGCCCGGCCGCACGTTCATCGCCTGGCGGAAGGCGTAGATCGGGCTGGTCCCGATGTCTCCGTAGACGACGCCAATCGCCCCGACGACGAGGAGCGGGAGGTCTTTTGGGGAATGGGAGTGGCTGGTGAGGTCGCTCGCATCGACGCCGGCGTTGGTATCGCCGGCCGTATTCGTCTGCGTCATGAACCTAGCGCTCTTTTTGGTCGAAGGCGGGCGCCGCTATACACCCGCCCATGGTCACACACAACACCTCCCTCGTACCGTTCGAGAGCAACAGGGGCCGCACCTTGCGGTGCGACCCCTGCCGGCAAACGAAGATTGGAGGTCTTCGAAAGGTCTATTCGGCCGCCTGCGCGACCGAGGCATCCTGCTCGCGAGCAGCTTTGGTGGTGTTGCCCCACCAGATGAGCTGGTCGAGCATGTCCTTGGCGGAGGGACCGATCGAGCCTTCGATATCGCTCAGCGACTTGGTACCGCCGAAACCGGGATGCACCGCCATGAAGTCGGCGCCGGCGATGTGGACGGCCGAGCGCGTCGAAACCATCTGCAGCTCGACGCCGATGCCCCGCAGGTGTTCGGCCGCGCGGGCGCCGCCAACGGAGCCATAGGCGACAATGCCGAACGGCTTCTTATTCCAGTTCACATAGGCCTGGTCGAGAGCGTTCTTGAGCGCGCCGGTGATCGAGCGGTTATACTCGGCGGTGACGAAGATATAGCCGTCGAATTCGCTGATCTTGTTCTGCCATTTTACCGCGTTCGGATTGGACGATGGCATCCAGAGATTGGAGGCCATTTCGTCGAAGAACGGCAGGTCGAAGTCACGGAGATCGAGTATTTCGGCTTCGATTTCGGGGCGTCCGTTGGCCTTCTCCAGAATCCACTTTGCCGGCAATTCCCCAAAGCGGGTGGGGCGGGTGGACGAGATGATCACGGCAATCTTGAGTTTGGACATCGGAGCCTCCTGGTAACAAATCGTAACTGAGGCGATATATGTGCCTATGTCAGATGCTCGCAAGAAGGCACGTGTGTGTGGCACAGGGTCATGAGCCTGCCCTGGTCACACCGATGTAAGTATTGTGATATGCTTGGGTTTCAGGCGTATCAGCAGCCCTCGAAGGGCGGAAGGCGACCGTTGGGCCGCCATGTGCAACACATTGTTCGTCAAGCGCGATCAATTCGTCGGACGACGCGAAAGACGCTGCTTTGGACGCCGCCGAACGAGGGGCTACTCTAGCACGGCCCGGTACTGCCGTACCGCTTCGGCGAAGCCCAGCAGCAGCGCATCGGCAGTAATGCCATGTCCGATCGAAACTTCATCGACGTTCGGCACCGCCGCCTGGAAAGCTGGAAGATTCCTCAGAGTCAGGTCGTGCCCCGCATTGAGCCCCAAGCCGGCAGCCAGCGCCACGTCGGCGGTGTGGGCCAGGTCCGCCAGCGCACGTTCCGCCGCAACCGGATCATCGTAGCAGCCACCATACGGGCCGGTGAAAAGCTCGACCCGGTCCGCGCCCGTCGCCTTGGCCGCCGCTATGCCCTCCGAGCCCGCATCGGGATCACAAAACAGCGAAATTCGCCGGTCTGGCGCCTTCAGGCGCTGCACGATCGAGGTCAGGAAATTGCCCTTGCCACGGAAGTCCCACCCATGGTCCGACGTCACCTGGTCTGGCTCGTCGGGGACGAGCGTGACCTGCTGCGGCTTCACCTGATCGAGCAGCGAGAAGAAATCTTCGCTCGGATAACCCTCGATATTGAACTCGGCCGTGGGGTACTCGTTGCGCAGCATCTCGGCCAGCTCGAACACATCCGTCTGGCGGATATGCCGCTCGTCCGGGCGGGGATGCACGGTGATACCGCTTGCCCCCGCATCGAGAACGACCCGCGCCAGGCCCACGACGCTGGGCCACGGCAAGTTGCGCCGGTTGCGGAGCTGCGCGACGGCGTTGAGGTTGACGGACAGGAGGGTCATGATCGGGCCTGAGCTGATGGTGTGCGGGTATTACACCAACAGCACCCTCTCGCCCAATCGAACCTTGTGATACCGCCCATCAACGGCAGATTTCTCATGATCCGCTTGGTAAGCTGCCGGACATTACATGCTCTGCGGACCGCGCGAGATTGCCGCCAGCCCGGTGCGCACGACCTCCACCAACCCCAGCGGCTGCATGAGAGCGATAAAGCTGTCGATCTTGGCTGGCTTGCCGGTGACCTCGAACACGAAGCTCTCCACCGTGGCATCGACGATCTGCGCCCGGAATGCATCGGCAAGGCGCAGCGTCTCGGCGCGATGGTCGCCCGATCCGGCCACCTTAATCAGCGCTAGTTCGCGCTCGAGCGATGCCCCCTCAGCCGTCAGGTCATGCACCTTGTGCACCGGCACCAGGCGCTCGAGCTGCAGCTTGATCTGCACCAGCACCTTGGGCGTAGCGATCACCACGACGGTGATGCGACTAAGTCGCCGGCCATGCTCGGTCTCGCTGACAGTCAGGCTTTCGATATTATAGCCGCGCGCCGAAAACAGCCCGACGACGCGGGCAAGGATACCCGGCTCATTGTCCACCAGTACCGAAAGCGTGTGGCGCTCGGTCTCCTGGGTTTCCTTGGTGATGAAATAGGCGGAGCCGGTGGGCTGAAGATGTGCGTTCATTCTAGTGTCCTCGAAAGCAGTATGCGTTTGCCACTATGCCCGCATCAGGCCTCATCCTGAGCCTGTCGAAGGACGAGGTCGTGGCACCTTCCGGGCACGACCTCGCGGTTCGACGAGCTCACCATGAGGTCTACTGGGAGCATCCGCAAATCACACCAACTGCCGTCCCTTCTCATCGATGATGTCCCCGATATTGGCGGTATCGGGCAGGATGATCTCGTTATGCGGCTTGCCCGACGGGATCATCGGCAGGCAGTTTTCGTCCTTCTCCACGATCACGTCGAACAGCACCGGCCCGTCATAGTCCAGCATTTCCGCGATGGCGGCATCGAGTTCGGCCGGGTTCTCGCAACGGATACCCTTTCCGCCGTAAGCCTCTGCCAGCTTGACGAAATCGGGCAGCGACTCCGAGTAGGAATGCGCATAGCGCGAGCCATGCAGCAGGTCCTGCCACTGGCGGACCATGCCCATGCGTTCGTTGTTGAGGATGAAGATCTTGATCGGCAGCCGGTACTGCACCGCCGTCGACATTTCCTGCATGGTCATCTGCACCGAGGCCTCACCGGCAATGTCGATCACCAGCGCATCGGGATGTGCCACCTGCACGCCGACTGCAGCCGGCAGGCCATAGCCCATCGTGCCCAGGCCGCCCGACGTCATCCAGCGATTGGGCTGGTCGAAGTGGAAATGCTGGGCCGCCCACATCTGGTGCTGGCCGACCTCGGTGGTGATGAACACCTCCCGCCCCTGCTTCTTTGTCGCCTCGTAGAGACGCTGGATCGCGTATTGCGGCTTGATGACGGTGTCGGAGTTCTTGAAGTTGAGCGAACCGACATCACGCCACTTCTGGATCTGCTGCCACCACGGCGCGATCGCCTCCGTGCGCGGCTGATTGGTCTTGCTGCGCCAGACGCGCACCATCTCGGCGAGCACGCGTTCGCAATCGCCGATGATCGGCACGTCCACGCGCACGACCTTATTGATCGAACTCGGATCGATATCGACGTGGATCTTGCGGCTGTCGGGCGAAAAGGCGTCGACGCGACCGGTAATGCGATCGTCGAAGCGCGCGCCGATATTGATCATCACGTCGCAATCGTGCATGGCCAGGTTCGCCTCGTAGGTGCCGTGCATGCCAAGCATGCCCATCCACTGCGGACTTGAAGCGGGAAACGCACCGAGTCCCATCAGCGTCGACGTCACCGGAAATCCGGTGAGTTCCGCCAGCTCCCGCAGATGAGCCGAAGCCTGCGGACCCGCATTGATCACCCCACCGCCCGTATACAATATCGGTCGCTCCGCTTTGAGCATGAGGTCGACCGCGGCCTCGATGGCCGCTGCGTCGCCGTCCACCTGCGGCCGGTAGCTCTGGTGGCGCAGGGTTTCGAGGTCCGGCTTGTAGTACTCGCCAAGTGCGAACTGCACGTCCTTGGGAATATCGATGACCACCGGGCCGGGTCGGCCGGTCGTCGCGATCAGGAATGCCTCATGCATGATACGCGGCAGGTCTTCCACCCGCTTCACCAGATAATTGTACTTGGTGCAGGAGCGGGTGATGCCAACCGTGTCGCATTCCTGGAAGGCGTCGGAACCGATAAGCGTGGTCGGCACCTGGGCGGTGATGCAGATCAGCGGAATGGAGTCCATGAGGGCGTCGGTGAGCCCGGTGACGGCGTTGGTTGCACCAGGACCGGAGGTGACCAGCACGACGCCCGGCTTGCCGGTGGACCGGGCATAGCCCTCGGCCATGTGCGTGGCGCCCTGCTCGTGCCGCACCAGGATATGCTGCACGGCCTCCTGCTGGAACATGGCGTCATAGATCGGCAGGGCCGCCCCGCCGGGATAGCCGAAGATGTACTCGACACCCTGGTCGGCCAGTGCCTGGATCACCATCTCCGCGCCGGTCATTCTCTCGCCCATCGTCATTCCTTCCTCAGTCCATTTGGTCCGGCCCGATCTCGTAGCGGCGAAAACCGGGCAATAAAAAAGGCCCCGTTCGGGACCTGTTTTCGGCGCACCAGCTATCGCGCGGGAGGCTATCCCACGGTGCCGATGCGCCTACCTACTACGAGAATGAGTGCCCGCACGGGACCTCTCCAATTGCATTGTTGCGGTAGTGATAGGGCGCCTGTCCCCTGCTTGTCAAGGAGTACCGGGCTCTTGCACCAGCCGGCAGAGGGTCGACCGCAGTGCCGGAACCGGCCACACAACCGTGACGTTGGCCGCCAACCGGACTGATACCCGAAGCGTAAAAGCCGTGGAGGAAGTCAGAGGCGCTCGTAAAACGCGTGGCCTTCGCCCCAGACAGTGCTATGGGCGCGGATGGAGTTTGTGACGGTTCGATGACAGATGAATAAAAGCGTCCTGGACAAGGACCTGAAGCGCGTATCGGGGCTCGAAACAGCCACCCATGATCTTGCGCGGTCGGTGGCGGCGCCGGGCCTGGCACTGGTGTTCCTCCTAGCGGCGGCGGTCTGGGCGAGCTTCGCCTCCGACGGCCCGATGAGCTATCTCGTCGTCATCGCAGCGGCTATCGCAGGTTATATGGCGCTCAACGTCGGCGCCAATGATGTCGCCAACAATATGGGACCGGCGGTCGGCTCCAAGGCCCTGACCATGACCGGTGCGCTGGTCATTGCCGCCTTGTTCGAGGCTGGCGGAGCATTGCTGGCCGGCGGTGACGTGGTCAACACGGTGGCGCGCGACCTCTTGACCATCGACTCGATCGAGCCGGAGCGGTTCGTGCTGCTCATGATGGCAGCCCTGCTGGCTTCCGCGATGTGGGTCAATCTCGCCACCTTCATCGGGGCACCGGTTTCCACCACCCATGCGGTGGTCGGCGGCGTCCTCGGGGCTGGCATTGCGGCTGCCGGTTTCAGCAGCGTGGCGTGGCCGGTCATCGGGACCATCGCAGCCAGTTGGGTTATCTCCCCGGTGCTGGGCGGCATCGGCGCGGCACTGCTACTGTCGCTGGTCAAACGCACGATTATGGACCGGATCGACAAAGTCTCCGCCGCTCGTGTCTGGGTCCCCATTCTGGTTGCAGCCATGACCGGCATCTTCGCGATGTATATGGCCACCAAGGGCCTGAGCCGGGTGTGGAAGCCCGGGTTACCCCTGGTGGTGGTGCTCGGCATCGCTTTCGCCGCGACAGGCTGGATCGGCGCCATGCCGCTCATCCGCCGCCAGTCCGCTCGTATCGAGAACCGCAAGAAGCATGTTGCCGCCCTCTTCCGCCTGCCCCTCGTGGTCGCTGCTGCACTCCTGTCTTTCGCCCACGGCGCCAACGACGTGGCCAACGCCGTCGGGCCTTTCGCCGCCATTGTCACCACCCTGCAATCGGGACATATGGAATCCTCCGGCGTGACGCTGCCTCTGTGGGTGCTGGCCATCGGGGCCATCGGCATATCGCTTGGCCTTGCCCTGTTTGGTCCGAGGCTGATCCGCACCGTCGGCGAACAGATCACCAAGCTCAACGAAGTACGTGCCTATTGCGTCGCCCTGTCGGCGGCCAGCACGGTGCTGGTGGCCTCAGCCCTGGGACTACCGGTGTCTTCGACTCACATCGCTGTTGGAGGCATCTTCGGTGTCGGCTTCCTGCGTGAATATTATTCGCGCCGCAATCTCCAGTTCTCTGCTGTCCCGGTGCATTCCAGGCATGTCGATCCGCCGACGCTCAATGCCACGCCTGAGGCGGCGCTGGCGAAGGAGCGCAAGAGCGATCGCCGCAAGCTCGTGCGCCGCCACCACGTCACGGCCATCGTTGCCGCGTGGGTCATTACCGTGCCGGCATCGGCTGTGCTGGCCGCTTTGCTGTTCTGGCTACTGGACCTGCTGATTGGCGGAGCGGTCTAGTGCCGCGCGTTCAACTGCAACTGCAGTTTGACCGCGAGCCGTGACAGGGAATTGTCGTTGAGCAAGCGCTTTGCCTCCGGCAGCACGACCCAGTGGCGCAGCCTTTGATCCATCTCTTTCCATTCCTCGAGCTGGGTCTCCACCCGCAGCGGAAAAAGATCGACATCGACCAGGGTCGACCTTCCGCTACCGGCGCTTGTACGATAACAGCCGACAGGCTCCCTGCCGATTTCACCGGCGACGCCAGCTTCTTCCAGGGCTTCGATAGCCGCGCTTTCCCAGGGCATCATGCCAGGCTCGACACCGCCTTTGGGAAATATCCAGCGCCCGTTGCGGCGCGAAGTAATGAGCAGGAAGACCACCCGCCCGTCGATGAGGCTGTACGGCATCGCTCCCGCATGCCGGATGGTAGAGGAGGTTTCGAACCGGGGATTCCAGTGGCTAAGGAAGTCGCGCAGCATTGGCTGCCTCCTTGGAAACGTGCGGCGCATGCATGCATCACTGAGCTACCGAAGTCGACCCGCTCAACGAAAAGCCCCCGATCCTGGAGAAACTCCGGGATCGAGGGCCCTGGCGCCCAGAGGGCGCGTGCAGCATGGGGCGATGCTGCAACGAGTTTAGCCCTGCGGGCAGGTGTCGCGGTAGCGAGTACCGTTCGGGCGCTCGTAGATGCAGATATCGCTGCTGCCCGAGACACGGCCAAGCACATTGCCGGCCGCCGCGCCGACCACGGTGCCGACACCAGCGCCAACGGCCGTGCCAAGAACACTGCCGGTCGTTGCCGCACCGATGACACCACCGCCGACGCCACCAATCACGGCACCCTGCTGGGTGGTGGTGCAGGCGGCCAGCGAAAGGAACATGGCGATGATGATCATTAACTTGTGCATAGGAAACCCTCCAAAGAACTGTCGAGGCTCAAATGCAGGCCCCGCAACTTTGGTTCCGGTGCAGTCTCAACTATTTCTCAATCTGCCCTGGACGCGTCCAGGCTGCGGCAGCGATGATCACGGCCAGCCAGCCACAGATCATGGCCACGCCGCCCATGGGAGCAGCTCCAGCGAATAGGCCGTGGCCCAGCCACTCCCGCGCTGCCAGGTCACCTGCAAACAGCAAGGTGCCGACGGCCAGCAGTACCCCCGCAATGGCCAGGATACGGCCGCGTCCCGCCAGCGCCAGGGCAAGCAGCACCGGCCCATGCGCCAGGCCTATGGTTGCGACGGCAGCCAGATTCCGTGAGTCTCCAAGATGCGAACTCGCTGCCGCAGCCATCACGCCTGCCATGCCGATCACGCCCCCGGCGGCCAGAAGTGCTTTTCGGGTTCGGCTATCATGTTCCATGCCGCTCTTTCTCCGCCCTCTTCCGCTCGCCGGTGGTTTGCTCTAGATCATTGCCCGCGAGTAGGACGTTTAAGATGAACGAGCCAATCACGGTTGCGCCTTTCGCAGCCGAGGTGAGCCAATCCCGCGCCACAGGCTGGGGTGCTGAATTGCGCGCCACGTTTGCGCTCGCCTGGCCGCTCGTCATCGCGCAGCTGGCACAGACTGCCCTGAGCACAACCGACGTGATCATGATGGGCTGGCTGGGTCCGGATGCCCTCGCGGCCGGCACATTGGCCACTACTTTTCTCATGCCCTTCCTGCTGCTCGGTATCGGCATCGTCGGCGCCGTCGCGCCTCTGGTGTCCCAGGCACGTGGGGCACGCGCCATCAAGGCCGTTCGGCGCATCGCCAGGCAAGGCTTCTGGGCGGCCATCCTGATCGCCATTCTGCTCCTGCCGGCTATCTGGCAAATCCGTCCGCTTTACCTTCTTATGGGACAGGACGTGGCCGCGACCATGCGCGCCGAAGAGTACATCCAGCTCGCGGTCTGGATGCTGTTCCCTGGCCTGGCCATCATCGTGCTGCGTTCGCTGCTCTCGGCCTTCGAGGCTACGCGGGTCATCCTTGCCATCACCTTGGGTGGCGTGGTGGTCAATGCGATGGGGAATTATCTGCTCATGTTCGGCACGTTCGGCCTACCACGGCTGGAACTGCGGGGCGCCGCCATATCGACGGTGCTGACCAACCTGTTCATGTTCGCCCTGATGCTGACTTACGTGCTGCGCCACCGCCGCTTCAAGCGTTTTCACCTGCTGATCCGCTTCTGGAAGCCTGACTGGCCGCGCTTAATCGAAATCTTCCGGATCGGGACACCAATCGGACTCACTGTGCTCGCCGAAGTGGGCCTGTTCACCGCAGCGGCCCTGTTGATGGGCCGCATCGGTACCGACGAGCTGGCGGCCCACGCAATCGCCCTGCAGTGTGCCTCCATGGCCTTCATGGTGCCGCTGGGCCTTGGCATCGCTGCCACCGTACGCGTTGGCAATGCCTATGGCCGCGCCGACCCAGAGGGTGTCCGCAAGGCCGGCTGGACCGCTTTCGCACTCGGCGTCGGGTTCATGGCGGTGGCCAGCGTCTTCTTCCTGACTGCCGGTCATGTTGTGGTGACCTGGTTCCTCGATCCGAGCGTACCGGAAAACGCCAATGCTCTGGCACTCGCAGCTGCCTTTCTGGTCGTAGCCGGCATTTTTCAGCTGGTGGACGGAGCGCAGGTGGTGGCCGCCCATGCCCTTCGCGGGCTCAGCGACACCAAGGTGCCGATGCTGCTGGCGATCTTCAGCTATTGGGGTGTCGGCCTGCCGACGTCCTATATCCTCGGTTTCGTCGCAGGCTGGGGCGGCGTTGGCATCTGGTCGGGACTGGCCGCGGGCCTGGCCTTCGCCGCCCTGGTGCTCGTGGCCCGCTTCGCCATGCGCGAGCGGCTGGGCCTGCTCAACCGCGTCGCTAGGTGACAGGAAGCCCGCGCCGCGGCCAGTCCCCAAAACGGTTACGAAACCAGGTCCGCTGCCGCTTGGCGTATTGATGCGTGGCGATAGTGGCGAGCGTGATCGCTTCCTCACGGTCCATGGCTCCGTCCAGCCAGTCGCCAATTTCGCGCACGCCGATCGCCTTCATCACCGGCAGCGACGGATCAAGGTCCAGAGCACGCAGAGCCGCGACTTCCGCCACGGCCCCGCCGGCAAACATCTGCTGAAAGCGCGAGGCAATGCGCTCGCGCAACACGTTTCGGTCCGGGTCCAGCACGACACGATCGATGTCGAAGTCATCCAGTGCTCCCGATTGCGGAGAGCTCTGGTACGTCGAAAGCGCCTGCCCCGTGGCGCGCTTGACCGCCAGCGCCCGGATCAGCCGCTGCGGATCGGCGACCTTCAGCCTGTCCGCCGTCGCCGGGTCTTCGCGGCGCAGCAACTCCAGCCGCTGTTCGCCGTCGAGTGCTTGAATCTCTTGTTGAACTTGAAGCGTCAGCTCGTGCGGAACTTCGGGAATATCGGCGAATCCATTCAGCAGCGCGTCGAAGTAAAGCCCCGTCCCACCAACGAAAATCAATGGCCGTTTCTCATCGGCAGCAGCGATGACGGTGCGAACGGCCGCTAGCCACTGTCCCGTCGAAAACCGCGTCCCGGCCGGAACGGTCGCATAGAGCCGGTGCTCGGCCAGCGCCATCTCTGAATCGCTGGGACGAGCCGTGACGACCTGCAGCGTATCGTAAACCTGCATGGCGTCGGCATTGACCACGACGCCGTTCTGCTCCCGGGCCAGGGCAAGCGCCAGGGCCGACTTGCCGCTGGCAGTCGGACCCGCTATCAGGACGGCGCGCCTGCGGCCTGTCATGCCTCCATCCGGAAAGAAGCCTTCATGCCGGTTCTCTGCCTCATCGCCAATCCCGCCGATTCCGAGCTCGATGCGGCCCTTGCCGCCGCTGTGGTCAAGCAGACGGGCGGGGAACTGAACTGGCTCAACCACGCCATTGCCTGCGAGATCATCGAGCCGAAGTCAACCGATGCGCTGGTAGTGGCCCGCGAGATCATCGGCGAGCGCCGCGTCGATGCAGCCCTGATCCCCACGGAAAACCGCCGCAAGCAGATCCTCATCGCCGACATGGATTCCACCATGATCAACGAGGAATGCATTGATGAGCTGGCCGCCGTGCTCGGGCTCAAGACCGAGGTGGCCGAGATCACCGATCGCGCCATGCGCGGCGAATTGGATTTCGGCCAGGCCCTCGACACCCGGGTGGCGCTGCTCAAGGGCCTGGAGCGACAGGCGCTCGAGCAGGTGCGTCGCGAACAGATCACCCTTGCCCCCGGCGGCCGGGCCTTGGTGCAAACCATGAAGGAATACGGCGCCTATACCTCACTGGTCTCGGGTGGCTTTACATACTTTGCCGAGCACTTCGCCAAGCGCATCGGCTTTCACGAAGCCATCGCCAATGTGCTGGAGTTCGATGATGACCGGCTGACCGGTACCGTGACCAAGCCGATCGTCGACAAGGACACCAAGCGCCAACGCCTCCTCACGCTTGCCGCCGAACGCAACCTGCCGCTGGGCCAGACCATCGCCGTCGGCGACGGAGCCAATGATCTGGACATGATCCGCATCGCCGGCTTTGGTGTCGCAATGCACGCCAAGCCTGCCGTAGCGGCGGAAGCCGCCATTCGTATCGACCATTCCGACCTGACGGCGCTACTCTATCTGCAGGGCTACAGCGACGAAGACATCGTGCGCTGACGGGCCACAGCAAGGATCACCCCGAAAACAACGAAGCCGGTGCAGTTGCTGCACCGGCTTCTCATTTTCTGCTTAGCGACGTTCGCTACTCGGCCGGCACCACGACAGTGGTCGGCTCAGTCGCCTCGACAACGGGTGCCTCAGCCGGTGCCGGAACCTCAGTTCCAACGGTAGGCGCAAGTTCCGAACCGTCCTCGAGAACAATGTTCGGCAGGCTGCTTTCCTCGATGCCGAGACCGTCAAGCGCCGGCTCGTCGACCATCGTCGGCGTGATCGGCGGGGCCGTCGGCTGGATCGGCGTTGCCAGATTGACATTGGCCTCTGGCAGCGTGCCGTCGGAACCGAAGTAGCGGAAGAACTCACTGTCTGGCGACAGGACCATCGTCGTACCAGCGCCGGCCAGCGCGTTACGATAGGCCTCCATCGAGCGGTAGAACTCGAAGAACTCGGGGTCCTGGCCATAGGCCGCGGCGAACAGCCGGTTGCGCTCCGCGTCACCCGTACCACGGATGATTTCGGCGTCACGCGTCGCGGCAGCCACGATTTCCACCGCCTGGCGGTCGGCGATAGCCCGCAGGCTCTGCGCCTGCTCCTGACCGCGGGCCCGCAGCAAGGCGGCTTCGGCGAGACGCTCGGCGCGCATGCGTTCATAGGTGCGCTCGAACACGTCGGCAGCAAGATCAGTACGCAGGATGCGCACGTCAATGACCTCGATACCGAGTTGCTCGACGTCGGGACGGATAAGGTCCCGCGCCTCGCGCATCATTTCGGGCCGCTGTTCGGACAGCGCCGCGTTGAATTCTCGCAGACCGTAAACCTGGCGCAACACGGCCGCAAACCGGGTCGCGATGCGATCCTCGACCACAGCAAGCTGGCCCTGAGCGCGCTCGCGGAACAGGCGTGGCTCGGTGATCACGTAGGTCAGGAAGGCGTCGACTTCGTAGAAGGCGCCGCCGGAAACCTGCACCCGCAGATCCTGGATATCCTGGCGCAGCAGACGATCTTCGATGATCTGCACGCTGTCCACGATGTCGGTCGGGACCTTGAAATAGATGCCCGGCTCGGTCCGCACGTCCGTGATCTGCCCGAAGCGCGTGACGATAGCCTGCTCACGCTCGTTGACCACGTAGATCGTCGAGAAGAACACGTAGAGTGCGGCGAGCAGAACGACGCCAATAATAATCAGACGATTGTTCATCGCTTAGTTCCCCGTCGTCGGAGTGGTCGCCGGTGTGGCGGGCCGCAGTTCTGGCAGCGGGAGATAGGGCACGACACCCTGTCCGTTGGCGCCGTTTTCGATCAGCACCTTTTCGGATGCCCCAAGCACTTCTTCCATGGTTTCAAGGAACAGGCGCTTGCGCGTCACGTCGGGCGCGTTGACGTATTCGGCGTAGATGGCGTTGAAGCGCTCGGCCTCACCGGTTGCTTCCTGCACCACGCGGTTGGTGTAGGCTGCTGAATCTTCGCGCAGTGCCGCCGCACGGCCGCGGGCGTCGCCGAGCAGCGTGTTGGCATAGGAGCGGGCTTCTTCCTGCACGCGATCCTCGTCCTGCTCGGCGCGCTGCACTTCGTTGAACGCATCGGCCACTTCTGCCGGCGGTGCGGCACCCTCGATCGAAATCTGGCTGACGGTGACGCCGAGGCCATAGCTGTCGAGAATGGTCTGCGTGATCTCCTGGACCTGCGCTTCGATGCCCGCCTGATCGTCGCGGAAGACATCATTGGCCGGACGGCGTCCCACCACTTCGCGCATCGCGCTTTCGGCAGCGTTGCGGACCATGTCTTCGGGGTCACGCACGTTGAACAGGTAATCGACCGGATTGGCGACAGCCCAGAATACGGAGAAGCGCACGTCCACGATGTTCTGGTCGCCTGATAGCATCAGGCCTTCTTCGCCACCGCCGGTACCGGCCGCGACTGGCGAACCGATCGTGGTCTGGTTGACGGTGACGGTCACCCGCTCGACCGTCTCGATGGGCCAGAGGTGGAAGTGCAGGCCCGGCATGGACAGTTCGGGCTTGGGTTCGCCGAAGCGCAGTTCGACGCCCACTTCCTGCGGATCGACCGTGTAGATCGAGTTCAAAGCCCAGAAGGCCACCAGAGCCAGCGCACCGCCGACAATCGCCCAGCGACCGCCAGGGATACCGCCACGGAACTGGTCACGGCCGCGATTGAGAATATCTTCGAGGTTCGGCGTATTGCCGCCGCCCGGCCGGCGCGGGCCACCGCCGCCGCCACCCGGCGCCTGACCCCAGGGGCCGCCACTATTGTTGCGGCCACCCCCGCCTCCGTTATTCTCCCACGGCATCGCGTTCCCTTCGGTAATCTGCGTTTCGTTGAAGCCTTATATAGGCAAGGGCTTCCCGCGATCAATGCGCGGGGGCCACCCGGCGCTCGTACACTTTGACGCGGTAGGTCGCCTCATCCCGTGGCGAGGGTTCGACCTCTGGCAGGTCGACAATGACCCAGTCCGGTGTGATGGCAGGAAACAGCACATCGCCGGCCGGATTCAGGTCGATATGGGTGATATAGAGCCGGTCCGCCCGCTCCATCATCTGCGCATAAATCTCGCCGCCGCCGATGATCATGATTTCGTCAACGCCATCCATCGCAGCGATTTCCCGCGCGCGCTCGACCGCGGTGGTGATGTCGTGAAACACCAGCACCCCATCCGGCCGATAGTCCGCTCGGCGGGTGATGACGATGTTGCTGCGTCCCGGTAGCGGCTTGCCGACCGTTTCGAACTGCTTGCGCCCCATGATGATCGGCTTGCCCATCGTAGTGCGCTTGAAAAACGCCATGTCGGAGGGCACCCGCCATGGAATGGTCTGATCGCTGCCGATGACGCCGTTCTCCGCCACCCCGGCGATCATGGCAATCTTCGCGGTCATGACGCCCCCAGTTGCAACAGGTCCGCGCCATCAACCCGTACCTTTGTCCACTCATCCTGCATGACGCCGCCCTGGGACTTGTAGAAGTCGATCGCCGGCTCGTTCCAGTCGAGCACCCACCACTCGAGCCGCCCCAGCCCTTCGGCCACGCAGCGTCGGGCCAGGTTGACCAGCAGCGCCTTGCCGACACCCTTGCCGCGCATCGATGGATCGACGAACAGGTCCTCCAGCCAGACGCCGTGCCGCCCCTGGAACGTCGAATAGGTATAGAACCACAGCGCGAAGCCAACCGGCTTGCCCGCCCATTCAGCGATGTCGCAGAACACTCTGGGATTGTCGCCGAACAGGTCGCGCACGATGTCCGCCTCGGTGGCCTTGGCCGCGTGGCTGAGCCTTTCGTAAGCCGCCAGCGCCTCGATGAAATGGATGATCAGGGCGGCATCGGCGGATGTGGCAGGTCGGATGGTGAGTTGCTCGGTCATGGCACCATGTGTGGCACGACCTCCTGGTGCGACAAGCCCACCATGAGGTCTCTCGGAATCTCGGTGGACCTCATCCTGAGCCTGTCGAAGGACGAGGTCGGGGCACCGCGCTAGTTGGTCGGCTGCCGCTCAAGGATCAGGATATTCAGCTCCTCCTGCGGCCAGAAATCGGTCTTGACCATTTCGAAGCTAGCGGGGCCGATCTTCCTGACATCGTCACCGCAGAACGAGACTAGATTGTCCGAGCTGCCCTTGTCCACGACCAGCCGGAACTTTCCGATGCTGCCGCCGCCCCAATTGCCGCCCGTCGTCAGGATGTAGGAGATCCAGTTTTCGAAGAACGGCGCCGACCACGGTTCGTCCGGGCTCTCCAGCGTGGCCCGCACCGCATCGAGGAAGCTGTCGTCGGTGCAGTACTTCGTCTTGTATTCGCTGGCCGGATCATAACCCTCATAGGGGTCGCTGAGGAAGCTGACGCCCACCGTGCCGCCGACGCTCGGCTTGTAGCGGTGCTCTACCGTCACCGTTTCACCCGCCGGAAAATAGCCGTCCCAGGTGTAGGTGGCCCGGTAGGTCCAGGCCGGCCAGTGGTGCTTCTCCCACCCCTCGCCGGCATCGAACTCATCGGGCACGACCATGCCCAGATGAAGGAGTCGCTCCGTCGTCTCGCTGTCCAGCGCGTCGGTCGCCTCGCTGGCTTCGCCGGTGATCGGCACCAGCGGCAGCCCGAGCTGCCGAAGCACCTTGGTCCGGTCCACACCCATTGCGTAGGCATATTCGTGCAGCGTCGCCTCGACAGGCTGCCCGTTGAGCGTCGTCTCGAACTCGAAGAGGTTGCCATCCGGGCCCGTGGGGAAGGCCACTGGCGACCAGAAGTTCGGCACGATATCCGGCATGGGAAACGCGACCAGGATGTTCTGATCGCTCGTCCCCGTATTGCGGAACTGGTAGATCACCCGGATCTCTTCCCTGGAGATGAAAAGCTCCTCGCTCTCCATCACGATGTCCGGGTTGGTGACGAACTCGAGCCCGCCGGTGGTCAGCACTGCGGTTGTATCATTGGCAGCGGTCGGCATCATCACAAGCAACGCGCCACAGACCAACAAGACTCTCATTCATACCTCCCCCAGGGCTTGGGCGACCCCGTCTATCACGCCTGTTGGCCAACCGGCAGATACTTGAACCACTTTCGGTCAAGAGCAGCATCGAGATCGATGTGATTGTTTCTGGCAAAGAGCAGCAGCATTGCCAGCACATCCGCTGCCTCGTCCGCCATCGCCGCGCGGACCGCTTCCGGGCCAGCCCCCTTCAGCCTGCCCCGACCGCTACCGCGCAGATATTCTGCAGCCAGCTCGCCAAGCTCCTCCTGCAGCTTGAGCAGATACCAGTCATCGTCGCGCGCGATGGCATTGCGCTCGGCATAGATGTCGGAGACCGCCGCCACCAGGTTTTCCAGTTCGCCCAGGCTCCGGCTCATACCGCTACGTCGGCTTTGATATGGGGATGGGGGTCGTAGCCCTCGAAGACGAAGTCCTCGTAAACAAAGTCCTCGAGCCGCGTGACATCCGGATTGATCACCAGCCGGGGCAGCGGTCGCGGCTCACGCGTCAACTGGAGGCGCGCCTGCTCGAAATGGTTGGAATAGAGATGCACATCGCCAAAGGTGTGGACGAAGTCGCCGACTTCCAGGCCCGTCACCTGGGCCACCATGTGGGTCAGCAGCGCATAGGACGCGACGTTGAAGGGAACGCCCAGAAACGTGTCTGCCGAGCGCTGGTAGAGCTGGCAGCTCAGCTTGCCGTTGGCGACATAGAACTGGAACAGGCAGTGACAGGGCGGCAGCGCCATCTCGTCGACTTCGGCAGGGTTCCAGGCCGAAACGATGTGCCGGCGCGAATCCGGCTTGGTCCGGATGGACTCTACCACCTGTGCCAGCTGGTCGATCCTCCGGCCGTCCGGTGCCGGCCAGCTCCGCCACTGCGACCCGTAGACCGGGCCGAGGTCGCCATTCTCGTCGGCCCATTCATCCCAGATCCTGACCCCGCGCTCCTGCAGCCAACGCACATTGGTGTCGCCACGAATGAACCACAGCAGTTCATTGATGATGGACTTGCGATGCAGCTTCTTGGTCGTCAGCAAGGGAAATCCCTGGCTGAGATCGAAGCGCATCTGATACCCGAACAGCGAGCGCGTACCGGTGCCGGTACGGTCGGACTTGTCGGTTCCGTGTTCGAGAATGTCGGTAAGAAGCTGAAGGTAGGGCTGCATGGCGCCGAGAATAGGCCGATTCGGTGTCCCACTCTCGAGTTTCAAATCACCTGTGCACCAGATTGGAGCGGCAACAGAACTCCGCAGGTGCTGTCCCGCCATTACGCTCAGATGCGGCACCTGCATAAAGATGGGCCGGACCCGACCGGCGGCCGAGTGAAATACGCCTAGAAGGTAATTCGGACTGCGTCCACGCTGCGGTTGGCTTCGCCGTGGTAGACCGCCTCAATATTGTTGCCGTCTGGATCCAGCACGAAGGCGGCGTAGTACCCTGGATGATATGGCCGCTCGCCCGGAGTGCCATTGTCGCTGCCGCCATTGGCCAGGCCGGCCGCGTGGAACGCCTCGACTGCTGCGGCGCTATTGGCCTGAAACGCCAGATGGTGGCGGCCCGTAAGTTGACCCTGCGCCGCTGCGCTGGTTGCGGCGGAGACGAAGAGTTCATCTATTCAGAAATAATCCTCCCCCTCCCCTCCGAGCTCGATGCCAAGGGCGGCGAGGGTCGCCTCGTAAAAGCGCCGGCTTACCGCAACGTCTCGAACCACCAGCTGAATATGATCGATCAACCGGCCGCGCAGTATCTCTTGAGTTTCCATTGATCAGGCCTCCTCTCGTTGGCGTAGGAGGCGATCATGCCCGGGCTCTGCTGCCAATCCCCGTCAGGAGCGTCCCCGCTGCGATGGACGGTCGCCGCAAAAGGGCTCAGGCGCCTCACGGCGGAACGACCGCGAACGACGTTCATTGCGGCAGAGACGATCCCTGCGGTAAGAGAATACCGCAGCGCCTCATGCCGCGCGCTGTCAGCAGGTTCGGCCAAGATGTGGATCAACTCGAGGGAGATGCTGCCATGAGCCCCGTCCTGCGCCCGCTCCGCAAGCGCGAAGACATGCCCGAATTTGTCAGAGAAGCACTCGAGCGGCGTGGGCTTCGCGAAGCGTACGACGCACGGCCACCCTATCAGCGCAACGACTACCTGCTCTGGATCAACAAGGTGAAGCGGGACGAAACCAAGTGGAACCACCTCGAACAGATGCTCGACGAACTTGAGGCCGGCGGGGTCTATATGGGCATGAAGTGGAACGGCTGACCAGGTCAGTCATATGTATCTTCGTTAGCTCCAGCCGAGTTCTTCCCGTCGGCGCCCGGCAGCTTCCGGTCGTCTTTTTTGGCTTGGTCGCTCTTTCCCGGCACAGGGCCCTTGTTCGGCTCGCTCTCCTCATGCTCGACATCGTTCGGCTGGGCGGGGCCCTTCTGATCGAATGGTGTGCTCATGGCGCATTCTCCTTTGCAGGGAAGCCAACGCGCCCGATCCGATTTCGGTCCATTGAACTCAGGCGAGGGCGGAGCGAAAGACGGTCTCGTCACGCTCCCATATGTGGCTTTTGTCGATATGGGCGAGCGACCAGGCAAAGACCTTCTGCATTGCGCGCAGATCTCGCGACGCGACGGCCTCCGCCAGCAGCTCGTTCATGCGCATCTTGGCGGGCAGATGGCCCGGCGGGCCAAGCCGCTCGAACTCGACGCCGATACCCTCTGCGACCCAGCCGCCCACCATGCCCGCAAATTCTTCGGACACCAGAAACGACGACAGGCGCAGGATCAGCAGGGTGACCGCTTCATCGTCGGAGGACTCGGTGCGCAGGACGACGCCGCTGTTGCTGGGATGCCATTCCGGGCCCAGCTCCGGTATGAAGAACCAGCCGCAGAAAAAGCCTCGGCAGACCCTGGGGCGGACCTCATAGATCGTGCATCCCTTTCCTTCGACGCAATGCTGGCAGATCGTATTGGCGGGCTTTTGCAACGTCTCGGTGCGAATGGGCGGAAAAGAACAACAGGCCGTGCAGCCGTCGCATTCCCTGCCCTCTATTGGCACCAGCGCCATATCACCTGCATCCATGCGGTGCAGATGACCTGATCAGGGACGTCTTGTCCAGAAGCGCAGGAAATTTGCTGGGCGGGTTTTGTAACACGCAAATTCAAGTGGCATTGAACGGGGGTTCCCGGATTGGGCCGGATTGGGCCGGAGTGCGGCGGAAAGGGCCGCAGAACGGGCACTTTGGGTGGAGTGGCCGCACCGGGGCGCCGTGATGCAGTGCGCAACTTCAAGTGGCAGGGACCGCAACTCGGCGGCGGCGGCCGGACGCTTCAACGCGAAGTGAGGGCCCGGAAAGCGGGCCTTCCGATGGCTCCAGGGTGGAATCGGCTCACCCTTTCCGCCTGGTCGTTCCACCCTTGGCGAAACGTACGCTTTCTGGGCGACTGCGATGGAAGCGGGCTTTCTTCGGGTGCTGCGAGGGTGGAACTGTCTAGCCTCTTAGAATACGGATTCTGGGCAGCCCATCATATGCAGTGTGTTCTTGACCATCTTGCCGAGCACAGGGTCATCGTACTTCTCGGCCACGTTGGCGCTGTTGCTCTCGACTTGATAGGCGAACCGATGGAACTGAGTATACCCGCCAGCACTATTGCGGGCGTTCACCCACCCGCAGATGGAGGGCTTGTAGACCTCATTGCGCAGGGTCAGACCCTTATATTGAGCCGAGGTTGGATCGAGGAAATCCGCACTGACAGCATGATGCATACTTTCGAAGGTGGCAGGACCGTCCACAGGCCAAGTTCCATCTAGCACCTCGGCCCCATGTATCGAGACAATGGACAGCAAAAAGTATGTCGCGGCGATCCTTGCTCTCATATTCGTCTACTCCAAAAAATGACTGTACCAGCGCACACGATAGAATTCGGGCTCGGGCGTTTCACGCTTGTCGATCTGCTCGGGCGGGTAGGCCGGGTTTTCGCTGGCCAAGGTGATCGAGCCGCGCAGAAGCATAACAAACTTCACCTGCACCCGATCCGGTCGGACCACCACGTAGAGCTTGCCGCTGACTGGGCGGCTCCTTCGCTTGTTCACCAAGATAGGATCGCCCGAATATAGCACCGGCTCTTGGCTGTCCCCGCTAACCTCCAGAACCGACACATCACCAGGTTTTATTCGGTGGCGCCGGAGCCAGTCTACGCCAAAAGGCATCGGTGCCGTCGAGGCGGCCACCTCCGAGTGACCGCCAACGCCAGCACTAACCCGCAGGTCGAAGCGATCTATCAGTGCGACAGCCTCATCCGCGGTTAACGCGGTACTCTCCTCGCGGGTCTCTGATGGCAGCTCTGCCCCCGTTATCAACCAATTCAGGTCCACCCCGGTTCGCTCCCTCAAACGTGCGAGGAAGTCTGCCTTAGGGGTGCGTACGTTCCTTTCGTAGTTGCCAACGGTGGTGTCGCTTTCACCGATCCGCTTGGCAAACTGCAGGGTCGACTCCCCCGAATGCAAGCTTTCCAGTCTCTTTCCGAGCGTATCGAGATCGTTAGCCATTGCCATCTTTGCACGCACGAATGAGCGAGTTCTCGTTGCCAGTTCGCTCAAACGTGCGTATTCTCCACTTCGACAAACCAAACCGCACCAACGCGGCGATTCGGCTGGCGGGCCAGATCGTCGCGACATTCGAAGAGGGCCCCGTGACGAGCACAGCACCCGAGACCTGGGATCGGCATGGAATCCTGGCGGCGATCAAACGCCGCTACGGGTCCCTGACCGGCCTGGCTGAACGCTACAAGACCGACAAACGGCACCTGTCAGTGGCCCTGCATCGGCCCTACCCCAAGGCGGAGCAGGTCATTGCGAGGGCGCTGGCGGTGCCGGCCCGCGAACTCTGGCCCGACCGTTTCGACGCGGCCGGCCATCGCAAGCGCCGCCAGAAAGCGGCGCGGCCCGCGCAGAGTCAATCCAAAAATTCGACCAGTCAAACGGAGGCGCTGCGATGACACGGCTTTTTTCCCTGTTTCGCGGGCCTGCGCCTTGTTGGCAGGAGCGGCATGGCCGCTTGATGGTCAGGGTCCACTGTTTCACTCTGGCCGACAATCTCATCGTCTGCGCGGCGGGCATCATCGTGCTCGCCGCGTGCATTGCCGTCCTGGCGGTGATGCCATGACGAATTCGTTCCCGATCGCCTTTAAGAGACAACCGTCGGGCAAGGCGCTCCTGCGCCTCCGCTATCTGCTGGGCGGTCGAATAGCGGCCATGGATGCTGCCCTAGGCTTGTCAGATGAAGAGGCCCAGACGCTGGGTCGGGACGTGTTGTTCGATTTGATCGAACACCTATGCGTCGATGACGACGACTTCCTAGTCGCCGCCGCTCAAATTGCCATTTCTCGACTGGATTTCTCGCAGGTGCGCAATGGCAGCGCCTGAAGAGAGTTCCTGCAGGCCGGGATCGGCGAGCTTTGGCTTTTCTTCCAGAAAAGCGATGAGGTTCGACACCGTTGCTTCCTGTCCAGATGCAAGGATTTCGGCGGTCGCATATCCAAGGGCGTACGCCCAGAGGAAATCCGACCCACGCTGTCCGGCGTTCACAAGGTTGCGCATGCGGGCCGCAGCCGCTTCCAACTTGTCACTCATCTCAATCGTCTCCTCGTGCGTCTCTCGCGGGGTGATGAAGGCTTCGGCGTGCGTTGCGAGCGCCGCCGAGGCCGCCCTTCTCCTAACACGAGTCCAATATGACCACTAAGCCTGCCTCCATCGCGGCGGAGCCGCTCCCCCTTGCCCAGCAGCTGGTGCCGCTCGAGCTGATCGACGTACCAGCGAACCGCCTGCGCCAGCCCGATCCGGACTGGGTGCATGTGCTCGGAAAGTCCATGGCCGAGCGGGGGCAGCTGCAGCCCGTTCGCATCGCCGAGGCAGCGGGCGGGCGATATGAGCTGATCTTCGGACATGCGCGCCTGCTGGCGGCGGCCGAAATCGGCTGGGACCGGATCGACGCCGTCATTGTTCCTGCAGATCATCCTGCAGCGCAGCATCGGCGGCTCGATGAGCTGTTCGAGAACATCGTGCGGCACGATCTCAACGCCCTGAACCGCGCGGTCGCCCTTGGCGAGGTCAAAGCGATCCATGAAACGCTGTATCCCGACGCAAAACGCGGCGGTGACCATAAGAAAAAACAACAACTTAAGTCCCAAAACGAAATCTTTTCGTTTTCGCAGTCCGCCGCGGAACGGACCGGGCTCAGCCAGCGTGCCATCCAGATCGCCGTCAGCATCGTTGAAGGCCTGGCCGCTGATAGCCTGGCGCGATTGCGCGGCACGGGCCTGGCTTCGAACCAGTCACAACTCGTCGCGCTGGCGGCGATCACGCAGGCACAGCAGGCGGCCGTGCTGGACATCCTGATAGCTGCCAAGCCCAAGGCCGCCAATGTGGCCGATGCGCTGGTGCTGGCGCAGGGTGGCAAGCTGGCGACGCCGGCAGAGAGGGCATTCCGCTCCCTCAATGACGGTCTGACCCGCGTCGGGCCCAAGCATCGCGCCGCGATTTACGACCGCTTCGAGGGGGAGATCAAAGGCCATGCCCGGGCGCGGGGCTGGTTCAAGTGAAGGTATGGTTCACCCACGCCGAAGCCGCCGCACTCGGGGTCAGTGGCCTGCCGGACACGCGGCGAGGCATAGCGGCTCTGGCCGATCGCGAAGGTTGGGACAGCTACGCCGCGTTGGCTCGACCGCGACCAGGGCGAGAGGGCGGCGGTGGTTGGGAGTACCATTTCGAGCTGTGGCCGATGTGGTCGCGGCTCGACTATGTCGCCCGCCATATCAGCGTCGAGCCGGCAGACCAGGTGCCGCCGATCGTCGAGGATGACGCTCTGACCGCCAATGGGCGGAAAGAGCGCGATGCTCGGCTGGCGATCGTGGCGGTGGCAGAGCGTTTTGCCCAAGGCTCTGGCCTGACGGTGATGGCGGCGGATGCCTATTTCGCCGAGCTGTTCAACGCCGGAAAAATACCCCTTGAAGACTGGGTCCGCGAGACGGTCCGCAAGGTCAGCGGGCGCAATATTGCCCGCTGGCGCAGCAAGGCCCGCGACGGCGGCTCCCGCCTGGGCTTCGATCGCGCTCTCAGCCGACAAGACACCTCGATACTCGCTACTGCCGAGGGTGGCGCAGTGCGACACTTCATCCTGGCGCTGATCGCGAAGAATCCAGCCTTCTCGGCAGACGATATCCGGACCACCACGATCGCGCGGTTCTGCTCTGATATCGCCAATCCCGAACTCGCCGACGCCAACGGCGTGCTGGCGCCGGTGCCCAAGCTGCGCGCCTTCCAGCGCACGTTGGGAATATGGAAAGAGCGGTATCGCAACGAGTTGCTGCGGATTTCCGATCCGGACGGCTATCGCTCCAAGGCCGAGTTCGTCCTGACCGCCACGACCAGGGCGGATCGGCTCAACGAAGTCTGGCAGATCGACGCCTCGCCGCTGGACGCCATCACCACCACCCGCAACAAGCGCCCCACCATCTACTCGTGCGTCGACATCTACTCGCGGCGGATGCTGATCCTGCTGACCGACACGCCGCGCGCGCATGCCGTAGGGCTGCTTCTGCGCAAGGCCATTCTGGCCTGGGGCGTTCCCGAGCAGATCAAGACCGACAACGGTAGCGACTTCAAGGCGCACTACATCCGGCGCCTGCTGGAGCGTAGCCTCAAGATCAAGATACTGCCGACCAAGGCTTACGACGCCCGCGCCAAGGGCGTGGTGGAGCGGTCGATCGGCACATTCCAGCATCAGTTGGTCAAGCGCATCCCCGGCTTTGTGGGCCATAACCCGGCAGACCGGAAGGTGCTTGAAAACCGCAAGGCCTTCAGCGCTCGGCACAATCTCGACGACGCGCACATGTTCGGCGCCGAAATGACCGACCTGCAGGTGGCCGAGCTCTGCGACCATTGGGCGGAGGTGGACTACGCGCATCGGCCTCATAGCGGCAAGACCATGCGTGGCCGGACGCCGTTCGAGGTGGCTGCCGGATATCAGGGTGAGGTCCGCCGTATCGAGAACGTCGCTGCGCTCGACCTGCTGCTAGCTCCAGTTGTCGGCAAGACTGGCGATGATGGTCGGCGCAAGGTCGGCCACGAGGGCATCGCGGTCAACAAGGTGCACTACCACCTCGGCACGCTGCTCGTCGGGGACGTGGTGTTTTGCCGGCAGGACCCAATCGATCTCGGGCGTATCTATGTCTTCAAAGAGGACGAAGAGACCTTCCTTGGCGTCGCCGAAAACTGGGAATTGCTCGGCCTCGACCCGGCGGAGAATGCTGCCCGCATCCGTGCGCTGCAGAAGGCCGTCAGCGACAAGACCGTGGTGCCGGTCCGCAAGATGATGCGCAGCATCGGCCCGCTCGACGTGGCCAATGCTCAGCGCGCCAAGGCTGACGCCGGCAAGGGCAACCTGGTCGCTTTCCCGCAACCCCACGCCAAATATGAGACCGCGGCCCTCAAGGCGGCACTCGATGCTGTAACGCCCGAGGTCCCGCGGCAGGCCGACGCCCGCACGAGGGCTGAGCAACAGCGGCTCTTCGGTATTGCGGCCACGGCCAAGGCGGATGCGACCAACGTAGCAAGGCTGCCTGAGACCCCAGAGCAGCGCTATCGCCGTGCCGTCGCCATCAAGGACCGGCTCGACGCCGGTGACGCCGGCGTGCCGGCCAAGGATGCCCACTGGGTGGGACGCTACATGGAAAGTTCCGAGTTCAAGGGCCTGGCGAAGATCCGCGCGGTGCGCGGCGAGCAGGCGCAGGAGCTCTGAAAAAGAAAGGCCCGGGTGCAACCGGACCTTTCACAAGACGACGTTTTTTTGAGGCCAACGACGACGTGAAGGAAACTAGATGAACAAGCATATGTCCGTCAATCTGTACCGCGACCCGATCGCGCCGACCCGAAATGTGGCTGCGTTTTCGGTGATGCTGCAGCGGCTCAGCGACATGCCGATAACCCGTGACCGGATGGGCGCATTCTCCGGCGACCCGGGGCTCGGCAAGACCAAGAGCGCCGCCTATGCCGCCACCACCTATCGCACCCGCTATGTCACCTGCGGGCTGCTGACCACGGCACGCTCGCTGATCTCCGATATTCTGATGGACCTGGGCGAACACGAGGTGCGCGGCACCAATATCGACCTGCTGAACCGGGCGATTTTCCTGCTCGCCCACGATCCGCAGCGGCCGCTGATCATCGACGAGGCCCACTACGTTGCTCAGCGCCGCTTCGTCGACGTGCTGCGCCAGATCCACGATGCGGCGCGCGTGCCGGTGGTGCTGATCGGCGAGAAATCCCTGATGCGACGGCTGGAGGCCTTCCCCATGGTACGCAGCCGGATCGGCCGCGTCGTGGCCGAGGCGATGCCATGTGACCTCGACGACCTGCAGCTGATGACGCGCGAGCACTTCCCGGACCTGGCCATTGCCGATGACCTGGCGGACGCCGTGCTGGCTGAAACCGGCGGCAACGCCCGGGCCATCGTCAGTCTACTCGACGATATCAACGAGCGCGCTGCCATTCTCGGCCGCGATGATCTTGATCTGAGCGGCTTCGGTGGAATCGAGACGCTCCGGGCAGCGCACGCCCAGGCGGGGGCGGTCTGATGCCCAAGCCCGTGCGTTTCCTCACCACCACAGTGCAGCTGCCGGTCGGTGATGCCGGCATCTGGCGGGTCATTCTTGATCTCGATCGCGAAGTCGGCACCTGGGCGGTCGCCGACATCGATGGCCGCTGCAACATGGACAGCCGCACCATAAGGGACTTCGTCAAGCGGCTGATGGCGGGCGGCAAGATCGAGCGGGCTGGCGAACGCCCGCCTGCGCCGCCGTCCAACCGGCCGGCGCTGCTCTATCGGTTGCTGGCCAGGTCGCTGGAAGCGCCCCGGCTGCGCCGCGACGGCACTGAATGCCCCGAGCCCGCCATCGAGAAGATGTGGCGGGTGATGAAGATGATGAAGGCCTTCACCGTTCCCGATGTGGCCGAGGCGGCGCAGGTCACCGTCACCACCGCCGACCGATACCTGCGCCATCTGGCGGCGGTGAAGGGTGGCCCGCTTAAGGCAACGCCCGGCCGCCCGCTGCGCCGGCAGTACGTGCTGGTGCAGAACCTGGGCGCCCATGCGCCGAAGATCCTGCGCGGGCATCAGGTCTACGATCCCAATTGCCGCCAGTTGCTTGGCGACATGAAGGTCGAAGAGGTGGCGTTGTGAAGCCCGGTCCGCGCCTGGGCGCACTGCAGCAAGGCCGCAGTTACGCCGAAAAAGCCGCCGACGCCTGGGGCGAGTTGCCGGACTGGGTGGCTGAACTTGCCACTCATGCCGACCAGCACGGGGCGAAGGCCTCTGCTCTCGCCATCGGATATTCGGGCAGCGCCGTGTCGATGGTTCTGAACAAGGGATCAAGCTTCGACAAGCTGGATCTCGGCCGCTTCGAGCAGGCGGTGCGCGGGGGTCTGATGGGGCTCACCGTCACCTGCCTGGCTCAGGGCGATATCGGCCGCGACGTATGCCTCTCCAACCAGAGACTGCCGTTCTCCGCCCATCGCCGCGAGCGGGTGGTGCTTTACCACGCCTGCCGCTCCGGCTGCCCCCACTTCCTCCAGAAAGGAAATTCCAATGGCACTGAATAGTCAGCCTGCCAGCCGCCGCATCCTGTCGGCCAAGCGGATGATCCGCGATGCCCGCCTGGGCCACCCGATGACCGTCGGGCAGATGGAGCGCCTGGAAACGGTGCTCGCCGACGCCGCGGCCGATGTGGAGCGTATGGAACTCGCCTCGGGCGAAGCGTCCGTGGTCAGCCAGCTCAAGGCCGCCGGCAACAACCCGGCGGTGCTGCGGGCCGTGCTGCAGCAGGTCGGCGCCCGCAAGGCGGTGCGTCATGGCTGACCCGCTGACCAACGAGCAGATCGCCACTGAGATTGGCGCGATCGAGGCGGACCTGTCGGTCATCCTGCAGTTCATGCGCCAGCTGGCGGATCAGCGATACGTCGTCGAGCCCGAAGGTATGGAAGTCATCGAAGGCATGGTGTTTGCCACCAGCCTGCGCGTCTCCCGGCTCGGCCAGGCGGTTACTGCCCGGCTCAAGGAATTGCTGGACGTGGCCAAGGCCGCCGAACGCTTCGTCGAGGCGACTGAAGAGGACGCCGCCGAAATCCACGAGATGACCATCCTGTTGCGGCGCGCGGCGACCTTCCTGCACTCCCCCAAGGATCGCAAGGAAGCGGACGATGCCCTCCGGATGATGCGGCAAGGTCTGGGTGCCATCGAACAGCGCACCATTGCCATGGGGGCCGAGACGCCAAGTCCTGACAACGTTGTGCACCTTTTTGCCCAGCGTGCGCCGGCGCCGATCGCGCCGGAAGGCGGTGCGGCATGACCGACCCGGACCTGATCGACCTGAACGCCACCGTCGCGCTTGCCGAAGCCGTCATCATCGATCCGCGCAAGAAGTTCACGATGTCGGCCGACAGCATCATGGCGATGTGCCATTGCCTCGTTGCCCTGGCCGATGAACCGGGCGTTGCCGGCACCGACTGCGCCATCGATGGCGCCGACGAGCGCCGTTGCCGCGTCTGCGGCTGCACCCAAAACAATGCCTGCTGGGCCGATCCGGTCGGCGCCTGCTGGTGGGCTGAGCCCGACCTCTGCAGTCATTGCCAGCCGACCACCAATGCCAGGCTGGCGGCCGCGATCGCCAGCTTCATCAAGGCACATGAACACGACCAAGAGCTCCGCGCCAACTGGGCGGAAGAGAGCGGCCTGAACAAGCTCGAAGCCCGCATCGCCCAGGAGCAGGCATTCACCACCCTCAAAAGCATCTTTGAAACGGAGTTTCCTCAATGACCCATCAATCCGCTTTCCAGCCAGCGCCGGTCCCCTCCGGCGTCGTCGAAATGAACGGCAAAGAATACATGCCCGATGCCCGCGGTGCGCTCGTCCCGGTCTCCCTGGTGAAGCCGGCCGACAAGCTGCAGGACGATCAGGTGCGCAAGATCATGGGCTTCGCCATAGGCCTGTCCGAGCAGGTGGCGCGCTTCAAGGCCCACACGATGGCTGACCTTGCCAGCCTCGATGCTCTGCTCGAGCAGGAGCATGGGCTGGTCAAGCGCGGCAACAAGGGCAAGGGCAACCGGACCTACATGACCGTCGACGGGCTGTTCAAGGTCACCGTCCAGGTGGCCGACTACATCGACTTCGGCCCGCAATTGCAGATCGCCAAGAGCCTGCTTGATGAATGCCTGACCGAATGGGCGGCAGACAGCCGGCCCGAAATCCAGGCGATCATCGCCCGGGCCTTCAACACCGACAAGGAAGGCCAGGTCAACCGCACCGAAATCTTCATGCTGCTGCGCCTCGACATCGAGGACGCGCGCTGGAAGCGGGCGATGAAAGCCATCCAGGACGCCATGCGCGTCGTCGGCCGCAAAGAGTACGTGCGGTTTGGCATGCGCCCGTCGCCCGAGGCTGACTGGTCGTCGGTCACCATAGACCTAGCACAGGCGTAGGGGGCGGCCGATGCACATGGATATTCAGGACGACGGGGATGATGGCGACCTCGTTGCGCTGATCGCGCAGGCAACGGACCAGCTGGCATTCGCTGGGCCACAGGCGAGGGCGACCGTCCGCTTCGCCGTCGACGACCAGTGGTTCAGCTGCACCCTGCAGATGATTGACTGCCCCGGCCATGTTGCCAGTGAGAGCGATCCCCGCGTCTGCAAGCATTGCAGCACCCACATCGATGAGCTGCGGCCATGAACGTCCAGCACGTCACCCTGGAAGACCGAGGCCAGGACTTCCTCTGGTGGGAGATCGACATGGAGACGGGCCGCATCGTCGGATGCGGCCCGTTTCAGGCGGGCATCTGGGCAGGCGGACGCTGCTCAGTCGACGTCGCGACCGTCAGGGTGGGGCAGCGGCCCACCTTCCACGGCCCGGCGACGGAACCTGAGGGGCGGACGCTCAACTACGAGATCGTCGCCATCAAGCCTGCGGAAACCGGGGGGGGTGGCCTCTATGAGTGATCCTGTCACGCAATCCAGTAGCCCGGCCGGCGCACCGCTATGAAGCGCCGGCCCATCACAACCGGCATCGCGCTGCCCATCATCTGGGGTCTGACCCAGGGTCGGTCTCTGGCCGAAGTAGCGAGAGGGCTGATGCTCCGTGAGCGGACAGTCGTAGAGGCCGTTGAGCAGCATGGGCCGGACTGGTTGGCTGCGCGGGTGCGGCATGTCTGGCACGGCAGCGCGCCGCTCGACCAGCATCTCGCCACGCGCGACTGGGGTTATCGGAACTGGGCCCGGGCGCGCGAGGCCGCCGGTACCATCCTGGATGACCTCGGGGAGATGTGATGAGCGAACGCGATCTGGTCGTCACCATCAGCGGCTCAGTCACCAGGGACCCGACCAGTCGGCCGGTCACCGTGAGCTGGCGTGTGACGGCCGGGCCGCACGAGACGGCCGAGGAAATAGGCAAGGCCATCACCGAGGCCTGCCGCCAACTGAATTCAGCCCTCAAGGAGGCAGTGAAGTGAGCACAACGGTACAGTCGATCCGCGCCATTCAGGCGATGAAGCGCGAACTGGGGCTCGATGAGCCTGACTACCGTGCGATGCTGGAACGGGTGACCGGCCAGAACTCGCTGCGGGCCATGAACGGCGGTCAGCTCGGCCGCGTCATCGAGGACATGAAAAGCAAGGGCGCCGGCGGCAAGAAGAAGCTGGACGGTCCCTATGGCGGCAAGCTGCAGGCGTTGTGGATCTCGGGGTGGAACCTGGGCGTGGTCCGCAATGCCTCCAATGAGGCCCTGCTGGGGTTCGTCAAGGGCCAGACCGGCATCGATCACACCCGCTTCCTCCGCAATCCGGCCGACGCCCGTAAGGCCGTGGAGGCCCTCAAGGGCTGGCTGACGCGCGAGGCGGGCGTGGACTGGTCTGCCTTCGATGACCCGCAGGACTGCGTGCTGCAGGCGCAGTGCCGGCTGCTGAGGCTTTCGTCCGCCGACATGGGCTATAACGGTGGCGAGGCGACCACTGCGCTAGCCAAGGTATCGCTGATGAAGGTGCTGGGCGACCGCATCCGTGACCAGAAGGCGGGTGCGTGATGGCCTGTAAGCCCACCCTTGGATTTGCCACGCGCACAGAGGCGGTCTTGGCCCTTCGTGCGGCCGGCCGCACCACTCGCCAGATAGCCGACCAGCTGGGGATCGAGCCGAAAACCGTCAGTGCGCTGGAGGTGTCGGCGGTCCGGGCCATCAAGCGGCTGCGCGATCCAAGCGCCTTGGACGGCCGCCTGGCGCTCCTGCCGGCTGACATCCTCAGCCAGATGCGTCGAGCGGCCTCCAAGCGTGGCATGGCGCCGCACGAGCTGGCGGTTCGCATTGTCCGGGTGGTGGTGACCGGCGACCTGATAGACGCCGTGCTCGACGACGAGGTCGCTGGGTGATCATGGCGCGCGCACCGGCGTCGGCACCGTTGCTAGACTGGCCTCGGCTCTCCGAGCTGGCCAGCCTCGGTGCGCGCCGGCGCGAGGTGCTTGCTGAGCTCGAGAAGGTGCGGCCGCGATCGGAGCGCTTCTTCGTGTTGCGGGCACGGTTGCGCGACCTGACAGAACAGCAGTTGCGGCTAGGGATGGGCAGCGGCAATGAATGAGCTGCCCGCCGTCATGGCCGAGATCGCCGAGGTTGCCGGACTGGACGCCGCCTGGGCGCTTGCCCAGGCAAAGGGTGGCCAGCAGGTGTTCATCCCGGCAAAGGTCCGGCCGGATCACTGGCTGAGCAAGCTCGTGGGTTTTGACGCGGCGCAGAAAATCTGCCAGCACTTCAGTGTCGGCGGCCGCGGGGACGATATTCTGATCCCGATGGCTTCGACGGCTCGACGGAACCAGGCGCTGCAGCGGGCGTTAGCCCAAGGGCTAAAGGTCAACCAGGCGGCAGCAGCTGCGGGCGTCCACCGCCGCACGGTACTGCGGCACCGGAAGCGGGAGAAGGGCGCCAAGGCGTCGGCTGCTTCCAAAAGGAACAAGGCGCAGGGCGACCTGTTCTGATCTAGCCGGTGACAGTGTCACCTGCACTCCCGATGGCGACGCAAGGCATGGTGAAGGCAGCATTACTGCTGATCCGGGGCCTGTTGCATGTCCATCATCAAGACGATCTCCGACCAGGGCGATGCGGCCCTGGTCAGCGAAGAAGGCGACGTGCTGCGCGCCTATCGCTGCCCCGCCGGGGTGTGGACGATCGGCACTGGCCTCACCGCCGCCTCCGGGGTCGTGAAGCCAAAACGAGGCATGGTCATCACCCGTGAGGAAAGCCGCCAGCTGCGCCGCCTGGCTCTGGCCCGCAACTATGAGCCGCGGGTGGTAAAGGCGCTGCCGACCGACAAGCAGCATGTGTTCGATGGTGCGGTCATGTTCGACTTCAACACCGGCGCCATCAACCGCGCCAGTTGGGTCGGCCTGTTCCTCCAGGGCGCAAAACAGAAGGCTATGCAGTCGTTCCTGTCCTGGACCAAGGGCGGCGGCAAGACGCTGCCCGGGCTGGTTAAGCGCCGGCGCCGTGAGTGGGCCATCATCGAGTTCGCCAACTATGGCACCGACGCTCCGGCTTCGTCGCTTTCCGCCTTCATCGACCACTGGCACGAATTCAAGGAGCTGGGCTTTGATCCTGCTGTCGGCGCCGTGGCGACCGTTACCGCTTTCCAGCGCAAGCATGGCCTCACTGTTGACGGCCTGATCGGCCCCGCCACTCGCGCTGCGCTGGAACGCATCCTGGCCGCCAAGCGGGCAAACAAGGGCGCCGCTGCCGGCGCAACGGCTGGCGGTGCTGCCGGTGGTGGTAGCGAGCTGGCGGTGAACACCCCTGCGGGCGCCCCCAGCGTGCCGGCCGACGCGGTCAATCTCGACACGATGCTGTGGATCGGCGGCGGCATCGCCGTGGGGGCGCTCGTCGTCTACGGCGCCTCGCTGGCATGGCGCTATCGCGGGCCGCTGTTCGCCTGGCTGCCGGAACCGGTCAAAGACTGGTTTGAGCACCAGGGCGTCGTCCTCGGCCGTCGCGTCCGCACCTGATTTCACCCGTGTTAAAAGGCCCTCAAACCGTGGCATCACTCGATCTTTCCGGCGTCCTGACCCAGGCTGGCGCGCCTTTCCTCAGGCAGATCATCGAGGGCGTCCTGCCGCCGCCGTTCAATGAGTTGGGCGGCGTGGCGATGGAGGTGCTGGCCGATCGGCTCGGTGTCGACGTCGACCAGGTGCCGGCGGGCAAGGTGCCCGAGGCCATCGTCACCCGCTACGAGGCCAATCCTGGTGTCGCTGGTGCTATCATCAAAGAACTGGAGTCCGATCCGGCCGTGATCCTCGCCGGCGTCGAGCAGCAGAAAGAAACCAACACCCTGCTGCTGGCCGAAATGAAGGAGCCGCTCTGGACCTGGGCGTGGCGGCCCCTGGGCATGTATGGGCTGGGGTTCCTCTGGATCTGGAACATCGTCATTCTGCATTTGCTCAATGCAGTTTTGAAGTGGGCGCTGCCGCCCACGGACCTGTGGCTGCTGCTCCAGCTGTCCGGCCTCTACATGACGCTCTACATGGGCGGGCACACCCTCAAGGACTTCATCGCCAAGAAGTGGGGCACTGCCTGATGGCCGTTGAGGACAGTGTTTCGCAGGATCAGCTGCGCGCCTTCATCGAACGCATTGAGCGGATGGAGGAAGAGAAGGCGGCGATAGCGGCCGACATCACCGAGATCTACGCCGAGGCCAAGGGCAACGGCTTCGACACCAAGATTCTCCGCAAGATCGTGGCCGTGCGCAAGCAGGACGCCAACGAGCGCATGGAACAGGATGCGTTGATGGAATTGTACATGAGCGCGCTCGGCATGGTCGCTGCGCCGGCCGAGGACTGAGTATGGACGTCGTTGTTGTCAAAGACCTGGTGATCGGCGCGGCCGCCATCATCGCGGCCGGCCTGACCATCTGGAACTTCTTCCAGTCTCCCAGCAAGAAAAACGAGGGCGAGATCAGGTCTCTTCGGGACGAAAACGAAAGCAAGGCCCGCTCCCTCCGCGAGGAGATCGCCGCACTGCGCAAGGAATCGGCCGCCGAGCTGAAATCGGTGGACGACAAGGTCGACGCCATTGGCGGACGTCTCGGCACTCTCGAGGTCATGGTGCGGCACATGCCCGACAAGGACAGCCAGCACCGCCTCGAGGTGAGCCTTACCGAACTCAAGGGGCAGATGGGCAACCTGGTGGAGAGGCTCGCTCCCATCGACAACCTGTCCCGCCGTTTGCAGGAAGTGCTGCTGGAGAAGGCCTCGTGAACCACGGAATTCAGAACCGCGAAGCCCGCCTGGTCATCCTCCGCTTCCTGGCGGACGAGGTGAACAGGACCCTCACGTCATCGACCCTGACCACGATGATGAACGAGATGTTCCTGTTCAACAAGGAGCGCGCCTGGGTGGAGCAGGAACTGGCCTATCTCGCCGAGATGGGCGCGGTGAAGTTGACCCCGGCCGGCACCGTGAAGGTGGCGCGGCTGCTGCCGCATGGCGCCCGCCACTTGAGCTGGGGCGTCATCATTCCCGAGGTCAAGCGGAGCTCCGAGCCGATCATGCTGCCCGAAATCGAGGGCTGACCATGGCGGCCAAGGGGCGCGGACGCCTGTCCTCGATCGACATGCTGCAGGCGGAAGCCGCCGATGACGTGCTCTGGGCCAACCAGGAGCTCTACGCGCGGCAGCGGCCGATCGCGGACATCTTCGCCGAGTTCAATGAGCGGCTGGTGGCCAAGGGCATCGAGCCGATAAAGCGTACCGCCTTCTATGACCGCAGCTTCAAAATTGCGGCGGCGCAAACCCGCATGCGCGAAGCTCGCGAAATGTTCGCAGGGCTGGCGAGCGAGTTCACGGCCGACAATGTCGACGAGAACACGGTCATCCTCGGCGAGTATCTCAAGACCTTGATCCAGGAACTGATCGACGACAGCGCCGGTGCCAAGAAGCCCAAGGACGCGATGGAGCTGGCGAGAGCCTACCAGGCCACGGTCATGGCGCAGAAGATCAGCACCGATCGCCGCCTCAAGCTGCAGGCCGAGCTGGCCCAGAAGACCGAGGAGGCCGTGCGCGAGGTGGGCAAGGCCCAGGGCTGGAGCACCGACACGGTCGACGCCGCCCTGTCAAAAATCCTCGGCGTGGAGATCAGGCGGAAATGAACGTCGTCTCCTGCCGCTGCTGTAATCCCGGCTGCACCGCCATGGTGCGGCTGACGCCATTCGCGACCGTGAGTGGCTTCGTTGACCTGACCGAGGGCTTGTGTCGGGAGTGCCTGGAGCGTGCGGCGCCGGATCGTCGGGCCCTATTCGTCGCTGCGCGGCTGGAGCTTCGGCTCTGCCCTGGCCTGGCGCAGATCGTGATGTTCGTCCGCGCCTGGGACGCGGTGAAGATGTCGGTGGGTGAGCGGTCGGTCCGGAGGGCGGCATGATAGAGCCCGAAATTCGCGTGAAAATCAGCATGCCGGCCAGGGCGAAATGCACCGATCCGGAACTCACCTGCGACCGCTGTGCCGGAGTGGGGCTTGAAATCAAGCGCACCTATCGGCGCAAGAGCGGAGCCATCTCCAAGGTCGTTTATGTCATGGACCGCGACTGCGTTGCCTGCGATGGCACTGGCTTTAGGCCGGGACTGCTATGAGCGAGCTGTGGACCCGCGAGCAGTGGGCAGAGCTTCGTCGCAAGGCCAAGCCGGTCGCGGATACCGCCCTGGAAAGGGCTATGGCAGTCGTTGGCGAGCAAAGCCCGCTCGTTGCCTTCCTGCCGTACCAGGCGAGGACGATCTCGCTCCTCGAGGAGATCGGTACCCAGGTCCTGGTGGTAGAGAAATCCCGTCGAATCGGCCTGACCTGGGGGCTGGCGGCCTATGCCGTGCTGCGTGCTGCGCGCGCCCGATCGGCGCGGGGCATGGACGTCCACTACATCTCCTACGCCCAGGCGATGACCCGCGACTTCATCAGCGATTGCGCCGACTGGGCGCGGGCCTTTGGCCATGCGGCCGGCGAGGTCGAGGAATACCTCTGGCCGGACGGCAAGGACGAGTCCGGCGCCGACCGCTTCATCCAGGCGTTCCGCATCACCTTTGCCTCCGGCTTCGAGATCAATGGTCTCAGCTCGGCGCCGCGCTCGCTGCGCGGCAAGCAGGGTTGCGTCATCATCGACGAGGCGGCCTTCGTCGATGACCTGGGCGAGCTGCTCAAGGCGGCCATGGCGCTGCTGATGTGGGGCGGCCAAGTCATCGTCTGCAGCACGCACAATGGCGCCGAGAACGAATTCAACATCCTGGTCCAGGACGTGCTCGGTGGCCGCAAACCATACGAGCACCTGCATATCGATCTCGACGAGGCGCTGATCGATGGCCTCTATGAGCGCATCTGCCTGCGCCAGGGGATCGACTGGTCGCCTGAAGCCGAGGCGCAGTGGCGCCAGGACCTGATCGCTTCCTATGCCGACGACGCCGACGAGGAGCTCTACTGCATTCCCTCGATGGGATCGGGCTCCTGGCTCACCGGGCCGCTGATTGAAGCCTGCATGACAGTGGAAGCGCCCGTCATTCGGCTGGAGCTGCCAACCAACTACCTGCAGCTCGACGAGTTCGACCAGCAGGCACTGATGGCAGATACCGAGGACAAGCTGCAGGAGGCGCTGGATGCGCTCGACCTGGAGCTGCTCTACTCGTTCGGCTTCGACTTTGCGCGCGTGGCCGATCTGTCGGTCGGCCTGCTGCTGGCCATCGATTCGGTGCTGAAGCGGGTTTCTGCGCTCACCCTCGAAATGCGCAACGTTCCCGGTGATGAGCAGAAGCGTCTGGTGCGGATGATCCTCCTGCATCTGCGCGGCCGGCTGGTCGGCGCCGCCTTCGATGCCACCGGCATGGGTTGGACAGTGGCCGAGGACATGGGCCGCGAGTTCGGCCTGCGCAGCAACGACAACGAGGCCGGGCTGATCTGGGCCATCAAGTTCACCGAGGACTGGTACCGGGTGAACATGCCGCCGCTCAAGGTCGCATTCGAGGACCGCGCGATCGCGCTCTCCAAGGACGTGGAGCACCTATCCGACCTGCGCTCGGTCAAGGTGATCCGCGGCGTCCCGCGCGTTCCGGTGCTGCGCAAGGGCACCGAAGGCAAGAAGCGCCATGGTGACTTCGCGATCGCCGCGGCGCTGGCCTATTTCGCCAGCCGCATGCAGTGGGCGGAATACAGCTACCAGGCCGTGCAGCGGCGACCGGGTCGTTTTGATGAGCGCGCCGGCGGCGTGCCGATCGGCCTGACCGGTTCGGTGTTCGAGGGCACGCCGCAGACGTTCCGCATGTCCTCACTCCGCAACAGACGAGGAATTCTCTGATGGGCCTTCTAGACATCTTTTCGCGGCCCCAGCAGGCCTTTGCCCGCGTCGAGCCGGCGGTGACCAAGCCCTCCGAAAAAGAGCAGGCCGGCCCGTTGGCGACCAGCTTCGCCCGCAACCCACGCGGTGGCCACCCGGCCGCCGGCCTCACTCCAGAGGCCCTGGCCGTGATCCTGCGTTCGTCGATCGATGGCTCGCCCAGGCGGTATCTTGAACTGGCCGAGGATATGGAGGAGCGCTTCATCCAGTACAGCTCGGTGCTGTCCTCGCGAAAGCGCGCGGTGCGGCGGCTGGAGATATCGGTGAAGGCCGCCGGCAATGACGCGGCCGACCTGGCCGAGGCCGAGCTGGTGCGTGAAGTGGTTGGCTCGGCCGCTTTCAGGTCGGTGCTGATCCACCTGCTCGATGCGATCGGCAAGAGCTACTCGGCCGTGGAAATGATCTGGGACACGCGGCAGAAGCCCTGGAAGCCGGTCAAGTTCAAGCACCGCGATCCCCGCTTCTTCGAGGCGCCTGAGGCCGACCCCGAGCATCTGATGCTGCTCAATGACCATGGGCGCGAAGAGCTCTGGCCGTACAACTGGATCGTCCATAGGGCAAAGGCCAAATCCGGCCTGACCATCCGTGGCGGATTGGCGCGGCCGGCGGCGTGGCTCTACCTGTTCCAGGCATTCAACATCAAGGACTGGGCAATCTTCGCCGAGGCCTATGGCCAGCCGCTGCGCGTCGGCAAGTTCAACCCGGGGGCCAGCGACCTGGACAAGTCGGTGCTCCTCGAGGCGGTGCACAACATCGGCGCCGACTATGCCGCGATCATCCCCCAGGCCATGGCGATCGAGTTCGTCAAGGCCGAGATCACCGGGTCAACCGACCTTTATGAGCGCCGTGCCGACTGGCTCGATCGGCAGTGTTCCAAGCTGGTGCTGGGGCAGACCGGCACCACGGACAGCCAGTCGGGCAGCGGTTATGCCCAGGCGAAGGTGCATGACGATGTTCGTGAAGACATTGTCGACGCCGATGCCGAGGAGCTCGCCGCCACGCTGAACGAGCAGCTCGTGCCGGCGCTGATCAATTTTAACTTCGCCCGGGTCCGCAAGGACTATCCCGAGATCGTCATCGGCCGTCCGGAGGAGGAGGACGTTGACACCATGGTCAAGGTCGCCAAGGCATTCGGGCTCAGTGTGAAGAAGGACGAGGCCTACGGGCTCTCCGGCTTCTCGATCCCCGAGGCGACCGACGAGGTCATCGACCTTTCGGCGCAGCGGGCCGCGCCCGCCCCCGAGGATGGCCAGGAAGAAGGCAATCCGCCGCCCAAACCGGGCAAGCCCACCAAGGCCGCGCTTCAGGCGGGGCAGGATGCCATCGCCGCGGCCGTGGAGGATCAGCTGGCGGCCGAGGGTTGGCAGCCCCTGGTGGCGCCGGTGGTAAAGGGGCTGGCCGAGGAGATCGCGGAGGCCACCAGCCCCGATGAGGTGAAGCGCATCCTGCAGCGCCGGGCATCCACCCTTAGCGTGGGCGAGCTGACCGATGCCCTGGCGCGTCTCAGCTTCGGTGCCCGCCTCGCCGGTGAAGTTGACGAGGATCTGCGCGATGGCCGCTGAGATCAACGGCGTCTCGCCCAGGGCCGCCATCGATGCGCTGATCACGCGGGGCAAGGCGCTGCATCCGACCTTTGCCTGGCAGGAGGTCTATGCCGACATCCACGGCACCATGTTCACCGTGGCCAAGTCGGCCGGCTTCGATGTGCTTGAAGACATCTTCAATGCCCTTTTAGCCGCCCTCGAGGAGGGCAAGACCTATCGCCAGTTCGCGGCCGAGCTCACGCCGCTGCTGCAGGCCAAGGGCTGGTGGGGCCGCCAGATCGCCACCAACCCGGTCACAGGCCTGCCCGAGGTTGCCCAGCTCGGCTCGCCGCGCCGGCTGCGGCTGATCTTCGATGCCAATATGCGGGTGAGCTATGCGGCGGGCCACTGGGCGAGCTTTGAGCGCAACAAGGCGGCTCGGCCGTTCCTCCGCTATGTCCACCTGGTCGGCCAGGAGAACCCGCGCCTGCACCACCAGGCCTGGCACAATGTCTGCCTGCCGGTCGACCATCCCTGGTGGAACACCCATGCCTGCCCCAATGGCTGGAACTGCCACTGCACCATCCAGAGCCTGTCGCAGCGCGACGTGGATCGCTGGGATGGCCCGCTGCCGCTGCGCCTTGTGCCGCCGGCGGAGGATCTGCGGGAATGGACCAACAGCGTCACGGGAGAGGTGCGCTGGATCGACCGTGGCATTGACCCGGGCTGGGATCACAACCCCGGCAAGGCCGGCTGGGGGCCGACGCTGCAGCGCCTGGCCGAGCGGCCTGACCCTCTCAACATTCGCGGCACATAAGGAGCTCGCATGGCACTCAATCTCTTCACCACCGGCGATACGATCGACGAGGAGTCGGGCGAGTTCACCGTCGTTGCCGGCACGCCGGCCGGGCTCTGCCTCAAGGGTGCGAGCAACGATGCCCGGGTGGTCGTGCTCAAGAAGGACGATGCTGACGCCTTCCAGCCCACCAGCATGCAGCTCACCAACGCCAGCCCCGATGGCATGCTCGTCTCGCCAGGCACCTATAAGCTGCGGCGCGAGGGCGGCACCTGCGGGGTGTTCCGTGATTAGGTCCGGCCTGCTGCCCAGCCTGGTGCCAGCCATGCCGGCGCGGGAGGTGTCGAGTCTCGTGGCGAGTGGGGGGGTGCTTGCCCTCATTTTCAGGGGGCAACCACTGACCATCAACAACCAAACCCTCAATCTAGGAGCCTAAGATGGGGATCAACATTGAAGCTCCTGGTTCTTATGCTGGAAGCCTTGCTTCCGTTCTGCGCTCACTAACGCTCGGCGAAGGTCTTCTTCGCCCTGTGATATCGGCTGGAAAGTTGGTTGTTGGCTTCGGAACCGGCATCTGGCTAAACCCATCGGCCGCACCGATTGCCGAGGGCCACACGGGGTATGATGCCAGTGGGGACGTCACCGGCGTCGTGTCCCGGACAGGACAGCCGGAAATGCTGGTATGGGAACCAGCCAGCGACGCGGTTCTCGAAATCAACTTGGGCAATGTGGCCACGGCGGCTTCCAAGCTGCGCACTGCTGCCCTTGGTGGAAATTTTGGGCTTTGGGTGCATGTCGCATCACAGCCTGGATACGAGCCGTCAGGGAGCCTGAAGGGCAGCATCGCCATCACGTTGACGACCGACACCGGGACCGGCTCGAACGCTAACGCCCTAACAGTCAGCTACAACATCAATCAAGTTCGCGAAGGCTGGAACTTCCTGAAGTTTGTCCAGCGAAATCCAGCAGCCTACGTCGCCGGGTCAGGCGAGACAGAGTATCACCCTTTCGGGGTGGCTGCTGGGAGCTTCGGAACAGGGGGGGCGTCAGATATTCTGAATTCACCCATCACAGGTCTGAAAATTGGAGTTTCCAATTTCGGCGGCGCAACTTTGACCTTCGACAGCTTCGTCACTGGGATATCGTCGGGCGCACAGATCGTTCTTGGCTGTGACGCAGGCGGCGCTGACTTGGTCGATGACGCTCTGCCGCTGTTCCAGTCCTATGGCTGGACCGGGTACACAGCCGTTCCCGCTCGAATATGGGATGGGACGGAGAGCAGGATCATGCCGGACCTCACGGTCCCGAGCCTCTCGCGTATCCAAGAGACCTATGCTGCTGGTTGGGAGAACATCAACCATACGACAAACCATCTTCCTGGCGCCATAACGTCACCAAAGATGGCCGAGCTAACTTCGGCAGGTGAGATCGCATACGAGCTTGAGCATGTTAAGGGTTTGTATGCAGCAAAAGGGCTGGCGCGGGGCGTGGAGTTCTACGCCTCTCCGCAGTCCTCCAGTTCCCGACTGACAGAGAAAGTGATTGCTGGGCTAGACTTCATTGCTCAGCGTCATGCTCGCAAGCCCAACGTCAGTGTGACCCCGTGGGGCGTTGACAACCTCCACCACCTTGGAAGTTCGGACATTGGAAGCGCAGCCGCAGCCGGTGTGTCTAGCGTGACTTCTGGCGTCGCAAGTTCGGTAGTCGGGTGGCAGGTGTTCTCCAAGATCAAACGTATGGTTGATGTGATCGAGGCATACGGGGACACTTGGTTCCCGTTTTGGCACGGCATCACGCATCTTGGTGACAGCGGATCGGGTGAAGACCTGACCGGGGACAACCTGCTGATGACATACAGCGCCTTTCAAATGACGCTCGACTACATCGCTGAACGCGAGGCAGCAGGCGGTTTGCGGGTCCGCGACGGCTTCACCGGCTGGTATTACGGAGTTGGTCGATGACCCTGAGTGAGATGGATTGGAACGACAGTTGCTGCGCTGACAGTCCCAAGTGGGCAGAAGTGGAGGTGCCGAGCGGTTGGCTGCGGATCAAAAAGCGGTCGGCTGGCTATGCGGTGACGAAATTCGGCGCTGACAAGAAGTTGGTTGCTGCTGAAACAGAGATCAGTGAAGCCGACTTGCAGGCACTCTTATAACCCCCTCCCCCTCCCCCACGCCCTCACATCGATTGTGGGGGTGCTGCCTGACAAAAAGAACCCCAGCCGAGAGGACGATTCGGCTGGGGTTTTCGACTTTGGAGTATCGGTCGGCAACCCGATGCAGCATCAATTCCAATGCTGGCCTTCGGTTCCGCTACGGGCTGATCACATATAGTCGTAGCGCCGCTTGTTGATGCTCTCGGCCACCTCGCGGCCGGCGTCGTGCGGCTGGACATAGGTTTCAAGGAACACGCTCGACGACTTCCATCGGCCAGCGGCCATAGCGGTCTTGATGTCGTGGCGCTTGAGGGCATTGGTGGCGAAGCTGTAGCGGCCGACCGAGTGGGGCGGCCGATAGGGAATGCCCGCGCGCTCGCAGACCGCCCGCATCCGCTCCGCGACGGAATAGCGGGAGGTGTAGCTGAAGACGTGGTCGTCATCGCCATAGGTCAGGTTGTGCAGCCGGAACATCAGCTCATCCGTCAGGTAGGCATTCTGCATCACGTCGGTCTTGGTCTTGACCAGGAGCGCGATCCGGCGCCGCAGGTCGACGTGGCGCCCTCTGAGGTTCACCGCCTCGCTGACCCGCGCCGCCGTGTGGTTCATGAACACGACGATGCCGCTGAGGTGGAAGAGCCGGTCGCCGTCGCTCTGGTTGAGGAAGGCCGTCAGCCAGGAGCCGTCGACGGGAGAGTGCTTGGTCGATCGGGGGTGACGGAACATCCTGATCCGCATCGGCCCGCACCAGCCGAGCTCGTGCGCATGGTAGAGCACTGCCCTGGCCGGGCTGATGGCATGGCGGTTGCGCGTGGACGGCATGTGGTCCGGATAAAGGTCGAGCGCCATCTGCCGGATCTCGGCCGGAACGATGGTGTCGACGGTCCGATCGGCGAAGTAGGCGGTAATCCTGGGCAGGTAGTGGCCCTGGCCGCCCTGGCGGACATAGCTCTGGGCCGCAGCCTCGAACGTGCGCGCATTGCGCGGAATCGCAAATAGTGGTGTGACAGCGTCAGCCATCCTGAACTCCCTCATAGTTCGGTTGGTTAGAGCGCACCGTGACCTGGCCGGGTCCGGTGCGTTCGCATTTGTAGGCTAGTTGAAGGGTCGTCGCGGCGTGAAGCTAGGAACACGCTTAACAGCGCCGCCCAGCAGCGGGGCCGCAGGCTCGACTGGCACTGTGGGGGCTGGAAACGGCCCAGGCCGCTCCCTGAGCGTCCCAGCCGCTTCAAATTCGCTTCAAAAGGTGGTTGGAGAGCGCCGGGGGAACTGAGTGCGGTGGGGACCATTTGTGGCCCGGTGGCCGGTCCACCCCGTCGTGATCGCCGGTGACAGTGTCACCTGCAACAGCCCGTGGCGAATGAGCCACCTTCGCTGTCATGAACGACCGCGTCAACATCTTCAATCTTCCGATCGCTGCAGCCGCCGAAAAAGGCGCTGCAGATGGCGGCTGGATCAAGCTCATTCCCGAGGGCACCTTCCGCCTGCGGGATGGGCGCGGCCCCTTCACGGTCACCGGCCAGGCTGCGCTGCAGCAGATCGTCGACCGCACCCGGGCCCATCTCGGCGCGACCGAGCTGATGATCGACTTCGATCACCAGGGCGCTGAACTCTTCCTCGGCCAGACGGTCGGCGCCCGCGCCGAGGCTGCCGGCTGGATCGTCGAGCTGCAGGCGCGTCCGGATGGCCTCTACGGCCGCCCGGAGTGGACCGACGAAGCTGCGGCCAAGATTGCCGCCCGCCAGTACCGCTACATCTCCCCGTTCTTCCTGCCGACCAAGTCGGGCGGGATCGACAAGCTACTGAACGTCGCCCTGGTCAACATGCCGGCGCTCGACCTGTCCGCCGTGGCGGCAGCCTTCTCCAAAATCTCCGAACCCAAGGATGACTCCATGAATGCCATCGCCAAGGCCCTGGGCCTTGCTGAGACCGCCAGCGCTGAAGCGATCCTGGCCGCGCTCAATGAACGCAACGGCAAGATCGCCGTCGCCGCCGGCCTCAAGGCCGACGCTGCCTTCGACGCCGTCCTTGCAGCCGTGACCGGAGTTGCCGGCGCTGTCGGGAAGATCGCTGTCGCAGCGGGCCTCAAGGCCGATACGGCTCCCGACGCGGTGATCACCGCCGTCACGGCCGCCACCAAGAGCGATGCCGTTCCGGCCGCCATGTACACCCAGCTTTCGGGCGAGGTGGAGACGCTCAAGGCAACGATCATCGAGCGCGACGTCGGCGACGCGGTCAAGGCTGCCATCGAGGCCGGCAAGGTCTCGCCCGCCCAGGAAGAATGGGCCAAGGGCTATGCCCGCAATGATCTGCCCGGCTTCAAGGCCTTCGTCCAGGGCGCCGCCGTCCTGACCAAGGTGCAGCTCGGCGACCAGGCCGAGGTCGTGGACAGCCAGGAGCTGGCCCCTGCTGCCGTCGCCGCCCGCGCTGTCGCCTACCAGGGCCAGCAGGAGAAGGCTGGCATCTACGTCTCGACCATCGACGCGGTCGCCCACGTCAAGGCCGAGATGGCCAAGGCCAAGAAGTAACCAGGAGCTGACATGACCTCGTCCATCTACGCCAAGGGCTTCCGGGCCACCGCCGCCGCGATCGCCGGCTATCTGATCGTAAAGGCATCCGCCGCCAACGGCACTGTCGAGATCGCCGGCGCCAACACCGATCTGCTGATCGGCGTGGCCGACAGCCTGGGCGTCGAAGCCAGCGGCATTGCCGATATCTCGCTTGTCGGCCAGGGCGAGGTCCTGCTCGGCGGCACCGTCGCCTTCGGAGATCCGCTCACGGCTGATGCCAACGCTGCCGCCATCAAGGCCCTGCCGGCCAACAGCACGCAGGTGCGCATCATCGGCTTCGCCCATGCCGCCGGCGTCGCCGGCGACATCATCCCCTATCACATCGCCCCGGGCTGCCTGTCCAAGGCGTCGGCTTAACGAGGACCCGCTTCCATGACCACTCGTCCGTTCAATGTCGATCCGACGCTGACCGCCATCTCCATCGCCTACCGCAATCCGGCTCTCCACCTGATTGGAACGCGCGTCCTGCCGCCGCTCCAGGTGATGCAGGAGACCTTCAAGTATTCGACCTTCCCGATCGCCGAGGCCTTCAGCGTTCCCAATACCGCCGTCGGCCGCCGCAGCCGCCCGCCGGTGCTGGAGTTCACGGGCGACGAGGCAACCGCGGCCGTTGCCGACTACGGCATCGACTCGGACATTCCCTATACCGATATCGACGCGGCCTCCGCTGCTCGCACCGCCGGCCTGTCGACCTTCGATCCCGAGACCCTGGCGTCCGCCCAGCTCACCAATCTGATCCAGCTCGACCGCGAAGTGCGTGTTGCGGCCGTCGTTCAGAATGCCGCCAACTATTCGGCTGGCCGCAAGGTGACCCTGGCCGGCAACGATCAGTTCTCTGCGTTCGCCACGTCCGACCCCTACGGCGTCATCGACAATGGCATCCAGTCGACCCTGGTCTACCAGCCCAACACCCACGCCATGGGTAAGGTGGTGTGGAATAAGCTCAAGCGTCACCCCAAGCTGATCAAGGCGGTCAAGGGCGCGCTGACCGAGGACGGCGCCATCAGCCGGCGCCAGTACTGCGACCTGTTCGAGATCGAGGAAGACCGTCTGCTGATCGGCGAAGGCCTCATCAACACGGCCAAGAAGGGCCAGGCAGTCTCGCTCGCCGGTGTCTGGGGCAAGAATATCGCGCTGCTCTACATCGACCCATCCAAGGGCACGGCCGACGATCCGACCATCACCTGGGGCTTCACGGCCGAGTTCGGTCAGCGCATCGCCGGCACCGGCGAAGATCCACATATCGGCGTGCGCGGCGGCAAGTTCATCCGCGTCGGCGAGCGGGTCAAGGAGCTCGTTGTCGCTCCGGACGTCGGCTACCTCGTCACGGACGCCGTCGCCTAATTCCACGCGGGGCAGGTCACCCGCCCCACCCGCCGGCATAACCCTGCCGGCGGGTCTTGGAGAAGGAGCCAGGTGGCTCTTTCTGTAAGACCCGAAACCTAAGGACACTTGCATGAAGCTCATGAGATTGATCGGCGTCTCCGTTGCCGCTGCTCTCCTCTTCGCCTTCCCGGCCGCCGCGGCCGTTTCCCCTGCCTATGATCTCGTGGCGCCGATCCTGACGCCCGACCAGGTCATTGACGATTGCGTGGTTTCTCTCGGCCTCGAGGACACGATCCTGTTCGTCGAGGCAACGCAGGATTGCGATCCGACCATGGCAGACCTGACCGGGCTGTGCCTGGCGCCGGCAACCGATCCACTGCCGGCCCGCATTGCCGCCGTGCTGGCACCCGCCCTCGACATCAGCTGCACCGCAACGCGCCCGAGCCCGCCTGGCTAGAGCCCGGCGCTCCTGACCCCGTCGCGGCTCGGCGATCCCTCCCGACCCCAGCCGCGCTTACTTTCCGCCGCTCCCATTCTCCTCCCTTGGAGCGGCGGGTTTTTCGAGAGGGCTGGTGTCAGCCCTGCCGCAAGACCCGAAAGGACCGCGTCACATGGACGATCTAACCAAGATCCACGGCATCGGCGCCGCGACGGCCGAAAAGCTGGTTGCCGCCGGGATCGACAGCTTTGCCAAGCTGGCCGCGACGACGACGCATGAGATCGACATGGCGATCGACGGCGGCCGTCCCTCCGCCTGGCCTGCCTGGATCGCCGCTGCTGCCAAGCTGGTCCCGCCGTCCCCTGATCGTGAATTGACGGACGAGGAGCTTCGCGCCCTGGTCACTGCCTGGGACGATGTGCGGGCCGAGCTGCAGGCGGCAGGCAATGCCGTCAGTCAGCTGCAGGCGGAGTATGACGCGATCGACGCCGGTGCCGTGCCGGCGGAGTTGGCGGAACGACTGGTCGCCGCCCGGGACGTCGTGAAGGCGGTTGAGGCCAAGATCGAGGCTCTCGCGCCGCTGCCTGAGGGACTGCGCCTCCCCGGTGCGGAAGAGGCTTCAGAAATACCAGCGGGCCCGCAGGACGGCGGGCAGGCTCAGCCGGGAGACGATACCCCGGCGCCTGTCCTCACCGGCCAAGGCCCCGGAGGGGACACCGACAAGGATGCGGCCCCCGAAGCCGGCGCGGTTGCGGGCGCGCCGGAAACCCATACCACCAGCGCGAGCGATGTGGACGGTGAGGCCGGCGATATGGCCGGCCTCACACAGGCCGATATCGACCGCATGGTTGCTCTGGAAGTTGTCCGGGTCGGCGAGTCGGTACGCGCTGCCGCCAAGCTCGATCCTGCAGCCGCCCTGGCACACCTGGCTGAAGAACGCCGGCGCGCCCAGCTCATGATCTCCATGGCGGGGCTGATCAGCGCCGAGCTGGCGGCGATCGAGCTCGAGCTGACCCGCACGGAAACCGTCTGGCCGCTGACCGTCATCCGCATCGATGGCGCCGAGCAGCCGATCGGCGAGCCGCTCCTGGTCGACCCCAATACCTTTGTCGCGCTGACCAAGTCGGGCGCCGCCGCCGATCATCCTCCTGAAGCGGTAGCGCCGGCCGAGTAGGAGCCCACCAGTTTGCCGGCGCCGGTACTCGACACACCGCCCTCGGCAGAAACCCCCGGTGCCAGGCTGACGCTCCTGGCGCCGACACCACCCTCAGACAAAAGGATCACGCCCTTTGATTCCGGACCTTAGCCCGCTCTTGTGGATGGTTGTTTTCGCAATAGCCGTCATCCTCCTCGCCGTCGCGACTGCCCCGGCGCTGCTGCTGGTCCTGTTGTCCGCCCTCGGCGTCGAGCTCAACATCTGGCTATGGGGTGCCGCCGGCGCCTGGCTGCTGTTTGTGCTGATGCTGTCGCTGCGGTGGTGGTGGAAGGGAATGCGATGATCGCGCGCTTCATCCGACGCATCTTCCGCCTCCAGCCGTACGGCTACACGCTCCGCAAGGCAGACGGCGGTATCGATGGTGGTATCCGCGGCGACCTGGTCCCCGCTGGCACGCTGGTCATTGTCGATCGTGGCCGCCGCTTCGTGCGCACGGGCCAAACCGATAGCAGCGGCTTCGAGATCTACGCCGAAGGCCACAAGACCTTCGAATATGTCAGCGCGGGCGGCTAGGCATCATGACCTATTGCACTCAGCAGGACCTGGTCGACCGCTTCGGCGCCACGAAGCTGGTCCAGCTCACCGATCGCGTGAACAAGCCGGCCACCACGATCAACGAGGTAACGGTGACCGAGCGCATCGCGGACGCGGTGTCGCTGATCAATTCCTACCTGGCGAAAAAGTACCAGCTGCCGCTGACCGTCGACCTGCCCCCCGTGCTCAAGACCTATGCGATCGATATCGCCTGGTTCCTGCTGCATGGCGACGCGGCCGGGAAGGATCACCCGGCTCGCATGGCATTCAACGATGCCAAGGCCTGGCTCAAGTCTGTCTCCCAGGGCGAAGTGGTCATCGAGGGCGCTGGCGAGATCATCGCTCCGGCCGGCGGTGGTCAGATCAAGACCAGCGGCCCGAGCCGCATCTTCACCCGCGATCGCATGGCGGGTTTCTGATGGCTGGTGTTTCCCACAACCTCGGCAGCAATGGCGCCCTGGAAGCGCTCGATCGGCTGGAGCGCGCTGCTGACAATCCAGCTGGCGCCTACCATCGCCTGGGCGGGCACTTCATCACCTCAACCCGACGCAACTTTGAGCGGGAGACCGCGCCGGACGGCAGCAAATGGGCTCCATTGTCACCGCGCTATGCCGCCTCGCGGGTTGGCCGCAACCGGCGCCGCGGCTTCGACCATATCCTCAACCTGATTGGGAGGCTGCAGGATTCGGTCAACTACAATGTCCTGCTGGACGGGGTGGAGTGGGGCAGCAACCTGGACTATGCGCGTCCCCACCAGCTCGGCGCCACGATCAACATGCCGGCGCGCAGTGGCACGGTGAACATCAAGAACATTCGCCGCAAGGGCAACCGCTTCGTCCGCCTCGGCACCCAGGGCGGCGAGAGCCGCATCACCGCCATCCGCGGCCACAGCGTTCGCATCCCGGCGCGGCCGTTCCTGGGCATCAGCGACTACGACCGGGCTGAAGTACCGGCGATCATCGAGGACTACCTGCGCGAAGAGGCCGGCCAGTGAGTACGATCCCGGAGGTCAAGGCCCGCCTGCTATCGAGCGCCACGCCATTCTCCGCCGCCCTGGGCGCGACCTCGCTCGCCCAGGTCAAGGACCGGCCCAGCGTCACCCTGCCATGCGTCTATGCCTTCTTTGCCGAGGAGGAGACGGCGGACAATGCCCGCGCCACCGGCAATGTCCATCAGCGCAGCGAGCGCGATCTTGTGCTGGTCTATGTGATCGAGCATGCCGGCGACGCCGATGGCGCCGATGTGGCCGATCCTCTCGAGGAGATCAAGACCTTCGGCCGTGGCCGGCTCATCGGCTTCAAGCCCTCCGACATGGTCGACCCGATCACCCACATTCGCGGCGCCGTCATCGAGGTTGCCGATGGCGTCGTCTGGTACGCCGACACCTTTTCCGCGCCGATCTACCTAAAGGAGACCACCTGATGGCCAAGGCCAAGTCAACGCCGGCGCCCGATCGCCGCATCATGCCCGCGAAGGGCGGCAGCTCGATCCGCGACAAGGCGACCGGCGAGCTGCGCCCTAACATCCCTGCAGAACCAGCGGCAGAGCCCGCCAAGGAAGGCAACTAGACCATGGCTGAGAGTACAGCTCGCTTTGTCCGCAACTTGGCCGCCCTGGCCAAGATCGAGGCCGACTATTCCACCGACGCCGTCCCCACCGGGCTGCTCAATGCGATGCAGTTCAACGACGTGACCGTCGACCCGATGGCAGGTGGCGAAGTTTCGCGCGACCTCCTGCTGCCCTATATGGGCCATCAGGGCGTGATCCTGACCGGCACGCACGGGACGCTACGCGGATCGGTAGAGCTGGCCGGCGCCGGCGCCGCCGGTGATGTGCCCGCCTTTGGCGCCCTGCTCCGCATGTGCGGCATGGCCGAGACCATCACCGCCGATACCGACGTTCAGTACAATCCCATCTCGACCGGGTTCGAAGCGGGGACCATCTACTACAACCTGGATGGGGTCCGGCACATCCTGCTGGGCTGCCGCGGCACGCTCACCCTGTCGCTGGTCCCTTCCCAGATCCCGCGCGTTACCTACGACTTCAAGGGTCTGTCCGGCACCATTTCCGACTCGCCACTGCCCACGATCGATCTCGATGCGTTCATCGATCCGGTTCCGGTGAACAAGGCCAACACCACGATGAGCCTGCATGGCTGGTCGGCCATTGCCGAGAGCCTGAGCCTGGACCTGGCGGCCACCGTGGAGCCGCGTTTCCTCATCGGCGAGGAAAGCATCAAGATCACCGATCGGCGGACCACGGCGACTTCCGTGGTGCAGGCCGCGTCCCTCGCCACTAAGGATTGGTTCGCCATCGCCAAGGCTCACACCAAGGGCGTCCTCGCGGTCCAGCACGGCACAGTAGCGGGCAACATCGTCGAGATCGACGCCGCGGGCGTTCAGATCGGCCGCGTCACCCAGGGCGCCACACAGGGCATCGCCAATTATTCGCTGCCGCTGATGCTCACCCCGGTGTCCGGCAATGACGAGTTCGTCCTGACCTTCCGGTAACCAGCTCTTGAAGCCCTCTTAAACAAGGCGTCACACGTATGAAATTCGTTCTTACCCGAGAGCACCACTATCCCTGGCCAGTGACCGTCACGCTTCCTGACCCGGCGCAGCCAGGCAACGTCATTGAGCAGAAGTTCAACATGACCTTCCGCGCTCTTCCCCTCGATGAAGCCGAGGCTCTGGATGCTGAGATCGCTGCCCTGCCCACGGAGCAGGCGGCAGCGCGCCAGCACGACCTGCTGCTCAAGGTTGCTCAGGGCTGGGATGACCAGGTGGTGGATGACGAGGGCAAAGCCGTCCCCTTTTCGGGGGAGACCCTGCAGCTGGCCATGCAGCACTCCTGGTTCCGTATCGGGGTCTATAGCGCCTACCGCCGCTCCCTGCAGGGCCGGGCGGCCGAACAGGGAAACTAAGGGCTGCAGCGCGCGCCTGGGTCCTCGCGCTGCAGGGCCGAACGGACCCGACGAAGCCGGCGCCGATCGACGTTGCCGGGTTCGCCGCCTTCGGCCTCACGGTCAAACCGAGAAAGCAGAACGAAGACGTGTTCGAGGTCTGGGACATCAATGCCGCTTCGCTGGACCTCTTCCTGGGGGTCCAGAGCCAGTGGCGCGTCATAGCCGCGGGCATGTCGGGGGTGCTGGTGTGGCTCGGCCTGGACTACCAGGGCGTTGACGTCTTCATGCAGCGGACCAGGATCGAAGATCCGGACGGTCATCTGTTCAGCGACCTGCTGGCCATGGAGAATGCCGCCATGGCCGCCTTTGCCGAGGTGGCTCGCTGATGGCCAGCCCATTCGTCATTTCCGCCAAGTTCACCCTCGATGGCGCCGGCGTTGCCTCAACCGCCGGCGAAATCCGCGGCCAATTCCAGTCCATCGAGAGTGCCGTTACCGCGACAGCCGCTTCCATGCAGCGGATGGCCGACCAGCGGCAGCGGCTCTCCGCCATGAGTGCCGCCGGCATCAATTCGGCATTGGGCGTGCGCGACGACTTCGGGACGGAACGGCGCGCTGCTGACATAGCCGCCTATGGCCAGGCGCTCGACGAAATGCGGGCGCGGTACAATCCGCTGTTCGCGGCCGAACAGCGCCATGAGGCGAACCTCGCCGGCATCCGGCGCGCGCAACAGCTGGGCGCTATCAGCAGCCGGGAGGCTGCAACTGCCATTCGTCTAGAGGGGGCCGCCTACGGCCAGGCCGTCGCCCAGATCAACAGCAATACCGAGGCGGTGCAGCGCAACGCGGCAATGCGCGCTGGCAGCGCCGGCGGCGCAAACGGTCAGTTTGCCACCGCCAACATCGCCGCCCAGTTCCAGGACATCGCCGTCACCTCGGCCATGGGCATGTCGCCATTGCAGATCGCGCTGCAGCAAGGCACTCAGATATCGGCGGCCTTCGGCAACATGGGCGCCGCCGGCGCCGTGCGGACGCTTGGCGCAGCCTTTTTGTCGATCATCAGCCCGGTGTCGCTGGTGACCATCGGCCTGGTCGCCGGCGGTGCTGCGGCCATCCAGTATTTCTCCGGGCTGGGTCAAGGTGCGCAGGATGCCGACGAAAGGCTCGACGAGCACCTGGAGCGAATCGAGCAGATCGCACGGGGTTATGACCAGGCGATCGACGCTGCCGAGGATTACATCGAACGCAGTCAGCGGGCACCGGAAGCTTCCGTTGCAGCCAATCTTGGCGCCGATCGCACCGACGCTCTCAAAGAGGTGGACGAAGCGCTCGCGGCAATCGCGAACAAAAACGACGAGATCGCCACCGACTTCATGTCCTGGCAGTCGAATCGGATGATCCACGCCGACCTCATAGAGACGATGCAGGAGCTCGGCGACCTTGGCATCACTGCGCACAGTACGCAGGGGGAGATCGACGCGCTCCACACAGGTTTGACCAACCTCTCCAGGGACAACAGTGCTCCGCAGCAGGCGCGAGAATATGCCAACGATCTGCTAGCGCTGATGGAGCAGTTGAAACTGGCGCAAATTGAAGTGGAGTCGCTCGGAGCATCGCTCGACGCTCTCCCTTCTAACATTGCGGTGAAACTGGACCTCCAAATGGAGGGGTTCAACACAGCTCGTGGCAAGTTGCTGGATCTGATGCCGGACTTCAGGACTTCCTTCGATCGCGCCCGCGACCAAGCGGCAGAGTACTACGCACAGGAGCGTGGCGACGCCACTGATGCAGTCCTACGGACACAGGCCGCGATGGACTATCAGGCTGTCCTGGCCGGCATCGACAGACAGGAAGCCGAGACGGAAGCCAAAAGGACAGCTCGGTCTGCAAAAGAGGTCAGCGCCTATGACCGCCAGATCGAGGCCATCCGCGAGCGCACCGCGCAGCAGGAGATGGAGACCAATGTCATCGGTCTGGGCACCTATGCCAGCGAGCGCGCGCGGATGGTGCTGGAGCTGGAGAACGCGGCTCGCAAGGACGCGATCGGCCTGACACCGAAGCGCGTTGCCGCCATTCAGCAGGAAGCCAGCGCCTACGCCCTGGCCGCCGCCCAGCACGAGGCGCTCCTGGAGAAGCAGCAGGCGGACCAGGAGCGGTACGATTTCTACAAAGGGACGTTCCGCTCGTTCGCGGCCGACATCAAATCCGGGGTCGAGGAAGGTGCTGAGGCCATCGGGTCGCTTCATGACGATCTGATGGACAAGATCGGTAAGAATTCCGGCGCCGGCGTCTTCAAAGCGGCCGTTGAGGATCTGCAGGACAGCATAAGCGCCGGGTCGCCAGCCTTCGATGAGTTCGAACAGCAGGTCGACGCGATTGCAGCCTCCAATCCGGCGCTGGCCAGCGTGGCGGCCGAGCTCAAGAGAATTTCGGACGATGCCAGGCAGGCAGCCGATGGCTGGAACATCTTCGGTGAGGCCGGCGCCAATGCCCTTGATCGCATCGCCGATCGCGCCCTCGGCATGATGGCCGATGGCATCTTTGACATGCTCTTCGGCGCGGTGATGGGCGGCATCACGGGCGGCTTTGGCGGTGGGATGGGCAGCGGCCTGGGTGGGGTCAGCAGCATCACCGGAAGCGGCGGCGGCTTCTTCCCCGGTTTCGATCAGGGCGGCTGGACGGGGGGCGTCCGCGGACAGGTGCGTGGTGCCGTTCACGGTGAAGAGTTCGTGGTGCGTGCCGGGCCGGCCGCGCAACACCGCCAACTGCTCGAGACGATCAATGCCGGCGGTTCACCGAACGGGGCAGGACCGGTGGTCAACAACTACAACACGATCAACGCCCAGGGTTCGCGCATGTCGCGGGCCGAGTTCGAGGCCATCCTCGATGCCCGCGATCGGCGTCAGGCGGCCGGCGCACCGACGATGATGGCCGACGCCCGTCATCGGGCCGTCCGAGGGTCCGACTAATGGCCCTGATACTTCCCGCTGCCCTCGGCGTTGTCCGCCTGGTTCCGGCCTCGGGCATCGCCTCACAGCGATCGCGCGGCGGTCTGCTGCTCACCCAACGCGTTGTCGAGCCGGGCTGGCGCGGTCGATTCGCCACCGACTTTCTCGAACAGGCGGAGCACCAGGACCTCGCGGCTTTCGTGGTGGACGTGGTCGATCGCAACGAGCGCATCGACTTCGTCCACCCGCGCTATGCCCGGCCGCGAGCCTACCTGGGCGGCGTTTGGCCGTTGGCCACCGATCCTCAGCTGGTATCGGTCACCCATGGTCGCGAAATCGTGGTGCAAGGCCTTGAGGTTGGCATGCAGCTGCTTCGCGGCGATCGGCTGACCATCATGCAGGGCGAGCTGCGCTGCTACCGCGCCATCCAGGCCGACCTGGTGGTGTCCAGTTCCATCTCCCAGGCACTGCCGATCTCGCCTCGCGTCCCGGTCGGCCTGTTCGCCGCCGCTGCCCTGGTGCGGTTCGTTGATCCCGCAGTTCGCCTGGCCATCGTGCCCGACAGCTATGACATTGAGGAGAGTGCCAGGCCGGGTCCGATCTCGTTCGAAGTCGAGGAGGCGCTGATATGAAGATGTTCGACGCCACCACCCAGGCCCGCTTTGCCAAGGGCGAGGAGGACTACCGCGACGCGCTGACCATGATCTTCGATAGCGCCGTCATCAGCGTCTTCGTTGGCGCCGGCAGCTTCACCTGGTCGGATGCGACCATTGGCGACCAGACTTTCTACGGCCTGGCCGGCCTGATCTCGATCGAAGTCCCACCACGCCGCCTTGGCAATGAAGCCATGCCCATCACGGTGCGCTTTGCCGAGCGCTGGATGCCTGCAGGGTCCGACGTGCCGGTCAACGTCTTCGATGACGGCGTGCGCCAGAGCATCGATGAAGAGCCATGGCAGGGTCGCGAAGTCATCGTTTCCCGCTTCTGGCTCGATGCCAATGGCGTGCCGATCTACCGCGAGCAGATCGACCGGCGCATCATCGATGCCTTCCCGACCGAAGAGGATGCTGCCGGCAACCCCGTGCGGGTGATGATCCTCGAGCGCGAGGATATCGTTCAGCGCGACATCGAGGGCAAGACCGTCAACTCGGAGCTGCAAAAGCTGCTCGATCCCGCTGACCGCTCCTGCGAGCATATTGCCACCACAGCCCGCCAACAGATCAATTTCGGGGCCCTGGCCGAGCAGGTGGCGAAGTGAGCGCGATGTGGGCGGCCAAGCCGGTACCGGCTCGCATTCCTGGCTGGGAGCGCGCTGCGCGACCTGTGCTTGAGGCCCATATGGCGCAGCCCATCACCTGGGGCGTTTCCGACTGCCTGTCAGTCCCTGCCGACCTCTGCAGGGCGATGACGCGCGTGACGATCCTGCCGATGCATCTGCGCCGGTACCGAACCGAACTGGGCGCTTACAAGCTGCTCGCCAAGCTGGGTTTCGCCGATGTTGAAGAGGCCTTAAAGGCCGCTTTTCCGGAAACTGCCATCGCCATGGCTCGCCGCTTCGACGCCGGTGTCGTCGAACGCCGTGACAGTGCCGGCCGTCCGGTGCTGGCCACCGTTATAGTCATCGAGGGCGGCCAGGCGATCGGGCGCGACCTGGACGGCGTTGTGCTGGTCCCGGTGCTGTCCCTGCGGTCCACCTTTGCGATCGGAGCGCGCTGATGCCTCCCGTCGCAGCTGCTCTCCCAGGCATCCTTCTCAATGCCGCCATGGGCATTGGTGCATCGGTGCTGGTCAACGCGCTGCGGCCGCAGAAGGCCGTGCAGCAGAGCCAGCAGCAGTCCTCGCGTGGCCTGAAGTTCGAGATGTCAGTGGGAGAGGCGACCGCTCTCTCGGCCATCTGGGGCCTCGGCCGAACGGCCGGACAGCTGACCTTCGCCCAGGAGTATGGTGACAACAACACCTGGATGAAGCTCAAGTTCGACTGCGGCCGGGGCTGGTACGATGGGCTGGACGGCGTCATCGCTGATGAGAAGCGCCTGACGCTGACCGGCTCCAACGACGATCTGCACGGCTTCGTTGCGGAGGAGTATCGAGACGCCAGCGGCAACCCCCGCGCCTGGTTCAAATACTATGACGGCCGCCCTGGCCAGGCCGCCGATGCTGGCCTGGTGGCTGCAGCGCCAACGCGCTGGGGCGCGACGCACACGTCGACGGCCACGCCCTATGTGATCGTCACTCTCAACTACCATGCCGACCTGTTCCCAAATAACAGCCTGCCGCGCTTCGGCTTCATCTGGCGCGGCCTGCGGCTCTACGACTGGCGCCAGGATGGGACGATGCCTGGCGGCCTTGGCGACCAGCGCTGGGAGGACCAGGCCACGTGGCCCTGGTCGGAAAACCCTGCCGTCATCGCCTGGAATTTCCGCCGCGGCTACTGGCGCAATGGCGTCAAACTCTTCGGCATGGGCTTCTCGCGATACGCCAACGACCTCGACTACTTCACGGCCGCCGCCAACCTGGCCGACGAAGACATGTACTTTGCCGAGACTGGCGCCACGCTCGCCCGCTACGCCTTCGGCCGCGAGATCTCCGACGACGAAGAGCACCTGTCCGTCCTGCGCCAGCTCGAGGAGAGTTGGTGTGGCTCGAGCTTCGATCGGGGCGGCGCCTATGCGCCAGTGCCGGCAGCCCAACGCACCTCGGTGCTGACGCTAACGGATGCCGACCTGGTGGAAGGCCAACCTGTCCTTGCGGACAAGTGGGGCAAGGTCAGCAGCAAGAAGACGCAGATCCACGGCACCTTCGGCTCGGTGTCGGAACTGTTCGTGCCGACGCCGTTCGGTACCCGCATCAACGTCGCCCTGGAGAGCCTAACCCGCGGCCCGAGGACAGACGCCCTGGATCAGCCCTACGAGCATCGCATCGAGCGGGCGCAGAGCCGGGCCGAGATCACGCTGCGCCGGCACAATTTCGGCGCGACCCGGAAGGAGACATTCACGGCCGTCGCCAATGTCCTGGAACCCGGCGACGTCTTCACACGCGACTGCAGTTGGGGGGCAACCCTGATGATGGTGGACGCGATCGAGCCCGACCCCGATGGTCCAGGTCGCACCATCACTGCCATTGCCTGGTCCAACTCGATCGTTCCGGACGCCGATGAGGGCTTCCTCGATCTGCCGGCCGATACCGGCGTCGGCCCGGTACCGGCGGCCCGGACATTGATGGTGCCGGGCCTGAACGTCGCTCAGTACCAGCGCGTGACTGCGGGCAATGAAGAGCCTTTCGCCCGCGCTGACTGGACCCAGATCACAGACCCCCTATGCGATCGCGTGATCATCAAGGTTTGGCCAGACGGCGAGGACGAGGCGAGCACGGCGCAGTATTTCGATGCGAGCGCGCAGCTGCAGACGGCTCTGATCTTTGGACCACTCAAGCCCCAGACCACTTACCGCCGGATAGGGCTGCTGAGCCGCAAGGATGGCCGACAGACCTATCCGACCACCGAGGGCACTTTCACGACCGGAGCGTTCGTTGCAGCCGTGACCGTGGCCGACGACAGCGTGGCCATCAGCAAGCTCGTGCAGGAAGTGCGCAATAGGTTGGACGTGGTCATCGGCGAGCTGCCGGAGCGCATGGCTCAGATCGAGGCCGAAGTGGCCCAACAGGCCTCAGCAGGGTTCACAGAGAGCACCACCAACAAGAAGCGCACCAGTCTTTTGAAGGCGCGGGTGGGCAAAGCCCTTGCGGCCGTGATCCGCGAGGAAACTGCGCGTGTCGAGGCCGATGCTGCGATGGCTTCTGCTCTCGACCAGGTGCTCGTCCAGGTGGATGACCTTTTCGCGGCCGGCCTGGTCAAGCTGGATGGCCGTGTCTCCGGAGGCGGCGCCGAGGCGACTGTCGCGGTCATGGTCCGCGTGGGTGATGAGGATGACTTCATCGACAGCGGTCTTTTCGTCAAGGCGACCAAGGTCGGCGACACCACCACCACAGAAATCCTGCTCCAGGCGCAGAACCTCTACATCACGGATGGCGTCAACGTCGCCAACGCCTTCCGATTCGATCCTGGTACCGGCGAGTTGGTGCTCAAGTCCCTCCGCTTCGAGGAACTGCGCAGCCTCGACGGCACCTCCAACGTCCAGGACGGCACCACGGGGGATTTCAGCTTTGGGTAGGAAGGTCTTTCGCGGCATCGGAGATGTGGCTGCCTGCTTCGAGGAGCCCAACACACTCGGGTCGGAGCTGGACATCGATGCTCCGCGCAACACTCCGATGAAGGACCCGATCAACCACCTGAGCGCGATCACCTGGCACTCGGCTTTCGACCAGTTCGAGCTGGCTGTCGGTCCGACCGACGTGGTCATCGGCCACACCAGTCTTGCCCCGCTTTCGACTGTCTTGGGCATCGGCTCTCTGAGCTACGTTGTCCATGGCGATCGGCGCGAAACGGACATCCTGCTGGTCAATCACAATCAGGGTTACAAGCCTCGCGCCAAGGTCACCATCGGGGGTCGGGTGATCAGCGCCGGCCAGATGATCCAGGACTCGACCCAGTACCGCCGCACCATCTCCGTCTTCTCCACCACCACCGGGGTCTACCTGCGCGAAACTGCCTACTCCTCCGACGTGGAGCTGCCAGCACACAACCAGAGCTACCGCGTCTATGTCTTCCGGCAGGCCCAGCCCACGCCGGGAGTGCCGTTGTTCAGCAAGAGTGGCGGCGTCATGACCCTGGCGCGCGGCATGGTTCGCTCGGACGGGAAATACCTCCGCCGCACTGGTGCCGGTGATGAGGAATTTTCCCTGGACAGTGGCCCGACGCTCGACGTGAGCAACGGGCATAAGCGCGTGGCCAACGGCGGCGTCCTCACTACCGAGACTGGCTACAACGGCAGCATGGCGGCCCCTGCCTATGTCCAGGTGGGGCTCTAGTGATGCCCGTATTTCGAAGTGCCGGTGAAGTCTACCAGACCGAGGGCAGCAGGATCGTGTGGTCCACAACGCGCGCGCCGGCCTTGCTCGTACCTGGATCAGTGACCACCCTGACGAACTTCGACATCTCGTTCCCGCACCCGGCAATGGACAGTGCCTACGCACTCGACGTGACAATTGATCCAACGTTCGGAACGACCTTAACCAACTGTGCGACCTGGGCGAGCATGGTTCCCGGCGAATGGGACAGTGGTCTATCCGGCCCGATAGCGCTGCTGCCGGCGGGCGTGAACCATTTTGAAATAGAGGTGGAACTCAGCCGCGTAGTGGAGCCCTCTAGCTACGCTGGAAAGTCATTTCCGAAGTCGATCGCGGAAGGGCAGCGGACTTGGCTCAACGGCGGTGCCTGCGAGCTGGAGCGGGCGGGGCCGCTGATCCGCATTTTCCGCTTCGAGCGGTCGGGCAACGGCATCTACCTGCGGCGCAAGCAGTCCATAAAGGACGCCGGGAACCTCGGCATATGGGCGCCTGGAAACTCGCAGTACACGGGCGCAGGTGGCTACCAGGAGGGGTGGACTTACACGTCCGATCCGCGGGCCTGGCCTGCCCACCTCATCGAGACGCGGTCTGGCGGCAACGTGAACAAGCGTCGAGGCGAGGCCAATGCCTGCTCAATCGTCGACAACTCCAACTACGCATCCACCTGGCGCGGGACGGTGATCATCACGCCCGGTCACATTAAACCCTGAGGCTTTGAAATGGTCCTGCCCCTCACCGGCACAGTTGCCGTCACTAATGGCTTGGATGAGTTCACCTGGACCGGCACGCCGCTGACCCCGCTCAACTGCGTGGCCGGCGCCGCGATCGTCGTCAATGGCCTGGGCTACTTCGTCAAGGAGCGAACGGACACCACGCAGGGCAAGTTCACGCGGGTCTATGGTGAGGCGACCGATGCCAGCCGGCCGGCCGAGATCGAGCAGATTTCCCCGGACCAGGTGGCGACGGCAACGCTCAACAAGCGCGCGTCGGACCTTTTTGCGGAACTATCGATCCTGACACCAAACTGGGATGCGCAGGTTGCTGATCTGGCCTCGCGAGCGGAGTACGACGACGAGTGGATGTCGGAAAGCGGTCGCCCCTTCGCTGTCCTGGTTTCCAATATCGGCGACGGCAGGGCGGCGATCTACTCCAAAGTTTCGGCTACCTCAGCCGACTGGAGTGACCCCGCATTCTTCTCTGGCCCTGTCGGTCCCTTGCCTGATGTCGAGGTCGGCTCAACAACAACGCTTGAGCCGGGCAGTCCAGCCACCGTCGCGGCCACGCCGACCGCTGGCGGTGTTTCGCTGTCGTTCGGTCTCCCGGCAGGGCGCGGCGCCAAGTATGCGCCGGGCGGGTACGACCCTGAAGCCGCATATCCTCTCGATCAGGCCGTGCTCGACAACGGATCAACCTGGATTGCTTTGCAGGCTGTCCCTCCCGGAAACGCGCCGCCTGTTTTGCCTATCACCAGCAGTGCCTATTGGGGGCTGTTGGCACGCAAGGGTACCGATGGCACAGGCACAGGCGACGTGGTCGGCCCGGCGGCTTCCGTGGCTAACCGGATCGCGCTGTTCGATGGCACCACAGGAAAGCTGCTCAAGGATAGCGGGTCATCCATAGCTGACCTGTCTCCTGAGGGGCTTAGTGGGTTCCGCAACAAGATCATCAACGGGAACTTTGACATTTGGCAGCGCGGAACGAGCACAGCGAGCGGCGGCTATCTAGCCGACCGTTGGAGTGCCGCCGATACAAATCAAGATAGAGCGGCGTTCGCACCTGGGCATGATGTTCCCGGGGAGCCTGAATTCTACGGGTCATACGAGGGGCACGCGTCCGGAATCCCCCGCATTATCCAGAAAATCGAAGGCGTGAGAACACTCGCCGGGAAGAAGGCAACGCTCACCTTCTATGCCAAGACCGATACGGGAACCGCCGACTTCACCAGAAGGCTGTCACAGATTTTCGGCTCCGGCGGCAGCGCGGATGTTGTCTTGTCTCTGGCGGGCACCCTGACGACCGCGTGGCAGAAATTCACTATGGTGGTCGACCTCCCCAGCCTTGCCGGCAAAACCATTGGTGCCAACAATGTTCTCGAGCTCAAGGTCGAATGGGCGCTCAACCAGTCGCTTCACATCGCCCACGTATCTCTCGTCGAAGGTGATGCCACTGCCGAAGCCGATCCGTTCTCGCCGCGCCACATCCAGCAGGAGTTGGCGCTGTGTCAGCGGTATTATCGTCTAGTTCGCACAGGCGTATCTACAATGGCTGCTGCCGCCAATGAGCTTTACGGGGATACTATTCAGATTGACCCGCCAATGAGAGTGACCCCAACAATCTCGTTTAAGACAGCGCTCCAAAACGTTAATGTCTTTTCGTACACACGTGATCTCATAACCGCCGAGGGGTATCGCGCCTACATTACGTCTACTGCTGCTGGATTTGCATCCTTGCATACTATTGACCAGTTGGATGCGGAGCTCTGATGATGGAAATCCACGGCCACACTGCCTCCGACTGCGTCGATGTCACCATCGAAGGCGTCCGCATGCTGTGCCAAACGAACCTGCCAACCGCCACCGCCAGATGATCGCGGAGTGGGAGGCGGAGGGGAATGTCATCCCACCCTACGTTCCACCTGAACCACCACCTGCGACCTACAGGCTCTTCAAGTCCGTGTTCATCAGCCGGCTGACCGAGCAGGAGGCGGTGGCCATGGAGGCGGTGCTCGCGGCGGCCGACGCGAAGCTGCGCCTGATGTTCAACTCGGTGGAATACTTCGTCAGCGACGACCCGCTCTTCGCCACCCTGCATACGGCAGTAGCCGCGGCGCTCGGTGAGGCCAGGGCCGACGAACTGCTGACGGCGCAGTAGGACCCGGCGACGGGCGGCCGAGGTGCAGCAACACCTCGGACTGGGGCACAGGATTGGCGTCCAACCCCAAAGTAGTACGAGCGACCACTTCAACCCGCCACCCTCCGGAGAGGGCATGGCGAGTGAAACAGATCGCGAGAAAGACAACGTGCAAGAATTCAATCAAATGCGACCGGTTGAACCAACTAGGACGCCGGCCGGCTACATCGGTGGCAAGCGGAACCTCGCCAGGCTTGTCACGGCGCTGATCGAGGCAACGCCGCATCAGACCTATGCTGAAGCATTCGTCGGCATGGGCGGCATCTTCCTCAAGCGCCGGACAGCGCCTCCAGCCGAGGTCATCAACGACTATTCGGGCGATGTGGCTACCTTCTTCCGCATCCTGCAGCGGCACTACACGCCCTTCATGGAGATGCTCCGCTACCAGGTGACCAGCCGCCGCGAGTTTGAGCGACTGAGGGCCTGCGATCCAGCTACGCTAACTGATCTGGAACGTGCAGCACGCTTCCTATACCTCCAGCGCCTGGCGTTTGGTGGCAAGGTCGCCGGCCGCAACTTCGGGGTCAGCGCCGGCATGTCGGCCCGCTTCAACGTGACCAAGCTGGCGCCCATGCTCGAGGACGTTCACGAGCGTCTCGCGGGCGTGGTGATCGAGCAGCTGCGCTGGCAGGATTTCATCACCCGGTACGACCGGCCGGGGACGCTGTTCTATCTGGACCCGCCGTACTGGGGCTGCGAGGGTGACTATGGCAAGGCCATGTTCAGCCGAGGCGAGTTTGAGGAGATGGCAACCCGTTTAAGGGACCTCAAGGGCCGCTTCGTCATGTCCATAAATGACGTTCCGGAGATCCGCGGGCTGTTCACTGGCTTCGACCTGCAGGGGGTAGAATTGACCTATACAGTCGCGGGTGGAAGGAATGCGGTGCCAGCCAGGGAGCTGGTCATCACCTCTGGAGCCGGTCCCGAATGAGCGACACGTCGAATATCGAGACCTTCAACACCCTCGTCGGCTTGATCTTTGGGCAGCTTTACGAGGCGTTCCCGGTTCCAGTAGGGCTCAATACAGATGAGATTGCCCAGACCCTCGGGGTGCAGGGCTACACCGTCCGTGAGATATTGACCGGCCGAGATATCGTAGCAGAGTGGGGCGAGCTTATGGACGGGAGCGCGTTCTGGAGCTTCTACAGCTCTGCACTATCATGGCTCTGTGAGGAAGGGCTAATCCGCCAAGTGGAGCCATATGAGTACGTGCTGACCTCGGCCGCACTTACGGCACTGAATGCTAGGCCCGACGCGCTCAAGGAGCCGCTCGGCCGGCGATTGGCTGGGGCAGCAGGTAGCGCTGCATCAGAGGCGGGACGAGCCGCCATAGGAGAAGTCGTCGGTCAGGTTATCGGAGGCGTCTTCAAGGTCATTTTAAGCAGCTCGAACTAGCCAGATCGCGAGGGATTACTGCTGCCAAATGAAGTTGCGCGCGATGCCATTTGATTTTGCGCGCTACAGGTTTGCATGCGAGCACCGCCTCACCTATATTGGTCTTGCCCGCAAGGGCTATGGCAATAAACGGTCATCGTAATAAACCTTTCGGACCCGGGGGCAGTACCCGGCGCCTCCACCATCTCCCCCGAAAAAACGGGGCAGCCAATGGGGGCGAAACAGGATCGACGAGGGCGTAAAAGGTGTGCTTTTGCTCGGTGAGGTACCACCGTTATCGGTCCAAAACTTATAGTTGCAAATGACAACCATAAGGCTCCGGTCGCTCTCGCCGCGTAAGCGGTGCTAGCACTGGGAATTTAAGTCCTCCACCCCTAGCCGGGTGACAGGCGGGGTCCGCAGGCACCTGGCAACAGAAGCCTGCACCTTCTCGTTTCCGCGCGCGTTTACCCTTGAATTCTCACGGAACGTGAGGCTGATATGGGCCGTTCGGGATTCTGTCCCCGAGACTGGAAGGTTTGCCGATGGCCGAAGATCACATGCGTTACGACATCCTGACACAGGAAGCGCTGCGCGGCGTCGTGCGCAAGGTGCTCGCCGAGGTGGCGAAGACCGGCCTGCCGGGCGAACACCACTTCTTCATATCCTTCGTCACCCGGGCCCCAGGCGTTCGGCTGAGTGAGAAACTGCTCGGTCAGTACGACAAGGAAATGACGATCGTCATCCAGAACCAGTACTGGGACCTCAAGGTCTCCGAAACCGCGTTCGAGATTGGCCTGTCCTTCGACGGCATACCCGAAACGCTGGTGATCCCGTTCTCGGCCGTCAAAGGATTCTTCGATCCGTCGGTACAGTTTGGCATGCAGTTCGACCCGGCGACCGCGCCCGGTGCCGATGCGGTCGAAGCCGACGCGGACGAGAGCATGGAAGCCACGGCCGAGGCTGGACCCAGTGAAGAGAGTGGCGAAAAGACCGGCGAAAAGGTCGTGAGCCTCGACGCCTTCCGAAAGAAGCCCTGATCGGCTGGATGGACAAGCGCTCCCTGTCCATCGCCGGCCATCGTACCTCCATCGCGCTCGAGCCCGAATTCTGGGCGGCGCTGGAAGGCATGGCAGAAGAGCAATCCCGGACCGTGGCGGCATTGATCCGCGACATCGACGAAAACCGTGAGACCGGCAACCTGTCATCTGCCGTACGGCTGGCCGTGCTGCGCTGGTATCAGCAGCGCCAGGCTGGGCCTGCTCCGTCTAGAACAGCGGCTGATTGACCGGCGGCCCCAGCGACTGGTTGACCAGCGGCTGAAAGCCTAGATTGAGCGGGGCCCGGAGTGGTTGGTTCGGCAAGGTCTCGATCGATGGCGTCGGATCCTCCGTCGGCTGCGGTTCCGGCTGCAGGGGCAGCGCCTCCTCTTCCTCGGCGGCCTGTCGCGCCGCTTCCTCGGCCGCAAGCTCTGCCGCCTCCTCGGCGGCGCTGCGCCGCTGCTCCTCGATCAGCCGGTTCCGCTCCTGCGCTGCAGCCCGCTGCCTCTCGGCATCCTCTGCGCGGAGGGCTTCCAGGCGATCGACCTCGATTTCGTTGGCCCGTACCAAAACCCCCGCCACCATATCCTCGAGATCCAGCGCGACCACCGGCGTCACCAGCGTACCGGCAAGGCGCAGGATGATGCGTGACGTATCCGGACCGACCAGGCCACCGGCACCAGCGAGACCACGGGGCGTCATGACGAAACTGCCGTCGAGTCCCAGACTGGCTAGGGCGACATTGAGGTCGCCCGCCATTGTGGCACCAGCACCCTCGACCATGAAGTTTGCCAGCCGCATCACGCCGCCGGCGATGGTGAAGGCTCCGGTGGCGGTCGGAGCCGTGAAGGCCCCCTGCCCCAGTGCCATCTCCATGAGCGTCCGCATCGCATCGGGCTCCATGTTCAGGACATCATCGAGCCCGGCAACAGTGGTATAAACCTCCGGCGACAGCTGCCCCACCGACAAGTCGGTCAAGGTGAAATTGCCCTCGCCTGTCATGCTGGCGGCCACCTCGGCCAGGCTGGCACCCGTTCCCTGGAACTGCATGCCTGCGTCAACCACACCATCAATTGTGCCACCAATCGTCTGAGGAACGATGAGGTCGATAGGGGTCGCTGCGATGCTGAGGCGACCGGCCACCGTCTTGTCGACCAGCGGACCGGCGCAGCATACCGTCACATCGAGACCGATCGTCCCCAGATCGGCCTCGGCTTCGAAGTCGACGAGGCGCGTGCGGGTCTCGTCCCAACTGAGTTCAAAACTAGCCGGCCCGGTTCGCTCGGCACCGCCCGCCACCACGCCTGCCGCAGTCACCCCGACTGTACCGCGCGTCTGCCGCGGCTGGCTCGCCAGTACGATAGGCCCTTCCGGCCAGGCCCCATCGCCATCCACAAGCGCCCCACGCCCCAAGAGGATCGCGGCAAGCCCCTCCGCGGACACCGTGTCGACCGCTATATTGCCCGTCACCGTAGCGGTGCTGCCGGTGCGGGATATCGCCAATTCGCCGGAAAAGTCTTCGTTGCCGGAAATGCCGGTTATTTCAGTCAGCCGGGCCATCCGCAGACCCTCGAATTGCAGCAGTGCGCTGCCCTCCGCTGGCGGCAGGCTCAACCCCGGCGCGCCTACGATGGCGGCAAGGCCACCGGCATCCTCCAGGGCAATATCGAGCTCTCCGGTGCCCTGGAATTCGCCATCCTCCAAAAGAATAAGGTTGCCGAAATAGCTGATGCTCTCGTCGTTGAGGCTCGCGGTGAAATTAGCGTCCACGCTGTTGCTCGGCGACCCCTCCAGCCCCAGGCTGACTAGCATGGTCCCTTCCTCACTGAACACGGCCGCCTCACCGAAGCCGATCTGCGCGGTCAATGCCGCGACATCGGTAGATTCAAGCGCTGCGTTGAGCCGCAATGGCGCATCGCCCAGCTCGCTGATGCCGCCCCCGAGTTCGGCGCGCAGCGTCAGGTCGCTGGGGCCCAGCTTGCCGGAAAGCGTCACGATCTGGCTGCCATTCAGCGGCTCATCGACATCGACCAGCAGGTCCAGCGGCACGGAACGTGTCAGGGCCTCGCGCCAGCTTGGCGGAGTGCCCAATTCCCGATGTAGTTGCAGCAACGCCGGTGCATCCGCCTCTTCCAGTCGAACCCAGCCCGATCCGGACACCACAGGTTCGGCGAGCGTGCCGGCCAGCGACAGGATGGTGTCGAAACTGGCACCGCCCCAGTCCCCAGCCGCAAGCTGCGAAAACTCGATCCTGGCATCACCCCATTGACCCTCGGCCACCAGGTCACTTCCGTTCAGCCCAAGCACCTGTGCCGACTGGCTCGTGAGCGAGAAACTGCCGATGGGAAAGCTCATGCCGAAGCGTGGTTCATCGGCGATATCCGGCAGCAGTGCAGCCAACAGCAGGCTTCCACGCTCGCCCAGTTCGTCGAACTGGGCCACCAGGTCGAGCCGCTTTTCCTCACCGAACCCCAGCCGGATCTCGAGACTGTGCTGGCGCTCGTCCAGCGTGAGCACACCATTGACGAGGCCGAGCGCGTCGCCTGCCAGCATCACCTGTCCCGTCAGCGCTCCGGGTTCATTAAACAATGTGTCGTCGTCGCCCAGGTCGCGCCACAAGCCCGCCAATCCATCCAGCCGGGCGCTGGCGATGGCAACATCGCCGCGGAATGCTGGGCGCTCGCTGTCGCTCGCAAGGTCCCCACTTGCCCGTATGTCGGTGCCGCCCGGCAATTGGGCCAGGAACTGCTCGATCTCCCAGGCCTGCCCATCGGTGCTGGCGTCCACGCGGACATTGCGCAGCGCAAAGCCGCGCAGCCCCACCTCAGCCAGATCCACGCCCACGCGTCCGGCCATGGGCGGTATCGCCGGCGCAGGCAGTTCCGACAGCAGCCGCACCAGTTCGTAGGGCTGCGCCGTGGCATCCTCGTTGGCGTCGCGCGGCGGCAGCGAAAACACGCCGCCCGAAATCACGGCATCGAAACTGCGGACATCCCCAAGCTGGATGCTGGCTGCACCGGTCAGGCGCGTACCGCCCCGATTTTCGTCGGGGCGCAACGTATAACCCGACAGCACAATGCGGTCGGTGGAGCCGGTAATCTTGCTCTCAAGCACCAGGTCGCCCCTGATGTCGCTCGCCGCCTCCGCCGTGGGCGGGGTTTGCCGATAGACCATGTCCCCTTCGAATTTCGGCGCCATGCCGGGCGCCAGCAGGCCCTCCAGTGCCAGCGTGAATGAGCCGGGCTGCTGCAGGAATGCGGACACCCTGGATTGCCCGGTCGCGTCGATCTCACCGGAATTGAACCGGAGACCATAGGACTGGTCGCGATAGGAGCCGCTGCCCTGGAAAGAGAAAGGGCCGCTGAAGCCCGCGAGGCGCAACTCGCCGCTGACGTCTTGGGCCACGAAAGTTTCGCTGGAACGACGATCCATCAGCCTGACGGTGGCGCCAACGATCGTCGCCTGCTCCAGCCCCACGCTACCAGTACCCTCGGCCAGGCTGACGCCGCTGCCCAGAAAACCGCTCTCGTCGATGGTGAAGTCGACGACCGGCTGGCGCAGCACCAGCCGCGTCACCTGATAGTTGTCGCGGAGGAAATCCATCAGCGCGAATTCGGCTTCGACGTGGTCCACCGTCGCCGCCGGTTCCTCGGGGGAGCCGACCAGCACGTTTGAAAAACGCAGGCGCGGCTGCGGCAGCAACGTGAAATCGATGTCCCCGCGCACCGTCACCGGCGTGCCGAGTACACTCGTCGCCAGTTGCTCCATCCGGCCGCGATAGTCGCTCCAGCGGATAAAATTGGGCGCGATGAAAGCGCCAGCGAGCACGACGATCGCCAGCACGCCGACGATGATGTAGATGCGATTCAGCACGTCGCTTGGTCACCCGGTTTGCCGCGGCAGAGTTTAGGCAAGCGCGCGGGCCGCGCAACCCCGGCGCCGCCCTCATACACGAAGCAATTCGGGCCGAAAACCGGCCCTGCTGCTTCACGTGTCGGTCATCGCCGGAAAAACGAGTGGCCGGACCAACGGTCCGGCCACCCGCTCAAGCTTTGTGGTCAGTCTAGAGCGCGCCGATCGACCAGAACATGGTCTCACCCGAGCTGTCGTCCACCCCATCATTGTCGGTCACGGCAAAACTTTCGCCGCTTGCGTCGATGGTAAAGCCTTCAACCTTGTCCAGCACGTAGCCGCCGGTCGAGGTCAGGTCGGGAATGAAGTCGTGCACCAGGGTCTTGCTGACCGTGGGCAGGTCGCCACCCAGCGCGCCCGGGACCATTTCGGCCAGCGGCACGCTATAGAGCGCCTTGAGCTGGGCCTTGGCACCGATCTGGTTGTCACGCTCGACGATATAGAGCAGGTCGCCATGCGCGGTGATTTCCGACAGGCCGACCCAGGCGCCTTCGGCCGGAGCCTCGAGCGGATAGTTGACCGCACCCCACTCGCCCGAAGCCGGCTTGTAGGAGACCAGCTTGACCGTGCCCTTGGCGTCGTTCTTCCACTCGCGCTGGATGGCAATCCACAAGGTGGCCTCGTCGCCTTCGCCCACGACCGTCACGCCTTCCGAGCCGAAGCGGATTTCTTCTGCCAGCAGTTCTGCCGGGAACGGCACTTCCTCGGCGATCTCGCCATCGGCATCGACGCGGTAGAGGGCATGCGGGATCAGCCGGTCCGTGCGGCCTTCCGAAGCCAGCCAGAAGCCGCCTTCACCATTGAGGGCAATGCCTTCCAGGTCCAGCTTCTGTGCCGGGTTGCCATTGCGCGTCACCACGGTCTTGGCGGTGATGCGAGCCGGCTGGGCGGTCGCGTCGATGGTGTAGATGGACGGCTGGTTGCCCAGGAAGCTGTCGGAAACGCCATAGAGCATGCCGGGTGCTTCGGCATCGGCAACGAGGCCCGACAGGGCGACCCAACCGAGCGGGCGGCCATCGGCATCGAGGTCCGACATGATGTGCGGGTAGCTTGGCGCCTCGGCTTCAGCCAGTTCATAGATCATGACGTGAGAGCGGGCGGCGCCATCGGCGCCCAGATCGTTCTCGTTGGCGGTGATCAGCAGGTTGCGCTCGGGAATGGCGACGGCGCCTTCCGGACCGATGCCCGAAGGCAGCGCCTGCACGAATTCGGGCTCGGCGCCGGTGTCCTTGTAGATACCGACGAGCGAAGCGCGTTCGAGGCCGACGATGATGTAGGTGTCATCGCCGAAGGTCGCGACATCCATGCCCTCGGGCTCGACGCCCTTTGCGTCGGAGCGCCTGTCGGGATAGTGGCCCATCTGCGCGGCGATCATCTCGAGGTCCGCGCCGCTCTCATAGAGCACGTCGCCGGCCTTGTTGAAGATCGAGAAGCTGCGCGAGCCGCCATTGTAGTCGCCTTCATTGGCCACCACGAAACGCTCGTCGTCGATCCACTTGACCAAGTCGGGTTCGCGCAACACGTCGCTGGCCGAACCGGTGAAGTCCAGCGAGCCGTTGTCTTCGGTGTCGATGTTCTCGAGGTCGGTCGAGCCGGCGCTGAAATGCGCGGTGATTTCACCCGAATTGCCATCGACGATGGCGAAGTGATTGTTTTCCTGCAGCGAGACCACAACCTCGTTGAGGCTGTTGATCGATACATATTCAGGCTCCGGATCGTCGCCGGCCAGTTCGGCCAGGCCGGTCAGGTCCACGGTCCTGAGGCTGTCGCAATCGACGGCGCCGTCCACGACATTCAGCAGCGCCAGCGCCCCCGCCGGCATCTGCGGGATTTCGCCGTCATTGAGGTCTTCGTCGCGCTCGTTCTCGATCGCGATGGCGATGAGGCTGCCATCGGCATTGCGGGCGACTGAGTCTGGCTGGCCGCCGATCTCGCAACTGGCCTCGACCGTCTGGCTGCCCAGATCGATGGTGGAGAGGTTGCCGGAGGGTTCGGTGTAGCTTTCCGAGGTATTGACGCCCGAAAACAGCTTGTCGCCGATGACGACCACGGTCGTCGGCTCGCCATCCAGTGCGAGGAAGCCCTTGGGCTGCGGCGCCTCGGGGTCGGTGATGTCGATGAAGCCGATGCCGCCGCCCGGGCTGTCCGAATAGATCAGCGTCGTGCCGTCTTCGGACACGGTGATGATTTCGGACGAGGTTTCCTCGGCGTCCGGATTGTTCAGCGCCACCTCGAAGCTGGCAATGCGATTGAAGAATGGTGCGGCAGTCACGCCGGCAGTGGTGAGCAGCAGAGCTGCGCTCAGAGCAGCAAGACGCTTTTGAGCAGTCATGTTCGTGTCCCCCAGGATCATACAGGGGTCCGCTTAAGCGCGGGGCGTGACGACCATGTGACAGGCCGCACTGCTATACATGGGCGGCCGCCGTCCCTATATTGGCGACGAGAACAAAATAAGATTCGTCAAGGCACGCCTGCTCGCTTGCGGCGCCTGCCCCGGAACAAAGCACCGCATGGCCGAACCCGCTCCCCTGCACCGCCCCCAAGGCGGTCCGATCACCAGCCAGTTGAACCGGCAGCAAGCGCCGGACTATCTGGCCGGGCTCAATCCCGAGCAGCGCGAGGCGGTGCTGTCGACGGAAGGCCCGCTGCTGGTGCTGGCGGGAGCGGGCACCGGCAAGACGCGGGTGCTGACGACGCGGATCGCCCACATACTCAACCAGCGCCTTGCCTGGGGCAGCCAGATCCTGGCGGTGACCTTCACCAACAAGGCCGCCGGGGAGATGAAGAAGCGCATTCACGAGCAGGTGCCGAACTTCGATGGACTGCCCTGGATGGGCACTTTCCACTCCGTCTCGGCCCGCATTCTGCGCCACCACGCCGAGCTGGTTGATCTCAAGCCACAGTTCACTATCCTCGATACCGACGACCAAATCCGGCTGATCAAGCAGTTGCTGGCCGCCGAGGACATCGATGAGAAGCGCTGGCCGGCGCGGCAGTTTGCCGGGATGTTGGACGCCTGGAAAAACCGTGGCTGGCTGCCCAAGGACGTGCCGGTGGCCGAGGGCAGCTTCTTTGCCAACGGCAAGGCGCTCAACCTCTACGCTGACTACCAGGCGCGGCTGAAAGTGCTGAATGCCGCCGACTTCGGCGACCTCCTGCTCGAATGCATTCGCCTGTTCCGCGAAAACCCGGAAGTGTTGGCCGAATACCACCGCAAGTTCAAGTACATGCTGGTGGACGAGTACCAGGACAGCAACACCGCCCAATATCTCTGGCTGCGCCTGCTGGCGCAGGGCAAGCCCGCGAGCGAGGCCAATATCTGCGTCGTGGGCGACGACGATCAGTCGATCTATGGCTGGCGCGGCGCCGAAGTCGACAACATCCTGCGCTTCGAAAAGGACTTTCCTGGCGCCAAGGTGATCAAACTCGAGCGCAACTACCGCTCCACCGCCAATATCCTCAAGGCCGCCTCGACCCTGATCGCCTTCAACGAAGGCCGACTGGGCAAGACCCTCCACACCGATGTGGCCGAAGCTGGCGAGCTGATCTCCTTCACCCAGGTCTATGACTCGGAAGAGGAAGCAAGGACGGTCGGCGAGGAGATCGAGCAGTTTCAACGACAGGGCGAGCCGCTCAACTCCATGGCGATCCTGGTGCGCGCCTCCTTCCAGATGCGCGAATTCGAAGAACGCTTCATTACCCTTGGCCTTAACTACCGCGTGATCGGTGGTCCGCGCTTCTACGAGCGCAAGGAAATCCGCGACGCGCTGGCCTATCTGCGCCTCGTGGCGCAGCCGGCCGACGATCTGGCCTTCGAGCGTATCATCAACGTGCCCAAGCGCGGGCTTGGCGATTCCACGGTCAACATGCTGACCGCGACAGCCCGGCACCAGCGCATGCCGCTGCTGAGCGCGACGCGCCTCATGGTCGAGACCGAGGACCTCAAGCCGAAGCAGCGCACCACCCTGCGCAGCCTCGTCGCCCAGTTCGACGACTGGTCCTACCGCGCCGAAAGCCTGCCGCCCTATCAGTTGGTCGAGCAGATACTGGAGGAAAGCGGCTATATCGAGATGCACTTCAGACCGCTCACTGAGGAAGAAGAAGAAGCACTCGAACGGGGCGAGCAGGTAAAGCGGGTGGTCAATTCGGGGGAGGATCAAGGCCGACTCGAAAATCTCAAGGAACTCAGCCGCTCGATGGAGGAGTTCGATACCCTGGGCGGCTTTCTTGAACATATCTCGCTGGTGATGGACCGCGACAGTGCCGAGGCCAGCGATGCGGTGACGATCATGACGCTGCATTCGGCCAAGGGCCTGGAATACGACACGGTCTTCCTGCCCGGCTGGGAGGATGGCACCTTCCCCAGCCAGCGCTCGATGGACGAGAGCGGCCGCGCCGGCCTCGAGGAAGAGCGCCGCCTCGGCTATGTCGGCATCACAAGGGGCCGCAAGCGCGTGCGGATTTCAGCGGCACAAAACCGCCGGATCCACGGCCTCTGGCAGTCGGCCATTCCCAGCCGCTTCATTGACGAACTGCCGCCGGACGCCGTCGAGGTCACCGATCGCGGCTCGGCCTATGGCGGCTACGGCTATGGCGGCGGCGCCGCCAGCCGCTTCAACAAAGCCGATCCCTTCGAGAGTGTCTATGAAACCCCCGGCTGGCAGCGCGCACGCGCCCAGCAGGGCAGCCGCAAGGGCGGCGGCCCGCTGACCATCGAGGGCGACCTCGTCGCTCGCTCAGTCGACCTCGGCAACGATCGCTCCGCCTTCAGCGTCGGCGAACGCGTCTTCCACCTCAAGTTCGGCTATGGCACCATCACCGATATCGAAGGCAACAAGCTGAGCATCGACTTCGAAAAAGCCGGCCGCAAGAAGGTGCTGGAGAGTTTTGTGAAGAAGGGGTGAGACCCAGATTGGTGCAGCCAAGCGTTCCCAGACCTCATGGTGAGCCTGTCGAACCACGAGGTCGCAGCCCCGGTGTTCCCGACCTCGTGGTTCGACAGGCTCACCATGAGGTCTCGCGAAGGTCAGGCCCCGCCTGCAGTCAGGCGCGTCTCTTTAGAAAATCCCTTTAGCACGAGGAAACTTGCATGATCATCTCGACCACCCCCACGCTCGAAGGCCGCCCCGTCCGCGAATATCTCGGCGTCGTGACCGGCGAGGTCATTGTCGGCGCCAACATCTTCAGGGACCTGTTTGCCGGCATCCGCGACATCGTCGGCGGCCGCGCCGGCGCCTATGAGGGTGCCCTGCGTGACGCCCGCCGCCAAGCCTATGAAGAGCTGAGCTACGAAGCGGAGCGCATGGGTGCCGACGCCGTGGTGGGGGTCGATCTCGACTACGAAGTCGTCGGCCAGGGCGGCTCGATGCTGATGGTGTCGATCACCGGCACGGCAGTGAAGTTCTAGCGCACCACCTCAACCACCGGCTCGGTCTCGAACCGTTCGCCAAATCCCGCGATGATCGGTCGCGCCTTGGCGATCATCGCCTGCACATGCGGCAACTGCAGCGAGGCGGCGTGGCTGTCCTTGCTGTCCCACACCTCGGTGACCCAGATGCCATCATCGCTCGCGGGATCGCGCGCGATGATGTAGCTGCGGCAACCGGGCATGGTGTCGGTGTTGTCCATCAGGATAGCCAGCAACTCCTCCCGCTTGCCCGGCGCCGCCAGCAGCTTGCCGATCAGTCCATACATCGCCCTGCTCCCATCGAATCTACACCCACCCCGCCGCTGCGGGGATAACGCAGATTGACCGCGACGCGCACATGGCGCAACTAGGCGGAGAACAAAGGATTTCTGCCATGGCCGTCGATCAGCTCTCCTCCATCCCGCTCACCAAGGACCAGGCCTATGCCCTGGTCGATGCCGTGATGGAGCGGGACGACCTGGCGCTGACCGCCTCGGCCCACGAGAATGAAGAGACGGGCGAGTGGTTCTTCGAAGCCACCTGCGACAGCCCGCCCGATGTTGAATCTTTTGTTGAGCTGGCGCGTCAAACCCTCGGCGGCGATGTGGAATTTTCGGTTGCCCCGATCGATCCCGAGATCAACTGGGTGGCGAAATCCCTCGAGGGTCTCGCCCCAGTGATCGCCGGCGGCTTCTACGTCTATGGCAGCCATGAGACGGGACCGGTTCCGCGTGGGCTGACGGCGATGAAAATCGATGCAGCTCAAGCCTTTGGCACTGGTCACCACGAGACCACGACCGGGTGCCTCGAGGCGATCGACAGGGTGCTCAAGCGGCGTAAGCCGCGGCACATGCTCGATGTCGGCACCGGCACCGGCGTGCTGGCGATAGCCCTGGCCAAGCGGACGAGGAGTTGGGTCATCGCCAGCGATATCGATCCTGTATCGGTCACGACCACCATAGAGAATGCCGCCGCCAATGGCGTCAGGACGCTAATCGTGGCGCTCGAAGCAGCCGGCGTAAACCATCCTACCATCAAGCAGAATTCGCCCTACGACCTCATCGTCGCCAACATTCTGGCCGGACCGCTGATGGCGCTGGCGCCTGCGATCGGGGGCATCTGCCAAAAGGGCGCGACCGTGATCCTGTCGGGCATTCTGGAGCATCAGGCGCGCGGTGTGATCAACGCCTATGCGCGGCAGGGCCTGGTGTTGAACCAGAAGATCCAGCGCAAGGACTGGACCACGCTGATCATGGAAATGCCGTAGCATCTCGGCCCAATTCGCTAGCGGACTGCTAACGTTGACGGCGCGATGCGTGAATCCCCGCCCGGGCGTCCGCGCCGCCAGAAAAAGCAAAATCCCCGAAGCGGACTTCGGGGATCACTCAGATCGTCAGCAGTAGACTGCGGTCGGCTTACGGACGCTTGGTGAATGCGCCGATCAGCTGGTGCTGCATGCGATAGCTGACCTGGCGGCTCGACTCGCGACCGCGGGCGTCGATGACGGACCCCAGGGCCTTGCGGAAATCGTTCTTGCTCTCAGTCATTGTCGGCTCCATGCACGGTAGTAACGAGGTTTCGTCCCCGCATGCTGTATCTATGTTGCGCCGCGCGACTTGGTTAGGGCCCGGCGCTCACACCAGCCCTGCAAATCCCGCAAGCCCCCTTACCGGTTCGTTAATTTCCGGTTCAGCTTGGCGTGGTCGCGTTCGTAGCGGTCGAGGTAAGCGCGCGCCTGGCTTTCGCGGCCAGCGACCAGGGCATCGAGTGCCCGCGCGAACAAATTCTTGTGCCGTTCCATCTTCGCTCTCCTTGCGTATGGCTCTAAGTTAGGCTTCGGCCGGTGATTTGCCATGGCCGATCCGACACGCCAGCTATGACCGGAGCGCACATCGGTCGAGGACCACTCATGACCACCCACGACTTCCCGCCCGCCGCATTCCAGAGCTTTGAGGAAAAGTCCGACAAGAAGACGGTGGCACCGCGGCTGGCCGCGCTGCGTGCGGCGATGATGGAAGCCAAGGTGCACGCCTTCCTCATTCCCCGCGCCGACGCCCATCGCGGCGAGTCGGTTCCGGCCTCCGAGGCCCGGCTGGCCTACATGACCGGCTTTACCGGCTCGGCTGGCCTGGCGGTGGTGGGGCTCAAGAAAGCGGCGCTGTTCGTGGACAGCCGCTACACGATCCAGGCCCCCGCCCAGACCGACACCAGCAAGATCGAGGTGCACGAATGGCTGCAGGGGGGCAACTCGCCCCAGGTGGCGGACTATGTGCCCAACGGCGGCAGCATTGCATATGACGCATGGCTACATACGCCGGGGGAAATCCGCGACTTGGCGGCCAAGCTGAACGGCCGGGCGACGCTGGTGCCGCACCCCAACCTGATCGACGCCATCTGGCCCGACCGCCCCGGCGCCCCGGCCTCGACGATCGAGTTCCTCGGGCACAACCGCGCCGGCCAGACCGCCAGTGACAAGATCGCCGCCATCCAGAAGTCCATCGCCGCCGACCACGCCGATGCCGCCGTTCTCACCCTGCCTGAATCCATCTGCTGGCTGCTCAACATGCGCGGCCGCGACGTCCCCAACACACCCTTCGTGCTGGGCTTCGCCATCGTGCCCAGGCGCGGCCAGCCGACATTGTTCCTCGACCCGGCCAAGATCACCGACGAGGTCAAGGCCGCCCTGGCCGGCATCGCCAAAGTGGCGAGCCGCAAGACCCTGACCGCGGCGCTGGCGCGGCTCGGCAAGGCCGGCAAGGCGGTGATGATGGACCCCGCCAGCGCGCCCGAGGCCATCGTTGCCGCGCTTGGCGAGGCCGGTGCCAAGCTGGTGGAAAAGCGCGATCCGGTGCTGCTGCCCAAATCGCGCAAAAACCAGGCGGAACTGGCGGGCATGCGCGAGGCCCACACGCTTGATGGCGTGGCTCTGGCCAAGTTCCTGGCCTGGTTCGACGAGACGGCGCCCCAAGGCGAGCTGAGCGAGATCGGCATCGTCACGGCGCTCGAAGCCTTCCGCCGCGAGGAAGAGACCTGCGTCGACGCCAGCTTCGACACGATTTCAGGGGCCGGACCCAACGGCGCCATCGTCCACTATCGCGTGACGGAGAAGACCGACCGCAGGCTCAACCCCGGCGAAATCATGCTGGTGGACAGCGGCGCCCAGTATCTATCGGGCACCACCGACATCACGCGCACGCTCTCGACCGGCGAGCCGAGAGAGGAGGAGCGCGATCGCTACACCCGCGTGCTCAAGGGGATGATCGCCATCTCCATGGCCCGCTTCCCCAAGGGCACGACCGGCGCGCAGCTCGACATCCTGGCGCGGCAGTTCCTGTGGCAGGTCGGCGTCACCTACAATCACGGCACCGGCCACGGCGTCGGCGCCTATCTCGGCGTGCATGAGGGGCCGGTGGGCATCTCCCCGCGCTACACCACCCCCTTCGAGGTGGGGAATGTCATCTCCAACGAGCCCGGCTTCTACCAAACCGGAGCCTACGGCATCCGCATCGAAAATCTGATCACCGTCGTCGAAAGCGCTGGCTTCCCCGGCTATTTCGAATTCGAGACGCTGACCCTGGCCCCGATCGACAAGCGACTGATCCAGCCCCAGCTGCTGACCGACGCCGAACGCGAATGGCTCGATGCCTACCATCGGCGCGTGTGGCAGGAGATCGGGCCGCGCGTCACGGGGGCGGTCAAGCAGTGGCTGAAGGAGGCGACGGCGGCGCTATAGCCGCGACACTGGGAGGACCCCCACCGAACCTCCCCCTGGGAGGGGGAGGGACCCATCCAGTCTGTGGCACCATTTGGGACACTCACCAGCCAGATTCCTCCCCCTTTGAGGGGGAGGTTAGGAGGGGGTACTTTTCCCCTTGCCGCTCAATACCCCGCTGCGGCCTCGGCGAAGATGTCGCTAAGCCGGTAGGGATTGTCCGGGCTGGTCGAGACCACGTCATCGATCTTCCAGCCGTCATCCTCCAGCACCAGTTCGTAGGTGAGGCTGCGCGGCTCGCCGAAATTGGTGAAGCTGACCTCGACCGAGGCGGCATCGCCGGTGATTGCCGGCTCACCGATGACCAACTCGCCCAGGTCGTAGTCCTGGCCGTCGATATAGGGATCAAAGCTGATCGCGCCCATCTCGCCTTCGGGCGTCAGCTCCGCATCGGTGTCGTAGAGATCCTGCAGCGCCGCCGAGCGGAACTGGCTCTCGTTTTCGGGAAAGTCGCCGCTGAAATAGGGCGCGTAGAACGCTTCGAGCAGCGCTTCGGGGCTTTCATAGGGCTGGGCAAAGGCGGGACCCACCGTGGTAACGAACAGGCCGACGGCAAGGGTGATGAGGCGCATGAAAAGCTCCAGGATCAGAAATTGAGCGGGTCGGCCAGATAGTCGGTGAGGCGCCAGGGACCATCGTCGCCCGGCAGCACGAAGTCGTCGACCTTCCAGACCCCCGCCTCCTCCACCATCACGACCCGCAACTCGTGCAGCACCTCCCCTTCGAGCAGGATCTGCACCGGCGCGCTGGCCTTGCCCCCCTTGCTGACCGCCGCGCCGATGACAAAGGTCATGCCGGTCGAATCCTGCCCGTAGAAGAAGGGCGAAAAGTCGAGCGCGCCGATGAACTCGCCGGTCGGGTTGACGATGGCATCTGCCGCCGTGACCCGTGCCCTAAGCTCGCTCGAAAACGTATCGAAGGGTTCAAAGCCCGCTTCCTGATCGAAATTCTCCCAGTAACTGGAGGCCTCGATCTCGGCATAGATGCCTTCAACCAGCGCCTGGGGCGTCTTGAAGGGCGGGGCGGCGTGAACCGCCGAAGCGCCGATGAGCAGGACGAGGAGGGCGACGAGACGGAGGTACAGCATCAGTTGAACCAGAAGGCGTAGCGGAGCCAGTCGGTGCCGAAGGCCTCGTTGGCTTCGGCGAAGCTGCGCGCGTCCGCGATCGGGCCCGGCCTGAGATAGGGCAGCGCCCCCTGCCCCGCGATCAGCATGACGAGATCGGTTTCACTGGCGGTGGCGAAATAGGCGGACAGATCGAAGCCCTGCTCGAAACGCCAGTGCGGCACCAGCAACTCGCCGGCGAAAATCTGGTCCATCGTGTCGAGCGTCGCCAGCCACGCTGCCACCGTCTGCTCGGTCACCGGGGTCTCGGGCAGCAGGGACGTCTGGCGCGGCGACGGCACAAGTTCGCGATCGTCGTCGCTCTCGGCCAGGATCAGCTCCCAGTTCTGCCGCGACAGGGCGGTGATGGCCTTGAGCCGCTCCAGCACGCCCGCCAGCCGCTCGGCGTCCGTCACCGGAAAGTCGATGGTATGAATGGCGGCAATGATGTCGGCGATGAAGGCATCGCTCTCTGGGTCCATCATCAGCCTGCTGCCGCGCGAATAATTCTGCATGAGCAGGCCCGCCACCGGAAAGACCCGGTGCAGATAGGCGTCGAAGAACTCGGAAAAATCATGCGCCAGCAGCAGGTCGACCGGCGCCGCAACCACCTGCGTATAGCCGGCGAACCAGATGGAGTCGGCATTGTCGAAGCCGATGCTGAGATCCGGCGCGGCGGCCTCGGCCCGCTTGGACCTGGTCTTGTCCGAGACCGGCGGTGCATCGGGCGAAGGGATATTGGCGAATTCCCCCACCGCGCCGACCACCGCAGCCAGCGTTTCCTCCGCTTCGGCAACGCCGTTGCCGTCGAGATCGATGCGCACGCGCAGCGGCTCGATGGCGATGACAAATTCACTGCCATCGCCCTGCTCGAAATAGCCCTTGGCGGCATCCATCGCGGTGACGAAGTCGCCCAGGATGGTGCGCAGTTGCTCGTAGCTCAGCGGCTCCGGATCGGGATTGAGCGGCATCGCCGTTGTGCCGCTGTCGATGCCGAGCAACATGGCGGCCGCCGGCGTACCGGGCGCCGTACCGCCATGCCGGTAGAAGGCCTGCGACAGCGCTTCGACGCCCCCGATCAGGTCCGTCAGGCCCGCTGCGAAGCAGGCATCGGCGTGTTCCGGGCAGAGCGCGATTGCCTCCGCCCGCACCTCGGATAGGGTTCCGTCATAGAGACGCTGGGCGAGCGTGTCGCCGATCTCGCTCCCGATTGCCGAACCCGGCAGCATGAGGGCGGCCATGGCCGCCGCAGTCAGTCCCCGCATGACGCTCTCCGTGGTGACGCTGTTTTGCGCAGTTGTAGCCGATTACCTGCCGACCCGCTCGAACCATTCATTTTCGCTGATGACTTCGACTCCCAAGGCCTCGGCGGACTTGAGCTTGGAGCCGGCGCCGGGGCCGGCGATGAGGATATCGGTCTTGGCGGACACTGAACCGGCGACCTTGGCGCCGAGCCGCTCGGCCATCGCCTTGGCCTCGGAGCGGGACATCTTTTCGAGGGTGCCGGTGAACACCACCGTCTTGCCCGCAACGACGCTGTCGGCGGAAACATTGACCACATAGGGCTTGGGATGCACCTGGGCCAGCAGCGCATCGAGCGCGGCATCATTGCGTTCGTTGCCGAAGAAATCGACCAGCGCATCGATGACCGTGCCGCCGATGCCGTCGACCGACGGGAAGACCGCTTTCGGGTCTTCGGCAGCCGCGGTTTCCTTTCCGACGCGGATCAGCTCCTCGATGGTCGAGAAGGTACGGGCCAGCACCGCCGCGGTAGTCTCTCCGATATGGCGGATGCCCAGCGCGAAGATGAAACGGTCGAGCTCCGGCTCGCGGCGTGCGTCGATCGCGGCGAAGAGCTTGTCGAGGCCCCCATAGTTGCGGTCCTCGACGCTGCGCACGTTCCGGCGCACCTTGCCGGATGCGGCCTCGCGCTGGCGCGCCTGTGCCTCGCGCCGCTCGGCCAGCGCCTGCTGCACGGCGGGGCGACGATCCCTGAGGGTGAAGATATCAGCGGCCGTTCGCACGAGGCCCGCATTGAAGAACAGCTCGATGTTTTCCGCGCCCAGCCCCTCGATATCGAGCGCCCCACGCGACACAAAGTGGCGCAGCGCCTCGACGGCCTGGGCCGGGCAGATCATCTCGCCGGTGCAGCGGCGGCGCGAATCTTCCTTGCCGGTCTTCTCGTTGAGCTCGCGCGTCGCCGGCGAGCCGCACACCGGGCATTCGTGGGGGAACTGGTACGGTTGGGCGTCGTCCGGCCGCTTTTCGATCACCACGCGGACGATCTGCGGAATGACGTCGCCTGCCCGCTGGATCACCACGGTATCGCCGATGCGGATATCGATGCCTTCGCGGATTTCCAAGCCGTTGCTGTCGAGGCCCTTGATGTAGTCCTCGTTGTGCAGCGTCACGTTCTCCACCACCACGCCACCCACGGTCACCGGCTCGAGCCGCGCCACCGGTGCCAGCGTGCCAGTGCGGCCGACCTGGATGTCAATGCGCTTGACCACCGTCGTCGCCTGTTCGGCCGGGAACTTGTGCGCCACCGCCCAGCGTGGCTCGCCGGTCACGAAACCCCAGCGACGCTGCAGCTCGAGCTGATCCACCTTGTAGACGACGCCGTCGATGTCGTAGCCGAGGGATGAGCGCTGCGCCTCGATCAGCCGGTAGTGCGCGATCAGGTCCTCCACCGACTTCGCACGCACCATCAGCGGGCTGACCTGAAACCCCCATTCGGCGAACTTCTGCACGGAATCGAACTGCGTCGGCGCCGGATCCTCGCTGGTGGCGCCCCAGGCATAGGCAAAGAATTTGAGATTTCGGCTGGCGGTGACTGCCGGGTCCTTCTGGCGCAGCGATCCCGCGGCGGTGTTGCGCGGATTGACATAGTCCTGCCCGCCCGACGCAGCCGAGCGCGCCTTGAGCGCCTGGAACTCGGCATAGGTCATGTAGACCTCGCCGCGGATCTCGATGCTCTGCGGCCAGCCGGTGCCCTTGAGCTTATGCGGGATGTCGGTGATGGTCCGGAGATTGGCGGTGATGTCCTCGCCCACCGCGCCGTCGCCGCGCGTCGCGCCGCGCACGAAGACGCCGTTCTCATAGAGCAGCGAAGCCGACAGGCCATCGATCTTCGGCTCGGCGGTGAAGGCGATCTCGAGGCCCTCGTCCCGCTGAAAGAACCGCCGGCCGCGCGTGATGAAGTCGACGACGTCCTCGTCGGTATAGGCCTTGGCGAGGCTCAGCATCGGCACCGCGTGGCGCACCTTGGCAAAGCCTTCGGCCGGCGGCGCGCCCACCGACAGCGACGGGCTGTCCGGGCGCACCAGCGTGGGAAAGGCCTCCTCGATGGCGTCGTTGCGCCGGCGCAGGGCGTCATAGTCGGCGTCGGTGATCTCGGGCGCGTCGTTCTGGTGATAGGCAATGTCCGCCGCCGCAATGGCCTGCGCCAGGCGGGCCAGTTCGGCCTCGGCCTCGTCTGCGGTCAGCTCGTCGACAGGTTTGCGGGACAGGTCGGTCATCGGGATACTCAGGCGCAGCAGAGATGTTTCACAGGCGAAGAGGATACCCCCTCCTAGCCTCCCCCTGATAGGGGGAGGGACAGATAGCGTTTGCGGCGGGGTCGTGCCACGCCCCGCGCAACAGCTGCGGTCCCAGAGACCTCATGGTGAGCCTGTCGAACCAGGGGGGCGAGCGCGGGCAGCGCAGTGCCACGTCCTCGTGGTTCGACAGGCTCACCATGAGGACGCTTCTCGGCGCCCAGTCTCGCGCCAATTGCGTGCGAGGCCGTCATCCCACCTCGCTCAGCAGCTTGCTCGCCGCCGCCCGCGCCTCGTCGGTGACCGTCGCGCCGGCCAGCATGCGCGCCACTTCCTCCTGCCGCGCCGGGGCATCGAGCGGTTTGACATGGGTGCGCATGAACGCGCCCTCCTTGATGGCCTGCTTCTCGATCAGCAGGTGTCGCTGCGCCCGCGCCGCCACCTGCGGCGCGTGGGTAACGGCCAGCACCTGCACCTTGCCCGCCAGCCGCGCCAGGCGCCGGCCGATGGCGTCGGCCACGGCGCCGCCGACACCGGTATCGATTTCGTCAAAGATCAGCACCGGCGCCGAGCCCCGATCGGCCAGCACCACCTTGAGCGCCAGCAGGAAGCGGCTGAGCTCGCCGCCCGACGCGACCTTGAGCAGCGGACCGGCCGCCGTGCCCGGATTGGTCTGGACGTGAAAGGCAATCTGGTCGAAACCTGACGCTGCCATCCGGCTCCTGTCGACTTGGTGATCGACGATGAAGCGGGCCGAGCCGAGCTTGAGATCGGGCAGTTCGGCCCCCACGGCCTTGCCGAGAGCCGCAGCGGCCCTGGCGCGCCCGGTACTCAGGGCTTCGGCCGCCTTGCGGTAGGCGTCCAGCGCCTTCGCCTCGGCCGCCTGCAGGGTCTCGAGCCGCGCCTCGCCGCTCTGCAGCGTATCGAGATCGGCGCTGTACTTGGCGAGGACCTCGGCCAGTCCATCGCAACTGGTCTGATGCTTGCGGGCAGCGGCGCGCAAGGCGAACAGACGCTCCTCCACCGCCTCCAGTTCGCGCGGATCATACGCCATCTCGCGCTTGAGCTCTTCGAGCGCCTCGCTGGTGCGATCAAGGGAGACCAGCGAAGCATCGATGGTATCGACGATCGGCTGGAACAGTGCCTGCCCGCCGTCGATCTTGCGCATCAGCCGGCGCATCAGGCTGGCCAGCGCCGGCGCCGGCGCCGCAGGACCGTTGAGCATGTCGTCGATTTCGGTGACATCGGAGGCGGCCCGCTCGACCTGCTGCAGGTGCTGCCGGCGCTCGGCCAGTTCGTCCTCTTCTCCGGCGATGGGCTTGAGCTTGGACAGCTCCTCCACCGTGTGCCGGGCATAATCCTCGGCCGCCAGGGCCTGTGCCACCAGCGCCTTCTGGGCCACCACCGCATCCTGCGCGTCGCTGAGCCCCTGCCAGGCGCTGCCAACGCGGGCGGCAGCGGCTTCGAGCTCGCCGAAGGCATCGAGCGCTGCACGATGGGTGGCAACATCCACCAGCGCCCGATCATCATGCTGGCCGTGGATTTCGACGATCTGGCTGCCGACCTTTTGCAGCAAAGCCGCCGAAACCGGCTGATCGTTGATGAAGGCCCGGGTGCGTCCATCGGCGAACTGCACCCGGCGCAGGATGACGTCCTCGTCATCGGGAATGGCATTGTCGCGCAGTGCGGCCCGGGCGGGGTGATCGACGGCGAGCTGCAGCACGGCGACCACCTGGCCGCTGTCCTGCCCGCTGCGCACGAGAGATGCATCGCCGCGCCCGCCAAGTGCGAGGGTCAAGGCATCGAGCAGGATGGACTTGCCGGCGCCCGTCTCGCCCGTGAGTACCGTCATGCCCCCGTCGAGCGCCAGATCGAGCTGATCGATCAGTACGATGTTGCGAACTGAAAGCGCGTTCAACATGCGCGGATCATTCCCAAACTCTATGTCGCCGAGCGGTCCCGTGCTCGACGCCGTTTATCCGGGCACAACGCCCCGTCCGACAACCTCAGTAGACCTCGTCCTGAGCTCGTCGAAGGACGAGATCGTGGCCAAGAGGCCTCCATTCGCGCGACCTCGTGGTTCGGCAGGCTCGCCACGAGGTCTCCGAAGACTATTGCGTAGCAGCGATTCCAGCGAGCAGAAACGAACCGGGACGCATCTTAGCGCCCCGGAACAAACTGGCAACAGATAAGTTGGAAGGCGCTTAGGCCCGCAGCCCCGCCATCCAGCTACCGCTGTTGACGGCCGGTGCCAGCCCCTGTTTGGCCAGCAGGTCGAACGCCTGCTTGTACCAGGTGCTGGAGGGATAGTTGTGGCCCAGAACGGCCGCAGCCGTCGCGGCCTCGTTGGTCAGCCCGAGCGACAGATAGGCTTCGGTGAGGCGGTAGAGGGCTTCCTCGACATGGGTCGAGGTCTGCCAGGTCTCCACAACCACGCGGAAGCGATTGATGGCAGCAGTATACTGGCCCTGGCCGAGATAGTAGCGGCCGACGGACATTTCCTTGCCGGCAAGCTGGTCATAGGCCACCAGCAGCTTTTCCTTGGCGTCCTCGGCATATTCGGAGCGCGGGTAGTTGGCGATCACGAGATTATAGGTCTCGATGGCATCAGCGGACAACTGCTGGTCGCGCGTGATGTCCTTGATCTGGGCGAAATAGGCATTGCCCTTGAGGTAGAGCACGTAGGCGGCGTCAGGCCGGTTGGCATAGAGCGCCATGTAGCGGTCGGCGGCGAGGATGGCCTCCTCGAGCTTGCCACCGCGATAGTTGGCATAGACCTGCATCAGCTTGGATTTTTCCAGCAGCGGGTCGCGCGGATGCTGGCGGTCCAACTGCTCGAGCGACTTGATGGCCGTGGCGTAATACTGGCGATCCATGTCGTCCAGCGCCTTTTGATACAGCGTGGCGGCCGGAATGATCGGCTCTGCCTTGAGCTTTTGCGGCCCGAACATGCTGCAGCCGGCCAGAACCGCTGCCATCAGAGCGACCGCGATAAACCGGGCGGCCCGGCTGGTGAGACCACCAAAAGCATCAACTGTCACGAACTGCCCCGTCATTGTAGGAAAACCGCTTTGCTGCGGCGTAGATAATAATTGGATCAAAACTGTGACACGCCCGGTGCCCCCGCGGGGTCAGCGAACGGCCCTGAGATAGTGGTTGACCGCCAGCCCGGTGGGGTGATCGTCGAACGCCTCGAACTCGAGCGGCAGGTCTTCAGCCCCAACTATCTCATAATTGGCGTCGCTGGAAAAGAGTCCGCTCAAGACGTGGGCGTTGAGCGCGTGGCCACCCTTGTAGGAACGGAACCGACCCCAGATCGGCAACCCACCCAGCGACAGGTCGCCAATGGCGTCCAGCAGCTTGTGCCGAACGAATTCGTCCTCGTAGCGCAACCCGCCGGGATTGAGGACCCGGTCCTCATGCACGGTGATCGAGTTGTCGAGGCTGGAGCCGAGCGCATAGCCGGCCTGGCGCAGGATCTTGGCATCACGCATGAAGCCGAAGGTGCGCGCCTGCGACACGTCTTCGTAGTAGCGGCGCGGCGTCCAGTCGAAGATCATGCGCTGGCGGCCGATGACCGTGTTGTCGAAGTCGATCTCAAGATCGAGCGCCCGGCCGTTGTAGGGCTCAAGCGCCGCAAAAGCGTCGTTGTTGCGTACAGTGACGGCGCGCATGATCTTGATGAACCGGCGCTGCGCCGGCTGCACTTCCAGACCCACCCGCAGGATGGCCTCGGCGAAAGGCCGGGCACTGCCGTCGAGGATTGGGCACTCGGCGCCATCGAGAGTGATGAGAGCATTGTCCACGCCGAGGCCGCTGAGGGCCGACATCACATGCTCGACCGTCGCCACGCTGATGCTGTCGCCCAGGTCGAGCGTGGTGCAAAGCGTCGTGCGCGTGACTCTCGAAAAATGCACGGTCACCGGCAATGTCATGGTGCCATCGGGCTTTTGCCGGCAGATGGTGATGCCGCTGTCGGCCGCGCCCGGCCCGATGGTCAGGGTCACCGGCTGCGCACTATGGACACCGTATCCGGAGAAACTAATCTGGCCGGCAAGCGTACGCTGACGCGTGGACAGTTTTTGCATGCTCGAAATAGCTCCGCCCAAGCCGACTGATACAAGGTCTCTGTTAGCCAAAAAAAACTCGGCGCGAAAGCTGCGCCGAGCTATGTTCTCTGGTTTCTGTCTGCCGCGATCAGCCGTGCTTGCGCAGGAATGCCGGGATTTCGAGGCTGTCCTTCTGCGGCGCCGGCGCCGGCTGGCGCCCATGCGGATCGAGATTACCGCGCGCACCCTCTGCAGCTGGCGCAACGCGGGAAGTCCTTGCGCCACCGGCCTCTATGGCACTCCGGGCAGCCGCATCATCGGCGGCGGCATAGGGCATTTCTTCCCTCGGCTGGACAGCCGGCTGCCCCAGGTTCAAGCCCACATTGGAGGCGAGTTTCTTGAACAATGCGCGGGCATTACGCGGCTCGACGTCCTGACGATCCTGTGGCTCCTGTGGCCGCCTCGCAACAATCGGCAGCTCCTCGGTGCGCGGCATCCGGCGCTGCCCGTCGGGACGGGCGGCGTGGGATGGCACATAGACGCTGGGCACAGGCTCCTCGGCAACTACCGGCGATTCGTCTTCGTCCTGCAGGCTTTCGGCGGCAGGAATGTAGGGCTCGACGGACACGCCGTCATCTTCCACATCGTGGTGCATCGGGGTCGGGGCGGCCATGCTGAAGGCTTCGGCGACGGCGGCCTCGAACTGGTGTTCCATCGCGGGCGCTGCGGGGGCAGCCGGCGTAGCGACGGCGGCGCGCTCGACCGCAGCCCGGTTGGCCTCGACGGGCACGTGGCGGCGCACTTCAAGCGGCGTGCGCGAGGCATGCGGCTTGGCCGGCTCGAGGGCCTGCACCATGGTGGCATCGGTGCCGGTGGCAACCACGGACACCCGCAGCGTGCCGGTGAGGCTCGGATCGTAGGTGGCGCCCAGAATGATATTGCAATCGGGATCGACTTCTTCGCGGATCCGGCTGGCAGCCTCATCCACTTCATAAAGCGTCAGGTCCGGACCGCCGGTGATAGAGATCAGCAGGCCACGTGCGCCATGCATCGACACATCGTCGAGCAGCGGATTGGCAATGGCGGCTTCAGCGGCGTGGCGCGCACGGTCTTCGCCCGAGGCCTCGCCGGTACCCATCATCGCCTTGCCCATGCCGCGCATCACGGCGCGCACGTCGGCGAAGTCGAGGTTGATCAGGCCTTCCTTGACCATCAGGTCGGTGATGCAGGCGACGCCGGAGAACAGCACCTGGTCGGCCATCGCAAAAGCGTCGGCGAAGGTGGTCTTTTCATTGGCGACGCGGAACAGGTTCTGGTTGGGGATGACGATCAGCGTATCGACATGCCGGTGCAACTCATCGATGCCGTCCTCGGCGAGACGCGCGCGGCGATTGCCCTCGAAGTTGAACGGCTTGGTGACGACACCCACGGTGAGGATGCCCTGCTCGCGGGCGGCGCGCGCCACGACGGGGGCAGCGCCGGTGCCGGTGCCGCCGCCCATGCCGGCGGTGATGAACACCATATGCGAGCCCGAGAGGTGATCATTGATCTCGTCCCAGCTCTCTTCGGCAGCCGCACGACCCACTTCCGGGTGCGAACCGGCGCCCAGGCCCTCCGTGACGCCGACGCCCAACTGGATGATCCGCTGGGCCTTGCTGAGCGCCAGAGCCTGCGCATCAGTATTGGCAACAACAAAGTCCACCCCGTCCAGGCCGGACTCGATCATGTTGTTGACGGCGTTGCCGCCGGCACCGCCGCAACCGAACACGGTGATGCGGGGCTTAAGTTCCTGAATGTCCGGGATCGTGAGGTTGATAGTCATGAGGGGCCCCATAGTGGCTTGGTTGGTAAAGATTTACCCTCCCAAACGTTAACCGGCCCCTAACAATTGTCCCGCCGGTGTTAACGTGAACGCAAATTGCGACACTCGCGGGTTACGCATTGACCCCCCGTTAACCACGAAAGCACTGTCGAATGCCGCCGACTCCGCTCGTCGTGGTGGCATCGACAAGCAAGGGAGCCCAGAAATGTCAAAACTCATGCCGTGCCTCTGGTTCGATGATCGCATCGACGAGGCGATCACGTTTTACACCGAGACATTCAGGAACGCGGCAGTCCGTGACCTGGTGCGCCATGGGCCCGACCAGCCGGCATTCACGGCTGTGCTCGAACTGGAGGGGCAGAGGTTTCTGCTGCTCAATGGCGGCGACAAGGCCAACCGCCCCTTCACCGAAGCGGTGAGCTTCGTCATCGAGACCGACGGGCAGCCGGAGACGGACTATTTCTGGGACCGGTTGACCAGCGGCGGCGGTGAGGAAAGCATGTGTGGCTGGTGCAGGGACAGGTTCGGCCTGTCCTGGCAGGTCACGCCCAGGCAGTTGCCGGCAGCGCTGACCGGGCCGGATCGCGAAGGGGCGAGCCGCGCCATGCAGGCGATGATGGGCATGCGCAAGATCGACATTGCGGCAATCGAGCGAGCCTACGCCGGAAACTGAGCCAGGGCGCGGAGATAGATTGCTCGCCGAGGTGGTTTGTGGTCCCCTGCTGCACTGGGGGGGACCATGGACCAGCAACAGTTGATCGCCGCAATCGGCGAGCACATGGCCGACAAGCAGGCCGTGCGCGGCCTGTTCCTGTCTGGTAGCTTCGGCCGCGGCACGGCCGACGAATGGAGCGACGTCGACCTCGTCGCCCTGGCCGCCCCGGAGGATCATGCTGCCGTCGCCCGCGACTGGCGCAAGAGTCTCGAGGCGATCACGCCGATCGTCTTCTGGCAGGAGTTGCCGCGCGGCGGGCTGCTGCTCAACGCGGTTTCCCACGAATGGCTGCGCTGCGACCTGATCATCGTGGAGCCCGCACGGTTCGGCTCGCGCGCCAAAAACACGGTTAAGCCGCTGGTCGACCGGGACGGCGTCTACGATGCGCTGCCCGAAACCCTGCCGCCGCGCCAGCCTGACCCGGCCACCGTCAGCTACCTCATCCACGAGTTCATTCGCATGCTGGGCCTGATGCCGGTTGGCCTGGGGCGCCGCGAGTATGTCACGATGGTGCTGGGCGTCGGCATGATGCGGGGGCATCTCGAGACCCTGCTGATGCAGGACGTCACTGCACCCGACCCCGGCGGCATACTGCACCAGTCCAAGTTGCTGTCTCCCGACGACATGCAGATGCTGCAATCCCTGCCCTATCCGGGGCCGGAGCGTGAGGCGCTGATCGAAGCCAACCTCGCCATCGCCCGCCAGTTCATGCCGCGCGCCCGCGCCATGGCCGAGCGACTTGCCATTGCCTGGCCGGAGACGTTCGAGGCCGCAACCCGCCGCCGGCTTGCGCTGACGCTGGGCGACGCGGTGGCGCAGGGCTGGTAGCTAGCGGCGCGTCCGGCGCGCGTCGGTGATGCGGGCGGCATCACCCGTCAGACGCGGATTGGCGATGAGCAGGCCGCTGCCGAAGACGATGGCGTCCTCGACGAGGCCGGTGGCGGTCTGCCCGTAGCGGCGCATGGCGCTGCGACGCAGCCGTAGGCCAATATAAGATGACAGGAGCGCCGCGCCGACCGCGACGGCTGCCCCGGCGACCCGTTGATTGCGCGGCGCCAGTGCAGCCCCGGCATAGGCCGACGTTACCGCCCGCACCGCCAGGCCCGCCGGCACAACCCGGTCGGGCGCCGATTTCATCTTGTCGCCCCCCATTTCGGCGGCCGCCAGGGCGATGCTGCCAGCCGCCATCAGCGGATGCTGCAGGAGCTTCTGCAAAGGCAGGACCGTCGCGATTTCATGCCGCTGCGTGGCGATGGCAACGGCCGCCAGCGGCGTTAGCCCGCGTTGACCCGCAACCAGGCCGATCAGAAGGGAACGAAGCATGGGCTATCTCCGAAGGTGATGCGCTGTGCGCTGTCGCAGCCACGCAGGAACATCGTCATGTTCCGCAACGGCTCGCCATGCAAAACGATCCACCGCCTCGCGATGCGCCTTGCCCTCCCTCGATTTGGAGGATCTGGTCCGGACTAACATGTTCACTGCTATCCCAGTCGACACCCTCCCCCTGAGGGGAGGGATCAAGGGAGGGGTCGTTGCAATGGCACAATGCCAGGCAGAGCCCCCCTCCCGAGCGCCGCTAGGCGCTGCGCGCCAGCTCTGCTTGCCCTCCCCTCAAGGGGGAGGGAGTAGTCGGTGGTTGTGGTTGCTTAGGCACTCTGTTTCTAGAGGATTTCTACCGCTGCCGCAGTCGACAACCCTCCCCCTTGAGGAGAGGGTAGCGACGCTAGGCCCGTAGGGCCGTAGCATAGCTTGGGAGGGGGTGGGAGAACGTTCTGCCTCCCCAGCCCCCCGAGCGGCGCCAGGCGCGGTGCACCAAGCTCTGCTTGCCCCCCTTGAGGGAAGGTGGGCGCCGGAACAGCTCTAGAAGCTGGTGCGGAGCCAGTTGCCGACGCGGGCAAAGTAGCCATCCGTACCGGTCAGCCTGCGGCTCGACCGGGGTTCGACATATTCCTGGCCGCAGACCTGCGGATAGATCAGCATGCCGGCTACCGAGGCGAAGGCGGCGCCCTTGGCCATCTCGGGCAGCCCGGCTATGCCCATCGGACGGCCGTTGCGCACGTTGCGGGCCAGCGTCCGGCGGGCAACTTCGGGCAGGCCGGTCATCTCGCTGGCGCCGCCGGTGAGCACGAAGCGGCGGCCGCACACGTCCATCATGCCGGTGGCCTGCATCCGATCGCGAATGGCGGTGAGGATTTCCTCGATGCGCGGCCGCATGATCCGCGTAAGTACCGAGCGCGCCACCTGGCCGGGGGCCTCGTCATGGCTCGCACCGACCGGCTGGATCGGGATCAGGTCGCGTTCGTCGGCCTGGCCGGGCAGCACCGAGCCATAGAAGGTCTTGAGGCGCTCAGCATCGGCAACGCTGACTGAAAGCTGACGGGCAATGTCGAGCGTCAGGTGGTGGCCGCCGATGGCGATGGCGTCGGCATAGACCAGGTGACCATCGTTGAACACCGACACCGTGGTGGTGGCGCCGCCGAAGTCGATGCAGGCGACGCCCAACTGGGCTTCGTCGTCGACTAGCACGGAAAGTCCCGAAGCATAGGGAGTGGCGATCAGCGCCTCGATCTGCAGGTGGCAGCGATGCAGCACCAGCTCGAGATTGCGCATGGCCAGCGTTTCCGAACTGACCACGGCGACGTCCACGCCCAGCTTGTCGCCCACCATGCCCAGCGGGTCGCGGATACCCTTCTGGCCATCGATCGCGTAGCCGATCGGTAACGCATGAACGATGGAGCGCTCCGGCCGGACCGAGCGCTCGTTGACGGCGCGCAGCACGCGATAAAGGTCGGCCTTCTCCACTTCCTGACCGTCGAGCGAGACGGCCGCGGAGAAGGTCTCGGAGCCCAGGCGACCGGCCGTGACATTGACGATGACTGATTCGAGCGTCAGTCCCGCCGCCCGCTCGGCCATGCCGACGACAGAGCGGATGGCCTGCTCGGCCTTCTCGATGTCGGTCACGACCCCGCTCTTGACCCCCGCCGAGGGGCCATAGCCGAAGCCGATCACCTCCGCCTGGTGCGAGCGCCCGCGCAGGGCCCTGCCCTCGGGGCGCGGCGTGAGGCGGGCGATAACGCAGCAAATCTTGGTCGAGCCGATATCGAGCACGGCGACCAAAGTGGTCTTGCCGGGCTGGACGGGGCGAAGCCGGGAGGTCATGGCGTCGGTCATCATTGCGGTACGGTCGTCGGTTGAGGAAACGCGGTGGTCGGCAGGTTGCGCGGCGGCAATGGATAGGGTTGGCCCGAGCGCGCCCGCTCGAGGATCGCAGCCTTGCGCTCTTCTTCCTCGGCCGCCAGTTCCTCTTCCGACTTGGTCGGACGCACCGCCACCAGCGTATCCACCCGCAGGTCGATGACGGTCACGTCGCGGTCGAGGAGCTGGTAGTCCGCCTGATAGGTTTCGAGGTTGCGCAGCGCGCGGGCGACGCCCAGTTCGGGCAGTTGCACCCGCAGCGCAGTGTCATAGATGAGGTCCCAGCGGCGATCGGCGATGCGCGACAGGGCCACGAGCCCGTCCTTGAGCACGGGATGCTGATCCAGCGCCCTGATCATCACCATGGCATCGTCATTGGCGCCGTCACCCACCACCAGCGGCAGGTCGCCATAGGCGCCCCGGTCCTCGCCGATCTGTTCGCCGGAGGCATCGACCACAAAGGTGATGCCATCGACCCGCCAGCGCGCCACCGGCACCTTTTCGGTGATGGTGACCGTGACATCGCCCGGATAGGTCTTGCGGACCGTGACACTGTCCACCGCCGGCAGCTTGGCCACGCGCGCACGGGCGGCCTCGACGTCGAAGCTGACGGTCGAGGTATGCGGTTCGATGCCGAGTGCGTCGAAGATGGCCTGTTCGCTGGTCAACGTCTGGCCGGTAATGGAAATCGCGCCGACGGCAAACCCTGAGGCGGCGAACCGCCCCTGCGCGGCGTCGGCCAGCGCGGTTGCGGCGAAGCCGATCGGCTCGCGCACCTGATAGATGAGCGCGGCGCCCGCGATCAGGGCAGCGATCGCTGCGCCGCGCAGAATGCGGCTGCGGTGCAGAACCCAGGAACGGCCGAGGTTGTTGGCGAGCCTGCGGCGGGGAGAACGGACAGGAACAGGCAATGCGCGGGGATCGACGACCCTGGCGCCAGCGAGAAAGGCCTCGCTCTTTACCTGTTGCAACTCGCGTCCTCCACCATCCAGGCGACCAGTTCTTCGTAGGAATGCCCGGCATGCAACGCCTGCTCGGGCACCAGCGATGTCTCGGTCATGCCTGGCTGGGTGTTGATCTCAAGGCAGACCAGTTCCCCGTCAGGGCCGGCGGCGTCATTGTAGCGGAAGTCGCACCGCGTCACGCCCCGGCAGCCGAGAGCCGCATGTGCGGCCAAGCTCAGCTTTTGCACTTTGTCGTAAATTTTAGGTTGAAGCTGCGCCGGAATAACGTGAACTGATCCGCCTTTAGCGTACTTTGCTTCATAGTTGTAGAAGCTGAGATCGGTGACGATCTCGGTCACTCCCATAGCCACATCGCCCATCACGGCGCACGTCAGTTCGCGTCCGGGAATGTAGCGCTCGACCATGACTTCTTCGCCGGAAGTCCAGGTCTCACCGAGGATTTCCTGCGGCGGCTGGTTGGCGCCCTGCCTGACGATATGCACGCCGAAACTCGAGCCATCGGCGATCGGCTTGATCACATAGGGGGTGGCCATGACATGGGATCGCGCGGCTTCGGCGCGTGACACGATAACGTGATCGGTGACCGGAATGCCGGCGGCCTTCATGACGATCTTGGCCTGATGCTTGTCCATGGCGAGGGCCGAGGCCAGCACGCCCGAATGGGTATAGGGGATCTGCATCAATTCGAGCAGCCCCTGGATCATCCCGCTTTCACCGAACGGACCGTGCAGGGCATTGAAGGCGACGTCCGGCTTGAGCTCGAGCAGCACATTGGCGATGTCGCGGCCGACATCGACTTCGCTGACCTCATAGCCGGCGCGGCGCAAGGCGGCAGCGCAGCCGGCTCCCGACATCAGCGACACCGGACGCTCATTGGACCATCCGCCCATCAGGACCGCAACATGCTTGCTCATGGGGCGATCCTTGCTTCGAGTATGCGGAGAGACACCCCCTCCCTGGCCCTCCCCTCAAGGGGGAGGGTGACATCGAGCTTGTGGCGACATCCTGCCAATTCCGCTTTTCTCACCTCCTCCCTTGAGGGGGAGGCAAGCAAAGCTTGGCGCGCAGCGCCTAGCGGCGCTCGGAGGGGCGTAACTGAACCCGTCGCGAACACATTCATTCCGCGTCTTTCCCGATCAGCGCGGCGATTTCCGCCGGCAGGGTGGCGGCCCATTGCGTAATGTTTCCCGCACCGAGGCAGACCACGTAGTCGCCATCTTCGGCCCGGCTGGCAATCAGCGGGGCCAGGGCTTCGGGCCGGTCGATAACCCGCGCATCGCGGTGACCACGGGCGCGGATCCGAGCCACCAGTTCCTCATGCGTCACGCCAGGTATCGGCTGCTCGCCGGCGGCATAGACCGGCGCGACGATGACCGTGTCGGCATCGTTGAAGCAGGCGGAAAAATCGTCGAACAGGTCGTGCAGGCGGGAATAGCGGTGCGGCTGCACCACGGCGATCACGTCCCGCCGCGTCGACGAGCGCGCCGCCTTGAGCACGGCGCTGATCTCGACCGGGTGGTGGCCATAGTCGTCGATGACGGTGATGCCGCCCACCACGCCCGTGCGGGTGAAGCGGCGCTTGACGCCGGTAAAGCCCTTGAGCCCCTTGCGGATCGCCTCGGCGGGGACATGGAGCTGGTCGGCAACCGCAATGGCGGCGGTGGCATTGAGCGCGTTATGCACGCCGGGCATCGGCAGTTCGAGCCCGTCGATGCGCAACTGGGTCAGCCGGATGCGGTCGCGGATCTCGACCGAGAACCTGCTGACGCCATCGACCGTTTCCAGATCGACCAGCCGCACATCGGACTGCGGGTTCTGGCCATAGGTGATGACGCGGCGGTCCTTGATCTGGCCGATCAGCGCCTGCACTTCGGGATGGTCGAGGCACATGACGGCAAAGCCATAGAAGGGCACGTTCTCCACGAACTGGTGGAAGGCCTTCTTGACGCCTTCGAAGCTGCCATAGTGGTCGAGATGCTCGGGATCGATATTGGTGACGATCGCCACGTCGGCCGGCAGCTTGATGAACGTGCCGTCGCTCTCGTCTGCCTCCACCACCATCCATTCGCCGGCGCCCAGCCGTGCATTGGTGCCATAGGCATTGATGATGCCGCCATTGATGACCGTGGGATCGAGATTGCCGGCATCGAGCAACGTCGCCACGAGGGTCGTGGTCGTCGTCTTGCCATGCGTGCCGCCGATGGCGATGGCGGTCTTGAACCGCATGATCTCGGCCAGCATCTCGGCGCGGCGGACGATCGGCAGGGCCCTGGCGCGGGCGGCGACGAGTTCGGGATTGTCCTTCTTGATCGCCGAGGACACCACCACCACCTCGGCCGCGCCGAGGTTGTCGCCGCTCTGGCCGATCTCGACCTTGATGCCCATGTCCCGCAGGCGCTGCACATTGGGGTTAGCCGAAGCATCCGACCCCTGCACGGTGTAGCCCTGGTTGTGCAGGATTTCGGCAATGCCGCTCATCCCGATGCCGCCTATCCCGATAAAGTGCACGGGGCCGATATTGCGCGGCATTTTCATGAACGATGATCCACTTCGATATTGCGGCCCGAGAGCATTTCGGCGAGGTCCGCCAGCTTCTCGACGGCGCGCGGCTGGCCAAGCGAGCGCGCGGCGTCTGCGGCCTTGATGAGGGTTGCCGGCTCGGTTAGCAGCGTCGTGAGGCGACTGGCAAGCGATTGCGGTGAAAGCGTGGCCTGCTCGGCGATCCAGCCAGCCCCGGCCGCTTCCACGATCAGTGCGTTGTTTTTCTGGTCGGCATCGATGGATCCGGGCAACGGCACGAGGATGGCCGGCCGACCCAGCACGGTCAGCTCGGCGATGGTCGATGCGCCGGAGCGGCCGATGACGAGGTGGCTCTGCGCGATGCGCTCCGGCAGATCACCGAAGAAAGCCGCCAGTTCCACATTGACCTTGGCCTTGCGGTAGACTTCGGCCACCCGGTCGAGATCCTCGGCCCGGCACTGCTGGACGATGCGCAAACGCTGGCGCAATTCACCGGGCATGCCGGCGATGGCCGCAGGGACAATGTCGGACAAGGCTTTGGCGCCCTGGCTGCCGCCAAAGATGACGATGGAGACGGGGCTCTCGGGAGTAAGGTCCGGGTAAGGCGTCCCGGCAACGTCGCGCACGCGGTCGCGCACGGGATTGCCCGTCACCACCTGTTCGAGGTTGAGCGTTTCGGCGAATTTGGTCCGGGGAAAGCTCATGGCCAGCAGGTCGGCGAACCGGCCCAGCGCCCGGTTGGCGCGACCCATGACGGCATTCTGTTCGTGCAGGATGCCCGGAATGCCCAGCAGGCTGGCGGCAACGAAGGGCGGAAAGGTCGGATAGCCGCCAAAGCCGATGACGCAATCGGGCCGGCTGCGTCGCAGCTTGCCGAAGGCCACCGATATGCCGGTCGCGATCCTGAAGCCACCGCGGACGAACTTGAGCGGATTGCGCAGTGACGGCGTCGCCGAGGGCACGATATGGACCTGGTGCGCCGGAAAGTCGCCACCATAGGATTGCACCCTGTGGTCGGTCATGAGCTCGACCGCGTGCCCGCGCCGGCCCAGTTCCTGCGCCAGCGCCATGGCCGGGAAGAGGTGCCCTCCCGTACCGCCTGCCATCAGCATGAACTTTTTCATTCGGCAGGCGCCAGCGGCGCCACGGCGCTCTTGTAGCTGGGCAGGCCCGTCGCCATGCGCTCTTCGGGCTTGGTGCGGGTGAAGGCCAGCATCAGCCCCATGCCGAAGGCGATGGCGATCATGGAGGTGCCGCCATAGCTGACGAATGGCAGGGTCATGCCCTTGGGCGGGATGAGGTTGAGGTTCACGGCCAGGTTGATCCCCGATTGCATGGCGAACTGGATCGCCAGCGTCGAAGCGGCGAGGCGCGCGAACAGGCTGGTCTGCCTTTGTGCTCCCATCATGGCGCGGATGGCGATGAAACCGATCAGTGCGACCAGCACCATGCAGAACAGGATGCCGAACTCCCCGGCAGCGGCGGAGAAGACATAGTCGGCATGCGCATCGGGGATGAGCTTCTTGGCGATGGACTCACCCGGGCCGCGACCGAACCAGCCCCCCTCCTGCAAGGACTGCAGGGCGCGGTCGATCTGGTAGGTATTGCCGCCCCCTTCGGGGTTGAGAAAGGTGTCGATACGGCGCGACACGTGGGGGAAAAACATATAGGCGCCGAACAGCAGTGCGCCGGCGGCGGCGGCCATGCCGAAGATCAGGAACCAGGAGATGCCGCTGAGAAACAGCAGCACGGCCCAGGTGGCGGTGACCAGCGCAGTCTGGCCGATATCGGGCTGCAGCAGCAGGCCCACGACGATGGCCAGCATGATCAGCGACGCCAGGATCTTGCCCGGCACGTTCTTGTGGATCATCGACTCCGAAAAGAGCCACGCCCCCAGCACGGCGAAGGCCGGCTTGACGAACTCGGACGGCTGCACCGACTGGCCGGCAAAGGAAATCCAGCGCCGTGCGCCCTTCACTTCGGTGCCGAAGCGCAGCGCCGCCCAGAGCAGCAACAGGCTGACAACCAGGGTTATGAGTGTGGCGATGCGCGCCTGGCGGTGATTGAGCAGCGAGGTGACCAGCATGACCGGCAGCGCCACCGCGCAGAATACGGCATGGCGGATGACGAAATTCCACTCATTGAGTCCGATGCGCTCGGCAACCGGCGGGCTCGCCGCAAAGCTGAGCACCATGCCGCAGGTCATCAGCAGGATCAGCGCCCCCAGCAGTTCCCGGTCGATCGACCACCACCACTCCGCCAGAGGCGTCTTTTCGGCACGGGAAAACATCATGGGAAAAGCCGGCTACTCGATACAAATCGAAGCCAATTGTAGCAGCCGTTTGGTTACTGATTTCCAAACCGGCCTTGCGTTATGCGAAAACGCGCTGAGGCCGCGCCCTCGCCTGCCCGGTGCCTAGCGAAGCTTCAGCGAACTCAGCCCGATCAGCGCCAGCACGAAGGAGATGATCCAGAACCGGATCACGACCTGGCTTTCGGTCCAGCCCAGATGCTCGAAATGGTGGTGGATCGGCGCCATCCGGAACACCCGCTTGCCGGTCAGCTTGAACGAGACGACCTGGACGATCACCGACACAGTCTCGAGCACGAACAGCCCGCCGATGATGGCGAGGACGATTTCGTGCTTCGTGGCGACCGCCACTGCACCCAGCGCGCCGCCGAGGGCGAGCGAGCCGGTATCGCCCATGAAGATCTGTGCCGGCGGCGCATTGAACCACAGAAAGCCCAGCCCCGCGCCGATCAGCGCGCCGCAGACGACCGCAAGTTCACCCGTGCCTGGCACGTTGTTGAGCAGCAGGTAGTCCGAAAAATTGACACTGCCCACGAGGTACGCGATCAGCGCAAAGCAGGCGGCGGCCACCATGACCGGCACGATCGCCAGGCCGTCCAGCCCGTCCGTCAGGTTGACCGAGTTGCCGGCCGCGACCACCACGAAGCCGCCGAACAGGATGTAGAAATAGCCCAGGTTGAGCGCCAGGTCCTTGACGAACGGGAACAGCAGCGATGTGCCATAGGCGCCCTGCGCCAGCTGTGAAATGGCAAAGGCGGCGATGCCGGCAATGAGCGCCTCGAGCAGCAGGCGCTGTCTTGAGCCGAAGCCGGCATGGCTCATCCGCTTGACCTTGAGATAGTCGTCGTAAAAGCCGATGGCCCCGAAACCCACCGTCACGAACAGCACCACCCAGACATAGCCATTGGACAGGTTGGCCCAGAGCAGCGTCGAGATCACCGCGCCCGACAGGATCATCAGCCCGCCCATGGTCGGCGTGCCCTTCTTGGTCAGCAGGTGGCCAGCGGGCCCATCCTCACGGATCGGCTGCCCCTTGCCCTGCTTGAGCCGCAGCAGCGCGATCATGCCGGGGCCGAACATGAAGACGAAGAACAGCGCCGTTATGACGGCGCCGGCCGTGCGGAAGGTGATGTAGCGGAAGACGTTGAAGGCCGAGAGCGCGTCACCCAACTGGCCAAGAAAGTACAACATGAAATGCAGGGTCCTCGCTGGGCGGTATCAGGTGTCTTCAAACCGGTTGCGGATCTTTTCGACAATCCCCGCCAGCCCCACGCCGTGCGACCCTTTGATCATAACTGCGTCGCCATAGGCAAGATCGTTGAGCACCATCTCGGCCATCTCGGCCGCCGTTTGTGTATAGCCGGCCACACGACCGGGGCCGAGCGCTTCAGACAGGGCTTCCATGGCCGGGCCCACCAGATAGATGCGGTCGGCGCCCGATGCGTTGACAGCCGGCAGCAGGCCACGGTGCAACTCGGGCGACTGCGGCCCCAACTCCAGCATATCGCCCAGGATGACAAATTTGCGGCCGTCCGGCGCCGCTTGCGCCGCGAACACGTCGAGCGCCGCCGTCATAGAGGCCGTATTGGCATTGTAGCTTTCATCGATCAGCAGCAAGGGTCGCTCGGGGGCGCCGAACACGCTGCGCAATCCCCGGCCGGCCTGCGCCCCGAAACCCGCCAGCGCCCGCAGCGCCACCGCCGGCTCGACGCCCGCCAGGTATGCCACGGCGAGCGCTGCCGTCGCATTGGCGACCATGTGACGACCCGGGACGCCGAGCACGAGCGCGTGGCGCTCCCCTGCATGTTCGATGGTGGCGAAGCTGCGGTCGGCCGCGGTTTCGATCTCGACGATCCGCCAGTCGACGCCTTCGGATTCGCCATAGGTGACGATCTTGCCCACCCCCGCCGCGTCGGCTTCTTCCAATAGAACAGGCAGTTGCGAATGATCGGCGTTGAGGAGAGCCGTGGCGCCCGGCTCGAGGCCGGCAAAGATCTCGGCCTTGGCCCGCGCAATGCCCTCGAGCGAACCAAACGCCTCCAGATGCGCCGCTGCCACGGTGGTGATGACGGCGATATGCGGCCGCACCAGCTGCGCCAGCGGGCGGATCTCGTCGGGCCCGCTCATGCCCATTTCGAACACGCCGAACTGCGCCTGCGCCGGAAAGCGCGCCAGCATCAGCGGCACGCCCCAGTGATTGTTGAAACTCCTGATCGAAGCATGCGTGGCGCCCGCAGCCTCGAAGACCACCCGGATGGCTTCCTTCGTCGTCGTCTTGCCGACGCTGCCGGTGACCCCCACCACCACGGCGCGACTGCGCGCCCGGGCGGCGCGGGCGATGTCGCGCAGACCTTCAAGCGCATCCGGTACTAGCACGCGGCCATTGTCGCTCCCGCGACTGACCAGCGCCGCGACGGCACCATTTTCCAGCGCCTTGTCGACGAAGTCATGGCCGTCGAACCGGTCGCCCTGGATGGCGACGAACAGGGCGTCCGGGCCGATCTCGCGCGAGTCGATGGACACCGAGTTTATCGGCGTGGCCGGGTCGAGACCGCTCGTGCCGCCGGTGGCGGCCAGAATATCACCGATGGTATGGAGAGGATGAGTCATGACCGATCGCCGCCGATTGTCCCACCTCTCTCTTAGGGGGAGGTGAAGGCTGGGTCCCCTGAATCGCTCAAAGTTCTATCCCTTGATCGCCTCCGCCACCACTTCATGGTCGGAGAAATGATGCTTGGTCGTGCCGATGATCTGGTAGTCCTCGTGCCCTTTGCCCGCAATGAGCAAAACGTCGCCGGACTTGAGTGACTTTACCGCCTCGTTGATAGCCGCCTTGCGGTCGCCGACTTCCCTGGCGCCCTTGGCGGCGGCAAGGATCTCCGCGCGGATGGCCTTGGCATCCTCGGTGCGCGGGTTGTCGTCCGTCACGATCACCGTGTCGGCCAGTTCACCGGCGATGGCGCCCATTTGCGGGCGCTTGCCCTTGTCGCGGTCACCACCACAGCCGAACACCACCGTCAGCTTGTTCTTGGCATAGGGCCGCAGCGCTTCGAGCGCGGTCTTGAGGGCATCGGGGGTGTGCGAATAGTCGACAAAGACGGCTGCGCCATTGTGCTCGGCCACCAGTTCGAGGCGCCCCTTGGCGCCCACCAGTTCGCTGAGCGCGGGGAAGGCCTGCGCCTTGTCCACGCCGCTCGACATGGCGAGGGCCGCGGCAACGATGGCATTGGAGACCTGGAACTCGCCGGTCAGCGGCAGGTGGAAGCTGAGTTTCTCGCCGACATGGCGCACCTCGACGCGCTGGCCATAGCCTTCCGGCTTGATCGACAGCACCTCGATATAGGCACCCTCGCGCCCGACCGTCAGCAGCGTGGCGCTGGCGCCCAGCGCCGCGAACATGAACGGCTCGTATTCCGGATCGTCCACATTGACCACCGCCGCGCCACCATCGACCAGCAGGTCGGTGAACAGGCGCAGCTTGGCGTTGCGGTAGGCGTCCATGTCCTTGTGGTAGTCGAGGTGGTCGCGGCTGAGATTGGTGAAAGCGACGGCTTCGAAATGCATGCCGTCGAGCCGGCGCTGGTCGAGCCCGTGGCTGGACGCTTCGAGCGCCACGTGGTCGATCCCCTGTGCCTTGAGCGCCCGCATCGACTGGTGCAGCGTGCGGGAATCGGGGGTCGTGAGGCTTCCCTCGATATGGCGGGTCGCGGTGTCGACGCCCAGCGTGCCCACGCTCGCGCCGGCAATCCCGGCATAGTGCCAGATCTGGCGCACGAAGGAGGCAACGGAGGTCTTACCGTTCGTTCCGGTCACCGCGACGGTGATTTCCGGCTGCGGCTCGAAAATGCGCGAGGCCGCCCGGGCGTAGGAGGCCCGCACATCCTTGACGATGATGACGGGCACGCCTGGGTCTCCCACCGGAGCGGTATCGCTGATCACCGCAAGCGCGCCGCGCCTGACGGCGTCGGGCACGAACTGGTTGCCGTGCACATTGGCGCCTGGCAGGGCGAAGAAAATGTCACCCGGCTCGATCCGACGGCTGTCGGAGTTGAGGCCGAAGACAGCACCAAGACCCTTTTTGGGGCGCGCGCCGGAGCCCTCGAGCAGTTGCGTTACGCTTAGTGACACGGCGATGAATCCTTCTGGATCAATCTAACGGAGAATGGATGGAACGAGATCCTGGTCCAGAATCTCGGAAAAATTGGGGGCGATGCCCAACATTGGAGCGACGCGCTGCACGATTCGGCCGGTGACCATGCCGACGTTCCACCCGGCCGTCGTCCCCGACTGCGGATTTTCGGCCTTAGGCTCGTCAACCATGATGACCATGGCATAGCGTGGATTGTCGAGCGGGAAGGCCGACCCGAAGAAGTTGGTGACCTTGCTGGACGAGTAGCGCCCGTCGACCACCTTTTCGGCCGTGCCGGTCTTACCGCCGACGCGGTAGCCCTCTGCGACCTTGTTCATTTGCGACCCCGAACCTTCCAGCGCATTGAGGCGCATCAGATAGCGGATGGCATCGCTGGTGGCGGGCTGCAGGACGCGACGGTAGAGCGGCTCGGCCTCGGGCACGCTGCGCTTGTAGAGCGTCGGGGCGATATAGTTGCCGCCGTTGACGAAGGCGGCATAGGCCGTGACCATGTGCAGCGGCGAGACCGACAGCCCGTGGCCGAACGAGGCCGTCGCGGCCCCCACCTCGGAAAATTCCTTCGGTACCGCCGGCAGGCGCATTTCCGGCAATTCGAACGGCACGCGGGCATCGAAACCCATCGTGGTGAGGAAGGCGCGGTAGGCCTCCTTGCCCATGGCCTGCATGATGCGGATGGTGCCGATATTGGAGGAGTATTTATAGACTTCCGGCAGGCTGAGAACGCGATGCTTGCCATGGAAGTCATCGATCGTGAAGCGCCCGAAGCGGATGCCGAACCGCGCGTCGAACTGGTCGGTGACAGAAACCGCCCCGCTGTCGAGCGCGCCCGCCACGGTAACGGTCTTGAAGATCGAGCCGGGTTCGAAGATGCCGGCGGTGATGCGGTTGAAACTGTCCTTGACGAGCGCGGTCGCCGGCTCGTTCGGGTTGAAGTCGGGCACCGATGCCAAGCCGATGATTTCGCCGGTATGGACGTCCATCATCACGCCCGCAGCGGCAATGGCCTGGTAGCGCGTCATGGCATCGACCAGTTGCTCGTGCATCACGTGCTGCACGCGCATGTCGACGCTCAGGGCAACGGGAGCCAGTGCATTGCCGCGCGCCAGGCCCAGATCCTGCAGCAGCGCGACATTCTCGCCATCCATATGCCGCTCGATGCCGGCAATGCCCTGATTGTCGACATTGGTCGAACCGAGGATGTGGCTGGCTTCGGTCATGCCGGGATAGAAGCGCTTGGACTCGGTGATGAAGTCGATGCCGGGAATACCCAGCCGCATCACCTTTTCCTGGATCGCCGGCGAGAGTTCGCGCTGCACCCAGACAAAGCCCTTGTCGCCGGTCAGTCGATTGCGCAGCCACGGCTCATCCAGATCGGGCAATACCGACCGCAGCTTTTGCACCGCCTCCTCGACATCGATGATGCGGCGCGGTTCGGCAAACAACGACGGCACGCGGATATCGACCGCCATTTCGAGACCATTGCGGTCAAGAATGGGGGGCCTGGTGGCGGTGATGACGTCGCGCGCCTGCCCCTCGATGGTGGAATCGGGCACGATCATGCCCAACTGGATCAGCCGCCCCCCGACCAGGCCGAAGCCCAGCACCAGCGCCAGCACCATCCCGCGGATGCGGGCCTGGGTCAGGCTGCCGCGCGCCTTGCGTGCACCGTCCAGCGCGATGGTGGGGCCGAAATCCTCACTGGCGATGGCCATCATTCGATCCCTTCAAGTTCAAGGATCGCATCGATCGGGTCGATGCCGGCTTCCAGCGATTCGAATAGCGAATCCATGGCAGCGGTATTGGGCTTGGTCGGACGCATCGGCAGGTCCTCGAAGGCGCCGAACTGTTCCTGCTTCACTGGTGCGATCGCCAGTGCCAGCTCATGGCGGCGCACGATGGGTTCGATATGGCCGGGCTGGCTCAAAACGGCTTCATCCGCCTTCAGCAGCGACAGCTGGCCTTCCTGGCTCTCGATCTCGGCAATCAGCGCGGTGCGGTCGCTGGCGGTATTCTCGATCGAGAACTTGAGCGCATAGACGCCAGACAGCATCAGCACGCTGGTAAAGATCAGGATGATGTTGAGGTTGCGGATCATGCCGTCCCTCCCACTGTCGGCACGCTGAGACCCTCGAGACTGACAGGCCGGGGTGGTGCATCCGAGCGCGTCGCGGCTCTAAGGATCGCGGAGCGGGCGCGCGGATTGCGGCCCAGCTCGCTCTCGCCGGCCTTGCGCGCCTTGGCGATCTCGGTCCAGCGACGCGCCTCGCCTGCCACCTGTGGCAGGTGGCGCGACTGGGCCGGCCCGCCCTTGTCGGGATCGAGGAAGCGTTTGACGATCCGGTCCTCGAGCGAGTGGAAACTGACCACCGCCAGCCGCCCGCCCGCTGCCAGCAACCGCTCGGCAGCGAACAGCGCCTCGACCAGTTGCTCGAATTCGGCATTGACGGCAATGCGCAGCGCCTGGAACGACCGGGTGGCTGGATGAGCGTCACCCGGCTTGCGCCCGATGGCCTTTTCGATGATGCGGGCCAGCTGCAGCGTGGTCTCGATCGGCCCCGTTTCACGGGCCGCCACGATGAACTGCGCGATCCGGCGCGACTTGCGCTCCTCCCCGAACGCATAGAGCAGGTTGGCGAGAGGTTCGGCCTCGAGCCGGTTCACCAGGTCTGCTGCGCTGGTGCCCTCCCCGCTCATGCGCATGTCGAGCGGCCCGTCGCGCATGAAGGAGAAGCCACGCTCGGGCTGGTCGAGCTGCATCGAGGACACCCCGATATCGAGCACCACGCCCGCTATCGGCCCATGTCCCGCCGCCAGGCTGTCGAGGGCGGAAAATGCACCGGGAACGAAGACGAACCGGTCGCCGAATTCGGCCGAGAGCGCGTCGGCGAACGGGCGCACCGAAGGGTCACGATCAATGGCGATCACCATTGCACCGGCTTCGAGCAGAGCGCGCGAATAACCGCCGGCGCCGAACGTCCCGTCGACGATGCGTCTGCCCTCCACCGGCGACAAGGCCGCGAGGACCTCGTCCAACAGGACAGGAACGTGCGGGCCAGCATTTTCGCTGGTTTCGGGCACGGGACGCTTGCCCATAAAGACCACTACTCCACTCCCGGCCGTGCCGGTCCGTAAATTCTCCGCCACCTTGCGCGACGACGCTTAAGATTCTGTTTCCCATGAGCGGCTTGCTCACCGATTTCCTGGGGGCCAAAGAGATAGAAAATTGGCGGGCTTAGCATTTGCATGTTGCGAAGCAGATGGCTCTACGCCATGAACGGAGGCTAGACCGGAGCGGGCCCGTTGCCGATTTCATCAAATGTCTTCGTGCGTTCTACCATCCTGCTGCTGCTTGTCGGGTTGCTGGCATTGCTGGGCATTGTCGGCACCAATATTTGGCTGGTCGAGCGCACCCAGGTTTATTTCAACGAGGTTATCGAGGCGCGCGAAGCCCGTACTGCCGCGGTCGATCTGCGCACGGCCCTGCAGGACGCCGAATCGGGGCAGCGCGGCTTTCTCCTGACCCGGAACGACGCTTATCTCGACCCCTACCTCGCGGCCCTGAACCGGATCGGGCCGCGTCTGACCGCGCTGGAAAAGGTGCTGATACCTTATCCGCAGGCCGCCCAGCCGATGGCGCAACTGCGAGAGAACATCGATTTCAAGCTGGCCGAAATAGCCACAACCATCGAGCTGGCGCGCGCCGGCCAGCTGGAAGAGGCGATTGCCATCGTGGACACCGACGATGGCAAGGCAGCCATGGATGAGGCACGGGTCTTTCTCGACGCGCTGATTGCCGCGGCAGACAGGCGCCTGACTGATGGCGCCACGGAGCAGCGAAACACCGCCACGGCCCTGCGCTGGGTTGCCGTCATCGGTGGCTTCGTGGTCTGCGTGGTGGTCGCCGGCGCGGTCTGGACGGTCCTGGTCTATACCCGCGAACTGGCAGCGGCACAGCGTAAAGTGGACGCCGCCAATGCCAGCCTCGAGCAGCGCGTGCAGGAACGCACCGCCGACCTTGGCCGCGCCAACGAAGAGATCCAGCGCTTCGCCTATATCGTGACGCACGACCTGCGGGCGCCGCTGGTCAACATCATGGGTTTCACCAGCGAGCTGGAAACCAGTGTCGAGCAGCTCGACACCTATATGAAGCAGCAGCCCGACGATGGCACCGAGGCCTTCGCCGAGGCTCGGCTCGCCGCGACCGAGGACCTGCCTGAGGCCGTTACCTTCATCCGCGCCGCCACGCGCAAGATGGATGCGCTGATCAACGCCATCCTCAAGATTTCGCGCGAAGGGCGCCGCCAGCTGAAGGCCGAGACGCTGAACCTGAGCGAGATCGTCGAGGCGACCGTCGCCAGCGTGCATCACCAGGTGACCGAAAGCGGCGGAACCGCCGAGGTCGACGTCAAGGTCCCCCGCATCGTTACCGACCGGCTGTCGCTCGAACAGATCCTTGGCAACCTGCTCGACAACGCGGTAAAGTATCAGGAGCCCGGCCGCCCGCTGATGCTCTCGGTGCGCGGGCGGCAGGCGGCAGGCAATCGCATTGAAATCGAGATCGAAGACAACGGACGCGGCATCGGCACCTCCGACCATGAGCGGGTCTTCGAGCTGTTCCGCCGCGCCGGCAGCCAAAGTCAACCGGGCGAGGGCATCGGCCTGGCCCATGTCCGCACCATGGTCCGCAACCTGGGGGGCGATATTACGCTGCGCTCCGAACTGGGCGTAGGCACTACCTTCATCATCACCCTTCCCCGCGACCTGCGCAGCTTTCTAGGGAGCCAGACGAAATGAGCAACGACGGCAAGCCCGTAACCATCATCATGATCGAGGATGACGAGGGCCACGCCCGCCTCATCGAGAAGAACATCCGCCGCGCCGGCGTGGCCAACCAGATCATGCCCTTCACCAACGGCACCGACGCGCTGGCTTTCCTGATGGGGCCGGATGGCACCGGGCTCGCCAACAAGGGCCGGCAACTGCTGGTCCTGCTCGACCTGAACCTGCCCGACATGACGGGCGTCGACATCCTCGAAAAGGTCAAGAACAACGAGCATACCCGCCGTTCGCCTGTCGTGGTGCTGACCACGACGGACGACCAGCGCGAGATCCAGCGCTGCTACGATCTCGGCGCCAATGTTTATATCACCAAGCCGGTCGACTATGATGGGTTCGCCAATGCGATCCGCCAGCTCGGCCTGTTCTTCTCGGTAATGCAGGTTCCGGAAACCGACTGACATGCCAAACCGGACGCCGCGTGTCCTCTACATCGATGACGATGCTGGCCTTGCCCGACTGGTGCAGAAGGCACTGGAGCGGCGCGGCTATGCGGTGGAATTCGCGACCGACGGCGAGGCTGGCCTCGCGCGCATCCGCGAAGGCGGCATCGATGTCGTGGGGCTGGATCACTACCTGCCCAGCGGCACCGGTCTGGACGTGCTCGAGCAGATGTCGGGTCTCGAGGATCGTCCGGCCGTCGTCTACGTCACGGGGTCGGTGGAAACGGCCGTTGCCGTAGCCGCGCTCAAGGCCGGCGCCGCCGACTATGTGCTGAAGTCGGTCGACGACGATTTTATCGAGCTGCTGTGCACGGCCATCGCCCACGCCGTCGACGTGCTGCGCCTCAACCGGGCCAAGACCCAGGCCGAACAGGACATGCGCGAGGCGCGCGATCGCGCCGAGATGCTGCTGGGCGAAGTCAACCACCGCGTCGCCAACAGCCTGGCCATGGTTGCGGCGCTGGTGGGGCTGCAGGCCAATGCCGTGGAGAACGAGGAGGCCCGGGACGCCCTCGCCGAAACGCAGGCCCGCATCCAGGCCATCGCGGGCGTGCACCGCCACCTTTATACCGCCGACGACGCGCGCTCGGTGCAGCTCGCCGATTATCTCCAGAGCCTGGCCGCCGAACTCGAGGCCACCATGCAGGCTTCCGGCAGCGCCTCACATATCCTCGTTCAGGCCGAGGATATCTCCGTCCCCACTGAAAAAGCCGCATCGATCGGCGTGATCGTGACCGAACTGGTCACCAACGCCATCAAATATGCCTATGCCGAAACCGGCCACGGCGACGTGCGGATTGTCGTGTCGCGCGCCGAAGAGCTCATTGCGCTGGCGGTGGAGGATGACGGCATCGGCTGGGATGGCACCGGCAAGCCGCAGGGCACGGGCCTGGGCAGCCGCATCGTCAAGGCCATGGCCCATAGCCTGGGCGCCACGGTCGCCTATCACAGCCCGGGCAAGGGCACCCGGGTCACCCTGCAATTTGCGGGCTGAGCGCCGCCGGCATCTCCACCACCACGTCGCCGGCCTTGCGCTCGGTCTCGACATAGCGGTGCGCGTCCTGCACGTCCCGCAGCGGAAACCGGCGATCGGTGACCGCCCTGATGGCTCCCGCCTCGACCAGCTCACGCATGGCAATCAGGTCGACCTTCTTGGCGTCGAGCGGCCGCAGTCCTGTGGTCGCGAGCCTAGCCCGCTGCGGCTCGTTGCGTCGCGTGAGCATATGGTAGACGATCCCCAGCGACGGCACCGTCGTGAGGTAGATGCCGTCGGGCTTGAGCGCCTTGCGGCACTGCGAGAAACTGCTCTTGCCCACCGCATCGAGAATCACGTCATAGCCTTCGCGCGCCGCGGTGAAGTTTGCCGTCGTGTAGTCGATCACTGCATCGGCACCCAGCGAGCGCACCAGCTCCACATTGCGGCTGCTGCAGACGCCCGTCACATGCGCCCCGAAATGCTTGGCCAGTTGCACCGCCACGATGCCCACGCTGCCCGAAGCCCCGTTGATCAGCACCCGGTCATCCGGCTTGACCCGGCCCTCGTCGCGGATGAACGGCATTGCCGTGAGGAAGCTGTAGGTGAGGCCGGCCGCCCCGGCGTCGTCCAGCCCGCGCGGCCGGTGGAAGATCGCCGCATCCTCGGCCGCCACCATATATTCGGCGGTGCCCCCCGTGCCCGTATTGGTCGTGCCGAACACCGCGTCGCCCGGCGCGAACCTCGTGACGCCCGGCCCGACGGCTTCCACCACGCCCGATATCGAATCCCCCAGGATTCCCTGCTTGGGCGCCAGCCATCCGGCGAAGAACCGCACGATGAACGGCTGCGCCTTGCGGAAGGCGCAGTCGGCCAGCGTCAGCGTCACCGCATGCACCCGGATCAACATCTGCCCCGGACCGGCTACCGGCCGGGGCACCTGGCGCACCTCCACTACGTCGGGCCCGCCATAGCGCGTCTGGATGGCGGCCAGCATGGTCGGCTCTGCCGTCGCGATGGTTGCAATCTCATTCATCGATCTTGCCTTCCCATTGAAACACCTGCTCCAGCGGCACGCGAAACACCGCCGCTATGCGAAACGCCACTTCGAGCGAGGGCGAATAGCGCCCCTGTTCGATGGCAACGATGGTCTGCCGCGTCACGCCCACCTTCTCGGCCAGCGCCGCCTGGGTCATTTCGCCGGCATTGAAGCGCAGCGCGCGGATCGTGTTGCTGACCCCGGTCTGTCCCTTGCCCATCGGCTCAGCTCACCCGGTAGTAGTAGAGCTGGTAGATGGCGTGGATCGTGCCGCCGATCATCGGCGCCCCGAACAGCGCATAGGCCGCCAGCACCGGATCGGCGCCCAGCGCCAGCGGCACGAGCGCCAGCGCCGCCAGCGACGAGGTGACGTAGGAACTCCACTTCTGGCTCTTGGCCTCGATCAGCAGGTCCCGCTCGTCGGCCGGTTCGTCCTCGAACGCCTCGCCCCGGGCGATGGAGAACACTATGGTCATCACGATCGTCGCCACGATGGTGAAGACGATCACCGCCCCGATCACCCACAGCAGCTTGATCGCCACCCCGGTCACCGTCGCCCCGGCCAGTCCGCCCGCCAACAGGTCCCAGAACAGCCAGGCCGCCACCAGCACCTGCCCCGCCAACTGCACCCCGGCAGTCATTTCCTTGTGCGACATCGCCCGCTCCTGGCTCATGTGTTGGAGCAGAAGGGTACGAGAAAGCGGACACTGTGTCAAGTTTTTCATTCATAGTGTCAGAAAAACCGGTCTGCGCTCCCGTCGGCTGCGGTGGCCATCGCTGTGCAGGCATCCCGCGAGGAAACAACTGGCTTGATGAGCCCCAAGGCACATCCGAGAGGGGAGCGGGCCGCGCATCTGAGGCATCGGCGGCATGAGAGAGATCAGTAAAGGAAAACGCCAGTTGACCTATAAGCCGGGTTCTGTAGGGCCGCGGACTGGAGTCTGCGACGTGGTGACCATTCATCTGTGGCGCCTGTTGCCAGGACGCTCGTGCAACCAACCCGGATGATCTGGCCTCGAAACCGGCTGGGAACAGGGTTTGCACCCTGGCCCCGCGTCATCCCTATTTGGTCTTGCTCCCGGTGGGGTTTACCGTGCGGCCCCTGTTGCCAGGCACCCGGTGCGCTCTTACCGCACCCTTTCACCCTTACCGGCCCGCAGGCCGGCGGTTTGCTTTCTGTGGCACTTTCCCTGGGGTCGCCCCCGCCGGCCGTTAGCCGGCACCGTGTTTCGAAGGAGCCCGGACTTTCCTCCAGCAGCAGGTTACCCCACTGCCAGCGGTCACCCGGTCAACTGGCTGGCGTGATGTAGAGACTCCGGCGGGGCGGCGTCAAGCGCTGGCCGGGTCCGAGGTCAGGAGCGGCGTCTGTTTCGGCTTGGTCAGCGCCTGGTAGGCGAGGTTGACCGCCTTCATCCGCGCCGTCGCCACATCGATCAGGTCCTCGGGTACGCCCTTGGCGATCAGCCGGTCGGGATGATGCTCGGCCACCAGCAGCCGGTAGACGCGTCGAATCTCGGCCGGATCGGCATTGGGCGCCAGCCCCAGCACGGCATAAGGGTCCACCCCCGCCTCGAGCTGCACATGCTGGCTGGCCATCTGCTCGAAGCGCACATCGTCGAAACCGAAAATGTCGCTGACCGACCGCAGGTAGTCGAGCTCGGCCTCATGCACCATGCCGTCGGCGGTGGCGATGTAGAACAGGCTGTCGAGCACATGCTCGAGCGTATCGGGGCTGTCGTGGAAGAAGCGCGTCACTTTGCGCGCATAGGCGTCGTAGCCGGCGACATCCTGCTTGGCGAGGTTGAACACCCGCGCCACCTGCTCTTCGTGGCCATGGGCGATTTCGACCGTGGCGCGGAAGGCCCGCTCCTCCGAGGCCGTCACGGCGCCGTCCGCCACCGCCATCTTGGCGGCCAAAGCGATCAGCGCCAGCGTGAAGGCGGCGTCGCGGCCACCGGGCAGCCAGGTGTCGGGATCGAGCGCGTTGACCAGCGAGCCGGCGAGGCCCGTGCGCTGGCTGAACGAGCCGACGAACTCGCCCAGTCGCTGCCACATGTCGATCTTTGCTTCAGGCTCGCCCATGCAATCAGGCCCGCTGCGCCTCTTGAGGGGAATCGAGCAGTTGCCCTGCCCGATCGGGACGCGGACAATAGCGATTGCGCCCTCCGGGGTCTACCGCTGGCGGCGCATGGCCGCCCTCCCTCAGTCGACGAAGAAGTAGAAGGGATCGGCCTCCCGGTCGACGATGCGGTCGCGGCGCTGCCGGTTCGGCCCCTCGTCGAGGAAGAAGCCATCGCCATCGTATCCGGCGTCGTAGCCCGGATCGATATAGGCGTTGGCGCCCTGGCGCTGCGCAAGGAAGTCGGCCAACGGCCCGGTCTCCCAGTCCTCGAGATCGGCAGCCGTGACGGCGTCCGACGGAGGAACGACGGCAGTTGGCTGCGCCGGCGTCAGCCCGGGCGGAATGACTATGGTTGGCTCGGTTGCCAAGGCGACCGCGATCGGAGCCGGACGCATCGAGAGCGGCATCGGCACCGGCGCAACCTTTTGCGGCGCGATGGAGGCAACTTCGATGGGATCGATCGCCACGGCCGGCGCGGTGACGGTCGCAGTCCCGGACGGCTTCACAGCCGCAACCTGCACCGGCGCGGCACTGGATTCGGTGATATAGCTGGGCAGGTCGCGACCCGAATTGAGGAAGGCGTCAACCGCATCGGCGGTCTGCGCCGCTGGCGTGACCGTCGGACTGACAGCGGGAACAACGGGCTTTGCCGCCGGCTTGGCCGGTGCAACAGCTGCCACTGCGGTCGGCTTTGCGGCAGCTTCCGCTGCCACCGGCTTGGCCTGCGGCGCCACTGCCAGTTGCGTCTCAGGTTTGGCGACGGGAGCAGCCGCCGGGCGCTGGTTCAGCGGCGCCGGGATCGGCGCAACACGCTCGATCACCGCCACCTGCGCCGACAGAGGTTTTTCGGGCGCCCCAATGAACTGTGCGGACAGCACATCCGCCAGCGGCACGCCCACGACGAGAACGACGCCGGCCCAGGCCAGTCCATTGGTGATACGACGGTCGATGCTCATGGCTTCCACATCCCGATTTGCCCCGTCCCTCGCGAGTGAAAGAGCAATAATTTCGTGGCCGTTTTGTGAAAATGGCCCACTAACAGCCCTGCCATTCCCAAGCTGAACCGAAGCTGAATGCCTCCGTTTCAGCCCCGGACTTTACGAGGCTCCGCCCCGATGGCACCAGATCATGGTGAATGCATGGTTAAGGTCAGTCGACATAGGCTTCGGTGACGGCGCCATCGAGGTGCCGCAGGCGGGCCGCCGCCAGCACGGCGGGATGGAGCAGCCGGGCGTTTATCCCCATGCGGCTCTGGTCCCGATGCGGCTGTGGAAACCAGTGCGTGAGGCACCCGCACGTCCTGCAGCGGTGGAAGGCGATGGACCTGTCGTCCCACAGGTAGGTGTCGGTCGGCGGTGGCTCGGGCAGGAAGCGCACCTGTTCTGGCGCCATATACGCCCATAGCGCGCCATAGCGCCGGCAGATCGAGCAGTTGCACTCCGTGACCACTTCGGGCGCAGATTCGATCAGCAGACATACGCTGCCGCAGTGGCAGGATGCCTCGACTGCGCTCACGCCAGTTGCCGCCGCCCCAGCACCCGCCCCAGCGCCAGGGCCAGGGGCGAGCGGTTATGGGTGTAGATGTGAAATTCCGTCACGCCCTCGTCGACCAGTTCCGTCACCTGCTCGGCCGCGACCGCCGCCGCCACCAGCGCATGGGTTTCCGGATCCTCGTCCAGCCCATCGAAGCGGTCGGCCAGCCATGCCGGGATGGCCGTGCCGCAGCGCCCCGCGAAGCCTGCGATCTGCTTGAAGCTGTGGATCGGCTGGATGCCGGGCACGATCGGGGCGGTGATGCCGGCGGCACGGGCGCGATCGAGGTAGCGCAGGTAATCGGGGTTGGAAAAGAACATCTGGGTGATCGCCCGGTCCGCCCCGGCATCGATCTTGCGCTTGAGATTGTCGATCTCCACGCGCCAGTCCGCGCTCTGTGGGTGCTTTTCGGGGTAGGCCGCTACGGAAATATCGAAGTCGCCGATCCGGCGCAGGCCGCTGACCAGGTCGGCAGCGTTCTGGTAACCGCCGGGATGCGGCACGAAGGGCTGACCCACGCCTTCCGGCGGATCGCCCCGCAGGGCCACGATCCGATTGATGCCCGCTTCCTGGTAGCCCCGCACCACCTCGTCGACCTCAGCCCTCGTGGCGCCGACGCAGGTCAGGTGCGCCGCTGCCTCCACGCCCGTTTCTGCCTTGATGCGCCGGACCATGCGCAGCGTGCGCTCGCGCGTCGACCCGCCGGCCCCATAGGTGACCGACACGAAGCGCGGCTTGAGCGGGGCGAGCCGATGCACGGTGTCCCAGAACTTTTCCTCCATGACGTCGGTCTTGGGCGGAAAGAACTCGAAGGAAATCTGCAGGTCCGGGCGCTGCGAGGCGGTCTGGCGGCTGGCGCGGAGGTTGTCATCGAGCATCGCGGTATCCGTTCAGTTCTTGTCGCTGAGGCGCCACAGGCAAACCGTGAGGCCACGTTCACTGCTTTGGCTGGGAAACTCGCGCACATCCGCCACCGATAGGCCGGAAGCCGCAGCCCAGCCGTTCATCTGGCTTTGCGACAGGCCAAGCCGCCGATGGGCGTGCTCGCTGCGCAGGAATTCGAGGTCATGCGGCGCAAAATCCACGATGACCATCTCGCCGCCCGGCTTGAGCAGGCGTCGCGCCTGCGCCAGCATCCGCCCCGGATCGTCGAAATAGTGCAGCACCTGGTGAATGACGATCACGTCGGCAGGCCCGGCCGCCAGATCGACGTCGCCGATGTCACCCAGCCGCACCTGGGCATGGGCAATGCCCGCGCTTGCCAGCCGCGACCGCGCCACAGCCAGCATTTCGCGGCTCGAGTCGATGCCGATGCCGCGCTTGTAGGACTCCGCCAGCACCTCGAGCATGCGCCCCGTGCCGGTGCCGAGGTCGATCAGCGTGTCGACGCGCCGGCCGTCGAGCGCCTCGCCGACCGCGGCCTCGACCGCCTCCTCGGGCACGTGCAGTGTCTTGAGCAGGTCCCAGCTGCTGGCCACCTTGGCGAAATACTCGGTCGCGCGCGCCTGCTGTCCAGCGCGCACCGCCTGCTGCCGTTCGATGTCGCGGCGGCGCTCCTGGTCGCTCTCGTCGACCCGGGCAATCAGCCACTGCGCCAGGTCCGCGCCATTGCCCTCCTGCGCCAGGCCATAATAGGCCCAAGCCCCCTCGGCATTGCGCTCGATCAGCCCGGCATCGGCCAAAAGCTTGAGGTGTCGCGAAACCCTCGGCTGGCTTTGCTTGAGAATTTCGGTGAGATCCTTGACCGAATGGTCGCCGTCGGCCAGCAACGCGAGCAGGCGCAACCGCGTGCCTTCGCCCGCCGCCTTCAGCACCCCAACCAGTTCATCCAGTTCCGCCATCGACCCCTCGCAAGATATAAAGATATCTTTATATCGTGAAGAACACGAGGTCTAGAGGCAATATGTGGATGAGGCAGGCACAAAAAGCGATCCCCGCTTGCGCGGGGACCCTGCTGGCGACAATACCGGATTTGTCAGGCGCTCATCGCAGCACGTTCTTCGCTGACCGCACGTTTGCGAAAAGAGTGCGCCCGCCACAGCTCGAAGATGCCGACGGCCTCTTCCTTGTCGATGGCCTCGAAGCGGCTGACCACCATTTTCTTGTCCGCCTCGGTAGGCAGGTCACGCCAGGGCAGCGTCGCTACGATGGCCTCGAACAGATCCGGCGACAGCCCCGCAGCCTTGAGCGCGACGGTGATCGCCACGTAATCCTGCCCGGCCAGCCACTTGACGAAGACCTCGGGCGCGACGCGCAGCATGACGGTCAGCCCCGCGGCGGCATGATGACCATACCCAAATCGGGCAAAGCGCGTCAGCGCCCGGTCGTCGAGCTGCTTCCGGTCGCTCAGCGCCTTGACCTGATTGTAGGCGACCTTCCACTCGGTAGCCGAGAAGCCGGCCCGGTTGCGCATGCGATTGTAGACGACGGCGTTGACCTTGCCCGCCGCCACGGGGTCGAAGCGCCTGTCGACTTCACCCAGCGTCTCGAGCACCTTGCTGGCCACCGAATCGATCTCGCCACGCAGCGACTGCCAGTCGATATCGGGCCGGTTGCGCAGGTCCGCGGCCATTTCCATGTCGTGGGCGGCCCGCTCCACCAGCTTTTCGAGGGTAGCCTTGTCGAGTTCGGCGCTGTTGTTGCGGACCAGCCGAACCACCGATGTCCTCTCGCCATGTTCGACGATCGCCTCGCCCACCCGCTCGGCCACGTTGGCGCGGCCGGCAATCGCCAGGCGATGCTCCTCGCTTTGGCGGCCGATGATGTCGATCAGGTCGTCGTCGCTCAGCACGTTGGAGAATTCGAGCAACGGCTTGGCGACCTCGATATCGTCATTGGCCAGCTTGACCACCACGGTGCCCGGCGCCCGCTCCAGTGGGGCCAGCAGCTTGGCGACATGGGCCCGCGCCTCGACCTCGACGAGTTCGGCCAGCTGACACAGCACTTCGTCATACTGGGCGACCTGCTCGTCGTCACAGCGGTCGGAGACGTAGCTGAACAGCTGCGCCATGTTCCGGAACAGCTGCTCGCGCTCCGAGTGATTGTCGTCTCCGTTCAGGACGCGGAAATTGGAAAACGCCCGCTGGCCATCATCTAGCTCGTTCATTCGCCTGTTCTCCCGGCTTCTGCCGCAATCTGGAACCCGAGGATGCGCCGGGACCTGCTTGCGGTGCCTGAAGTCCACCGGCGAAATTCGATTAAAATTTTAACGACCACCAAAACGCAAAAGGCCCCGGAGCGATCACTCCAGGGCCTTCTCGTTCCAGGTCGGTCAGTGCAGGTCGAACCGGTCTGCGTTCATCACCTTGGTCCAGGCGGCGACGAAGTCGCGCGTGAACTTGGGGCCGGAATCGGCCTGGCCATAGACTTCGGCCAGCGCCCGCAGCTGGGAGTGCGAACCAAAGATCAGATCGACGCGGGTCCCGGTCAACTTCGGCGTGCCGGTCTGGCGGTCATAGCCCTGGTAGACCCCCTCCTCGCCTGCCTTGGGCTCCCAGCGGGTGGCCATGCTCAGCAGATTGAGGAAGAAGTCGTTGGACAGGGTGCCAGGACGTTCGGTGAACACGCCGTGTTCGTTGACCCCGATGTCGAGCACGCGCAGGCCGCCAACCAGCACCGTCATTTCCGGCCCGGTCAGGTTGAGCAGCTGCGCCCGATCCACCAGGCCCTCCTCGGGCTCCATGAAGCGGCGATGGCTGAGATAGTTGCGGAAACCATCGGTCCGCGGCTCCAGCGCGGCGAACGACATTGCGTCGGTCTGCTCTTCCGAAGCATCCATGCGGCCCGGCGTGAAGGGCACGACAACCTCGTCGCCGGCCGCCCTCGCCGCCATCTCGATGCCCACGCCACCAGCCAGCACGATCAGGTCGGCCAGCGACACCCGCTTGCCACCTACCTGGAACTGGGTCTGGATCGCTTCGAGGCGCGCCAGCACGCGGGCGAGCTGCTCGGGCTTGTTGACTTCCCAGTCCTTCTGCGGCGCGAGACGGATGCGCGCGCCATTGGCCCCGCCCCGCTTGTCCGAGCCACGGAAGGTCGATGCCGAGGCCCAGGCGGTGCCGACCAGTTCCTGCACCGTCAGGCCCGAGCCGGCGATGATCTCCTTGAGCGCCGCAATGTCCTGCTCGTTGACCAGTTCATGATCCACCGGCGGAATGACGTCCTGCCAGATCAGGTCTTCGGCCGGCACTTCGGGCCCGAGGTAGCGCACCTTCGGTCCCATGTCGCGGTGGGTCAGCTTGAACCACGCACGGGCGAAGGCGTCGGCGAACTGGTCCGGGTTCTCCAGGAACCGGCGCGAAATCTTCTCGTATGCGGGGTCGAAGCGCAGCGACAGGTCGGTGGTCAGCATCGTAGGGACGTGCTTGCGCGTCGGGTCGAACGCGTCCGGGATCACCTGGTCGGTGGTTTTGGCCTTCCACTGCTTGGCCCCTGCCGGGCTGGCCGACAGTTCCCAGTCGTACTTGAACAGGTTCTCGAAGAAGTAGTTGCTCCACTGCACCGGCGTCTGCGACCAGGTGACCTCGAGGCCCGAGGTGATGGCGTGGGCACCATGGCCCGCGCCGTGGCTGCTCTTCCAGCCCAGTCCCTGGTCCTCGATATCGGCCCCTTCGGGCTCGGCGGCGATTAGCGACGGATCGCCGGCGCCATGCGTCTTGCCGAAGGTATGGCCGCCCGCGATCAGCGCCACGGTTTCCTCGTCGTTCATCGCCATGCGGCTGAAGGTCATGCGGATGTCGTGCGCCGCAGCAACCGGGTCCGGATTACCGGCCGGCCCCTCGGGATTGACATAGATCAGGCCCATCTGCACCGCACCCAGCGGGTCGGCCAGCTGGCGTTCGCCCGAATAGCGCTCGTCGCCCAGCCACGTGCCTTCCGGACCCCAATAGAGCTCTTCGGGCTCCCACACGTCAGCGCGCCCGCCGGCAAAGCCGAAGGTCTTGAACCCCATCGATTCGAGCGCGACATTACCAGTGAGCACCATCAGGTCGCCCCAGGACAGCCGCCTGCCGTATTTCTGCTTGATCGGCCAGACCAGGCGCCGCGCCTTGTCGAGATTGGCATTGTCCGGCCAGGAATTGAGCGGCGCAAACCGCTGCTGCCCCTGCCCGGCGCCACCGCGTCCGTCGGTGATGCGATAGGTGCCGGCGCTGTGCCAGGCCATGCGGATGAAGAGCCCGCCATAATGGCCGAAATCGGCCGGCCACCAGTCCTGCGAATCGGTCATCACCTTGCGCAGGTCGGCCTTCACCGCCTCGAGGTCGAGCTTCTTGAACTCTTCGGCATAATCGAAGTCGGGTCCCATCGGATCGGACAGCGGCGAATTGCGATGCAGCATCGTCAGGTCGAGCTGGTGCGGCCACCAGTCGCGATTGCCATGGCCACGGCCGCGCCGGCCGCCGGCACCACCGCCACCGGCGCCGCCATGGTTGACCGGGCACTCGCCAGCGCGCGCATCCTCGGGGGATTTGGTGCCAGAAATATCGTCCATTTTGCGCTCCTGCTTGCTGCTTGCACGCGTTATAGAGACCTAGCCTTGATTAGGCCAATCGATTATTCTTGCAGCGTCGATAGGGAAAAATTATCGTGAGCGTATCCCTCAAGCAGATGCAATACGCCCTTGCCGTGGCGCGTACCGGCCATTTCGGCCGTGCAGCGGCGGCCTGTGCCGTCTCCCAGCCGGCACTGTCCCAGCAGATCCTGGCGCTTGAGGCCCTCTGCGGCACGGCCATTTTCGACCGCTTGCGCAGCGGCGTCCGCCTGACGCCCTTCGGCCGCGAATTCACCGCGCTGGCTGCCGAAGTGGTCAAGCGCGCCGAAGACCTCGACAGCCTCGTGCTGGACCGCTCGGGGCGGCCGCACCGGCCGATCCGTTTCGGCCTGATCCCGACGGTGGCGCCCTATCTGCTGCCCGACATCTTCCCCGCGCTGGTGCGCAACCTGCCCGGCCTCGATTTTACGGTCAGCGAAAACCGCACCGATGCGCTGATCGCCGGGCTCGTCGACGGCACCATCGACGTCGCCCTTATCGGCACTGCGCCGCCCGAGGATGGTCCGCGGCTGGTCAGCTGGCCCTTGTTCGAAGACCCCTTCGTGCTGGCCACCAGCAGCAGCACCGGCAGCGCGGAGCCGGTGTCGCTGACCAGCCTTGCCCCCGAGCGCATCCTGCTGCTCGACGAGGGCCACTGCTTCCGCGACCAGACCATCGCGGCGTGCCGGTTGGACAGCGACCCAGGGACCCGCACCTTCGCCGCCACATCGCTTTCCACCATCGTCGAGTTCGTGGCCGCCGGCCAGGGCGTCACCCTGCTGCCCCAGATTGCCCTGCGCAAGGAAGCCACCGATCCCCGCATCGCCATCCATCCGCTGACCGCACCGGGCGCGGGGCGCCTGCTGTCGCTGGTCTGGCGCGAGGCGACCCCGTTCAGGGAGACCTTCGAAAAGATGGCCGAGGCGATCGAGGCGACGCGCGGCTAGGCGGCAGCCGGGCGGCGGCCGCGCCGGCGGAAACTGTCGTAGCTGAATACCGCCAGCGACACCCAGATCAGGGCAAAGCTCAAGAGGCGCAGCCCATTGAGATGCTCGCCGAACACCGTGATCGCCAGCACGAACTGAATGGATGGCGCGATATACTGAAACATGCCGATCGTGGTCAGCCGCAACCGGCGCACCGCGAAGCTGAACAGCAGCAGCGGAATGGTGGTAGCCGGCCCGGTGAGGATCATCAGCGTCATGTAATAGGGATCGGTGTGAATCCCGGGGCCGAACGTGACGATGTTGAAGATCACGTAGACCAGCGCCACCGGCGCCAAAATCGCAGTTTCCGCAAACAGCCCGCTGGCCGGACCAAGTTGGGCCGTCTTGCGGAAGTAGCCATAGAAGCCGAACGACAGCGCCAGCCCCAGGGCGATGAAGGGCACGCTGCCCAGCCCCACGGCCTGGATGGCGATGGCGATCGTGGCGATGCCGATGGCGACGCTCTGCAGCAGGTTCTGCCGCTCCCCGAGCAGCACCATGCCCATGGCGACATTGACCATCGGGTTGATGAAATAGCCAAAGCTCGCCTCCAGCACCTGCCCCGACTCGACCGCCCACACATAGAGCAGCCAGTTGCCCGCAAGCAGCACGGCCGACACCACCGTGAGCAGAAGGCGACGCCGGTCGGAAAACAGCGCCCGCACGGTGCCGAAGCCACCCCTGAAGGCCAGGATCAGCGCCAGCAGCAGCAGCGACCACACGATGCGCTCCGCCACGATCATCACCGAGCCGGCCGCTTCGATCGCGCGGAACAGCAGCGGCAGGAAACCCCACAGAGTATAGGCCGCTAGCGCAGCGACGACACCGTTGCGGCCATCCGGGGATGCAGGCGCGATGACAGCCGGGGCTTCGGCGGGCGCCAGCGCCTCTGGTGCGGATTCAGGAAGTGACATTGAAAACTCCGCATCCCGCACGGGATGCCTCAAAGCCTCCTGATACCAGCGCCACGACGATAGAGCCAATCAGACTTTGTGATCCGCGCACCCCTCGCAACTGATGGCAGGAAGCCAACCTTTTGCGGTGTCCGGCGTTGCCTCGGTATCGCGGCAGTCCGCGCACCGATGACCAGACCAGCAGGAGCATACGCATGAAGAAAACCGTCACCTGGATTTTACTCGCCGACGGGGCACAGGCACGCGTTCTTGAAAACACCGGTCCGGGCAAAGGCCTGAAGCAGGTGGAAGGGCTGGATTGGGATATTGAGCCCCTGCAGAACCAGGACATTGTTTCCGATCGGCCTGGCCGCAGCTTTTCCTCAGTCGGGCAAGGGCGCAGCGCCATGGAACCCCGCACCGACCCGGTCGCCCACCGCGAAACCGAATTCGTGAAGGCGGTCGCGGCGACGCTCGATCGCAAGCAGCAGGCCGGCGCCTTCGACCGGCTGGTGATCGCGGCAGCGCCCATCGCCCTGGGCGATCTGCGCAAGGCCCTGAGCCCGCAGCTCAAGAAGCTCGTCGTCGCCGAGTTGAACAAGGACCTGACCAACCTGCCCACCGCGCAACTGGATCAACACTTCGACGGCATCATCGCCGCCTGACATAGTTTCAGCAGAAATTTCAGAGCGCTAAAGCAAAAGACCGATTCAACGCATCAGGCAGTTGAATCGGCCTTTTAGCTGCTTGAATCGATGCGCTAGGCAATGGCTCAGGCCGCCACTGCTTTGCAGCACTACACAAGCCGGGCGCCGCTAATCCTCTGATACGTCGTCTTCTTCCGCATCGTCGCCGCCTTCGATGGCGTCGAGGAATTCCAGCAGCATGGAATTGACCAGTTCCGGCCGCTCGATGCTCGGAATATGCGCCACCCCTTCGAGCACCGCGGCGAAGGCATTGGGCATTTCCTCGGACAGGTGCTCATGCCGGTCGATCAGCGCGGTGAAATCCTCGTCGCCGACCAGCAGCAGCGTCGGCGCGCCGATCTCCGATACACGCGACCAGGCATCCGGCTGCCGCTCTTCCAGCGTCAGCCCTGGCTTGCTGAGGGCAATGGCATTCATGTCCATGAACAGCGCCCGCGCCGCACCGCCGACCCGGCCGCTCTGCGCCCGCGGCCCGTCGAGCCATTCATGCGCCTGTACCCGGTTGAGCATGTCGCAGTCGCCGCGCTCCCAGGCGTCTTCCTCGGCCGCCTCCAGCATCTGCTCCGCCTGAGTCGCGCTCCACGGTGCCCCGGTCACCGACGTGCCGATCAGCGCGAGGCCGATCACCCGCCCCGGATGGCGCAGCGCGAAATCGATGGCCAGGCCCCCGCCCATTGAGCACCCCACCAGCACCGCCGCATGGATACCGAGCGCCGCAAGCACCGCCTCGAGATCGTCGATATGATCGAACGCCTCGTCTTCGGCTTCCGTCTCGCCATAGCCGCGCCGGTCATAGGCAATGGCATGCCAGCCCTCTTCGGCCACCGCTTCCATCTGGCTCTGCCACATACGCTTGTCGCACACGCCCGCGTGGAGAAACACCACCGGCAGCCCTTCGCCCCGTTGCCGGCAGGCCAGCTTCGCGCGGCCCGCTGCCACCACGAAGGCTTCGCCTACCACGCGCAGATCTCCGTGTCGGTGGCATCGCTCACCCAGCAGGCGCCATCCTCTTCGGAGCGATGATAGGTGCCGGGCAGCGCCACCGACCGCCCGCCCGGTTCGAAGACCGCGCTGGCGAAAGCCACGCCCGGCGCATCCATCCACAGCTGGAACGTCGGCTTCTTCTTGGCCGAAATCTCGAAGCTCCCGGCATCGTCCAGCATCTCGAACCGGCAGTCATACTCGCCATCGTCGGTGGTATAGCACCGCGCATCCTTGGCGGCCGCCGCGCCGGCGGCTCCCAGCACCAGCGCCACGGCGCCGGCCAGCATCATCGATTTCATTGCATCACTCCCGATCTCTCGTGCTTGCGGCCGACTGCTGCACCAGCACGCAGAATTCAAAGTCTTCTTGCTCGCTGGCCCAGCAGCCCGGCTTGTTTTCTAAAGCGCTGAATCCCTGCAGGACCTTGGGGTACTGTCCCGGCTCGGGATCCGCATCGCCCAGGAAGCCCGTCCCGCTCCCCTCCTCCGTCAGCGTGAAGGCGAAGGTGCGGCCATCGGGCAGATCGAACGCCAGCCCAGCCCCATCCAGCACCACCTCGCAATCGAACCAGCCGTAGCCGGTCACCGTACATTGCCCCGGCATCGCCATCGCCGAAGTCACCACCGCACCCATCACGGCCACCGCCATCGCAGTCGCCCAAACTATTCGTTCCAACTCTCGTCCCCAGAGCAACGGCCACCAACGCCGCTTGGCTATCAATAGCGAGAGAATGGCGGGGTGTCGCGGGGTTTTGCTCGGCATGGTGGATGGCGTTGACAGCAGCTGTGTCGACAACGATTGTCGAAGCCCCGCAGGGACGCTCGCATGAAACTTGGCTTCGAAGAATCCCACACATCCTATTCCAGTGGGTCCCAAAATGCGCGAGTTTGGACGGAGCGATGGGTCGCGGACTGGGTCTACTGCGTCAATTGCGGCAGCTCGCAACTAAGCCAGTTTCCCAACAACAGCCCAGTGGCAGACTTCTTCTGCCCCAGATGCTCGGATCAGTTTGAAGTCAAGGCAACGAAAAAGCCAACCGGAATGCGAGTCGCCGACGGAGCTTATGCAACAAAGATGGAGCGGCTACAGTCAGCTACCAATCCAAATCTCTTGCTTTTGACCTACGACGCGCCCCGGCGAGAGGTTCGCAGCGTTTGCGTAGTACCAAAACACTTCTTCACGCCCGACATCATCGAGCGCCGTAAGGCTCTGAGTGTGACCGCTCGGCGGCCTGGTTGGGTAGGCTCAAATATATTGGTCGGAAAAGTACCGGAAGCAGGACGAATCTTCCTGCTGCGAGACGGCCGGCCGGAGTCTCGCGAGGACGTCCTTGCGAAATGGCAGCATTCGCTCTTTCTGAGAGACGTCGGCGGCGAAAAGAGAGGGTGGCTGATTGAGGTCATGAAAGTGGTGGAGACGCTCGGTAAAGCCAGCGAGTTCACACTTGATGAAGTGTATGCCTACGAGCATCATCTGGCCGCGACCTATCCAAACAACAACAATGTTCGGCCTAAGATTCGTCAGCAGCTACAGGTGCTGCGCGACGCCGGTTTCCTGGATTTCCTCGGGCGAGGAAAGTACAGGCTTCGTACTCTGCAGTAGGAGGTGGTATGGCTTGGTTCCGGAATCACTACCGTTGTGGTGACTGCGGCACGGCGTGGGGAGACGAATGGTCGTGCTGCTGCGACGATGAATGTCCCGGCTGCGGATCGAGTGACTGGTCGCCCTACGACAGCGATGATCTCACCTTCATCACCGAAGTCGACGAGAACGACTCCAAGGTCACCATCTTCGAATCGCCACCGTCGGCAGAGCATAAACCTGCGTACCGAGTGGTGGCCGTCGCGCTGTCTAGCGACGCCGCCAAGGCGTACATCAAACAAAGGATGGCAACCTATAGGGATGCCACCCCATAGATTGCGCTACCGCGTCAGCGGCTTATACGTCGCCCGCTTCGGGTTCACCGCATCGGCACCGAGCCGGCGGATTTTGTCCTGCTCATAATCGGCAAAATTGCCTTCGAACCATTCGACATGGCTGTCGCCCTCGAAGGCCAGCATGTGGGTCGCCAGGCGGTCGAGGAACATGCGATCGTGGCTGATGATCACGGCGCAGCCGGCGAATTCCTCCAGCGCCTCTTCGAGCGCGGCGAGGGTTTCGGTGTCGAGGTCGTTGGTGGGCTCGTCGAGCAGCAGCACGTTGGCGCCGCTCTTGAGCATCTTGGCCAGGTGCACGCGGTTGCGCTGCCCGCCCGAGAGGTTGCCCACCTTCTGCTGCTGGTCACCGCCCTTGAAGTTGAACGAGGACGTATAGGCCCGCGAATTCACCTCGCGCTTGCCCAGCATCAGCACCTCGTCACCTTCCGAGATTTCCTCCCACACCGTCTTGTTGGGGTTGAGGCTGTCGCGGCTCTGGTCGACATAGCCCAGATGGACGTTTTCGGCCACGGTCACCGTGCCGGCATCGGGCTTTTCCTGGCCCGTAAGCATCTTGAACAGGGTTGTCTTGCCTGCGCCGTTAGGCCCGATGATGCCGACAATGCCGCCGGGCGGCAGCTTGAAGCTGAGGTTGTCGATCAGCAGCCGGTCGCCGAACGACTTGCTCAGCCCCTCGACGTCAATGACGTTGTGGCCCAGCCGCTCGCCGGCCGGGATGATGATCTGGGCCGTGCTCGACTGCGTGCGCGCATCGTTGAGCTTGACCAGGTCGTCATAGGCCTTGATGCGGGCCTTGGACTTGGACTGGCGCGCCTGCGGGCTCTGACCCATCCATTCACGCTCGCGTTCCAGCACCTTGGCGCGCGCGGCGTCCTCGCTCTTTTCCTGGGCGAAGCGCTTGGCCTTGGCGCCCAGATAGGCCGAGTAATTGCCCTCATAGGCGACGCCGCGGCCACGATCGAGTTCCAGGATCCAGCCGGTCACATTGTCGAGGAAATAGCGATCGTGGGTGATGATCAGCACGGCGCCGGCAAATTCGCGCAGATGGCGCTCAAGCCATGCGGTGGTTTCGGCATCGAGATGGTTGGTCGGCTCGTCGAGCAGCAGCAGGTCCGGCTTGCTCAGCAGCAGCGCGCACAGCGCCACGCGGCGCCGCTCGCCACCCGACAGTTTGGTGACATCCGCATCGCCCGGCGGGCAGCCCAGGGCTTCCATGGCCACTTCAACCTGGCTTTCAAGATCCCACAGGTTTTCGGCGTCGATCTTGTCCTGCAGCGCCGTCGCCTCGTCTGCGGTCTCGTCGGAATAGTCCATCATCAATTCGTTGTAGCGATCGACGATGGCCTTCTTTTCCTTGACGCCCGTCATCACGTTGCCGAGCACGTTGAGCGCGGGATCCAGTTCAGGCTCCTGCGCCAGGTAGCCCACCTTCGCGCCCTTGTCGGCCCAGGCTTCGCCCTGGAACTCGGTCTCGATACCGGCCATGATCTTGAGCAGCGTCGACTTGCCCGAGCCGTTCGGGCCCAGCACGCCGATCTTGGCATCGGGGTAGAAGCTGAGGTGGATGTTGTCCAACACCTTCTTGCCGCCGGCATAGGACTTGGACATTCCGTGCATGTGGTAGATGAACTGGCGAGCCATAGGCTTGCGGACCCTCTTCGAGACTTTCGTGAATTGGCCGTCTATGTAGGGCAAGCGCGCCCCCGGGGCAACGGGCCGCGCCGTCCGATTTACGCCGCATTGACCCGCGATGGCTGGCCCGGTTACCAGAGGGCGCCGCGCCGTGCCCTGCCCGCCTGTTCCGGAGTTCCCATGTTACTGAGAAGTGTCGCCGTCGTCGCCATGAGCATCCTGATGTCGCTCGGTGCCCATGCACAGGAGTCGACACCGGCCGCCGACGTCACCAGTTTCACGCTCGACAATGGCATGGAAGTGGTCGTCATTCCCGACCGGCGTGCGCCGGTCGTCACCCACATGGTCTGGTACAAGGTGGGCAGCGCCGACGAACCGCCCGGCAAGTCTGGCATCGCCCATTTTCTCGAGCACCTGATGTTCAAGGGCACCGAGCGCCACCCGGCCGGTGAGATGGACCGCGTCATCGCCGAGGTGGGCGGCTATACCAATGCCTTCACCAGCAAGGACGTTACCGTCTACCACCAGACGGTGCCGCCCGAATTCCTCGACGAGATGATGGATTTCGAGGCTGACCGCATGCGCGGCCTGGTCCTGGGCGAAGACGTGATCGATGCCGAGCGCGACGTGGTGCTCGAGGAGCGCCGCCAGCGCGTCGAGGGCAACCCGCAGGCCCTGCTGGGCGAGGAGGCCGCGGCCACGCTCTATCAGAACCACCCCTACCGCATCCCCGTCATCGGCTGGATGCACGAGATCGAGCAGCTCAACCGTGAGGATGCCCTGGCCTTCTACGACCAGTATTACGCGCCCAACAACGCCGTGCTCGTGGTTGCCGGCGATGTCGAGTCCGAAGCTGTCCGCGAACTGGCCGAGGCCACCTATGGCCAGGTGCCGCGGGGTCCCGACCTGCCGCCGCGCATCCGGCCTTCCGAGCCCGACCAGGACACCGCCCGCACCGTCACTCTCAGCGATCCGCGCGTCGGTGTCCCGAGCTTCACCAAGGGCTGGGTGACACCGAACTACGGCCTGGCCGAAGCGGGCGAGGCCGAGGCGCTCGATCTGCTCTCGGAGATCCTCGGCGGCGGCAGTCGCAGCCGATTCTATCAGGAGATCGTCGTCGATGCCGGCATCGCCTCGGCTGTTGGCGCCAGCTACGACGGTGGCGCCTATGACCCGAGCACGTTCACCCTCTATGGCGTACCGCAGGGCGACCATACCGTCGCCGAGGTCGAACAGGCGGTGGAAGACCAGATCACCCGGCTGATCGAGGAGGGGGTGACCCCGGCCGAACTGGATGCCGCCAAGATGCGCTACGTGCGCAGTCTGATCTTCGCCCGCGACGAGCAGGCCAGCATGGCCAACATCTATGGCAGCCGGCTTGCCAATGGCGGCACGATCGAGGACATCGCGGACTGGCCCGATCGCATCCGCGCCGTTACTCCCGAGCAGGTCCAGGCCGTCGCCGCAAAGTATCTGCGGCCCGAGATCTCGGTCACCAGCTATCTTCTGCCCAGCGACAACGGAGCCCAGTAATGTCGTTTTTCCCGTCGCTTCGCCGCCACCTCGCGCACCTGGCCGCCCCGGCCCTGCTGCTGCTCACCATCGTTCCCGTCCAGGCCGAGGTGGAGTTCCAGCAGATCACCTCGCCGCAGGGCATCGAGGCCTGGCTGGTGGAAGATTACACCGTCCCCATCGTCACCATCCGGTTCGCCTTCGAAGGTGGCAGCACGCAGGATCCGGAAGGCAAGGAAGGTCTCGCCAACCTGATGACCGCCCTGTTCGATGAAGGCGCCGGCACGCTCAACAGCGATGCCTTCCAGATCGCGCTCGATGCCGCCGGAGCCGAAATGGGCTTCAGCGCCAGCCTGGACGCTGTCTATGGCTCGATGCGCATGCTGGCCGATCAGCGCAACGAGGCGCTTGCCCTGCTCAAGCTCGCCATCGAGGCACCCCGCTTCGACCCCGATCCCGTCGACCGCATGCGCGCCCAGATCCTGAGCGGCATCGCCATGGCGGCGCAAGACCCGTCCACGGCCGCCCAGCGGCTCTGGACCGAGACGCTCTACGGCGATCACCCCTATGCGCGCCGGTTCGAGGGGACGCCGCAATCGCTGGCCACCATCACCCCCGATGACCTGCATGCTTTCCACGACGCGGTCTTTGCGCGCGACAACCTGCATGTCGCCATCGTCGGCGCCATCGATGCCGAGACGGCAGCGGAGACGCTCGACCTGCTCTTCGGCGCGCTGCCGCAGCAGGCCGACCTGGTGCAGGTCCCCGACATCCGCCCCGCGCTCGGCGAGGAACTGCAGGTGGAATATCCCTTGCCCCAGACCAATATCAACATGGCGTTTCCGGGCATCTCCCAGGACGATCCGGATTTCTTCGCCGCTATGGTGATGAACGAGATCCTCGGCGGCGACAGCGTTCTGTCGCGGCTCACCGAAGAGGTGCGCGAAAAGCGCGGGCTCACCTACAATGTCGGCTCCTCGCTGCTCAACCTGCAGCACGCCAACGCCCTCATCGTCAACACATCCACCCGCGCCGATCGCACCACTGAAACGCTGGAGGTTATCGAGGATGTGATCGCCCGGCTGGTCGAGGAGGGTCCGACCGACGCCGAACTCGCCGCCGCCAAGCAGTACATCATCGGCTCTGCGGCCCTGCAGGAGTTCCGCTCCTCCCTGGCCATTGCCAGCACGCTGGTAGGCCTGCAGCTGTGGGATCTGAACATCGACTTCCTGCCGCGCCGCACCGAGTTGATCAACGCCGTCACCGCAGAGGACGTCAAGGCCGTCGCCGAGCGCTTGCTCGACACCGAGCCCACGACCCTGCTGCTCGGACCTGTGCCGGAGAGCTGATCACATGGCTGGCCACGTCGCCCCTGTTTGAGTAGGGTTCGATCGCTTTTCTTCGCTGCAGGTGCTCCTCGTGACCTTCGTCTTTCCGCGCCGCGGCCGCTCCCTGGCCGCCGGGCAACGCTCCGAACTGACCATCATCGATCTCGACGGCAGCATGAAGATCGTTTTCGTCGCCGACGAGGTCATCGAGGCCCCGAACTGGTCAGCCGACGGGCGCTGGCTGGTGTTCAACGCCGGTGGAAAGCTGTTCCGCATTGCGGCAACGGGCGGTGCGCCGGAGCCGATCGACACCGGACACCTGGCCGATCTGAACAACGATCATGTCCTGTCGCCGGATGGCACCACCATCTATGTCAGCTCCGATGACGGCCACCTCTATGCCGTGCCCTTCGACGGCGGGACGCCGCGCCGCGTCTCGAACGATCATCCGACGCCGTTCCACTACTATCTGCACGGCATCTCGCCAGATGGCGCCACGCTGGCCTATGTGGCCATCGAGCAGCGCGACGGCGCCCGGCGGGTCAATGTCTTCACCATCCCCGCGGCCGGCGGCCTCGATACAAGGCTGACCGACCTAACGGTGCCCAACGACGGCCCCGAATACTCGCCCGACGGGCGTTGGATCTACTTCAATTCCGAACTGGCCGCGACCCAGCCGGGCCACGCCCAGATCTTCCGCATGCGCGCCAGGGATGGCGGCGGACTCGAACAGCTGACCTTCGACGACTACGTCAACTGGTTCCCCCATCTCTCGCCCGATGGTAGGCTGGTGGCCTTTCTCAGCTATCCGCCCGGCACGACCGGTCATCCCGCCGACAAGAATGTTTTGCTGCGCCTGATGACGCCGACGGGCGGCGATCAGCGCACGCTGGCCCGCTTCCTGGGCGGCCAGGGGACAATCAACGTCAACTCCTGGTCCCCCGACAGCCGCCGTCTCGCCTACGTGGCCTATCCGCAGGCCTGAGCCTTAGCTTCTCGTCATCCCCAGGGCATTGCGGATACTCTCGTCCTGCTCGGTGCGCTGCACCACCACGCCCCACCAGCCCAGCCCGTCATATTCCTGGTAGCCCAGGGTTCGGGCGAAGGCGATGATGTTGCCGCTGTCGTCATAGTAGCTGCCGCGCTGGCGGTCGGCGTGGCGCAGGTCGTAGCGTGCAAAGAGCCGGCCCGGCCGACTCGAGGCGATCAGCCTGCCATTGCCGTCGAGCAGCATGACCTCGGTGCGCTCGGCGACGTTTGGCGGCAGGGCTGCCTCTGTCTCGACGATGGAATGGCCCTGTTCCTGCCAGTCGAAATAGACGCCCAGCGCGCCCAGCACCTGTCCGTCGCTGCGCCCGCCGGCGCGCACGGCAGTGCTGTAGACCAGCACTTCGTGTCCCCCATGGTGCGAACTGGCCATGACCTCGCCCACCGCATAAGCGTCGCCCGATGCCGTGCCGCGCGCCGCCCGGACCCATGCTTCGCGTGAAAAGTCTGCGCCCAGCAGGCTCCGCGCATGGCTGGGGTTGGCGCTGGCCACCACCCGGCCCTGCGCATTGGTGAGGATCAGGTCACAATAGACGCTGTAGAACTTGTTGATCGTGGCCAGCCGGTCCGCCGCGAAGACCGCGGCCTCTGCACTGGCGTCCGCCTCCAGCGCCTGCCACAGCGCCGTGTCGGTGGCCCACCAGCGCACATCGGCCGTCCGCTCATAGAGGTTGCGCACGATCAACTGCACCAGTGATTGCGCCAGGTCGATCAGGCGCACGCCCTCCATTTCGTCGACCAGCGTTTCGCTCATGCTGCGACTGAGCGAGATGCGCCCGACCAGTACTTCCTGAAACCGGGCGGCGATGTCGGCGGCGCTGTCCGCCAGCCGCTGCACTTCATCGGCGACAACCGCGAAGCCCTTGCCCGCGTCACCCGCCCGCGCCGCCTCGATGATGGCGTTGATCGCCAGCAGCTTGGTCTGCTTGACGATCTGCAGATTGCTGCTGGAATACGATTGCAGCTCGGTCCCGATACCGTCCATGACCACACGCATCGCCCTTGGCGATGCAGCGATCGCTGCCTGGTCGTCTGCCTTCATTCCGCGCCCCAATGCACCTTGGGTCGCCCACAGGACCGCTGCCTTGCGCAGTATCAGCCACTTGGGTCGAAGCTTTCCCACGAGCGAATAGTGTTGAAACATGGTTAGCGAAGCGTTAACTGGCAGGTTCGCGAAGGTTGGCGCCAAGCGTTGCTGGCGCCGGACCAAGACATGCCGCGCTCAAACGACCCTCGATTGATGATGTTTGAGAGAACTCATGGTGAGCCTGTCGAACCACGAGGGCGGGAGAGTGGAGCCATCAGTGCCACGACCTCGTCTTTCGACACGCTCAGGATGAGGTCTATTGGATAGTTCCTGTTCAGGACGATGCGCTTGAAGCTTCGATCCAGACCTGCACCGATTTGAAGGCCGGCGTCCTGCTCCGCGGATCCACTGCCGTCCCGACCAGCACATTGGCCTCGGGATAATAAGCCATGGCGCTGCCGCGCGGCAGGTCGAACAGCGTTGCCGTCGCCGTCATGCGTCCTGCCTCCGAGGCCAGCGTCACCCTCTGCCCTTCGCTGAGGCCGAAGGCCGCCATGTCGTCCCGGTTGAGAAACACCGCATCGCGCCCCGCGCCGCCGCGATAGCTGTCCTTTTCCTCGTAAATGATCGTGTTGAACTGCCCCTCGCTGCGCATCGTCGCCAGCGTCAGTTTCTGCTGCCGCGGCCGCTCCGGTAGCGGCGTCACCACGAAACGGGCCTTGCCGTCTGCCGTGCCGAATTGCGGCGTGTGCATCACCCGGTGCTTGATGTGAAATTCGCGCTTGGCCACCTCGATATCGGCCATCTCCTCCATGCCCGGCACCGTGGCCGCAATCGCGTCCCGCACCCGGGCATGCGCGCTGAACGCCTCGAACTGGATCGGCGAATCGGGCAGCAGCCCCTGCCCGATCCGGCCCAGGATCCAGCTCTCCGGCCGCACATTCTCCAGCCGCCGGATGCCGCCATCGCTCAGCCGCACATAGTTGAACATCGATTCCTGCGTCGTCGGCTCCCACTCCTCGTCGCGCGCCGTCACCGGCAGCACCATCACCTCGCCGTCGCCCAGGCCATGCACATGGCCCAGGTTGAGCGTGGTGGTGAGGAAGAGCTTGAAGCCGATCGCGCCCATCGCGCGGCTGGCAAAGGCCCGATCGGGCGTCGCGGCCCACAAATTGCCGCCCATGATGACTGCGGCATGGATGGCCCCGGCTTCGGCCGCCTCGAGGCTGGCCATCGTGTCGAAGCCCTTCTCCTCCGGAAAGCGGACCCCGAACATCGCTTCCATCCGGGCCAGCACATCCTTGGCCAGCACCGGCTTGACCCCGATCGTGCCGATCCCCTGCACGTTGGAATGGCCGCGCAGCGGCAGCAGGCCGGCATAACGCTTGCCCACCATGCCGCGCAGCATGGCGAGGTTGGCGATCGCCTCGACATTGGCGACGCCGTGCAGGTGGTGCGTCATCCCCATGCCCCAGGCAAAGACCGCGCGCTCCGCCTCGCCGTAGCGGCGGGCAATATGCTCGATCTCTGCCCGCGCGATCCCGCAGGTGGCGGTGATCTCGTCCCAGCCCAGCCGGTCGAGGTCAGCCTTGAAGGGCGCAAAATCCGTCGTGTGGGCGGCGATGAACCCGTCCGACTGCAGCCCCAGTTCCAGCACCGCCTTGGCTATGCCCTTGAGTAGCGCAATGTCCGATCCGATGCGCGGCTGCACATAATCGGACGCGATTTCGCTGCCGCCCTTGAGCATGGAACTGGGCGACTTGGGCACCGCGAACTTGACGAGGCCCGGCTCCTTGGCCGGATTGATCACGATCACCTGCCCGCCCCGCTCGCGGCAGTTCTTGAGCATGTGAATGAAGCGCGGATGGTTCGACGACGGATTGGCCCCGATCACGAAAATCAGGTCCGCCCCGGTCAGGTCCTCCAGCTCGACGCTCGACGTGCCCTTGCCGATCGTGGTCGCCAGCCCTTCGCTCGTCGCCTGGTGGCAATAGTAGGAGCAGTTGTTGACGTTGTTCGTGCCATAGGCGCGGGCCAGCAGTTGGAACAGGAAGCCGGCCTCGTTGGACGAGCGGCCCGAGGAATAAAAGAAGCTGCGCTGCGGTTCGGTCGCCCGCAGTTTCTCGATGGCATGGGCAAGCGCCCAGTCCCAGTCGACCGGCGTAAAGCGATCGGCACCCGCCTTCTTGAACAGCGGCGTTCCCAGCCGCCCCAGATGTTCCATTTCCCGGCCCGTCAACTCCTGCAGGTCCGCGAGGGAATGGGTGAAGATTTCCGTCGGAATCGCCGGCTGGATGTCAGTCGACTGCGCCTGCACGCTCTTGTTGCAGACGGAGGGAAACTCATCGAGCTCGTTGGTCATCCCGCCGCGTTGCCCGCCCATGCCATAGGCGCAGGCCTTGCAGGCATTCTTGGCCGTCAGCGCCTTGCCGGCCTTGCCCACGCCCATGCGCGCAATGGTGGCGAGAGTATAAAGGACCTTCTTGGGTCCCCCGCCCACGATGTGGCTGGTATCGGCCATGCAATCCTCCGCTTGTCCTGCCATTGTCGGGCGGACCGCCTCGTCGCGCAAGCAGACACCGCCTCCATCCGCCGATTGTTATCGCACCCGAGGTGACAACTTGAATCGCCGTGTGGACATGACCATCTTCGTGATCACACCCGCTTGACCGCAAGGCGGCGGGCGGGCAATTTGGGCTGTCTCCCCTCAAGACCTATCGTGAAGCGCACGCCGAACGGGATTTTGGCTGGGGAGAAAGCTATTTATGCCGTGCCGAATGGAGGCGACGAATGGACAAGATCCCGATGACGGTGAGCGGCCACAAGGCTCTTACCGCCGAATTTGAGCATCGCACTGCAAATGAGCGCCGTCGCATCATCGACGCGATCGCCGAAGCGCGAGCCCATGGCGATCTGTCGGAGAATGCCGAATACTCGGCTGCCAAGGAACAGCAGAGCCTCAACGAGGGCCGCATCAAGGAACTCGAGACCATCCTGGCGCTCGCCGACATCATCGATGTCAGCAAGCTCGGCGGAGGCACGGTCAAGTTCGGCGCCACCGTCACCTATGTCGATGAGGATACCGAAGAGGAAAAGACCTATCAGGTCGTCGGCGATCCGGAGGCCGATGCTTCGGCAGGCCGCATCTCCATTTCCTCCCCGATCGCCCGCGCCATGATCGGCAAGGAAGAGGGCGATTCGTTCGAAGTATCCGCTCCCGGTGGGGCCAAGAGCTACGAGATCATCAAGATAAAGTATGTCTGATGCCCAAAGGTTGGGCATTTGCCCCGCCTTGGGTGTGACATTTCAGTCCGTTCCACAGGACGATCCTGTCAAAGGAACGGTTTGCCTTGAAAGAGTACTCCTTCGCCCTTTAACTAGCGGCGAGGGAGTATTCGCATTTGTCGGAGAGCGTTGCGATGCACGCGAAAGTCATCGTCATCGGGTCCGGTCCGGCCGGCTACACCGCTGCAATCTACGCGGCGCGTGCCATGCTGGAGCCCGTGATGATCCAGGGGCTGCAGCCTGGCGGCCAGCTGACCATCACCACCGATGTCGAGAACTATCCCGGCTTTGCCGACGTCATCCAGGGCCCCTGGCTCATGGACCAGATGAAGGCGCAGGCCGAGCATGTCGGCACCCGCATCGTCAACGACCTCATCGTCAGCGTCGATCTCGACAAGCGACCCTTCGTGCTCACCGGCGACAGCGGTGATACCTATACCGCCGACAGCCTGATCATCGCCACTGGCGCCCAGGCCAAATGGCTAGGCTTGCCCAGCGAGCAGAAGTTCCAGGGTTTTGGCGTATCCGCCTGCGCCACCTGCGATGGTTTTTTCTATCGCAACAAGGAAGTTCTCGTGGTCGGCGGTGGCAATACCGCGGTCGAGGAAGCGCTGTTCCTCACCAACTTCGCCTCCAAGGTCATTGTCGTGCATCGCCGCAACGAGTTCCGCGCCGAGCGCATCCTGCAGGATCGCCTGTTCAAGAATCCCAAGATCGAGGTGCGCTGGAATACCGAGATCGCCGATATCGGTGGCTCGGCCATGCCGCCCTCGGTTAACACGGTCACCCTGCGCGACATCGCCAGCAACCGGACCTATGAGCAGCCCATCGATGGCATCTTCATCGCCATCGGCCATGCGCCCGCCACATCGATCTTCGCCGGCAAGCTGGACATGAAGCCTGGTGGCTACCTGCGGGTCAGGCCCGGCACGACCGAAACCAACGTGCCCGGCGTGTTTGCGGCAGGCGACGTCACCGACGACGTCTACCGTCAGGCCATCACCGCCGCTGGCATGGGCTGCATGGCTGCGCTCGAAGCTGAACGATATCTCGCTGAACACGAACTCGCCGAAGCGGCGGAGTGAAGCCGACCGAACTAGAAAGCGTCAATCCATGCTCGACTGGGACAAACTCCGGATTTTCCATACCGCCGCCGAGTCGGGCAGTTTTACCCATGCCGCCGAAAAGCTGGGCATGAGCCAGTCTGCCGTCAGCCGGCAGATTTCCGCGCTCGAAGATGACCTGGGCCTCAAGCTCTTCATCCGCCACGCCCGCGGCCTGGTGCTGACCGAGGTGGGCGAGCAATTGTTCCGCACCGCCCACCGCATGCACTGGGAACTCCAGCAGGTGGAGACCCAGATGTCGGAGAGCCAGGATGTGCCCACCGGGCCGCTGATCGTTACCACGACCGTCGGTATCGGCTCGACCTGGCTGTCATCGCGGCTTGACGAGTTCCTCAAGCTCTATCCCCTGATCCAGCTCGAAATCCGCCTTAACGACGCCGAGCTGGACCTGGCCATGCGCGAGGCCGACGTCGCCATCCGCCTGCACCGCCCCAACCAGTCCGAGATGATCCAGCGCAAGCTGTTCACGGTGCACAACCACTTCTACGCCTCCAATGCCTATGTCGAGGAATTCGGCATGCCGTCGAGCGCTGAAAAGCTCGACGAGCACCGCGTCATCAGCTTCGGCGAGCCGGTCCCGTCCTATCTGGGCGATATCAACTTCCTCGAGCGCATGGGCCGCACCGATTCCAGCCCGCGCCGAGCCGTGCTCAAGGTCAATGCCATCTATGGCATGATGCAGGCCTGCCGCGCCGGCATCGGCATCGCCATGCTGCCCGACTACGTGACCGAGAAGGAGGACGGCCTGGTGCAGGTCCTGCCCGATACGGAGCTGCCCGCCTACGAAGCCTTCTTCGTCTATCCCCCGGCGCTGAAGAACTCCAAGCGCGTCGGCGTCTTCCGCGACTTCCTCGTCGCCAAGGCGCGCGAGTGGAGCTTCTAGCGGCGGCACGGCTCGGCGAGCTTCTCCCATGCCGATCACCACCATCGCCTTCGACGCCGATGACACGCTCTGGCAGAACGAACAGTTCTTCCGCCTCACCGAGCAGCGCTTCGTCGATCTCCTCCAGGATTACACTGACGCGCCCGACCTGCGCGAGCGCCTGATCGCGTCGGTGACGCGTAACCTCGCCTTCTACGGCTTCGGCATGAAGGGCTTTGCCCTCTCGATGATCGAGACCGCCCTCGACGTCACCGATCATCGTGTCCCTGGCACGGTGGTCGCCGAAATACTGGCTGCCGGGCGCGAACTGCTCAGCTACCCGATCGAAACCCTGCCCTATGTCGATCAGGCGCTGAGCCAGCTGCAACGGAGCCATCGGCTGATCCTCGTCACCAAGGGCGATGTGTTCGATCAGGAACGCAAGCTCGCCGCCTCCGGTCTGGCCGAGTTCTTCGCCGCCATCGAGATCGTGGCCGACAAGAACGCTGCCACCTATGCCCGCGTTTTCGACCGCCACACCGACGGCGCCGAGCGCACAGTCATGGTCGGAAACTCCCTGCGCTCCGACATCCTGCCGGCCCTGGCGGCGGGGAGCTTCGCAGTCTTCGTTCCGCACGATCTGACCTGGTCATACGAGCATGCCGAGGAGCCGCCCGACCAGCCGCGCTATGCCAGGATCGCGCATCTCGGCGAACTCGCCGATGCCATCGCCAAGTTCGACCTGATCGCCTAGTCTGGCTGGGCATCGCGTCCGGGAGGTCGACATGAAACGCGCCCTGTCACTGCTGCCCCTCTGCTTGCTCGCGGCCGTTCCGGCGCAGGCCCAGATGGTCAGCATCACGCCCGAGCAGATCGGGCAGATTTTCTGCATCGGCAGCCTTGCCAACGACATGGCCCCGGTCGAGGCGCTCCTGACGCCCGACCTCACCGCCAGTCTCGAGGTTGCGCTGGCCCGCAACAGTGCCATTCAGGCCGAACGCCCCGACGACAAGCCGCCCCTCGGCGACGGCCTGCCGTGGCGGACCTGGCCGGACTATGCCGATGGCTGCACCGTCGGAGCGATCTCGGTGGACGCAGGCTCTGCCAGCGTCGTCATCGACTACAGCTTCGCGCAGTATCCGCAGTCCGACTATAGCAACAAGCTCATGCTCGAGCCGGTCAAGGTGGATCCCCGGCGGGATCCAGCCTGGCGCATCGATGACATCGATCTGGGCGAAGGCAACACGCTCCGCACAGCGATCGTCGCCGCGTTCGAACCCTAGCGGTCCTCCGCGAAAAGGGCATGCGGTTGACGCAAGTCTCCTATGTCACTTGCTCGATTGTTGAGCAGAAGCTCACTGCGTATATGCCTCGCCACACAGCGAGCGCTTCTCCTCCTCCCTTGCGCACGCTGCGTTCCCTCCTTGCGGGGACCTGTTCCCGCAACTGATGTGGCTCCGCTCTCCCCTCGAGCGGGGCCACATTCTTTTTTCGAATCCGTCCGGCCGTCGCCTGGCTGACATGTCAGACATTCTATTGCGGAACGACCGGATCGCAGCCGCATTGTGGCCGGTGCACGGTTCGATCCTCCCCCTCGAGCCCTGCATCATGAGAGCGGACCCGATCGTCTCCTCCCTCGATCCCGGTTCGCCAGCAGTGGGCATGTCCTCCTCCCCGTGCCCCTGCTCCACTTTGGATTTGGCTTCGGCCGGTCACAGGCTCTGTCTTCGGACAGAGCCTTTTTTCAGCAGCACACCGCATCCTGCGCCCCCGCCTGGGCCCGTGACACGGGCCTCACTTGACAACTTGTCGCTGCGGATTTCGCATAGCTGACATGTCAGCAGATGGATTGCTGACCATCCGGTCAAAATCTATAAGTGGATCGTCGCTGGTGAAGCCGCTCCGTATCCTCCTCCCTCGGACCCGCTTCTTGCGACACCGAACTTGGGCCGTATCCTCCTCCCTCGGCTCTGGTTCACCGGCTCGGCGCATATCCTCCTCCCTTGCGCAGGGCCATTACTTTGGATTTGGCTTCGGCCCTATCATCAGGCTCCAACTTCGGTTGGAGCCTCTTTTTTTGTCCAGATCGAAAACTGCATGGCAGCGTTTCCCATTGTGCGTTTGTGCTGTGGCTGCCGGAGTCCGATGGTCCCCCCGACCACACCAGCGGCGTTCGTGGCGCCGCTACCTCCAAGGTCAGACGCTTCGGCTGAAGACCCGTTGGCCCTGCCCATCCCTTCGGGCGGGGCCTACCCCTTCCTCCTGGCGGTTCCTGCCTGCCCATAACGGCAAATTCTGCCGCCTGCGCCCACCGCGCGCCAAGCAGGCTTCTGATATTGCTCGCTTTTCTGGCGGCACGCGACTTGCATCACGGTCTTCGACCGATCGCAGGAGCGTCCGATGGTTGCCGTCAACACTGCCTATTCCACCACGACCTATTACAAGGCCGCCGCCTCTGCGCAGGCCGCCAGCAAGCCTTCCGGAGGCGCGGCGCCAACAGCCACCGCTGAGCAGGCCGCCACGTCGGTCACCCTTTCGGACGAAGCCCTCGCCGCGCTCGCCGCCAAGGATTTTTTCGCGGTGGTCGCCGATGCGCGCGCCAAGCTGACGACGTTGCTGAGCGAGGCCGGCCGCACCTCCCCGCTGGAAGGCGACAAGCTAGCGCTCGACCTCTCGAGCCTCGATGCCCGCGAACTCTATGCCATGGCCACCAAGGACCAGTTCAGCGCCGATGAAAAGACCGCTGCCGGCCTCGAGATGCAGCGCCGCTTCGAGGCTGCCCTCGCCGGCCCGGCCGCCGTCGCGGGCGTGACCGGCAACTTCACGGCGCTCTACAAGGCCGCTGCGGAGTATCTCGACAGCCTCAGCCCCGAGGAAAAGACCGGTGCTGACTGGATCGCCGGCCGCGATGCCATCACCGAGGCGCAAAAGCAGCTCCTGGACGATGCGAAGAAACTTCCGGATGCCGGCGAAGCCGACCCTGTTGCGCTGTATCTCGCCCTGCGCGAAACGGGCAATACCGCACCACCGCAAGCCATCGAAGACGTCGCGAAAGGCGCCCGCAAAACGCTGGACGCCCTCTACGCCGACGCCATCAAGGCAGGCAAAGCGCCCACCTTTAACAAGGCGACCACGGTTGGCACCTTTATCGACTTGGGCAAGCTGCCGAGCCGCACGCTCTCGTCCATCGTGCTCGACAGCAGGGGTGATTTCAGCACGGAGGAGGTGGCAGCGGCCAAAGCAGCCCTGCGCAACAAGAGCGGCGCGGCTTTGGTCGCCGGCTTCCAGAACGCCACCAAATCCAGCGATCCGACCGCCTTTAGCCAGAACATCATGTCCATCTTCGCGTCGATGAGCGTCGAAGAACGTCAGGCTGCCGGCTGGAGCGACGGCTTCTACCAAGCGGCGGTCGAAAGCTACCAGTCGACCAGCAAGCTCACCCAGATGTTCCAGCAGGCCGGGGGCGACGCCACCGGCTTCCTGAGCTGGCTGGGCAAGTAGTCGTCAGCGAACGCCAGCACAGAACCGCTGGATCCGCTTCACCGCCTCTTCCAGTTCCGCATTGCTCGCCGCGTAGCTCAGCCGGAAGTGTCCCGGCAGCCCGAAGGCTGCGCCATGCACCAGGGCCACGCCGGTCTCTTCCAGCAGCGCCATGACGAAATCCTCGTCCGTGACCAGCCTTGTACCACCCGCGCTGGCTTTGCCCAGCAGCCGCTTGCACGACGGGAACACGTAGAACGCACCCGCCGGCACCAGGCAGTCGAGCCCCGTATTGGCATTGAGCCCGGCCACCACCAGGTCGCGCCGCGCCTGGAACACGTCGCGCCATTCCGCCAGGAAGCCCTGCGGCCCGTTCAGCGCCTCGACCGCAGCCCACTGCGAAATCGAGCTGGGATTCGTGGTCGACTGGCTCTGCAGCTTGAGCATGGCGCCCAGGATGTGACGCGGTCCGGTACAATAGCCGATACGCCAGCCGGTCATCGCATGCGACTTGGACACCCCGTTCATCGTCAGCGTGCGCGGCTGCAGCGCCGGCTCGACCTGCGCAATGGTGGCGAAAGTGCCGCCGTCATAGACCAGCACTTCGTAGATATCGTCGGTGAGGATGTGGACATGCGGATGGCGCAGCAGCACCTCCGCCAAAGTCTTGAGCTCCGCAGCACTATAGGCTGCGCCCGTCGGGTTGGACGGCGTGTTGAGGATCAGCCACTTGGTCCTGGGGCTGATGGCCGCCTCCAGGGCCTCCGCCGAAAGCTTGAAGCCCGTGCTGTCATCAGCCACGGCAAACACCGGCTCGGCGCCGCACAGCCGCACGATCTCGGGATAGCTCACCCAATAGGGTACCGGCACCACCACCTCGTCGCCGGGATTGAGCGTCGCCATCAGCGCATTGAAGATGATCTGCTTGCCGCCCGAGGCGACGAAACAGTCTGCCGCCGTGACGTCGAGCCCGTTATCGCGCCGGAACTTGGCGGCCACCGCCTCCTTGAGCTCTGGAACGCCGTCGACATTGGTATAGCGCGTCTTGCCCTCGCCCATCGCCCGGATTGCGGCTTCTTGCACGTTCAGCGGCGTGTCGAAATCGGGTTCGCCGGCAGAGAGCGCAATGATGTCGCGCCCGTCCCGCGCCATCTCGCGGGCCTTCTGCGTGATCCCCACCGTCGCCGACGGCGCCACGCGCTCCAGTGCCTCGGACAAAAATCCCATGCCGACCTCCCCAATCCGGGCAGATTGATAGGCGGTCGCGGGAGACGGAGCAAGCGCCGGACGATACGGCGTTGTCTTTGTGGACCGATGAGCTCTGCCGGCCTTAGATACCGATGCCCGGCGTCCGCCTCAGTGCCACGCCCTGCACGCGCCAGCCCTCATCGGGCTCGTCCGCCAGCTGATAGAGCGCTTCGTGGAGTTCCTGATCAGGACCGACGAACTTGACCACCTGCAGCACCGATGTGTCACTGACGGCGTTGAATTCGCCGAAGCTGTGGGAGCGCGAGACGGCGATCGGTTGATAACCCGACAGCACGATGGCGGCATAGAATGCCTCCGGCTGACCGTCGAACTGGCTCCTGAACTGCTGTCCCGCTAGGCTGAGGGCAGCAGCACCATCCTGGGCTCGGAAGGCCTCGATCTGCGCGGTCACCGTCTCCTGCCATGGTGCCGGGTCCGCATCCTGTGCCAGCGCTGGCGCCACCAGAGCCACCATCATCGCCATCAACGCCATAAGCCTGCGCATGCTCGCCTCCTCTGCGGTTGCCACAGTTTCGCCGTCAAATGGTCCCCACCCGACCCCATTCGACACAAACTGGAACCGTATTCGCGTGTCCTTATAAGTTCATCGAGGCTCACGAGGACGACGTCGATCCCATGCACAAATCTACGTCCACCAAGCGGAAAAGTTTCAGGCTCTACGCCCTGGCCTCGGTCACGCTTCTGGCAGGCGGCTCGGCAGCCGCACTGATGGCAGGCGTAACGCCGGCCACCGCTGCCACCATTGCGACGCAGCCCGATACCCAGGTCGCGGTGTTCATGGTGCCCCTCACCATTCTCGTCGCGGTCCTGCTGTTCGAGGTCGCCCGTGTCGCCTGGCGCGGTGCACTGCCTGCGGACAGACCATCCACACGCTCTGCCCCTCGTCGTCACTGGTCCCCCGGCCACGGCGAAGGCTGACCTCCCACATACGCCTCCAAGCGACGTCGGGCCGGCCTTGCGCCGGCCCTTTTTGTTGGTCTGCAGGGCCTCCGCGACCTCAGGCCGGGGCCAGCCGCTTCAGGCCCGCAGCCGTCGGTGCGAAGCCGCAGCGGCGGTAGAACGGCTCGAGCTGGGGCTCGAAGTCGACATGCAGCCAGTGCGCCCCGCGCGCCTGCGCCACTTCGGAGGCCCGCTCCACCAGCCGCAGGGCGATCCCCTGCCGCCTGAACGCGGGATCCACGCACGTATCGAGGATGAAGGCGTGGACGCCACCGTCCCAGGCAATATTGACGAAGCCGACCAGCACCGCTCCGTCATACGCCCCGACATGCCCGAGGCCACGCTCCAGGATAGTCTGGAAACTCTCCGGCCCCTTCCCGCTCCAGGCCACGCGCCATAGCCGCCGCAAGGCGTGCTCATGCGGGAATGGGTCGGTCACGATGTCGGCCATAGGCACCTCCTCATCCTTACCAACCTGACCAAGTCTTCACCCGCTCGCAAGGTCGTGAACAGCCGCCCTCTCCTATTCTGCGTCTGCCGGGATCAACCGGCTCCCATGCGAAAGGATCTCACCATGAAGACCATCACCACCACCGCCCTTGCAGTTCTGATGACGGCTGGCCTCTGCCTGGCCGCAACAGCCCCCGCCGCAGCGCAGGACGCCGCGCCCGCCCAGGCGCAGGCCCAGGACGGCTTCGACCACCGCAATCACGGGCCCCGGCAGATGGGCCGCATGGGCGGCGGTGACCTGCTCCGTTTCGCGCGTGGTGCCGAGGGCATCGAGGTCGCTCTCGTACGGCTCAGCCACCGCATCGAGCTCACCCCCGAGCAGCAGCCGCTGTTTGACGCCTTCAAGGCGGTCGCGCTCTCGGCCGCTGCCGATTTCGCCAGCGCAACGGAAGGCCTGCGCCCTGCAGTGCAGGACGAGGGGGAAACCGCGGCGATGCCCGGTTTCTCCGAGCGCCTCGCCAACCGCATCGCCATCGACACCGCCCGCCTCGCTGCTCTCGAGGCCGTCCAGCCCGCCGCCACCGCTTTTTTCGATAGTCTCACCGCAGAGCAGCAGGCGCAGCTGAACCCGCAGCGCCCGCACGAGTTCGGCGATGGCGGGCCGCGCCATCAGGGCCAGCAGCATGAGCGCCCTGCCGCCCCGGCCGACGCACCCGCCGCCAACGGCTGACTTTGCGACACGGTTAGCGGCAGTCCCTCATCCCGAGCAGGCTGCCGCGCAAATCCCGGCTCTCAACGGCCGGGGTTTGCTTTTTGCCGGTCATCCTCTACCAATCGGCCATCACGACTGGATAGACCATGACCTTGCCGCTCGATCCGGCGCGCATCCGCGCGCTATTCCCCGCCTTCGCCGAACCGTCGCTCGAGGGCCAGGCCTTCTTCGAAAATGCCGGCGGCTCCTTCACCTCCGCCCCGGTGCTCGACAAGCTCGACCACTATTACCGCGCCACCAAGCTGCAGCCCTATGGGGTCTATCCCGCCTCCCAGGCGGCTGGCGCGGCCATGGATCTCAGCTATCAGCGGCTGGCGCAGGCCCTCAACGTCTCCGCCGACTGGATCCACATCGGCCCGTCCGCCTCCGCCAACACCTATATGCTGGGCAAGGCGTTCGCAGAGTGGCTCAAGCCCGGCGATGTCGTCATCGTCACCAACCAGGATCATGAGGCGAACTCGGGCACCTGGCGCAAGCTGGCCCGCATGGGCACCGAAATTCGTGAATGGCAGGTGGACCCGTCGACCGGTCGTCTCTCCCTGGCCGATCTCGATGCGCTGCTCGACGCCAGGGTCAAGCTGGTGGCCGCGCCACATTGCTCCAATGTCGCCGGCGAGATCAACCCGGTGGCGGAGATCGCCGCACGGGCCCACTCGGTCGGTGCCGTCACCGTCATCGACGGCGTCAGCTATGCGCCGCACGGCCTGCCCGACCTCGCCGCCCTCGGCGCCGACATCTACTTTTTCTCCGCCTACAAGGTCTATGGCCCCCACCAGGGCGTCATGGCCATCCGCCCGGACCTGGCCATGGCGCTGCCCAACCAGGGCCATTTCTTTAACGACGCCAAACTCCGCTACCGGCTGACCCCGGCCGGTCCCGACCATGCGCAGATTGCCGCCTGCTCCGGCATCGTCGACTATCTCGAAACCGTGGCCGGAATCGCCGGCGACGCGGTGACGGGTACCGATCCCTTCCGCCGCGCCCACGCCGCCATGCGCGCCCAGGAAACCGCGCTGGCCAAGCCCCTCCTCGCCTATCTGCGCCGCAGGAACTCCGTCCGCCTGATCGGACCCGACGATCCGGCCGAACGCGCACCCACCATCGCCATGGCGCTCTCCGAACCCGGTGCCGTCGTCGCCGAACGCCTCGCCCGGCACGGCGTTATGGCCGCCGGCGGGCACTTCTATGCCTGGCGCCTGCTCGAGGCGCTCGGCATCGACCCCGGCCACGGCGTCCTTCGCCTGTCCTTTGTGCACTACACGACGCCGGCCGAAATCGACCAGCTCATTGCCGCCCTCGACGCCGAACTGCCCTAGATACCTCGACGTCCTTATACGAGCAGTCGAACCCTAAGCTCGTGCCACCACAACGGATAGACCCGATGTCCCGCCCGCTTGCCACCGCGCTGCTGCTGCTCGCCACCATGCTGTGGGGCTTCGCCTTCGTCGCCCAGAAGCACGCCATGGAATCGATGGGCCCGCTGACCTTCACCGCCGCGCGCTACCTGCTCGGCGGCCTGCTCGTCCTGCCGCTTTGCCTGTGGGAGAGCCGTTCCGCCGGCCGCCCGCTCAGGCGCGGCATTGTCGGCGCTTCACTGGCGCTGAGCGTGGTCTTCTTCATGGGCACCTGGCTGCAGCAATGGGGCCTCGAAACCACAACCGTCACCAATGCCGGCTTCCTTACCGGCCTCTATGTCATGTTCGTGCCGATCATCGCCTTTGTCGCCCTGCGCCACCGGCCCCATCCGGTCCTGCTGTTCGGCGTGCCGACGGCGCTGGTCGGTATCTACCTGCTCAACGGCGCAAGCCTTGACCAGCTGAGTTCGGGCGATCTCCTGGTCATCATGTGCGCCGGCTTCTGGGCCGTGCACATCCTGGTTCTCGGCATCCTCGCCACGCGCAGCGCCCGGCCCATCAGCGTCTCCGCCATTACCTTCCTCGCCGCCGGGACCTTGTCCCTCGGTCTCGCGCTGACCTTTGAAACACCCTCACTCGCCGCCCTCAGCGAAGGCTGGGTCGCCATCGCCTATGCCGGCATTGCCTCCACCGCGATCGGCTTCACCCTGCAGGCCATCGGCCAGCAGCATGTGCCGCCAGCCAATGCCGCCATCATCCTCTCCGCCGAGTCGCTCTTCGCGGCCCTCGGCGGCGCCATCATCCTGGGCGAGCGCCTGCAGCCCATCGGCTATCTCGGGGCCGTGCTGATCTTCCTCGCCATCATCGCCGTCGAGACCGTTCCGCCTTTGCTCGCCAGGCGCAGGGCGGCGGCCCGGCCAGAAGGCTACTCGGTGTAGCGATACATCTGGTAGGTCTTGCAGATGATGAAGGCGACGCAGCCCTTCAGCGTGATCTGGTCCTGGCTCACCTGGGTGATCGTGCCGCTCGCCCGCTGGCCATAGATGCTGAGATCACCCTTCCACTGGTTGGGCTTTACCTGGCGGGCGTGGTCGATCAGCAGGGTGTTGAGATAGGGCAGGTTCTCGGCGTTGTCGGCGCCATTGCCGAGCCAGATCAGCGTGGCGCAGAGCTGCGTGCCGTCGCCGCACAGCTCCACGTCATAGCGGGAATCCCGCATCTCGATTTCCCAGGTGCCTTCCGGCGACGCCATCGCCGGCTGGGCGATCGCCGCCAGGGCTGCAACTATGAGAACCAGCTTCCGCATTCTGATCAACTCCATACCGTGGACCGCCAACCTGCCCGCGCCGGGCTGAACCGCAACTGAACGTTTGCTTGAGCCGCCGCGTCATGTCGACGTCACACAAGGCCGTTACACATAGACGCGTTCCCGCCCGTCCCCATGGGCACGAACCCCGCCGCGCCCCACGTCCGCCAGACGTCGCGCCCGGCATTTGGAGAGCCCGGCCGCCAACCCCGGTTCTCCTGCCGATCAGATCGGCATTGGCCGTCCCCCCGGACGGCCTTTTTTTGTGGACCATCCCTCTTTGCACTCGCCTGCGCAGCGCCGCTCCGGCACAACGTCGCCATGGCCAAGCTCTACTTCTCCTATGCGACCATGAATGCCGGCAAGTCTACCTTGCTGCTGCAGGCCGCCTATAACTACCGCGAACGCGGCATGCGGCCACTGCTCTATACGTCCTCGCTCTATGTCGAGAACGGCGTCGGGCTGATCTCGTCACGCCTCGGCATTTCCGAAGCCGCGTCGCTCTATGGAGCCGACGACGACCTGTTCCAGGCGGTGCGTGATGAACTCGAGGCGGGCAAGGTCGATTGCGTCTTCGTCGACGAGGCGCAGTTCCTGACGGCCGATCAGGTCTGGCAGCTCGCCCGCGTCAGCGATCGCCTCAAGATCCCGGTGATGTGCTTTGGCCTGCGTACCGACTTCCAGGGCAAGCTCTTCCCCGGCAGCCGCGAACTTCTGGCCATCGCCGATGTGCTGCGCGAGGTCCGCACCATCTGCGAATGCGGCGCCAAGGCGACCATGGTCGTGCGGCAGGATGCCGATGGCCGCGTATTGACCGCAGGCGAGCAGGTCTCGATCGAGAAATCCGTCTATATTTCCCTGTGCCGCAAGCACTGGGAAGAAGCGATCGGCCGCTGGCCGGTGAAAGGACCTTGACCATGCAGAAGGGCGCGCCCGAACCCGCCGGCTCTCTCACCATCCGCACCCTGGCCATGCCCGCCGATACCAATCCGGCCGGCGACATCTTCGGCGGCTGGGTGATGAGCCAGATGGATATCGCCGGCGCCATCGCCGCGGTGGAGCGCAGTGGCGGCCGCGTCGTAACGGTCGCCGTCGAGGCCATGACCTTCATCGCCCCGGTCAAGGTCGGGGACATCCTTTGTGTCTACACCACCGTCGAGCGTGTCGGCACCACCTCGATCACCATCAGCATGGAGGCGTGGGCGCGACGCAACCGCATCGACCAGCGCGTCAAGGTGACCGACGGACGCTTCGTCTATGTCGCGCTCGACGACAATGGCGCCAAGCGCCGGATCGCAGCGATCTGAAATGTTCCGTTCAGGCAGCGTTCAGGCTGCTGCCGCTACCCCTCTGCACAAGGAGCGGTGCGGGGCCTCAGGGGCTGTTGAGAATCCCCGGAGCAGCGGAACTCTTTTCTTCTACCGCCCGTTTCTTGAATAAATATAACAGCTGGTCGCCGCACGCGTCATCCCATCCCGGGATCGGTCGGACCAGTCCCAGGAGCGCCAGACAAATGAACCGTCATACCCGCAAGATGCTGCTGAATGTCGCCACCGGCGTCGCCGTGGCCGCCACCGCCGTCGTCGTCTTCCTGCCGGCCGCCTACGCGGCTCCCGGCACGGTAACCGGCAACGTCAACGTCCGCTCCGGCCCCGGCACCAACTATGCCGTGGTCGACACCGCTCGCCGCGGTACCCAGGTCGATGTCCAGCAGTGCCAGGGCTCCTGGTGCTACATTTCCAAGTCCGGGCCGGATGGCTGGGTTTCCGCCAACTTCCTGAGCGCCGGTGGCTCTCCGGTCAATCCGGCGCAGCCGGGCCTGTCCTTCGGCTTCTCGGTCGGCCCCAACGGCCCGACCTTCAACTTCGGCGTCGGCGATCAGCCGCAGCGCCCCCCGGTCGTGCGTCCCGAGCCGATCTTTGCCGAAGAGGTCTGCTTCTACGACCGCACCCGCTTCCGTGGCACCAGCTTCTGCCTGGAGGAAGGTGAAAGCATCCGCAACCTCGGCGACTGGACTGATCGCATTTCCTCGATCGAGAACGTCGACGGGCTGTCGGTGCAGGTCTGTTCGGAAAGCAACTACCGCAACTGCCGCACCTACACCACCAGCGCCTCCTCGCTGGGTGATTTCGACGACTACATCGTCTCCGTGCGCGTCCGCTGATCGGGCGCCGACGACGACTTTCAGGGCGCAGCTTCGGCTGCGCCCTTTGCGTTTGTGCACCGGCGCCTGGCGCGCTATTATGGTGCTACGCCACCATAATCGGGACGCTGCAATGCTTTCTCTCGGCCGCCTCTTCCTCGTCGTCACGACACTGTTGTTCGGCGCAGCCTCCGGCGTTATGGCTTCCGAGCGCGGCACGCATGCCTGGAGCACCGATCCCCTGACATTGTTCGCGGGGCCTGGCACGGCTTACGACGTGACCGGCTTCATCGCAGAGGACCTGCCCATCATGGTCCTGCGCTGCACCGAGCTCTGGTGTCACGTCGACGGCCCCGGCGGCCGCGGCTGGAGCGTCAAGCAGTCCATCTCCTTTGGCCTCAGCCCTGACGATTGGCCTTTCGACATTCACCCCGACTACCCCAGTGGCGGCGTCATCTGCCTCTATACCGGCACCCACTATACCGGCGCCGAGCTATGCCTGGGCACCGGTCGGGTGGTGCATGACTTCCAGTTGCTGGGCCTCGACAATGTTTTCTCGTCGGTCAAGGTCTTCGATACCTCGGCCGCTGCCTGCCGCGACCGGGACTTCCAGAGCTACTGCGAGCGCATCATCGACTCCCAGCCGGTGCTCGATCAGTATCTGGTGCGGGCATTGTCTTCGATCCGCGTCTACTGACAGCCTGACGTCCCCCGGCTGACCTCCGTCCGCTTCCTTCCCGAGCCGCCGGACCGTCACTCTTTGCTCTACAGGCCAGGTTAACGGCCCGTTCAGGTGCAGTTCAGCCCCAATATGTTGTTCTGGCTCCAGACCAACGGAGAACACGCGCCTCCAGCGTGACCCCTCCGCGTCTGTTCCGACCCCTCGGGTCGTCCCCGGTTAACTCGGGATGAGTTTGCCTAATTTTGCATCGTTCTCGTCCCTTCCGGGTTCGACTCGTCAGGTCCCAACAATCAATGGAGACAAAAAATGAGTCTTTCTCGCAAGGCTGCCGTCGCAGCCACCACAATCGCTTCTCTCGCCATGATGGCCGGCAGCGCCTTCGCCGCTCAGGCCACGACCGCGCTCAACGTCCGCTCCGGCCCCAGCACCAGCTATCAGGTCGTCGACGTGCTCCGCGCTGGCGAAAATGTGGATATCCGTGAGTGCCGTGGCAACTGGTGCTACGTCGAGCATTCCGGTCCGGATGGCTGGGCCTCGGCTCGCTACCTGACCAACATCCGTGGCGGTGGCCAGTCGAACAACAACAACGATCCGGACGTCAATTTCTCCGTCTCGGTACCCGGCTTCAGCTTCTCGATCGGCAACGGCGGTGACTTCAATGTGCGGCCGGGCGGCCAGCGCGGCGGTCGCGTCTGCTTCTACGAGGACTACAACTATCGCGGCTCGAGCTTCTGCATGCGGCCGGGTCAGCGCTACTCGCAGCTGAACAACTTCAACGATCGCATCTCCTCCTTCCGCGTCTTCGGAAATGCCGAGGCACAGGTTTGTGAGGACTACAACTACCAGGGTCGCTGCGCTGTTGTATCGAGCAACAACTCCAGTCTCCGTGGCCGCAACAACGACGTGATCTCCTCGATCCGCGTTCGGTAATTCGAGCCCGCAGGGCCTCCCCCACCTGCTTGGCCCGATGGCGCCGCCCCTTGGGGCGGCGCCTTTATATTGCCGTCGAGAACGAGATGGATTTCGCCCCGGATTCGCAGTATAAATAGCCGTTCACAAGTCGGTGAACAGCAATCGACTGTCGACATCTCGGGGGAGACCATGCCACGTATTTCCGAATACTACTTTCGCGCCGCGATCCTGTTTCTGATCGTCGGCATCGCCATCGGCATTCACATGTCGATCAGCCAGAACCACAACGTCATCGGCGCCCACGCCCATATCAACCTGCTGGGCTGGGTCACCAGCGCGCTGTTCGGGGGCTACTTCGCCCTCAATCCAGCAAAGGCCGCCGGCCGCCTGCCGATGATCCAGTTCGCCGTCTATACCGCCGGCGTCGCGCTGATGGGCGGCTCGCTCTACCTTATGCTTGCCGGCAATGCCGCCATGGAGCCGGTGGTCGCCGTCAGCTCGCTCATCACCTTCGCCGGTGTGCTGCTCTTTGCCTGGCTTGTCTGGATGCCGGCCGGCGCTGGCTCGCCCGCCATGCCGCAGCCGGCTGAATAATCACGATCAGGCGCCATCCTGCCAGCGCGATGGCGCCTGATGACCACCTGCCGGACCGGCTCGTGATCGTCCGAGGAGGGGCAGAGACCTTGCACAGGCCGCCCCCGCAATGTCATTAGCTTGGCAACGCAACCCCGATTTGAGCAGGCCAATGTCCGACAGTTCCCTTTTCGCCAATGTTGTTGCCGCCATCGGTGCGGTTGCCGTCGCCATTCGCCATCGCGGCGATGGCCCGCGTCCGCCGGTCTTCGGGCCCGCTCCCGCCATGCCCGAGGCCAAGCCGCAGGGCAGCATTCCAACCCTCAAGATGCCCACGGCCAAGGGCTGGGAAGGCGACCGCAAGCCGACGGCCGCTGCCGGCCTCAAGGTCAACGCCTTCGCCAGCGGCCTCGATCACCCACGCCACATGCATGTTCTGCCCAATGGCGACGTGCTGGTCGCCGAATCCACGGGTGAATCAGGCAAGCCCAGTTCGCTGTTCGACCATGCCATGTCCAGCACCATGAAGCGCGCCCGCGCTTCGGGCGACAGCCCCAACCGCATTACGCTGCTGCGCGACGCCGATGGCGATGGCGTCGCCGAGTCGCGCTTCCCCTTCATCGAAGGCGTGCGCCAGCCCTTCGGCATGGTCCTGCTTGGCGACACGCTCTATGTCGGCGCCAGCGACGCGCTGCTGGCCTATCCCTATGAGGCCGGCGCCACCCGCATCGCCGCTGTCGGCAAGCCGCTCATGCAGCTCAAGCCCGGCGGCCACTGGACGCGCAACCTCATCGCCAGCAAGGACGGCACCAAGCTCTATGTCGCGGTAGGCTCCATGAGCAATATCGGCGACGCCGGCATGGCGGCCGAGGTCGATCGCGCCTGCATCCACGAATTCGCTATCGCCACCGGCCAGTCGCGCATCTTCGCCGGCGGCCTGCGCAATCCCGTCGGCATGGCCTGGGAGCCCACCACCGATGCCCTGTGGACGGTGGTCAACGAGCGCGACGGCCTCGGCGACGAGACCCCGCCCGATTACCTGACCTCGGTGCGCGACGGCGGCTTCTATGGCTGGCCCTATTCCTACTGGGGCGTGGTCGATGATCGCGTGCCGCAGGATCCGGCTCACCCCGCCGCCGCCCAGGACCATCCCGACTACGCGCTGGGCGGCCATACCGCCTCGCTGGGCCTCTGCTGGCTTCCCGAAGGCACCCTGCCCGGCTTCCCTGCCGGCATGGCCATCGGCCAGCACGGCTCCTGGAACCGCAGCACGCTCAGCGGCTATAAGATGATCTTCGTGCCCTTCGAGAACGGCAAGCCGGTCGGCCGGCCGCGCGACATCCTCACCGATTTCCTCTCCCCCGACGAGAAATACTCCTATGGCCGCCCGGTCGGTGTCGCCCTTGCCGCCGACAATGCCGTGCTGATGGCCGACGACGTCGGCGACGTCATCTGGCGTGTCACCGGCACCTGATCCCGGCTTTCGTCGTCCCACAGACACCAGACGGCACCTCCCCCCGTCAGCGCACCACACAGCCTCCTTCAGGGCACCACACAGCCCCCTTCAGGGCACCACACTGCACCTCCCCCTTCAGGGAGAGGCCGGGAGGGGGTGCGCCCCCCTCACCCTCGCCAAGGCAGACGACAGCCGCTACAACGAGACGACCATGCGCAAGCTCCTCACCGTCCTCTTCGCCGCCCTGCTCACCGCCACCGCGACCGCCCAGGATACCCTGACCGTCGGCGTGCAGGAGGGTGGCACGGTGCAGTGGGAGATCGAAACCATCAAGCAGCTGGGGCTCGACGCGCAGCACGGCCTCGATCTCGAAATCCGTTATCTCGCCGACAGCCGGGCGGGCCAGATCGCCCTGCTCTCGGGCGCCGTCGATGTCATCCTCTCCGACTTCCTCTGGGTCTCGCTCCAGCGCGGTGAGGGCAACCTCGTCACCATGGTGCCCCATTCCCTCGCTGTCGGCGGGCTGATGCTGCCGCCCGATAGCGCGATAACCGAGCCCGCCGATCTTGCCGGCAAGACCATCGGCGTTGCCGGCGGCCCCGTGGACAAGAGCTGGCTGATCCTCCAGGCCTTCTACAATCAGTCAACCGGCGGCAACCTCGCCCAGGAGGCCAGCGCCCGCTATGGCGCGCCGCCGCTGATCAACGAACTGCTCGGCTCCGGCGGCGTCGATGCCGGTCTCAACTTCTGGCAGTGGAACGCCCGCGCCAAGGCCGCCGGCATGACCGAGCTGATCTCGGTGGCCACCATGCTGGCCGCGCTCGGGGTCAGCGAGCAGCCCCCTCTGCTCGGCTGGACCTTCACCGACGAGACCGCCGAAACGAGCCCCGCTGCCATCACCGCCTTCCTCGACGCCTCCTTTGCGGCCAAGGCCGTATTGCAGACCGACGACGCGGCGTGGGAAAACCTCGCCGAGCTCATGGGCGCCGCCGACGATCCCACCCTCTTTACCCAGCTGCGCGACGACTACCGCGCCGGCATCGTCCAAAACTACGATCCCGACGACATGGCCGCCGCTGCCGAGACCTTCGCCCTCCTCGCCCGCCATGGCGGCAGCGACCTGGTGGGCGATCAGGACCAGCTGGCGCCGGGCACCTTCTGGGAGGGGTACCGCAAATAGGCCTCTCGGGTCCCGACCGGCAGCCGCTCCGCCGCCCGCGCCATGCCGCGCTCGAGCTGCTCTCACTGCCGCTGCTGCTGCTGATCTGGCACCTGCTGGCCCTCTCGGTCGCCCACCGCCTCTTTCCCACCCCCGTCGCGGTCGCGCAGGAACTCTGGCTGCTCGCCACCACCGGGCCACTCCTGCCGGACCTCGGTAAGACCTTCCTGCGCGCCGCATCCGCCTTCGTCATCGCCATGCTGCTCGGCACCGCCTGCGGCATCCTGCTCGGCCGCCGCCGCTGGCTCGACCGGCTGTTTTCGGGCTGGTTGCTGGTCGGGCTCAACCTGCCCGCCATCGTGGTGGCGATCGTCTTCTACATCTGGCTGGGCCTGACCGAGCTGGCGCTGGTCACCGCCGTGGTGGTCAACAAGGTACCCCTCGTCATCACCACCATCCGCGAGGGCGTCCGCAGCTTCTCCCCCGACTATGACGAGCTCGCCACCGCCCTGCGCCTGTCGCCGCTGCGCCGCCTGCGCCTGGTCGCCGTGCCGCAGTTGATGCCCTTCGTACTCGCCGCCGCCCGCACCGGCCTCTCCCTGATCTGGAAGATCGTGCTGGTCTTCGAAGTCCTGGGCAGCGATGGCGGCGTCGGCTATCGTGTCACCCTGCTGTTCCAGTTCTTCGACATCACCGGCATCCTCGCCTATACCACCGCCTTCATCCTCATCGTTGTTGCCGTCGAATACGGCCTGATGCGCCCCCTCGAACACAAGGTCCTGGCATGGCGCGCGGACCCGGCCTGACCCTCGCCATCGCGCAAAAGCGCTTCCCCGGCAACGCGCTTCCGCTGCTGACCGATTTCCACCTGGATATCGCGCCCGGCAGCGTCGTCGCGCTACACGGACCCTCCGGCATCGGCAAGTCGACGCTGCTGCGCCTCGTCGCCAGCATCGACCGCGACTATGTCGGCACCGTCGCCATGGACGGCATTCCCGCCGCGCAGGCGCCGCCACCCGGCTTCGTCTTCCAGGATGCGCGCCTGCTGCCCTGGCTCAGCGCCGCCGACAATATCCGCGTCGCCGCACCGGGCCTGACGCCGGCCGACGCCCGCGCCGCCCTCGCCCGCCTGGGCTTGGCCGATCACGCCGCTGCCTGGCCCCGCACCCTTTCGGGCGGCATGCAGCGCCGGGTGGCACTCGCCCGGGCGTTGGCCACCAATGCCGGCCTGCTGCTGCTCGACGAACCTTTCGTGTCGCTCGACCGGGCTCTGGCCGATGACCTGCGCGACCGGCTCGCCGACCTCGTCGCCGCCACCGGTGCCACCGTGCTCTTCGCCTCGCACGATCCGCGCGATGCCGCCCGCCTCGCCGACCGCGTCGTGACCCTCGCGGAGCGCCCCGCCCAGATCGCGCAGGACCTGACCTTCGCCATCCCCCGCGCCGCGCGCGATGCTGCCATCATCGCCGACTACGGGCAGCAGCTCATAGATCCACCACCGCCCGCCACTTCGAACACGCTGCGCTAGAACGCGTCCCAGTCTTCGGCGACCGCTGCATTGCCGCGGCTCAGATAGCTCTGCGCGGCCTGCTTGATCCGGCCGGCTGCCGGCCGGGCGGCCGCCACTTTGGCGCTGGCCGCAGGTGATCGGGTCTGTGTGTCGTCGATGGTCGTGAACACCGCGACGATCCCGTCGAGCTCATTGGCCTGGCCTTCGGTCTGCTCGATTGCGGCGTTGGTTTCCTCCACCAGTGCGGCATTGTGTTGCGTCATCTCGTCGAGCGTGCGTACCGCCACCGAGACCTCGTCGATGGCCGCCGCCTGTTCGCGGCTGGCCCTGGCGATCGAGACCATCAGCTTGGCGTTTTCTTCCACGGCGCCCAGCATGGCCGACAGCTGCTCGGCAGCGTTGGAGACGAGCTTGGAGCCGCCGGTGACTTCGCTGGCGGATTGCTCGATCAACGCCTTCACATCGGCCGAGGCCGAGGCGGCCGATTGCGCCAGCCGACGCACTTCCACGGCGACCACGGCAAAGCCCTTGCCCGCATCGCCGGCCCGCGCGGCCTCGACCGAGGCATTGAGCGCCAGAAGGTTTGTCTGGAACGCGATATCGTCGATCATGCCGATGATGTTGGAGATCTTGGCCGACGACTGGGTGATCCGCTCCATGGCCATGTTGGCCTGGCTCATGGTTTCGCCGCTCTGCGCCACCTTCTGCGAGACATTCTGCGCATTGCCGCTGGCGGATTCGGCCATGCGCGCGTTCTCGGCCACCGTGCCGGCGAGCTGTTCCATGGCGGCCGAGGTCTGCTCGATCGTGGCCGCCTGCTTGGTGGTGCGCTCCGAGAGGTCATTGGCCCCTGCAAGGATCTCGCCGGTGGCGACCTTGAGCGTCCCCGACGTGTCGCGCAGCTGGCGCACCACCTCGGTCAGCTTGTCGGCCACGCGGTTGGTATCCGCCTTGAGCTTGGCGAAGGCCCCCTGATACTCCCCATGCATGCGGCGGGTGAGGTCGGTATTGGCGAGCGCGTCGAGCACGTCGCCGGTCTCCCCGATCCCGCGATCCACCGTCTCGACCAGGGTGTTGACGCTGCCGGCCAGGGCATTGAGCTCCTGGTCCGCGAACTGGGCATGGACGCGCTTGGAGAAATCGCCACCGATCGCCGCGTCCACCACTTCGCCGAAGGCCGCCTGCAGGGCGACCATCATGTCGCTCCGGTCGGCGCGCCGCCGGATCGACGCCGCGCGCTCTTCCTCGGTCATCTGGCTGACCTTGAGGCCGTTGTCGCGGAACACTTCGACCGCCCGCGCCATATCGCCGATTTCATCGCCCCGCCCGGAATACGGCACCTCGGCCTCATAGTCGCCGTCGGCGACCACGCGCATGGTCTGCGCCAGCCTCGGGATGGCCTTCATCATCTGGCGCGAGGCAAAGTAGCCTATCGTGCCCAGCACAGCCAGGACAGCGAGGCTGACCAGCAGCAGCAGTTGCAACGCCTCGTAGATCACCCTTTCGACCTTGGCCTTCTCGGTGCCGACAAAGAGGACGCCCACGGTCGCGCCGGTCTGGTCCACGATCGGCTCATAGACGGTATAGTATTCGTGGCCCCCGATGATGGACTCTCCGTTGTAGGTCTCGCCGTTGAGCACGGGCGCATAGGCCGCGCTGGCCTTGCCCAGCGGCGTTCCGATGATCCGCTCGCCAGTCTCGTCCTGGATGGTCGTCGTCATGCGGACGAAGTCCTGGCTCGCCTCGTCCCAGCCGAAAATCGTCGCCGCATGCCCCGTCACGCGGGTGATGGAGTCGACAAGGTCGTGGTTGATGAAGGCGCGCGGCATGGCCCAGGTGCTGACCGCCTCGATGTCGCCCGCCTCGTTCCACACCACTTCCGCGCCCGGAAGCGCGCCCTGGATGATCGTCGCAGCCGTCCTGAGGTTCACTTCCTGCTGCTCGAGCGCGCTGTCCCGGGTGGTCCCCAGCAGGATGATGTAGATCGTGGCGATGACAGCCACCACCGTGAGCATCACTGCCGAAATCACCAGACCAGCAATCTTGCTGGTCATTTTGACGTTATTCGCCGCCAAGCCGACGCGCTTGAACATGCCGTTCTCCTCCTCAGCGCATGACAGCACGCGCATTTGCCCAAATATGTAGCAGACGCGTCTTAGCGAAGCCTAAACCACAACGGCCGCCGCGATGCCGGCGTCAAGCCGCCTGCGATCGCTTGCCGTCCTGCCCCGACACCGCGCAGCAGCTTGCAAGTCCGGGGCCCTCCGCTACGTTGCATGGTCGTGGGTCCCTGGACTGCGGAATGGGCATGGCGCCTCAGCGTGATCCGGCAATCTCCTCAGCAAAACCCGCGAGCGCCTCTTGCGCCGTGGCTGGCAAAAGCTCGTCGACGGCAAATACCAGCGCGAAGAGCGCGCCGCCAAGCAGGTTCAGCGCCATGCCCTATAGGCGGAGCAGCTTTCCGATACGCCGGATGGTCGCTTCTGCACCAGCGCCGCTATCGGCCGCCCCAGAGCTCTAGGGGCATTCCTTGCTGAATGCGACGAGTTCAGAGGCTCGAGATTAGCCGGAGAGAAGGCCTCTTATGAGCTCCACTCGCCAGGTGGACGAGGCATGACTGTCCCTGTGGCACGGCTATGAGCTTGTAGCCGAACCGCTCGGCCAGGGGACGAAGCTGCTCAACCGCATCTGCCGAGACCGTGCGCTCGATGACGGGATCACTGATAGCCATGAGGGCCGTCAGGGCGCCAATCTCCACGCCGAGGTCGAATTCCGCACCGCGCCCGGGAAAGCGGACACGCACATCCTCAAGTATCTCGATCCGCCGCATCGGCATCAGGTCTCCGCTCCATCCATATGAAACCGCTGCTGTGGTAAACAAAGAGTTAAGTCAGCCGCAGTCACAAATGGCCAACTCTGGTCTCTTTGAAGGAACGACGTGGACTCCCATTCGTTCGCCCCCCCTCGAAACGGAGAGAGGCCAATGGCGACTGACGACAAAGACAAGCTCTCCCTCGTTGCGGAAACGGCGACCGTCCAGAAGCAGGGCATCGTAACTGGGCGGGTAAGGATTTCAACGCACACCCGAACCGAAGAGGAGCTGGTTTCCACGCTGCTCGACCGGGAGGATGTGTCGGTGGAACGCGTCCCGGTAGATCAGGAGGTCGATGCCGCTCCTGCGGTTCGCACCGAAGGAGATACCACGATCGTTCCGGTCGTTGAGGAGGTGCTGGTCGTAGAGAAGCGGCTGCGAGTTCGCGAAGAACTGCACATCCGCCGCACCGTTTCGCAAGACGCCGTCGAGGTGCCTGTCACTTTGCGCAAGCAGGCGGCTGAAGTTCACCGCGACGACCTGCAATCCAAAAGCGAAGAGGAAATCTAAGATGAGTCAGATCAATCAGGACGACTATCGTACCATCACGGCATTCTTCGATTCCAAAAACGAAGCTGACCGCGCGATTGAGCGCCTCGTCGGTGCAGGCATTTCACGTTCCGACATCAAGCTGACAGCCGGTAACAGTGGCGCAGCACAGCAGTCGGAGCAGAAGAAAAAGGGGTTCTTTGAGTCCCTGGCAGACCTGTTTATTCCCGACGAAGACCGATATGCCTACGCCGAAGGGCTCAACCGCGGCGGCCTGCTCCTGGCCATCCACGATTTCGATCCCACGCTGCACGACACTGTCGCCGACATTCTTGAGGAAGAAGGCGCGGTGAACCTGGATGAGCGCGAGGTGACATGGCGCGCTGAGGGCTGGGGCGGGTTCGCTGCGGCTTCCAAAGCCGGATATGCCGCCACCACAGGCACTGACAAAGCCATTCCTGTGGTAGAAGAGCAGCTCAAGATCGGCAAGCGTGACGTCAACGTCGGTCGCGTGCGGGTTCGGTCCTATCTGCGTGAGCAGCCGGTCAGTGCCAACGTCAAGCTGCACGAGGAGCGGGTAAAGGTCGAGCGCCGTCCCGTTGATCGTCCCCTGACTGCTGCGGACGCCGACGCCTTCCGCAACCGGACCATCGAGGCCGAAGAACATGCAGAACAGGCAGTCGTCGGCAAGGAAGCCCGCGTGACGGAGGAAGTCTCGCTGCGGCGCGAAGGTCGCGAGCGCACCGAAACGGTCGAGGACACCGTTCGCAAGACGGAAGTGGAAGTCGAGGACGAGCGCACTACTGGCGCCGGCCAGCGCAGGAACCAGCGCTAAAACCCAGTGTGCGGTGCTGCTGTGTGACACTGCACATAATCGTCGTCCTATCCGGCCGTGGCCCTGGTTGGTCACGGCCGGTAGTCATCCCACCGCAGGTCGAAACCCGCACCAGCCCACGTGCTCAGCTTCAAGGCCTACCGTGTGAATTATGAGAACTTACGCAGGTAGCTTGCCCAAGCTATTCTTGAACTGAGTCGAGAATGTCTCGGAACGGATGGTGTCGCGAATGCGCTCCTGCGTGTCCACACCCATCGACTGAAGCCGTTCTTCGACCAAGTTTACTATTTCAGCGACTTCCTTTTTCAGCCGTTCTTCGTCCTTGCTGAGCGCAATTATGGATTCTGAAACGACATTCATCGCGCTCTTCTTCATCGAGAAGACATCTTTAGCGCCGGTGAATTTTAAACCGATACCAGCAAGTATATAATAGCGATAAGTCTTGTAACTGTTCTCTACCCGCTGATTCCTCCATAGAAACTCAAGGCGATAATATAGATAAGCTACGGCGTGGTAGACACGAACATCCTGATCATCCAAGAATATCAGCTCTTCATACTCTGATAGGATGCCACGGTAGTCACGGGCAGCGCGTTGAGGCTGGAACAGCAGACAAGCGGCCACCGCCTTCATGAGCACCGAGGGCTGCATTATCCTTGTCCGCTCGACATCTTGATTTCGATACTGGTTCTCGCGACGCTCGAAGTATATTATTTCCTCAGGGTCCAGGCTTCGCGAGTATTCCTCAAAGCTTTTCATAAAGGGTCGCAGCGCCCAAAACTGCTCATCCCTGACGGGATTCTGTCGGTTCGTGCCAATAATGATAGACGATACAAAATCGTCGTCCTTGGACCCTATCAACCTGAAGGGAACTTGAATTTCTGTTACAAGCTCGGCATTTCCCTGGCCTCCACTTGCCTCGTCTCCATACACTAAGTCAAAGATAACATTGCTCGTCTGGCATCCATTCACGATCTGAAAGTCTTCTAAACGGAATCTATCTCCTGTCCGATCAATGTTCTTAGAGACGACCGTTATTCCGTTATTTCGGAACACAAACTCCGCACCGCCGCCCGTTGCAACACTACCCTTGATAGACACATTGATCTTGGATTTCGAATCGTAATCACGTATTTTATCGAAGAAAACGGATCTATTGATGCCCACCACCCGATCATCCACGTCCTTTGCCACGTATAGTGCCAGGAGGTTCTTTGCGTCAATATATCCGATGTAAGCCTCTTCGACATGGCTGTTGCTGGGCATCACCACGTTGCGAGGAAAATCAATCTCAACTTCTACAGCGGTCGTGGCCGCGCGATACCACTGCTGCAGGTTTCTTGCGCCCGCCATCTCAATTATTATCGACTTTGCATCGAATATGTTTTGCTCTTCGAGTTGCACACGAAAGGCCTCCCGCAGCTTCTCAATTCTCGCGGGCTGTTCGTAGTTACCTGTCGCAACGTAGTAGCAGCTGATCTTAGGGTTGCGCTTCCCTACTCCCCTATCGTAGATTGCCTCCATGGCGCCTATCAAGTCATCGATTGCCTCACTTTCACCTCGGAGGCTGCCATCGAAGAAACCCGATACGGCGTCAAAGAACTTCGAAATATCACCATAGTCATAGCTGGTGCTTGTTTTTGCCTGGAAGAATATGAACTCGATCGAAGGGCTGTTGATTGTATCGAGCTTCTCTTCGGCATCTTGTCGGTTGGTCACCACCTCGCCCTGAATGATGATGGCGATTCCATCGACGCCAAACTCATCACCCTCGAGATGAACGTCGTATGCCTCGACACTCTCGCCTAGGAGGCCATTGAGTACGCAGAATATGCTGTATATCTCGAATTGTTTTTCTTGGCTGAACGCTACTAGCGCGTTTGAATTAGCGTAGTCGCGTAGCTGAGCACGAATAACTGGATTCATTGGAATCACTTCGAATTTTTTTACCGGTACTACCTTACCGCGCCGGACCGATTTTTCTAGCTTGGACATCCACGTGACCACAGCGGCGCGGACTCTCCTGCTGAACCGGACATCCGGGTGGCTAGCTTGAACTACAGCCACCAGATTTCATTCCAAGCGGCACACAAGCCTGCTCCTTCCCAATCGGCGCCGATCTCGCCGTCATCCCGCTCAGCGACAAGCGGGTCGACGACACCGCGCAAATGTCCCTCCTCGTCGACCTGCTGCGTAACGCCCGGCGCCCGTCGCGCCCGAGTCCCTGGCCATGGCCTTCGACGGCCGCCTCACCTCCAAGCGCCGCGACCGCATCACGAGCCTCCTTGAACCTCACCACTACCGGCCTCGCCCGCAGCGGCCAGTTCGACGGGCAGACCCGCTACTTCATCCCGCTACTTCATCCCGCGCTGCCTGACACGAAAAAACCCGGCCAGAGGACTGGCCGGGTCTCCATCGTGAGGCTCACGCCAAACCGCCATTCGGGCTGCCGGCCGGCGTCAAGCCTTACTGGGTGACAGTGCTGTCCTCGTCGTCGGTCTCTTCCTCGCGGGCATAGATCGTCACGGCGGTCTCGTTGACGGTCAGGCCGAGGATTTCGCCGGCGCTGACGGTTTCCTGCTGCAGCACGCGCGACACGGCCTCGTTGCCGGTCACCGCTTCGAGCACGGCGGGGTCGAGTGTGCCCACGGTGCCCTCCTCGCAGTCCTCGAGGCGCACGACCTGGGCGCTTGTGGCGGAAGCGACGGCGGCAGCATCGACGGCAGCCATCGACGTCAGGTCGACGCTGCTGCAGATTTCCGTAATGCCTTCGGTGCCGTCAGCCGCGCCAGCCGTGGCTGCCGCGCCGGCCGCTGCTTCCTCTTCGGAGATCGTGCCGTCGCCATCGGTGTCCAGCGCCGCGCCGGCAGCCGCTTCCTCGTCGGAAACCGTGCCGTCGCCATCGGTATCGAGCGACGCGTTGCCGCCGGCGCCGGCCGTGCCGGTCGTCGTGGTCGTGGTGGTATTGGTGTTGGTGTTGGTGCTGCCCGATGCATCGATGCCGGCATCGACATCGGTGCCATCCACCGAAGCGTCTACATCGGCATCGACGCCGACTGCCGCGCCGGCAGACTGCGTACCCGTGGCGGCGTTGGTGGTGCCGGTCACGGTGGTGCCGGTGGTGGCGCCGGCTGTCTGGGCGAAGGCCATCGGGGTTGCGGAAAGCAGAAGAGCGGTGGTCAGGGCGACAAGTGTGTTGGTGGTCATTGCGGATTCTCCTGGGAGTGCCCCCGCGGGACCAACAACGGCAGCCGCTGCAATAGGTTGCGTCGGGTTCGGCCAGGGGCTAACCAATTCGCCATCGCCTGTCCGGCCACCCGAAGTGACCCCATGCTGCCCTGGATCAAGCTCGACGAAACCACCATGCCCGGCGGCGGCCCGCTCCGGCTGATGCAGCGAGGCAGCGAGTTCTCCATCATGTCGGGCGCCATCGAGCTGATGAACAGCCGCCTCAGCGGCTCGGAGGAACAGCTCGCCACCCTCTCCGCTGCCCGGATCGCGGCCCGGCCGGCGCCGCGTATCCTCATTGGCGGCCTGGGCATGGGCTTCACCCTGCGCGCCGCCCTCGAGAGCTTCGGCGCCAAGAGCGAGATCGTCGTGGCCGAACTGGTGCCGGCCATCATCGCCTGGGCCCGCGGCCCGCTCTCGCCCATCCACGGCGCCAGCCTCGATGATCCCCGCGTCACCCTCTTCGAGGGCGACGTCGCAACGGCCATCGGCGCCGGCCGGTTCGATGCCATCCTGCTCGATGTCGATAACGGCCCCGACGGGCTCTCCCGCCCGGCCAATGACCGGCTCTATAGCGTCGCCGGCCTCGCCACCGCCCGCGCCGCCCTCACGCCCGGCGGGCATCTCGCCATCTGGTCCTCCGCCTCCGATGCTAAGTTCACCAAGCGCCTGAAGCAGTCGGGCATGACCGTCGAGGAACTCGGCGTCCGCGCCACCCGCTCGGGCAAGGGTGCCCGCCACACCATCTGGTTTGCCACCCGCCCCGGCGGAGATCGATCAGGGGGAGGCTAGATAGGGTCCTCCCTGGCGCCAGCCCGCCCCACCCCCGATGCAGTCCCTCCCCCTTCTTCAGGGGGAGGCTAGGTGGGGGTCCTCCCCAGGGGGAGGCCGGGTGGGGGTCTGCCCGCCGCTACCGCAGCACCGGAAACACCGCGCGCACCTTGTCCTCGCGCAGCCACAGCGCCAGCCACACCGCCACGCCCAGATAGGTCGAAAACAGCGTGTGGCTGAACAGCGGATTGTCCACCCGCAGATTGGCCGCCAGCGCCGCGCCCAGCAGCCCCGTCGTCAGCACTGCGCCGAGCAGCGCCGTGCGGGGAATGAGGAACAGGATCACGCAGCCCACCTCGATACAGCCGATCAGCACCAGGTAGCGAGCCGGCCACTCCACCACCGCCATCGCATCGGTCGCCGCCGCCATGCCCATGAATTTGGGCACCGCCGACGCCACCACCAGAAACAGCCCGATCAGTCCGCTCAGCACCCAGCCTGCAATTTTCATTTCGCCCTCCTGCCCACCGGCACCACGCCGCCATGCCTCCACGACGAACCACTGGCGCCGGTTTCGACACGCGCTGCGCGTCACTCCACCCGTCTGGTTGAACATCAGTCTGATATAGCTGGCTAGGTGATCGAGGCTCCAGCGTCTTCCAGCGTCGCCACCCGCCGCGGCGGCTGACCGCGAACACGCAGTCCTGACAGCCCCTGTCAGCAGCCCCCGTTCCCTCTCCGTTCGAGAGCCGCTATGCTGGCCGGAACATTGCATATCCGCGCCTCGTTCCCCATCTGAGTCGCCTCCCCACTTCAGGTAGCGCTATGGCCGACAAGTCCGCCCGCCCGGGCAAAGCCGACTTTTCCATCGACGATTTCCTCGGCGAGATCGAAAAGGCCGAGGACCTCGCGGCCAACAAGCCCCTCTATGCCGAGCGCATGCGCAACAAGCGCGCGCTCGATCGCGCCGAGGCCGCCGAAAAGGCCGCCGCAGAACAGAAAACCCCGCTCGAAAAGCGCCGCACTACCAAGTCGAGCCACGACTCGGTCACCGGCATGTCGCGCAAGGCGCCCAAGTCCAAGGCCAATTCCGTCGAGCGCGTCGATTTCGGCTTCGGCGAGGCCGAACAGGCCGGCTTCAACCACAAGCCTTCTGCCAACGCACTCCGCGCCCCTCATCCTGAGGAGGCGCGCAGCGCCGTCTCGAAGGACGCCGCCGATCCCGAGGCCCAGGCCCGCCTGCGCGAGGCCCTCGACGCCTCGGTCAAGAAGAACAAGGCGCGCAACAACGAGGACGTCTCCAACGCCACCACCGTCGGCGTCACCGCCACGGTCAAGGCGCTCGAGCAGATCATCCTGCATGGCCGCAAGGAGGTGGAGGGCTCCTCCCCCTGGGTGCCGCACAAGGCGCAGAACCGGCTCGAAAAGCGCAGCCCCCGCCGCCCCTTCCGCATGCAGACCGACTACAAGCCGGCCGGCGACCAGCCCACCGCCATGGCCGAGCTGATCGAGGGCATCGAGAATGGCGAGACCGACCAGGTCCTGCTCGGCGTCACCGGCTCGGGCAAGACCTTCACCGCCGCCCAGGTCATCGCCGCCACCAACCGCCCGGCGCTGATCCTCGCGCCCAACAAGACGCTGGCCGCCCAGCTCTATGGCGAGTTCAAGTCTTTCTTCCCCGACAACGCCGTCGAATACTTCGTCTCCTACTACGACTACTATCAGCCCGAGGCCTACGTCCCGCGCACCGATACCTATATCGAGAAGGAATCCACCATCAACGAGCAGATCGACCGCATGCGCCACTCGGCGACGCGCGCGATCCTCGAGCGCGACGACGTCATCATCGTCGCCTCCGTCTCCTGCATCTACGGCATCGGCTCGGTGGAAGACTATACCGCCATGACCATCGACGTGCAGAAGGGCGACAAGATCGACCAGCGCGAGCTGCTCGCCAAGCTCGTGGCCCTGCAATACAAGCGCGGCGATACCGGCTTCGTGCGCGGCACCTTCCGGGTGCGCGGCGACACGGTGGAAATCTTCCCCGCTCACTACGAGGCTGCCGCCTGGCGCGTCACCCTCTTCGGCAACGAGATCGAGTCCATCACCGAATTCGATCCGCTGACCGGCAAGAAGTCCGCCGACCTCACCTTCATCCGCGTCTTCGCCAATTCCCACCACGTGACGCCGCGCACCACGATGAACCAGGCCATCAAGGCCATCCGCTCCGAGCTTGCTTCACGCCTGCAGGAGCTCAACGGCGCCGGCCGCTTCCTCGAGGCCCAGCGCCTCGAGCAGCGCAGCCTGTTCGATCTCGAGATGATGGAAGCCACCGGCTCCTGCGCCGGCATCGAGAACTATTCGCGCTACTTCTCCGGCCGCAAGCCGGGCGAGCCACCGCCGACCCTGTTCGAATATCTCCCCGACAATGCCCTGGTCTTCGTCGACGAGAGCCACGTCACCATCGGCCAGCTCGGCGCCATGTATCGCGGCGACCTGCGCCGCAAGGCGACGCTCGCCGAATACGGCTTCCGCCTCCCCTCCTGCATGGACAATCGCCCCCTCCGCTTCGAGGAATGGAACGCCATGCGCCCGCAATCGGTCTACGTGTCCGCCACCCCCGGCTCCTGGGAAATGGACCAGACCGGCGGCGTTTTCGCCGAACAGGTCATCCGCCCCACCGGGCTGATCGACCCCCCGGTCGAGATCCGGCCGGCCAAGGCCCAGGTCGATGACGTGGTCGACGAGATCCGCCAGACCAACAAGGCCGGCTACCGGACCCTGCTCACCGTCCTCACCAAGAAGATGGCCGAGGACCTCACCGAATACCTGCACGAACAGGGCATTCGCGTGCGCTACATGCACTCCGATGTCGATACCATCGAGCGCATCGAGATCATCCGCGACCTGCGCCTGGGCGCCTTCGACGTCCTCGTCGGCATCAACCTGCTGCGCGAAGGCCTCGACATCCCCGAATGCGGCCTCGTCGCCATCCTCGACGCCGACAAGGAAGGTTTCCTGCGCTCCGAAACCTCACTGATCCAGACCATCGGCCGCGCCGCGCGCAACGTCGACGGCAAGGTCGTGCTCTATGCCGACAAGATCACCGGCTCCATGGAACGCGCCCTGGCCGAAACCAACCGCCGCCGCGAAAAACAGCTCGCCTATAACGCCGAACACGGCATCACCCCCCAGTCCGTCCGCTCCAACATCCACGACATCGTCGACTCCGTCGCCGAACGCGACCACGTCACGGTGTCCATCGGCAAGGGCCGCGACGGCAAGGAACAGGTCCAGGTCGGCGCCAACCTCGCCGCCGTCATCAAGGACATGGAGGCCCAGATGCGCGAGGCGGCGACGAATTTGGAATTCGAGAAGGCGGCGCGGTTGCGGGACGAGGTCAAAAGACTACGCGAAATGGAACTTGACACTCTCGAAGGTGAAGTCTCTTAGCCGAATCCTCGGGCTTGACCCGAGGGGGCTGCGGGAGATTGAACTGGATATCTTGTCGGGCGAGGTCAGCTAGCCGGACCCTGGGCCAGTCCTCGGGCTTGACCCGAGAACCCGAGGGGGTGCGGGAGACGGAGTTGGATACGCTGCGCGGGGCCGAAGGCGACGATGGATCGACGGCGTACTCCCATTGCCAGACATTCCCCTCGCGAGACGTCGGTTTGGCCCCCGTGCACCTCCAACTCCCAACTTTTCCTAGCAGCAGTTTAAGACCTAGGACATCTAAGCTTCCGGTGGTGGCACGCTGATTTCAGAAAGACGCTTAAAACCGGTTCTGATGCAAAGGTCTTCTGAATTTCGATACGAGGGCTGAATGATTTGCACGACAGGGCGCTTCTTGCCACGCGCGTAATCCTGCAGCTTGCCGTCACTTTTTCTCTTTTGACGCTCAAAAAACTCACGATAGCGTCGGGGGGTAACGCCGTAGAAATGCTCAAACTCAACGACTGGATATTTGCTAAAGCGTCCGCGGTCTGATCCGTCCACACTTATGGAGTCCGGATGGAGCTCTTGAGCAAGACTCTTTGGATATGGCTCAAGATACACAACCTTCTTAACTCCGGCTGCTACGATGTGTTTCGCACAAAGATGGCAGGGGAAGGTTGTGCAGTATAGTACGGCATCCTGAAGCGAATTGCCTAGCCTTGCCGCATCAGTGACAGCATTCATCTCTGCATGAACTATTCTGCCATACTCAATGGCGTCCATAGCTCTTGCATTTTTAACATCTTCTCGGCGCAAAAAAGCCTGAAAACCCGCCTCCGTAAAACTATCGCCTACCGCTAAAGCATACAATTCGCGGACAACCAGTCGTTTCTTCTCGTCGTTTGAATCCTTCTTTAGGACATACTCTCGAGCGTCGACGCCATCTCCATCTGACCAGTAGGTTCCACCGCCCGCCTTAGGAACTTCGTTCGCTCCAAGAGAGATTACTTCACCGGTCTGGGAGAAAATCGCCGCTCCCACCTGCCTAGAAAGATCAAGCGTACGCAACGCGGCGACTTTTGCGGAATACATCCCATATTCAGATTTGGTAGGCGAGATCGTATTCGATCCGAAAAGCAATTCTACAAATCTGCCTATCTGATCATCAATGGTTTGGTTCTGAGCCTCGACATTTACAATAAAGTCGGCATCGTGGAAGACGCTTGAGACCCGCTGCCCTGACGGTTCTCGTGCCTCATCCTCATCTCTAGACACCAAGAAGCGCGCCTGATCCTCGGAGCTGCTGGTATCTCCCTGTCTTTTCTCCGCCTCTATCCGGCTTTGTAGGTACTTAATGCGAGTCTCTTTACGACTATACACTGATATCTGAAAGAAAAGCCCCCCATAGACCTGACGCATTAGGTCTACCTCTTCCTTCCGCTTAAATTGACTTACAATGTACACCCGCCTTTCAAAGCTCGGCGGTTCGTTTGTCTTTCGTTTGGAGACCTCCGATTTCCATCTTTGACGAAATATCAGAGAGATCGCGGCGGAAGCTAAAATACTATCATCAGAAAAGCGATGCCTGATAAAGTTTCCATAATCTATGTGACTATCGATCCGTTCGTAGAAGGGCTCGCTAAGCAAAGGCTTCCGTGGCGCTATGCTATCGGTAAACCTTCTAAACGCCTCGGTGACCTTAATATTATGGACATCGTAGCGCTCAGCTGAAAAAAACTTCGTTATCGCTGCTATGACATCTTGTGTGTCAACCCCAATAGGTGAAACTAACCCAATAAATATTTCAGGAAACTCAATCTCAGTTAACATCGGAGCTTTTCTTCTTAACTGATCGTTAACCGGCTGTTATCATTCTGTGGTCTCAGCCGGAGGGAGATTCGATGGATAAGACCACCAGCATCAATAAATTAGAGTCAATCTTCAACAAAATGCTCTGCGAGTCGCAAAGTCAATATGAGCAGTGGTTAGTTTCTGCTGCATCGCAGAGGACGGATGCTGCTACTCAAGACGATCACAACGAGGATCCTTGGGTAAGAGCTTCACATGCTGCTATCGGGCGACCTGAAGATCCTGAGACTCAACAGATCTGACGATCCATCTACAGCCGCAGAAGGGAAATTACTCTGGCCCGGTCAACCCCGACAGAGCCGTGTCCACTTTCACGTGCGGCGCAAAATGATAGGTCAGCCACACAAGTTCATACGCCCGGCCATGGACCCGACAGCCACCAGCACCGGGTGGAGCGAACAGTGAGGCGGCGCTCCTGCGCCAGCCTGTGTCGCGGCAATAGTCCAGCGCTTTCTTCCGCTCTAGGGGTGCGACGCTCCGAGTACGCTATCTTAAGCATGCGGCCGACCAAGCTCATCGCGCCGATGAGCTTGACAAACTTGCCACCGCCGGCGGGATCAGCCTAGTCGACAGCTTCTCCCCGGATGGCTGGCGACAGCTCCCACCACACGAGAGATGGCCTCGTCACCCCCCTTGCAATGCCAAGCAGAGCCTTCACGCCTCCAATTCTGCGATAGGTGTCGATTATATCGACTTTGGAACTGCTTGCGGCCCGAGCTGAGCAGGATACTCCTCTCCCATGTCCACCCCCACCCGCCCCTTGACGACGACGCCCCACCTTTGAGCCGCAACGCATCGGCAACTACTTCGAATGGGACGCCGCCAAGAAGCGCGCTTTTCGACGCGCTTACGATAACCGCCATTATGCACGCCCGCCGCGCCGCGCCCACAGATGCGTCAAGCCCATTTCCCGCATCGACCGTCCTTCCCCCCTCTCGACTCCCACCCGGACCAGCATTAGAACCAAAGCAGAACAAACCCTGTCGAGGTCGCCATGCCCACCTTCACCACCACCCTCGCCAACCGCACCACCCGCGAGCTGCCGCTCACCCTCGCCGAAGCCAGCCAGATGGCCGAACAGGGCTTCAGATTCGCCGAGTTCGAACCCGAATATGGCCGCTACCGCCTGAGCAAGCCCTATGAACTGGTGATCATCCGCGACACCGACACGCTGACCATCCGCCAGTAGGGTGTGGAACTTCCCCCGGAGGGGGAGGAGAGGGGGCAGTCCACATGGCGCCCCAGCCGCGATCGTGTCCCTCCCCCTCTTTAGGGGACTTCGAGGCGGCCCGCAGGGTCAGATCGCTCCCGCGGAGCGATCTGAGCAAGCTGGCTATGGGGGCTACATTCGATTGGCGGTGAGGTCTCTTCCCGCGCTCCGCAGCACCCCCACCCGGCCTCCCCCTCATAGGGGGAGGTGCAGAGGGGGCCGCGTCCCGGATCGGCTCCTCCCCCTGCCAGGGGGAGGTTGGGTGGGGGTCCGCCATGCATCCGGCGCTCTGGACAACAGGCCCTCGGCCCGCTCATCCTCGCCCCATGTCCGACCCGCCCGAATGGCGGTGGGGGTCTCTTTCCGCGCGCCGCGGCACCCCCACCCGGCCTCCCCCTGGGAGGGGGAGGAGCAGATGGTGCCCCAGCCCCGATCGGTCCCTCCCCCTTCCAGGGGGAGGTTAGGTGGGGGTCCTGCCGGGTTCGCCCACCACCTCGCGCATCACGTCGAACACGCCCGCCGCATTGCCGAGCACTTCGGCATTGGTGAACCGCAGCACGCGATAGCCCAGCGCGGCCAGTTCCGCCGTCCGGCGCGCGTCATGCGCCTGCCCCGCCACGTCATAGTGGCTGTCGCCATCGATTTCGATCACGAGCCCGATCCGCTTGCAGATGAAATCGACCACATAGGGCCCCACCGGTGCCTGCCGCCGCCAGTGCCAGCCGCACGCGCGCCACGGCGCCAGCAGCGCCCAGAACCGCCGTTCCGCCGGCGTCTGGTCGCGACGCAGTTTGCGGGCAAAGCTGACAGGATCGTCCATCGCGCCTCCGGTCGCGAGACTAGCATCGGCGAGAAAAAAGCGCACCCCCACCCGGCCTCCCCCTGATAGGGGGAGGAGCAGAACGTGGCGCATCCCCGATCGGCCCCTCCCCCTATCAGGGGGAGGCTGGGTGGGGGTCCGCAGGGTCAAATCGCTCCCGTGGAGCGATCTGAGCAAGAAGGCCATGAGGGCTGCGCCCGAATGGCGGTGAGGGTCTCTTCCCGCGCTCCGCAGCACCCCCACCCGGCCTCCCTCTGATAGGGGGAGGAGCAGAACGTGGCGCATCCCCGATCGGCCCCTCCCCCTGACAAGGGGGAGGCTGGGTGGGGGTCCGCAGGATCAGATCGCTCCAGTGGAGCGATTTGAGCAAGAAGGCCAGGAGGGCTGCGCCCGAATGGCGGTGGGGGTCTCTGTCTGCGCTCCGCAGCACCCCCACCCGGCCTCCCCCTGATAGGGGGAGGAGCAGAAAGGTGGCGCATCCCCGATCGGCCCCTCCCCCTAACAAGGGGGAGGCTGGGTGGGGGTCCGCAGGATCAGATCGCTCCAGTGGAGCGATTTGAGCAAGAAGGCCAGGAGGGCTGCGCCCGAATGGCGGTGGGGGTCTCTTCCCGCGCTCTGCAGCACCCCCACCCGGCCTCCCCCTCATAGGGGGAGGAGCAGAACGTGGCACCCAAAAACTCATCCCCGCCCCCGCCAGCCGGCGCACACTCCTTGCAACACCACCCGCGAGGATTTTTCGATGCCCAGGCTGCACAGCCCCACTCCCATCTCCCGTCGCCAGCTGCGCGAGCATGACCGGCTCGCCGACGTCCTCGAGGACATGCGTTTTGCACAGAAGCTGCGCCAGCCGGGCCGCGCGGTCGGTGGCATGGAGGCGGTGCTGCTCCGCCGTCTCATGGCCGACCTGGCGCGCTTCATGTCGCGCGAGCCCGGTGGCCGGGCCCTGTTGCGCCTGCCCGCCGGCGGCCCCCTCGATCCCGAGACCGTCGCCGCCGCGCTCCTCGATGCCGAAATCGCCCTCACCGCCTTCAAGCGCGCGCATCAGGACAGCGAAGAGGACTGCTGCTGGGTGATGCTCGAAGACGCGTTCTGAACGCGGCTCCAGGAATAATCTTATCCCCGCGCCCCCCGGGCGGCCCTAGTCTCCCCCTGTTCCTGCCGACAACACGCGGTGCCGACGAAGCGCCGGGCGGGAAGACGGGCCGCCCGGGGTCGCCTGGGCGGATGCGTGGATGCCGACACCGGCCAGGTGGACGCAGAGCAAGAGGAGAGAGGGGCCAGGGCCCCGCCTCTTGCCGAGCCGACACCGTCACCCACGGGTAGGCCGCTCGAGGCATGCGCAGAAAATCCTGGTCGTGCGAAGCGGCTTTCGCCTCTTCTTCAGACTACCCATCGGGGCGAAAGCCGCTTCTCACCGTGCCCACACCGGCGCCCCCTGGGCAGCCGGCGCCGCCGCATGTCCGGCGCCCCCCGACCTAGGCGTAAACCGCAAGGTCGAGCCCCAGCCGACTTGCTCACGCCCCAATCGGGCGCCATACACCATCCTTCGGCATGGCCATCCGGCCACGCCCGCAGGAGACGAAAATGCGCAGATTTGCTTTGATCGCCCTGTCCCTCGGCGCCTTGACGCTGCCGGCGCACGCCATGACCGTCACCGCCCGGGTCTCGGGCGGCGCCACCGTCCATGAGCGTCCCGGCGACTATGCTCGCGTGATTGGCAGCCTGGCCGACGGCACCGAAATCCCCGTCGACCGCTGCACGCAGAATGACAGCGACTCCCGCTTCGGCTCCTGGCCCGGCGATGCCGGCGTGCCGCTGCGCGGCGCCGATGCCACCCAGTGGTGCCGCATCCCCGATACCGGCTGGGTCCGCCGCAATCAGATCGTCGGCCGGGGCCTCGTCAACGTCACCCCGCCCGATTTCGCCGGCCCCGGCTGGTAGTCAGAGCCAGCCGCCCAGCTCCCGCCGCACCATGGCCTCGATCATGTCCATGCCAGCAGGGCTGTCGTTGAGGCACGGGATATAGGCGAACTTCTCGCCGCCGGCCTCCATGAAGGTCTCGCGCCCGCCGATGGCGATTTCCTCCAGCGTCTCGATACAGTCGGCCGAAAAGGCCGGCGCCAGGATCGCCACCTTCTTGATCCCCCGGCCCGGCAGCGCCTCCAGCGTCTTGTCAGTATAGGGCTCGAGCCACTTCGTCGGCCCGAAGCGGGACTGGAACGTCACCATCAGCTTCTCTTTCGGCCAGCCCAGATATTCCCGCACCAGCCGCGTCGTCTTGTAGCACTGGCAGTGGTAGACGTCGCCGCGCTCGAGATACGTCACCGGCATGCCGTGATAGCTGGTCAGCACCAGGTCCGGCTCGAAGTCCAGCGCCGCCACGCCATCGCGGATCGAGTTGCCCAGCGTCTCGATATACTTGGCGTCCTCGAAATAGGCCGGCGCCGTGCGCACCGCCGGCTGCCAGCGCATGGTCGTGAGCACGTCGAAGGCCTTGTCATTGGCGGTGGCGGTCGTCGTCGCCGAGTTCTGCGGATAGAGCGGCACCAGCAGGATCTTGTTGCAGCCCGCCGCATGCAGCCGCTCCAGCACGCTCTTGGTCGAGGGATTGCCGTAGCGCATGGCGAAATCCACCATGACATTGTCATGGCCGCTCAGCCGCTCGGCCAGCGCCGCCGTCTGCCGCCGGGTGATCACCAGCAGCGGGCTGGCATTGTGCTCCCGGTCCCAAATCTGGGCATAGGCATGCCCGCTCTTTTGCGGCCGCACGCTCAGGATCACGCCGTTCAGCAGCGGCCACCACAGCCACTTGGGCGTCTCGATCACGCGCGGATCGCTCAGGAACTCCTTGAGATAGCGCCGCACGCTCCAGTAGTCGGTCGCATCCGGCGTGCCCAGATTGAGCAGCACGACGCCGATCTTGGGCGCTTTGACGACAGGATGCGACGGCGGAAGGTGATCGGACATTGGGCGCCAGTTTGGAGGAGTTCTAGGCTGGCGCACCATAGCCTCTTGCCGGCCATCCGCAAGGCGGCGATGGGTCGCGCTCTGCCCTACAGACTGGCGATCAGCAGCAGCAGGCCGAACGCCAGCACCGCAACGGCCCCCAGCAGTTCCACCCACCACACCACGGCGGCGGTTGCCGCATTGTCGACGCCGCCGATGCGCCGGGCCAGCCCCTTGGCCGTCACCGCCAGCGTCGCCAGCACCGCCACCGTGATCGCCGTGCCCACTCCCATCAGGAAGACCGCGGCGATGCCGGCCGGCAGCAGGCCCTGCGACAGCGCAAATACCAGCACCACCAGCGCGCCCGAGCAGGGCCGCAGGCCCACGGCCAGCACCACGCTCGCCTGCTCGCGCCAAGTGCCGCTGGTCGCCTCCGGCGTCACCGCATGCACATGGTCGTCGTGGTGGTGATGGTGATCATGGTCATGGTGATGGTCGTGCCCGTGCAGATGCTCGTGCGCCTTGTGGGCCATGTCCGCGTGCCCGTGGTCGTGGCCCCAGCCGAACACCTTGCGCGCCACGAGCCACAGCCCGAGCAGGGCCACCAGCCCATAGGAGCCGATGCCGATCCAGTTGGCCGCATCGCCCATGGCGACGCTGGTCATTCCCAGCAGGCCAGCCGCGATCAGCACGAACACCACGGCCACGACCGATTGCAGCATCGCCGAAAGCCCACTGAGCCAGATGCCGCGTCGCAGTTGCGTCTCATTGGCCAGCATGTAGGACGAGATCACCACCTTGCCATGCCCGGGCCCTGCGGCGTGGAACACGCCATAGAGAAAACTCAGCCCGCCCAGCACCCAGAAGGCGGTCCAGTCGCTGCGCAGCCGGTCCAGCGACGCAGTCATGGCGCCGTAAAAGGTCCGCTGCTGGTCCTGCAACCAGCCGAAGAACCCGCTGCGCGGCAGGTTCAGCCCCACTTCAGGTGGTGGGCCACCGAAGGGCGTGGCCGGTCTGGCCGCGGCCATCTGCGCCGTCGCATCGATTGCCGTGGCGGCGGCAACCGGCTCGATCTCGCCACATTGAATCACGATCAGCCCCTGTGTGCCGCGCATCGCCGCGGCGAGCTCCGGTGGCAGTTCCAGCACCTCCGGCCCCAGCGCATAGAGCTGCGCCTCCACGGCCGGGTCCATCGGCTTCGGTGGCTCCAGCACGGCCGCACAACTGGCCGGCGCGTTTTCCAACGTCACGTCGGATCCGTCGGCAAAGCTGATCGCTACATAATATTCGGGATCATAGACCGCCAGTTCGAACCGTCCCGTCACCGGCAAAGGCTCCGTAGCCGTGAGCGAATAACTCAACGTGACATGTCCGTCCTGATACGCCATCCGCTGGTCACCCGCGGGCACAAAGTCCATCTGCGCCTGGTCCGGCCCTGCATAGGTATAGAACCCGTAATCGGCCAGGGCCGACATGTTCTCGTCCGCCAGCTCCTGCATTTCGTCGGAACTGGTCTGCCGGTCGCCATCGGTGTCCAGCCCCTGGACCATCCAGGCAGAAAAGGCGCTGTCGAAGGTCCAGGCGTGACGCAGCCCGGCGACGGCGCCAGTGTCATCGAACACGACCGCCACCTTGGCATCGATAAAGATGTGCGGATGCGCCAGGGCGGGTGCGGCAAGGGCCAGTAGAACCGTAACAGCGCCGATGAGCCGGCGCCCGATAGACGTGATATTCAATTCCTGCCCCTAGCTTACGGGATGGCTCTGGAACCACTCGACAAGGTGGTCGATCAGAGCGCGCACCTTGCCGGCGAGATGCCGCCGGTGCGGATACACCGCCTGCAGCGTCTGGCCTGTCGGCAGGTAGTCGCTCAACACCCGCACCAGTTCGCCGCGCGCCAGCGCCGGATCAGCCAGATAGGAGGGCAATACGACAAATCCGAGGCCCATCACGGCGGCTTGGCGAGCCGCCAGCGGCGAATTGACCCGAACCGGCCCCGTCACCGGCACCGATATCGTCTTGTCGTCCTCGACGAACCGCCAGTTCGATTGCCCCTGCAGGTTCACGTCGATGATGCATGGCCTGCGCCGCAGGTCTTCCGGATGCGTTGGCATGCCATGCTGCTGCAGCAGTTCGGGCGCCGCGGCCACGACCACATGCATGTCGGCAATCTTGCGCGCGATCAGCGAAGAATCGGGCAGCGTCGAAATCCGCAGGGCAACGTCGATGCCCTCGTCGACCAGATCGACGTAGCGATCTTCCAGCCGCAGGTCGAGCGTCACCTTGGGGTGCTTTTTCAGGTATTCGTAGATCGCCGGGGCCAGGCTGGTCTCCCCGAAATTGCGCGGCGCCGAAATCCGCAGCAGGCCGCGCGGCTCGGCAGTCTGGTCGGTGATGGTTGCATCCAGATCATCGAGTTGCTGCAGCAACGTACTGACTTCGCGATAATAGGCTTCCCCGGCCTCGGTCAGGCTCAGCTTGCGCGTGGTGCGGTTCATCAGCCGCACGCCGAGATAGTCCTCGAGGTCGGTCACGTATTTGCTCAGCAGCGCCTTGGAGCGTCCATGCTGGCGGGCGGCAGACGAAAAGCCTCCAGCGTCGAAGACCTGCACAAAGGCACGGATACGGGCAAGATCCTGCGTCATGGTGCTCCGTTCACGGCCGGCCAGGCTTCGGGAGTCGAGCCGCTCAACCCTCGTGGCGGACGCATAACTCATCTGCGCCGGGTGAACAATAAGCGGCCTTGGTCGTTCTCCGATTAACGATAGGATGCAAGGCCAATCGACGCGCTAGAGGAGTTCGGACTATTTTCCCACCCATGTCCAGACCTTCATCCCGATCTGCGCTCTACCGGCTCATTGAAGCCGGGCAGCTGGCGCACCAGGCCTTGCTGGTACCGCTGATGGAGCGCGGACTGGAGCCTGGCGACGATGCCATCCTCTTCGAGCTCGGCAGGTCCGGCACAACTGAAGGCGAGCTGGCAGCAGAGCTTGAGTTGAGCGAGGCTGCCCTTGACGGAAGGCTATCCCGCCTGCTGGATCGTGGTCTTGTCGCACGCCAGGCCGTTGGCCCCGAGCTGGCGCCCGGCGTGGCACTGACGGAGCGTGGGGTCCGCATCCGCAACAGCCTTGCCGATCACTGGAGCCAGCTCGAAGAGGCCCTGATGGGGGAACTCAAGCCAAACCAGCGCAAGAAGCTGGCCGATCGGCTGAAGCGGTTCGTCCAACTGCTGCGGCTTTGATACACACGTCGTCATTCAGGCTGCGTTCATTCGAGGAGGCATCTTCTACTGCCATCGGCATCATGGTGCCTGAGGAACAAGGAGATCGACAAATGGCGCTGAGTAAGAAACTTATGGCAGCGGGCCTGGCCGGCCTCGCCATCATGGCGACGACCGCCACGGCCTTCGCCGCCCCGGCCTTCGCCACCGGCAACGTCAACGTGCGTTCCGGCCCCGGCACAGGCTATAACCGAGTGGATACGCTACGCCGCGGCGAGCATGTCGACGTGCAGCAATGCCGCGGCAGCTGGTGCTATGTCGAAAAACGCGGCCCCGATGGCTGGGTCTCCGCCAACTATCTCAGCCGCGGCGGCCATCACGGCGGCGGCTGGCGCGACGATGACCATTGGGACCGCCCCCATTGGAACCCGCGTCCGCAGCGCCCGCACTGGAATCCGCGGCCCCAGCGTCCCCCGCACTGGAACCCACGCCCCCAGCCGCAGCCATGGCCGCACTACCCGGGCAATAGCGACGCCAGCGTCTGCTTCAACGGACCGAACGGCTATTTCTGCATCGGTAGCTGAGCCAACCGATCGCCGCTCCCCCCGGGGCGGCGATCTGCCATTTGACAGGCAACTCCCCGGCCTCTGGTTCGTTTACCGGGGAGCCAGCAGAAGGAGTGGATTATGGCCCCCGACGCGACCCCCGATGAAAACAACGATACGAGTGCTGCCGCCAAGCCGGCGACGAAAACCACGACAGCTAAGTCTGGCAAGACTGCCACCACCCGTTCGGCAAGGGCCAAGACGGTTGCCAAACCGGCCAGCAAATCCACTAAGGCAACGGCCACCAAGGTCAAGTCGGCCTCAGAGACGGCCGCACCCAAGCAGGCAGAGACCAAGCAGGTAGCGCCTAAGCAGCCAGAGCCTCAGGCCGCCGCGCCCAAGCCAGTTGCCCCGCAGTCGCGCGATACGGCCAAGTCCGGCAAGGAACATGACGAGCATGTCGAGCGCGTGTGGGAGATGGCCAAGCAGATCGGCATCGCCATGTTTGTCACCTGGGATGGAACCGAGCAACGCGCCAGGCCGCTCGCTGCCAAGGTGGAAAAGGACGAGCGTGCTATCTACTTCCTGACCGACATTCACGGCCACAAGGACGATCAGGTCGCCGAGTTCCCGCATGTCAGCGTCAATTTCGCCGACCACAAGCGCTCGAAATACGTGGCCCTCTCCGGTAAGGCCACCGTCTCCAACGATCGCGAGAAAATCAAGGAATTGTGGAGCCCCTTCGCCCAGGCCTGGTGGGATAGCCCGGAAGACCCGGCGATCCGGGTTATAAAGGTCACGCCCAAGGATGCCGAGCTGTGGGACAGCCCGGGGCGTGTCGTGACCACCATCTCGATGCTCGCTGCAGCGGTGACCGGCGGCAAGCCCAAGGTCGGTGAGAACGCCAAGGTCGTCCTCTAGGGCTTTCCGCTACCTGCCTCGCCGCTTGCGGGATCGAGCGGAAAGCTCGGATCCGCCACCACAGGCACGTGCTTGGCGCGTTCGCGCGCCATCACCACCAGCCCCGCAGCAACAATGATCGCGGCACCGATGAGCGAGACAGGGTCGATCCAGTGGCCGAAGACCAGCGCGCTCAGGGCGATGGCCCATGGCAGGGAAAAATAGTTGAACGGCTGCACTACGCTCGCCGGTGCCATCGATAGCGCATAGACCATCATGCCGTGACCGGCGCAGGTCGTCGCCATGATGGCGATGGTCAGCAGCACGTCGACCCAGCCCATTGGCTGCCAGAAGAACACCCCGACCGCTGCCGACAGCACCAGCCCGATGATGGCTGCGTAGGTCATGCTGGTCGCGGCACTGTCATGCTGGCTGACCTTGCGTGTGACCACGATGTAGAGCGCGTAAAGCGTCGCCGAACTCAGCGCAAAGCCCACGCCCCAGTCGAGGGGCAAGCCCCCGGGTCGCACGATGACCAGCGCGCCGGCAAAGCCCACCGCGACTGCCGCGAACCGGAAGACGCCCACCTTCTCGCCCAGGATCGGGATGGCAAACAGTGTCACCAGCAGCGGATAAACCACGGTGATGGCCTGCAGTTCTCCAAGCGGCACGGTGCGCAGGGCCAGCGCGAACAGCCAGATATCCCCCATCAGCAGCAGCCCGCGCAGCACCTGCCACCACGGCACCTTCGACTGCAGCGCCTGCCGCAGCGGAGCCTGCCGCGCCACCAGCAGCAGAGAAAAGGCCGCAAAGCCCCAATAGCGCATCATGGTGATCTGGAACGGCGAGTAGGTCTGCACCAGCACCTTGGAAATGGCATCCTGCACCCCGAACACGCTGACGGTGATGAGGGTCAGCACGATGGCGCGGCCGATATTGTCGGTCCGCGTTTCCGCTAGCGAAGCCATGATGGTCAAATCGTCTTGAGCTGTTCGGTGCCGGCTGGCCCGGTGCTATAAGGGCTAGCCCAAAACCTGCTTGCTTGGCCAGTGCATCTCGTCTGCTGCCTTGAGTTGTCAGCAGCCGCACGGCATTGATGCCCATCGCCAAAGCGGCCTATGGTCGGCTTACAAGGTACCTCGCATTCTCTCATGTCCAATCGCATCGTTCAGCCCCCGTCCAATTCAGTCGCGCTCGTCACCGGAGCGGGGGATCGCATCGGTGCCACTATTGCCCGGCGGCTCGCGGCAGCCGGACATGCCGTGGTGATCCACTATAACTCCAATGCGGAAGGCGCCCGCACGGTCAGTGAGAGCATTCGCTCCGCCGGTGGCCGAGCAGACGTCATCGGAGCCGACCTTGCGGACCGGAGCCAGCGCGCTGGCCTGATCGGCAGGGCCGCTGCGCTGTTCGGTCCGCTGACGATCCTGGTCAACAACGCCTCGACCTTCGACCCCGACAGTGCTCGCGACCTCGACGAAACGCTGTGGGACCAGCATTTCGCCATCCATGCCGAAGCGCCGATCTTCCTGGCTCGCGACTTCGCCGCACAATTGCCCGATGCCGTGGAAGGCAACATCATCAACATGGTCGACGAGCGGGTGCTGCACCCCACGCCCGCCTATTTCAGCTATAGCCTGTCCAAATCGGTGCTCTGGACCGCCACCCGCACGCTGGCCCAGTCGCTGGCGCCCGCCATTCGCGTCAACGCGATTGGACCTGGACCGGTCCTGCCGCATGCGCGGCAGAGCCAGGCCGAGTTCGATCGCTCCGTCGCCGCGCTGCCGCTGCAGCGCCATGCCGGCCCGGACGCCATCGCGGACGGCGTCATGATGTTGCTCGAAGCCACGGCAATGACCGGCCAGATCCTGGCGCTCGATGGCGGCGAGCATCTTGAATATCTGCCCAAAAGCAAGCCCACGCCGCGGACATGAGCGAACAAGCCCCGCCCCTGCCATCCGGCCACGAGGTCATCCGGACCTTCGTGCGCACCCTGCCCGCCGCCCCGGGCGTCTACCGCATGCTCGATGCGGCGGGCGAGGTCATGTATGTGGGCAAGGCCCGCAACCTCAAGGCACGCGTCACCAACTATACCCGTCCCGACGGCCTCGAACTGCGCCTGCAGCGCATGATCGCCGCCACGGTGAGCATGGAGTTCGTCCGCACCGAGACCGAGTCCGAGGCGCTGCTGCTCGAAGCCAACATGATCAAGCGGCTCAAGCCGCGCTTCAACGTGCTGCTGCGCGACGACAAGAGCTTTCCCTATATCCTGATCGCCACGGACCACGAGGCGCCGGAGCTCACCAAGCATCGCGGCACCCGCCGCCGCCAGGGTCACTATTTCGGCCCCTTCGCATCGGCTACCGCGGTCGGCCGCACCATTGCCAGCCTGCAGAAGGCGTTCCTGCTGCGCAACTGCTCGGACAGTTTCTACGCCGCCCGGACCCGCCCCTGCCTGCAGCACCAGATCAAGCGCTGCGCCGGTCCCTGCACGCGCGAAGTCAGCCTCGAGGCTTACGGCGAACTGGTGGAAGACGCCCGGCTCTTCCTCTCCGGCAAATCGCAGGGTGTGCGCGACCATCTGCAACGTGACATGAACCAGGCCGCCGAGCAGCTCGATTTCGAACGTGCTGCGCTGCTGCGCGATCGCCTGTCGGCGCTGGCACTGATCCAGTCGCAGGGCGATGCCACCGCCAAGACCGTCGAGGAGGCGGATGTCTTCGCCATCCACCACGAGGGCGGCCAGTTCTGCGTGCAGGTCTTCTTCTTCCGCGCCTACCAGAACTGGGGCAACTACCCCTACCGCCCCCGCGCCGATGCCAGCCTCACCGATGCCGAGGTGCTCGAAGCCTTCATCGGCCAGTTCTACGAAAACCGCACGCCAGCCCGCCTGGTGCTCATCAGCCACGAACTGGCCGAGCCCGCCGTCATGGCCGAAGCCCTCTCCACCCGCGCGGGCCGCCGCGTCTATATCGAGCAGCCCAGGCGCGGCGAAAAACGCGACCTCGTCAACCACGCCCTCAACAATGCCCGCGAAGCCCTCGGCCGCCAGCTCGCTGAAGGCGCCACCAATCGCACCTTGCTCGAAGGCGTCGCCAACTGCTTTGGCCTTGACGAGCCGCCGCGCCGTATCGAGGTCTATGACAATTCCCACATCTCGGGCACCAATGCCGTCGGCGCCATGATCGTGGCGGGCGAGGAAGGCTTCTCCAAGAAGCACTACCGCACCTTCAACATCAAATCCGACATTACCGCCGGCGATGATTTCGGCATGATGCGCGAAGTGCTGACCCGACGCTTCACGCGCCTCGCCAGCGAAAGCGATGCCGAGGCCGACGAGACCGAAGAAACCGGCATGCCCGAATGGCCCGACGTCGTGTTCATCGATGGCGGCGCCGGCCAGCTCAACGCCGTGCGCGAGGTCATCGCAGAACTCAACCTGCCCAAGGACGTCACCTTCATCGGCATCGCCAAGGGCGAGGAGCGCGATGCCGGCCGCGAGAAGTTCTTCATGGAGGGCCGGGAGGCCTTCATGCTGCCCCATCGCGACCCGGTGCTCTATTATGTGCAACGGCTGCGCGACGAGGCGCACCGCTTCGCCATCGGCACCCATCGCGCCCGGCGCAAGAAGGACCAGGTCAAGAATCCGCTCGACGAGATCGAGGGTATCGGCCCCACCCGCAAGCGGGCGCTGCTCAACCACTTCGGCTCCGCCAAGGCCGTCAGCCGCGCCTCCCTCGCCGATCTGGAATCGGTGCCGACGATTTCACGCGCCATGGCCCAGCTGGTCTACGACCACTTTAATCGCAGCTAGTGTCGAAGGCGCTGGGTCTGGTTCGTCGTGACGATATCTACCGGAGCACCGCCATGAAGTTCATCACCTTCGTCACCACTACCAACCCGTCCGAGATCGGCCCGCCACCTCCGGCCCTCATGGACGCCATCATCCAGCTCGGCATGGAAGCGGGCGCCCGCATGCTGGAGAACGGCGGCATGTCCGACACGGCCACCGTCGAGGTGAAGGGCAAGCAGCTGACCACCGACGGCCCCTTTACCGAAACCAAGGAACTGGTTGGCGGCTACGCCATCTACGACCTGCCCTCGGAAGCCGAGATCGTCTCGTGGGTGCAGCGCTTCGCGGACCTGCACCGTCAGCACTGGCCGCAATGGGAAGGCCGGATCGCCATCCAACAGCTCCATCCGTTCAGCATGCCCGGCTGACGAAATCCGCCACCCCCTCCCACCTCCCCATCGGAGGTGACGTGCCGAACGCCGTACAAGGCACGATTCAGTCCCAAACGCGGAGAGAAACCTTCCCTCGAAGGAAAGGTGCAGAGCGATTGCGGCCCATCTTGCCGATGGAGTCGCCTGAGAGGCACCATCCCGCCCCACGAGTGGAGAGAAACCTCCCCCTCGAAGGGGGAGGCTTAGGAGGGGGTGTCGTTTGGCCCCGATGCCGCGACCCGCCTCCCAATGCCGCGACCCATCTCCCGATATCCCTCCGACCCACCGGCGTGCCCTCGGGCTCGACCCGAGGGCCTCTCTCAACCCGGCACAACCGGCGAATGGCCCTAAACGCAGCGCCAGCGGCCCCACCCCCTCCCCCCCATCAAGGGGGAGGTGCCGATCCAGCATGTGGTATCATCTCGCCGAACAAGTGCCGTGCAAGGCACCATCCCGCCCCGAACGCGGAGCGAAACCTCCCCCTCGAGGGGGAGGCTTGGGAGGGGGTGTCGTTTGGCCCCGATGCCGCGACCCGCCTCCCAATGCCGCGACCCATCTCGCGATGTTCCTCCCATCCACCGGCGTGCCCTCGGGCTCGACCCGAGGGCCTCT
>DASYHM010000005.1:0-63694 GCA_035998575.1 Devosia sp.
TCGTGGTCATTGCTTGGCTCCTGCATGAAAGGCGCCAAAAGGGAACGCCCCAACCCGGCGATCCTCAACCAAGCCGTGACGACCGGTGCCTTGCCGTCACCTCACCGCGCGCACCCTCCCGCGCAGCGGGTTCGTTCATCGTTGAGAGTTTCGGCTGCCGCTAGGCGCCCGAAAGTCCCCGAAGAACGAACCCGCGAGCCACGGGCTGGGAGCTATGGGTGTTTCTGGATTTGGCCGGCTTGGGAACGGTACTGAGCAGGTGCGGGAGGCGAAGCGGCTGGGACGGACGGGGCGATTAAAAGGCCGATGAGAGGGCGCTTGCTGGGGCAGATGTGGCCCAGAACGGGTGCCATGACGGCCCGGCCATCGAGAGGCGCACGATCTTCAGCAGGCCGCGACGGTGGTATCGGGGTCTGGACCGATAATGGCTCATGCCGGGTCATGGGCGTTCTCCCGGTTTGACGCTGGTGCCGTCGGCGGTGCGCGCGGCTGGCACCAGGGCGCAAAGGTCTCGAGGATCACCATGGTGCCGCCGCAGCAGGGGCAAGGTAGTCGCTGGTCTGCGGGCTCCACGGCTGCCGGTTCTTCCGGTGGTGGCGCAACCTCAAGCAGATCGCGGGCGAGCGCGAGAGCGTCCTTGCGGGATGAGCCGGCGAGCAGGCCGTAGTGCCGGATGCGATGGAAGCCTCTGGGCAGAGTGTGCAGCAGGAACCGGCGGATGAACTCGTTGGGGGCAAGGGTCATGACCTGCTGCCGGTCGGCGCCGCTGCGGCGATAGTCCTCATAGCGGAAGGTCACCGCAGTCCCGTCGAAGGCGAGGAGGCGGCTGTTGGAGATCGCCACCCGGTGGGTGTAACGCGACAGGTAGGCGAGGACAGCCTCGGGCCCGGCGAAGGGCGGCTTGGCATAGACCACCCAAAGCGTCTTGCGGGCCGGCGCGAGGTGACGCAGGAAGGCGCGACGATCGCTGAGCCCTGCCAGTTTGCCGAAGAAGCGGAGCCGTTCGGCATCGTAATACTCAAGCAGCCGGGTCAGGAACAATCGCCGGAACAGCGCCCCGAGCACCCGGACCGGCAGCAGGAAGGCTGGGCGCGACGAGATCCACCGCCCATCCGGGCCGATGCCGCCACCCGGCACGATCATGTGGATATGGGGATGGTGGGTCATGGCCGAACCCCAGGTATGAAGCACGGCGGTGATGCCGATGCGGGCGCCCAGATGCCTGGGATCGGCGGCGATGGTCAGCATGGTCTGTGACGCGGCCTTGAACAGCAGGTCGTAGGTGAGCGCCTTGTTGTGGAAAACGATCTCGGCGATCTCGGCGGGCAGCGTGAACACGACATGGAAGTAGCCGACCGGCAGCAGATCGGCCTCACGCTGCTCCAGCCAGGTGCGCGCGGCAGCGCCCTGGCACCGGGGACAATGCCGGTTGCGGCAAGAGTTATAGGCGATGCGCTGATGCCCACAGTCTGTGCAGGCTTCGACGTGACCGCCCAGGGCAGCGGTCCGACAGCTCTCGATCGCCGACACGACCTTGAGCTGGTCCAGGCTCAGATGCCCGGCATGGGCGCTCCGGTAGGCAGGCCCGGCAGCACGGAAGATATCGGCGACCTCGATGGCGGCTCGCATCGCTCAGGCGTCGGGTGGTGCCTCTGTCGGAACGAAGATGCCCAGACGGTCGAGCGGACTGGTGACGGCACGCACCGTGCGCGTTGCCACCTTGGTGTAGAGGGCGGTGTTCTCGAGCTTGGCGTGGCCGAGCAGCGCCTGGATGATGCGGATATCGACACCATCCTCGAGCAGATGGGTGGCGAAGCTGTGGCGCAGCGTATGCGGGCCCACCCGCCTGGCGATCTCGGCTGCCTGGGCCGCTTCGACCACGACACGATAGAGCTGCCTGGTGCTGATCGGCTTGAGGGCATGCTGGCCCGGAAACAACCAGCCGTCGCGGTGCAGCATGCCCTGGCGATGGCCATCTTGCCACCACTGGCGCAGCAGGGAGAGCAGGTCGGGCGACAGCATGGCATTGCGGTACTGCCCGCCTTTGCCGCGCTCGACCCGGATCAGCATGCGCTCGCTGTCGATATCGCGCACCTTGAGCATCGCAACCTCGCCCACCCGCAATCCAGCGCCATAGGCGACCGACAGCGCCGCCTGGTGCTTGAGGCTGGTGGTCGCGTTGAGCAGGCGCGCCACCTCGTCGCGGCTCAACACCACCGGCAGGTTGCGGGGCCGGCTCACCCGCACCAGGTCGGGCCGATCGAGGGTATTGGTGAAGAAGAACCGCAGCGCCGAGACCACACTGTTCATGGTCGGCACGGGAACGCCGGCCTCGCTCTGGGCAAGCTGAAACTGCCGCACATCGCCGGTGGACGCCGTGTCCGGTGATCGCCCCAGAAACGTGGCGAAGCGCCCAACATCGCGGATGTAGTTACGCTGGGTCGCCATCGAGAAGTGGCGCATGTTCATATCGTCGATCAGCCGCTGGCGCAGCGGGCTGACATGGGTATCGGGAAGGATCGTGGTCATTGCTTGGCTCCTGCATGAAAGGAGCCAAAATGGAACGCCCGAACCGGGCGATCCTCAATCAGGCCGTGACGACCGGTGCCTTGCCGTCACCTCACCGCGCGCGCCCTCCCGCGCAGCGGGTTAGTTCGACGGCCCCACTTCGGACTTTTGCTCTTCTTTTTTGAATGTTCGCCAAGGTCGTCTGCCTCTCCCTTCCTCATAATGACGCTTGGTTCGATCTGGTCCGCGACGGCTGGACCAGAACGTTGATGGTGCATCGCTTGCGCTGTCGCGCACATTTTGAGGATGGGGCCCGGAGGCCGACTTGACTCCAGATATGACCGCAGGCGCCTTCGGCGCTTGCCCCAGCTTCGATGGAAGCTGGGGTGGGGAAGTGTGGGCGGACTTCTCCGGCGTCAACCTCTGGCTCCGATCTTCTTTCTTTCCAAGAATGGCTGCCGGAACGGCACCATCGAAGGGATCTCCGATCCCTTGCATCCCCGAGAAGGCCGGCTTGCCGGCCGCACCGGGTCGGTTACCCCGAGACCCCAGTCGAGCGGAGTAACCGAACCGATCTGCTTCTGGCTTTCGGATGAGCCAGAAGCAGAACCCTTGCTGTGTTCGGTTAGAGCAGAGGCCTAGGGCAGGCGCTGATGCGGCGCGAGCCCATTGGGCGCCTTGGCCAGGAGCCAGAACGACAGCCAGGGGTGCAGGGCCGAGATCATGTGGCGATGGTAGGCGTGGAACGGGTGCAGCTTGCCGGGCGAGGCCTTGAGCCTCACCATCTTACTGCGCAGCTCGGGAGTGAGCACGGCAGCCACTGCCGGCACGGCATCGGCAACATGCTCGATGAGTGGGATCCAATGCTTGCCGGTGCGGGCAGCAACGATTGCCGCAGCGCACGCTGCGACGACCTTTCCAGCCACGTCCTTGTCCGCGCCCGTGGCGTTGCTCAGCCGTTCGACGCCCTGCAGCCAGCGCAGGACACGCGGCTGCTCGTCCTGGACGGACTGGCGGAGATCGCGCGCACCGACCAGCTTGGCCAGGGTGCTCCATTCCGCCGCGACGAGATTGAGATCAGCCCCTGAAGTGACGGTGCTGGCGATCTTCTCCGTCAGTGCAGGCGCTTTCGCCTGGAGGTTTTCCGCCAATGCCACCGCATAGGCCCGCTGCCCTTCGGCGTGCCGCTGCGCTTCGGGCATGAAGATGACCTCAGGACCGACCATGCGGCTGCGCCAGCGGTTGTAGACCGAAAAGGGGTGCTGGACGCAGGGTTCGAGCGAGAGCTCGCGCAAATGCAGGACGCTGGTTTCCTCCGAGCGCTGATAGCTCGCCGCATCGACCGCAAGGATGCGGCCACCAGCGGCCAGGTAAAGATCACGGAAGCTCTGGTTGTTCAGCAGAGCGAGCTCGTGTGCGCTGGTCACCCAGACCAGGGTGATCCCTGCCGCACGGTATGCAGCGGTGCGCTCCGTAATGGTCGTGAGCGGCATGCGGGCAAGCTGCAACTCAAGGGCGATTGGCTTGCCCTGGTAGGTAGTGAAGACATCCGGCCTGCGGTGCCCGTCACCAATCTTGATGAAGTGCTTGTCGACGGCGGGCTCGGAGAAGTCTGGGTCGCAGCGGATGCTGTCGGCAAGGCAGTTCTTGAGCCGCCAATGCGGCTCACCTTCCTGGTTGCCACCGAACTGGCCGGCGCCGGTATCGCGCATGACGTCAGGCGTGCGCCAGTCGCAGTCTACGGGGGTGCCGCCATAGTGCTTAAAGTAAGCACCGCGGCCATCACCGGTCGAGGCCGTATGGCTGACGGCCAGATAGATCGGGCTGTTGCACTGCGCACAGCGGAACAGGACGTCGCCCTCGCCACGCCCATGGGCAATGGCCCGCCTTACAGAAGTGAGATCGACTGCTGTCATCCCATCCAGCAGAGCATCGACCGGCATGATCACCGGCTCGGCGCCGCGCGCATCAATGACCTTCTTGATGGCGCGGCGGGTCCTGCGGTTCCAAACGACAGCGGGAACGGAGCCGCTGCGCTGCACAACGGCACTGCCGGTCTGGGCAACGGCGGGAAGGTTGGGAGTGTTCTGGAAGGTCGTCATAGGTCAAAGCCTTTCGATTTTTTGATTTTTTGAAGAAACGGGGTCAGTGGAGACGCGGACGGCGCAGCGTTGCTTCTGCTGCATCGAGCGCCTTGTTGAGCTTACGCAGGCTCTTGATCTGGCCCCTGGCACAGGCGCGGGTCAGTTCGTTGATGAGCTCAGGCTCAAGGTGACGACGGCGAACCTCGGCCTCAGCCACGGCGGCCAGGTCCTTGGGCGTCAGTGCCGGGATCTGGATGACCTTGCAGCGATCCCGAACGGTCCTGGGCACCTTGTCGAGGTCGTTGGCGAGCAGCACCCAGTTCAAGAACCGCAGGTCGAGGTCGATCTGCATGAAGTGCTCGCGCACCCGTCCGGCCGTCGTCGCCTCAAGGAATGGCAGCAAGGACTCTGCCGGGTTCTCACGCGCACCGCGGCTCATGTCGGCGAGTTTGTCGAACTCGTCGAAGGCCATGATGGGATTGCCAACCCCGTACTGGACCAGGCCCTGGAAGATATCGCTGGGTCGGGATGATCTGAACACAGAGTCACCGCCCGTCAGCGCCACCGTCGTCATCATCGTTGACCCATCAAGGAAGATGATCGGCAGCCCAGTGGCTTCGGCCAACAGCCTGACAATGGTGGACTTGCCCATGCCCGGCGGCGACACAATGAGCAATGGCCGGAAGTGGAAGTAGTTGGCGCCGCGCATCAGTGCCAAATGAGAGCTGTCGCGCAGGGCCTGCAGGAAGCTGCCGAAGGCCGGTGCGCGGACAAACAGAGCACTGATGACTTCATCAATGGCGTGCTCGGTTGCCGGACCGCTCAGCTTTAGAGGCGTATCCGCCTCAAGCTTGAGGCGAGCCCTCTGCGGATGGTCGTCGCCATCACCGACGCCACCGCTGCCGGTGTCCTTGGTCAGTGGGTCGGTGAGCCGCAGATAGGTCACCGGACCAGGGGCCAGGAATACCGTCCTGGGCTTGCCCATCTGGACAGAGCTGATGGCACGATCCTGACGGTCGACATCCTCAAGGGTGAGGCCATCGGGGTGGAACCATCGCCATGGATTTATGGACTCCTCGTCGCCCTGGTCGACCAAAGCAGAGGGATGCAGGTCCTCCTGCTCGTGATCCGTAAGGGTGTTGGCGAGATCGAGCGGGTCGAAGTCATCGTCGGCATGCGGACGCGGCTTGAACATGGAGACTGGCTTCGCAGCGGCGTCGGTACCGTCACCAAGAGCGTCATCGCGCTCTTTGTCGCCCGCAGGCAGCATTTTTTGTTTTTTTGCAATTTTCGTCATGTTGACCATCATCAGGACGAGCCAAACCGTGGCGTCTGAAGACGCAGGAGCAAGGCTCGAAAGGAGACTGGATGCGCAGCAGAGCTGCCTCAGGCGGTTAGCCGGAGATCAATCAGCAATGATGCGCAGGGAGTGGAGTGGCTAAGCGCGCGCCGATACCAGCCAGGCGCTGTGCATCGCACGGGCGCCAAGCCATCCAGTCGACCTGAGGTCGCAATGATGGGGAAGAGAAGGGTTGCTGCGAATCTTGTCGCAGCCGTAAATACGGTCAGCCATGTGGCTTCTCCTGTTAACGCAGGTTGATGGTCACCTGGTCAGGCCGTCAGGATTGTTGGAAGCAACCTGGCGGCCGCCTGTTTGGTGGCCATGAGTCCGTGTGGACTCGGTACCTAGCGTGACAGTGAAGGCGAGAATGTCACGTAACTTTGGCGAGTATGGTTAACGCATGGTGATGGGCACTTAAGGAACATTTTCACCCGGTATCTGTGCTACAAAGCGAGCTACAGATCGAGCCACAAGACAACTTTAGAAGCGACTTAAGTACTTGTTTCATAATTAGTTTTGCCTGCACTTCGATTCCCTTCACCCGCTCCACTATCCCAGGATGTGGCAGTCGCGAGTCGGTCCTGTGATGTCCTCGCCGCTGAGACGATGAGGTTTGGGCATCAATGATGACACCGGGAGATGACGTCGACAGGTCGCGTAGCCTCTAAGCCGCTGCACTCAAGCGCACAATGGCATGGGGTTTGGCTACGCGTCCGCAGCGGACCTCGGCCGTTCTGCGACCTGGCATGAGTTCTCCAGCCGGATTGAGGCCAATCAAAGGCCCTGTTCGAACGCAATGGCATGGTCCTGGCTTGCGATGACGTTTCTCCCGCCAGAGCAAGACGCGGGCACCGCTGCTCTAGTGGCGCTTCGGATTCCGGTTTTGCTGGAAAGATCATGACCTAAGGAAATTCTTCACGGCTATCCCATAGAGCGCATCAGCGAGCTTACATCCACGGCGTGGGCAGGGCCAACCGAGCTCGCCAGTCCTGCCGCAACATATCATCCGCCTATACGTTCGTAGCGGGTCGCCACTTGTCGTCGTGTAGAGACGGAGCTGTGGCAAGAATGAGCAGATTGCCTGTTTGTTGTCCGTCGATCTGGATCGGTGGGCTAATGACTTCCGACCCTGGTCCTAATTGTTTCAAGGAGGTGGCTGATGATCGACGAAAAGCTACAACCCGTGTTCGAGGAGGTCCTGCACCGCAATCCGGGCGAGCCGGAGTTCCACCAAGCAGTTCGCGAAGTGCTGGAAAGCCTTGGGCGGGTCGTTGCAAAGCGCCCGGATTATCTCGAGCATGCCCTTATCGAGCGCATCTGCGAACCCGAGCGGCAGATCATTTTCCGCGTGCCCTGGGTGGACGACAAGGGGCAAGTGCAGATCAATCGCGGCTTCCGGGTTCAGTTCAACTCAGCTCTAGGGCCCTATAAAGGTGGTCTTCGTTTCCACCCCTCGGTGAATGTCGGGATCATCAAATTCCTGGGGTTCGAGCAGACCTTCAAGAATGCTCTCACCGGCATGCCCATCGGTGGCGGCAAGGGCGGGTCGGACTTCAATCCGCGGGGACGGTCCGATGGCGAGGTCATGCGGTTCTGCCAGTCGTTCATGACCGAACTGTCCCGCCATATCGGGGAGTACACCGATGTTCCAGCTGGTGACATCGGCGTGGGGGGGCGCGAGATAGGCTATATGTTCGGTCAGTACAAGCGGCTGACCAACCGCTACGAAGCGGGAGTGCTTACCGGAAAGGCGCTGTTCTATGGCGGCTCGCGGGCCCGTACCGAAGCCACCGGCTACGGGAATACCTATTTCATCCAAGCGATGCTTGGGACGAAAGATCAGAGCTTCGAAGGCAAGAAGGTGGTGGTGTCCGGCTCGGGCAATGTCGCGATCTACAGTGTGGAGAAGGTCCAATCCTTCGGTGGCAAGGTCGTCGCCGTCTCCGACAGCTCCGGCTACATTGTCGACGAAGCGGGGATAGACCTCAGGCTGCTCAAGGAGGTGAAAGAGGTCCGCCGCGGGCGTATCGCGGACTACCTGGAGCTCAAGGGTGAAGGTGGCGGAGCCCACTTTGTCAAAGCCGGGGACGGCTCCATTTGGGACGTCCCCTGCGATGTCGCCATGCCGTCCGCTACGCAGAACGAGCTTACCGGCAAGGACGCCAAGACCCTGGTGTCCAATGGCGTGGTCGCCGTTGGGGAGGGGGCGAACATGCCCTCGACGCCTGAGGCTATCCGCATCCTCCAGGAAGCTGGGGTCATGTTCGCGCCAGGCAAGGCTGCCAATGCGGGCGGGGTCGCGACATCAGCCCTCGAAATGCAGCAGAACGCCTCCCGCGATAGCTGGAGCTTCGAGAAGACCGAGGCAAGACTGGCCGAGATCATGCGGACCATTCACGACAATTGCGCCAGCACAGCCGACGAATATGGCGCACCTGGTGACTACGTGCTCGGCGCCAACATCGCCGGCTTTGTCAGGGTGGCGGAGGCCATGCGGGCATTGGGGGTGATCTGACTTTAGCAGGCCCGGCCCGATTGAGACTTCGGCACGCACTGCTGCACAATGTGTGCGCGGAGCGCGTGTGATTTAGGCAGCATGCCTTTGAGGTTAGCCGGCTCCACTGCTACTCCTCCCGGTCCTCCCGGCATGTAGGCGCCGATTTGCGCCACGCTAGGGGCCACACTGACATGCACAAAATTTCGATCACTCATCAGAACAACAAGATCCAGCTCCCACTGACTTACTTATCGGGACTACAGTTCGCAGGTGCTGCTTTGGCGGCCTAACCAGTGACACTGACGCAACCACATTGACGAGAGCGACTTTGCCCTCAGCAGTCGGTGAGCCGGGAACCAACACAGCGTTATCGCCAGGCGCGCATAGCTGCGCCCGCACGAGTTGAGGTCAATTGGCGCTCACAAGAGGCTGGACACACCAATTCGCTCATTGAGGAATTTTGGCATGACAGAGTTCGATCCAACCCGCCGCGCCCTGGTTGCTGGTGCCACTATGATGGGAGCTGCCGCTGCTACCGGTGCTGCGTTCGCTCAGGGTAGCCAGTCCGGTGGAGGCGACGCACCCTTGACGGCCCGAGCTGCCGACTATCCGGAACCGCCCTATCCGGAGCAACAGCAGCCGTGGCCCGGCTTAGCCCAGCGCATGGAGCCGCGTCCGGACCATGGTGAGGAGACCTACCAAGGAAATGGCCGGCTGCAGGGCAAGCGGGCCCTGATCACCGGTGGCGACAGCGGCATCGGCCGCGCCGCAGCGATCGCCTTCGCGAGAGAGGGAGCAGACGTTGCGATCGCCTACCTTCCCGAGGAAGAACCGGACGCCGAGGATGTCAAGAGCGTGGTGGAGCGCGAGGGCCGTACCTTTGCCGGGTTCCCAGGGGATCTGAGAGACCAGAGCTATACCAAGGGCTTGCCAGAGCAGACGGTCGAGGCGCTCGGCGGGCTGGACATCCTCGTCAACAACGCTGCATATCAGCAGTGGGTCCCCGGACTTGAGGAACTGTCCGACGAGCAGTTCGACCAGACCATGAAGACCAATCTCTATGCCATGTTCTGGCTCACCAAGGCGGCTCTTCCACATCTCAATCCTGGCGCGGCGATCATCAACACGTCGAGCGTCGTCGCTGCTGCTCCCCCTGAAATCCTGATCGATTATTCGATGACGAAGTCCGCCATCCTGTCGTTCACCAAGACCATGGCCAAGCAACTCGCCTCGCGAGGCATCCGGGTCAACGCTGTGGCCCCTGGTCCGATCTGGACTCCGCTGCAGGTCGCTGGCGGACAGAAGCCGGAAAACATCGTCCAATTCGGCTCGAACACGCCGGTTGGCAGAGCCGGACAGCCCGTGGAACTGGCTCCCCTTTATGTGGCGCTTGCCGACCCCGCCTTCAGCTATTCCACTGGACAGGTGTTTGGCGCAACGGGTGGCGTTCCTCAGCCCGCTTAAGCTCCAGCACAGGTGCAAGGAACTGGACCAGGAGGATCGCCTCCTCCTGGTCCGAAGCGATTGCGACGTTCAGCGGCTACTTCAATCCGTCCAGCAGTGTGCGTAACGCGGCGTTGGAAACGCCCTTCACTTCACCGCTGTTCATCCCGCACTGCCCCTCTGCACTACGGCAGGACATCGGCATCAGATGAAGCCATGCGTCAACCGGACGCGCGGCAGGGGGTGGACGAACACGCTCTGAACACGAGTGAGGAGACTCAGCCTCTAATGTGGGAGGAAATCTGGCCGTTGCCCACAAATAGCCCCGCAATAGCCCCGCCTGCTGCCCTTTGACGCCACAACCATCCAGGAAAAGCGCGACCATCAACGCCCTTTCTGGAAGATGGTTCCCACGCATGAACAAATTCTCTCGCTTCGCCTCTGGTCTTCTTCTTGCCGCTGCCGTCACGGCAACGGCTATCGTGCCCCAGGCGAGCGCTTCTGCGGTGATGTCTGGCGTGGCCTCGTGGTACGGCCCCGGCTTTCATGGCCGCACGACGGCCAATGGCGAACGCTACGACATGAACGGCATGACGGCAGCGCACAAGTCGCTCAAGTTCGGGACCAAGGTGAAGGTCACCAATGCAAATAACGGCAAGTCGGTGGTGGTCCGGATCAATGACCGCGGGCCCTTTGTCGGAGGTCGCGTGATCGATCTGTCCAAGGGAGCAGCCACGGCGATCGACATGATCGGATCGGGCACTGCCAAGGTCAGCATCGAAATCCTGGCCTAGTACAGCTCCAAAAGAACTCCAAAGCCCGGCCCTTGTGCCGGGTTTTTTCGTGCCGCGAAGCCTTGGTGCCACACGAGCCGTCGGGCGCTCTGCCTTAGACGGTGGGTGCAGGTGCCGTTGAGCGCGCTGGGCGCGTTGCCAACAAGGAGCCCCGTGCCTTTCTACCCGGACAGTTGCAGGGCATCCCAGGCAAGGGCGGCCGCTTGGCGACCGCCCCCAGGTCATTTTCCTACTCGGTGACAGGCGCCGGAATGGCGCCGTGCGGGTGCTCGGCGTTAGGGATATGCGTAAGCAATTCCCCATCCGCGCCGACGGGTGCAACGCGTGGCTCATAGTCATAAAACGTCGCGTGCAGACCCCAATAGGCCCCGGCAATGATGACGATGGCGCCGAGCAACCCTGCCGGTACGCTGCCGACAGCCGGCGCCAGCTTGGGCAGGCGCAGGCCCGAGGGCGTCGGATCGGCGGCGATCAGGAACAGCGTGCCCATGATGAGGGCGTGACCCACCAGGTCAATCCGGCCGAAGGGATAGACTGCTGCGGTGAAGATGATGATGAGGGCTATGGCCGACAAGCGCCGGATGAGGGCTGTCCACAGCAAGCCGAAGCCCATCGAGAACTCGGCGACACCAGCCATCGGGATGAAGGTGTCCCGGGGCATGCCGAACGTCAGGAACGGCCGCTCTTCCACCAGCGGATAGAACCACTCCGCGTAAGCGAACTTCTCCAGGCTCGACCACATCAGCGCGATCGCGACCCCCCAACGCAGGACGGTGAAGCGGTGCTTGTACCAATTGGCTTCGGGATTGGACGCGAGGGCCAGGTATCCCGCTACACCGACGCCGAGGGCGAGATAGTCGAGCAGGTGGAAGAAATCGTAGTCGCGCAGTGCGATCACCCACAGCCCGATAATGCCGGCAGCAGCCAGAGGCATTGTGCGCCTCGAAAAGACCAGCAGGGCGATCAGCAACTGTAGCCACGAGACCCATTCGTTCGGCGTTTGCAGATCGGGCGTAAGATACACCCCGCCCACTGCGAAGATGGTGACGAAGAAGGCGCCGATAATTGCCCGCATGAAGTCGTCGCCTCGCCGCCAGAGTGAAGCAGTCGCGCGGTCCAGCAACCCGGACGTCCTCGTGCCCAGCGCGGAACGCTCGACAACCACCGCAGTGCAGAAGAACGCAAGAACCAGCAGGATGCCCAGCCAGAACCAGCCATTGGCGAGGGTGTCAGTGATCGGCGCTGGAGCGTTGCCTACTACATAGGGCGCAAACCACTTCACGTGGGCGAGGGCGGGCGTGGCGGCGACGAGACCGCCCAGGAGCGACGCCAGGATGGATCCGCGCACGACGCGCCAGGTCTTGTTCCGCCTTGGTAGAACCGAAGCGCTCCTGCGCTTGAGGTAGCTGCCTGTCATCGCGTATCTCCAAAATGTGGTCGTCATTGCCCCCGGGTGCGGCCTAACATTCTATTGCTAGCGGTCCTTTGATCTAGGTCAACCGGGTCTTCTTCAGCTTGCGATAGGAAGGCGTAAGAAAGGAAAACGTCATGGATCTTTTGAAGTATGGGGCAGCCGCCGTCCTTGTGGCGGCACTGGCGGGATCACTACTGTTGCGGGACGAGCAGCCGGCAACGGTTGCACAACTCCCCCTGCCCGCGCTCTGTGGCGACGTGGCCGAAGACCATGGCGGCAGCGCAATGCAGGAGCACATCGACTTGATGGCGGCGACTGCGGATGTTCCGCATGCAGCCCTCCTGCAGACGATGGAGCCAATGCATTCAGACATGATGCGCGGCATGACGGCTGCGGGCATCGATGCCGCATTCGTCTGCAGCATGGTGCCGCACCACCAGGGCGCTGTGGCGATGGCACAGGTTGCGCTCGACCACAGTCAGGACCCATGGATCAAGATGTTTGCGCAGGAGATCCTTACCGCGCAACAGGCCGAGATCGCAGAGATGCGCGCGTGGCTGACGCGGCACTCCCCCTGACGCATCCGGCCGCGACGACCCCGACCTTACAGATCGCTGACAAAGCAAGGGTGGTTTCTTTAATCTTTCAATATCAGTTACTTAGGAACCGACTTCGCTCTCCGGCATTGTCCTGCCACATCAGGTGGAGGGCGCTATGCCGACAGAACGTGAAACCATTGTGGAGCGTCAGCCAAGCGAGACGGTCGTCGTCGATGGCGGCGGCAGTCCCTTTGCCATTGTGGGCTGGATAGTCGCAGCCGTGATCGCAGCTCTGCTCATCCTCTGGCTGGTCAGTGGCGGGATTTCGAGCAACGGCGACGCCATCAATGTCGACCTGCCCAATGTCACCGTGACGGAGTAGAACCATGCTGCTCCCGACCCGCAAACGTCGACAGCGCGCCGCCATGGCCAAGTTTGCCCTCCTCGGCACCCTTGCCGCGCTGCTCCTCACGCCTCGAATGGATACGGCTACGCTCGGAGACCTGGCTCAGGTCCTGCCGGCGCCGGCCACTGAGGAAACACCGACTCTTATTCTGGCCATGCGTTAGCGCTCAGCCGATCAGCACGCCCCGGAGCAGAAAAATGGTCACCCTTATCCTTTTCGCCGCCTCTGTCTTCGCATCCTGCCTTGCCGCGGCAGGCCTGATTGCCAGTGCTCAGAACGATGCGCACGAGGCCAGAACGATGGCAGGGCTGGAGACAGGTCGCGATGCAAATGCCTAATTGGGCGCCGCGGTGGCGGTCCTTGTCAGCGGCAGCGTTATCGTGACGATCAACCCGCCGACCTGGGCTCGACTGAAAGCGATGCTGCCGCCGTTGATTTCCAGGATCTCCGAGGCAATGGCGAGGCCAAGGCCGCTCCCCGAAGACGACTGATCGAGCCGCACGCCTCTGGTGCCCAGTGACTTCAGTTGATCTTCCTGTATCCCGGGACCATCGTCGCAAATCTCCAGGATGGCGTGATCCTCGTAGCGCATGCTGCGAATAATGACACGGCTCAGCGCCCATTTGGCGGCGTTTTCGAGCGTAACGCCTACGAGTTCCATCAGGTCCTGCCGGTGGACGTCGACCCAGCAATCATCGGTCAGTTCGGCAATCCAGTGCAGCGTCTCGCCGCGTCCGGTCTTCTTGAGGACGGTCAGTGTGCGGATCACCGCCGAGTTGAGGGATGAACGCGCTAGATGAGCCGATGTCCTGACGCGCAAGGCGGCGAGGCGCATCTGGTAGTCGATGCGTTCCGACATTTCCAAACTCAAGTCCTGCAGCAGCGTTGCCTCCGCGTCCCTGCCCTTCTCACGCAGTTGTTCGGCGATGCCGTGGACGGCGGCGAGCGGCGTCTTGAGCCCGTGCGCCAGGTCGGCGGCACGCGCACGCGTGCGCTCCATCATCTCCTCGCGTGCGGCCAGCAAGTCGTTCACCTCCTGAACCAGGGGGCGCAGTTCGGTGGGGAAGTGGCCTTGCAATTGGCCGGTCTGGCCGCTCCGGACGGCTTCGATGGCACGCTTCACTCGGCCGATTGGCGCCAGGCCGAATATGACCTGCAGCCAGGCCGCCAGGATGATCAGGATGCCCAAAGGCAGCAATACCTGTACCACATCCCTGCTAAATTGCTGGGAAGCAACATGGATCGGGCCATAGTCCTGGCCAACCGTGACCCAGAAGCTTATGGGGCCATCGGCCCCCTCGATCTCCAGTCGGCGCGTGAGTACTATCAGGCGGGTGTCGTCGGGGCCGGCCTGGTAGCCGATTGCGTTGTCGGTGTCAGAGGTATCGATCACGAAGTCCCAGAGCGACCGGGAGCGGGCTATCGCCCCGGTTTCTACGGCTTCGATCTGCCAGTACCGTCCGCCGAACGGCGTGGCATAGCGAGGGTCGGGAAGTGGCGTGGTGAGAGCCGGCGCCTCGCTGGACGGTACGATGACCGCTGCCAGCCGCGCGAGGGCTGCCTCCATATTCTCGCGGGCCGAGCGTTCGATGTTGATGTTGAACAGATATTGCAGCGCCAGGCCGGCCGCGAACAATGATGCGATGACCCACAAGACGGCCAGACCCATCATGCGCAGGCGAAGGGAGTGGATCAATATCCGTCACCCAGGGCATAGCCGAAGCCCCTGCGCGTCTTGATCACGTCGGTCCCCAGCCGCTTGCGCACCCGCGCCACGAGCACCTCCACCGCGTTGGAGTCACGTTCGTAGTCCTGATTGTAGATGTGCTCGGTGATCTCGAGCTGGGAAATTACCCGACCGCGATGATGCACGAGATAGGACACCAGCTTGAACTCTTGCGGCGTCAGGTCCATCGGCACGCCATCGGCGCTCACCTCCTTGGTTCGCAGGTCGAGTGTGTACTTTCCGAAGGCGATCCGAGACGAGGCAAGTCCGTTGGCGCGACGGACCAGCGCCCGTAGACGGGCTACAATCTCCTGGACATGGAACGGCTTGACGACGTAGTCGTCTGCGCCGGCTTCTATGCCGTCTACCCGCTCTTCCCACTGGCCTCTTGCCGTCAAAATCAGCACCGGGGCCGTCCGCCCGGCCCGGCGCCAGCGCTTGAGGACCGTCAAGCCATCCAACTGCGGCAGGCCGAGGTCCAGCACGATGGCATCGAAGGCTTCGCTGTCGCCACGAAACCAGACGGTTTCACCGTCGCTCTCCCGCTCCACGCTGAAGCCGGCCCTGCTGAGGGACACCATAAGCGTCTCGGCAATCCGGTCGTCATCCTCGGCGATCAGGACGCGCATGTTCTAAGGCTCCACATGCAGCCCGGATCGGGCATAATAGTATTCACTGACGATCTTGCCCCCGGGGGTGAGGACGGTGACCGCGTAAATCAAGAAACCGCGGACCTGCTGCAGTTTTGCGTCGATGACCTCTCCCCCCGTGCGGGCCCTTACGTCTGGCAAAATCGTCGACAAGGGGACTGCGCGACCGGCTTCGACCGCCTCCAGCACATCACTCTCAGTCAGTTCGCCAACCGCATCGCCGCCGGCCGACCCGTGTTCTCGATCCAACGCTGCGGCAGCATTGCCACCGTTGCCGTTGCCCACCGGGGCAGGCGCTCCAGCGGCATTGCCGCTGTTCCCGCCGTTGCCGCCAGCGTTGCCGTTATCACCGGCGTTGGCATTACCCGCATTGCCGTTGCCGTTGCCGCCAGCGTTACCATTGCCGCCCGCATTGCCATTCCCACCGGCGTTGCCATTGCCGCCGGCGTTACCGTTACCATTGCCGTTGCCACCGGCGTTACCGTTGCCACCGCCATTGGAGTGACCCGGGGCGCCGCCATTGTTGCCTTGCCCCTGCGACCACGCTGCGTGGGGGAGCGCCAGCGCGACCAAGAGCGTCAATACAGCGACGGGCCTGAAGTTCATGATGCTTGTTATAGACCGCTGTGGCTTACAAAAGACTGACAGTCGCGGTCACCGTTCCATCACGAGCCGTCTGCTAGGTTGATATCGCTGACCTTCGAGATCCCATGCGCTCCCGCTCGTCAGTGCAGTGAGACTGGCATCGACATTAACCGCCCCCGCGCTGTCGATGCCAGTCTCATCAAGCCTATCCACTGGGGATGTTCCGATGACAGCGCAGGAAGCGGAGACTTACCTCAAGGCCTACAGAGAGTTGTTGAAGGCCTGGACCATGGCGGTTGCCGGTTTCTCCAACCACGACAGTGAGGGCCTCTACCGCCAACTCGAGGACGGCCGGAACGAGCTGGCAAAGATAGCGCAGGCATACCCGGACAAAAGTTATTCAGTAGACATGCTGATCAACTCCCGCAGCAGGACCTGGGCGGGATTCACTACGGAACGTCTGCGGCGCCCTGCAAACCGCCTCGTCTGAATCGCCGGCGTTCGCCGGTCACGGACACTGCTGTTGTTCGATCATCCGCACGATGGACTTGCGCTTGCGCCGGGACCTGATCTGCTCGGCGTTGATGGTTGTAGGGTGCAGCGACAGTTCATCGCCATCCTCGGTGAGGCGGAATTGGCGCTTGGCGGCGACCATCACATCTTCCGATCCATAGACCGCCACGACCTGGAGTTCGATTTCGTGTACGTCTGTCTTCGGCTCGGCAGCGTCGTTCCTTGATCGCTGTTGTCCCATCACGTGGTCAAGAATCGCCCGCATCGAGCCCATGTCCCGAACCTTGCCGCTCTCGAGCGGACCCTGCCGCGTCCAGAGCTTGAGGTCGGACGGCTCCTGCCATGCTTCGGCTTCATCTGGCTCGGTTACCGGGCAGGCAACGGCCCCGTCGGGGCTGTCGATTGTGGCGACAAGTGTGTGAATATAAACTGCCTCGGCGCTCATATTGGTGATCAGGCACCGGGCGTCGAGCCCCTTGCCACCCCCGACGTCGATCAGGATCGTCGCCTTCTTCTGCTTTTTGTAGCCTGCCAGGAAGACCTGAAGATAGGCCATCCAGATCAGCAGCATGCCCAGGTTGGTCAGAACGGTGATGAGGTCGCGATGCTCGACGATCCAGCTCATGTCATTGGCTCGGTGGTGGGAAACCTGTGCAACGGGTGCGAACGTAGTTGGTTGTCGTCACACCCGCAAAAACTCTGGAACTCCTGGGGTGCTGCATCCTTGTCCCTTGTGACGCAGCATCGCGGGGAGAAACATGCTCAAGCCATTCATCATCAATCGCCCCGTGTTTTTCGGCTCCCTGCTGGTCATCGGCGCCTTCCTCGCCGTCGGGGTGATTGTGCCCGATCAAGCCAGCGCCCTTTTCGGCTCAATGCAGACCGGCATCCTGCAGAGCTTTGGCTGGCTCTATCTCCTTTCGGTCGGGATTTTCCTGATAGCGGTCCTGCTGCTGTGCTTTGGCCGCTATGGACGGCTGAAGCTTGGCCCGGACGATTCGACACCCGACTTCAAGTTCAGCTCATGGATCGCCATGCTGTTCGCGGCGGGCATGGGCATCGGCCTGATGTTTTATGCCGTGGGCGAACCGATGACCCACTTCATGGCGCCACCTACGGCCGAGCCGCGCTCGGTGGCGGCCATGCGCGAGGCAATGACCGTGACCTTCTTTCACTGGGGCATCCATGCCTGGGCGATCTACGCGGTAGTGGGCCTGTCGCTAGCCTATTTCGGCTACCGCTATAACCTTCCGCTCACGATCCGCTCGGGCCTCTACCCGCTGCTCAAGGAACGGATCAACGGCCCCATCGGCCATGTGGTCGATATCTTCGCCATCGTCGGCACATTGTTCGGCATCGCCACATCGCTCGGCGCGGGCGTCTCGCAGATCAATGCCGGGCTCGCCTATCTACTCGGGTTTCCCGTAGGACCGGAAGTACAACTGCCACTCATCGCCTTGGTGACCGGCCTCGCCACCGTCTCGGTGGTGACCGGTTTGGACAAGGGGGTGCGCATTCTTTCGGAGACCAATCTGGTCGTTGCGATCCTGCTGATGCTGTTCGTGCTGGTGGTCGGACCGACTGCGCAGCTGTTCCGCGACCTGGTGCAGAATCTGGGGCTCTATCTCGATACGCTGGTGCTGCGCACGTTCAACATCTACGCATACCAGCCGACTCCCTGGATCGATGCGTGGACGCTGTTCTACTGGGCGTGGTGGATTTCCTGGTCGCCCTTTGTGGGCATGTTCATCGCCCGCATCTCGCGCGGCCGGACGGTGCGCGAGTTCGTCACCGCCGTGCTGTTCATTCCAGCCGGCTTCACCTTCGTGTGGATGACTGTGTTCGGCAACACCGCCATGTTCATCGACACAGGAGTCGCGGCAGGTGAGGTAGGCCAAGCCATTGCCGCCGATGTCTCATCGGGCCTGTTCCATTTCTTCCAGTTCCTGCCCTTTAGCGGGGTGACCTCGACGCTGGCCATCATCCTGGTGGCAATTTTCTTCATCACCTCGTCCGATTCCGGCTCACTGGTGGTGGATTCCATCGCGGCAGGCGGCGAAACGCAGACGACGACGGGCCAGCGCGTATTCTGGTGCGTCATGGAGGGCGTGGTCGCGGCTTCCTTGCTCTTGGCAGGAGGTCTCGGTGCGCTTCAATCGGCCACCATTGCCAGCGCCCTGCCCTTCACCTTCGTCATGCTGGGACTGGTCTGGTCGCTCTACCTGGGCATGCGGGCAGACCTGGCCCAGAAATACGCGCATCACCCCGCTACACCGGCACCCGCGCCCCCGGCGCAGCCGGCCGCTGGGCTGACCTGGCAGCGGCGCCTCGCCCTGATGATGCGGGCGCCGAGCAAAGCCGAGGTCGAACGCTTCATTGGCGCTCAAGTCAGGCCGGCGCTCGAGCAGGTCGCGCAGGAGCTCACCGCGCGCGGACGCCCCGCCAGCGTGGAGACGGACGATGGCGACAACATCGCGCTGCGATCGCCGGCGGACGGTGTGCGCGACTTCATTTATGGCGTCAGCCTCACGGCCCTCCCTGTCGCCAACTTCGCGCCGCTCGCCGGCGGCAAGCCCGAGCAGCGCTACGAGGCCCGTACTTACTTCTCGAGCGGCGGTCGGGGCTATGACGTGATGGGACTGCATCGGGATCAGTTGATCGCTGATGTCCTGGTGCAGTTCGAACGCTACCTCCAGCTCACCCAGTCGCGGGAGACGCAGCTTCTGCACGCTGCGCCCGAGCACACCCAGAGCGAATAGCGCCCGCCGGCACTAACTCACAGCAGGCCTTGGGCGCGCGCCTCGTCGAGGTCGATGACCAAGCCGACGACGGCCGCGGCGGCTGCACCATCGGACTGGCCGATGGCGGCGACCAGGCGGTTCGAGGCATCGTGGGTCGCGTTCAGGTAGTCGCCCGGTCCATGCGCCAGACAATCCCTGAGCGCAAGGGCGATGGTCAGCTCCACGATGCCGGTGACCGATCTCAGCAGGGCATTGCCGGATGTCTCGGCTACCGTGCGCTGGATTTCGAGCGCGGCAACACCGTGATTTTCCAGGTCACCGCCTGCGGATTCCATCTGGTGCAACCAGTATTTCATGACGCGGATATTCTCCGCGGTCCGGCGCTGGCTGGCCAAAGCGGCGGCGCGGCTTTCCAGGGCACGCCTCACCTCGAACAGGCTGTCGAAGAAGTGCCGGTCCGGCTGGGCATAATAGTGCCAGGACAGCACCTGCGGGTCGAAGAAGCTCCAGCGGCTGCGCGGCGAAACCCGTGTTCCAACCTTGGGCCGGGCTTCGACCATACCCTTGGCTTCAAGCGTTTTGAGCGCTTCGCGCAGCACGGTGCGGGAGACGCCATAGGTCTCCATCATCACCGCATCGCTGGCCAGGATGGAGCCGACCGGGAACTTGCCCGTGACGATGCCGTGCCCGATTTCATTGATGACGAAGGTATGGAAGTTCCGTGCAGCTGGTCGCCCCGACAACGAGCGAATAAGGCTGCCTGCTTCGATCATGCTACGCTTTCTCGGGCGACTCTTCTCCGGGTGTGGAGGCCGCAAATATGATGCGCTGCAGCACAATGAACAAGAACAGCAGTACGCCGATCACGATCTTGGTCCACCAACTCGACAGCGACCCGTCGAAAATGATGTAAGTCTGGACCAGCCCCAGCAGCATCACGCCAACGAACGTGCCCAGCACGAAGCCGTATCCGCCGGTCAGCAGCGTGCCGCCGATGACGACGGCGCTGATGGCGTCGAGCTCGACACCCACCGCAGCCAGCGGATATCCGGCAGAGGTGTAGAGCGAAAACACGATGCCCGACAAGGCCGCCAATACGCTCGAAAGCATATAGATCTGGATGGTGGTGCGCGCCACCGGCACGCCCATCAGCGACGCAGAGACGGCGTTGCCGCCCAGCGCATAGACGTAGGAACCGAACCGCGTGCGGTGCGCCAGCAGCGCGCCGAACAGGAACACCGCGACCATCAGCAGCCCGATGAAGCTGAGGCGCCCCCCACCCGGAAGGCGGATCATCAGGTCGGAGACGGCGCTGTAGAAGTCGTGATCGATCGGGACCGAATCCTGGGTGATGACGGACGCGCCGCCCCGCGCCAGGAACATGCCGGCCAGGGTGACGATGAAACTGGGCACCTGCAGATAGTGGATGGTTACGCCCATGGCCGCGCCGAACAGCGCCGCGACGCCGATGGCGATGGCGAAGGCGACCAGGGGATGCAGGCCGGCCCAGCTGATCAGCACCGCCACCAGCACGCCGGTGAAACCGATAACCGCACCGACCGACAGATCGATACCGCCGGAGATGATGACGAAGGTCATGCCCACTGCGGCAATGCCGAGAAAGGCGTTGTCGGTGAGAAAGTTACCAAGCACGCGGGTCGAGAGCATGTTGGGGAACTGCAGCACGCTGGCTGCATAGGCGATCAGGAAGATAACGGCGGTAGCCGCAAGCGGGCGAAGACTGCGTTTCATTTGGTGCCCGCCTGCCTGCTGCCACGCTTGAAGAAGCCCGCTGCAGTGCCCATCAGTGACGACTGCAGCATCAGGATCAGGATGATCATCCCGGCCTTGACGATGAGATTGAACTCGGGCCGGAAGCCGGACACGAGAATGCCCGTGTTCATGGCCTGGATGATGAGCGCGCCGACCACCGCAAGCGGGATGGAGAACCTGCCGCCGAGCAGCGATGTGCCGCCGATAACCACGGCCAGGATGGCGTCGAGCTCGAGCCACAGGCCAGAATTGTTGGCGTCGGCACCCCGGATGTCGGCCGCGACTATGATGCCGGCAACGGCAGCGCAGAACCCCGAGAGCCCATAGACCGAAATCAGGAGCATGCGGCTGCGGATGCCTGCCAGCGATGCCGCAGCGCGGTTGACGCCGATAGCCTGGATGAAGAGGCCAATGGCCGTACGCCGGACCAGCAGCGTCACCAGGATCATCATCACCAGCGCGATGACGGCCGCCATGGGAAAGCCAAGGAAGGATCCCGTGCCGATGAAGATCAGCGCCGGATCGTTGAAGGTGACGATGTAGCCTTCGGTAATCAACTGGGCAATGCCACGGCCAGCGACCATCAGCACCAGGGTGGCGATGATGGGCTGGATATCCAGCACCGCGACGAGAAAGCCGTTCCAGAGTCCACAAGCGAGCCCGACGGCCAGGGCCGCGAGCACCGCGACCGGAGTGGGATAGCCTGCCACGACCATGGTCGCGGCTACTGCACCGCACACCGCCATGATGGCACCCACCGAGAGGTCGACGCCCTTGGTGGCGATGACCGCGGTCATGCCGATGGCCAGAAGTGCGACAGGAGCACCGCGATTGAGCACGTCGATCACGCTGCCGAACAGTCGTCCATCCTGCCAGGTGACCCGGAAGAAATCGGGGAACAACAGCCAGTTGATCAGCAGCACCGCGGCTAGCGCCAGCAGTTGCGGGTTGGCCAGGCGTTCGAGATGGAGGCGCCTCATGCGACGGTCTCGTCGGGGTTGTTGGCGATAGCCTGCACGATCACTCCGGGATTGATGTTTTTGCCGCGCAGTTCGGCTACCATTTCGCGATCGCGCATCACCACGATGCGCGAGCTGTAGGCGACCACTTCATCGAGTTCGGACGAGATGACCAGCATGGCCATGCCGTCTTCGCGCAGGCGGTTGATGGTGCGCACGATCTCGGCATGGGCTCCCACGTCGATCCCGCGGGTCGGCTCGTCCAGGATCAGGAAAGCGGGGTCGGTGGCCAGCCAGCGCGACAGGATCACCTTCTGCTGGTTTCCACCCGAGAGAAGCTTGACCGGCATGTCGAGGGACGCGGCGCGGATATCCATGGCCTCCCCGAAACGGCCGGCGATTTCGAGCTGTTCATCGCGCGTCAGGGCCTTGAACCAGCCCAGCTTGCCCTGCAGCGCGATGACGATGTTCTCGCGCACAGAGAGGTCGCCGAAAATCCCTTCGGCCTTGCGGTCCTCCGGGGTAAAGCCGAAGCCATGCGCAATGGCGTCGGAGGTGCTCCGTATGGCGGTTGGTTGGCCGCGGACCGCAACTGTGCCCTGGTCGGCCGGGTCGGCGCCGAACATGATGCGGGCCACCTCGGTGCGGCCCGAACCGAGCAGCCCCGCGACGCCGATCACCTCGCCCTTGTGAATGGTCAGATCGAAGGGCAGCACGCTGCGCTTGCGGCCGTAGCCCTTGAACTCCAGCAGCACCTCATCCGGCTGCTCGCTCGGCTCGACATCGGTCGCGCCGGAAAAGGCGATGTCCTTGCCCAGCATCAGGCGGACCACATCGGTCCGGCTGAGCTCGTCGAGCTGGCGCGTCTCGATCAGCCTGCCGTTGCGCAGCACCGTGACCCGGTCGGAGATGGCAAAGACCTGATCGAGGAAATGGGTGATGAAGATGATCGCGAGGCCCCGCGCCTTGAGACCGCGCACCACGTCGAACAGGCGCTCCACCTCGTTGCGGTCCAGGCTCGCCGTGGGTTCGTCGAGGATCAGTACCTTGCCGGAAAGCTGCACTGCGCGCGCAATGGCGACGATCTGCTGCACCGCGACAGAGTGGGTGCCCAGTTCGCTTGCCGGATCGATGTCGAGATCGTACTCGGCGAGCAGCGTCCGTGCATCGGCTTCCATCTTGCGAAAATTGACGAGCCCGAAGCGGCGCGGCTGATGTCCGAGAAACAGGTTTTCGGCCACCGAGCGGTTGGGCAGGAGGTTGACCTCCTGATAGACCGTGCCGATGCCGAACGTCTGGGCATGCAACGGATCGTCTACCGACACCGCCCTGCCGTCCACCAGCACGCTGCCGCCGTCGGGCTGGTAGGCACCGGTCAGTATCTTGATGAGAGTCGATTTGCCGGCGCCGTTTTCGCCGAGCAAGGCATGTACCTCGCCGGGCCGCAACCCGAAGTCGATGCCATCGAGCGCGACATGGTTGCCGAACGTCTTGATGACGCCGCGCGCTTCGAGCACGTACTCGCCGTCTGCCATGCCAGTCTCCCCCGGGTCGATCGCGCAGCCGTTCCGGCCTTGTCGCGAAGTCGGTTCCGCCGGATTGACCGGCGGAACCTGTGCTCAGACTCGATTAGTATCCGAGACCCTTGCGCCTGTCATACTCGCCCTGCGGATCGTCGGCAGGCGTATAGAGCTTGGACTCGGTGATGATGAACTTTTCAGGTTCGGTGCCGTCGGCAAGATAGGCGGAGAGAGCTTCGAAGGCCGGGCCTGCCATGTCGGGGGTCAGTTCGACGGTGGCGTTGGCTTCACCCGCCGCCATGGCGGCGAAGATGTCGGGCACGGCGTCGATCGACACCACCTTGATGTCACTGCCGGGCTTGAGGCCGGCATCCTTGATGGCCTGGATGGCGCCAACCGCCATGTCGTCATTGTGCGCATAGACTGCACAGATGTCGGCGCCGCCATTCTCGGCCTTGATGAAGCCTTCCATCACTTCCTTGCCCTTGGCACGGGTGAAATCACCGGTCTGGCTGCGGACGATGGTGAGGTTGTCGTGGCCGGCAATGGCTTCTTCGAAACCCTGTTTGCGGTTGATGGCCGGGGTGGAGCCGACAGTGCCCTGCAGTTCGACGATCTTGCAGTCGGAGTCGCCGATTTCTCCGACGAGCCATTCACCGGCGACGCGGCCTTCCTTGACCTGATCGGAGGCAACCGAAGTCAGGTAGAGGTCTTCTGGTGCGTCGACACCACGGTCGAGCAGGATGACGGGAATTTCGGCTTCCTTGGCTTCGGTGAGCACGTCTTCCCAGCCCGTGGCAACCACCGGGGCGACCAGGATGGCATCAACGCCCTGGGCGATGAAGCCGCGGATCGCCTTGATCTGGTTTTCTTGCTTCTGCTGCGCATCGGCAAATTTGAGGTCGATGCCGAGGGCTTCAGCCTGCTGCTTGGTCACCGAGGTTTCAGCGGCGCGCCAGCCGGATTCCGAACCGATCTGGCTGAAGCCCACGGTCAGGCCCTGCAGGTTGTCCTGGGCCAGGCTGACGGATGTCAAAGCGGTAGCGAGGCCCGCAGCGATGGCGAGCTTGGAAATGATGGTCACGATGTCCTCCCAATGTGGACGCCGCGGCGTGTTCACCTGCGACGATGGAGGAACGCTACATAAAGTACTATTATATGTAAATAGCTAAAACGCCGCCGGAATCAGCACGCCTCAGGTCAGGGAAGAGCTGAATTTTCAAGGTCTTACCTAGTGGAGAATTGGTGATCCGAGGGAGCGGCAATCATTTTTAAGCGCGTGCCACGATGAAGACGGCCTTGCCCCGGCTAGGCTGCCACTGCTGCTCGATGGTGAAGCCGGCCCGGGTGAGGCTGGCGATCAGGTCGGTGGATTTCATCACGTCGAGCTGCGGCAGCAGGCCCACCGCCTTGCCCAGCGGTGCGATTAACTTGAAGAAGCCCATCGTGTCGCCCACGCAGGCCGTGCTGCTGATGAAAAGCCCGCCCGGCTTGAGCAGGCGGGACACTTTGGCAATCGCGGCGTCCTTGTCGGCCAGCAGGTGGAGCACGCTCATGCCCAGGACGACATCGAAACTGGCATCGGGTGCATCGAAGCGAGTGATATCGGCACATTGAAAGCTGACATTGCTGACCCCGGCCTCGCTGGCCCTGTCACGCGCAATCCCAAGCATGGCCTCGGAGAAATCAATCGCCGTGATGTGCTGGACATGGGGGGCATGGCGAATGGCGGTGCCGCCAGTGCCACAGCCGAACTCGAGCACATTCATGTCTGGGCGCAGACATTCCCGCGTCAGCTGCAGCTTGCGCTGATAGGCTGCCTCGTCGGCGATCGGCTGCTGCGCATAGCGCTCCGCCAGCTTGTCCCAGAACTTTTCTTCGCCCATGCCTGCCTCCAGCCTTGAAGAGAGACTAGCACGTTTGACCACCGAGAGCGCATGGCCGGTGTGATACCGCCGGCCTTGCACGGCGCGGCCTGCAGTGCTTTACGGGCGCTTCGGCAGCGCCCGTCGGCGCCGCGCAGGATCGGGCACGCATGATACGACTTGAAAGCATCGGCAAGCAGAACGGCAAGCAGATTGTCTTCATCGACGCATCAGCCGTGCTGCAGAAGGGCGAGAAGATCGGCTTGGTCGGGCCCAACGGCGCCGGCAAGACCACGCTGTTCCGCATGATCACCGGCGAGGAGCAGCCCGACGAAGGACAGGTGTCGGTCGATCGCGGCACCACGATCGGTTATTTCAGCCAGGATGTCGGCGAGATGAGCGGGCGCAGCGTGGTCGCCGAGGTGATGGACGGTGCCGGACCGGTCAGCGCGCTCGTCGCCGAAATGCGGGCGCTGGAAGCCGATATGGGCGATCCCGACAAGGCCGACGAGATGGACGCCATCATCGAGCGCTACGGCGAAGTGCAGCACCAGTTCGAGGAACTCGACGGCTATTCACTCGATGGCCGCGCCCGTGAAGTGCTCGATGGGCTGGGTTTTTCGCAGGCCATGATGGACGGCGATGTCGGCGCGCTGTCCGGTGGCTGGAAGATGCGCGTCGCGCTGGCGCGCATCCTGCTCATGCGCCCCGATGCGCTGCTGCTCGACGAACCGAGCAACCATCTCGACCTCGAAAGCCTGATCTGGCTCGAGGCCTTTCTGCAGAACTATGCCGGCGCGCTGTTCATGACCAGCCATGACCGCGAGTTCATGAACCGCATCTGCACCAAGATCGTCGAGATCGATGCCGGCTCGCTCACCACCTATTCGGGCGATTACGAGTTCTACCAGCAGCAGCGCGCCATCGCTGAGAAGAATCAGCAGGCGCAGTTCGAGCGGCAGCAGGCCATGCTGGCCAAGGAGCTGGATTTCATCGCGCGCTTCAAGGCGCGCGCCAGCCACGCCGCCCAGGTGCAGAGCCGGGTCAAGAAGCTCGACAAGATCGATCGGGTGGAGCCGCCCAAGCGTCGGCAGACCGTCGATTTCGAGTTCCGCCCCGCGCCGCGGTCGGGCGAAGACGTGGCTCTGCTGAAAAACGTCAGCAAGAGCTACGGCGAGCGGACCATCTATGACGGCCTCGACTTCCATGTGCGGCGGAAGGAGCGCTGGTGCATCATGGGCGTCAATGGAGCCGGCAAGTCGACCCTGCTCAAGCTGGTCACCGGCACGGACGATCCCGATCAGGGCACGGTCAGCCGCGGACCGTCGGTCAAGATGGCGTACTTCGCCCAGCACGCCATGGACGTGCTGGATGGCGATCTGACCGTGTTCCAGCAGCTGGAGAGTTCATTTCCTCAGGCGGGCCAGGCGCCGCTGCGCGCACTGGCCGGAGCGTTCGGTTTTTCCGGCGACGACATCGAGAAGAAGTGTCGCGTGCTGTCCGGCGGCGAGAAGGCGCGGCTAGTGATGGCCATGATGCTGTTCGACCCCCCCAATTTCCTGGTCCTCGACGAGCCTACGAACCACCTCGACATCGCCACCAAGGAAATGCTCATCACCGCCCTCTCCCAATATGAGGGGACAATGCTGTTCGTCAGCCACGACAGGCATTTCCTGGCCGCCCTGTCGAACCGCGTGCTGGAGCTCACGCCGGATGGCGTGCACACCTATGGCGGCGGCTACACGGAATATGTCCAGAGCACGGGTCAGGAGGCGCCGGGGCTGCGGAGCTAGCCTGCGTCTCGAACGGGCCGCCCGCGCCGACCTCCCGGGCTGTGCCTAGAGGCCGTGCTTTTCAAGCGTCGCCTCATACTCATCGCGGACGACTTCAAGGTCGCGGCCGGAGTCCCAGCCTGCATCGATCTGCGCCTTTATGGCGGGATCGAGTGCCTCCCATCTGGCATCCCACTCCTCGGCGTTCGCGGTCCAATAGCCGACCAGCTCATAGCGTTCCGGCGGCAGCATCAACTCCTGGCGCACGAACTTACGGATGCCGCGTACCACCTTTTGCTCGCCGGCCACCCAGACATACCCGGGCGTCGCCGGCAGCGGTACGGCCCGGACTACCTCGCCCATGCGACTGGGTGCGACGCCATTGCCACTCCTGTGCAGCCACGTCACCGTGGCACCGGAATGGGCCGGCAGGGGCTGCTCGTCCTCCGCCCGCGCCACTTCGACGAACACGCGCGACTGAACATGGCGCGGCGTCTGTTCGAGCAGCCGCGAGAGAGCCGGTAGGCCAGTGGAATCGGCTAAGAGCAATTGCCAGACGATATCGGCGGGAGGGCTATACAGTCCGCGCGGATTGTTGATGGTGATGCTGTCGCCAAGATTGACGCGCTGGGCCCATTCGCTGGCGAGGCCACCCTGGTGGACGACGAAGTCGATGTCGATCTCTCCTGCATCGGGCCGGTGGCGCCGGACGGTATAAGTCGAACAGCGGATCGCGTCACTACCATCGGGATAGGTCCAGCGCCCGTCTTCCGTGATGTGCGGCAGGTGGAGATTGCCGGTCACGGGATCAGGAAAGAACAGGCGCAGATATTCGTCGCCGATGCCGGTGCTGCGGAATGCGCCCAGCCCGGGCCCGCCCAGTGTGAGCCTGATCATGCCTGGCGTCAGCTGCCGGCGCGACAGCACCGTGGCCTGGTGGAACATCTGCTTTCTGCCCGATCATTGTTTGCGGGCAGCGCTACATTTCATGATCAACATAGTCAAGTTATTTAGCCGGCACTGCGACAGCAGATGCGGTGGTGACGGCAGCCGTTGCCGGCCGATGCGGTGACTTGAACCAGTAGAACGGGCGCGCCAGCAGTTCATGGGCGGCGCGGATGGTGGCCATGCCCATCAGCAGCCAATAGACCGGTAGCAGGGCTTGCGCCGCCAGCAGGTCGAGTTTTCCCAGTCGTTTCAACCCCGAGGCCGTCATCAGCAGGGCGCTGCCGTAGCCCAGGCCGAGAACTGCCAGATAAAGCAGGGTCCAGATGGCGCTGTCCATGCCTGCCATTCCGAAGATCCAGCGCACCGTCAGCACTAGGACGAAGCCGCAATGGAGCACCGGTGCAACGATCATCCCGAGCAGCAGTGCCTCGAAGGCCAGCGTCGCCGGCAGGCCCATCTCCTGCCGCAATCGCTGCGGGTCCCGGTTATGCACGATGAATGTCTGCATCCAGCCCTTCATCCAGCGCGTACGCTGGCCGAGCCAGGAGTGCAGGTGGGTAGGAGCAGCCTCACGCGTGGCCGAATTGAGCACCTCAACGCGCAGACGGCGTCGAGCCAGTCTGATTCCGAGATCAGCATCCTCGGTGACGTTGTAGGCGTCCCAGCCGCCAAGCTCGCGCAGGGTTTTCAGATCGAAATGGTTGGACGTGCCGCCCAGCGGCATTGGCAGGTGCCAGCGTGCCAGCGCCGGCAGCAGCACCAGGAACAGCCCGGCATATTCTCCCGCGAACAGGGCTGCCAGCCAGTGCCGGCGGCCATTGTCGATGACCAGTTGGGCCTGAAGGCACACAATGTCCGGCGCCTCGCGAAACCGCAGCGCGGCCTTCCAGAGCTGGTCGGGGTCGGGCACGTCCTCGGCATCGAAGACCACGACATAGTCACCCCGACAGAGTGGCAGCGCGAAGTCGAGCGCCTTGGGCTTGGTGCGCGGCAGTGCATCAGGCACCACGACCAGTGAGAAGCGCGGATCACCGAGCTTGGCGCGAACCGCCGCGACCGTATCGGAAGAGTTCGCCTCCACGACGAACTTGATGTCCAGGCGCTCAGCCGGATAATCCAGTGCCTGCATGGCGCGGAACAGCTGCGGCACCATCTGCGCTTCGTTGTGGAGCGGGATCAGCACCGAATAGACGGGCAGTTCTTCGTCGGGCGGCCGGCGGGCAACCGCCTCGCGCCGCAAAGGCATGAAGACTGCGCCGAGCCTGATCGCGGCGGGCACTACCAGCATCCCGCAGGCCAATGGCAGCAGCCAAGCCTGCGCGACGAAGGGCGCCAGCAGCAGCATCGAGACCAGAAGCGCCATCGCGGTCACAAAGCCGACGCGCGCCATTCGGGTCAGTTCGAGATGGGCGGAGGCATAGGGCCAGCGTCGCGCGAGGTTCTGCCGGGCAGCATCGATCAGCGCGGGAGCCGCTGCCATGGTGAGAAACTCCCGAAGCGCTGGCTCGGGCACCAGGCACAGCAGGTTGCGCAGGTGCGGGGCCGAGGCAAGCCTGTGCTTGAGGCGGATGACGTCAAAGAATTCGGGGGCCGCGAAGGCAAGTTCGCGATCCAGCACCGGCACCCTGAACACGGAGGTGGTCGCCAGCGCCTCAAGCCGCGTCGGCTCCGCCTTGCCCTGCAGGCCTCTCGGCACGCGATGGTAAAACGCGTACCCCGCCCACGCAGCCGCCCGCTGCATCACCACGTCCGCGCCCAGCCCCAGGGTACTCGCGCAATAGCGCATCACATCGACTTCACGCTCGAGGGCAGTGTCGAGCACCTGCAGCGCTTCGGCATCATTGTCGGCGTCGGTTTGGGCCAGGATAGCCTTGGTCAGCGCCAGTGCGTCTGACACTTGGCGCCATTCACGTGGAATGGGGACGGCCAGCCCCCTGAGCATCGGCCACTAATTGTCACGGATGGCAGGCAAATGTCACTTGCCGGCGCGCTGACGCTACTTACCCTCATCACTGTGCTCCCCCAAGCAAGAGATTGCAGGTGCCAGCCGGCACCCGCTTCAGGCGAGGGGATACTGATACAAATGCGTAGAAATAGCTAGCCGCCCCAGACAATTACTGCCTCGGAGCGGCGATGGGCAAGCAGAGAGCGTAATCAGTGCTTGGCGTCGAACTGGTTCGGGTTGAAATGATAGGCCGTCGAGCAGAATTCGCAGACCACCTCGATCTCCCCGTTCACCGCCATTTCCTCGCGATCCTCCGGCGTGAAGCTGGTCGCCAGCATGTCCTCGATGCGATCGGCCGAGCAGGTGCAGCGCTCCACCATGGGGAGCGGGGTAAATACGCGAACGCCGGTCTCGTGGTAGAGCCTGAACAGCAGGCGCTCGGAGCTGAGATCGGGATCGGCCAGTTCGAGATCGTCGAGCGTGGCCAGGTGGACCTTGGCCTCGTTCCAGCCGTCGGCTTCCACGAAATCGGGGTCCGCGGTTTCGGGATTATCGAAATCGCCATCGCCCGGCAGGTCGGCCATGTGCGAAATGCCATGCTCCGGCAGGTGCTGGATCAGTACGCCACCGGCGCGCCAGTGCGGGCGATGGTCGCCTTTCTTGGTGAATTCAGCGACGGCCAAGCGCACCTGGGTCGGGATCTGCTCGGACTGCATGAAGTAGGTGTGCGCAACTTCCTCCAGCGAATTGCCCTGCAGCGCCACGATGCCCTGATACCGTTCAGTATGCGGGCCTTGATCGATGGTCATCGCCAGGTGGCCGTTGCCGAGCAATTCGTGCGGGCGGGTGCGTCCTTCCTCGGCGGCCTTGACCAGCGTGTCCTGGTCGAAGCGGGCATAGCCACGCAGCCCGTCCGGCGCGTCGAAATCGACAACGATCAGGTTGACCGGACCGTCGGTCTGGGTCTGCATGATGAAGCGCCCCTCGAACTTGAGGGATGAGCCGATGAGCGCTGCCAGCACCACGGCCTCGCCGAGCAGGCGGGCTACGGGCGCGGGATAGTCGTGACGGCTCAGGATCGTGTCGAGGGCCTCGCCGAGCCTGACGCTGCGGCCGCGGGTGTCGAGCTTGTCGAGGGTGAAGGGAACGACGGTATCGTCGCCGCTCTCCGGCCGGTCGAGCCCCAGGCTGGTCATCAGGTTCTCGTTCATGGCGGTGGTATCCGTGGTCATTGTGGTCACGTGGCTTTCAGTGGGCTGGCCCCTGACCAAAGCACAAGTAGACCTCATCCTAAGCTTGTCGAAGGGCGAGGTCGTGGCACCATGGCGGCACGACTTCGTGGTTCGACAGGCTCACCATGAGGTCTACTCATGAATCCGGTCAAGATCGGAGCTTAGTTTACGTCAGCACCGAAGGCCCAGCACAGGATGGCTTTCTGGGCGTGCAGGCGGTTTTCGGCCTCGTCCCACACGACCGACTGCGGACCGTCAATCACCTCGTCGGTCACCTCATCGCCACGGTGGGCGGGCAGGTCGTGCATGAACAAGGCGTTCTTGTCCGCCAAGGCCATCAAACTGGTGTTCACCTGATACGGTTTCAAGACCCGGCGCCGCTCGGCGATGTCCACGTCGCCCATCGACACCCAGGTGTCGGTGATGACGAGGTCGGCGCCTTCCACGGCTTCGCGGGGATCCTCGATGAGCTTCACGAACTCCCCGGCCCGACGAATGTCGTCCATCAGGTCCTTTTCCGGACTGTATTCCTCCGGCGTGGCGATGGTCAGGTGGCATTCGAAGAGTTCGGCGGCATTGACCCAGGAATGAAGGACATTGTTGCTGTCGCCGACCCAAGCCACCTTGGCACCCTTGATGTTGCCGCGATGCTCCTCGAAGGTCTGCAAGTCCGCCATGATCTGGCAGGGATGGGCCCGGCGGGTAAGGCCGTTGATCACCGGGACCGTGGCCGCCTCGGCGAGGTCCAGCAGATCGGCATGGCTGAGGATGCGGATCATGATCGCATCGACATAGCGGCTGAGGACCCTGGCGGTGTCGCCCAAAGTTTCCTCGCGGCTGAGTTGCATCTCCTGGCCGGAGAGCATGATGGTTTCGCCGCCGAGCTGGCGCATGCCGACGTCGAAGCTGACGCGCGTCCGGGTGGACTGGCGCTCGAAGATCATGGCGAGCACCTTGTCCTTGAGCGGCTGGGGGCGGTCGCCTTCCTTGAGCCGCGCCTTCAGCGAGGCGGCAGTGTCGAGCATGCCGCGGAGCTCGGAATAGGTAAAATCGTCGATGGAAAGAAAATGCCTGGGGGTGCCGGTCGAAGTCATGGGCCGGATTCCTTTGTGACGCTGAGGTTGGTCGATGTGCGCGAGATCAAACACTCCGCCCTATCGAGGCGGAGGGAACATGCCGCGTCGTCGCCGCCCATAGCCGAAACCCCGCAAGCTCATTTCAGCCCACCGCTGGAGCGGAAGCGGTTTCGGCCGCGATGGCGTCGAATGCCGCGCCGAGCCTGCTCATTGCATCTTCGATGTCCGCCTCGGTCAGGATCAGAGGCGGAATGAGACGCAGCACGTTGTCACCGGCCCCGATCGCCAGCATCCGGTGGTCGTCGCGCAGCCGCGCCACGAAGTCGCGTACGGGGGACGCGATCTTGATGCCGGCTAGCAGGCCCTTGCCGCGCAGTTCGAGCACCTGGTCGGGATACTTCTGCGCCAGCTGCTGCAGGTGCCAGGCCAGTTTCTGGCCCATCTGGTTGACATGGTCGATGAAGTCCGGCGCCAGAATACGGTCGAGCACTGCATTGCCCACGGCTGTCGCCAGCGGGTTGCCGCCATAGGTCGAGCCGTGCGTGCCCGGGACCATGGATGCTGCGACCTCCCCCTTGGCGAGACAGGCACCGAGTGGGAAGCCGCCGCCGATCGCCTTGGCCACAGCGACGATATCTGGCGTAATGCCACTCCACTCGAAGGCGAAGAAGCGACCTGTGCGACCATAGCCGCACTGCACCTCGTCGAGCACCAGCAGCATGCCGTGCTCATCACACAGGGCGCGCAGGCCCTGCATGAATTCGGAGGTCATGGCGGTAACGCCGCCTTCGCCCTGCACGGTTTCGATCAGAATGGCACAAGTCTGCGGAGTGATGAGCGCCCTGACCGCATCGAGATCGCCTGGCGCGGTATGCTTGAAGCCGGGCATCGGCGGCCCGAAGCCCTCGAGATAGCTTGGATTGCCACCCGCGGCGATCGTGCCCATGGTCCGGCCGTGGAAGGAGCCGGTAAAGGCGATGATCTCGTAGCGGTCCACCTCGCCCTTGGCCCAGAAATAGTGGCGGGCGGTCTTGATCGCGCATTCCAGCGCCTCGGCGCCCGAATTGGTGAAGAACACCGAGTCCGCGAAGGTCGCGTCGACCAGCCGCTGGCCCAGCCGTTCCTGCTCGGGAATGGTGAAGACGTTCGATGTATGCCAGACCTTGTCGGCCGCCGACTTCAGCGCCGTGACGATATGCGGATCGCCATGACCAAGCGCGTTGACGGCGATACCGGAATGGAAATCGAGATAGTCTCGGCCATGCTGGTCGTACAGGCGCATACCCTCGCCCCGCTCGAAAGCGAGATCGGACCGGGCATAGGTGCCGTATAGCGCAGACATGGACGATTTCCTTCTTTTGGCAGGTTTGAGCGGCTCGGGGTGGACCGTGGCATTTGCGCCACAAAAGTCAAAAACGCGCCCGTTGCGCAGCGCGTTTCCACCACGAACTAAGGCGAATTTTCTCAGATAAGTCAATGACGCCGAGCCAAGTGCCTGATTTGACTCAGTCTTTGTTAGGACAATTTTAACCGGTGGATTTTCGGGGAAACTCGGCTCCGACTCTTGATCCCGATTCCGCCCATGGCGTAGACTCCTGAGCATTGGGAACACGATATCTCGTGTGGCGGACCCACCTGACACACAACGCCTAGCATTTACGGCTGCCACATTTATTTTGGCAGCGCAATGAAGGATTCTGTTTTGACGATGGTTTCAGGAGCACAATCGGCGGGCTGGACTGACGAGCGCGTCGAGACATTGAAGAAGCTCTGGATGGAAGGCCTCTCGGCCAGCCAGATTGCAGGAGAGCTTGGCGAAGGGGTGACCCGCAATGCCGTGATCGGCAAGGTGCACCGCCTCAAGCTGTCGGCCCGGGCCAAGCCGACCAATTCGACCCCACGCGCCCGTCCTGCGGCGCGCCCGGCTCCCCGCAGGGCAGCAAGCCCGTCAGCCAGTCCGGCATCTTTTTCGGGCATGGGCGGAGGCGCGGCGAAGGCCCGCCAGCAGATGTCTCCGCGGCCGCAGTCGATCGGCGCCACGGCGCTGGCACACGACCCGCAGATGGATGCCCAGCTCTATGTTGCGCCCGCGGCCGCCGAACTCTTCATCCCCGAGGACAAGCGCCTGAGCTTGCTGCAGCTCAATGAGCATACCTGCAAGTGGCCGATCGGCGATCCGCTCAACAAGGACTTCTACTTCTGCGGCCAGCATAGTCTCGAGACCGGTCCCTATTGCGAGTTCCACTCGCGCCGCGCCTACCACCAGGTCGACAAGAAGCGGCGCTGACAAGCGCGATCATTGACATAAGAAAGGGCGCCTCGTGGCGCCCTTTGCTTTTCCATTTCTCGGCGGCGGCTTTCGCTGGCCTTCTGGAAGCGACATGCAGATCGCTTTCATGTCACGTTAACCATCTAAAGGCATGGTAGACCCGGAAATTTTGCTTGAGGGGGCAGAGTATGCAGGTCACGACGCAGCCTTGGATGCACATGCTGAGCGTTCCGCAACCGCCTGCACCACCCAGTTTCGGCAGTGTTTTTGGGCCCGCTTCGCCAGCGACCGGCGAAGCGCCTGCCCACGCAGAAGCGGAGAAGGCGTCGTCGCCGCCTCGGGAGAGCATTGGCGTTTCGCCGGTGGTGCAGGCCTTCCTGCTGCGCCTGCAGGAACTAGGCATGGCGTCGCTGGCAGGTACCGATGGCGCGGACACGCTGAAAGGCTGGAGCAGCAGTCTTGCCGATGCCGGCTCCGGCGATGACAGTGTCGATGTCTGGAGCAACAGCGTTGTCGATGCCGGCGACGGTGACGATTCCGTGCGTGCATGGTCGGACTCGGCGGTCTATGGCGGCAATGGCGATGACCAGATCGATGTCTGGTCAGGCAGCGTGGCCGATGGCGGCGGCGGTGATGACGTCATTCGCGCCTGGTCCGACACCGCTGTTGCAGGCGGTGACGGCGATGATGCCATCGATGCCTGGTCCAACAGCAAGGTCGACGGCGGCAGTGGCAATGACCGCATCTCCGCCTGGAGCAACAGCGTGGTGGACGGCGGCGATGGCGACGACGTCATCCAGGCCCATGCCGGCAGCGTTGTGACCGGTGGACGCGGCAACGACACGATCGTGGTACGTTCCGATTCCGTTGTCCGTTTCAGTTCCGGAGATGGGCAGGATACAATCCATGCCGGAACCGACACGAAGATCCAGCTCGGTCAGGACATGGCAGCGGAACGGACAAGGGTGGAAATCGCTGGGAATACCGCGACTATCCGGTTTGATGACAGCGCCGATACCCTCACCGTTCATCTTCGCGCAGGCAACCCCGCCTCGCTAAGCTTTGCCGACGGCACGACACTATCTCTCGTCGGTGAACCGATCCGCAGCGAACTTGGTGCCCCGCCCGTTCTAAAGGCTCTCTAAGGCAGGAACACGTCCACGCGCATGCCCTCGCCGGGCTTGCTCTTGATCGACAACTGGCCACGATGGCGGTGGACGATGTGCTTGACGATAGCGAGGCCCAGGCCAGTGCCCTTTTTCTTGCGGCTGGCATCGGCATCGATGCGGTAGAAGCGCTCGGTAAGCCGCGGCACGTGCTCGGGCTCGACACCCGGCCCGTGATCGATGACGGTTACCTGGTGCTCGAAGCCGGGTCGCGCAGTCGGCGCCAGACTGACTTCGATGAACTTGCCGCCGGCCCCGTATTTGACGGCGTTGTCGAGCAGGTTCTCGAACACTTCATAGAGTTGCCCCCGATCGCCGATCGTGGTGCTTGGTCCGTCGAAAAGGGTCAGGCGGATTTCCACATCGGCGGCCTTGGCCTGCATCATCAACCCTTCGCGGACCTCCCGCAGCAGCGCCGCCAGTTCGATGCTGCCGGTCGGCCGAACGTGCTGGTGCATTTCGATGCGCGACAGGCTCAGCAGGTCATCGATGAGCTTGCTCATGCGTTCCGCCTGGCCGCGCATAATGCCGAGGAACTTCTCCCGCGCCACCGCATCCTTGGCAGCCGGGCCGAGCAGTGTGTCGATGAAGCCGAGCAGCGAAGCGAGTGGCGTGCGCAGTTCGTGGCTCGCATTGGCGATGAAGTCGGAGCGCAGCGCGTCAACGCGCTTCAGTTCTGTCAGGCTCTGGAAGGTCACCACCACGCGGCGATCGGCGTCGTCGAGCCAGTCGCGCCCGGGGCGCCGCAGGGGCGAAACCAGCACCTTGTCCCAGGTCTCGGATGGTACCGTCTCGTGCAATTCGACCGTGCGGGTGTCGCCGGTGCGCATGGCATGGTCGATCGCCTCGATCAGGTCGGGATTGCGCAGCGAGAAGGTGAGCGGATTTCCGCTCCGCAGAGATGGAAACTGGCTCCGGGACGAGGCATTGGCGTGCACGACCACGCTGCGTCGGTCGAGAACCAGACAGGGATCCGCCAGTGCATCGGCGAAAGCGGAGACGTGCTCTTCCCCGTCGGCTGACGGCGCATGCGGCGCCTGCTCGGCCCGGGTGAGCGTAACGGTGCTTCCCGGTAGGACCGCAACTCCAACGGCGATGACGAGGAAGGCGACCAGGGCCGCAACCACACCGAGTTCCCCCAGCAGCACCAGGCCCGCCAGCACGCCAAAAATGCCGGCCAGCAATGCGCCCTGCGAGACGATGCGGGCCAGCGCGACCGTCAGCCGGGAAGCCGGCAGGCTTGATGGCGGTTCGTGCATGTTTTGCTTCTGAGAATCAGCCAGTTGCGGCGCCTCTTGCGCGCAGGGGTGCCTTCATAGCACGGTGAAGATGACAACGGAGAGACACCAGTGACCGATCCTCTTGATGGCTTCGACCTCGACAACCCGCAACTGCCCGAGGTCATCAAGGAACAGGCGATGATTTCAGGCGGCTATCCCTACGAGGATAAGCTGGATCGCGACATCTATGAAGCCCAGATGTACGCGTTGCAGAAGCAGTTGGTGATGCTGCAGGCCCATCTGGCGGCTAGCGGCGAGCGGGTCATGATCGTCTTCGAGGGGCGGGATGCTGCCGGCAAGGGCGGAACCATCAAGCGATATCTCGAAAACCTCAATCCTCGCTACAACGTCATTGCCGCCCTGCCAAAGCCCAACAGCCGCGAGAGCACGCAATGGTATTTCCAGCGCTATGTCGACTGGATGCCGGCGGCGGGCGAAACGGTGCTGTTCGACCGCTCGTGGTACAACCGCGCCGGGGTCGAGACGGTCATGGGTTTTGCGACGCCGCAACAGGTTGAGCATTTCCTGCAGGAGGCGCCCGAATTCGAGAAGCGGATTACCCGTGACGGCATCCACCTGTTCAAGTTCTGGCTGTCGATCGGGCGCGAGATGCAGCTCAAGCGCTTCCACGACCGGCGCCACGATCCCCTCAAGGTGTGGAAGCTTTCGCCCATCGATCTTGAGGCCTTGCACCGGTGGGACGCCTATTCGGCGGCGCGAGACGTGATGCTGGCACGCACGAACTCCCCGCACGCGCCCTGGACCGTGGTTCGATCCAATGACAAGCGGCGCGGGCGCATAAACGTCATCCAGTCGGTGCTGACGAGTCTCAGCTATGACGGCAAGGACGAGGCGGCAATCGGCGAGGTGGATCCCAAGATCACTATGGGGGCGGCAGGTTTCCTCGGAATGGACAAGGCGGACTGAGGGCGCAGGCCTGCCTTAGCCGATCCTTCCCTCGATGCTGCCCATCCGCTTGCTCGCGGCGGACCAACTCAACTCGGTGGTGCGGGCGATCACCGCTTCGACCAGCGCAAACAGAGGACTGTTGGCGTCCCAGGTCCGCCCGACTTCTGTTCGGCACGGCAGGACCAATTTGGCGAAACGGCTGATCGGGCTCATCCATTCGTCGGTAATCAGCACGATCTGCGCCCGCCGCGAGGCCAGTTCGGCGGCAGCGGCGAGCAGACTGGGATCGTAGCGCCGCACGTCGAAGATGACAGCAAGGTCGCCCGGCCTGACGTCTATCAACTGGTCGCCTCTGGTCGCCGGCCTGCCATCCAGCCTGCGCACGCCCTGCCGGATCACCCGCAGATGCGCCTCCATGTAGCCAGCCAGAAAGTCGGTGAAGCGACCGCCGGCCAGGTAACATGCGCCCTTGTTCTCAGCGAGACGCACACAGACGGCTTCGAATTCGGATGCCGGAATCAGGCCGGCACTTTGGCGCAGGTTGTCCACGATCCGGCTGAAGAAGTGATCGAGGAAGTGCGCGTCGCCGCCTGATTGCTCCTGACTGGCAGGACTGCGCTGCAGCGGAGACTTGGACCGCTCCTCCAGTTCCTCGCGCAGGGCGCGCTGGAAATCGGGATAGGATTTGTAGCCCAGCTGGGAGACGAAGCGCAGCACGGTTGCGGAACTGGCGCCCGCCTGCTGCGCGAACTCGGCGACGGGGGCCAAGCCCAAGGTGGGGTATGAGCCCAACAGTCCCCGCGCCGCACGCTTTTCGGCAGCCGTCAGCCGGTGTATCGCGTCGTGAACGCGGCCTGCGACCGACTTTCCCTCCATGCGCCCCTCTGAACTTGTGATTTCAGCATTGACAGTTCTTGCCAGTGTGAAACTACTGATACAGAAGTTGATTGGACAAGCGTAGGGGCAAAGTGGACGTTGGCGGACTGAAGGCAGTGCTGGTTTCCAACGCGCGGGGGCGTTCGCCCTTCGTCGTCGTCTGCGACCATGCCAGCAATCGCATTCCGGAAAAATACGGCAATCTGGGTCTCACTCAAACCGAGCGGCTGAGCCACATTGCCTGGGATCCCGGAGCGCTGGCCGTAAGCCGCCAGTTGTCGGAACTGCTCGACGCGCCGCTGGTTCAGTCGACGGTCTCTCGCATCATCATCGACTGCAATCGCGAACTGGATGCGCCGGACCTGATCTGGACCCTGTCGGAAGCGACCCGCATCCCCGCCAACGAGAACTTGAGCCCCGAAGAGCGGCAGTACCGCATCGACCACTTTCACCGGCCCTACCACGCTTCGATCGAGACTCTGCTCGAAGCGAGGCGCCATGCCGGGCAGGAGAGCATCTTGGTCTGCGTCCACTCATTCACGCCGGTCTATCATGGGGTGCCGCGCCGCTGGCCGATCGGGCTGATCCACGGGCGCGACACCAGCTTCACCAGCGCGCTATTCGATGCCATCACGGCAGAAGCTCCTGACGTCGACGTTGGCTGGAACGAGCCCTACGCCGCGCTCAACGGAGTCACGCTGACGCTCGAGCGCCACGGCGACGGCCGCGGGCTCGATGCCACCATGATCGAAATCCGGCATGACGAAATTCTCGAACCGGCCGGGGTGACCCTGTGGTCGACCCGACTGGCCCGTTGCCTCGAAGCGGCGCGGCAAGCGCGCAAAGGAGCAATGGCAGTCTAGACCAATTCGTGGGCTCATTTTCAGGGGGACGTGACTATGGCTGAGACGAGAAAGGTCGGCAGTGTCGCCTACGCGACGCGCGACTTGAACTACTTTGCACGGCGCGGGCTGATCCGGCACGCCAATGTATGGCATCTGTGGGCGTTGGGCGTAGGGGCGGTTATCTCCGGCCACTTCTCAGGTTGGAATGGGGGGCTGCTGCAGGGCGGCTGGGGCGGCATGCTCCTCGCCACGATCATTATCGGGGTGATGTATCTGGGCCTGACCTTCGCGATCGCCGAAATGAGCCCGGCCCTGCCCCATACCGGCGCCGCCTATTCCTTTGCCCGCACGGCTATGGGACCATGGGGCGGCTTCCTTACCGGATTGGCAGAAAACGTCGAATACGTGCTCACCCCGGCGGTGATCGTCTTCTTCATCGGCTCCTATCTCACCGGCATCTTTGAAACGCCTGACAGCTTTCAGCCGGTCTGGTGGGTGCTGGCTTATATCGTCTTTGTCGGACTGAACATGTGGGGCGTTGCGCTCAGCTTCCGCGTCACGGTGGTGGTGACGCTGCTGGCGCTGGTCTCGCTGTTGGTGTTCTGGGTCTCGGCTCTGCCCAACATGGACTTTTCGCGCTTTGCCCTGAATATCGGCGAGGGCGGTGTGGCCCTGCCCGAAGGCAACGGGCCATTGCTGCCCAATGGCATCATGGGCATCTTTCTCGCGCTTCCATTCGCCGTGTGGCTGTTTCTGGCCATCGAGCAACTGCCGCTGGCGGCGGAAGAATCGGTCGATCCCAAACGCGACATGCCCCGCGGCATTATCGCCGGCTTCTTAACCCTTGTGGTGTCGGCGCTCGCGATCGTCACCCTCAATCCGTCTGTGGTCGGCGTCGGTTCGTTCGCCCTGGGTTCGTCGGGCGAGCCGCTGCTCGACGGCTTCCGCGCCATCTATGGCGACGGTATTGCCAAGGGGCTGTCCCTGGTGGCGGTGCTCGGGCTGATCGCCTCGTTCCACACCATCATCTTCGCCCAGGGGCGGCAGATCTTCTCGCTCAGCCGTGCGGGCTATTTCCCCACCTTCCTGTCGGTGACACACAATACCCGCAAGACACCCCATGTCGCCATGATCGGCGGAGCCCTGCTTGGCCTCGCCGTCATCATGTCGGTGTGGTTCCTGGCGGGGGAAGAAAACCGGGGATCGGTCATCGGCTTCACGCTGCTCAACATGGCGGTGTTCGGCGCCATGCTCAGCTACATCATGCAGGGCCTCAGCTTCATCCTGCTGCGGCAGAACCAGCCCGACATGGTGAGGCCGTTCCGCAACCCGTTCGGCGTTCCGGGCGCGGCGCTGACCATCATCATCGCCGCCGTGACCATCTATTTCCAGATCACCGGCGATGCCGCCTATCGTGCGGGGATCATCGGCGTGGCGATCTGGTTTGCGGTGTTCATCACCTACTTCGCGCTGCTGGGCCGCCACAAGCTGATCCTGTCGCCCGAGGAAGAGTTCGCGCTCGAGCATAGCCGCAGCGCAGCCGGCGTGGCGTCGGTCGTGCCGGTCGCGCCCAAGGCCTAGGCGCCGCAGGCTGAGCACGATGTCATTCCGGCGCCGGCCGGGGTGACATCGTGGCGGCCAATCTCGAGGAGACGTGAATGCGCTACAGCCTTGCCGAGCTCGAGACCGACGTCGCAGCCGGCCTCATCGACACCGTGCTGGTGGCCTTTCCCGACATGCAGGGCCGCATGATCGGCAAGCGGTTCCAGGCCGAATATTTCCTCGAAGTCGCCAATGACGAGACGCATGGTTGCGACTATCTGCTGGCCGACGACATCGATATGGAGCCGGTGCCGGGCTACGAGGCCGCCAACTGGGGCAAGGGCTATGGCGATTTCGTCATGAAGCCTGACCTGGCGACCCTGATGAAGGCCAGTTGGCTCGAGGGCACCGCGATCGTGCTGTGCGATCTCTCCGATCATCATCACCACGCGCCGATCCCGCACAGCCCGCGCGCCATCCTCAAGCGCCAGCTCGAGCGCCTCGCCGCGATGGGCTACACAGCCAATGCCGCGACCGAGCTCGAATTCTACCTGTTTGACGAGGATTACCGCAGTATCAGCCAGAAGGGCCATGCCCGGGCGCAGACCGCGGGCGACTACATCCAGGACTACCACATCTTCCAGACCACCAAGGAAGAGGGCGTGATGCGGGCGCTGCGCAAGCACCTGCAGGCCTCCGGCATTCCGGTGGAGAGCTCGAAGGGTGAGTGGGGCCCGGGCCAGGAAGAGATCAACGTCAAATATGCCGACGCGCTGACCATGGCCGATCGCCATGTGGTGCTCAAGAATGCCGCCAAGGAGATCGCCTGGGCCGCCGGCAAGGCCGTGACCTTCATGGCCAAGTGGGACTATGCGCTGGCCGGCTCATCAAGCCATATCCACATGTCGCTGGCCGACACGGCAGGCAACCCGGTCTTCCCCGATGCGGCCGACAGGCGCGGCATGAGCGCAGTGATGCAGCACTTCATGGCCGGCCAGCTCGCCTATGCCCGCGACATCACCTATTTCCTCGCGCCCTATATCAACAGCTACAAGCGCTTTCAGGCCGGCACCTTCGCGCCGACCAAGGCCATCTGGTCGCCCGACAACCGCACCGCCGGCTTCCGCCTTTGCGGCGAGAACAGCAAATCGATCCGCGTCGAATGCCGCATCGGCGGCGCCGACCTCAATCCATACCTCGCCATCGCCGCCCTCATCGCCGCCGGCATCCGAGGCATGAAGGACAAGCTCGCACTTGAGGACCCGTTCGTCGGCGATGCCTACAATACCGAACAATTGCGGGAGATTCCCAAGACGCTGCGGGAAGCTACCGACTGGCTCAGACGCTCCGCCATGCTCGATGAGGCTTTCGGCGCCGACGTCATCGCACACTATGTCCACACGGCGGAATGGGAACAGTTCGAGTATGATCGCCGGGTGACCGACTGGGAGTTGAAGCGCGGATTCGAGCGCGGCTGACATCGCACGCGGTGTCGTCGTTCTCGCCCCACCGAAAGGAACTGGAATGACCGAAACGGTCAAGATCATCTCCCCCATCGACGGCAGCGTCTATGCCGAGCGGCCTCTTGCGACCGGGGCCGAGATCGACAGCGCCCTGCTTCGTGCCAGGGCAGCACGCCAGGCCTGGCACGAGACCACGATCGTCGAACGCCAGAAGATCGTCTCCCATTTCGTCGACGCCCTGCTGCTGATGAATGACGAAATCGTGCCCGAACTGGCTTGGCAGATGGGGCGTCCGGTCCGCTTCGGCGGCGAGAAGCGCGGCGTCGAGGAGCGCGCGCGCTACATGATCGAGTTGGCCCCGGAGGCCCTTGCGCCGCTCGAAAAGACCGGCATGGAAGGCTTTGTCCGCACCATCACCCGCGAACCGCTCGGCACCGTGATGGTGATCGCGCCCTGGAACTACCCGTTTCTGACTGCAGTCAATTCCATCGTGCCGGGTCTCATGGCCGGCAATGCCATCATCCTCAAGCATGCGAGCCAGACCTTGCTGGCCGGCGAGCGCTTCGCTGCCGCTGCCGAGAGCGCCGGCCTGCCCGCCGGCCTGTTCCAGAACCTTGTGCTCGGGCATGCCGACACCGAGAAGCTCATCGCTGCCGGCCGGATCGACCACGTCAACTTCACCGGCTCGGTCGAAGGCGGCCGCCGCATCGAAAAGGCCGCTGCCGGCACCTTTGCCACGCTGGGGCTCGAATTGGGCGGCAAGGACCCGGCTTATATCCGTGCAGACGCCGATCTGGGCCATGCGGTCGAGAACCTGGCCGATGGCAGCTTCTTCAATTCGGGGCAAAGCTGCTGCGGCATCGAGCGCATCTATGTGCATGAAGCGGTCTATGGCGATTTCGTCGAGCGCTTCATCGACAATGCCCGCGGCTGGACGCTCGGCAATCCGCTCGACCCCGATACCATCGTGGGCCCGATGGCACGCGGCAGCTTTGCCGATCATGTGCGCCGGCAGACCGATGAGGCCGTCCGCAGCGGCGCCACGCGACACCTCGATACCCGTCACGACCGCGACAGGCCCGGTTCGCCCTGGCTGGCGCCCGAGGTGCTGACCGGCGTCAACCACCAGATGAGCGTCATGCGCGAGGAAAGTTTCGGCCCGGTCGTCGGCATTATGCAGGTTGCCGATGACGCCGAGGCCATCAACCTGATGAACGACAGCCCCTACGGCCTCACCGCCTCAATCTGGACGGCCGACCTCGACGCCGCCGCCAGCATCGGGGCGCAGGTCGAGACCGGCACGGTCTTTGCCAATCGCTGCGACTACCTCGACCCGGCCCTGGTCTGGACCGGGGTGAAGGATACCGGCAAGGGCGCCGCCCTCAGCGAGATCGGCTATGCGAACCTGACGCAATCAAAGAGCTATCATCTGAAGCGGGTCTAGGCCCGACGCTACCCCAGCCACGATGTCATCCCGGCGGAGGCCAGGATCCATATCCGTGGTTCTCAGCAACACCCAGCGTGTGGCGCGTCCACCGCATGGATTCCGGCCTCCGCCGGAATGACACCGGGAATGTGAAGGCAACAGCGCCATGACCAAAGCCAACTGGAACTATCCCACTGCCATCAAGTTCGGCCCGGGCCGTATCGCAGAACTACCCGAGGCACTTAGGGCCGCCGGCATCGAGCGCCCCCTGCTGGTCACCGATGCGGGGCTGGTTGACCTGCCCGTCACGCAGGACACCATTGCCCTGCTCAGTGCGGCGGGCATCTCGGTCGGAGTTTTTGCCGATGTGAAACCCAACCCCATCTCGGCCAATGTCGAAGCCGGGATCAAGGTCCTACGTGAGGGCAGGCATGATGGCGTCATCGCCTTCGGCGGGGGGTCGGGGCTCGATGTCGGCAAGGTCATCGCCTTCATGGCCGGGCAGACCCGACCCATGTGGGATTTCGAGGATATCGGCGACTGGTGGACCCGCGCCGACCCCAAGGGCATCTTCCCCATCGTCGCCGTGCCGACCACCGCTGGCACCGGCTCGGAAGTCGGTCGCGCCGGCGTCATCACCGACGAGACCACCCACACCAAGAAGGTGATCTTCCACCCGCACATGATGCCAAAGGTGGTGATTGCCGATCCCGAACTCACCGTCGGCATGCCCGGCTTCATCACCGTCGGCACCGGGATGGATGCGCTGGCGCATTGCCTCGAAGCCTATTGTGCGCCGGGCTATCATCCTTTGGCCGACGGCATTGCGGTGGAGGGCATCCGGCTGGTGCTCGAGAACCTGCCCAAGGTCCATGCCGATCCGCACGATATAGCGGCGCGCGGCCATATGATGAGTGCCGCTGCCATGGGCGCCACGGCCTTCCAGAAGGGGCTCGGTGCCATCCACGCGCTCAGCCATCCGGTCGGCGCGCTCTATGACACGCACCATGGCATGACCAATGCCGTCTTCATGCCCTATGTGCTGGCGGTAAACAAACCGGCCATCGAAGCCCGCATCGCGCGCCTCGCCGCCTATCTGGGCCTGGCACCCAGCTTCGCCGCGTTCCAGCACGCCATCATCGGCCTGCGCCTGCGCCTGGGCGTGCCGCACACGCTGGCCGATTTCAAGGTGGACGACACGAAGCGCGACCTCATCGGCGACATGGCAATCGTCGACCCCACGGCAAGCGGCAATCCCGTGGAACTGACCAAGGCGGTGGCACTGGAGATATTCGACCGGGCGATGGCGGGGCGGGTGTAACTACAACGATCGAGGCTGGCAACACCCACCCCCTCCCACCCTGCTCTTCAAGGGGGAGGTGCCATCTTGTGGTGGGGCTTTATCGTGCCAAACGAGTGGAGGGTCACCTCCCCCTTGATGGGGGGCTAGGAGGGGGTGGGGCCGCTTGCGTCGGTGCTAGAAGTGACACCCGCCACCGTCTCCTTAACCCCCACCTCGAACAGGTCGTCCAGGTGCGTCGCCACCGTCTCGCCAAACACCTGGCTATCACTTAGGTCCGTCCCGAACACCTCGGTCAGCGCCACCAACCCTTCGTACAGCGCCTCCGCGTCATCCCCCGCATCGGCGGCGATCGCCATCATTCGCATGGCCAGCGGATCGCGCACGTCGATGCTCTCCCCCTTCTCGTCGATGCCGGTGACGTAGCGCATCCAGGCCGCCACCCCCAGGCCCAATCGCTCAAAGGGTTGCCCGGCCTTGATCCGGTCGCGTATTGTGCCCAGCAGGCGCTGCGGCAGCTTTTGACTGCCGTCCATGGCAATCTGCCAGGTGCGGTGCTGCAGCGCCGGATTGCGGAAGCGATCGAGCAGTTGATCGCGATACGCTCCCAGGTCGACGCCGGGCATATCCAGCGTCGGCATCGCCTCCTCAGTCATCAGGCCGTGGATGAGCGCCACGAAATCCTCGTCGCCCATGACCTCGGAGATATATTCATGGCCCGCCAGATAGCCGAGATAGGCCATGGTCGAGTGGCTGCCGTTGAGCATGCGCAGTTTCATGCGCTCGAAGGGCTCGACATCTTCCACCAGTTGCGCCCCGGCCTTTTCAAGCGGCGGGCGCCCCTGGGGGAAATGATCCTCGATCACCCATTGGGTGAACGGCTCGGTCATGATCGGCCAGGCGTCTTCTGCCCCGATCAGCCCGGCGACGGCGCTGCGGTCCGCGTCGGTCGTCGAGGGCACGATGCGGTCCACCATGGTCCCGGGAAAGGCTACGCCGGCCACCCATTCGCCCAGCGCAGCATCGCGCAGCTCGGCAAGCCTGGTGACGATCCGCTTCGCGGTTTCGCCATTGCTCGGCAGGTTGTCGCAGCTCATGACGGCGAAGGGCTCGGTGCCCGCAGCCCGACGGCGCGCCAGCGCCTCCACCAGCATGCCGGGCGCCGATTTCGGCGTTTCGGGATTGGCCAGGTCATGGACGATATCGGGGTGCCGCTGATCCAGCTCGCCTGTTGCGGGATCGTGGCAGTAGCCTTTCTCGGTCACCGTCAAGGACACGATGCGAATCTGTGGGCTCGCCATCAGGGCGAGCAACTCTTCGCGCTCCGCGTTGGCGTCGAGCACCCTGAGGATAGAGCCGATCACCCGTGGATGGGTGCCGCTCGCGTCCCGCACGGCGACCGTATAGAGGCCATCCTGCGGCTCGAGCGCCTGCTTGGTATCCGGGCGGCGCAGGCTGGCGCCGACGATGGCCCAGCCGGGATTCTCCGCCAGCAGGTCATCGACATAGACCGCCATATGCGCCCGATGAAAGGCGCCGATCCCCAGATGCACGATGCCGGCGGTGACCGTCGTGCGGTCGTAGTCGGGCACTCGGACATCCCGGGGGACATTGGCGAGGGTGGCGGCACTGAGGCGCGTCATGGGGATCTCCAAAACAGTTGCGCAACCATAGTGCCTTCTCAACTTGTATGGAAGATACTGGCTTGCGGCTGATCCGGCTTTACCGGCATAAGCCTGTGGCACGCAAGGGAGGGCAGCGCTTTGGCACAGCAGCGTTTCGTCAGCATTGGCGAATGCATGATCGAGATGAGCGGTGGCGAGGATCGTCAGTACCGGCTGGGCTATGCCGGCGATACGCTCAATACGGCCTGGTACATGCGCGCGCTGCTCGGGGCCGACTGGTCCGTGGACTACTTCACCGGCCTCGGAGAGGACCGCTATTCCACCGACATCCGTGCTTTCCTGGCCGCCAACGGTATCGGCACCAGCCATATCAGAACCGTTCCCGGGCGGCGGCCGGGCCTCTACATGATCCATCAGGAAAATGGCGACCGTCACTTCACCTATTGGCGCGATACGTCAGCGGCCAAGCTGCTCGCTGAAGACAAGGGAGCGCTGGCCGCTGCGGTCGAGGGTGCCAGCATGGTCTATTTCTCCGGCATCACGCTTGCCATCCTGGCACCACGCGCTCGGGGCAGGCTGCTCGGTGCCATCGTCAAGGCGCGCGATGCCGGCGCCAGGATCGCCTTCGATACCAATATCCGTCCGGCCCTGTGGTCCAGCCCCCGGGCAATGATGGCTGTGCTCACCGCAGCGGCCACCCTGTGCGATGTCGTATTACCCACCCACGGCGACGAGGCGCCGCTATTCGGCGACAAATCCCTCGAGGATACCGCCAGTCGCTATCTGGAACTCGGCGTCGAGGAAGTGGTGGTAAAGGATGGCCCCGGCGAGGCACTCATTGCCACCGCTGCCGAGCGGGTCCGGGTGGCCCCCACTCCCGGAGCTTTGGTGGTCGATGCAACAGGGGCCGGCGACAGTTTCAACGGCGCCTATCTATCGGCGCGCCTCGCAGGGCAATCGCTGGTCCATGCCGCGACCGCCGCGCATCGCGTCGCGGGCATCGTCATCGGGCAGAAAGGCGCACTGGTCGATCCGGGGCTGCTCGCCTAGCGCGGGGGCGTCTTGTATTCCTCATCGGCGTACTGCTGACGGGTGGCTGCTTCGGTCCTGACTTCCTCGCCCCGGGTCCGCGTGCGATTGCGCGTCAGTCCATAGGCCATGGCGCCACCCAGCGCGATGACACCGATCGTCAGCAGGATCAACCAAAGGCCGGGTCCGCTTGTGAACATGATCGTTCTCCTTTGTCCTGGCCAACGAATAGCCGGGTCAAAGGGTTGCGCTCAGAACACCCTGTCGCCCTGCTCGGCCATGTAGGCCTGTTCCTCCTCGGTGCTCTCGCGGCCCAGCGCTTCGTTGCGGAACGGAAACCGGCCGAAGCGGGCGATGGTGTCGCGGTGGTCGGTCATGTATTTCAGCATGTCTTCGCCGAACTGCTCGAAGTGCCGCACGCCCTCCTCCTGAATCACCAGCGATTCCGCGTGCTGGAACGGCATGAACAGGAACATGCGGCGCTCGCTCGGCAGTTGCTGGTCGGCGCCAGCGGCGATCGCCTCCTGCGCCAGCGCCAGAGCCATCTTGTCCTGCGCGAAGGCGGCTGCCTCGCCGCGATGCAACTGGCGGGAGAACTGGTCGAGGACCATGATTTCGGCCAGCCGGCCCTCCGGCGTCCGCCGCCATTGCCAGGCTTCGCCACGGGACACGGCTTCATGCGTCTCCTTGAACTCCGCCGCCAGCGCCGCGTCGAATTCCGGCTTGCCGCCAAACCAGTCGTCCATGCCATGCTCATCGAACCAGAAGCGAATGACGTCCTCGGGGCTGCGCATGATTGGCTCCTAGATCGTGATGATTGCCTTGATCAGCCCACTTCGCTCGCGGGCCCATTTTGCCAGGTTGGCCGGCACATCATCGAAGGTTGTGGCGTGTGTCGCAAGCCGGTCGGTCGGCACGCTGTCATCGCGGATGGCGGTCATCACGTGGTCGAAATCCTCGCGGGTCGCATTGCGCGAGGCCCGGATGGTCAGTTCGCGCCGGTGGATTTCCGGATCCTCCCAGTTTAGGGCCCCCTTGACCACCCCGACCAGCGTCAGCGCACCGCCATTGCGGCAATAGCCGACCGCCTCGTTCATCGCCGCGATGGACCCGGTGGCATCGAAGACAGCGTCGAACCCGCTGCCCATGGCGTCCCGGAACGGCGTGGCCTGTCTTTCGTCCAGCGCTGCCGTTGCAAAGCCGAGGTCTCGGGCGACGGCAAGCTTGTCGGCAGCAGCGTCCAGAATGGTGACGTTGCCACGGGCGAGGCGGGCGAAGAAGGCGACGCCCAGGCCAATCGGGCCACCTCCTGCGACCAGCACCCGCGCGCCTGCGCGGAGTTCAGTGCGGCGTACCGCGTGCGCGCCAATGGCGAGAAATTCCACCATGGCCGCGTCGCGCAGGCTCAGCCCTTCCGCCCGATAGAGGTTTGTCTCGGGAAGCACGATCTCCTCGGCCATGCCGCCATCACCGTGCACGCCGATCACCGTCAGCGTTTCGCAGCAGTTGGTCTTGCCCTCGCGGCAGGCCGGGCAGTCGTAGCAAGGCAGGTAGGGGTTGATGACCACCGCGTCGCCGTCGTCCAGCGTCGCCGCACCATTGCCGTCGAGCACGACGCCTGACAGTTCGTGCCCCATGATGCGCGGATATTGCAGGAACGGGTGCTTGCCCTCGAAGATGTGGTAGTCGGTACCGCAGATGCCGATGTGACGGATGCCCACGCGCACGAGGCCGGGCCTGAGCTCCGGGCGAGCGATGTCCACCATCACCAGTTCGCCCGGTGCCGCACATGAGATCGCACGCATTGCAGGTCTCCCTCGTATTCAACCGCTGAGCACTAACATGTTAGCAGCGGCACCGGAAGCGCCAAGGACTTACCTGGAACCTCGGACGGCCCTAGCCGACCACCACCCTCACGCGGTTGCCCGATGGATCGTGCGTCTCGATCCCGTTAGCCGTCTCGTCCACCACTGCCTGGACCGTGGCAAGCCGCTGCTTCACGCCCTCGAGGGTCGCAGCGTCCGGCACCTTGATGGTGAACCAGCGCAAGCCCGCTGAACCCGCCGCCGGCAGTCCGGCGCCCGAACCGGACCAGATGTTGAAGGCAATGGAATGGGGCATGTAGTCGAGCCCCACATCGCCCATCCCGAATGAGCTGATCAGCAGAAAGCCGCCAAAGCCGATGACGTCGCGGTAGAAGGTCATCGCCTGATGCAGGTCGTTGACGTGAACATGAACATGCCCGATGCGCGTGCCAGGCGGCATGCTGGGCTCCAGGACCGGCGCCTCCCCGAGTTCGGCGAGCAAGCCTTCGAGGTCAATGGGTTCGCGCCCGGAATGGGGCAGCCCCTCGGCGGTCACCGCATAGCTCTGGCCTTGGTCCGGGTCGCCCAGCGTACCGCGCCACGGTGTTTCGAAGGTGACCTCGATGCCATTGCCATCGAGGTCCCACAGGTAGATCGCCTCGCTGACCAGATGGTCGGTGGGCGAAATCCGGACCTTGCGCTGCAGGGCGCGAACCGCAAGCTGCGCCAGATCGGCGCGGCTCGGGACGTGGATCGCGAGGTGATAGAGCCCGATCGTCCTGGGCATGACGGAGCGGGTGGCGCCGGTTTGCAGCACGACAAGCGGCTTGCCGCGGGCGCCGAGCACCAGTTCGCCGTCATTCTCCGCCAGCAGTTCCAGCCCGACGACGTCCTGCCAGATGGCGAGGGCCCGCTCGCGATCGGTGACTGCCAGATGCACTGCACCCAGCGTCGTCGTCAGCGGCAGGATCGGTGCCGATTTGACCTTGGTCTGTACGGATGCGTCGATCATGGCGACCTCCAGGTTTAGCATGACCAATCATATATGGCGCCCCGTTTAGCCCCACCACCGCAACCTTGCCGAAGGGATCGTTCGCCGAAACGGGTACAATGACCCGGCTACCCCTCAATACCGGAGTGGACAACTGCCGCATCGGAGGAGACGCCGGGTTCCCCCCGGCGTCCCGGCTTACGCCACCAGCCCCTTGGTCAGTTCCAGCGCCTGCCGCTCGAACAGGCGACGATAGATGCCGCCATTGAGCCGGATCAGCGACTGATGATCGCCCTCCTCGACGATGCGGCCCTTGTCGAACACCAGGAGACGATCGAGGGCCCGCACGGTCGACAGCCGGTGCGCGATGACCAGCGTGGTCCGGCCGACCATCAGCCGCTCCATGGCTTCCTGGATCTGCACCTCGCTTTCGCTGTCGAGGCTCGAGGTGGCCTCGTCAAGGATCAGCACCCGCGCATCGGCCAGGAATGCCCGGGCGATGGCCACCCGCTGGCGTTCGCCGCCCGACAGCTTGACGCCGCGCTCGCCGACCATGGTCTCGTAGCCCTTGGGCAGGCCGGCGATGAAGTCGTGGGCGTTGGCCTGCCGGGCAGCCAGTTCGATCTCGGCACGGGTCGCGCCGGGGCGGGCATAGGCGATGTTCTCGGCCAGCGTGCGGTGAAACAGGATAGGCTCCTGCTGCACGATGGCAATCTGGCTGCGCAGGCTGGACTGCTGCACCTCCGCGATGTTCTGCCCGTCGATCATGATGGCACCCTGTTTGACGTCGTAGAGCCGCTGGATCAGCTTGACGAATGTCGTCTTGCCCGACCCCGAATGCCCCACCAGGCCCACCCGCTCGCCCGGCGCGATGGTGACCGAGAAGTCGCGGTAGAGCGGCGTTGCATGCGAGCCATACTGGAAGGTCACGCGATCGAAGGCGATGGCGCCGGCTTCGATCCCGATCTCGGGCGCTCCGGGCCGGTCTTCAATGCCGAACCGCTGGCTGTCTAGCGCGACCAGTTCCTCCATGTCGTTGATCGAGCGCTGCAGGTTGCGGATGTGCTGCCCGACGTCGCGCAGATGGCCCTGCAGGACGAAGAACATGGTCAGGACGAAGGTGATGTCGCCCGGCGTTGCCGCACCTTGCTGCCACAGCAGCAAAGCCGTGCCCAGGATGGCGAACTGCATCGTCGCCATCATGAGGCCCTGGGCACCGCCATTGAGCGTGCCACGCTGCCAGACCCGCCGCGTACGCTTGCGCCACTTGGCCACAACCTTGGCCAGAATGGATTCCTCGCGCGTTTCGGCGCCGAAAGCCTTGACGACCGAGTTGCAGCTGACCGCATCGGCCAGCGCGCCACCCATCTTGGTATCCCAGGTGTTGGCCAGCGCACCGGCGGGCGCGACGAAACTCATCGACAGCCACGTCGTGACGCCCACATAGATGATGGAACCCAGGCCCACGACCAGCCCCATGACCGGCCAGGCTAGGCCCAGGATGACCGTCGCCCCGACCAGCATGACAAGCGACGGAAACAGCGCGATCAACAGGGTATCGTTGAGCAGGTCGATGGCGCTCGACCCACGCGTGATCTTGCGCACCGTGGAGCCGGCAAAGCTGTTGGCATGCCAGTCGGTGGAAAAGCGCTGCACCCGCTGAAAGGCGTTGGCGATGACGTTGTTCATCATGGCCAGGGTGAAGGGGATCAGGTTGAAGAACATGACCTGGCGCAACAGCACCGAACCCAGGTAGAGTCCGGTCATGATCAAGAACGCGGTGACCGCGGGGATCCAGAAGGCGTCATCCTGGCCATTGCCGGAGGCGACGGCGTCGACCAGACGCCCGGCGAAAATCGGGCTGAACGCTTCAGCCAGCGTGGCCGCCAGGACCAGCAGGGCAATAAAGGTGGCCCGGATGGGCTGCTTGGCCCAGTGACGGAAGGTGAAACCGAGCACGTCGGCAAACGCGTCGGCCTGAAAGAGCTTCTTGCGACTCATATTATTATCCGGCCCGATTATCGGCAGCCGGCCCTCATGACAGAGAGATGAAAAGCACAGCCGGAACGGGGCAGAATGATCCCGTCAGATCAGTCGGGCTGTGATCGAGAGAAACCGCGCGCGGCGCGCCCTGGGGAGGGCCGCGGATGGCAGGAACCTAACGTCTGGTCTTGCCCGGAAGGAGGTGGTCGAATGTCACTGCCATACAACGCCTCCCTGGTTCGTGATCTGAAGCGGTGGGCAGTTTGTAGCGAAGCGCGCCGCACTTGCCAACAGGGCTTTTGCAACGTCGCAGCGGTGATGCCAGAAAGTCACAGCTGCGCTTGAGCCGCTAGGTTAAGTTCTGCCGGGTCAGGCAATCTTGGAACGACCCGAAGGCGCAGCGCCGCTAGCCGGCGAGAAGACCGTCACCGCCTTGGGCCTGATGACAAAGTGCGCCGGGGTTTCCGTTACCAGGTCACCATCGGTGTTGATCGGCATCGGTTCTTTGGTGCGGATGTCGAACTCGGTGCTCTTGGCGGTTCGCACCTCGTCCCAGGCGCCATGCTCGCCACGCCGGAAAGCGCCCAGCATCAGTCCGAACTTCCAGACATTCTTCAGCTCGAGGCTATAGAGATCGAGGTGACCGTCTTCGATCGTGGCATCGGAGTGGATCACCGTGCCACCGCCGTAATGCACGCCGTTGCCGACGGCGATCTGCAGCGTCTTGACCTTTACCCGCCCAGCGTCGCTGATGATCTCGGCGCGGAAAGGCTTGGCCCGGAGCAGCACTTTCAGCGCCGCCAGGCTGTAGCCGAGCTTGCCCCAGCGGCGCTTGGCCTCGGGCGTCAGCCCCTTGGCCAGGTCGACCGACAGACCCAGGCTCGCGACGTTGAAGAAGGGATGGCCGTTGACCTCGCCGAGGTCGACACGGCTGGTGTGGCCCGCCACGATGACGTCGACGGCCTTCGTAAGGTCCTCGGAGATGCCGAGCGTCCGTGCCAGGTCATTGGCAGTACCCATCGGCATGATGCCCATGGGCAGCCCGGTCTCGAGAATGCCTTTGGCGGCAGCATTGACCGTGCCGTCGCCCCCGCAGACGATGACAAGGTCTGCTTCATGCCGCCGCCGCGCAATATCGGCGGAAACCTCGTCCGGCGTATCGAAGCGCTCCATCGTGGCGTCGATACCGCCCGCCTGCAGCCGATCCAGCACAGGCTCGAGCGCAGCCGAGCCGCGGCGCGAGTTCGGGTTGACGAGCATCAGGGCGCGGCGGCGGGCGGGCAAAGCTGACATGGGCAATCCGGATCCTGAAGGCTCCGGAAATGGCGGACTTCGACCGGCAGCGCAAGGGGGCGCATCATTACTATTTGGTCAGATGGGGAAGCCCCTCGGCAGACTTCCCGCGATTCCTTCCGATGCGGCAGATCGCTACTTCGCCCCGCGATAGACGTCCATGCCGCGCGTGGACCATTGCGCAAAGGCCAGGGCGCCGCCGAAAACGCTGAACAGGCTCAGCGCGGCGATGAAAACCAGGTGCAGGTTGGCAGCCATTTCTTCTCTCCTTGAACGACTGGCCGCACCTTCCTCCTCTAGCCGTCTCGCCGCTTGATCCAGGTCAAAAGATTTTCCGATTGGCCCGGTGGCGCCGGCCACGGCCTGGGGCTAGGCTCCGGCCCAACCGATTCAGAACGAGAAGGCATTCGCCCACATGAGCATCGATCCCGTCAAACTCGACAAGCTTGCCCAGGTCGCCATCAAGGTCGGCCTGCAACTGGCTGAGGGCCAGGACCTGGTGATGACCGCTCCGATGACGGCCGCGCCCCTGGTTCGCCGCATCACCGAGCATGCCTACAAGGCCGGCGCCGGCCTGGTCACCACCATCTATTCCGACGAGGAAAGCACCCTCGCCCGCTACCGGCACGCCAATGACGCCAGCTTCGACAGGGCCGCCGGCTGGCTCTATTCGGGCATGGCGGAAGCCTTCAAGAACAATGCCGCGCGTCTCGCCATTGCGGGTGACAACCCGATGATGCTGGCCGGGCAGGACCCTGAAAAAGTAACCCGGGCCATGCGCGCCAATTCGGCCGCCTACAAGCCGGCGCTGCAGCTCATAACCGGCTTCGACATCAACTGGAACATCGTCTCCTATCCCAGCGCCGCCTGGGCCAGGCTGGTCTTTCCCGACGACAGCGAGGAAGAGGCCGTCTCCAAGCTGGCCGACGCGATCTTCAAGGCCAGCCGCGTCGATCAGGACGATCCGATCGCCGCCTGGAAGCAGCACAACGCCAATCTCAAACAGCGCTGGACCTGGCTCAACGGCAAGGCCTTCTCTGCCCTCAAATATACCGGCCCCGGCACCGACCTGACCGTCGGGCTCGCCGATGGCCATCGCTGGAAGGGCGGCGCTTCGGAAGCCAAGAACGGCATCACCTGCAATCCGAATATCCCCACCGAGGAAGTGTTCACCACGCCGCACAAGCTGCGCGTGGACGGCCATGTCGCCGGCACCAAGCCGCTCAGCCATAACGGTGCGCTGATCGAGGACATGCAGGCGCGCTTCGAGGGCGGGCGGCTCGTCGAGTTCAAGGCCAGCAAGAACCAGGACCTGTTCAACAAGGTGCTCGACACCGACGAGGGCGGACGTCGTCTCGGCGAAGTGGCACTAGTGCCCCACTCGTCGCCGATCTCGGCCTCGGGCATTCTGTTTTTCAACACGCTCTACGACGAGAACGCCTCCTGCCACATCGCGCAGGGCCAGTGCTATTCAGATTGCTTTGAGGGCGGCAAGGACCTCAGCCAGGACGAGATCGCCGCGCGCGGCGGCAACACCTCCAACATTCACATCGACTGGATGATCGGCTCGGACAAGATCGATATCGACGGCGTCCATGCCGATGGCAGCACCGAGCCGGTGATGCGCGGCGGCGAGTGGGCCAACTGAGGCAGCCCCTTCCCTCAACGCCACGACCTAGTGGTTCGACAAGCTCACCATGAGGTCTACTGCAGGGCAGGCTCATGCCAGAAGCTCTCGGTAGACCTCATCCTGAGCCTGTCGAAGGACGAGGTCGTGCGCAATCAGGCCGTCCAGCCGCCATCGATGATGTGCACCTGCCCCGTCGTATAGGTGGCGCCCGCCAGATAGACGGCCAGGTCGGCCACCTCCTCGGGGCGGGCGATGCGCCCGATGGGCTGCCGGGCGATGAAGGCTTGCCTGGCCGCCTCGAAATCGCCGGTGGCATGCCAGCGCTCGTGCAGGCTGGGGCTGTCCACCGTGCCGGGGGCGATGGCGTTCACCCGGATGCCATGCGTCGTATAGTCGGCGGCGATGGATTTGGTCAGCCCGATCACCGCTGCCTTGGAAATGGTATAGGCCGCGCGGTTGGGCACGCCCTTCACCGAGCTCGCGACCGTCGCCATGTTGATGATGCAGCCGTCCTTGCGCGCCAGCATCTGCGGCAGCACGGCCTGCACGGTGCGGATCTGCGCCTTGATGTTAAGGTCGAGGGCAAAGTCGAGGTCGGCATCGCTCATCTCGAGCACCGTACCGGAATGGACCACGCCCGCACAGTTGAACAGGATGTCGATCCGCCCGATCTCGGCGACCGCCGCCTTGACCGCTGCGGCCGATAGCACGTCGAGCACACGCGTGGTCACACCCGCGGTGCCCTCGAGTTCGGCGAGCTTGGTCTGATTGATGTCGGTGGCGATGACGGTTGCCCCGGCTCTGACAAAGGCCTCTGCCGATGCCCGGCCAATGCCCTGCGCCGCAGCGGTGATGAGTGTGATCTTGCCGGTCAGGTCGGCCATGGACATTCCTTGGTGGTGCGCCGGCGTGCCGGTTCAGGTGCCTGTAGCGTGGCATCGAGGCAATCTATGCAGGAACGAAACGGCGTGGCAACGACTAACATGTCAGTGACGTGGACCACTTCCCCCGTTACCTTCCCCTGAAGGGACCCAAAGCCATGCGCATTCTCGACACCCATCTGCACCTGATCTACCCGGACCGCTTCGACTACCCATGGCTTGCTGGCAATGCCCGGCTCAACCGCCCGTGGAGCCACGAGTCCTACGTTGCCGAGGCGGTGCCACTGGGGATCGAATCGGCGCTGCATATGGAGGTCGACGTCGCCGAAGCCGACAGCATCGGCGAGACCGAGTTCGTGCTTGGCCTGCCGCGCATTGCCGGCGCCATCGCCGCGTGCCGGCCCGAGCACATGAACTTCGTTGATCAGATCGAGCAATTGTCCGAGCATGCCCACGTCAAGGGCGTGCGCCGTATCCTGCACGAGCTACCCGACGACCTCAGCCAGTCGGACCTGTTCATCGAGAACCTTCGCCACCTGCCCGACTATGATCTGTCGTTCGATCTCTGCCTGCGGGCCGACCAGCTGCATCTTGGGGTCGATCTGGCGCAGAAGGCGCCCGATGTCAGCTTTATCCTCGATCACTGCGGCAATCCCGATATTGCCGGGTCCGGCCTCGACCCCTGGCGCGTTTTGATCACTGCGATCGCCCGCAACCCGAACGTGTCCGGCAAGATTTCGGGGCTCGTCAATCACTGCGCCCCCGGCTGGAGCGCAGAGACGCTGCGGCCCTATGTCGAGCACATGGTCGAGGCCTTCGGCTGGGATCGCGTGGTGTGGGGCTCCGACCACCCCGTCGCCACCCTGACCGGCGGCACCCTCACCGACTGGGTCACCGCCAGCCGCACGATCGTCGGCGGCTGCAGTGAGGACGAGCAGGCCAAGCTGTTCCACCGCAACGCCGAGCGTATTTACAAGGTCTGAGGCGCCCGGCGACTTGAACCCGCCTCCTCCCCGTTGCAGTGTTCGCCCCAACAAGAACAAAGGATTGCCGCCATGGCCCGCATCGCCTCCGACCGTATCGCCGTCTCCACCTGGTCGCTGCACCGCCTGCTCGGCGTGACCTACCCGCATGACCTGACGACGACCGGAATCGGGCCGGAAGAGCAGGCCTATGGCGAGGGCAGCGAATCCCTGCTGGGCTTGCCTTCGGTGCTGGCCAACCATGGCTACCACCGCCTCGAGATCGTTTCCTTTCATCTGCGCAGCCGCGACCCCATCTATCTGGGCGAATTGCGCGACCAGTTGCGGATCGCCAATGTACGGCTGCAGACGCTGCTGATCGATGCCGGCGATATCAGCCATCCCGAACACAGCGCTCGCGACACTGCCTGGATTGCCAGCTGGCTCGAAGTGGCCAACGAACTGGGCGCCGAAAATGCCCGCATCATCGCCGGCAAGCAGAAGCCGACGCGCGATGCGCTGGATCGCTCGGTGCAGGCACTCAACACCCTGGCCCAGATCAATGCCGGATCGCCGGTGCGCCTCGTCACCGAGAATTGGTTCGACCTGCTCGCCGAGCCGGCCCATGTCCACTACCTGCTCGACCGGCTCGAGGGCCGTGTCGGTCTTTTGGGTGATTTCGGCAATTGGGGTGGCGCCAGCAAGTACTCCGACCTCAGGTCGATTTTCGGGCGCGCGGAACTCTGCCACGCCAAGGCCAGCTTCGTCGATGGCGATCTGGACATGGCCGACTACGGAGAATGCATCACGCTCGCCGAAGAGGCTGGCTACAAGGGGCCCTACACGCTCATTTTCGACAGCGAAACTCCCAGCGAGTGGGATGGCCTGGCAATGGAGCGCGGCTTTATCACATCGCGCGATGTGTGACGGTCCTTAAGCCAGTTATTAACGCATATGACAGAGACTGGCGCCATGCCCGTCAGCCCCGGAAAGTCCACAAAACCAGCCGTCCACAGCAACGAACGCATCGGCCCGATGCTGGCCGGGATCGTCGACGCTGCGGCCGTGGGCATGGTTGTGTCCGACATGGAAGGCCGGATGGTCTATGCCAACCGCGCCTTCGTTGCGCTGCTCGGCCGCGACGTCGAGAAGGCTGCTGGGGAAATATTCGACCTGATCCATCCGGACGACGACGCAGCAGCCCGACAGCGGCTGATGCGCCTGATGCGTGGAGAGACCACCGAGTATCGCGGAGAGCACCGCTTCCGCCACGCCGACGGCGCACCGCTCTGGGTGATGGTGGCGGCATCGGTGCTGCATCCGGAAGCGACCGGCGAGCCGCGTTTCCTGATTACCCAGCTGACCAGCATCGAGCTGCAGAAAAAGGCCGAGGCGGCGCTGGCCCATTCCGAGAGCCGCTGGAATTTCGCGCTGGAAAGCGCGCGCCAGGGTGTTTGGGATCACGACATCCGCACCGACACCATGTTCTATTCGCGCATGTGGCGCGTCATGCGCGGCATTCCGCCCGATGAGGAGGTGGATGGCGACCAGGCCAAGTGGCTGGCCCGCATCCACCCCGACGACCTGCAATATGTAACGGACAATGTCGATCGCCAGGACAGGGGCGACGATGATTTCGATGCGCTCGAATACCGCGAACGGACGCGGGACGGCAGCTACATCTGGATCCTCAGCCGCGGCAAGCCCGTGGAGTGGGACGAGCATGGCAATGCCACCCGCACCCTTGGTACCGATACCGACATCACGCGGCTCAAGACGATCGAGCTGGAGCTGGCGGCCGAGAAGGAACGGCTGCGCATCACCCTGGAAGCCATTGCCGACGGCATGATCTCTGCCGACGAAAATGGCCGCGTCCTGTTCATCAATCCGGCGGCAGAACTGCTCACCGGATATAGCGCAGCCGAGGCGGTCGGTCAGGAAGTGCACCACATCTTTGCGTTGCGCGACGGCGCGACGGGAGCGCTGCAGGAGTGCCCGGTATCCATGTGCCTGGCGTCGGAGCGCTCGGCCCAACTCGATGACGACGTGATCCTGGTGGCCAGAAGCGGCACGGAGCGCGACATCCGCTGCACCGCTGCGCCGGTGCGCACGCCGGCGGGCGCACTGGCCGGAGCCGTTCTTGTGTTTCAGGACGTCACGCAGAGCCGCGCCATGCAGCGCGACCTGGCCCATTCGGCGACCCATGACGACCTCACCGACCTGCCGAACCGTGCCGCATTCGAGCGGGCGCTCAACAACGGCATCGCCTCGGCCCGCGACGGCAGTCGCCGCCACTGCCTGCTGTATATCGACCTCGACCGCTTCAAGCCGGTCAACGACACGGCCGGCCATGCCGCCGGGGACGCCCTGCTGAGGCAGGTGGCGCAGACCATTCGGGGCTCCTGCCGCAGTCATGATCTAGCCGCGCGCATCGGCGGCGACGAATTCGCCGTGCTGCTCAGCGACTGCCCGGCCGAAAGCGGCAGGCGGATCGCAGAAAAGATCGTCCGCGCCATCGGATCCCTTGCCTTCAGTTGGGCCGGGCGGACGTACTACATCGGTGCCAGTGTCGGGTTGACCATCGTCAGCGCAAACCCATCCTCGCCGCTGGGCTTCATGGGAGAAGCCGACGCCGCCTGCTACGCCGCCAAGGCCCGCGGGCGCGGCGTGGCCGTGGCCTTCGAGGATCTCTAGCCGGCGCGACCGCCGGCCGGCCCTTACTGCAGCGGCTTCAGATCGCCGAGCAGCGTCGGCAGCAGTTCGGTGACTGTCGGATGGATGTGCATCGTGTGCTTCATGGTGGTGTAGGGCGTGCCCGCCACCATCAACTGCAACAGCGAATGAACCACCTCGTCGCCGCCGATGCCCAGTATCGCAGCGCCAAGAATCAACTTGCTGTCTGCGTCCACGAGCACCTTCATCAGTCCCTGCGTCTCCCCGCGTTCCTTGGCCCGGCTGACCTTTGCCATCGGCATGACGCCCATCAAGGCTTTATGACCCGATTTCCGCACTTCGGCCTCGCTCATCCCGATACGACCGAGCGGCGGATCGATGAACAGGCCATAAACCGGGATACGGTCGGCGATCGAACGCTTGCCGCCGTCGAGCAGGTTGTCGGCGACGACCTCGAAGTCATTGTAGGATGTGTGGGTGAAGGCGCCGCGTCCGTTGACGTCGCCCATGGCCCAGATGCCCTCGACCGCGCTGCGCAGGTGGTCGTCGACCGGAATGAAGCCATGCGCATCGGTCTCGATACCGGCTGCAGGCAAGTTCAGCGCCGCCGTATTGGGCGTGCGCCCCAGCGCCACGAGCAGGTGCGTGCCCTCCACCGAGGCCCGGCGCTCGCCGCATTCAAGCGACAGCAGCACGCCGTGCCCGGCCTTGGCCACCGCCTCCACTGTCGTTCCGAACATGAAGGTAATGCCCTCGGCCTCCAGGATGTCGCGGATGGCGGCCGAGATGTCGGTGTCCTCGCGCGTCGCGGGCCGTGCCCCGCGATCGATCACTGTGACCTTGGAGCCAAAGCGCGCATACATCTGCGCGAATTCGAGGCCGACGTAACTGGCTCCCACGATGATCAGGTGACCCGGCAGGGAGTCCAGGTGCATCATGGACGTGTTGGTGAGATAGGGCACGCTCTTGAGCCCCGGCCAGGGCGGTATGGTGGCCGTCGCACCGGTATTGATGAAGATCTGCGGCGCGGTCAGCCGCCGCTTGCCCACGCTGATCTCCCGGGGTGAGACGAAACTGCCCTCGCCCTTGATGAATTCCAGGGTCTCCATGCCCGCCAGCCAGTCGGTGAGGCTGCTCACCGAGGCTGCCACCACCTTGTCCTTGCGCGCCTTGACCGCCGCCATGTCGACCGTCACCGGCCCCTTGACCACGACCCCGAAGTCACCCGCATGGCGTGCTGCCCAGGCGGCACGGGCGCTGGCGACCAGCGTCTTGGTCGGCGTGCAGCCGTCATTGACGCAGGTGCCGCCCAGATGCTCGCGCTCGATCAGCGCGACCTTCTTGCCAGCCCCGGCCATGCGCGCCCCGAGAAACGGGCCCGACTGGCCTGCGCCGATTATGATGGCATCGAACTGTTCTGGCATGGCGCTCTCCGATAGGGCGCAGTTTATTCCGGCAGAGGCACTTATGCCAGTAGCTTCGCCGCCGATCTGGTAGCTCGACAGGCTCACCATGAGGTCTACTGAGAACTTCTCGAAGACCTCGTCCTGAGCTTGTCGAAGGACGAGGTCGCGCACAGCAGCTATTCCACCTGCGCGATCGGAACCGTGTGCGGCATGCGGTTCCAGGCATCGAGGGCGGCGATCTTGTAGGCTTCCGCGAGGGTGGGATAGTTGAAGGCATTTTCGACGAAATAGTCCAGCGTTCCGCCCAGGTTGAGCACGGCCTGGCCGATATGGATCAGTTCGGTCGCCCCTTCGCCCACGATATGGACGCCCAGCAACTTGCGCGTCTCGAGCGAGAAGATCATCTTCATCATGCCCGACTGCAACCCCATGATGTGGCCGCGCGAGGTTTCGCGGAAGCGCGCGATGCCGTTCTCATAGGGTATGCCCTGGGCCCGCACCTGCTGTTCGGTCAGGCCCACGGTCGAGATTTCGGGCACCGCATAGATGCCATAGGGAAAGAACTCCGGCGCGGGCGGCATGGCGGCGCCGCAGGCATGCAGGGCGGCGATGCGGCCCTGCTCCATCGAGGTCGAGGCCAGCGAGGGAAAGCCGATCACGTCGCCGGCGGCATAGATGTGGCGCACGCTGGTCTGGAAGGTCACCGGATCGACCTTGAGGCGGCCGCGGTCCGCCGGCTCGATGCCGCATGTTTCCAGGCCCAGCCCCTCGGTCGCGCCGGATCGGCCGGCGGCATAGAGCAGCATGTCGGTGCGAATGCGGCGGCCGTCGGTGAGGGTCGAGACCGCCCAGCCCTGATCGTCCAGTTCCACCTTTTCCACCTTGGCGCCGAAGCGGATGGTCATGCCGCGCTGGCGCATCTCATGGGTGAACTCTTCGATGATCTCGCGATCGATGAATTCGAGGATGGTGTCACGTGGCTCGACGATGGTCACCGGCACGTCGAGCGCCGAGAAGATGGTCGCATACTCGATACCGATGACGCCGGCCCCGACCACGGTCAGGCTGCGCGGCACGCGTGGCTCCGAGACGAGGGTATCGCTGTCGACAACCGAATGGTTGTTGAACGGGATGTTAGGGGGGCGATATGGCGTGGTGCCGACGGCGATGACAGCGAAGTCGAAGCCGAAGACCGTGTCCTCGCCTTCCGGCGTGGTGACGCAGATGCGATGTGGGTCGAGGAAGCGCGCCCGCCCGCCAAAGGTCTGGACACCATTGCGGGCGAACTGGTGCTCCAGCACCTCGATTTCGTGGTCGAGCGTCATGCGCAGACGAGCGCCAAGATCCTGGCCGCCGATATCCTTCTTGACGCGATAAGCCATCCCGTAAAAGCCACGCTCGCGCCAGCCGGAGAGATTGAGGACGGTTTCGCGCAGCGTCTTGGACGGAATGGTGCCGGTGTGAACCGACACGCCGCCCAGGCGCAGGCGGTTCTCGACCACCAGCACCGACTTGCCCAGCTTGGCCGCCTGCACTGCCGCCCGGCGCCCCGCCGGCCCACTGCCGATCACCACGATATCATAATGCTTCAAGTCACGCTCCCGACTCGCTGCGCGAAGTCCTGCCAGCAGAATGGGACGGCGCCGCAATCGTTGCAACGCGGAGCCGGAGCAAAGCTGGGTTGCAGCCGACCAATGGCCGGGGCCGCTGCCGCCGTCGATGGGTTACAAACACAAGCGCAAGCGGCCCCCGCCCCCTTCCCTCGAGGGGGAGGCTTAGGAGGGGGTGGGGCCCCGCGCACAAGCGCCAGGGGCAGCCAAGCGACGTTCCACCTCCCACCACAATATCTTATCCCCACTCGCCAGTTCCGCCCCCATACTGCCCCCATCACTCCGGGATGCGGGCGGCGCTGCAGCGACCGGTGTCCGGAGTGCCAGCCGGGAGGGATGGGGTCGCGCCCAACCCTGGGATGAGCGGACGAGACATTCGGGCGGTGGCGCTACGGCAA
>DASYHM010000017.1:0-5318 GCA_035998575.1 Devosia sp.
CCCGATTGTACAAGAAGGGTGCGGGCAAAGAGGCCAAGCTCTGCTTTATGGGGCACGGACTGATGGAGAACCGCCACGGACTTTTGGTCGACGCCTGCCTGACGCAGGCGGACGGCCATGCCGAACGGGTGGCGGCGCTGCATATGATTGAGCCCCATGCCGATCGGCCGCAGGCGATCACGCTGGGCGCCGACAAGGGCTATGACGCCGAGGACTTCGTCAACGAGCTGCGCTCGATGCAGGTGACGCCGCATGTGGCCCGCAACATCAGCGGCCGCCGCTCCGCGATCTATGGACGCACGGCGCGCCATTCCGGCTACGCCGTGAGCCTGCGCATCAGAAAGCGGATTGAAGAGGCCTTCGGCTGGATCAAGACCGTGGCCGGACAGCGCAAGACCAGGTTCAAGGGGCTCGAACGGGTTGGCTGGGCCTTCACCTTCGCTGCCGCTGCCTACAATCTGGTGCGGTTGCCAAAGCTGATTGCGGAGATCCGATGATGGCAAAGGTGCCTGCCTTCGCGAAGGCCTTCGCCGGCCGCTGGCGCATCGTCGAAATGGATGTCTGGGACAACAATGTCCTCGATCTCGTCGAACCAGCGCACCTCACCTTTGAGGGCCCGGCGGATGGCGAAATCGCCTTCGGCGCGCTCAAAGGCTTCCTCGACGTTCGCTACGGCGCCCGTGACGGCGCCGCCTGTGCTGAGTTTTCATGGCAGGGCTACGACGACAACGATCCAGCCTGCGGCCGCGGATGGGTCATAATCGGCACTGCGGGGCGTCTCGTTGGCCACTTCTTCATCCACAATGCCGATCACTCAGGCTTCGTCTGCGAACCAGACTAACTTCTTCAACACCCTGCTAGGGAAGTACTGCCTAAACTGGCCCATGACGCTGATCTTCTGGATCGAGTCGCCGAAATCGCCTCTGCCCACAGAGCGGGAGAGATGAGCAATGAGCACGCGTTCGGCTTCATCAAGATATTCGTCGGGCCTCGGTGTTCACCTCGGCATTGCTCCTGATGCCTAACCGCTTCTGGTCCGCTTACAAACTGGTGATGCCCCCGGCTTAGCTCCTCAAGAGATAGCAGATCGCGCTGGTCGATGTGCCCGCCAACGCCCGGCTTCTTGTCCAGGTGCTGCGGCGGGCGGAGGATGATGCGGGCGCAGCGCTGCCCGCACGACGAGGTCGCTTCACACCGTGCCAGTCAGTCAGGGCCTCTCCACAGGTACCATCCATACGGACGTTCGGGGCAATCCGCGTCTCCGGCGGCCAACTGGCTTTGGAAATGCGAATACAGGACAGAAAGCTTGTGCCTCTGCGCAAGCGCCTGCCCGACGCAACAGGTGACGAAACCGGTACTGCTACAGGGATACTGCGCTGGATCGGCCGGACATGGCGCACGTTGCGACGCGTATATCTTCGATGAGGTCCCGTTGTGCGCTGGTGGGCATCCACCCTTGCCGGAATGTGAGTCCTATGGGGCGTGCGGTGTCCGGTAGCAAAGCAGGAAGCTGCACGACGGCTCCATGTTTGAGATCGGACCGAATCTGTAGCTTAGAGATGAAGCCGAGATGGTCGCTTACCTGCAAAAGCTCTCGCATCAGCACCATGGAGCCGGTCTCGACCAGGCTAGCTGGTCGTGCGGTGCCAGAAAATACCTTCTCAAACATATTGCGCGCTGGCGTACCCAGCGTATTGACCACCCAGGGGAACATGACGAGAGGGGAAGGGGACAGGTCCTTCTGGCTTAACAATGGATGCCCGCGGCGGCACACCACTATCAGTTCGTCGTCAAACAGGGTTTCCTGGACGATGTCACCGACCGGTGAGGGGCTGCGCATCGCGCCTACTAGGAAGTCGACTTCACCTCTGCGCAGGCCCATGATGAGGTCGTCATAGGGACCATCCAGGGCGCGGATGGGCAATGTTGTGCGGCGCCGACGAAAGCGAGCGATCGCTTCGGGCAGAATGGATGAGCGCGACAGTGGCATTGCCCCGACGACGATCCGTCCGACTTCGCGCCCGGACATTTCCCCCAGATCGGCTTCGGCCTGCTCCAACTCTGCAAAGGCCAGTTGAGCGGCCTGAGCCAAACGCGCGGCCGGCCGGGTCGCGTGCACGCCGCGCGAGGTGCGCTCAAACAGACTTCGGCCAGCATCCTTTTCAAGGTCACTGACGGCGCGGTGTACGCTGGGCTGTGCCAGCCCGAGTCTTCGTGCCGCCAGCGTGAAATTTTCCGTTTCTGTCGCTGCTATCAGAGCGGTGAGTTGAGAGGCAGTTGCAGTGTGGCGCAGCCGCAGCGACAGGTCACCCAGAACTGGATCGAGCATGGCAAACGCTCGTCTGACCCGCGCCGCAAGTATGCGACCGGCCTCAGTCGGGAACAGCCCCTGTGGCGTGCGGTCGAACATTGGGCTTGCATAGTCGTGCTCCAGCTTGTGGATGGACTGCGTCACTGCTGGCTGCGAGACAAAGCACTGGCTGGCCGCCTGCGTGATCGATCCGGTGTCGAAGGCAGCCAGGAAAACCCGCAAGTGCCGAAGGTTAGGCTTCATCCCAGGCGATCAAGGACTTGGTCGAGCTTGCCCTCGAGTGCTTCGTCGCCGAGGTCAAGATTGAGGTTCGCCAACTGGTCCTCCCATGTGGCAGTTGCCGCCGACACACGGGCTGGCAAACCAAGTTCCTCAAGGGTGGCAACAACTTCCCGCAATTCCGCTGCCCGTCGCTTTCCGTGCCTGGTCATCCGCTCAAGATTGTAAGCAGTGCGTGCGCCCCAGTCCACATCAGGGTCGGAACTGGCCAGCGAGGCCAGAACGGCCCCGTCCACTCCGGCTCGACGTGCAGCCAACAGGCATTCGGCGGTAACTGCTTCCATACCCTTGATCATGATCGATCTGATCATCTTTATGGCAGAGGCTTGTCCTACAAGCTCGCCAGCGGTGTTGGCGACCATGCCAAGTTTTGCCAGTAGGGGCAGGATGCCGGCGGCTGCCGGTCCTGAAAGCAGGACCGGGGTGCGATGCAGCTTAGGATGCACCGGCGCCATAATGGCCATGTCGATATAATTTGCGCCATTGACCTCGACGATACTCGCAGCCTCGCGCTTGCGGCCAGGTGAGCTGGACGATCCATCCAGCCAGGTCATGCCCGGTCGCAGGTGGAATGCAGCGGCCCGTGCCGCAGCAATTGTATTGTCGGTCGGCACGAGACAGAAAATCAACGTCGTATCCACAAGAGCGACAGCCGGCCCAGGTGCGGCGGCAACTCCAGTGCGCGCGCAGGCGCTACGGATGGCGGAGGCATCCGACTGACTGTCCAGCTTGATGTCGTAGCAGGCACCAATACCTGGCGGGAGCGAGAGCCCTTCGGCAAAGGCGCTACCCGCCTCACCGAAGCCGATGAAAGTCAGCTTCTCGGTCACGCTCATTTCGAAATCTCTCCTGAAATCCGACGTGCTAGAATGCGAATCCATCCATCAGCTTGCGCGCGGTGCGCAGTACGCCGGCATTCGCCAACTCACCGGCGGCATCGAGCTTGGCGATCACAGTGAACTCGCCGGTCGGATGTTCCACACTCATTATGCGTTCGTCGCCATCGCCCAGAACAGCGTAACGCCGTGCCGGGCCTTCGGCCAGCAGGCAGGCGCTGGCGACACTGACGGCCGCCAAAACCCCGATGGCATCATGACAACGATACGGGATGAAGCTGCGCGTGGAGATGGCACCGCCATTGGTCGCGGCGCTGACCAGCGTCATCTTGGGCACGGAGCTCTTGCTCACATCCCCCAGGTTCATCATCGGCCCGACCGTTAGCCTGATTTCTTCAAGGCGCCGCTTGAGCTCTTCATTTGACTCGAGTTCCGCCGGCGTCTCCTGCCCGGAAATCCCAAAATCGGCCGCATCGAGAATGACGCATGGCATGCCATTGTCGATGAGGGTCACCGGCAGGTCATGGACAATGTCCACAGCATTGCCAGTTGGCAGTAGGGCGCCGCAGCTCGAACCCGCCGTGTCTTCAAAGACGATTGGCATGGCGGCGGCGGTGCCTGGAACGCCATCGATCCGCGCATCTCCACCGTAGCTAGTCTGGTGGCCCGGCGTGGCGACGGTGGCCGTCGCGACCTGCTCGGTATTCTCCATGAAGATGCGCACGTCGGTGGTGCCGTCGTGTGCCGTGACCAGCCCGCGCTCGATGGCGAAGGGACCGACGCCGGCGAGGATATTGCCGCAGTTCTGCGCGTCGGTAACCACGGGCTTGTCGACGAAGACCTGCAGGAACAGATAATCTACGTCGATACCGGGGCGTTCAGACTTTCTCACCACCGCGACCTTGGAAGTCAGAGGATTGGCCCCACCCATACCATCGATCTGGCGCGGATCGGGCGAGCCCATGATCCTCAGCAGCAGCGCGTCACGTTCCGCCGTATCGGCCGGCAGGTCCTCGGCGAGAAAGTAGCCTCCCTTGGAGGTGCCGCCCCGTATCCACATGACGCGCGTGCCACGCTCAGACATATTTCAAGCCCTTTTCTGCAAGGCGCTCGCGCATACCGTAGATATCGAGGCCCAGTTCTCCAGCGGCGAGGCGCTGGCGCTTGGATTCTTCGTTGGCGACGCGTTTGCGCGAAGCCTCCAGCACTTCCTCAGCCTCCTCGCGACGCACGACGCACACCCCATCGTCATCGGCCACGATGATGTCCCCCGGATGGACCAACGCCCCGGCGCAGACGATCGGCACATTGACCGAGCCCAGCGTTTCCTTGACCGTGCCCTGCGCGAAGATCGCCTTGGACCAGACGGGGAACTTCATCTGTGTCAGGTCCGCCACATCGCGCACGCCCGCGTCGATGATCAGGCCGCGGCAACCGCGAGCGAGCGCCGAGGTCGCCAGCAAGTCGCCGAAATAGCCTGCATCGGATGATGAGGTCGGCGCCAGCACCAGGATGTCCCCCTCGTGCAACTGTTCAATGGCGACATGCACCATCCAGTTGTCGCAGGGCGGCGCGGAAATTGTCACGGCCGATGCGGCGAGCCGGGCGCCGGAATATATCGGACGCATATAGGCGGCCAGCAAGCCCTTGCGGCCTTGCGATTCATGTACGGTAGCCACGCCGCATTCGCCCAGGCCCGCGATAATTGCAGGATCGGCCCGCTCGATGTGCTGGACCACGACACCCATCACAGTTCATCCACCGTGCGCGGATAGACCGACTGGAACCCCTCGGCATATTTGGCCGGACGCCCGCCGGATTGGCCGCCGGAATTGCGGGTAAAATGGTTGGCGCGGTTCTCCGCCACGTTCTTGTAGTAGTGCCAGAGGTGT
>DASYHM010000010.1:0-17511 GCA_035998575.1 Devosia sp.
CCACAACCGCAGCCACCACCTCGTCCCGTGTCGCCATGCTGACCCGCCTCATCCCGTCCCTCGCAGCTCCAGGCCGCTCGGGAGCGTCTCAGATGAGGCAACAGGTCACACCAGGGAGCAGATTAGGCGAGGCAATGCGCGGTATTTTCAGGTTAGCCAACATGGGAACGAGGCAGATGCGCCCGTTCGAAGGCCAACTCCTGCTGTCGGCGGGAGATATCAATGCCTTGAGTCCTCAATTCGGTCCAGAACGCAAACCCGCAACATCTTCTGTGGGCCGTCTTTTCTTTCTCATCAACCACAGGTAGGATAATGTTGTTACCTTGGGCGTCATGAAGGCAAATCTCTTGGCACCGCGAGACTTTATGGCCTTCTTTAGCCGCGCGAGTGGGCGGGTAATGCAGGAGCTTCTAGGTGATGGAACCCTCAAGCTTGTTCATCTTTTAGCCGAAGGAACGGCAGGGCCATCCGTTGTACGAGATCTGCTGCTTCGCCTGAAACCACCTACCCGACTTCTTTCCGACAAGAAGTCAAGAGCAGTGTTGATCAATCTACTTCGGCCAGATGAAGCACTGGAACTTTGTAGACTCCTCGGCCTCCGGTCGGGTGACCCCTACGATGCACTCAAGACTGCGTCATACGGACGCGACCGTTTGGAGCGCTTAATCGCTTTCTTCGGCCTGCCTCTTCCGCCGCCGGATGATGACACTCCAGCATCACCTGTCACAACCGTGACGCCCGCCCATCCGCTCTTCGCGCACCAGCTCCGCGCGGCCATGGAAGTCAGACGGATGCTGCAGCACGAGCCGCGACGCGTCCTCCTGCACATGCCGACGGGTTCCGGGAAGACGCGCACGGCGATGCACGTCATCGCCGACGAGCTGCGCACGAAGCTCAAGACGCTCGTTGTTTGGCTCGCGCACAGTGAGGAGCTGTGCGACCAAGCCACTGAGGAATTTGGCTCCGTGTGGTCCCACGTGGGAAACCGCGCCGTGCAGGTCCACCGACTCTTTGGAACGAATAAGTTTGCTGCACGCGACGCGGTTGATGGTCTGGTAGTCGCTGGTTTCTCGAAGCTTTATCAGCGCGCCCTATCGGATCCAGCGTTCGTTGGTCTGCTCGGGGCCCGATCATCGCTCGTCGTCGTGGACGAGGCGCACCAGGCCATCGCACCAACCTACCAGATGATTTTAGAAGTTCTCACGAAGCCGTTTCCCCAAGTCGGCCTCCTCGGCTTAAGTGCAACACCGGGACGGACTTGGAACGACGTAGCGAAAGATGAACAACTTTCGTGCTTCTTTGCGCGTCAAAAGGTGTCTCTCCGAGTAGACGGCTACTCGAACCCTGTTGATTACCTCGTTGCTGAAGGCTACCTCGCCCGACTGAACTTCAGTCGACTGCCCTTTGATTGGACCGGCGCGCTTGAACCGGATGAGGTCGCGGCGATCGAAAAGGGGTTTGAGATACCTGGCTCGGTTCTAAAGCGCCTCGCCGACGACGATCAGAGATCGCTCGCCATCCTGCGCCGCTGCGAGGCCCTGCTTCAGTACCATATGCGCGTCATCGTCTTCGCGACTACGGTAGAGCACGCGGAGTTGCTGGCGAGCGCCCTATGCCTACGCGGTCACCAAGCTACCGCCGTGACGGCGCAGACCGATCTGGGAGAGCGTCGCCGTATCTTGGCAGACTTCAAATCGCATGACTCTAGCCCGCGCATCCTTTGCAACTTCGGCGTCTTAACGACGGGCTTTGATGCGCCGCGGACAAGTGCGGCCCTCATCGCGAGGCCGACGAGATCTCTCGTCCTCTACAGCCAGATGGTGGGACGGGCCGCGCGTGGCCCGAGGGCGGGTGGGAACGAACAGGCGGACATCGTGGCCGTCGTTGACACGGGCCTACCGGGCTTCGGCGACATGGGGTCCGCCTTCACAAACTGGGAAGATGTATGGGACTGATATGACGGAGCACTCAATCGTGCCTGCGCATCTCGCCGTAAAGGCGATGCGCGACAACGGATACAAAAACGCGGCGCACGCGCTTGCCGAACTAATGGACAACTCTATCCAAGCAGGCGCCAAAAACGTTGAGCTTCTCTGTGGAGAGCGAACGACTCAACTCCAGGCGAACACTGTCCTGCGCGTTCACCAGATCGCCGTTTTGGATGATGGTGGCGGTATGGACACACGCGTCCTGCGAATGGCTCTGCAGTTCGGGAACGGGACACGACTTACGGACGAGGCGCAGACAGGGATCGGTCGCTTCGGCATGGGCTTGCCCTCGTCGTCAGTGTCGCAGTGCCGCCGCGTCGATGTGTGGAGTTGGCAGACCGGCGTCGAAAGCGCCATTCATACCTACCTCGACCTGGACGAGATCATCGAGGGCAAGATGGCCGAGGTGCCGGAGCCGAGTAGGCGCCCCATACCGGAGATATGGCGTCGGGCCGGCCGCTCGTTCGGTAGCTCGGGAACTCTTGTTGTCTGGTCTCAGCTTGATCGCATAATTTGGCGTACGGCCCGCGCGATCGTCGCGAACTCCGAGTTCCTGATCGGACGAACCTACCGTCGTTTCTTAGTAAACGGCGACGTCAAGATCCGGATGGTCGGCTTCAACACGGATCCACCTTACTCGATGACGACCGAGGAGAACTGGGCACAGCCAAATGACCCGCTCTATTTGACACCGCTATCGTCCCTGCCTGCTCCGTTTGACTCGGAGCCCATGTTTGAACCATTTGGCGAGGAAGTTGGATACAGGGTGGCACACAAGGGGCGCGACCACACCGTCCGCCTACGCTTCTCAATCGCCAAGAAATCGGCGCGGGATGGGCGCAACGCTGGGGCAAGAAAGCACGGAGCTCACGCCGCCAAAAACGTGGGGGTCTCGATCGTCCGCGCAGGCCGCGAACTTGAGATCGATACTGGATGGGTCCTTCCGTCGGACCCTCGCGAACGCTGGTGGGGTGTTGAGATCGACTTCCCACCCGCTCTCGACGAGCTGTTTGGCGTTACGAACAACAAGCAGCACGCCCACAACTTCTCAGAGATGGCGAAGGCTGACTTCGACGACATCGCCGAGGGTAAGGAAACCATGACGCAAGTTGAGGAGCGCCTAAAGGCTGAGGGCGACCCGCGAGGCCCGCTTATCAGCATCGTACACCGGATCGAGCAGACGATCGCCGCCATGCGCAAGTTGCTGCGTGCGCAGACGGCGAGGGAGGAGCTCGACTCTGGTCGAGCGCGGCACGATGTGAGGAGCCGCCCCGAGTACAAGGCGACGATCGCCACCCGCGAGCTGCAGAAGGACGGCGAGCAGGGCGCGAGCGACAAGCAGGAGGCGTCGCAGAAGCCGCAGGAGCGTCAGGCCGCGATCGAGGGCAGCCTCGAGCAATATGGAGTCGATCGAGAGCAGGCGAAGACGCTGTCGGGCGAGGTCGTAAGCGAAGGGCTGAAATATACTTTCTCCGTCGCTGGCCTTCGAAGCTCGTTTTTTTTCGACGTCGAGATTACGGGTGGTGCAGTACTCATTATTCTCAATTCCAACCATCCCGCCTATGAGAAGCTTATCGAGGTTCTCGATAAGCAGAATGACGATGCTGACGCCGAGGCTTTGCAAAGGCGGCTGCGGAACGCGTCGGACGGGCTGAAGCTGCTCCTGATGGCTTGGGCACGCTACGAAGACCAAAAGCCGGACGGGCGCCCGCGCGAACAGGCTCAGGAGGCACGCGACGACTGGGGACGGATCGCCCGCCGGTTCCTCTCGAGCGAAGACTAAGTGTCCGACGAGCGGCTCGGTGAACGACTTCTTCAGCTGCTCGACACAGCGGCAGACCGCGTCGTGCTCGTGGCCCCCTTCGTCAAGCGACACGTCCTGGAGCGCCTGCTCGAGCACGTGTCGCCTCGGACGGAGGTCGTGTGTGTCACTCGCTGGCGCCTCGAGGAGATTGCGGGTGGTGTGAGCGATCTCGACGTGTGGGACGTAGTTGCCCGCCGCTCAGGAGCGCGGTTGCTGCTTTGCCACGAACTGCACGCGAAATACTACCGAGTCGCCGGTCGGTGTTTGGTCGGCTCTGCTAACCTCACAGGGGCCGCTCTCGGCTGGTCTCCGCGACCAAACCTTGAGCTGCTGATTGAAATGGACGCACAGGACGAGCAGCTGCGGGGGTGGGAAGTGCGCCTTCTCGCGAACGCAGTGGAGGTGGACGCGGAGTTATATGACGCGATGCGCGCCGCACTGTCTGCGATGCTAAGGGAGAGTCGCCAGCCGCCAGTAACCGTCGCCGCGCCGGCCGGCATGGCGCTCGAGGTGGAAGCCCCGCGCCTTTGCTTCGCAGATTGGCTGCCTGCGACCAGGCAGCCCGAGGACATCTATGCCGTCTATTTGGGCTCTCTCGACCGAGTGTCTCGTGCGAGTGCCGAGAGTGCCACCTACGATCTCGCCGTCCTCGACATGCCGCCGGGCCTTGGACGCACCATGTTCGCCGCGACCGTTGCAACACGCCTGTTGCAGCACCCCATATTCGGCGCTGTTGACCGGTTCGTGGCCATACCGAGACGCTTCGGTGAGGTCACTGCGCTCCTCGGCCAGTACATCGGTCCGCGCCCCGCCGCCGAGCTCGACGGCGTCTGGCAGACCATGATGCGCTGGATGCTGCACTTCGTGTCAAGCCGCTACACCTACACGCGGCCGCGGCACACTGAGGTTTTCGCCCGCACTCACGGGCATCGAGCCAACAAGGCAGGCTGACCTCCGGTCTCGGCGCGACCAGCGCACGCCGCCGCTGTCAGCACGACAGCAGCCTCCTCAACCTCAGCCGGGGTCGTAAACCGACCCAGGCTTATGCGAACGGACGACCTGATACTTGCATCGTCGAGCCCGATCGCGCGAAGTACGTGGGAGGGTGCCACGTCGCCGCCCGCTGACGCGCAGGCAGAGCCAGTGGAGATGGCTATCCCATGCGCCAGCGTAATCAGAGTAAGTGCCTCCACTCCCGGGAAACAGAGGTTTAGGTTGCCGGGATGCCTGCTCGTTCGAGAGCCGTTGAGCCGCGCCCCGGCACCCTCCTGCAGCGCCACGAAAAGCTTCTGACTCAACGAACGTAGCCGCTGAGCCTCATCAGCGACGGATCGAACTGAGATGTCGACCGCCTCCGCGAGACCGACCGAGAGAAACGTCGGCACGGTCCCAGGGCGCAGCCCGTCCTGCTGGCCGCCGCCAACGGCGACAGGAACCATGCGCCTCCGGAGCATAGGGGCGGCTACCAGGGCGCCGACGCCCATCGGTCCGTATATTTTGTGTCCAGAGAAAGTGGCCACATCGACCTGCCAACTCTCGAGATCCAAGGGCACCTTTCCGACAGCTTGCGACGCGTCGGTATGAAGTATGGCACCGTGGCGCCTGCACAATGCCCCAATCTCCGCCATGGGCTGGAGCACGCCGATCTCGCTGTTGACGGTCATCACCGAGACAATCGCCCTGCCCCTCTTCAGGATCTGTTCGAGGTCCGTAAGATCTATGAGGCCCCCGGAGTCGACGGGGAGCAGATCCAGCTCGAAACCGTCGGTCGCCAACCGAAGCAGTGGCTCCAGTACGCTCTTGTGCTCCGTCTGGGGGGCGACGAGGCGAGGGCGACTTGGCCAGTCGGCTCGGGCCAGGCCGTGCAGCGCGAGATTATTTGCCTCCGTGGCTCCCGAGGTGAAGACGATGTCCTCAGGCATGACCTCGAGGGCGCCGGCGATCTTGCTCTGTGCGGCCGCGATGGCCTGCGCGGCCTGCCGCCCGAATTCGTGGTGGGCGGAGTGAGGATTTCCCACTCGTCCACCCAGCCACGGGGCCATTGAAGACAAAACCCGCGGATCGATCGGCGTGGATGCCTGATAATCAAGATATATGCTTTGCGGCATCCGTGCTCTCCCCCATATTGTCTTGGACAAATGCCTTCATATCAAATAATATAAACATGATTTCCATAATCATTACAGTTTATATTAGAAAAACGCATCAGTGTTGTCTTTTTACGAACGCGCATTGTAATTCATCGACGCGGGTCGAAGAGGCCGCGGGCGTAAGAGATTTCTCCACACCCCTCATCTCTCCCTCGTGCGACGCATCAGTTGGTCACGAATCGGAACCTCTGATAGGGTGAACTGGCATTTTCATCCAGGCGAGGCAAACGGTGCTCCACGCGGCCCTTGCGAACAAAGCATTCCGACCGCGCTTTTCGGGACACGAAACGTTTCCGATGCGCTACAATTGGTTGTACAAGGTCCTCAGGCAGAGGTCGGGGCCTCCTCCGCATTGGATGCCTCAGGCGCCGCTCGAGCGTGACATGGTCCGCTACGGCGTCGGTAAGAACATGGTGCATTCCATGCATCATTGGGCCGAGCTTTGCAGTGTCGCCTCGTTGAGGCGCGATGGCTCGGGCGTCGAGCTTACAGAGGTCGGCAAGTGGCTGCGCAAACGGGACCCGCATCTCGAAGAGGCGGGCACTATTTGGGCGCTACATTGGAAGGTGGCGACGACGCCACAGGTGGCCACGACCTGGTACTGGATGTTTAATGGTTATCCGTCACCAACTTTCGACGAACGCGCGGCCGTCGACAGCATCCGTTCCGCGGCGGCGACTTTTGGCTGGCGGGCGCCATCGACTGGCACAATCGAGCGGGACGTTGACTGCTTCGTGCGTTGCTACACGGTCTCCCGAGCTAAGAAGGGCGTACTGACCGAGGACTCCATGGAGTGCCCGTTCGCGGAGCTTGAGCTCGTCCAGCCGACACCGGAGCGTGGCGTCTTCGAGTTTCAGCGGGGACCGAAGCCGACCCTGCCAGACAAGGTTTTTGCTTTCGCTCTCGCTGAGTTCCTGGAGGGCTCGTCCGCGAGCACGGTGAGCTTCGAGCATGTCGCCCACGCGCCAGGCAGCCCAGGGCGCGTCTTCAAACTGGACGAGGCCTCGGTGGCTGAGCGGCTCGAGCGCCTTGCGGCCAAGCGCACAGGTGCGTTCCGCTGGATAGATACCGCTGGCCTGCGGCAGCTGCAGCGGGTTGGGGATGGGGCACGCCCCTTGGACGTGTTGTCGGAAGGCGAGCGCCACAGCGTGGTGGCCGAGTGATGGAACCCGTGCGCACACTTGCTGACGTATTCACGATCAATCGACATTTTCAGAAATCGACCCGCATTGATGCGGACCTTGTGCCGGAGGGGCTCGAGGGTTACCGCCTCAACCAGTCAGGCTGGCAGGTTTTGAAGGGCTTCGCAGAGGACGTCGCCGGGTCGAAGCAGCGCGCCTTCACTTGGACGGGCCCGTACGGCAGCGGCAAGTCGAGCCTCGCACTCATGCTGGCGGCTCTCCTGGGTCCTGCGGGCTCGACACGCAAGACGGCCGAGAGGATCTTGGGGCCGGACCGTGTGTCCTACCTCCGCGAGTGTCTGCCGGCGCCTCCCTCGGGATGGATGATGGTCACCGTCGTTGGGCAGCGCACGGATATGGTTCAGGCCATCTGGTCCGCCTTCGAGCACGCGCGAGACGCGCGCTGGCAGCGCGACGACCCGGCAGCGCCAGCCGCAGAGAGAGACCTCAGATCGCTGTTGGTCGCGCTCGAGGGAACGACCAAGCGCTTGGAGGCCGAAGGCTCAGGCTTGCTCCTCCTGATTGACGAGATGGGGAAGCTGCTTGAGCACGCGGCCCTCTCCGAGGGCGATCTCTTTCCATTGCAGGAGATAGCGGAAGTCTTCGCGCGCGTCGCGAAGCGCGCCGTTCTGCTCGGTGTGCTCCACCAAGCCTTCGGCGACTACGGCCGGCGGGTGAGTGCCACCGTGCAAGCCGAATGGGCGAAGATCCAGGGCCGCTTCTCCGACACACCGTTCTCGATGGGGGTCGAGGAGGTGGTCGGATTGGTGGCGTCCGCCATCGATCGAGGCGTCGAGCCCTCGGCCGACCAGCTGGCAAAGGCAGAGGCGGCGGTGGACGCATTGGCGGGGGCCCACCGTGCCCACGGAGCTTCTGACGTGCAGGCCTTGGCACGCTGCGCCCCGCTGCACCCAGTGACCGCGCTGCTGCTCGGCCCGGTCTCGCGGCGTCGTTTCGGCCAGAATGAGCGCAGCGTCTTCAGCTTCTTGAGCTCGCACGAGCCGTTTGGCTTCTACGAGTTTCTCACGTCTCAACCGGCTGACAGCCAGCGCCTCTTCGAGCCTGCGGATCTGTGGGACTACCTTCAGATCAACCACGAGCCGGCCATCCTTGCATCGTCGGACGGGGCCAAGTGGGCTGAGGCGGCAGAGGCGGTCTTGCGGGCTAGCCGCAGGCAGGGCTCGACCATGCCGCATGTGCGCTTGGCGAAGGCCATCGCCCTGCTCGATATGTTTGGTCGTTCGCACGGCGTCGCAGCTACCGACAGGTTGCTGGCGTGCTGCTGCGACGGAAATGTCGAGCTCACATCCACGTTGCTCGGAGACCTGCAGTTCTGGTCGGTGGCGATCCCGCGACGTCACATCGGTGGCTGGGGGCTGTTCGCCGGCAGCGATCTCGACCTGGATGCGGCGCTGGTACGGGCGCTTGAGCGTATATCCGGCGACACCGACGCACTCCTTAAGGTGCTTCGTGACCTACCGCCGGTAGTCGCAAAGCGTCACTACGCTAAGACAGGCACCCTTCGACTTCTCGAACGGCGGGTGGTGAGGGCATCGGAGCTGGAGCGGGCGTACCTGGTCAGCGGGGCAGACTCCGCTGTTAGTGGGGCCTTCCTCCTCGTCCTGCCCGAGGTCGACCTAGATGGCGGACAGGCGAAGCTGTTCCTGCCACCCCCGCCTGCCGACCGCCTGATCTTCCGGGGTACCCCCGAGCCGAGCGGGCAGCTGATCGACGCCGCCAGGGAGGTCGCAGCGCTCGAGCGCCTTCCCACCCTCATTCCCCAGCTACATGGCGATCCGGCGGCCCGACGAGAGCTCAACGGGCGACTTCTCGCCGCGCGCGCCACACTGGCGGACGCGATCCGCCATGCCTTTGATCGTACCGAGTGGCAATCCGTGTTGCCCCTGGGCGCTCGGTGTGCGGGTGAGGGAGGCCTCAGCGCGCTCGCCTCCGAGCTCTGCGAGTCCGTCTACCCATCCACGCCCGAGCTGGACAACGAGCTGCTCAACCGCGAGCGCCCGTCCCCGGCCGCGGTCGCCGCACGGCGGCGCCTGCTGCAGGCCATGATCTCGCGGCCGGACGCGCCACGGCTGGGCATCGCGGGTGAGCCGGCGGAACTAGGCTTGTATCTAAGCCTGCTCGCGGCCACGGGCGTCCACCGGGATGGGCAGGGAGGAGATGCCGGCTTCGGGTCTCCCACCAAGAACAAGAGGAACAAGGGGCTGGAGGATGCCTGGAGCGCAGCGGAGCTGCTGCTCGCCCAGGATCCGCATAGCGCCGCCCCGCCGGTGACCCTTGAGCAGGTGTACGCCGTCTGGCGCGCACCGCCGTTCGGAATGCGCGCGGGCGTAATGCCAGTATTTGCGCTCGCGCTCTACCTGACCCACGCGGGGGCAATGGCGGCCTATGTCGAGGGTAACTACGTCCCAGAGCCCGGAGCGCCCTTCGTCGAGCGGATGCTGCAGGAGCCTCAGGCTGTCAGCTTTCGATGGGTCGGATCGGAGGAGGCCAACGCGCTGGTGTTGGAGCGCCTGGCCCCCCTCTCAGCGCTAGTTCAGTCCAAGGGCGTATCCCCCACCACCGCACTCGGTGTGGCCAAGCCGCTTGTTCAGTTTGCGCTTAGACTGCCTGGCTGGACGCGGCGGACGCGGCAGCTGTCGCCGCTAGCAACGCAGGTACGCGACGCGCTGCTCGCGTCGGCGGACCCATATGAGCTGCTGTTCCAGCAGCTGCCGACCGTCTGTGGGATCGACTTCGTCGATTGCGCTTCCTCTCACGAGCAGAAGGCGCAGAGTTTCAGCAGCCGTCTCCAGCTCGCCGTCAAGGAGATGGATGGCGCCCAACAAAGGCTACTTGAAGGATTCGAGGGCCGTATCCTCCGCGCCCTACATGCCGAGGCGGGACGCAAGGGATTGATTGTCATCGCAGAACGCGCCTCCGCATTGAGCGGAAAGCCGGTGCACCTACTCGTCGGCCGCTTCGCCCAAATCCTGGCGGATGCGCCGACCGACCCGCAGTGGCTCGAGGCCCTCTGTGGTCTGGCCGCGAGCCGCCCGCTCCGCGAGTGGACAGACGGCGATGTCGATCGATGCCGGCACGAGGTCGACCGGCTCTGCCAGAAGTTCATCGAGGCCGAAGCATCCGTTATTGCCTCCGCGCCAGACTCCGAGCACGTTCGCGGCGTGGCGGCTGAGTTACGGGCCCACCTCCACAACAAGGGGTTAGACCCTGTTCAGCAGCGCGCAGCGCTTCTGCTGGCCCTTGAGCAACTCGCGCCGGCTACCAGTGATCAGGAGGCCGCATGAGCGAGCAGCAGCCGAGCGTTCGGCACGTACTTGGAATCTCAGGGGGGCGCGACAGCGCCGCGCTCGCCGTCTTTATGAAGCGGGAGCGCCCGGAGGTTCAGGTAGAATATTTCTTCACCGACACCGGGAGCGAGCTGCCGGAGGTGTACGATTATCTCTCGCGCCTCGAGTCCTTCCTAGGACGCGCCGTCGTTCGCCTGAACCCCGATAAGCAGTTCAAGGAGTGGCTCCGCGAGTACAGGCACTTCCTCCCTTCGGTGCAACAGCGCTGGTGCACCAGGCAGCTGAAGCTGCGTCCCTTCGAGGATTGGCTCCGGCCGACGCTCGATGCGGGCGGGCGAGTCGTCACCTACGTAGCCATCCGCGCCGACGAGGAACGCAGTGGATACCGAGCCGATACCACCGGCATTGAGGTGGTATTCCCACTAAGGGAGGCGGGGCTCGACAAGGCTGCAGTGATCCGCCTGCTGCGAGACGCTGGACTGGACCTGCCGGACTACTATCGGTGGCGGTCGAGGAGCGGGTGCACCTTCTGTTTCTTTCAACAGAAGATCGAGTGGGTGCGGCTGCGCGAGGAGCACCCCGAGGAGTTCGAGAAGGCCAAGGCCCTCGAGAAGACCGCCCTGGAGCACGGTTCTCCCTTCACTTGGTCGCAGGGCGAGTCCCTCGAGGACCTCTCGCGTCCGGAGCGCGAGGCTCAGATCCGGGCTGACTTTGAACGTCGATTGGAGCGGTCAAGGCGTGCGGCCCGCGACGCCTGGCGACTTAATCCCTTCGCCGACGATACGTTCACAGACGAGCAAATTGACGACATTCTAGACCTCGACGATGTGTATGGCCGCTCGGAGGTCGCGTCCTCCTGCGTCGTCTGCCACAAATGAGGAGCAGGCGCCGGGTGCCCCGAGCGGGCCGCCGTGGCGCGATCGGAAGGCAGAAGCATGGACGTCCTCGATAGCGGGACCGAGGCGGACCTCATGGCGCTCCACCGCGTGGCGATCCGTCGGGTCGAGGGCGGGAAGAGGGTGGCTGAATCCCTTTATCTCCACTCCTCCCTACTCGGGGAACAGGCTCCCGAGGCGCAGCGGTTGGTTGAGGCAGCGCGCCATGCCGCTCAAATCGGACCGGACGACTTCAACGTGGTGCGCTTTTCGCTGCGAAAGCCGGAGGTTGCGCTGCTTTCCTATCCCACATTCTTCGAGGATGCGTTTCCAGCTGTCCGGCGTTCATGGCTGGTGGACCTGTCGATCGGTCGCGTCTCGGAGAGCGACTTCTCGGCCCAGGATAACCCGGCGATTCTACACAGGAAGGAAGCCCTCCTTCCCGAAGATCACCCGCGCCGCGCCGAGTTCCGAAGTTTGACTGAGGCGCTGGAGGACTACGGGGCCTTCGATCGGCCGCTCCACCTGATTGGGCGCCGGTCGTTTTGGGAAGAGACGCTCGCGGAGCTCGGCCTCCGGGTGGAAGATCACCGTCTGCTCGCGCCGGGAGGCGTGAGCCCAGCAAAGGGTGAGGCTGGCCCCTTGGAGCCGACCGTGGCACGGCACCGCACCGCCATCTCGCGGAGCCGCCTGTCCACCCCGATGCAGGCGCTGGCGCGGTGGGACTTCTTCGATGGGACGCCGTCTGTCCTCGACTACGGATGCGGGCGGGGCGACGACGTCAGAGCACTGGCTGCGGCCGGCGTTCCCGCGCGCGGCTGGGACCCGCACTTCGCGACTGACACGCCTCTTGAACCGGCGGATGTCGTGAACCTGGGCTTCGTGCTGAACGTGATCGAGAAGCCGGAAGAGCGCGCCGAGGCGCTCAGGCGTGCATTCTCCCTGACACGTCGAGTTCTGGCCGTGGCCGTGATGCTCGCCGGTAAGGGGGGCGGCTCTGAGCACGGCGACGGCGTCCTCACCAGCCGCGGTACGTTCCAGCGCTACTACACACAGGCCGAGCTGCGTGAGTACGTCGCGCGAGTCCTTGGGCGGGAGCCGGTCAACGTCGGTCCGGGCGTCGTCTTTGCGTTTCGGTCTGACGAGGAGGAGCAGGCGTTCCTAGCGCGTCGCCAGAGGAGTGCCGTGGTTCAGACTGACAGGTTCTACGTGGCGCCGCTTTCCGTGCGGGAGCGCGTCGCCAAACCTACGGTTTATGAGCGACATCAGGACCTCTTGGATGAGTTCTGGGCGGTCGCACTCGAACTCGGACGCCTCCCCGAGCCAGGGGAGTTTCGGCGCGAGGGAGAGCTGCGAGAGGCTCTGCCGTCGCTGAGGCGGGCGTTCTCGTCCCTGCCTTATACCGACAAGGAGGAGGAGCTGCGTCGGGTCGCCGAGAGGCGCACTGATGACCTTCTCGTTTACATGGCGCTGAACGTCTTTGAGCGCCGCCGCTCCTTCCAGGCACTTCCGCTAGGTGTGCAACGGGATGTTCGAGTGTTCTTTGGTAGCTACAAGACCGGGCTTGAGTGCGCGAAGCTTGCGCTCTTTGAAGCTGGTGATAGGGAGAAGACAGTAGCGCATGGTGCTTCGGCGGCGGCGGCCGGCCTTGGCGTGCTCGACCCAGAGGACAATGATTACACCTTCCGGGCCGCCACGCTTCCACAGCAGCCCCCGACCATACGCATCATCGTAGGTTGCGCCGAGCGCTTGGAACCGATGAACAGCGATGTTGACTTTCTGAAGATACATGGATCAGGAGATCGAGTGAGTTACCTCGCGTTCGATGGCATTGAGACCCGTGCGCTCCCCCTATTGTCTCGGAGGACGGTTGTGGACCTGCGCCGGCAGCGTGTTGCCGATGTGCCGGGAGAAACCCGTGACGGCCAGCGCGTACTCCTAGGCAAGGCGGCGTTCATGGAGGTCGGTGCGGCTGGCCGCGAGCAGCAGCAGCGCTTCGACGAGGAGTTGAGGCGTAAGTTGAACTCTGTGAAGGTCGGAATCGGACCAGGCCACCGCGCACTCGCCCGCATGCTCGCGGCGGCCGGCGTCGTCACCCGGAGAGCGACGGCCTCCACGCAGGTACAAGCCGGTCGTGGGAATGCAAACCGGTGACGACTAGCATCCTAGATCAGCCCTGCGGGCGCCACCTCAAGTTCCGGACGCTCATTGAGGCAGGTGAGACTTGGAAGCGCACGCGCATTCCGAATCTCCCGACACAGCCGGAGACATGGAAGGCGCTTCGAAAGTTGGCTGAGACGGTATTGGATCCTGTAATCGAGCGCTTCGGCGCTCTTCAAGTGACGTACGGCTTTGCATCTTGGGAATTGATCCGCCAGATACCAGGCAGAATCGATCCATCGCGCGACCAGCACGCCGGTTACGAGATGCGTTCAAATGGAAAGCCAATCTGTTCTAGATTAGGGCAGGCCGCAGATTTCTTTGTACCGGGCACCTCAACTGCAACCGTAGCTACATGGGTTGCCGCAACGCGGCCATTCGACCGTATTTACTTCTATGGCGGCAATCTACCGCTGCATGTAAGCATCGGACCAGAAGAAAAACAGATAATAGTTGCGATGATGCCGAGCGAGGGTGGTAGGCGCATACCTTGCGTGCGATCTCTGAACTGGCTTGCACAAGCGACCCGGCCGTACCGCGGTTAGCCATGGTCGACAACCCGGCCGAAAGCGTTCATGAAGAACTACTAAACCTACTGACAATGGTCAGTGTCGGCGTACTAAACCGAGCTGACGCTCTGCATTGAGACTCATAATAGCAGGCATGTCCTCAACACAGACTTCGTCAATGCAGCCTGCTGGAGGACAAGCGCTAAGCCCTGATGGTGAATAGTTTCGAAGACAGCGTAGCGCGGCCGTGAATGAGTGTTATACTGCATCTACAGGGGCCGTAAGATGCGTTAGCCGAGTAATGCTGGGAGGGATGAGGATTGATGGAGCGAAAGACTCTCACTGCAAGCGCTGATCAACTCGTAAGCGCGATCGCTAGCATCGGATACGACCCGGAGGTAGCTCTTTGCGATCTCTTGGACAACTCCATAGATGCAAAAGCAAAGAACGTCGATTTAACTTTCGTGTCTGATAGCAGCAATGACGGCGATCCTGACGCGATTATTGCTTATGTCATCGCTGACGACGGTCTTGGGATGGACCGAGATGCCGTCGTCAATGCATTCACCCTAGGCACCAAGAGGTATCGCCCTCCTGGTTCCCTTGGCAAATTTGGCTTAGGGATGAAGTCTGCGGGCCTATCGCTAGGGTCAAGGATTACCATAATAAGCAAGAAAACCGGTGCTGAACTCATCGCCGGAATCCTGTCGCTTGAAGAAATTTCTGAGGATTATTTCATCCAGCTGGGCTCTCCTAGCGAGCGCGAGCTGGACATATGGAATAGACACAGAAGGCAGGATGAATCCGGGACTGTACTCTACATTGATGGTGTCCAGGAATCTGCTCCAGCAAGACAGAGTTTTGTGAAATATTTCCGGCGTCATGTCGGCAATATATTTCATCTGTTTCTTGAAGATCAGGAAAATCCACTGGTCATCAATGTAGATGGTGATGCAGTCCAGCCCATAGATCCTCTATTCATTGCTGAAGCCTCTGGGAACGGAGATCTTCCCCCGCAGCTATCCAACTGGACTGGACAGACCGTTCACTGGCTGATGCATGACGTGGATTTCAATCTAGGCATAGATAACGTTAACCCAACTCGGATTGCTGCGACACATCTGATTCACCCGCCCTCCTTCACCACGGAAAGGCGAGCAAAGGCGCAACATTATCAAATTGACGCTGACCCATATACACGTCGCCTACGGCATGGCTTCTATATTTATCGAAATAGACGCGTAATCGTACTGGCTGAGAGGTTTATGGGAATAGTGCCTCAGGACCAGAAGGCCTGGGCATTTCGAGGTCGTCTAATGTTCGATGAAAGCGCAGATCAGGCACTAGCTCTCGACGTAAAAAAACGGAAGTGCTTCTTGCCTAAAGGGGCACGTAATGCCTTAAGAAGTGCGATAAATTCCTATACGACTCTGAGCCAGAATGCCTGGAAGGAGGCCGGTGAACATGTTGATCGGGTTCGTGGCAGAAATAGTGATAGCACAGCGAATGAGGTGATTGAAAATTCTGGCGTTGCAAGTCTCGGCTACTCCCCAGCGACCGACCCTTCTGTAATTGTAGATAGTGCTGCTAGGGCGCAGGCCCAGACGCGAATTGCTAATGTTACTCTGCGAGACGCCGGCCTAGGTTCGGAAGCCGTTGAGGAAACCTTGCGCCAAGGTCAATATGTACAGACTGTGCAAGGGATGAGGGGGAATGTGTTGTGGGCTTCGGTTCCTTCTGTGCAGCTAGGATTGCACCAGACGCTCGTCAATGTCCAGAATTCTTGGGCAAGCACCGCATATGCGGCAGCTCAAAATGATCAGCGACTGAAGGTGGTGCTGCACCAAATCTTTACTATGTTGGCTCGTGCTGATCTTGAACTGCGGACGAGCCCAGTGCCGCAGGTTAGTATTGTGGATGTAGAAAAGATTTTAGACAGATATAGAAAAGCCGTATCTCGCATCGCGGAAGAGATGGCAGACAGCTTCGAGGCTCAACTGAACGATCCCGACCTCACATTAACTGATTCGCAAAACTCAAACTAACCGCAGATGGTGTATCACGTCGTTGGCGAAATGGTGGGTTTCGCGGGGAAGGACATTGACCTCACCGCGAAGAAGCCGTGGCTTTATCTCATTGCAGAGTTCTCACACGGGATCTTGTACATTGGCGAGACGCACGATCGTGGCGGTCTACTGACTCGTCTCGGTTCACATTTTGGCCCCGAGCCTGAAAGCAGTTTACGGCGTAATGCAAGGGTTATTGCTGGCGTCGGCAGACTCGCACCGCCATATTCAATTTTTGCGGGAAAGCTGCCCGCCGATGAGGCGAATACCGCCTTCAGTGGCGAGTCTAAACAAGCGCGGAGGTTAGTCGAAGCGCTTGCGCATCAAATTGTCTTCGAACGATTCCTTTCAAAAGGTCCTAAGGCGCCCAATGGGCGTATTTGGACGATTGTCTCGCGAGGTGACCGGGGAAGTGCACCGATGTCTACAGTCGCAAGAGAAATTTCCTACGAGTTCATCACAGAATTTTTAAGGCGCTTTCCAATGATGCAAGATCTCAGCTATGCAGTTCCGCTGAAGATAAACATTCTTGACTATGTGGCGCAGTTTACAGATTAATTTGATCAGCGCCGCTGAAGCAGGAGGACGCGTCCCTTGGCGTCCTCATACCACGATTGATTGAGACACCCCGCAAGCGGACGGTATCGCGGGGAGAATGGCATGGTGGCAGATCGACAGGGTGGCCGGGCGACGCCCCGCAGCAGCCGCTCGGCGAGGTTGTTACCAGGTCGCGAACCTGCCATCCCACCGTTCCGCCCGCCCCGGTCGGCAAGTTCCTGGTGACGCAGGTGACCTCCGTCGCCGAACTTGAGGCCGGGCTGATCAGCCAGCGCACCCATGCGGCGCTCGCCATGGCGAAGGCGCGGGCGTGATGCTCGGCAACCCACGCCTGCGCGCCGGCCCGCTTGACCAGGGTATTCATCCGGCCAAGGCCGCGGGTGCCGGAGGCGGGCGTTGGCCGGCTGATCACCGCTTCTGATCGGCGATGAGTTCCTTGAGGCTTTCGATGCCGCGCTCGGTGAAGCCGAGGGTTGCTTGATCGTCGATGTTGTAGATCCAGAGGCAGCCGTCCTCGGGCTCGAGTTGGCCGGCGATCTCGTCGAGGAGGTCGATGGTCTCGCCGAGCATCTCGGCGGCGGGGGCGATGGTGAAGACGACGCCTGGCGCGGCCACGATCAGGCGGCCTCCGCGGCTGAGCTGACCTGGGCTGCCTTCCAGTGCCAGGGCTGCCTTCCAGTGCCAGGGCAGCAACTCGTGCAGGCGCGAGGCCGGATGGTCGGCGATGCGGGCCAGCACGTCGGCGAGCCAGGCGCGGGGATCGACGTCGTTCAGCTGGACACCTCCAGAAACCTCAACTTCGCCAGACGCGGCCGTAGATTGGTGGATGTGCGCCTGCCGTGCGACGGGCTGGCCGGGATCACGCTGCTGGAGGACGGCCGGCGCGGCGCTGATGTCGGTGCGCGCTGCGGC
>DASYHM010000022.1:0-22171 GCA_035998575.1 Devosia sp.
CGCGAGGTCAAGGTCGCGCAGGCAATCATCGGCAATGCGCGACACGTCATTCTCGTTTCGGACGCCACCAAGTTCGAGCGGGCCGCGCCGGTGCGGATCGCGCACCTGTCCCAGGTGGATACCTTCGTGACCGATCACTGCCGTTCCGAGGCGGTACGCGCCGTTTGCGCCGAGGCGGGCGTGCGGCTGATCGAAACGAGCCCAAGAACCGACGACTCTTCAGCGGGTTAAGCGAAAGCCGTCACGCGCGATTGTTCTTCGGTTGACATTCGTTTTGCTTTCGCCTTAACGTTCACTTGTTCCTGAATGACCGGTAACCGGCGCGGGAGCAGGGAGGGACAGGTGAGCGGTTCGCGCATCCACGACATCGTAGTGATCGGCGGCGGCATCAACGGATGTGGCATTGCACGCGATGCAGCAGGCCGTGGATATGATGTCCTGCTGGCCGAACGGGATGACCTCGCCAGCGGCACCTCGTCGGCAGCGACCAAGCTCATTCACGGCGGTTTGCGTTATCTCGAGCACTACGAGTTCCGCCTGGTGCGGGAGGCCCTGGCAGAGCGCGAAGTGCTCTGGGCCGCGGCGCCCCATATCATCTGGCCGCTGCGCCTAGTGCTGCCGCACCACAAGGACCTGCGTCCGGCGTGGTTTCTGCGGCTGGGGCTGTTCATCTATGATCACATCGGCGGCCGGAGGCTCCTGCCGCCAACCCGCACCCTGGATATGCGGACCGACGTGGCGGGCAGGCCGCTCAAGCCGGTCTACCGCCGGGCCTTCGAATATTCCGACTGCTGGGTCGACGACGCGCGCCTTGTGGCGCTTGCGGCAAGGGATGCGGCGGACAGGGGGGCCGAGATTCGGACGCGGACCGCAGTGGTTTCGGCGCAACGGAATGCTGCCCTGTGGACGGTATCGCTCAAGGATACGACCACCGGTCAACTCGAAACGGTCCAGGCGCGCCTGATCGTGAATGCCTCGGGGCCTTGGGTCAACCAGGTGCTGGCGGAGGCCCTGTCGGGCGAAGAGGCCCACCATGTCCGGCTGGTCAAGGGCAGCCACATCATTGTGCGGAAGCTCTATGATCACGATCGCTGCTACATGTTCCAGAATGGCGACGGCCGGATCATTTTCGCCATTCCCTACGAACACGATTTCACCCTGATCGGCACCACCGATCAGGACTACGAAGGCGATCCGCGCGCGGTAAGCATCACCGCACCGGAGATCGAGTATCTCACAACAGCAGCGAGCGCCTATTTTGCGCGCCGGGTGACGAGCGACGACATCGTCTGGAGCTATTCCGGCGTGCGGCCGCTCTACGACGACGGCGCTGGAAAAGCGCAGGAAGCGACGCGTGACTACGTGCTCAAGAGCTCGGGCGGCAGCGGAACGCCAGCCCTTATCAACGTCATCGGCGGCAAGCTAACCACCTTTCGCAGGCTTGCCGAGGCGACGCTGGAACAGGTCGAGGCGCTGATCGGCGCCAAGGGGCGGCCGTGGACGCGTGGCAGTCATCTGCCCGGCGGCGATTTTCCGCCCAACAGTTTTGCTGTGGCCGTAGCGGCCCTGAAGCACCAGTATCGGTTCCTCGAGTCCGCCCATGCCCATCGGTTAGTGCGTCTCTATGGTACGCGGGCAGGGGTCATGCTCGGCGTGGCTCGCGGTTATGCCGACCTCGGCCGACATTTTGGCGCCGACCTGTATGAGGCCGAGGTGCGCTATCTGGTGGATCAGGAATGGGCGGTAACCAGCGATGACATCCTGTGGCGCCGCACCAAGCGGGGCCTGCTGGGCGAGGCGGTCCGGGTTGCTGAACTGGACGCGTTTCTGGCGGCACTTGAGGCGCGCCCCGCGGCGCTGGCGGGTTAGGAAGGGACTGATGCTTTGCTTGAGCTGAAGAACATCACGCGCAAGGTCGGGGCCGACACATACATCGACAATGTGTCGCTGCGGCTTGAACGGGGGAGCCTTAATGTCCTGCTGGGACCGACGCTTTCTGGCAAGACGAGCCTGATGCGGCTCATGGCCGGCCTCGACAAGCCAACCAGCGGGCGCCTGTTGTTCGACGGCACGGACGTTACCGGCCTGCCGCCGCAGAAGCGGGATGTAGCGATGGTGTTCCAGCAGTTCATCAACTACCCGACGATGACGGTCTACGAGAACATTGCGTCGCCGATGCGTGTCGCCGGCGCGAGCCGCCAGGCAATAGATGCGGCCGTCGGCCGGGCCGCCGAACTGATGAAGCTGACGCCCTATCTGGAAAGGACACCCCTCAACCTGTCGGGCGGCCAGCAGCAGCGCTGCGCACTGGCCCGGGCCATCGTCAAGAATGCAGGTCTGGTCCTGCTCGACGAACCGCTGGCCAACCTTGACTACAAGCTGCGTGAGGAACTGCGCGCCGAGCTGCCCCGCATCTTCGCCGAAGCCGGTACGATCTTTGTCTATGCCACCACTGAGCCTTCGGAAGCGCTACTGTTGGCGGGCAGCACCGCCACGCTGTCCCAGGGCCGGGTAACCCAGTTCGGACGGACCATCGACGTGTTCCGCCGCCCCGACGATCTCATCACCGCCCAGACTTTTTCCGACCCGCCGCTCAACACCATCGTCATGCGCAAGGCCGACAACCGGTTCCTGTTCGACGACGGGATGGCTTTCCCGGTTCCGGCCGGCCTGCAGGACGCGCCGGACGAAGCCTACACGCTCGGTTTTCAAGCCCATCATCTTGGGCTCGATCGCAGCGGGCCCGCTGCGGCGGCCCTGACCGTCACGGTGACGGCGACGGAAATCACCGGCTCGGAAAGCTTCATCCATCTGCGCTTCGGCAACGCCAATTGGGTCATGCTGGCCCCGGGCGTGCAGGACTTCGCTGTCGGACAGCAGATCGACGTATTCCTCGAGCCCGGCCGTCTGCTGGTGTTCGACGGCCACGGACGCGCCGTGACAGCGTCCGGCCCGCTAGCGGCATAGGAGGGAACAATGGCCCGCATCGACCTCGACCATATCCGCCATTCCTATCTGGCCAAGCCGTTCAATGACGACGATTTCGCGCTCAAGGAGGTTCATCACGGCTTCGCTGACGGCGGGGCCTACGCGCTGCTCGGCCCTTCGGGCTGCGGCAAGACCAGCCTGCTCAACATCGTCTCGGGGCTGGTCCAGCCATCGCGGGGCCGCATCCTGTTCGACGGCGTCGACGTAACGCAACTGTCGACCCAGCGACGCAATATCGCCCAGGTGTTCCAGTTCCCGGTGATCTACGACACCATGACCGTCCACGACAACCTGGCCTTCCCGCTCCGCAATCGCGGCGTCCCCGAGGCGGACATCAAGCGCCGGGTCAACGAGACGCTCGAGATCATCGGCCTGGCCGATCGCGCCAAGAACCGCGCCCGAGGCCTCACCGCCGATCTCAAGCAGAAGATCTCGCTGGGACGCGGCCTGGTGCGCCAGGACGTCAACGCCATCCTGTTCGACGAGCCGCTGACGGTGATCGATCCGCATATGAAATGGCAACTTCGAAGTCAGCTCAAGGAACTGCACAAGCGCTTCGGCTATACCATGGTTTATGTAACGCATGACCAGACCGAGGCCCTCACCTTCGCCGATACGGTGGTGGTGATGTATGAGGGAGCCATCGTGCAGATCGGCACGCCCGCCGAACTGTTCGAGCGTCCCAGCCATACCTTTGTGGGGTATTTCATTGGCTCGCCCGGCATGAATGTCCTTCCCGTGACGCTGGAGGGCGCCGTCGCCCGGCTGGGCAGCCAGCAGATCGCACTGCCTGGAGCAGCGCCCACGGTGGCAGGCGCCAGAACCGAGCTCGGCGTTCGCCCGGAATATGTGCGGGTCGGTAGTGCGGGCGTGCCCATGCAGGTGCGGGCCGTGGAGGATATCGGCCGGCACAGGATCGTGCGTGGCAGCATCGAAGGCTGCGAACTGGCGGCCATCGTCCCCGAGGGCGGCGAAATCCCCACCGATCCGCATGTCAGCTTCGAGCCAAAGGGCATCAACATATACGCCGACTCCTGGCGCCAGGCGCTGAGGGCCTGATTATGGACAGAACCATCAACAACAAGGCCTGGTTCCTCGTCCTGCCCGTGCTGGTCCTGGTGGCGTTTTCCGCCATCATCCCGCTGATGACGGTGGTCAACTATTCGGTGCAGGACACCTTCGGCAACAACCAGTTCTTCTGGGCCGGGCTCGACTGGTTCGAGAAGGTGCTGGAGTCCGACCGCTTCTGGAACGCGCTGGGGCGCAACCTGATCTTTTCCGCGATCATCCTCGCCATCGAGATCCCGCTCGGCGTCTATATCGCGCTCCACATGCCCAGGAAGGGTTGGGGCGTGTCGGTATGCCTGGTGTTGATGGCCCTGCCGCTGCTGATCCCGTGGAATGTGGTGGGCACCATCTGGCAGGTGTTCGGACGCGTCGATATCGGGCTGCTCGGCCACACGCTGGCAGCCATGGGCATCGACTACAATTACGTGCAGGACCCGCTCGACGCCTGGCTCACCATCATCGTGATGGATGTGTGGCACTGGACGAGCCTCGTCGTTCTGCTGAGCTATGCCGGCCTCGTATCCATCCCAGACGCCTATTACCAGGCGGCCCGGATCGACGGCGCCTCTCGCTGGAGCGTCTTCCGTTTCATCCAGTTGCCCAAGATGGGCCGCGTGCTGCTGATCGCAGTCCTGCTGCGCTTCATGGACAGCTTCATGATCTACACCGAACCGTTCGTGGTCACGGGGGGCGGTCCCGGCAACGAAACGACGTTCCTCTCGATAGACCTGGTGAAGATGGCGATAGGCCAATTCGACGTCGGACCGGCCGCAGCCATGTCGCTGGTCTACTTCCTCATCGTCCTCTCGCTGAGCTGGGTGTTTTACACCGTAATGACCAACCAGGGTCAGGAGACTGGTCGATGACCGAGCAAGACCTGTCGGCCAACGGCCTCAGTACCGCAATTCCCGCCGCCGCCAGCCCCGCCGGGACCGCCGTCGCCAGCCGGCGCCCGCTACGGCTCGGGTGGCTGGTGCCAACGGTCTATATAGTGTTCCTGCTGCTGCCGATCTACTGGCTCGCCAACATGAGTTTCAAGACAAACCAGGAGATCACCTCGACCTTCACCCTCTGGCCAGCCGAGTTCACCCTGCGCAACTATGCTGTGATCTTCACCGACCCGTCCTGGTATTCCGGCTACATCAACTCCATCATCTACGTGGTGCTCAACACGGTGATCTCGCTGGCCGTGGCGCTGCCGGCAGCCTACGCCTTCTCGCGCTACCGCTTCGTGGGCGACAAGCACCTGTTCTTCTGGCTACTGACCAATCGCATGGCGCCACCGGCAGTGTTCGCCCTGCCGTTTTTCCAGCTCTACTCGGCTTTCGGGCTGATCGACACGCATATCGCCGTGGCGCTGGCGCACTGCCTGTTCAACGTGCCGCTGGCCGTGTGGATCCTGGAAGGCTTCATGAGCGGCGTGCCCAAGGAAATCGACGAGACCGCCTATATCGACGGCTACTCGTTTCCGCGTTTCTTCGTGAAGATCTTCATGCCGCTGATCGCCTCCGGCATCGGCGTGGCGGCATTCTTCTGCTTCATGTTTTCGTGGGTGGAACTGCTGCTGGCGCGGACGCTCACCACCACCGATGCCAAGCCCATTTCCGCCATCATGACACGCACGGTCTCGGCCTCGGGCATGGACTGGGGCGTGCTGGCGGCGGCGGGCGTGCTCACCATCATACCTGGCGCGCTGGTGATCTACTTTGTGCGCAACTACATCGCCAAGGGCTTTGCCCTCGGGCGGGTTTAGGAGGCCGACATGGATTTCTCGTGGATGGCCTGGACCTGGCCCACGGCAACCTTCTTCGGCGTCATCTTCGCCCTGCTGTTTGCCATGGCGCTCTGGGAGCTTCGCGCGCCGGGCGGTGGTCCGCGGGTCGGCATCCTGCGCTTCGAGACGACGCGCGGGGACCGGCTCTTCATCTCGCTGCTGGGCAGCGCGTTCATCAATCTTGCCTGGCTCGGACTGGTTGGTCCGCAGCTGTGGTGGAGTCTCGCCCTATCGGTGGTCTACGCGGTGTGCGTATTCCGCTTTGTCTAGGGGGAGTTAAGGCTGGGGGCAGCCGTGGGTAAGACGGCTGCTCCCAAATCGCAATCGTAATCCAGGGAGGATATATAATGCGACGGCACCTACTAACATCGACGACGGCATTTGTCTTGCTGCTCGCCAGCGGCCCGGCATGGGCGCAAAGTCTGGAAGAGGGCCTCAAGTTCCTCGATGCGGAGATCGGGGACATGTCGGCGCTGTCGCGCGCCGAACAGGAGGCCGAACTCAAGTGGTTCATGGAGGCGGCGGCGCCCTATGTGGGCATGGACATCAAGGTCGTCTCCGAGACCATCACCACACATGAATATGAATCCAAGGTGCTTGCACCGGCCTTCACCGCCCTCACTGGCATCAACGTTACCCATGACCTGATCGGGGAAGGCGACGTCGTCGAAAAGCTGCAGACCCAGATGCAGTCGGGCGAAAACATCTATGACGCCTATATCAACGACAGCGATCTTATCGGTACGCACTGGCGCTACCAGCAGGCGCGCAGCTTGACCGACTGGATGGCAGGCGAGGGCGCGGCAGTCACCAATCCCAATCTCAGGCTTGATGACTTCATCGGCATATCGTTCACCACCGCACCTGATGGCGAGCTCTACCAACTGCCGGACCAGCAGTTCGCCAATCTCTACTGGTTCCGCTACGACTGGTTCAACGACCCCCAGAACCAGGAGGACTTCAAGGCAGCCTACGGCTACGACCTCGGCGTTCCCGTCAACTGGAGCGCCTATGAAGACATTGCCGAGTTCTTCACCGGCCGCGAGATCGATGGACAGACTGTCTATGGTCACATGGACTACGGCAAGAAGGACCCCTCGCTGGGCTGGCGCTTCACCGATGCCTGGCTCTCCATGGCCGGCAACGGGGATAAGGGTATTCCGAACGGGCTGCCCGTCGACGAATGGGGTATCAAGGTGGACGAGAACTCCCGTCCAGTTGGCTCGTGCGTGGCGCGGGGTGGCGATACCAACGGGCCCGCTTCCGTCTATGCCATCCAGAAGGCGATCGACTGGCTGAAGGACTATGCGCCACCAGAGGCTGCCGGCATGACCTTTTCTGAATCCGGCCCGGTGCCGGCCCAGGGGGCGGTTGCGCAGCAGATATTCTGGTACACCGCCTTCACTGCCGACATGGTCAAGGAAGGCCTGCCGGTCATGAACGAGGATGGCACGCCCAAGTGGCGCATGGCTCCCTCTCCGCATGGCGTTTACTGGCAGGACGGCATGAAGCTCGGTTATCAGGACGTGGGCAGCTGGACACTGCTGAAGTCGACCCCGCTCGACCGCGCCCAGGCGGCGTGGCTCTATGCCCAGTTCGTCACTTCCATGACAGTCGACGTCAAGAAGTCCCATGTCGGCCTCACCTTCGCCCGTGAGTCAACGATCCGCCATCCGAGTTTCACCGAGCGCGCTCCGCAGTTGGGTGGCCTGATCGAGTTCTACCGCTCGCCCGCCCGCGTGCAGTGGTCTCCCACTGGTACCAATGTTCCGGACTATCCAAAGCTGGCTCAGCTCTGGTGGCAGGCGATCGGCGATGCGTCTTCGGGCGCCAAGTCGGCGCAGGAGGCCATGGACTCCCTGTGCGCCGAACAGGAAAGCGTGCTGGAGCGACTGGAGCGTGCTGGCGTGCAGGGCGACATCGGTCCGCTGCTCGCCGAGGAGCATGACCTGGCCTACTGGAACGCCGACGCGGTCGCCAAGGGCAACCTAGCCCCGCAACTGGCGATCGAGAACGAGGACGAAGAACCGATCACCGTCAACTATGACGAGCTCGTCTCGAGCTGGGCAGACGCAAACGCATCTTCTGGCAACTAGACCAAGGAAGCACGGTGCCGGGGCCTCACGCCCCGGCACCTCGCTTTGCAGTTTGTCCCCTTATCGATCGGCACGTTTCTCTCGCTCCATCAAACGATGCTATCGCGATCTGGCTCTGAAGGCCCTACCCAGCACTTGCCACCGGGCGAGGTCACTAGCCGTTCAAGTCCTTCCGCCTCGCATTGCGTGGGCGCTCCTTGATCCTCAAACGCTGCCGACCTAATGCGCATGCGATCGGACGTGTGGAAGTGGATGGCCAGCCAGCCCCGTTCCGCACAAGCCCCAAGAGTCCCGACGCTGGCATGCCGCGCGGCAGCTTTTGAGAGTTCGCCAGGGCGTAGTGAACAGCAGAAATGGGGCACTAAGAGGCCGTTTACCTTTTCCTAGAAATAGTCCGGCCGTCGCCGCGATCTAAAAGACGTCTTTGCACCTTGTGTGCGTCTTTACCTGTCCAAAAACCATTCTCTCGGATGAGCGGACAGCGCTGCTATCGGATGCTTTCTGAGAGACCGCGAGGTGTCACTCTGTGATTCACGCAGGACTAATTCCGCTGCGTCAGAGCCTGATTTCTCTGCTGCCAGACGGACGACAGGCATGAACATGGCTGAAGATATATCGAGCGAAGAGGTTGAGCGGCTACTTTCGGGGAGAACTCGAGACGTCCGGCTTACCGGCGCGTTGGACAGACGCTCTCGGGATCGGTCTTTCAAACAGACTTCCAAGATAATCCGGTCTTGGATGTTGTGGGTGATCGTACTCGACGTCTTGGCCATGACCACGAACATCTTGCTGCTCCCTGCTGAAGCAGCGTTGCCGATGCTGCCTGCTTCCCTAATCATCCCTCCTGCGGCCTTAGCAGTGTACTGGGTCTGGAGCCGCCGACGCTCGGGCTTATTGTTGAGCGGGAGCTTGGTGTGCGGGATGACAGCCATACTGCTCTCGGTGTGCTTGATGGGCGAAGCAGCAGGAGGAGAGTTCTACGAACGTTACCTCAGCATCATGCTGTTCGTAGCGGTGGCCGGCATCATCATCTTCAATGTGCCCGCTCTTGCCACGCGAGCCATAGCAGTCATCGCCCTGGTTTTGTATCTGGCCTTCCAATTGCGCAACAGTGAGGTGACTACGCCCAGCGCCCTGTCGGCCTTCCTGTTCTTTGCAAGCGGCGTGACCGCAACTGTCGTTGCCCGGCGTACTATCACAATCCTAGCTAGCCGGACCTTTCTTCTCGAGCTGCGAGATACCAAGCGTGTCGAAGAACTCGCGCGTGCCAACGAGAAGCTCGACAGACTCTCCAGGACCGACGCCCTCACCAACCTGCCGAACAGACGTGACCTTGAAGACGTTTTGCAATCGCTTGCGCTGCGGTCCTCGACATCCATGCCCGGTGAGATCGCCATGCTCATGTGCGACATAGACTGCTTCAAGGTTCTTAATGATGAACTCGGGCACACTTGGGGCGACAGGTGCCTCGCAGAGGTGGCACAGATCATACGATCTTCCTTGCTCTCGCACTCACATCATGTGTTCCGCTACGGTGGCGAAAAGTTCCTGGTGATCCTGACAGGCGATGCTGCTGCTCAGGCGCTGCAAACAGCCGAAGCGATCAGGTCGCGGATCGAAGGGGTGCATTTGCAAAACCCTCAGTCCGCGGTGAAGCCGTGGGTCACCATCAGCATTGGAGTAGCGGTATCCGGAGAAGCCTTGGCGCGGTCGCCGGAGGATCTGTTGCGCGCTGCCGATCAGGCTCTTTACGCGGCCAAAAGAGGCGGACGCAACATGGTGGTCGATGCCGAGACGTCTTTCGACAGCCTGCAGGACCAGGTCGCCTAACCACAGGAGATCAGGCAGGCTTCCCGCGCTAATTCAACGGCGACACTGGGGCCGAACTCCGCCACCGCTATTAGCTAAGCGGACCGTCCGCTTTCCGGTAATCGTCCAAGCAGCCTGAACGGCAGAAATGGGGCGCACAGCTGACCTACATACCTTCAACTTCGATACCAAGGTATCGGCGATTGCGCCGAAGTTGAACTGGTTCCATGGCGCTGTTCCCGCGAAGATCCAGCCATCGATGAAAGACCGACCCATCTGGGCTCGGCTCCTCAGAGGATGGAAGGATGGCAATGCAACGTTCGCTTTTTCTGTCGCCGCTTGCGGCGTTTCTGATGGTGTCGGCAATCGGCAGCACAGCTATGGCCCAAACCGCTTTCGCGCCGGCCGCGCTGACGCCGGATGAGGTCGGAGCTGGCCCGCGGCTTATCTACCTGCACAACGAATATCCCTCGACGCTCGACCCGCAGAACACCTCGGCCTTTGTCGGCCAGTTGGCCATGGAGATGTTCGACACCCTTGTGACCTACGAGATCGATCCGGCGACGGGCATTGCCGACCAGACCAAGATCGTCCCGCGCCTGGCCGAAAGCTGGGAAATCTCTGATGACAACAAGACGCTGACCTTCCATCTCAATCCCGCGGCCAAGTTTTGGGATGGCTCGGCGGTCACCGCCGAGGACGTCTATTGGTCGATCGAGCGCGCTCTTGCCGGTCGCATGGGTTGGGGCACGACCCAGATCGAGACCGGCGGCATTTTTGCCATCGATCAGATGGAGGTCGTCGACCCGCAGACGCTCAAGATCACCTATCCCGATGGCTTGGGCCGCTATTCGCTGCGCAACTTCGCCTCGATGTCTCTGACGGTCATGTCCAAGGCCGCCTGCGAGGCGGGCCGGGCGGCTGAAGACGAATGGTGCGTCGATTGGATCAAGTCCAATGCCATGGGCTCCGGCCCCTATATGCTGGGTGACCAGCAAAGCGGCGAATACATCATCGCCACGGCCAACAAGGAGTATTGGGGCGAGGCAAAGCCCTATTATTCCGAGGTGATGTTCCGCGTCGTGCCCGATGCGCAAACCCGGATGCTGCTGCTGGAAAGCGGCGAAGCGCAAATTGGCTTCCTAACGCCGAACGAATATTCGGTGCTGCAGAATTCGCCCAATGCGAAAGTCTTCTCGGTGCCGTCGCAGCAGGACGTGGCGGTCTTGCGCTGGAAGCCGGACGTCGCGCCGTTCGACGATCCGAAAATTCGCGAAGCGGTGATCAAGGCCATTCCCTATGACCGTCTTATAGCCGAAGTCTGCCGCGGCTTCTGTACCCCGGTGCAGAACCTGGTCGGGGTGAACACGCCCGGCTATGTCGCCAATCCGCTGTTCACCACCAATATCGAATCGGCCAAAGCGCTGGTCGCCGAGAGCACCTATGCCGGCAACGTGCCGAGCTTTGAAGTGCCTGTGGTCAATGGGTCGACCAATATGGCGGCCGGGGTCATCATCCAGGATGCGCTGCGCGAAATCGGCCTCGACATGCAGATCAAGCCGCTGACTCAGAATGCCTTCGACGATGTCGCCTGGGGCGAGCGCGATCTCAAGGTTTCCATCCACTCGATGGGCCCGTGGTGGAACGACTTCATGTACTGGACCTATTGGATGTATCGCACCGATAGCGCCACCAACCACATCCAGTACTCCAACGCCACGCTCGACAAGGACGTGCTCGATGCTCTGCTGATCCCGCAGGAAGACGAGGCCGACTACATGGTGCTGCAGGATGAAGTGCTCGACATTCTCAACGGCGAATACCTGGCGGCGCCGATCTTCCAGGTGAATTGGAACGCCGCTGTCGCGAGCAATATCTGCAACGTCAACAAGTTCCCCTGGGGCACCATCGCCTTCTCTTGGCTGCGCCCCTGCGCCTGACCTCTCCCTGCGAACGGGCCGCACCGAAATCTCCGGTGCGGCCACCTTTCGATCCCTTCCGGAGATCTGGCGATGCGTATTCCCCCCTTGACGATCTACATCCTTCGACGCGTGGCCATCAGTCTCGTTGTCCTCGTCGGCGTCTCGGCCATCGCCTTTGCAATGTCCTACCTTTTGCCGTCCGATCCGGTGACCAGCCGCTATCCCGACATCACCAATGAACAGCGTGAAGAGATGCGCCGGCAGATGGGCCTCGACCAGCCGCTCGTCGTCCAATATGCGCGCTATATGGAATCGGTCTTTCGCGGCGATTTCGGCAAGTCCTTCGGCACCGGCAACACGGTCGGCCTGGATCTCGCGATCCGTATTCCGGCCACTCTCGAACTTGCCATCTTCGGCATCGTCTTCGGCGTTCTCGCGGGCCTACCCATGGGCATTCTGGGGGCCGTCTATCGCGGGAGCTGGATCGATCACGTCATGCGCGTTACCAATCTCTTGGCCCAGTCCATCCCCGCCTTCTGGCTGGGCGTGACGCTCATCTTCTGGCTTTATTTCCAGCTTCGCGTCGTGCCATCGCCTATCGGCCGGCTCTCGCCCATGTTCACCGCGCCGGTGGGCAATACCGGCTTCTACACGATCGACGCCATGCTTGCCGGGCGATGGGACGTTGCCTGGGCCGCGTTCCGGCAGTTGCTGCTGCCGGCTTTCGTGCTTGGTCTGGGCGTCGTCTCGCCCATCGCACGCATCACCCGTGCCGCCATGAGTGACTCGCTCAAGGAAGACTACATCACTTTCGGTCGTGCCCTCGGTTTGAAATCCCGGCAGTTGATCCTCGGCGATGCCTTTCGCGGCGCCATGATCCCCATCGTGACGACGCTAGGCTTCATCGTCGCCAATGTTCTGGCGGGGGCAGCCATCGTAGAAACCGTCTTTGCTTGGCCAGGGCTTGGCCGCTACGCGGTTACCGCCATTACCACCAGCGACATGGCGCCGGTTTCGACCTGCATCCTGCTTATCGCCTCAAGCGTGGCGGTCGCCAACCTCCTTGTCGACATTTCCTACGCCTTCATCGACCCCCGGATCCGCAATGAATATGCGCAGTGAGCCGATGAACCTGCCCCTTCCAATCGTGCAGAGCACGCTAAGACGCTCACCCTGGCGCCGCATCTATCAGGGCATATTCAATGGTGACGCGCTCGGCTTTGCTGGCGCGATGCTGCTGGCCGTGCTGCTGGTCGTCGCCATAATCGGGCCGCTGCTGGTCACGCATGATCCGCTGCTGACGACGCCCAAGACGTTGTTGCCGCCCTCGATCGAGCACTGGCTCGGTACCGATCACTTCGGCCGCGACGTCTTTTCGCGCACGGTCACTTCCCTGCGCATCGATTTCATCGTCGCTGGCCTCGGCGTCACCGGAGCAATCTTCATCGGCTCCTTCATCGGCCTTGTCTGCGGCTATCTCGGCGGCTGGCTCGACGAACTGGTCATGCGCCTCGTCGATATCGTCCAGTCCTTCCCCCTTTTGTTGATCGCCATGGTGCTGATCCTCGTCATGGGGCCTGGCGTCGAGAGCATCGTCATCGTGACCGTGCTCATCAATATCCCCACCTATGCCCGCGTTATCCGTGGCGAGGCGCTGAGCCGCAAGACGCTCGAATATATCGACGCGGCACGCTGTTCGGGCGCCAGCGAGGCCTCAATTCTCTTCCGGCACCTCATGCCGAACACGCTCTCGCCCATCATCGTGCATGGCAGCCTCAATCTGGCGGCGGCCGTCGGCAATGTGGCCGCGCTCTCTTTCCTCGGCGTCGGCATTCGCCCGCCCACGCCCGATCTCGGCGTCATGGTGGCCGAGGGCACGAATTATCTCATCCAGGGCGCGTGGTGGATGAGCATCGGGCCCGGCCTCGTGCTGGCTGCCACGATCTTCAGCCTCAATCTTGTCGGCGACTGCCTTGAAAGCCGTCTCGACCCGCGCCGGGCGGAGGGCTGAACCATGGGCGAAACCCTCTTCGCGCTCGAAGACCTCACCATCGACAGCGTGCGCGGTGGCGAACGCCGGCGCATCGTCGATCACGTCGATTTCAGCGTCCAGCGCGGCGAGCTCTATGGTCTTGTTGGGGAAAGCGGCTCGGGCAAGTCGATTTCTATGATGGCGAGCGTCGGCCTTGCCGCCAATGGGCTCGACGTCACCGGCGGCACGGTGCGCTTCCGCGATCACACACGCCCAGCCAAGGACCAGAAGGCCCTTCGGGGCAATCTGTCGCGCGGCGTGTCGCTGCTGTTTCAGAACGCCAAGGGCGCGCTCAATCCCTTCATGCGGGTTGGGGCGCAGGTCGAGCGCGTCGTTCGTCAGAAGAGGCGTAACCATGATCTTGCTACGGAGGTCGACACTCTCTTCCGCGTCGTCGGTCTCAACTTCCGCGATCTCGGCCAGAAATATCCGCACCAGATCAGTGGCGGCCAAGCCCAGCGCGTGGCCATGGCCTGTGCGCTGGCCACCGAGCCCCGCCTGCTGATCGCCGACGAACCAACCACGGCACTTGATGTGACAACGGAGCGCGAAATGCTGCGCTTCCTCGCCAAACTCTGCGCCGAACGGGACATGGCCATCGTGCTCATCGCCCACAATCTCTCGCTGGTGTCCGAGTATTGCCGGTCACTCTCGATTATGCATGCGGGGCAGGTGGTCGAGGCGGGCGATCTCAGGTCGATCTTCGCCCGTCCGTTGCACCCCTATACGCAGGGGCTCATCAATGCCGTGCCCGATGTCGATAGCCCACGCGAACTGGTTCCCCTGATCGGTTCGGTCTGGGGTGGGCCGCAGGGCATAGAGCGCTGCCGCTTCTCGCACCGCTGTCCGCATGCGCGCGCCGCCTGCGAAATGGGTCGGCCGCCCGTCATCGAGCGGGAAAACCGCGCCGTCCACTGCGTGCTTTACGAGGAGGCAATGGCATGAGCACCAAAACTCCGGCCCTGGAGGTCAGAAAGCTCACCAAACTTTTCTTTGATCCTCGCCGTCCGCAGTCGATCAGCGTCGGCGTGCGCGGCGTTTCCTTCAAGGTCGAACGCGGCGAAGTCGTCGGGCTCATCGGGGAAAGCGGCTGCGGCAAGACCACGCTCGGGCGTTGTGTCGTCGGCCTGCAAGAGCCCGATGATGGCGATATCATCGTAGATGGCACCGTGTTTTCGGCCCTGTCCGGCGCCGCAAAACGAAAATTCCGCAAGGCCATCCAGATCGTCTTTCAGCGTCCGGAAACCTGTCTCAACCCACGTATGTCAGTCTTCACTTTCGTGCGTGAGGCCATGCGCAATTTCGATACTGCGCCCAAGGGCCAAGAACGGTCCCGCATGTTGGAGCTGGCCAATCTCGTCGGCCTCAAGGAAGACGCGCTCGATCGTTTCCCGCACCAGCTTTCGGGCGGCGAGCGCCAGCGTGTTGCCATCATGCGGGCCTTGGCCTGCGAGCCCTTGGTCATTGTGCTCGATGAGCCAACCTCGGCGCTCGATGTGTCTGTGCAGGCGCAGGTTCTGCGCACCCTCAGAGACCTGCAATCTGAGGTCGGCACCAGCTTCCTATTCATCAGCCACGACGTGGCGGTGATCCGCTATATCTGCTCGAGGGTCATGGTCATGTATCTCGGCGTCGTCGTCGAGGAGGGTCCCAGCGAACTGGTGCTCTCAAAGCCCGCTCATCCCTATACCAAGGCGCTGCTTGCCGCCGCTCCCCGCGTCAATCTACTGCCAGACTTCGGGCTGTCGCTCCGTGGCGAACTAGCGCTGGGCGATGTCAAACCCCAGGAATGCCCGGTTCGCGCCCGGTGCCCGCTCGCCCATGAGCGCTGCCATCAGGCGCCTCCAGTGACTGAACTGCCTGGCGGGCAACGCTCGGCCTGCTGGCTCGCGGCCGATCTTGCCGCCGACTATTCCCGACCCACTCTCGATCTCTCTCAGAAGGTATCGCTATGACGACCACCGAGACATTCTACAGCCGATCAATGGAACTGCCGTCCGAGCTTCTGGTGGGCGCTATCGACAGCCATGTCCATGCCGGTCCGGTGCTCCGCTCCAATCCCGGCCATCAGGACCCATTCGAGGTTGCCATCGAAGCGCGCGAGGCCGGCATGCGGGCCATCGTCTACTACGATGTTTTCGGCTGGGCCTCAGGCACGGCCTGGATGGTCAATCGCCATGTGCCCGGGATCAAGACCTTTGGCGGATACCTGATGAACTCAGCCCATGGTGGGCTCAATCCACGCTCGGTGCGCACCGCGCTCTATATGGAAGAGGGCTGCCGCTTCATCAGCTTCGGTTCGCACTGCACCTATTTCTCGGCGAGCCGGGAGTCCACCATCATCGATGGCGAGCTTGTGCCGTTCAAGGATGCCTATCCTGAGTTCGCCAAGGAAGAACTGTCACGCGCCATTCGCATTCCCGAGGAAGGTCCGATCTCGGACGACCTGGCGGAAATCCTGCAAATGGTCGCCGACCATCCAGATGTCTACCTCAACACCGGACATGTCTCCGGCCCCGAGGTCATGCGCATTCTCGACCTCGCAGAAGAATTCAGAATCGGAAAAGTGCTGATCGCCCATCCGGCGCGACAGCAGCTTTCGATCGAGCAGCAGAAAGATGCAGCCCGCCGCGGCTTCTTCCTCGAAGGATGTCTCGTCGACTGGCTCTACCCGCACGCGCCGCGCACCCACTATTATGTCGAGAAGAAATACATGGACCGCTCGGGCGACCTGCCGCGCATGCGTCGCAGCGCGGCACAGTGGATGGCCGATATCCGCGAAGTGGGGCCGGAATATTTTGTTCTCGGCACCGATTACGGCATCCGCGCAGCCTCTTCGGCGGTACAGGGCATGCGCACCATGATCACGACGCTGCTCGACTATGAATTCACGCCCGACGAGATCCGCACCATGACGGCCAGCAATCCCGCCCGCATGATCGGGCTCGATCCCCTATAAGGAGCGGCACCATGGCCACTTACGAACCCTTCTATAACCGCACCATGGAACTGCCCGAGGAACTCCTCGTCGGCGCCATCGACAGTCATGTGCATGCAGGTCCCGTGCTGCGCTCCAATCCCGGCCACTTCGACCCCATCCAGGTCGCGGAAATGGCACGCGCAGCGGGCATGCGGACCATTCTCTACTACGACGTTTTCGGCTGGGCCTCGGGCACGGCCTGGATGGTCAACCGCTACCTCAAGGATTTCCGCACCTATGGCGGATATCTGATGAATTCGAGCCATGACGGGATGAACCCGCGTGCTGTGAGGACGGCGCTTAATATGGGCGATGGTTGCCGCATGATCAGCTTTGGCTCGCACTGCACCTACCATTCGGCATCAACGGAATCGACGATGGTCGATGGCAAGCTCGTGCCGTTCAAGGATGCCATTCCCGGCTTCGCCGAAAAGGAACTGGCGCGCGCCATCCGCATTCCGCTCGACGATGAGCCGGTGCCCGATGCGCTCAAGGAAATCCTCGACATGGTGGCCGAGCACCCCGAGGTCTATCTCAATACCGGCCACGTCTCCGGGCCCGAAGCCTTGCGCGTCGTCGAACTAGCGCAGGCCGCCGGTATCAAGAAAATCCTCGTCGCCCATCCGGCGCGCGCGCTTCTCACAGTTGAGGAGCAGAAAAACCTTGCGGCGCAGGGTGTATTCCTTGAAGCCTGTGCTGTCGACTTCGGTGGGCCATGGATGCCGCAGACGCACTACTATGTCGAACGCGAACTCATGGACATGGGCGCCGTCGTGCATGGCCGGGCCATGAGCTGGTTGCAGGGAATTCGAGACGTCGGTCCCGAACAGTTCGTGCTCGCGACCGATTATGGCGTGCGCGTCTTGCCCTCGCCCATCGAAGGCATGCGCATGATGATGTCCATGCTGCTCTATTTCGGCTTCTCGGTCGAAGAAGTGCAGACCATGACCGCCCACAACCCCGCCCGGATGATCGGCCTCGATTGATGTCTCGGCCAGACCTCTACATCCGCAACGGCCGGGTCGTAACCGCCGCAGAAACCTTTGCCGGCGGCGTTCTAGTGGCCAATGGGCGCATCGTTGAATTGGTGCGCGGCAATCCCGACCATGCAGCTACCGAAACGATCGACGCAGCCGGACAGTTGATCCTGCCCGGACTGGTGGACCCCCACGTCCACTTTTCCGAGCCTGGCCGCGGTCATTGGGAGGGTTTTGTAACAGGCAGTCGCGCTGCAGCAGCGGGCGGCATTACCAGTTTTCTAGAGATGCCGCTCAATGCTTCCCCGCCAACCATTAATGCCGACGCCCTGGCGCAAAAACGCGAGGCGGCGCGCCAGAGCATTGTCGACTATGGCCTCTGGGGCGGGCTCGTCACCGACAACCTCGCCTCTCTCTCCGATCTGCATTATGGCGGTGTGAGCGCCTTCAAGGCCTTTATGTGCACCGGTTCGTTCGACTTTCCACGGGCTGACGACATGGTGCTCGAATGCGGCATGGAACAGGTCGCGGCTATGGGGAGCCTGGTTGCCGTCCATGCGGAGGACGAAGAAATGACCCGACGCCTGACCGCCGATCTACGGGCCGCCGGGCGCCGCGATCGTCGCGCCTGGGGCGAGGCGCGCCCGATTATCGCCGAACTGTCTGCCATTCGCGCGGCCATCGCCATGGCGGAGCGCACCGGCGTCCGCCTGCACATCGTCCACATTTCCTGCGCTGCAGGCGTAGATCTGGTTTCGGCGGCCAAGCGCCGTGGCGTTCTGGTGACGGCCGAAACCTGCCCGCATTACCTTGTCTTCTCCGACGACGATCTCGAAAGTCTCGGCCCCGTTGCCAAATGCGCTCCTCCGCTTCGCGGGCGCGGCGAAGTGAATGCCCTTTGGGAGCGCGTGCTGGAAGGTGTGGTTGATATCATCGCCTCCGACCACTCGCCCTGTCTTTGGGAAGAGAAGACCGCCGGCGATGACGACATTTTTGAGGCCTGGGGTGGCATTTCCGGCCTACAGTCCACCTTGCCGGCTTTGCTTGTTGAAGGGGTGCAAAAGCGCGGACTGCCGCTCTCCGACCTCGTGCTTATGACATCAACCAATCCAGCCCGGATTTTTGGTTTGGCAGGCAGGAAGGGCGAGATTTCCATAGGTTATGATGCCGACATCGTGCTCGTCGATCCCGAGCGGCAAACCACTCTGGCGCCAGACCATCTCTTCTACCGTAACCGCCATAGCGCGTATGTGGGATCTGCTATGCACGGCATGGTAACACGAACACTCCTGCGTGGCTTGACGGTCTTTGCCGAGGGGCAAATCATGGTAGATGTACCGCATGGCCGATTTCTGTCCGGGCCTGGTGCAGAGACACTGCAGCCTGCGAAAGGATCGGCTAACCAATGGGGCTAGGCGGCTCGACCAATGGACCGCCGCTTCCGGCAAGTCCGATACGGCCACTTTATCGCGACGATGAGGACGGTACTCAAGCGGCGCGTCTGAGACGCTTTCGCACCGTGGAAATTCCCGCGGCCGCACGCATTGATCTCCTCGCCCGTCTCGAGCGCGCGTCACGAGTGATCGGCGCCGGCTGGGCCGCGCTTCTCGTCGAATCCGACCAGACTACCGAGGTTTTGACCACGGCCAAAATTCCCGCACCTCTTCATCGGCTACTAGCAGAGATGCGCTATACGGCCGGCACCATGTCAGCGCCGCCGCCCTATGTGGTGCAGCGCGCCGCAAGCCAGGGCTATGTGCTGGTTATGCGGCCGGTAAAGACCACCGGAGAGGTCCAGGGCCATGTGCTTCTGGGCTTTCCCCATTCCAACCGTCCGCGCGCCGATTTCGACGACAGCGTGGCGCTGGTCGCCGACGATGTTTCTGCCTTTCTCGAATCCCACTCGCTGGCCGGCCGCATGGATCGAGTGCGCAGCCATCTCTCGCTGATCCATCGCTTAGGGCAGATGGTCACCTCCATTCGGGAGCGCGAACAGCTCTTCGCCAAGATCACCGAACTGGTCTATGCCTCCCTGGGCTTTGACCATGTTCAGTTGTTGCTGACTGACGAAGACCACCAGCGCGTCTCCCTTGTCCATGCTGCAGGCCCGCTGGCGGAACACCTGCTCTCATCCGGGTTCAGTGAGGGTATCGGCCGCGGCATCATTGGTCGCGTGGCCCAGACCGGCCACATGTGGGTAAGCCAGAATGTCAGCCAGGATAGCCATTTCGTCACCAATGCCCTGCTCCCCAACACCGCTTCCGAACTGGCGCTGCCGCTCAGGCTCGGCCAGAGCGTTGTGGGTGTTCTCGATATCCAGAGCGATCAGCCGGATGCGTTTCGCCAGAATGACATCCTGCTGCTCCAGACGGTTGCCGACCAGATCGCCCCGGTCATTGAACAGCACCGGCTTCTGGCGGCAGAGCGGCGCGAGCGCGAACTCGCCAATACCTTGGCGGATGTGTCACGCATCATATCCTCGCGCCTCGATCCGCGTCATGTGCTCGAAGCGGTTTTGATGCAACTCGGCCGCGTAGTGCCGAACCGCGGCAGTCGCGTGACGCTTCTGGGCGACGATGGCCGCATGCGTGTCGTCGCGGCAAAGGGTTATCCCGACAATCCCCTCGTCAAGCGCCACAGTTTCGATCCCGCGGCAGCCGCCCTGAGCCGGCCCGTGCTCGAACAGCACCGCACGCTGATCATAGACGACGTGCGCAAGGAGCCGGACTGGGTCTGGCAGCCGGGCACCGAGCAGATCGTTTCCTGGTGCAGCGCGCCGCTGGTCCACGGCAGGGATTGCATAGGCTGGCTCTGCGTCGATTGGCCCGAGCCCGGCTTCTTCAAGACAGAACATGGACGCGTCGTCCGCGCCTTTGCAGACCAGGCGGTGGTTGCCATTGAAAATGCCCGCCTGTTCGAGCGCTCCCGCGAACTTAGTGATATCCTGGAGTATAAGGTCGCCGATCGTACCCGGCTCCTGCGCGAAGCCCATGACGAGATCGCCGCCAAGGCAAAAGAGCTGCATGCCCTCTGGCGACGCGTGGTCGATGTGCAGGAGCGCGAACGCCAACGCATCGCCTATGATCTCCATGACAGCGTTGCCCAGTCTATCCTCGCCGCCACCTATCAGCTTCAGACCATTCGCCGCCGGCTCGGAGGCGATGCCGAACTGGATCAGCGCCTGATAGATTGCCAGTCGACGCTCGACGGCTGCCTGAGCGAGATGAAGCAGATCATCTATGCCCTGCGCCCCAACGTTCTAGACGAACTCGGACTGGTCGCTGCATTGGAAAACTACGTCGGCGCCCTTCCACAAAGCGATGCTCTGGAAACCAGCTTTTCGGTTAGTGGCCAGCCCGTGGCCCTCAGCGCCGAGGCTGAGCTTGCCATTTTCCGCATAGTTCAGGAGGCCAGCCAGAATGTGGTGCGCCACGCCGCAGCACGGTCCCTGACGCTGCAACTGACCTATAGCGGCAAATCCGTTGATGTGGGGATCGTCGATGATGGCCGCGGATTCGTTTTCGACGATGCCAAAATGGGACTGGGCCTCGTCGGCATTCGCGAGCGTACGCAGGTTGTCGGCGGCGCCCTCCTTGTCGAGACCGCGCCTGGCAAGGGGACGCGGTTGATGTTTTCAATTCCTTTGGAGTTAAACGCGGCATGAGTATTCGCGTGATGATCGTCGACGATCACCAGATCTTTCGCATGGGCGTTAAAAGTCTGCTTGAGGACGAAAGCGATATCCAGGTGGTCGGGGAAGCCGGCAGCGCCCTAGACGCTATCGCCCTTGCCGAAAAACTAAAGCCTGATGTTGCCACGGTCGATATTCGACTCGGCGGCATGGACGGCATTCAGCTCGTACGCGCGCTCAAGGCCAGCGCGACGCCGCCTCGCTGCATGATCCTGTCGACCTACGAGGACCGCCAGTATCTGGTCGGTGCGCTTGAAGCCGAGGCGGACGCCTATCTCCTCAAGTCGAACTCCTACGAAACCCTGCCCACGGCCATCCGCCAGGTGCATAGCGGCATGCCCATGCTATCCCAGGAATTGATTGCGGTAATGATGGACGAATACAAAAAGGTCGCCTCCCAGCAGATTCAGCGCGAAAGCGGCCTCACCCCCCAAGAAGTTCGCGTGCTTCGCCTACTAGCCATCGGCGGTCGGTCGCTCGACATCGCTAACGAGCTGGCGCTTACCGAAATTACGGTGAAGCGGAAAGTCCAGGAGATCACCACCAAGTTGGGTGCGGCAAACCGCGTGCAGGCGGTAGCCGAGGCAATAAGGCGAGGCGTGATCTAGGTCCCGCCAATCGGACCCGGAATTCGAGTTTAGCCGTTCATTGCGTCCGCTTTTGGAACAAATGTATTCGGCCCGCAGCGGCAGAAATGGGGCGCAAAGCGGCCGGCGGTCGCTAAAAAGCGTCGCCGGATGTGGAGCGCCTTCGATATGTCGGTCGGTCGAAGCTAATGCAGCAACCTGATATTTGAAACGGTCGGAACATTAGCAAACCCTCTTCCATCAACGC
>DASYHM010000026.1:0-62912 GCA_035998575.1 Devosia sp.
ATTGCGGGTAAAATGGTTGGCGCGGTTCTCCGCCACGTTCTTGTAGTAGTGCCAGAGGTGTTCCTGGCCCTCCATCGCCTGGATCGCCGCCCATTTCTTGTCCCAGACATCGGTGATGTCGAGAAAGGTGTCGGGCTTCCACTCCATCTGCTCGGTCTGGTGCGGCTCGAACAGGTAGACCTGCGGCGCGCCCAGGATCTTCTGTCCCGGATTATGCCCCCAGGCCTGGGCGATGGCGCGGCATTCCAGCGTCCACTGCGACACATACATGTGGTCGGTATTGTAGGGATCGTATTTCGAGTGGGTCATAATGAAGCTCGGCTGCACCGCCCGCATCACGTCGACCAACCGGTCCTTGGCCTCCCGCGTCATCTCCAGCGGATAGTCCCCCAGATCGAAGAACTGGATATCGTGCACGTCGAGGGCCCTGGCGGCGTTCTCGGCCTCGCGGCGGCGCTCGGACTTGACCTTGTCCAGCGTCATCTCCGGCTTTTTCCAGAGCTTGGCGCTTTCGCCGCGCTCGCCATAGGACAGGCAGACGACGGTGACGTCATAGCCCCTGGCGGCATGGGCAGCGATGGCGCCGCCGCAGCGCCAGACGAAGTCGGCGGAATGGGCACTGACGATAAGGGCGGTGCTGGCCATGCTTGCTAGTCCTTCCTGCCCACCGGGGGCGTGCCGTGGGTGTGAAACGTCTCGATGGTCTTGAGCCCCCAGGCCTGACCCTTCTTGCGTTCGGTCTCGGTCCAGGTCACCGTCGGCCAGTCCGGCCGCAAGATCAATCGGGCACCGGCATTGGCCAGTTCGACGCGATTGCCGGCGGGTTCCCAGACATAGAGGAAGAAGGTGCCCTGGATGGCGTGCTTGTGCGGCCCGGTTTCGATATGGACGCCATTTTCGAGAAAAATGTCGGCTGCCCGCAGGATATCCTCGCGCTGGTCCACCGCATAGGTGACGTGATGGAAGCGGCCGCTGGCGCCGCTATGGTCTTCGGAATAGGCGACGTCGTAGCTCTTGTTGTTGACGGTGAACCAGCAGCCGCCGAGCCGGCCGTTGTCGAGCAGGATTTCCTCGGTGACACGGCTGCCCAGCGCCTCGGTCATGAAGGCCTTGATGGCGCGCACGTCGCGGGCCAGCAGGTTGAAGTGATCGAGCCGGCGCGGGGCGCAACCGCGGCCGTGATAGCGCTGGGCGATGTTCTTGAGCGCCGGACGCTCCTCTTGCGGTGCCTCGTAGACGCGGGTGTCGTAATAGAGCTCGAAGACATGGCCGTCCGGATCGGTGAAGCGGAAGGCCCTGCCGTGACCCTCGTCCCCCTCGACCCAGCCGATGGCGCAGCCCATCGCCTCGATCACCTTGACGCGGCGCTCGAGCGCCTCGGGCGACGTGGTCCGGTAGCCGACATGGCCGATGCCCGTGGTGTGGTGCCGGGTGAGCTTGAGCGTGTGGAACTCGTAATCATCGAAGGCGCGCAGCCAGGCCACCCCGTCCTCGACGAGACTGGCGGTCAGGCCATAGACGCGGGTGAAGAAATCGAGGCTCTCCTCGAACCGGTCGGTATAGAGCTCGACATGGCCGAGATGGGCAACGTCGAAACACGGTTCGGCCATGGTGCTTTCCTCCCTCACCATCCGCCCGGCTGCCGGCCTCTGTGGGCCGGTCCTGCCGGTCATCGGCGCTGATCTTCACCGATCTGTGTATGCACTATGCGATATGGCCTTCGGTGATGCAACGGCTGCTTTCGCGACGAAGCCGGCTGTTTTCCCGTTTTTTCGACTCTTCTTGATTCGACTCCGCGTCATTATGTATACATATTGCGCCGAGGAGGATTGCATGATGGCCCTGCTGAACTTCGACCGACGCGTCGCTGCCCCGCCGCCGCAGGCGCGGAAAACCGACATTACCGCCGGCTGGTCCATCGAGGTCATGCCGCGCACGGCGGCCAAGGTTGATGACTTCAAGGCGCTGCTGCCGGCGGGCACCCGGGTCTATATCGCCCACATCGCCGGCACCCCCATCGAGGAGATGGTGGCGACCGCCCGCCGGCTGCATGAGGACGGCTTTGCGGTCATGCCGCATTTCCCGGCGCGCGGCATTGCCGATGCCCATGAGCTCGAGGAGTGGATCAAGCGCTACCGCAACGATGCCGGGGTGACGCAGGCCCTGCTGCTGGGCGGCGGCCATGCCGCGCCGGTCGGCGCCTTCGACAGCTCCATCCAGATGATCGAGACGGGCCTGTTCGACCATCACGGCTTCACCCACCTCCATGTCGCCGGTCATCCCGAGGGCCACCGCGACATCGACAGCGCCGGCGGCACCGCCAATGTCGATGGCGCCCTGCGCTACAAGCAGGACTTTGCCTCGCGCACCGATGCGCAGATGGCCATCGTCACCCAGTTCGCCTTCGATGCGCCTGCTGTCATCGCCTGGGCCGAGCGCATCGCCGATCTGGGCATCACGCTGCCCATCCATGCCGGTATCGCGGGCCCCGCCAAGCTGCAGACGCTGATCCAGTTCGCGCTCTCCTGCGGCGTGGGGCCCTCGGTCTCGGTGCTGCACAAGCGGGCGCGCGACCTCAGCAAGCTGCTGCTGCCCTATGAGCCCACCGATGTCGTGGCGGGATTCGCTGCGCACAAGCAGCGCCATCCCGAGAGCCTCATCACCCAGTTGCATGTCTTCCCGCTGGGCGGCATCAGGAAGGCCGCCGATTGGATGAACCAGCACAGCGCAACATCGCCCGCCGCAGCCATCGGCTGACCGGGCGCGTATACACTGGCATGGCCGGTGGCGCTGCAGCCGCCACGGCGCTTGCCCAATGGCGGCAACCCTGTGTACACGACAGGCCATCAAACGCCGCTCCCGGAGACTTGCCATGACGATTGCCCACCCCCCTTTCCGTGCCGACCATGTCGGCTCACTGCTGCGCAGTTCCGCGGTCAAGCAGGCGCGGGCGCAGCATTTCGAGGAGCATGCCATGTCGCGCGAGCAGCTGGCCGAAGTCGAGGACGCGGCGATCCGCGACGCGATCAAGCTGCAGCAGGATGTCGGCCTGCCGGTGGTGACCGATGGCGAGATCCGCCGCTCGTTCTGGCACTACGATTTCATGCAGGAGCTGGATGGTTTCACCTTCGTCGAGCGCGACGTGGCCACCGGGCACAATTTCAAGGGCGCCAACACGCGCCCCATCTTCCCCACCATCATCGACAAGGTCGATTTCCCCGCCGACCACCCGATGCTGGAGCATTTCAAGTTCGTCGCCGCCAATACCAGGGTGATGCCCAAGATCTCCATTCCTGGGCCGAGCTGCTGCCATTTCCGCGTCGCCAAGGACGATATCAGCCACAAGCCCTATGGCGACGACCTCGAACTGCTGTTCGCCGACCTCGCCAAGGCCTACAAGAAGGCCGTCCAGGCGTTCTATGATGCCGGCTGCCGCTACCTGCAGATGGACGACATCTTCTTCGCCTATCTCTGCGACCCCAAGATCCGCGCCGAAAAGCAGGCCCAGGGCCTCGATCCGGACTGGCTGATCGAGCAATATGCCAAGATGATGCATGACGCGATCGAGGGCCGCCCCGCCGACATGGTGATCGGCATGCATATGTGCCGAGGCAATTTCAAATCCACCTGGATCGCCGAAGGCGCCTATGATCCGGCGGCCGATGCGGTGTTCAACAAGACCGGCGTCGACATCTACTTCATGGAATACGACACCGAGCGCGCTGGTGGCCTCGAGCCGCTGCGGCTGCTGCCCAAGGGCAACAAGCGCGTCATGCCCGGCTTCATCACCACCAAGACGGGCGAACTGGAAAGCCTCGACAGCCTGCGCCGCAAGTTCGACGAGGCGGGGAAGTATGCCGATATCGACCAGATGGGCATCGCCCCGCAATGCGGCTTCTCCTCGACCGAAGAAGGCAATGCCATCACCATGGACGACCAGAAGCGCAAGCTCGAACTGGTGGTCAAGACCGCCGAGGCGATCTGGGGCTCGGTGTAAGGGCACTAACCCCGCTCCGGCGTTGTTCCCGGGGCAGGTGGCCACCGCCAGCCCAGTCGACACCCTCCCCCTTGAGGGGAGGGATCAAGGGAGGGGGTGGGCCAAACGCACCGAGCCTGCGGAGACACCCCCCTCTCTGCTCGATGACGGACTTAGCGAAGGGCTAAGTCCTATCTCGCTTCCCTCCCCTCAAGGGGGAGGGTGGGGCCCAGTGGGTGGAGAGAAATGCTTCGCCACCCTCAAGCCCCGAGCTTGAGCCCCAGATAGCGCTCGAGCGTCGCATCGTCCGCCAGGAGCTGCGCCGACTTCGCCCGATGGGCGATCATGCCGCGCTCGATGATGATCGCCTCCTCGGTCAGCGCCAGCGCCACTTCGGCATGCTGTTCCACCAGCACCAGGGTTATCCCCTGGTCGGCCGTCATCTCGCGCACGGCTGCGGTCAGTTCCTCGACGATGATCGGGGCCAGGCCCTCGAAGGGCTCGTCGAGCAGCAGCACGGCCGGATTGGTCATCAGCGTGCGGGCGATGGCCAGCATCTGCTGCTCGCCGCCCGAGAGCTGGTTGCCCAGATTGGTCTTGCGGTCGGCCAGCCGCGGGAACAGCGCATAGATCGCGCCAAGGTCCCAGCGGCCCGGCCGTGCCATCACCGTCAGGTTCTCCTCGACCGAGAGCGAGGCGAAGATATCGCGCTCCTGCGCCACCCAGCCCAGGCCCAGCCGCGCCCGCTTGTGCGGAGCCAGCCGCGAAATGTCCTCGCCGCGCCAGTGCACGGCGCCGCGCCCCAGCTTGATGAAGCCCATGGCGGTCAGCAGCAGGGTGGTCTTGCCGACGCCGTTGCGACCCAGCAGCGCCAGGCTGCCATTGGCCGGCAGCGCGAAGGACACGCCGTCCAGCACCACCGCTTCGCCATAGCCGGAACGGACGTCGCGGAATTCAAGCAGCGGTTCAGCCATGGCCATGCCCCAGATAGACCTCGCGCACCCGGCGATCGCTGCGCACCGTTTCGGGATCGGCCTCGAGCAGCACGCCGCCACCCACCAGCACGATGATGCGCGAGGCGAACTTGAAGACGATGTCCATGTCGTGCTCGATGAACAGCACCGAGATATCGGCCGGCAGCGCCGCAATGACCTGAAACAGCGCCGCGCTCTCGTCCTTGGGGACGCCGGCGGCCGGCTCGTCGAGCAGCAGCACGCGCGGCCGCGCCGCCAGCGCCAGGGCGATCTCGAGCAGCCGCTGCTGCCCATAGGACAAGGTGCGGGTGGTTCGGGTGGCGACCTCGCCCAGACCCAGCTGCGTCAGGATGGCGTAGCCTTCCTCGATCGTTTCGTCGTGGCCGGCCAGCCGCTTCCAGAACTGTCCGGCGCTGCGCTTGCGCTCCAGCACCGCCAGGGTCACCGCCTCGAGGGGCGTCAGGTCGGGAAACAGCGTGTTGATCTGGAAGGTGCGGCTCAGCCCCCGGCGCACGCGGGCGGCCGGCGCGAGCCCGGTAATGTCATCCCCCTCGAGCGCAATGCGCCCGCCATCGGGCTGCAGCTGGCCGGTCAGCAGGTTGATCAGCGTGGTCTTGCCGGCGCCGTTGGGGCCGATCAGCGCGTGGCGGGCGCCGCGCGGCAGGCTGATGGAAACCTCGCGCGTCACCTCGAGCTGCCCGAATTTCTTCGACAGCCCCTCGGCGCGCAGGACGATCTGCTGGTCCACCATCAGTTGCGCCTCTCCACGAGGCGGGCCAGGAAGCCCAGGATGCCCTTGGGCATGAAGAGAACGACCAGCATCAGCAGCAGGCCGATGCCGAAATACCAGTATTGCGGATTGATGCCGGCCAGCTGGTCGCGCGCCACGAGAAAGATGATGGTGCCCAGGATGGCGCCATAGAGCCTTCCGGTGCCGCCCAGGATCAGCATGACCACGACGTCGGCCGAGCGCTCGAAGCTCAGCGAATCGAGCGCCACCGTATTGGTAGTCTGCGCCAACAGCCCCCCGGCCAGCCCGGCAATGGCCGCCGAGATGGCATAGACCAGCCGCAGGTGCTTCTTGTGGTCGGCGCCGATGGCGGGCATGCGCTTGACGTTTTCGCGGATGCCGCGCAGCGCCAGCCCGAAGGCCGAATTGACCAGCCGCCGGCTGAGCAGGAAGCAGATGAACAGCACCGCCAGCGAATAGGCGTAGGCGGTATAGCCCCACATGTCGAAGCGGAACTGGCCGAGCACCGGCCAGGTGCTGATGCCGCGCAGCCCATCGGTGCCGCCGGTCAGCCAGTGCATGGCATTGGCCAGCTCGTATGTGAGGAAGCCAAGGCCCAGCGTCACCATGATCAGCGCCAGGTGCTGCACCCGGGTGATGAGGAAGCTGACGATAAAGCCGATGATGCCGGCAAACAGGCCCGCCGCCAGCAGGCCCGTGATGGGCTCGCCCCAGCCGCGCACGCTGATCACGCCGGCGAAATAGGCGCCCAGCCCGAAAAACATCGCATGACCCAGCGTCACGATGCCGGCATAGCCCAGGATCAGGTCGACCGAGAGAGCGAACAGCGCGGCAATCGCTACCTGGTTGGCCAGCGGCAGGTAGGTGGGCAGCACGAGGAACGGCAGCAGCGCCGCCAGCCAGAACACGATCTCGAACGGGGACCAGCGGCTGCGGCGCCGCAGCCAGTCCCGCGGTTCGACCTGGGCGGCGCCCGGAGTGGTCATGGGGGTGGTCACGGGTGTTGTCATGGCCCTCTCCTAGCGCTTGCCGAACAGGCCGAGCGGCCGCACCAGCAGGATGGCCACCAGCAGCAGGTAGATGAGGAAACTGCCGATCTCGGGCCAGAAATACTTGCCGGCCACGTCGCCGATGCCGAGTAGCGCCGCGCCGACGAAGGAGCCGGTGATCGAGCCGAGCCCGCCGACCGAGACCACGATCAGCACATAGACCAGCATCTGGAAGCCGAAGGACGGGGAGAGGCCGACGACCTCGACCGCCAGCGCGCCGCCAAGCCCGGCGAGGCCACTGCCCAGCGCGAAGGTGATGGCGAAGACCCGCTCGACATCGAGCCCCAGGCCCTGCGCCATGCGCTGGTTGTCGACGGCGGCGCGGATCTGGGCGCCCAGCCGGGTCCGCTCCAGCCCGAAGACCAGGAATGCGGTGACGAGAAGCGCCACGAGGATGATGAAGCTGCGATAGACACCGAAGCGGATGCCGCCGAGCTCGACCGAGCCGCGCAGCCAGTCGGGCAGGATGATGACCTGTTGCACGGTGCCGAAGGTAAAGGTCGCCACCGCCGCCGCGACGAACACCAGGCCGATGGTGAACAGCACCTGGTTGAGCTCACCGGCGCCATAGAGCCGGCGGAACAGCGTGCGCTCGATGATGACGCTGAGCAGGGCCATCGAGATGAAGGCCAGCGGCAGCGCGGCGAGGAACGGCAGGCCCAGCTGGCGCATGGCGGTCACGGCGACATAGCCGCCGAACATACCGAAGGCGCCATGGGCCAGGTTGATGAAATTCATCATGCCCAAGGTGACCGAGAGGCCGACCGAGAGCAGGAACAACAGCATTCCGAAGGCAAATCCATCGAACAGCACGATGGTCAGCTGGCTGATCATGGCTTCTGTCCTACTCGATCACGCCGCATCTTGCGCTAACTGTTTTGTCCATTCCCACCGTCATCCAAGGCGCCTGCCGAGGCGCTCTCTCATTCCACTGCGTTGTCCTCGGGCCTGACGCGAGGACCTCTCATCTCCTGAGCCAGACCGCGGGTGACCCTCGGGTCGAGCCCGAGGGAACGCAGTGGCCGGAGCAAAGATATTTCAGTCGACACCCTCCCCCTTGTGGGGAGGGATCAAGGGTGGGGGGTGTGCGAACCAGATATCGAGGCTCTCGCACCCCCTCCCAGCCTCCCCCTTCAAGGGGGAGGTGCCGTTCGGTGGGCTGGGTGCGACCGTGCCACACCCGGCAAGTCAGCCTACTCAGTCGCCCCGTGCAGCGGGTCCTTGACGTTGGGGATCTCGTGCAGGATCACGTTCTGCAGCTCGCCATCCACTTCCTGGACCTCGCGGATATAGACGTTGTGGATGACGTCACGGGTCTCGGGGTCGATGGACATCGGGCCGCGGGGGCTGTCCCAGGCCATGCCCTTGGCCGCTTCGACCAGCGCAGCGCCACTGGTGTCGCCATTGGTGGCCTTGAGCGCCTCGAAGATGAGGTGCATGCCGTCATAGCCACCAATGGAGAACAGGTCAGGTTCGCGGCCGTCATTGGCGGCCGTGTAGCCCTCGACATAGGCCTGGTTGAGCGGGTCGTCGCGCTCGAGCGTATAGTGGAACGTCGTGATGATGCCGCGGGCGGTTTCGCCCATGCTTTCCATGGCCTCGGGATGGGTCAGCTCACCCTGGGCCAGCACCTTGATGTCGGGCGGGGACAGCCCGCGATCGGCCAGCGCCTTGCCGATAGCCGCCGGCTGGGCGCCGCCGGGAACGAAAATGTATACAGCCTCAGGGGCCGCATCGGCCACGCGCTGCACATAGGCGGAGAAATCGGGGTTGGCGACCGGCGTGCGGTCGGCGCCGACAATGGTGCCGCCGGCTTCGGTGAAGCCCTTGGCGAACGAGGCTTCGGCGTCGATGCCCGGGCCGTAGTCGGCCACCAGCGTATAGACCTCGCGGATGCCCTGGTCATAGGCCCATTTGCCGAAGGGATAGTTGAGCTGGGGGATGGTGACGCCGGTGCGCACGATATAGGGCGACTGCTCGGTCACGATCGAGGTTGCGGCGTTCATCACCACCATCAGTTTTTCTGCTTCGGTGGCGATTTCGGCGGCGCCGAGAGCCTCGGGGGTCAGTGCAAAGCCGGCCAGAATGTCGACATTGTCGCGCACCACCAGTTCCTGTGCCAGGCGACGCGCCACGTCGGGCGCCGGGCCACCGGTATCGCGCTTGATGATCTCGATGGTCTTGCCGGCCACTTCATTGCCGTGTTCGGCGAGATAGAGGTCGATACCGGCCTGGAGCTGGTTGGCGGCGTCGGCGAAGGGTCCTGAATAGGGCAGGATGACGCCGATCTTGACCGTTTCCTGCGCCACCGCGACCGTCGACCAGGCGACGCTCAGACCAAGCAGCGCGGCCAGTGCTGTTCTTCTCAACATGAAATCCTCCCGTTGATTGTTGGCGCCATCGTACCCGTGTCCGCTCCGGACTTCTATGGTACCGCGCAGCATGGACTGTATACACGCTGATCGGCTTCGCCAAGCGCCCCCGCGCTGCGGCCGGCCCACGCCAAAGTGAGCGTCACGCGCCCCCGTCAGACGCGTTCGAGGGCCACCGCAATGCCCTGCCCGACGCCGATGCACATCGTGGCCAGGGCGCGCCGGGCATCGCCGAGCGACAGCTCGAGCGCCGCCGTACCGGCGATGCGGGCGCCGCTCATGCCGAGCGGATGGCCCAGCGCGATGGCACCGCCGTTTGGGTTCACCCGCGGATCGTCCCCGGCGATCCCCAATTCGCGCAAGACGGCGATGCCCTGGCTGGCAAAGGCCTCGTTGAGTTCGATGACGTCGAAGTCGGCCGGGGTCAGGCCGAGACGGGCGCAGAGCCGCTGGCTGGCGGGGGCCGGGCCCATGCCCATCAGGCGCGGCGGCACGCCCGCAGTGGCGCCGCCCAGGATGCGGGCGATCGGGGTGAGGCCATGCTTTCTGGCCGCGGCCTCCGAGGCGATGATCAGTGCCGCGGCGCCGTCGTTGACGCCCGAGGCATTGCCGGCGGTCACCGTGCCATCGGGGAACAGCGGGCGCAGCTTGGCCAGCGTTTCCGTGGTGGTGCCGGCGCGCGGATGTTCGTCCGAGGTGACCATGCCGGGATCACCCTTCTTCTGCGGAATGGCGACCGGGGTGATTTCCCGCGCCAGCCGCCCGTTCTGCTGCGCGGCAATGGCCCTCTCCTGGCTGCGCACCGCGAATTCATCCTGCGCCGCGCGGCTGATGCCGAATTCGCGGGCGACGTTCTCGCCGGTCTGCGGCATGGAATCGGTGCCGTGCAGCTGTTCCATGCGCGGATTGACGAAGCGCCAGCCGATGGTGGTGTCGTAGATCTGCGCATTGCGCGAATACGCCGTCTCGGCCTTGGGCATGACGAAGGGCGCCCGGCTCATCGATTCCGTGCCACCGGCGATCATCAGTTCCGCCTCGCCGGCCCGGATCGCCCGCGCCGCGGTAATCACGGCGTCCATGCCCGAGCCGCAGAGCCGGTTGATGGTCGTGCCGGTGACGCCGACCGGCAGGCCCGCCAGCAGCAGGCTCATGCGCGCCACGTTGCGGTTGTCCTCGCCGGCCTGGTTGGCATTGCCGAAGATGACATCGTCCACCGCTTCCCAGTCGACCCCGCCATTTCGCGCGGCCAGCGCCGTCAGCGGTATGGCGCCAAGGTCGTCGGGACGTACCGCAGCCAGTGCGCCGCCGAAGCGGCCGATCGGGGTGCGGATGTAGTCGCAGATGAAAGCCTCGGTCATGTCAGAGCTCCGGGGTAACAAGGTCGCCGATGGTCTCGGGCAGGACCAGTTCGGCGCCGGTCACGGCCTGCAGATCGTCGACGCTCAAGCCGGGCAGTTTTTCGCGCAGCACGAAACGTCCCTGCTCGATGTCGATCACCGCGAGGCTCGTATAGACCCGGGTGACGCAGCCGACCCCGGTCAGCGGCAGGCTGCAGCGCTTGACCAGCTTGGGCTTGCCATCCTTGGTCACATGATCGGTGATGACCGCGACGCGCCTCGCGCCATGCACCAGGTCCATCGCCCCGCCCACCGCCGGCACGCCTTTCGGGCCCGTGCTCCAGTTGGCCAGGTCACCATTCTCGGCCACTTCATAGGCGCCCAGGATCGCGACATCGAGATGGCCGCCGCGCACCATGGCGAAGCTCTCGGCGTGGTTGAAGAAGGCCGCGCCGGGCCTCAGCGTCACCGCCTTCTTGCCGGCATTGATCAGGTCCCAGTCCTCTTCGCCGGGCGTTGGCGCCTCGCCGAAATTGAGGATGCCGTTCTCTGTGTGGAAGATCGCCTGCCGTCCGGGCGGCTGGAACTTGGCCACCATTTCGGGAAAACCGATGCCCAGGTTCACATAGGCCTCGTTCTCGATATCCTGGGCGGCGCGCCAGGCGATCTGGGCGTTGGAAAGCCGGTCCATCATTGGTATGCCGCTCCTTGCCGCATCAGTGCCTCTTCCTGGCGGGCCTCGGCCACCTCGACAATGCGGTCGACGAACAGCCCAGGGGTGATTACCTGCTCGGGATCGATCTCGCCCGGCTCGACCACTTTTGTCGCCTGCACGATGGTCAGCGTCGCCGCCGCGGCCATCAGGGGCGAGAAATTGCGTCCTGCCTTTCGGTAGGTCAGGTTGCCCTGCCGGTCGGCCAGTTCGGCCTTGAGCAGCGCCACGTCGGCCTTGAGCCAGCGCTCCTGCACATACATGCGACCATCGAATTCGGCGACGGGCTTGCCCGCCGCGAGGTCGGTGCCATAGCTGGTGGGGGTATAGAAGGCCGGGATGCCCGCGCCGCCGGCGCGGATGCGCTCGGCCAGCGTGCCCTGGGGCACCAGTTCGAGGCCGATCTCACCCTTGAGGTATTTTTCGGTGAAGGCGCGCGGATCGGCCGAGCGGGGAAACGAGCAGACCATCTTGGCCACCATGCCGGCATCGATCATCGCGGCGATGCCGATGCGGCCATTGCCGGCATTGTTGTTGACGACGGTGAGATTGCCCGGGCTGCCGGTCGCCCGGAAGCGATCGATCAGCGCGTGGATCAGCTCGATCGGCGCCCCCGAGCCGCCAAAGCCGCCGATCATCAGCACCATGCCGTCCTCTATGCCCGCCACGGCGGCAGCCAGGTCTGGAACCGTCTTGTCCATGCGTTTCTCCGCTCAACTCCGGCCGACTAAGGCATCACGGAATCCAGAACCGCAAGCCATGTTGTGCGCTATTGCGCATTTGTTCGTATATCGCTCACACTTGAACTCTCACTGGCCCTCATTGTGAGCCTGTCGAACCACGAGGGCGTGGCACCGAGGCCTCACCGACCGCCTATCCCAGCCGGATCTGCTCGATGAGCCGCACGCCGAGCCGCAGGCTGGCGCCGGTGCTGACCAGCATGGACGGCAGGGTCAGCCATTCCAGCGTCCAGGCCGCGCCCGAGCGCTCGTATTCATGCACCATGGCCTGGCCCAGCGTGCCGGCGAGGCCCGCATTGTAGCGCGCCAGCGCCACCAGCACCTCCGCATTGACCGGATTGGCCTTGTGCGCCATGGCCGAGGAGCCGCCGGCGCCCTCGAGCCGAATGGCCGCCACTTCGCTCTGGGCCAGCAGCGCCACATCGGCCCCGAGCTTGCCCAGAGAGCCGCTGATCAGCGCCAAGAGGCTCCCCAGCGCCACGATCGGGTCCCGCGTCGCCTGCCACGGCGCCGCCAGCCCCAGGTCGAGCCGGCGCGCCATGCCCCGCGCGATCGCCTCGCCATGCCCGTCAAAGCTGGCGCGATCCCCCACCGGACCGCCCAGTTGCACCACGAGCAGCGTGCCGCGCATGGCAGACAGCGCCCGCAAATGGCGCTGCAGCGGCTCGCTCCAGCTGCCGATCTTGGCCGCCCAGGTGGTGGGCAGCGCCGCCTGCATCCGCGTGTGGCCCATCAGCGGCCGATCGCCCGCCGTGGTCGCCAGCGCATCGAGTCGCGCCAGCAGGGCCGCCAGCCGCCCCTCATAGAGATCGAAAACCTGCGCCAGCTGCAGCATAAGCGCGGTGTCGATGATGTCCTGGCTGGTGGCGCCCTGGTGGAGGGCCGCCCGGTGCGGCTCCTCGACCTGCGCCCGCAGCTGCGCGATCAACGCCGGCACCACCACGCCGTCCTGCGCCATGCCCGCTGTCAGTTCGGGCCGGCTCGGCACGAAACCGGCAATGGCCGCCGCGACGGCCGCCGCCGCCGCTTCATCGATCCAGCCGCAATCGGCGCTGGCGGCTGCCAGGGCCGCTTCGACCGCCAGCATGGCGGTCAGCTGCGCCTCGTCGGACAGCAGCGCGTCGATCTCGGCATCGCCGGCAAGGGCGGAGAGGAGCGGGTTCATGGCAGCAGCCTATAGCGGTTTGACGGTCGCTTGCACCACATTCTCAGTCGACACCCTCCCCCTCGCAGGGAGGGATCAAGGGAGGGGGGGCGTTTGGCCCGGATATCGGGGCTCTCGCACCCCCTCCCAACCTCCCCCGTCGAGGGGGAGGTGCCGTGCGGTGGATGTGACGCATCAGCGCCTACCATCCTGCCTTCCTTGGATTGACCCCGCACCCCCGGCAGACCTCATCCTGAGCCGTCGAAGGACGAGGTCGTGGCAGGATCGGCGTTTGCCGCCCTCGTGGTTCGACAGGCTCACCATGAGGGCTTCCCCCCGTCACGTCTCACCATGAGGGCTACTGGCGCCGCCCCCCTCACATATCGAAGAATACCGTCTCCCTGTCGCCCTGGAGATGAATGTCCAGCACGTACATTGGCACCTCCCCCGCTTCCTTGCGGGCGATCAGCGTGGTGCGGCGGCGCGGGTCCATGATCTTGTTGAGCACGAAGTCGGTCGCGTTGGCCTCGGCCTCATCCTCGAAATAGAGCCTGGTCTGCAGCCCGATATTGATGCCGCGCGCCACGATCCAGAGCGAGACATGGGGCGCCATCGGCTTGCCATCGGGCCCCTCGACCCGCCCCGGCTTAATGGTCTCGAAGGTATAGGTGCCATCGGGCTGGGTCGGCTGCCGCCCCCAGCCGTTGAAGGCCGGCTTGGAGTTGGAACCGCGGCCGGGCGGCGAAACGAAGACGCCATCGGCATCGGCCTGCCAGATCTCGAGCACGGCATCGCCGACGGGCGCACCCGAGCCGTCGAAGACGCGGCCGGTGATGGTGATGCGCTGCCCCTGGGTTTCGGGCGTCAGCATGGTAAGGCCCAGATCGGCCTCGCAGATGCCGGTGATCTCGCAAAAATTGGGCGTCATGCCGATATGGACATAGGGTCCGGCCGTCTGGGACGGCGTTTCCTTGAGCGTCGGGACCGGGTGCAGCATCAGTTCCCCTCCAGCTTGTTTTCGAACATGGTCGAGCGGCGGCCGCGCAGCACGATATCGAAGCGATAGGCCAGCGCGTCCATCGGCGTCGTGTTGTGGCGGTCGAGCTTGGCAGTGAGTTGGTCGATCCCCGCCTTGTCGGGAATGGTGGCGACGATGGGACACTGCCAGATCATGGGATCGCCCTCGAAATACATCTGGGTGATCAGGCGCTGCCCGAAGGCGTGGCCGAAGATCGAGAAGTGAATATGGGCCGGACGCCAGTCATTGCCGCGATTGGGCCAGGGATAAGCGCCGGGCTTGACGGTGCGGAACTGGTAAAATCCGTTGTCGTCGGTCAGCGAGCGCCCGAAGCCGCCGAAATTGGGGTCGAGCGCCGCCAGGTACCCCTCCTTCTTGTGCCGGTAGCGCCCGCCGGCATTGGCCTGCCAGTATTCGACCAGCGTGTTGGGCACCGGCCGGGCATTCTCGTCGAGCACCTGGCCATAGACGACCATGCGCTGGCCGATGGCGTCGGTGCCGTCCTGGCTGTAGTTGCGGATCAGGTCGTTATCGAGCGGACCGAACTTCTCGTGGCCAAAGGTCGGCCCCGCCATCTCCGACTTGGTCGGTCCGAGCGAGAGCAGGCTGTGGCGCGGCGCGCGGAAGGTCGTGCTCTTGTAGCCGGGCGTGTCGGCGGCCGGATGCCAGTCGCGGTCTCGCTGGTAGAGGCGGCCATCGGCCCCCGGTAGGATAATTCCGCTCATCGTGCTGCCTCCAGTTTCGCCAGTTCTTCCTTTGCTACCCTGAAGGCGCGGTTGGCGGCTGGCACGCCGGCATAAACCGCGACATGGAGCAGGGCTTCCTTGATATCGTCCGGCGAGCAGCCGGTATTGGCGGTGGCCCGCACATGCATGGCCACTTCCTCATCATGCCCCAAGGCGGCCAACAGCGCGATGGTCAGCATCGAGCGCTCGCGCTTGCTGAGGCCCGGGCGCGACCAGACCGAGCCCCAGGCGCCCTCGGTGATGAAAGTCTGGAAATCGGCGTCGAACGGCGTCCGGCGGGCGGTGGCGCCGTCGACATGGGCGTCGCCCAGCACCGCCCTTCGCGTCGCCATGCCTTTCTGGAACAGCTCGGTTTCAGCCATGGGAATTCTCCTTGAGGAACGCTTCGATCAGGGCCGCCAGCGCCGCCGGCTGCTCGATCGATGGGATATGGCCGACACCCGGCATGACCTCGAAGCGTGCGCCGGCAATGGCATCGGCGCAGGTGCGCACCAGTTCGACCGGGGTCGCGCGGTCCGCCTCGCCGGCAACCACCAGCGTGGGCGCGGCGATGGCGCCGGTCCGCCCGGTCAGGTCGGTATCGCGCAGGGTGGCGCAGGTTGCGGCATAGCCGGCCGGATCGCTGCGCAGGAAGAGGTTGCGCCAGCCGGCCAGTTCCTCCGGTCGCTGCTGCTGGAAGCCGGGGCTGAACCAGCGCTCCATCACCCCGTCGGCAATGGCTGCGAGCCCTTCCTTGCGCACCGTCTCGATGCGAGTGTTCCAGCCGGCGGCGTCGCCTACCCTGGGCGCCGTGTCGCAGAGGACCAGCGCCGCCAGACGCTCGGGCGCCCGCAGCGCCAGCCCCTGGGCAATGAGGCCACCGACCGAAACGCCGGCCAGGGCCAGCCGCGCGATACCGAGATGGTCGAGCAGGCCGAGCAGGTCATCGACATGGTCATCCAGGCCATAGTCGCCCGGCGGCGTGCCGCTCAGGCCGTGGCCGCGCTTGTCGTAGGAGAGGATGCGGTAGCGCGCGGACAGGGACGCGATGACTCCGTCCCAGATGCGCGCATCGGTGCCGAGCGAATTGGCCAGCGCCAGCACCGGCGCATCGGCAGGGCCGGCAAGCCGGTAGTGCAGCAGCACGCCATTGATCCGTACGAAGTCCATCCTGCCCCTCCAGGCCCGATGTAAGGCGCCCGCACCGCCCGAGTAAAATCAGGAGTGTTGGACGAGATATAACCTCTACGTTATGAATGCGCAGCGTCCATCCGCACCCACCGCGCGGCACCTCCCCCTTAAGGAGGAGGCTGGGAGGGGGTGCCGGGAGCCCGATATCGAGACCACCACCCCGTTCTCCTCTGCCGCTGACAGCCGGCGCACACCCGCCCTATAACCGGAGACGACATTTGCCACAGCGTATCGACCCGCGCATCAAGCTACGGCACCTGTCGTGCTTTCTCGAAGTCGCGCGCCTCAAGAGCGTGGTCAGGGCCGCCGAGGCGCTGCATGTCAGCCAGCCCGCCGTGTCCAAGACCATCCAGGAGCTCGAACAGCTGCTGGGGGGCAGCCTGTTCGATCGCAGCAGGCGAAATCTTTTTCTCACCCCGCTCGGCGAGGTGTTCCACCGCTATGCCTGGACCAGCCTCTCCGCCCTGCGGCAGGGCGTGGACATGGCGCGCGGCGTGCATGAAGCGAGCATCGTGCGGGTCGGCGCGCTGCCCACCGTGTCGGCCCGCATTCTGCCCGCCGCCGTGCAAGCCTTCACCGCCAACGGCGGCGGCGCCCAGGCTCGCATCATCACCGGCCCCAATGACTATCTGCTGAGCCAGTTGCGCACGGGCGACGTGGATCTGGTGATCGGCCGCATGGCCGAGCCCGACGCCATGGCCGGGCTGTCCTTCGAGCACCTCTATTCGGAGCGCGTGGTCATGGTCGTGCGGCCCAACCATCCGCTGCTCACGGAGCGCAACTTCAGCCTCTCGATGATCGAGCGCTACCAGACGCTGCTGCCCACGCCCAACTCGGTCATCCGCCGGCTGGTCGATCGCATGCTGCTCAGCCAGGGGATCGGGGAGTTGCGCGAGGTCGTCGAGACCGTCTCCAACGCCTTCGGCCGCGCCTATATCCGCCAGACCGATGCGGTCTGGATCATTTCGGAGGGCGTCGTCGCCAATGACCTGGCGGAGGGCTACCTCGCGCTCCTGCCGGTCGATACCAGCGAAACCACCGGCCCGGTCGGCTTCACCACCCGCACCGACACCACGCCCGACCTGGCCGCCAGCAGCCTCATCCAATGCGTCCGCGACGCCGCCGCCCGGCTGCGCTGACCAAGGCTCCCCCGGGCGACCGCAAGGCGGGCGATCGGGCTGGTCTGGTTGGCTTTCCCTACCTCGCGTCGACCAAGTGCGGAGATTCTGGCGTCAGGTTGCTGGCCGCCAGTCTCGGGCGGCGCCCTCCCGCCTGGATCTGACGCAATGATGGGCCCCGCTCGGCGCGCGAACGCCACCACACCAGGGCATGAATTTACCTTTTCGGACTGGAGGCTCTCAATATCTCACTATTTCCGTTGCGGAGATGTGGGGCTGCTCCTAGAGGATTCGACTGCGGCCTATGTTCAATCGAGAAACAATCATGAAGAAGCTTTCGTCAGTCGTCGTCCTGGCGTTTCTGTCTGCAAGCGTGGTGTCCGCAGCGGCACTCGAGCGCATCGTCAAGATCAATAACCTGACCTCCTACGACATCGTGGAGTTCTACGCCTCCAACACTGGTACTGACGATTGGCAGGAAGACATCCTCGGCAAGGATATCCTGCCCGCCGGCAGCAGTGTCATGATCGATATCGATGATGGCTCGGGCTACTGCAAGTTCGACTTCCTGGCCGTGTTCGATGACGGCGAGGAATTGGTGTCTGCAGACAACAATGTGTGTGAACTGGACGAATTCGACTTCACCGAATAATCGGTCGCAACCAGTTCTTCGAACGCCGGCCGGCAGCGATGCGGCTGGCGTTCTGCTTTCTGCGCTCTGCCGACATCGGTAAAATTGCAGCTAGTTTTCGGCAGGTGTTGCAACGGCCTGCTGATTGACTGGCCCCAATTCTGCGAATGCGAGAGTGAGCGGTGGACAACAGACCTGGTATCGCGCTCGGGCCAACCGACGCGCTGTTCACGGATCATCAGGAGGCCATCCTCGCCGCCCTTGGCGCCGCCCGGCTCGCCAAGCCGAACCTCGATCTGTTCTGCGTCTGCCGTTTCGACGCCCCCCGCTCGCGCTACTTCGTGTCGGACGGGACCAAGGATGGTGAACTCTATGGAGCCGCCCTGATCGAGGGCCAAAGGCCAAGGGTGGGGTTCTTCAGCCGATCCGAACTCACGGTGCTCAAAAGGGCAGGCCGACTCAGTCGGACCGATTTGCTGGACGATCTCCTGACCATTCACGAAGTCGGCCGGGTTGCAGTCATGCGCTTCAACGAGGCGCAGTCGATCAGCGTCGCGGGGGCAACAGACCAATCGAAGAGACGGATGACCGCGCTGGAGCTGTGAGCCTCCGCCGCACTTGCGGGGCTGCCTCGGACAGCATTTCCGCCCGTCAGTCGCGGCCCGTGCCGTTCAGCATGCGATCGTCGCCCATGGAATCTGGCGACTCCGTCTCGATTGCCTGGCCCAGCCGGCTGCGCAAAGCTGCCGGCGTTTCGCCCGCCACCCGCTTCATCACCCGGGTAAAGTAGGCGGGGTCGTCATAGCCGAGGCCGGCGCCGACCTGCTTGATCGACAGCGTCGAGAACAGCAGCTGACGCCGTGCTTCGAGCGCCACGCGCCGCTCGACGACGGCAAGCGCTGAAATCCCCAGCACCTGGCGGCAGACCCGATTGAGGTGGGTCTGGCTGATGCCGAGGCTCGCGGCATAGTCGGCGATGCGCCGCGTCTCGCGAAACTTCTTGTCGACCAGAAATCTGAAGGCACTGACATGCATCCGCGCCCGCATCGCACCTGCGTCACCAGTCGCCGGCACGCTGCGCGCCCGCTGCAGCGCCACCAGCAACAGCGTGATATGGGAGCGCATCGCCAGGTCATGCCAGCCTCCGGGGCGGTCGGCCTCCGCCACCAGGGCGTCGAGCGCGAAATCGATTGCCGACGTGTTGCCGCCGATCACGGCAGCGGGCGGGCTCTCGATGCCCTCGGGCAGGTCGCGCTCGAGCAGCGTCACCACGACGCCCTCCACATTGTTGCTGAAGACGAAGCCATGCACCGTCAGCGCCGGCACCACCACCACGACCGGCGGTCGTAGATCGAAGCCGGTGCCGTCCAGCGTAACGTGGCCCCAGCCGTTGGTCAGGCTCAGGATCTGGAAGAAGCGCTCGTGCCGATGCGGGGCAATACGATAGCCGTGCTGCCGGCTGCGCGCCTGGATCGTTTCCCAGTGCAGCCAGTCCTCACGTCCGCCCGCATCGGCCTCGCCATAGAGCGCATAGGTGGGGACGCCGTTCATGTTCGGATAGTGCAATAGATTGCACCCCCTGTCCATTCACGCAAACCCCCTTCCCGCGCATGCTGAGGCTAACGCGAGGGTAACACATATGCGCTGTCAGGTTGTCATAGTGGGCGCGGGTCCGGCGGGCCTGATGCTGGGGCGTCTGCTCGAGCTGGCGGGGGTCGATGCGATCATTCTCGAGCGCAAGAGTGCCGACTATGTGCTGGGCCGCATCCGGGCCGGCGTACTCGAACAGGGCACGATCGACCTCATGGACCGCGCCGGCGCCGGCCGGCGCATGCACCAGGAAGGCCTGATCCATCAAGGGGTTGAGCTCAGCTTCGATGGCGAGAGCCAGCGGATCGACTTCACCGCGCTCATCGACCGCCATGTCATGGTCTATGGCCAGACCGAGGTCACGCGCGACCTCATGGCCATCCGCCAGGCGCCCACCATCTACGAGGCCGACGACGTCCAGTTGCACGATTTCGACGGCAAACCCTTCGTCACCTACCGCCAAAACGGGTTAACGCAGCGGATCGACTGCGACGTCATTGCCGGCTGCGACGGCTTTCACGGGGTCGCGCGCAGCAGCGTCCCCGCCGCTGCACTGACCACCTATGAACGCATCTATCCCTTTGGCTGGCTTGGGGTTCTGGTCGATCAGCCGCCGGTGGCGCACGAGTTGATCTATGCCCATCATGCCCGTGGTTTCGCCCTCTGCTCGCAGCGTTCCGAAAGCCGCAGTCGCTACTATGTCCAGGTGTCGGCGGACGAGGCGGTGACGAACTGGTCCGACGCCCGCTTCTGGGACGAGTTGCGCCTTCGGCTCGCCCCGGCCACGGCAGAGGCCCTCAAAACCGGGCCGTCGATCGAGAAATCCATCGCGCCGCTCCGCAGTTTCGTCGCCGAGCCGCTGCGCTTCGGCAAGCTGTTCCTCGCCGGTGACGCAGCCCATATCGTGCCGCCGACCGGGGCCAAGGGCCTCAACCTCGCGATGAGCGACGTTGCCGCCCTGGCCGACGCACTCATCGAGTTCTTCTCGGAAAACTCAGCCGCCGGCATCGATGCCTATTCGGCCAAGGTCTTGTCGCGTATATGGAAAGCGGAACGCTTCAGCTGGTGGATGACCAGCCTGCTGCACACTTTCCCCGAGACCGGCGCCTTCGGCCGCCGCATGCAGCGCGCCGAGTTCGACTACCTCACCGGATCGGTTGCCGCCCGGCAGAGCCTTGCGGAAAACTACACCGGCCTGCCGCTCTAGAGGCAGGTTAACCTGAGGGGCTCCTCCTCCCCATCGGGAACCCGCCGGGGCGGCGATGCGTCCTGTCCTGTGACAGGAGGCAACCGATGCAGATGTCCTATTGGCGCTTCGCCGCGATGATCGCCACCTCGACAGTGGTCATGTTCGGCCTGATGTACCTCAATACCTACGCGTTCGAGCACGTGTTCTGGAGCGAGACACGCGCCTGGATGGCGCTGCTGATGGGCGCCACGATGGCGGTCATCATGCTCTCGTTCATGCTGAACATGTATAAAAACAAAGGCTTGAACCTGGCGATCTTTGCCGGCGCCATCATCGTCTTCGCGCTGTCGCTCTGGCTGGTGCGCAGCCAGGTCACCGTCAACGACGTCGACTACATGAAGGCGATGATCCCGCATCACTCCATCGCCATCATGACCAGCAAGCGCGCCCAGATCTCGGACCCGCGCGTCCGCAAGCTGGCCGACGAGATCATCGAGGCGCAGGAGCGCGAAATCGCCGAGATGCGCTACCTGGTCGACGATCTGGAGGAGATAGACTGATGTCCATCCGTCCCTGGCACGCTGCCCTGCTCCTCCCGCTGTCGTCACTGGTGCTGCTGGCCGGCTGCGCCCAGAATGACGTGCCGGAGGCCGTGATCAGTCCCGCCACTGAAACCGCCATGCCCCAGTTGGTTTCCGCAGCCGAGCTGATCGAAGCCGCCGACGTCCCCACCATCGACCCGCATACCTTGCGCTACCCCATGATCGAGGCGGTCATCGGTTCGGGGCCATTCTGTGCGTTCCACTATACCCGTGAGGGGGACCCCGTGCTCGGCATTTCCCCCGGGCCGCTGGACGGCGCCCCGGCGGGCGTGGTGATGCTCAACGGCGATCTGCTGGCGCTGGAGGCCGCGCCTGCCACGCTTGGCCTGGTGCTGTCCGCGGGCGCTATCCGCTTCACCATCCTCGCCGAGGACGGGGAAAGCGCGACCCTGGCACCGTCACCCCTCGAGGAGGCGACGATGCTGTTCGAGGTCGGGGACCAGCTGCTCGTCGGTTATGGCGGCTATTACGGCTGCGCCCCGGCCTGAACCGGCACTCGAGCTCTCACCGCGGTTGCAACCGCGTCGAGCGACAGCCGTCCGGCGCCGAAGGCCATCAGGCCGAGCGCCATGGCAGCCCAGGGCAGGTGGAAATTGATCAGCCCATCCGGGATCGTCAACTGGATGACGATGGTCATCACCAGGATGCCCAGTGCTGCAACGCGGGTCCCAAGGCCCAGCACCAGCAGCACGGGCAGCACGATTTCGCCGATGCCCGCGAGGAACGCAGCGGCCAGCGGGAAGGGATAGGCCAGTGCCTGCCCGAACAGATGCAGCTTGAACTCCTGCTCGAACAGGTACCGCGCGCCGCTCGAGAGATTGAGGAACCCGTCCCATTTGGTCTGGCCCGAGCGCCAGAACGGCAGGGCGAGCGCCACGCGCAAGGCCAGAAGGGCGATGGCGGCTGGAATAGCAGCGATGGCGCGATCGGCGCCGAGATAGAGCTTTTCAACTGACTTGACCATGGATTCCCCCCTGGATCGGCGTTGGCGGCGAAAACGCGCCGAGCGCACAAAGCCCCGCCAGCACACCGCCAAAATCGAACTGCGGATCGGTCTCCAGCACGCCCTCTGCCGCGATGCCAATGGGAACGCCGGCGAAGAGCTGCTCGACAAAAACGGCATCGACGCCGGGGATCACGGTGACCCCGACCTCGAGCAGCGGACGGGTCACCAGCACCGCCTGGGCACCCGCTTGCATCTCGACACCCTCTGCCTGATGCGCGGACCAGATCGAACCGACAGGAAACGGAGAGCGAACCAGGCGCGCGGCCGGGTGGGGCTCGATAACCATGCCCAGCAGCGCCTCGGGCCCCAAGGCCACAAGATCGGTCAGTGCCGCGGCGGTGGCGTCGGCAGCATTGTAGGCGCGGCTCCAGGCCTCCTCGAGGTCGGCGATATCGGCGAGATAGGGAACCGTCCGGGCGCCGGCAAATTGCGCGACGAAGGCGGGGAAGTCGTGGCCATACTGCATCATCACTGGCGATGCCGGCTTGTGGTCAGCGACATAGACCCGCGCCATGGCGGTGAAGAAGTCGTCGCCGACGAGTTTTGCGCAGACCGGGAACTTGCTGGCGAGAACCCCGACGAGGCCGACATGGACATTGTTGCGATAGACGGCGAAGCGCCTGGCGTCGGCATCGCCGCGATAGGACACCACGCCATTGGGCACGGGCCGTGAGGGATCGGTCAGGGCAGCGGCGAAGTCGGCCTGGTGAACCGGTTGCAGCGTCATGCCACCCGCTCCGTGCGATCCGACGAGACGGCGGCGATAGCCCGGTCCACGATGCCCGCTTCATCGGCGAGCGTAGCGAAGTCAGGCACATTGTTGTCCCACTCCACCAGCGTCGGCATCGGGCCGGTGCGGCTCAAAGTGTGGCGGAACAGGGCGAACACGTCCGCGCTGACGCGCGAGGCATGGGCATCGATCAGCAGCCGCTCCCCGGCGGCATCGACCGTCTCATCATAGCCAGCCAGATGGATCTCGCCGACAGCCGCGACCGGAAAGCGATCGATATAGCTGAAGGGGTCGACCTGGTGATTGACCGAGGAGACCATGACGTTGTTGACGTCGAGCAGCAGTCCGCAGCCGGTGCGCTCGGCAACCGCGGCGAGAAAGTCGATTTCATCGATCGTGCTCTCGGCAAAGAGCACATAGGTAGAGGGATTCTCCAGCAGCATCGCCCGTCCCAGCGCCTGCTGAACCTGGTCGACATGGTCGGCAACCCGGTCGAGCGTAGCCGGCGTATAGGGCAGCGGCAGCAGATCGTTGAGGCAGGCCTCGTCGTGTGAGGACCAAGCCAGGTGCTCGGAGAACGACTGCGGTTGGTACCGCTCGATCAGCGCCTTGAGGCGCTGCAGGTGGGCGCGGTCGAGCAGCCCTTCGCCGCCGATCGACAGGCCCACGCCATGCAGCGACAGGGGGTAGCGCTCGGCGATCCCCGACAGGTAGCGGTGTGGCGGGCCGCCATCGCCCATGTAGTTTTCGGCATGGACTTCGAAGAAGCCGATATCGGGCCGGGTCTGCAGGATCTCGGCATAGTGCTGCGGCTTGAGACCAAGGCCCGCACGCGGCGGCAGATTGGCTTGTTCCATTTTCGCTCATCCTTCAGCGAAAGCCGGAGATCCGCGGACGGACCCCCGGGACTTTGGAGCCCGCGGCGTTACGCCTGCGGCAGGTCGCGATCGAGCTCTTCGAGCGATCCGGTGCGGTCGCCTTCAAGCGAGATGGTGAGGCAGGTGCCGGCGGGGACGGCCTTCCAGGCGTTGCCCTGATAGTCGACGACCGAGGTGCCGGCGCAGGTGGTGCCGGGGCCTGCGGCACAATCGTTCTGGCCGGCGAGGGCAACGCCATAGCACTTCTCGGTGGCGTCCTGGGCTACGGCGCCCTGCACCGAGAGCCCGGCAACGGCGGTGATGAGCGAGGCGGCGAGCGCCAGTGATGTCCGGTGGTTCATGCTTGATCTCCTTCCAAGGTCGGAACCTCGTTGGCTCCGTGCCCTGTAGTGGGATCGGCACGCATCGGCGTTACGCCGACCGCGTTCACAGAACCGTGATTGGCCGTGTCAGTCGGCGAAAGACTGCCAGCCCCACCACCAGCGCACGAGCGTGGTCACGAGAGCCAGCGCGGCAAACGCGGTGGCCAGCACGGGGAAAGCGGCAGGAAACAGGCAGATGAGGACGAAAAAGGCGATGGTTTCCGTACCTTCGGTAATGCCGCCGAGATAGTAGAGCCCTTTCCTGGGCATGCTCGCCGATTTCAGCCCCCGGCGCTGGGCGATGACCGCGAAGGCCAGAAAGCTTGAGCCGGTGCCGACGAAGGACACCAGCAGCAGCGATCCGGCTAGGCCGTTGCCGCAGGCGAAATGATCGGTCTATGGGGGCTGGTCATCGCCGGCGGGGTCGAGCTCTCCGCCGTTGCGTCGATGATCGCTCCCTATCCGACGCTGGCCGAAATCTCCAAGCGCGCCGCCAGCAGCTTTTTCAAGCCGCGCCTGTTCGGCAGGTGGTCCAGGGCCTGGGTCGGCCTGGTGCAAAAGGTGCTTCCCTGATAGGGCGCTGCTTCCGCAGCGACCCCCGGCCGGGTGTCCAAGGTTGATCTGCCCGGGTGCGCCGACACCAGGAAATGTGTTGGAACCGCAGTTGCCTGAATGACTTGCACCGGCACGTCGTAGGGATAATGCCGATGCCAAAGTACTTCTTCGACATCATCGAAAACGGCCACCTGACGGTGGATCATGAGGGCTATGAGCTCAAGGACCGCCACCACGCGCACCGTGAAGCGGTCAAGACGATCGCGGCGATGGCGGCCGAGGAAATTCCCAAGGACGGGGACATGAAACTGACCGTCGCGGTTGCCGATGACCGTCACCATATCCTGTTCAAGACCCATGTGCGGTTCGAGCCGGGGGGATCGAGCGAGGACGAATAAGCCGGGTGGAACCGACTGCATGGACGCGCGTTCATTGCTCCGGATGTTGCACCTGCCAGCACCGGAGATAGCCCCGGCACCGCCCCCGGCCGGGGCTATCTCGTCTTCCCCCAACGAACATTGTCCGGTTTTGCCGCACGCTTGCCCGCCGCCCGGCAACCATTGAATTGTGCCTACGTTCCACCTCTGACACCAAACAGAGGAGCAACGCCATGAAGACGATCCTGCTTTTTTCAACCTCGGTCCTGCTGGCGGTGAGTGCCGTACCCAGCTACGCCCAGGACGCTTCAGCGACCACATCCACGACCATCGAGAGCGAAGGGGTTCTCGACAGTGCCGTCACCCGCGCCGAACTCACGGTCGATGCCGACGCGGATACCGATGCTGCAGACACCGCGCCGGGCAGCTACGGCGCCGCCATCGCTGCGGTGACCGGCTGGGCTGAAGTCGATCTTGATGCCATCGCCTCCGCATCCGACGTCACCATCGTGCCGCTGACCTCGCTGCAGGGCGGGTCCACCGAGGACGAGGAGACGCTCGAGACGGCGCTGGCGGCACATGCCATGGCCAAGGGCGAGGTGCATGCCGCTGCCCAAAGCAATGCCGCCATCAGCGAGAAGCTCGAGGCAGAGGGATTTGCCATCGACAATGTCGTCGCCCTGCGGCAGGCGTCGGACGGTGGCGTGACGGTCTATGTAGACGACCGCGCCTAAGCGACCACCAGCCGGGCGACCCCTAGGGTCGCCCGCTCTCGCCAGAGCCTGCCGCCAGCCAGGGTCTGGCGGACAGCACGAAAGCGCGTGCGACCGCCGGCAGTGCGTCGCCGAACGCCTCTTCCAGCCTGGCATGCGGATCACGCTGACCAGTATTGGCGTAGCGCTGCAGCGAAACCACCAGATGCTCTTCATCCCGAACACGTGGCGACCACTGCGTCATGGGCCGTATGTCGCCGGTGCCGTGCGCGGCGCTCCACAACGACCAGGAATGGGGCCAGCCGAGGCGGTCGGCGACGAAGCTGTGGCCAATCTCGTGCTCGACAAGCATACGGTACTGATCGTCGCCATAGCCGGCGTGGCGTGCGGCGGCGATGTGGTCGGCGTCGCCCCAATGCACGTCGGCAACTGCACGCGAGCCATCTTCCCGGAACAGTGTCTCCACCCGGTCGGGATAGACGCTGACGTCGGCGCTGGCGAAAGACGCGGTGAAACTGGGTTGCTCGCCCATACGGTTGCTCTCCCCTTTGTCCAAGCTTGCTTGCACAAGCCGTTCAAAAGGCGGTCGGCTGCCTGTGTTAACCGAAGATAGGGGGCTGCCGGACGTCGTTGCTGCGGTACTTGCTTCCGCCTGCGGCGTCCGGTCAAATGGCCCGGACGTATCGGTGAACAACACCGGGCGTCCGGGAGGGTCTGGCACCATTGCGAAAGCCAATGCACCGCCGCTACGCCATTGCGGCGCTGTTCGCGGCGCTGGTTGCCGTCACGGCAGGCAGCGCGTGGTTTCTGGCGCGGCAGCAGGGCGTCGAACGCCTCGAAAGCCAGGTGCGCGACCGGCTGACCATCAACATGCGCGCGGTCGACAGCGAGATCGAGCGCTACCGCTACCTCCCCGCTGTCATCAGCCAGGACCGGCGCATCACGGAGCTGCTGGCGAACGAGGCTGAGGCGGGACATGCCGTCGCCAACCATTACCTGCAGGCGGTTCGCACCATGTCGGGCGCCGACGAGCTATATGTCCTCGATCTTGCGGGGAACACGCTTGCCGCCAGCAAGTGGGATGAGCCGGGCAGCTTCGTTGGCCACAACTATGCCTTCCGGCCCTATTTCACCGATGCCATCGCCACCGGTTCGGGGCGTTTCTATGCCGTGGGGGTGACGACCGGCCGCCCCGGCTACTTCCTGTCCAGCCGCGTCGAGCAGGCTGGCCGCACCCTCGGGGTGGTCGTGGCCAAGGTGGACATGTCCCCGTTGGCCCGGACCTGGGCGGAGGCCGGGGATCTGACCGCAGTCGCTGACAAGGACGGCATTGTCTTTTTGTCCGGCGAACCGCGCTGGCTCTACCGTCCGCTCTACCCTCTGGCGCCGGACACGCTGCGCCTGCTCTCCGAAGAGCGGCGCTACGACGGGGTGGACCTCGCCCGCGCCGAGCCGCTGACAGCTGTAAGGGCGGGAGACGCGGGAGACCTTTCGATCCGCGTTGGCCGCGACGACTACTTGCTCGGCCAGCGCAGTGTCGAACCGGACGGCTGGCAGCTCTTGTCGGCCCTGCCCCTGGGGCCTGTGGAAGCCGAAGCCCGGCTGGTCAGCGGATCGGCAGCGTTGCTGGCCATGCTTACCCTGGCGATCGGGCTGTTCCTGCGCCAGCGCCAGCAACTGACGCGGTTCAAGCTGGAGCAGAATGCTGTGCTCGAGCGTCACGTGGCCGAGCGCACCGTGGCCCTGGCCCACGAGATCGAGGAGCGCAAGCGGGCCGAACAGGACCTGCGCACCATGCAGGAAAGCCTGATCCATGCCGCCAAGCTAGCGGCCCTGGGGCGCATGTCCGCCGCCATCGTGCATGAAGTCAGCCAGCCGCTCTCGGCGCTCGACAATACCCTCGCAGCGGCGGGGCTTCACGCCGAGCGACAGGCGACCGGGGAAGTGCAGCGCAACCTGACCTCGGCCCGCTCGCTGCTCAAGCGCATGCAGCGCACGGTCAAACATCTCAAGACCTTTTCCTCGCGCCGCGACAGCACGCCGCCCGAGGCCGTCGATGTCAACCTGGCGATCGAAGCGGCCATCGAGATTGTCGCACCGCGTGCCCGCGAGCATGATGTGACTATCGCCTTCCGTCCGGCGCCGGCCCTGCAACCGGTGCGTGGCAATGCCATCCGGCTCGAGCAGGTGCTCATCAATCTGCTGATGAACGCAGTCGATGCCACGGCGGCTGCCGGGGAGTCCGACGTCGCGGTCTCCGCCCAACCCGAAGATGGACGGATGCGGATCACTGTCTCGGACATGGGTGGCGGCATCAGCGAGGAAGCGCGCGAACGCCTCTTCGAGCCGTTCTTTACCACCAAGACCACCGGCGAAGGCCTCGGGCTGGGCCTCTCCATCAGCCGCACCATCATCGAGGAGTTCGGCGGCGCGCTGACCCTGGCCCCACACCCCGGGGGTGGCACGCGGGCCAGCGTCGAACTGCCCCTGCATGTACCTCGCACCAACCCAGTCCCGGTGCCGGCATGAGCCGCGGCCGCATTGCATTCATCGACGACGAGGCGCCACTTTGTAGCGCCGCGGCAGAGTGGCTGGGCGTTTCCGGCTTTGACGTGGAGACCTATACCGATCCACTGGCGGCGTTGCGCGCCATCGCGGCCGATACCTGCGACTGCGTCGTCACCGACATGCGCATGCCCGGCGCCTCGGGCCAGGTCGTGCTGCAGCATTTCCGCCAGGCCGATGCCGACCTGCCGGTCGTGCTGCTCACCGGGCATGGCGACGTCACCATGGCCGTCGAGGCCATGCGTGGCGGCGCCTATGACTTCATCGAAAAGCCCTATGATGCGGACCATCTGGTTGCGGTGCTTGACCGTGCGGTCGAGCGCCGGCAGATGGGCCTGGAACTGCGCCGCCTGCGCGGCGCCGCCGGCGCCAGCCTCGATACACGGCTCGTCGGCATTTCCGCGCCCATGGCCGCGCTGCGCCACTCGGTTACGCAATTGGCGGATGTGGACGTGGACGTGCTGTTGCTTGGCGAGACGGGGGCTGGCAAGGAAGTGGTGGCGCGGGCGCTCCACGATCTGGGACATCGCGGCAAGGCACCGTTCGTGGCCATCAACTGCGCCGCCATTCCTGAATCGGTATTCGAAAGCGAAGTGTTCGGGCACGAGAAGGGCGCCTTTACCGGCGCCGCGGGCAGCCGCATCGGCAAGTTCGAACATGCCAGGGGCGGCACGGTCTTTCTCGACGAGATCGAGTCCATGCCCCTCACCCTCCAGGCCAAGGTGCTGCGCGCCATTCAGGAGCGCGTGGTCGAGCCGCTCGGGTCCAACCGCCCGCGCCAACTCGACGTCCGCTTCATTGCCGCCACCAAGCTCGACCTAAAGTCCGAAAGCGATGCCGGCCGCTTCCGGGCCGATCTCTACTTTCGCCTGGCGACGGTGGAGATCGCCATTCCGCCGCTGCGCCAGCGCCGCGAGGACATTCCGCTGCTCCATGCCATCTTTGCTGCCGCGGCTGCGCAGCGGTTCGGCGTGGCGGAACGGGTTCCGAGCGGCGATCTGCTGCGCGAACTCCAGAGCCAGGACTGGCCTGGCAATGTGCGCGAGCTTAAGGCGGTGGCCGAACGCTTCGTGCTCGGCCTGGGCGGTCACGCTGCTCCAGCCCGGGAGACTGCCTTTACGGACCCCCTCCCCGAACGGGTGGCGCGCTTCGAAGCGGATGCCATAGCGCAGGCATTGCGCGATTGCGGCGGCTCGACGGCCGAGGCTGCCGAGCGGCTGGGGCTGCCGCGGCGGACGCTCAACGAAAAGATCGCGCGCTACGGCCTGCGCGAAGACGCCCAGTGAGCGAAACTTCGCCCGAAAAGGGCTGCGTCGGGCGGAATTCCGCCCACTCCCGGGCTGCCGAAGCAGGGAATGCCTGCTGCAGATGGGGTGGAGCAACTGGCACGATGCTTGCTATCATCTAGACCAACCGGGCACCGAGGAGCTGTCCGGCCGATCTACAAAAAAATCGCATGCTACAGGAGGATCAAGCATGACCATTGTTTCCCCACGCTGGCTTTCCGGTGCTCTGGTGAGCGCCACCCTGGTGCTCGGTGCCGGTACCGGTGCCGCCCAATCGCAGGAATTCATCAACGTGCTGACCGGCGGCACGTCCGGGGTCTACTATCCGCTCGGCGTCGCGCTGTCGGAAATCTATGCCGAGAATATCGATGGTGCCCGCACTCAGGTGCAGGCTACCAAGGCCTCGGTGGAGAACCTGAACCTGCTGCAGCAGGGCAAGGGCGAACTGGCCTTTGCGCTGGGCGATTCGGTCAAGTCAGGCTGGGATGGTGTCGAAGAGGCCGGCTTCCCCGAGCCGCTGACCGAACTGCGGGCCATCGCCGCGATCTATCCGAACTATGTGCAGATCGTTGCCAGCGCCGAATCCGGCATCGAGACGCTCGAGGACCTCAAGGGCAAGTCCATCTCCGTCGGCGCCCCTGCCTCCGGCACCGAGCTCAACGCCCGCGCCATCTTCGCCGCCGCCGGCATGAGCTATGACGACATGGGCAAGGTCGAGTACCTGCCCTATGCGGAATCGGCCGAGCTGATCAAGAACCGCCAGCTCGACGCCACGCTGCAGTCGTCCGGCCTGGGCGTCGCCTTCATCCAGGACCTGGCGGCGACCACGGACATCAACCTCGTCGCCATCCCCGCCGAAGTGGTGGAATCGATCGGCGCCCCCTACGTCCCCTCGGTCATCCCTGCCGGCACCTATGACGGCCAGGAGCAGGATATCCCCACCGCCGCCATCGGCAATGTCCTCGTCACCCATGCCGGAGTCAGCGAGGAAACCGCCTATCAGATGACCGAGCTGATGTTCGAGAACCTCGACCGGATGGTCGCCTCGCACGCCGCGGCCGGCGATATCGATCCGGCCAATGCGCTCAGCGGCCTGTCCATCCCGCTGCATCCGGGCGCCGAGCGCTATTACCGCGAAGCCGGCTTGATGTAAGGCCGCATCGGGTCCGCCGGCCTGTCCGGCGGACCCGGGTCCTGCCATCGGCGGGACTGCAACTGCCGTCCGCCGTCATGATCATCGCCATCTGCCCTGCCGGCCTTTCCGGTGGGCGGTCGGCCCGCACGAGTTGTCTGGGAGGAGACTCGATGTCCACCGCCGCCAATGACGCCTTCAACCAGCCCCCGGCCAGCGTCGAGGAATCCGTCGAGGGCCTGCCACCCGGCTTCGGCCTGGGCGTGATGGGTCGGCTCGCCTTCTGGATCGCCGTCGCCTTTTCCCTGTTCCAGATCTGGACCGCCGCCTATGGCACGCTGCCCAGCCAGGTGGTGCGGGCCATGCATGTGGGCTTCCTGCTGCTGCTCGGCTTCGCCCTGCTCGGCAATCTCGTGGCCAAGACCGTCTGGGGCCGGGTCTGGTTCTGGGCGCTGGGCGTGGCGGGCTTCCTCACCGGCGTCTACAACTGGGTCTTCTATGCCGACCTGGTGCGGCGCAGCAGTTTTCTGACCCCGCTCGATATCGTCGTCGGCACCACCGCCATCGTCCTGGTGTTCGAAGCCGCGCGGCGCCTCATGGGATGGCCACTGGCGATCATCTCGGGCATTTTCCTCGCCTATTGCTTCTTCGGACAATACGCGCCGGGGCCGCTGGTGCATCGCGGCTACGACTTCGTCCAGATCGTCGAGCATTTCGGCTTCGGCACCGAGGGCATCTACGGCACGCCAATCTATGTCTCGGCGGCCTATATCTTCATTTTCGTCGTCTTCGCCGCCTTTCTCGAAAAGGCCGGCATGATCGCGCTGTTCAACGATTTCGCCCTGGGCCTCGTTGGCGGCTGGCGCGGTGGTCCCGCCCAGGTCTGCACCCTGTCCTCGGCCTTGATGGGCACGATCTCGGGCTCGGGCGTGGCCAATGTGGTGGCCAGCGGCCAGTTCACCATTCCCCTGATGAAGCGCTTCGGCTTCCGCCCCGCCTTTGCCGGGGGCGTCGAGGCCACGTCGTCGATGGGTGGCCAGATCATGCCGCCCATCATGGGTGCGGTCGCCTTCATCATGTCCGAGACGCTCAACGTCCCCTATAGCAGCATCGTGCTGGCGGCGATCATCCCGGCGGTGCTCTACTTTGCCAACTGCTTCTGGATGGTGCATCTGGAGGCCGGTAAGGCCCGCCTGCGCGGGCTGAACAAGGATGAGTTGCCCAATCCCTGGCACGCCGTGCGCGACCACTGGCCCCTGGTGCTGCCCCTCGCCGCGCTCGTCTACCTGCTGTTTGCCGGCTATACGCCGATCTTTGCCGGCACGATGGGGCTGGCGCTGGTCGTCGTGCTGATCCTGGGCACGCCGCTGGCCGCGATGATCGGCCCCCGCGCCTTCCGCTACGCCTTCTGGATAGCGCTGGGCCTCGCCTGTGCCGCCTTCCTCCAATACGGCGTCAACCTGCTGCTGATCGTCATCGGCGCCCTGGTGCTGGCCTGCGCCGTGTCCCGCGGTGGCCGCCAAACGCTGCTGATCGTGCGCGATTCGCTGGCCGAGGGCGCGCGCAACGCCCTGCCCGTGGGCATTGCCTGTGCGGTGGTCGGCATCGTCATCGGCACGCTGACGCTGACCGGTATCGCCTCCACCTTCATCGGCGCCATTATCACCATCGGGGAAAACAACCTGTTCGTGTCGCTCGTGCTCACCATGCTGACCTGCCTGGTGTTGGGCATGGGCATCCCCACCATTCCCAACTACATCATCACCTCGTCGCTGGCCGGCCCGGCCCTGCTGGAACTGGGCGTGCCGCTGCTGGTCAGCCACATGTTCGTGTTCTATTTCGGCATCATGGCCGACCTCACGCCGCCGGTGGCCCTGGCCTGCTTTGCTGCCGCCCCGATGGCCAAGACCTCGGGGCTGAAGATTTCGCTGCAGGCGACCAAGCTCGCCGCGGCCGGCTTCATCGTGCCGTTCATGGCCGTCTATACGCCATCGCTGATGCTGCAGGACGGCGGCGCCATCGCCGCCACCTTCGGCTATCCCGTAGAGGTGGTGTTCATCCTGGCCAAGGCCTGTTTCGGCATCGGGCTCTGGGGCGTGGCCATCACGGGTTTCCTGTTCGTGCCGCTCAATATGATCGAGCGGCTGGCAGCGTTCGCGGCGGGCCTGCTGCTGATCCTGGCGCTGCCCTGGACCGACGAAGCCGGGTTCGCGCTGGGCATCCTGCTGACCGGCTGGCTGTGGTGGCGGCGCGGTGCCGCCACACCCCGCCCCGCCACATGAGCCTCTGCGTCGCTACGGCCGGCACCGTGATGACGCTGCTGGCCACCAGCTTCTCGCTGAGCTGGACCCACTCGGTGGAAAAGACCCGCTGGATCGAACACTGGCAGGTCGAGGACGATCACCTGAGCCTGGTTCGCGCCACCGTCGAGGGCCCCGGCGCTGGCATCGACCTGCCACCCGACGCCACCTGGGAAGGTGACCGCTGGACCTACCGGCCCAAGCTACCACCCCTCCCCCGCCTCACCCTCGCCGCCTCCGGCGCTACCACCGGCGGCTGGACTTTGTGTGCCGATGGACATTGCCAGGAATTGGGCATGATGGCTGGCGAGACGGTTTCGCTCTGGGCGGCGGAGGTGTGCCTTGCGACGCCAGGGCAATAGTGGCCGGGGCGAAACGCGTCACCCAGGCATGGAACTCAGGTGGGAGAGGAGCTCGGCCACGTTGTGGGCGTTGCATTTCTTGAGCAGGCGAGCGCGGTAACTTTCGACCGTGCGAGGCGAGATCTCCAGCATGCGTGCGATCTCCTTGGAGGTCCGCCCTTCGCCCAGATGCATGACGATCTGCCGTTCGCGCGCCGAGAGAGCCAGCACGTGCCGGGTTTCGGAAAGGTCGGCGAAACTCCAGACCGCCCGCTTGAGCGGATCGTCGTCCCGGGTCAGGGAGTGCCCACGCACCCGGCACCAGAAGAGGCTTCCGTTGTTGCGGGCCATGATGCGCTCGTCGGAGTATCGATTGTTGCGCTTGAGCGGCTCGACGCCGACGTCGCGAATGCGCTCGAATTCTTCGAGAGACGGATAGAGCATGGCGAAGGACTGTTCGAGCAGGTCGGTGATCGCGTAGCCGAACATCTGCGCAAAGGCGGGATTGCAGCCCTTGATCACCCGACTCTCGGTGACCACCAGCCCGACCGGCGCGTGTTCGAAGGCAAGGGCGCTGATGTCGGTTGGATCGGTCATGTGGTGTGTTTCTACCGTATTGCCGGGCGGCGCGTGGCAGCGGGATAATAGCGGGCAAATCGCACTGAGCCAAACACAAGCCCGACAAGGGTGGCGCGTTGCGGTTGGGGAGGAGGAGCGCTGACGGGCATGAGCCCGCCGGCAGGTCCTCAGAAGATCAAAACCTGGCTGCAGCGCGCGGATAGCGCGCCTGTTGGCCAGGCTCAGGGAAGGACCATCTATGAAGACGCTTCTGGCCGCATTGGCTGTCACTACGGCGCTGACCGGCGCCGCCGCCGCGCAGGACGCAGCGCGCATTGCCCTGCTGCACGGCCTCTCGGGCTCGCCGCTCGAGGCCTATTCCAAGCAGACCCATACCGGCTTCGAGATGGGCCTCGAATACGCGACCAACGGCACGATGGAAGTGAAGGGCGTGCCGATCGAGCTGATCATCAAGGACACCCAGTTCAAGCCCGACATTGCACGTGCGCTGCTGGCGGAAGCCTATGGCGACGACGATGCGCTGATCGCGGTCGGCGACACGTCCTCGGGCGTGGCCCTGTCCATGCTGCCGGTGGCAGAGGAATACGAGCGGATCCTGCTGGTCGAGCCAGCCGTTGCCGATGGACTGACCGGCCCCGACTCCAATCGCTATGTGTTCAAGACCTCGCGCAACTCGTCGATGGATATGCAGGCCCAGGCACTGGCGCTCAATCCGGACGAAAATCTCTACGTGGCAACGCTGGCACAGGATTATGCCTTCGGTCGCGACGGGGTAGAGGCCTTCAAGGACGCCCTGGAAGGCTCGGGCGCCCACCTTGTAGCCGAAGAATACGTCCCCCAGCAGACCACCGACTTCACCGCCACCATCGAGCGGTTGTTCAATGCTCTCAAGGATCAACCGGGCCGCAAGGTCATCATGATCTATGTGGCAGGCATCGACGCCCTGACCCCGCTCGCATCGGCCGATCCCGGCCGCTTCGATATCGAGTTGTCGACCGGTGGCAACATCCTGCCCGCGCTGGCCGCCTACAAGCAGGTTCCGGGCATGGAAGGCGCGATCTATTACTACTACGAGGCGCCTGACAACGCCGTAAATGACTGGCTGGTCGAGGAGCACATGGAGCGCTTCGGTTCGCCGCCGGACTTCTTCACCGCCGGGGGCATGGCCTCCGCCATGGCAGTGGTCAAGGCGCTGGAGACGGCACCCGACTGGGAGACCGAAACCCTCATCGAAACCATGGAGGGAATGAGCTTCGAGACCCCCAAGGGCACGATGACCTTCAGGCCCGAAGACCATCAGGCGCTTCAGTCGATGTACCATTTCAAGATTCGGGTCGAGGATGGCGTCGAGTGGGCCATTCCGGAACTGGTGCGGGTAATCGAGCCCGAGGAAATGGATATTCCGCTGGGGCGCGACAACCAGCAATAGCGGGCTTGACCAGCGCAACAGGTGCATCCGGGGGCTACCGTTCCCGGATGCACCGCATCCAGGGGTAACCGTGCCTGCTTCGCCATCCATCAGCAGCGAGAACCTGACCATTCGCTTCGGCGGCCATGCGGCCGTCAACAATGTGACCTGCGCATTCCATCCCGGCGAACTGACGGTGATCGTCGGCCCCAATGGAGCCGGAAAGACCACCTGGTTCAATCTGGTTTCCGGGCAGTTGCGGCCCAGTGCCGGCCGCATCATGCTCGGCCAGCGCGACATTACCGGTCTGTCGCCGTCGGATCGCGCCAAGGCCGGTATCGGGCGAGCCTTCCAGCTCACCAATCTCTTTCCCAAGCTTTCGGTGCTCGAGAATGTGCGACTGGCCGTGCAGGCCAGGGAGGGGCATGGGCCGCGCCTCTTCACCCGGACGAGCCGGTTCACCGGCGTAACCGACAAAGCCATGCAGTACCTTGCCGAGACCAACCTGGCGACCGTGGCCCACCTGCCCGCCTCGGCCCTGCCGCACGGCGACCAGCGCAAGCTGGAGGTGGCCCTGCTGCTCGCCATGGAGCCGGCGATCTTCATGTTCGATGAGCCGACCGCCGGAATGTCGGTGGACGAGGCTCCTGTCATTCTCGACCTCATCGCCCGCATCAAGCAGGACAGGTCCCGAACTATCCTTCTGGTCGAGCACAAGATGGACGTGGTGCGAGCCCTGGCTGACCGGATCGTGGTGCTCCACAACGGCGAACTGATTGCCGATGGTGCGCCCGGCGAAGTGATGGCGCTCGATCTGGTGCGCGAGATCTACCTGGGCGTCGGCACCGAGGAGGTAGCCTGATGGCGCCCATCCTTCGCCTTGAGGACGTACACACCGACATCGCCCAGTACCAGATCCTGCATGGGGTCAGCCTTGATGTGCCAGAGGGCGGCGTGCACGTGATCCTGGGTCGCAATGGCGCAGGAAAAACCACGACACTGCGCACCGTCATGGGCCTGTGGAAGGCCCGGCGGGGCGCGGTCCTCTTCCGAGGCGAGGATATCGGCGGCCTGCCGACGCCAGACATTGCGCAGCGCGGCATCGCCTTCGTTCCTGAAAATATGGGCATCTTCGGTGGGCTGACCGTCGAGGAGAACATGCGGCTCGCGACCAGGAACGGTCGGTTCGATGCGGAGCGGCTGGCGAGAATCCACGCCATCTTCCCGGCCATCGAGCAGTTCTGGAGCAAGCCCGCGCATGCGCTGTCGGGTGGGCAGAAGCAGATGCTGGCCGTCTCCCGCGCTATCATCGAGCATCGCGAGCTGATCCTGATCGATGAGCCGACCAAGGGGCTCGCCCCCTCTATCATCCGCAACATGATCGCGGCCTTCCGCGAGATCGCGCAGGAGACGACCATCCTGCTCGTCGAGCAGAACTTCCACTTCGCCAAGGCGCTGGGCCAGTCGGTCGCCGTCATCGATGACGGCCGCATCGTCCATCACGGCGCGATGGCTGATCTGGTGGCCGACGCAGCACTGCAAAGCCGTTTCCTCAGCTTGTCGCTGGAAGCGCATTGAGGACCCCATGACCGATACCACCACCTCTTTCCCCGCCAGAGTAACCGCAGGATTTGATCGCCTGGGCGGTGTGCTGTGGCTGCCGGTTCTGCTCGCCCTTGTCGCCCTTCTGCTGATCGGTCAACCCTCGACCTGGGGAACCCTGACCATTGCCGGGTTGGCAATGGGCATGATGATCTTCCTCATGGCTTCGGGTCTGTCGCTGATCTTCGGGCTGATGGATGTGCTCAACTTCGGTCACTCCGCCTTTGTCACCGCCGGCGCCTTCATCGGTGCGACCGTGCTGGCATGGCTCGGTTTCTGGGTGACCGGCAGCAGCCCCGCGCTCAACCTGATCGGGCTGCTGATCGCCATTGGCGCGGCGACCCTTTTCGGTGCACTGGCAGGGTGGTTCTTCGAGCGCGTCGTGATCCGGCCGGTCTACCAGGACCACCTGCGGCAGATCCTCATCACTGTCGGGGCGCTGATCGTTGCGGAGGAGCTGGTGCTTCTCGTGTGGGGTGGAGCACCCATTCCCGTTCCCAGACCGACGGCGCTGACCGGCTCGCTGGTCCTGGGTGGCGTCTCGGTCGAAATCTACCGCATCTTCGCCTTCGTGCTGGGGCTGATCGTCTATCTGGCGATGTATTTCGTGCTCAATCGCACGCGGCTGGGCCTGCTGATCCGCGCGGGTGTCGAGAACCGCGAAATGGTGGAGGCGCTCGGCTTCCGGATCGACCGGCTGTTCATCCTGGTCTTCATGGCCGGATCGGCGCTGGCGGCGATGGGTGGCGCCATGTGGGCGGGTTATCAGGGCCTGATCACCGCCGCGCTCGGCTCGGAAATGATGATCCTCGTCTTCATCGTCGTCATCATTGGCGGACTGGGATCCATTCAGGGTTCGCTGCTGGGCGCAATCCTTGTGGGGCTGATGGCCAACTACGTCGCCTTCCTCGTTCCCAAGATGGCCCTTGCCTCCAACATGCTCCTGATGATGGCGATCCTGCTGTGGCGCCCCTATGGGCTTCTGCCGGCCGTCAAGCGGTGAGGGCGAGATGAGCATGGTCCAGGCAAGCACTCCCGCCACCTCAGCGCATGCCGGCATGCGTTCGCACCAGAGGCAAGGTGGACGGTTCATCATCTATGCAGCAGTCGGGCTCGTTGGCCTGGCGCTGGCCTTCGCGCCCTTCCTCTTCCCCGATGTCCGCAGCCAGGAAGTCGCCGCCCGCATCTGCGTCTTCATCGTGCTCGTGGCGAGTTACGATCTGCTGATCGGCTATACCGGCGTGGTTTCCTTCGCCCATACCATGTTCTTCGGACTGGGGGCCTATGGAACCGCCATTGCCCTCAAGAGCATGGGTCCCGGTTTCCATTCCATTCTGCTGGGCGGTGGCGCCGGTGTCGTCGCCGCACTGGTGCTGGCGCTGCTGATCGGGCTGCTGTCCCTGCGCGTGAAGGCAATCTTTTTTGCCATGGTCACGCTTGCGGCAGCATCGGTCATGATGGTGCTGGCGAGCCAGCTGTCCGAGTTCACCGGCGGGGAAGACGGCATTACCTATTCGATCCCGCGGTTCTTCTCCCCCGCCCAGGAACTGCTTACCGACGGGGAAGGCAAGGCGCTGCGCCTGTTCGGCGTGCCGCTCAACGGCAAGCTGGCGCTCTACTACTTCGTCTTCATCACTGCGCTGGTGCTGTTCCTCGCGATGCTGCGGATCGTGGCTTCGCCACTCGGTTCTGTGCTGCAGGCGATCCGGGAAAACGAGATGCGCGCCGAAGCCATCGGCTACAGGGTGGTCTACTATCGCACCGCCGTCTTCTGCATTGCAGCAGGCATTGCGGCATGTGCCGGCATTCTGCGTGCGGTGTGGCTCAAATATACCGGTCCAGAGGTGGTCCTCTCCTTCGACATTATGATCGACATCCTGCTGATGGTGGTGATCGGGGGCATGGGCACCATGCTGGGCGCGGTGATCGGCGTCGTGCTGATGACGCTGGCGCAGTACTACCTCAAGGACCTGATGGCATTGGGGGCCGAGGCGACGGCGAGCCTGCCGGTCGTTCCGGATCTGCTCAATCCGGAGCGCTGGCTGCTGTGGCTCGGCCTTTGCTTCATCCTCCTGGTTTATTTTTTCCCCGCAGGCATCGCCGGTACGCTGATGGGCAAGGGGGGCAGGAAATGAGCGGACCCCGTTCCACCTATCTCGATGCAGCGGGATTTGAGATGCACGTCACCGAATGGGGTGATCGGGACAAGCCGGCACTGGTGATGTGGCACGGGCTGGCACGCACGGGGCGAGACTTCGACGACGCGGCGGCCGCCCTCTCCGAGAGCCATTTCGTGCTTTGCCCCGACACACTGGGCCGCGGGCTTTCCGCCTGGGCCCGCAACGGCGCAGCGGACTACACCTTTGCCACCTACGGCGAGATGGCCGCCGCCATGCTCGACCATTACGGCATCAGGCAGCTGGCCTGGGTGGGGACGTCGATGGGCGGATTGCTCGGGATCACCTTGGCCTCGGGCCCCCTGCGGGACCGGATCACCCATCTCGTTATCAATGATGTCGGGCCCGATATTCCAGCAGACAGCGCCCAGCGCATCGCCGACTATGTCGGCAATCCGCCGGTCTTTGACACGGTGGCCGAGTACGAGGCCTGGCTGCGCCGCACCTACGCGCCGTTCGGGTCCAATTCGGAGAGCTTCTGGCGGCGGATGGTGGACACCTCTATCCGCCGCACCGAGACGGGGAAGGTGACGGTGCACTACGACCCGGCAATCGTGTCGCTGATGGGTGCCAACAAGGCCGATCTCGACGTCTGGGGGGCGTATGACGCCCTCTCGCTCCGGACCTTGCTGGTTCGTGGCGAACATTCCGATGTCCTGCCCGAGCGCGTCGCCGATGCGATGGTCCAGCGGGGGCCGCGACCGGCCTTAGTCACGGTGAAGGATTGCGGCCACGCTCCCACACTCTCGGACCAGCGGCAGACAGCGGTGTTGCGGGAGTTCCTCAACAGTTGATGGGGTCGCAGGCGAATACGCTTGAAAGGGCCGGCTGGTCCCCGCCGACCTCGACCTCATCGAAGCGAAGGAGGCCCTTGCCGCCCTCCTGCGCCGTCAACCGCAGCATGGGCTGGGACACCGGCAAGGTTAATGCAATGACGGCGCCATCGCCATTGACCCTCCCACCGGCGCCTCTGGCGCGCGGGTGCTGGTGACGCTGCTTCATGAGCTGCTCCGACGCAGCGGCAGAAAGGGCATGGCGACCTTGTGCATCGGTGGGGGGGCATGGTCGTAGCCCTTCGCACCGAACGCGCCTGAGCAAAGTTCCCGCGACAATCGGTGCCCGTTAAATTGGTGAGCCGCTGCTCTCGCGCACGATCGCAACCACGGCCGGCCCCGCTCAGGCCGAAACGGAGGAAGCGTCCGGTAGCGATGCCTGAGTTGACTACGACCGCGGCTTGCTCCGCTCACTAGGCCATGTCTGGCAAGCGGTTTTATTGAACATTTTCCGGTGTTCCGGCGGGGCAGGCGTTCTGCCGGTGGCCTCCCTTTCACCCCCAACATCGCGGTCCAGCACACGGCCCTATTCAGATTTCCGGACAATCTGGGACTTGTATGGGAGTCTTGCCAGCTGCGACCCAAGTGGCGCCGAATTCATGAGCATTGTCTATCAGCGGTGTCTTCCAAGGGGGCTACCGAACCTGCGTAGCGCTGAGACGGTGATCCAATTATCCCCGGCCGTGTCCTTGAGCCGCTTGGCTTTGTGATCTCAACCGGCTGCCCCGGCTTGACTTGGGCCATTGCTTGGACCATTTTTTAGAAAACCCTGAGGGCCGGTGTATGAGAATCTCGGTAAGCGAAGCGAAAGGGCAGCTCACCGAGCTTGTCAAACTCGCGGAGGCTGGAGAGGAGGTCATTCTGACCCGCCATGGCCAGACGGTCGCGCATTTGGTACCGAGCACCGCTGCAGCAACGCCTGAAGCCCGCCGCCGTCTCATGAACCGCGTTCGAGCTTCTGCAGCGGTCAAGAAAAGTCAAGGGGTCGCCGCAGCGCACAGTCAGGATTTCCTTTATGACGACGACGGACTGCCTGGATGATGGTCGTCGACACCTCGGCCTTGATGGCGATCATTCTTGATGAGCCGCACGCAGACGCTTGCATGGCTGCGATCGAACGGAACAATGACCTGCTGCTTTCTGCAGGCACGATGGCGGAAGCTCTGATCGTTGCCGGGCGCCGCGAAGTTGAAAGAGAAATGACGGACCTGATCTCAGGACTTGGCCTTGAGGTAGCCTCCGTCACGGCTGCGTCTGCACGCAGGATCGCTGATGCGTATGCTCGTTGGGGCAAGGGAGTGCATCCCGCAGGTCTGAACTATGGTGACTGTTTCGCCTACGAGCTCGCCATCACCCGTGACTGCCCGTTGCTCTTTGTCGGCGATGACTTTTCACGAACCGATGTGAAGCAGGCTCTCTGAAAAGGCTGTGGCCTGCATGCCACTATTGGGGTGTCGGCCGTTCCGCCAATGCTGATTTCTCGCGTCGGGTGCAAGACGGCTTCTTCGCCAGGCAGGCCCGATAGGCCCAATCATCTGACAACGGCGGTCTCGCCGGCAAATGTTCGTAAGTGAACTTTCCGATCATTGTCCGGTAAAGCGGGGCACCTTTCTCACCTCCGTTCCGCTGTCGGCAGAAAACCAGTCGGGAGCCGGGACCACCCAACAACGCTGCTGTCAAACCTATTGAAGTTGCGCTGCGCGGACTGGCTGTGGCTGAACTATAATCGCGACAAGCCGTCAATGAAGCGACTTGCTGTGCAGGTGCCGCCGCCGCCGGGCGCGGCCCATTATTATCCCGCCCGCGTCGGACGCCAGCTCTGCTGCGGGTTGCGCCAGTCGATCCTTCGAGCAGATAACTCATCTAACCGCTGTCAAATGGTGGACGTCACCCACCGTGGAGGGCCAGATGAAGCGCCCCCGCTCCAGGCGCTTGGCATAGAGCGACAGGCCCACACCGTCATGCCAGAGCGCCTTGATCAGCGAACCATTGCCCACAAAACACGAACACGTCCCCGGCAAACGGATCCCGCCCCAGCCCTTCCTGGACCAGCAGCGCCAAACCGCCATCCCCTTGCGCATATCGGTATGGCCGCTGGCCAGCCACACCCGGACATCAGAGCGAACCGAGATCATCGCAATGCCCGCAGCACCGGCAGGACCAATCGAGCGGGCGCCGTCGCCGCAATGCTCACCGTCGTTCCTCCAGCCAGGTCAAGCCGGATCGCCGGACTATCTGCACGGCCATCCCCGGACACGGCCGGTACCACAGGACCTTCGTCCTCGGCCATGACGGCGGGCACAAACATCGCCTCGGACTGCTGGGCACTGCGGCGCCATTGGTAGATCAGGCTGGTCGACACATGGAACTGCCGCGCCACCTCTGCAACCACCGGGCTGGGCGCCAACGACGCCACCACAATCTCTTCCCGCTCCGCAGCACTCCAGCGACGCCGGCGCTCGGCGCCCGAAATAACCGTCATATGCGTTATGCTGCGCTCTTGTGTGCGTCCTATCAGCGCCAAGAACCATCATCGCAAGACGGACCTTCACCGGAGGCGTAAATCAGGACCGCCGACCACGAACTTGCCAGTGGGGTTCACGTCCCACACCGTATCGTCGCTGATCCGCCCTTCGGCAGGCTCTTCGCCAATAATGGCTCGACGATCTCCGCACGTCCGCCGAGGTCAACGTGCCGTCGCGATGCTGGGTCGAGAGCGATCTGCGTCACGGCGACCGGCTTGCCGTCTTCGCAACGAATTGTGACCTGCAACCTGGCATCGGTGTTCAGAACTTCGGCCGGGCCGGTGCCCTCCTTGGGAGCCTGGGTGAGCGCGTCGAGGATCTTGTGGTCGTAAGGAGTCGGGGCTGGCAGCAGCTCCCACATTTCCCGCACCCCGTAGCCGAACATGACTCCCCCTGTACCCACGAGTTTCGAACGCACCGCTCAATTTTCCCCTACCGCTGGCGGAAGGGGGGCCGAGTGACGCGGCTGCTGTTCCCGAACTATGCGGAACTTGATGGGTAATGTTGACCAATCGAACGGCACCTCCAAGGGAACAACACATGTTGTCAACATCCGCTGCTCCTCTGAATTGGCCACCTCGAAGACGTAACCTGGCCTCTCCATCGCCTCGCAGTTCTGCCAAAGGGTGAAATCGATCCACTCCAACATGTTTTCTCCCCTATTCGCTGCGGAACGACCGCATTACTTGGTCCTCAATTGGTTTGATCAGATAGCTTAGGGCAGTGCGCTGCTCAGTGCGGATAAACGCTTCCACCGGCATCCCGGACGTCAGAGCCAGATCGGGCAGCCGGCTGAGCTCCCCCTCCTCAACCGCAATGCGGGCTGTATAGTAGCTCACGCCTGCCTGGGCGTCGCGCGTCAGGTCGGGGGATACCCGTGTGACGCCGCCCTCCAGCTCTGGCGTAGTACGAAGATTGAACGCTGAAAAGCGAAGTAGGACCCTTTGGCCGAGATAAACCTGATCAATGTCCTGCGGCGCGATGCGAACCTCGACGCTCAGCGCGTCGGCAATGGGAACGATCCGCATCAGGGTCTCGCCAGCGCCCAGCACCCCACCCACTGTGTGAATAGCGACTTCATGCACCTGCCCGCCCTGCGGCGCACGGATTGTAGCTTTCTTCAGCTCGCTTTCCCCCGCAACGCGGCGCTCCCTCAATTCCGCTAAACCGGACTCAACGCTGCTCAGCTCCTGCGCCGCCTCACTGAGGAATGTCTGCTCCAGTTGCGTGATCTGCAGCTCGATCTCTGCAACGCGGCCGCGCGCCTGCGCCGCCGCGGCCGTTAACTGCCCAATCTGCCCTTCCGCCCGCGCCAACTCGCGATCAATGCTGCCCACCCGCTCCGCAGACACCAGCTTCTCTTCAAGCAGCGATCGCGTATTAATCAGGTCGGCGACAAGAAGCGCCTGTTCCCGCTCCTTCGCCCGGATCTGTGTTTCGATGCCTAAGGTCTCTACCCGCAGTTGCTGGATGCGCTCGCGCAGCTGCCCCTGCTGGCTGGAAAGCGCACTCCGGCGCAGCTCAAACAAGCGGTCTTCCGCAATCAACAAGTCGGCGATCTTCGGCTCCCCCTTCCGTGCCGCGAGGTCGGCAGGAAACTCCACCTCCTCTCGATCCGTGAGTTCGGCTTCGAGCCGAGCCCCTCGCGCCTCGAGCTGCTTTAGGGTTTGAACCACGATCTCGAGGCTCGCGCGGGTGGCCGTGTCGTCAAGCCGTGCCAGCACTTCACCGACATCAACCATGTCGCCGTCTTCAACCGCGAGCTCAACGACCACTCCGCCCGAGGGGTGCTGCACCAGTTTGACGCTGCTCTCGGCGACCAACTGACCGGGGGCAATCACCGCCCCGGCCAGCTCTGTGGTCGCGGCCCAGCCCCCCATGCCGCCAACGAGAAGTAGGCCAGCCACCGCTCCGACAAGAAGGTGCCGGCGGATCGAGTGAGACGCCGTATCAGGGGTTGCCGGCATCGTTCACCTGTCGCAGCGTTCCAACATTAGCTCCGATATTGGTTGCAGGCGCATTGCCGGCGAGCTTGTTGAGGATAGCATCCCGAGGGCCGAACGCCCGCACAGCCCCATCGTGCATCAGCAGCACCAGGTTCACCGCTGCCAGTGCGCTCGGGCGGTGTGCCGCCACAACCACGATTCCGCCCCGCTGCCGAACACCTGACAGGGCGTTGGTCAGTGCATTTTCCCCATCGAGGTCAAGATTTGAGTTCGGTTCGTCCAGGACCAAAAGGAACGGCTCGCCGAACAGTGCGCGCGCCAGCGCCACCCGTTGCCGCTGTCCGGCTGACAGCGCGCTACCGTCCTCCCCAACGTCTGTCTCGTAGCCGTTAGGCAGTCCAAGGATCATCTCATGCACGCCAGCGGCCTTGGCCGCAGCGATAACTGCCGCATCATCCACATAGGGCGCAAAGCGGGCAATGTTTTGCGCCACCGTCCCGCTAAAGAGCTCAATAGTCTGCGGCAGGTAGCCAACGTGCTCGCCCAGCTCTTCCGGCCCCCATTGTTCCAGTGTGGCGCCATCGAGCCGCACCGTTCCCCGTACCGTCTGCCAGGCGCCGACAAGGGCCCGAGCCAAAGACGATTTCCCTGAAGCGCTAGCGCCGATGATGCCTAACCCGTCGCCTGCTGCAAGCGCAAAACTCACGTCACGTACCAAGACTCGCCCGCCGCCCGGGGGCATCACACACACATTCTCGACCTTGAGGCTTTCCCGCGGCGCAGGCAGCCCGAGTCGCTCTATCTTGCTTGGCAGCAGCGTAAAGCCCTCCCTGAGCCGCCGCCACGCCTGCCTGGCGGCAAGGAAGCCCTGCCAGTTGCCGACCACCAGCTCGACCGGCGCCAACGCACGGGCAGCCAGGATGGAAGCCGCGATGATCAGTCCGCCCGTGGCCTCCTGGCTGATCACAAGCAAAGCGCCCACCCCCAGCACCGCAGACTGGATCAGCATGCGCAGCACCTTGGATAGAGCCCCAAGCCCACCCGTAACGTCCGCCACCCGCTGCATCTGCGCCACAAAATTTTCGTTGGCGTTGCCCCAGGATCTCTGCATGTGACGCGAGAGCCCCATCGAGCTTATTACGTCGGCATTACGGCGCGCTGACTCCGCTAGGAGATTCCGTTTTGCCCCGATCTCCTGCGCCATCCGGCTCGAACGTCGCGCCAGCACCTCGGTGAGAACAGCGACACCGATCAGCAGCACTGCGCCAATAGTAGCGGTCCAGCCAATCCAAGGGTGAATTAGGAAGCAGATTGCGAGGTAAAAGGGCATCCACGGCAAATCAAAGAACGCTGATGGCCCCATGCCGGAGAGAAAGCCGCGGATCTGGTCCACGCTGCGCATCGGCTGAACCGCCTCCGCACCTTGGCCCGCCACCAGCGGCAGTCGCACCAACATGTCAAAGGCGCTACCCGCCAGCCGCTCATCTAGTGCAAGGCCAATACGAACCAGCACCCGGCTGCGGATAAAGTCAAACAGACCTAGGAATGCGTAGAGCATCGCCACCAGGGTTGCGAGCCCTACGAGCGTCGGGACGCTCTGGCTCGGGATCACGCGGTCATAGACCTCGAGCATGAAAAAGGACCCGGTCAGATACAGCACGTTGATGAGCGCCGAGACTAGTGCCACCCCCACCAAAGCCCCGCGGGATTGCCGCATCGCGTCTACCATCAGACCGCCAGTCGATCCACTGCCAATTTGAGGCATTCTGGTCCTTTGCCACCAATTCCGTTGAAGGCTCTCGATCAAAGCCGCGCTGTCGCGAATCGGACGCGCACAACGCCGTCCAGAATTGCGCTGCAGTTGTTTCACAATGGTGAGCAAAGCCGCTCCCCCCACACACGACTTTGATTTGCCGGCAAAACCTTTCGCATTCCGACACCATTTATGGACCTTTTGCTGGCCCGACTCTTCGATGAGGCACAACCGCGGAGCACGATTTTTTGATCATGTCCCACCGCAATTCCAGGCAAATCAGGTGCCAATGGCGCAATGCCATGGTCGGAGGTGACGCCTTATTTAGAGTTGAGGCGCAGAATTGGTTGGTCAAAGGAGAGTTCCGTGGCCGCTGTATCCTCCGTCATGCCGTCATCGGATCCTTACACCAGCGCTCTCCTGGGCGGGTACAAGTGGGCTTCGGGGAGCCTGACCTATAGTTTTCCTGCCTCCTACACCTACTACGAAAGCGGTTATGGCTACGGCGAGCCGTCGGGCAACTTTGAGGCGCTGAACGCCACCCAGCAAAGTGTGGCGCGCGCCGCTTTTGCAAACTTTGCCGCCGTAGCAAACGTCACCTTTTCCGAGCTTACTGGCACGAACGCCGCCAACGCCACCTTGCGGCTGGCTATGTCTGACGCGCCCAGCACCGCCTGGGCCTACATGCCGCACACCGCAGCAGAGGGGGGCGACAGCTGGTACAACAATTCCAGCCGCGTCTACGATAACCCCCGTCAGGGCAACTACGCCTACACCACCTTCCTCCATGAGATCGGTCACGCATTGGGCCTCGAGCACCCGCACGAGAACGGGATGCCCATCGGCGGCGATTCCATGGGATTCTCGGTGATGAGCTATCGCTCCTATATCAGCGCGCCACTGACCGGCTACACCAATGAAAGCTGGGGCTTCGCCCAATCGCTGATGATGTACGACATCGCCGCGATGCAGCATCTCTACGGCGCCAATTTTTTCTCCGAAAGCGGCAACACCACATATTCCTGGAGCACCACCACGGGGCAGGCCTTCATCAATGGCATTGGTCAGAGCACGCCGGGCGGCAACCGGATCTTTCAGACCGTGTGGGACGGAGGCGGCACCGACACGTATGATTTTTCCAACTACACCAATAACCTCAGTGTTGATCTCCGGCCGGGTCAGTGGACCACGACCTCAGGTGCTCAGCTAGCCCGCCTTTACTACAGTGGCAGCCAGATCGCTGAGGGCAATATCGCCAACGCGCTCCAACACAATGGCGATGTAAGGTCGCTGATTGAGAATGCAATCGGTGGTAGTGGACACGACACGATCATCGGCAACGCTGCGGCCAATTTGCTTCGCGGCGGCAGCGGCAATGATCGCTTGTTCGGCATGGACGGGAATGACCGCTTCTTCAGCGAGGTCGGCAGCGATCATATGGATGGCGGTTCTGGCTTCGATTATGTGGACTATAGCAGTGTATCCACAGGCATGACGGTGTCCCTGCACTATCCCGGATGGAACGCGGGCGTCGCGGCTGGCGACACCTACGCGGGCATAGAAGGGCTAGTTCTGGGATCGGGGGGCGACGTAGGCTATGGCGATTCCGCCAGCAACTACATCTACGCTGGGGACGGACACGACACCGTCTTCGGGTTGGGCGATCAGGACTTGCTCTTTGGACAAGATGGCGACGACAACCTCTTGGGCGGCGACGGCCATGACCATTTGTTTGGCGGTCTCGGTGCTGACAGACTCCAGGGCGGGGATGGTTTTGACTACGCGCGATATGACGACGCCAACTATGCCAGATTTATCATCGCCTTGGGCGGTCAAGTGACCAACACCGGCGTTGCGGCGGGTGACGCTTTCGTGGGTATCGAAGGCTTTGTGCTCGGCTCTGGCGATGATATTGCTTACGGCAACTCCGGAGACAACTACCTCTATGGGCGAGGAGGCAACGACACGCTTTACGGCATGGAAGGCCATGACACGCTGTTTGGAGAGGCTGGAAGAGACCGCTTCATCTTCGATACTCAGGTCCAGGCTGCCAACTCCGACGTGATCGGCGACTTCTTGTCGGGCGTCGACAGCATTGGCTTGGCGCACTATTTCTATGGGGCTGCGGACGCCGGGGCTGGGGTAAGGCTCTTCCAAGGTAGCGGAATAACAGGCGCCGCGGTCCACGCATATCTGGGCGCAATCTTGTTTGATACCTCAACCTCGATCCTTTCGTTCGACTTCGACGGAGCGGGTTTAGAGGGGGCGGTGCCGCTTGCGACACTAACAGGCGTTTACAACCTGACGGCTTCCGACTTCTTCTTTGTTTGACCGTCCTTCGGAAGACGTGTCCCGCGACTGCGAGAGCGGCTCGCTGTCTTGATTGGTTGCTCCCAGTCAAGGGGCGGCTCAACACCCAAATTGAAGAGGTTGCGCAACCACGATCTCGGTTGACGCGCATGCTGTGCGGGACAATAAGGAGCTCGCAATCTAAGGCAGAAAACTGGTTATGATGAAATTCGCATTGGTGGGCTGCGGGAGAATCTCCAAGCGGCATGCAGAACTGTTGGGCAACGGCGCAATCAAGGGCGCTCAACTAGCTGCAGTTTGTGACATCAACCATGCGAAAGCTAATGATGTGGCCGCACAATTTGACGTCCCATCATTCCAGGACTTCCACGACATGATGCGCACAATCGATTGTGATGTGGTCGTGGTCCTGACAGAGAGCGGCCGACATGCCGAACATGTCATTGCTCTTGCCCCATACGGGAAGCACATAGTGGTTGAGAAGCCGATGGCGCTCACGCTCGAGAGTGCAGATGCCATGATCAAGGCTTGTGCTGACGTGGGTATCCAGCTGTTCGTTGTGAAGCAAAACCGCTTCAATGTGCCGGTGGTCAAGTTGCGCGAAGCCGTGGAGCAGAAGCGCTTCGGTAAGCTAATAATGGGCACGGTCCGTGTACGCTGGTGCCGCGATCAGCGCTATTATGATCAGGACGCATGGCGGGGAACCTGGGCGCTTGATGGCGGCGTCCTGACCAACCAGGCTAGTCATCATGTCGATCTGCTCGAGTGGATGATGGGGCCGGTCGAGAGCGTCTTCGCACATTCGACGCGGGCCTTGGCCAAAATCGAGGCGGAGGACACTGCGGTGGTTGTGCTGCGATTCAAGAACGGGGCGCTAGGTGTCATCGAAGCCACGACCGCCATTCGCCCGAAAGATCTGGAGGGATCCATCTCGGTTCTGGGGGAGACCGGGTCGGTCGAGATTGGCGGGTTTGCCGTCAATCAGATGCGTGTTTGGAACTTCGTCGAACCGCGCCCCGACGACGGCGAGGTGATGACACGGTTTTCTGTCAATCCGCCGAATGTCTACGGGTTTGGCCACCAGGCTTACTACGATCACGTCGTGTCCTGCATCCGGGACGGCGTGGCGCCTTCCGTGGATGGCAAGGAGGGTCAGAAGAGCCTAGAGCTTATCAACGCCATCTATGAATCTATCGAGTCCGGTCGGGAAGTTCGCGTTGGATCGGTGCGCCACCTGACGCGTCTGGGTCACCGAAATTCATGACCGTAACGCTGCGCCAAGTCGGCATCGTCGACGTGACCATGGGAGCCGGCGTCACCATAACGGAGCCCGCCAATCTCTATGGCTGTACGCTTGCCGATGGCGTCTTTGTCGGCCCCTTCGTCGAAATTCAGAAGCACGTGAAGATCGGTGACCGGACGCGGGTGCAGTCCCACAGCTTTATCTGCGAGTTCGTGACAATCGGCAGCGATTGTTTCATCGGGCACGGCGTGATGTTCATCAACGATACCTTCGCCTCCGGCGGACCAGCTCGGGGAGACCGATCCAAGTGGCGCGCGACGACCATTGGCGACGCCGTGTCCATCGGCAGCAACGCCACCATCATGCCGGTGTCGATTTGCAGCGGCGCGGTGATCGGCGCAGGCGCCGTTGTCACGCGCGATATCACTGAACTCGGAGTTTATGCGGGCAACCCCGCGCGAAAATTGAGGATGCTACCTTGATCAAGTTTCTCGACCTGCATGCACAGTACCTCTCGATCAAGCCGGAGATAGACGCTGCCATCGCCAGCGTAATAGAGAATTCGGCCTTCATCGGTGGCCCGGCAGTACGTGACTTCGAGACGAGTTTCGGCGCGTGGGTGGGATCGCCACACTGCATCGGCGTTGGCAATGGCACTGATGCTCTTGAAATCGCGATCGAAGCCCTGGCCCTGCCCGCCGGTTCGGAAGTCATCCTGCCGGCCAACAGCTTCATCTCTACGTCCGAAGCCGTAGGACGATCGAGCCTGAACGTCGTGTTTGCCGACGTAGACCCTGATACGTACGTGCTGGACCCCGACTCGGTGCGCCAGCACATTACCGCCAATACGCGGGCCATCGTTCCAGTACACCTCTATGGTCATCCTTGCGATATGCCCGCCATCATGGCGATTGCGCAGCAGCACGGGCTCAAGGTGATCGAAGACTGCGCACAGGCTCACGGTGCGCTGATCGATGGACAGATGGTCGGCACGATCGGCGACTTTGCCACCTTCAGCTTCTATCCCGGAAAGAACTTGGGGGCCTATGGCGATGCAGGGGCGATCACTGCCAAGGATGAGGCGCTGGCCAAACGCGCGCGCATGATTGCCAATCACGGCCGCATCGCCAAATATGCCCACGAGTTTGAAGGTCGCAATTCGCGACTAGATGGCTTGCAAGCCGCCGTTCTGTCGACCAAGCTTCGCCACCTCGATGGCTGGATCGAGCGGCGCATCGCCGTGGCGGATCGCTACACCGACCGATTGTCCGGCGTTAAGGGCCTGACCCTGCCGCATCGCGGCAATCGCGCCCGGCACGCCTACCACCTGTTTGTGGTGCGGACGGCAGAGCGCGATGCTCTGGCCAGCCACCTCAAGCAACGCGGCATTGAAACGGGTGTTCACTACCCCGTCGCCCTGCCACGACTTGCGGCCTACGCCGGCCACCCGCAGGCACAGGTCGACTTCTTTGCTGCCCGAATGGGCGCCGAAGTGCTCAGCCTGCCGATGGGAGAGCATCTCGACCTGTCTCAGGTGGATGAGGTCTGCTCGGCCGTCCGGGACTTTTTCACCTGATGAGCGGCGCGCGGACCATCGTCGGTCCCGCACTGATCTATGTGGCCGCCAACGTGCTGATAGCGGCAATACCGCTGTTGTTGCTGCCGCTGTTCACCCGCGTGCTATCGCCCGAGGATTATGGACGGATCGCCATGTTCGGCGTGGTCGTGCAATTGTTCGGCGCGGTATCCGGGCTGAGCGTGCATGGCGCCATCGGAGTAAGGTACTTCGATCGCGACAGCATAGACTTTCCCCGCTTCGTGAGCTCCTGCCTGGCCGTGCTAGCGGGCAGCCTAACACTGGTGTTTGCCGTTGTTGCGGTGACATTGCCGCTGCTGGAAGCCTTCACAAAGCTGCCAGGGACGTGGCTACTGATTGCCGTTGCTGTTTCGGGCGCCAACTTTGTGGTGCAGTCGCAACTAGCTATTTTTCAGTCCGCCGGGCAGCCGATCCGATTCGGCGCGCTTCGACTAACGCAGGCAGCGCTCGATCTTTGCCTGTCGCTCGTCCTGGTGCTCGGCCTTGGCCTGGCGTGGCAGGGGCGAGCGGCTGGCGTGACGGTGGCGGCAATGGCGGCAGCCCTGCTCGCCCTGGGGATGTTGCGGGCCGGGGACTGGCTCCGTATGCCGGGAACACGGGATTACGCAGGGCAGGCCATCCGATTTGGGCTGCCGCTGGTGCCACACGCGATAGGCGGATTGCTGATCGCCTCGGTGGACCGGTTCATGATCAGCAATGTTCTCGATGTGGGCAGCGCGGGTATATATCTGGTGGCCATCCAGATCGGCCTGGTGCTGAACTTAGTAACCGACGCCGGCAACCGCGCGTTCGCGCCCTGGTTGATGCGTTCACTGAAACAAGGAGACGCCGATCTCGATCTCAGGGTCGTTCGACTGACCTATATTGGCTTCGGTTTCTTGATCGTGCTTGGTATCGGGATGGGCTTGGTTGCCCCGGCGCTGCTGTCAGTGCTGGTTGGCGAAGAGTTTCGCGCGGCGGGCCCGCTTGTCATCTATGTGACGATCGGCCAGGCGTTTGGCGGCATGTACTACCTCGTGACAAACTACGTGTTCTTTGCCGGCAGGACCGGCAAGCTTGCGGCTGTTTCGTTGACCAGTGGCCTGCTCAATGTCGGTCTCTCATACGTCCTGTTGACCACGCGCGGGCTGGAAGGAGCGGCGCAGGCATTCATGGCCGCGCAGTTGGTGCTGTTCCTCGGCACTTGGTGGCTCGCCTCGCGCACCTATCCGATGCCCTGGAACCTGCGGCGGCAATCAATCGTGCGCTGACACTATCGGGGCGTTGCGAGGCGAGGTGCAATCACGGTAAACCGCGCACACCGTCGTGCCGGCAGATGAAGCGATTGGAGTAGCATGGTGACCAAGATCAAAGTGGCGTTCGTCGGCGCAGGCTATATGACCACAGAGCACATAAAGGCCTTTGCCAGCCTCCCCGACGTGACGATTGCCGGAATTTTCAGCCGGTCGGCCGATCGCGCCGCCCTCCTTGCGGCGCCGCACGGCGCCATCGTCGCCGCTTCGGTCGATGACCTGTACGCCCGGACCCAAGCTGATCTTGTGGTGGTCAGCGTCCCCGAGCTTGCGATGGCGGCAATCGCAGGGCAGTGCTTCCTTCATCCATGGCAGGTTCTGCTGGAGAAACCGGCCGGCTACAACCTGCCTGATGCCCAGCGTATCCGTGATGCTGCCCTGGCGGCTGGCGCAACCGTCCACGTCGCCCTCAACCGTCGGGCCTATTCCAGCACTCGGGCTGCGCTCGACCAGTTGTCTGATGCCGATGGCAAGCGCTTTATCAAAGTGCTGGACCAACAGGACCAGATCGCCGCTCGCATTCATCATGGGCAACCGGAACTGGTTGCTCAGAACTATATGTTCGCCAACTCTATACACGTGATTGACTACTTCCGGGTGTTTGGGCGCGGTAGCATTGTTGGTGTGACGCCTGTGGTTGCCTGGACGCCGGAAGCGCCTGGCCTTGTCATTGCCAAGCTGGAGTTTTCAAGTGGTGACATCGGCGTCTATGAAGGCATCTGGGACGGCCCAGGACCGTGGGCGGTATCGGTTTCGACCGCCGCCAAGCGCATTGAGATGCGCCCGCTCGAGCAGGGCACAGTCCAGCTTCGCGACACGCGGGCCCAAATCCCCCTGGAGGTGAGCGAGGACGATCGCAACTATAAGCCAGGCCTACGCTACCAGGCCGAACAGGCCTTGCTTGCTGTCCGAGGCCAGCCGGCGAGGCTTGCCGGTATCGACGACTCGCTGCAGTCGATGAAGCTGGTTGCTGATATCTTTGGCGTGACCGGATGAAGTTTGCCAAGGCGATCTATGCCGAGCCTGAGATATCCTCCCAGATCCAGGATTTTGAGCAGCGACACAACGCCTTTGCCATCCGCGACGGCGGGATCTCGCTGTGGCAACTGATGCGCTTCGAGGCATCAGTTGAGCTACAAAACCTTGAGCTTCGGCGGTCGCCCATTGCACGTTCGCAACTGCTGCTGTCCCTGCCCCGCGCTGCCTGGCAATTCGCGACGGGCAGGCGGGGTTACCGGTATGTCGGCAAGACCTCGAATTCCGGGCTGCGGGATCAGCGGAACGGAACGTATCGAGACATCTACTTCGATGACTTGATCGACGCCGTGCCAGGAGGAGCGCTTTTTTCCTCCCTCGACGCCACTGGCTTTGAACAAAATGGCCGGCATGCTCATCGTCAGCCGATCTTTGACGATACGGCGGTGGTGGTGGGGAGCGCCGTGATGGGGCGGCTACTTGGGCGGCGCTCGCCGTCTGTGGCCAGCACACAACTTGCGAATCATCTCGCCAGCAGCCTCGGACTAGCCGAATTCACCGCAGCGCGTGTGCAGCGCAAATATGACGTCTTCCGTTACCGGACGGCGCTCTACCGGCGCGTCCTCAAGCAGTTTCGAGTGAGGAGCGTCCTCGCTGCAAATACCGGACTATTTGCCCTCATCGCCGCGACCCGTTCCCTTGGGATCCCCTACGTAGAGGTTCAGCACGGCGACTTTGGCGTGCATCATCCCGAATCTCTGCCGGTGTCAGCATTCGACACGGGGCTGGAGGGGCTGCTGCTGCCCGATCGCATGGCGGTGTTCGGTCAGCGCGATGTCGAGCGGCTTGCGGGGACCGCCCTGGGCCAACTGGCACGGCTGCGCCCAGTCGGTGCGCCCGCCATCGCGGCTGGACGGGCTCTGCGCGAGCAGAGTTTCCGCAGTGACCCTGGACTGCCGGTTGTCACCTTCACCTCCCAAGGCTTCGCCCGGGAGCAGGTGGACCGTTTCATCACGGCGTTTCTGGCGGCGAGCGCGGAGTCCCTCCGGTTCGTGGTGCGCCTGCATCCAGGCTATGACGGCGATGGCGCCAACTACCGCGCAATCGCCGATCGGGATCCTCGCCTCGTGGTCATGCCTGGCGATACTGCGCCACCCACCCACCAGCTGATCGCCATGTCGGACTTGCACGTGAGCATTTCCTCCACTTGCCACTATGATGCGCTCGGAATCGGCACGCCTACGGCGGTGCTTGGCCTGCCTGGACATGCCAGCATGGCGGAACTGGTGGAGACTGGCATAGCGCAACTTATCGGCACTCCCGAGCAGTTGGCCGTTATGGTAAGAGACCGTAGCTGGGGCTTGGTAACGCCGGAGCAGTCGAGCTACTTTTTCAGGCCCGGCTATGTCGAGAACATGCTCGACCTTCTGGCCGAGTTGGATGTCCGAGTGCAATGATCACGATTGTAGACTACGGCACAAGCAATCTTGGCTCGATGAGCAACATGCTCCGCAAGATCGGCTACGTCTCGCGCATCGCGTCGGCGCCGGAACAACTGGAGGACGCGACCAAGATCATCCTGCCCGGCGTTGGCTCATTCGACGCTGGCATGAAGAAACTGGTCGGGTCGGGAATGGTGCCGGTGCTGAACCGCAAGGTGACGGAGGAACGCGTGCCGACTCTAGGTGTTTGCCTTGGCATGCACCTGATGACCCGCGGCAGCCAGGAAGGTGTACTACCGGGCATGGGGTGGCTTCCGGCCACCACCGTGCGCTTCGACCAGGTCGAACAGCCGACGCTTCGCGTGCCCCATATGGGTTGGAACCAGGTTCATGCATGCAAGAGCAGCGTCGTCACGACCGACATGGCGGACGAGACCCGATTCTATTTCGCCCATTCGTACTTCGTGAGGCCCGACAACACCTCCGATATCCTGCTGGAAGCGCAGTACGGGGCGTCGCGGTTTGCGGCAGCACTCGAACGCGGTAACATCGTCGCGGGACAGTTCCACCCCGAGAAGAGCCATCGCTTTGGCATGTGGCTGCTCAAGAACTTCGCGGAGCGCTTCTGATGCTGAAGACGCGGGTCATTCCCACGCTGCTGCTGCTTGGAGAGGGGCTGGTCAAGACCACCGGCTTCCGCGACCCCAAATATGTCGGCGACCCCATCAATGCGATCAAGATATTCAACGACAAAGAAGTCGACGAACTGATCCTTCTCGACATAGCGGCGACGAAAGGGGCGAAAGGGCCAGCCTTCGATACCATCGCCGACATTGCCGGGGAATGTTTCATGCCCGTGGCCTATGGCGGCGGGATAAGCACAGTGGAGCAGATGCGTCGCATTCTCGGCATTGGCATCGAGAAGGTGGTGATCAACTCTGCCGCAATAGAAAGCCCCGGCCTGATTGCCACCGCAGCGCGGGAATTTGGCAGTCAAGCAGTGGTCGTCTCCATCGACGTCAAGAAGACGCTGCTGGGCCGCTACGAGGTGCGCAGCCGCTCCGGAACCAAGGCAACAAAGCTCGACCCGGTAGCCTGGGCACGGCAGGTGCAGGATATGGGTGCTGGCGAAATCATGCTGACCAGCATCGAGCGGGACGGCACCATGCGCGGCTATGATCTCGATCTGATCGGCAAGATTAGCGCCGCAACGAACGTACCGGTCATTGCCGCGGGCGGCGCCGGCAAGATCGCGGACTTTGGTGCTGCCGTGGCAAGCGGCGCCGATGCGGTTGCAGCCGGTGCGATGTTCGTCTTTCATGGGCCGCACCGGGCTGTGCTGATCACATATCCATCGCGCGCCGATCTCAAGACGGTCGTCTGATGCCCTTCCGCTACATCGTCATCTTCTGCTTCGTCGCGCCCCTGATCGGCATCCTGCAGATGGAGGCGGGCAGCTATGGCGCGTCCGTGCTGCAAAGCGGCCATCCCAACGACGCCGCCTTAGCTTTCCTGATCGGCATGCTCGCTTTTGCGGCGGCAACCGCACTCACCCTGGAGTTGAAGCCGTTCCGATTCAGCTGGCTGGTGCCCCGCCCTGCCCCGGTCCCCAACGATCGCATCTGGATCCTAGCGACGGCATCACTCATTGCCATGGCTTTCTTCACGCTCTTCGTCTCGGGCGGGATCAATGTCGTGCTTCGCACTATTGGGCGTGGCGATTTCCGCGCCGGTCTTGGCGATACCGGCGCAATCAGCTACTTGATCCTCAAATACTATTCGCCGGCAGTGATGGCCTACCTGGCGCTGCTCTACGCGCGCCGCCCCTGGTATGATGCCCTCATCCCCTTGGCCATACCGGCAATGGTGGTCGCCTTAATTGCTCTATCCTTCGGCTTCAAGTCGGGTGTCGTCCTGGCATTTCTCCCAGCGGCAGTGGTCTATTTCTGGCGCGTGCCCGACTGGCGGATGCTCCCTCTGGGGGTGATCGCTCTTGTCGTGATCGTCCTAGGATACGGCTTTTTTGATGGCCTGAGCGACCCAGTCGTCATTCTTGATCGGCTGTTCTATAGGCTAACTGTGCTGCAGGGCGACGTCGCCTGGAAGGTCTGGGACCTTCACGTCGGCGGCGAAAACCTTCCGAGCTACATCGCCTCGCTGCCGGCGATATTTGGCGACAGGGTCTTTACCCTTGCCACTGGCATCGACCGCAGCATGCAGTTGGATTGGGTCACCACCCATTTCGGCCTGCTGACGACGTATCTGTCCGGGTATCCGATCCACGTGATCATGGCCGGCCACAATAATACGGCCACAATCTTTTCAGAAGGAGTCCTGATCGGCGGGCTGAGCGGCGTTCTCGCCATCTCGGTGTTTGCCGGAGTGCTGACCGCATCGCTCTACCGGTTCATCGACCTTTGCCTTCGCCGGCACCGCTGTGTGGAGGCGTCGCTGGCCTCCAGCTACTTCGTTTTCGCCCTGATGGCATGGCTATTGGGCGGTGGTATTACCGCGATCCTCCATCTTTCCATTTTGGTCGGGCTCGTTTCGGGCTACGTCCTGCTTAAGATCATTGAAGGGCGGCGCAGGGTTACCAGCGCTGAAGTCTATGCAACATAAGACCTGTACGCGCTGCATCATGGATACCACCGATCCCGATATCGTCTTCGACGAGAATGGAGTCTGTAGCCACTGCCATCGATATGCCCGCGTGGCCCGGCAACGATTGGTGCCCCTCGATGAGCGCAAGGAGAAGCTGGCGGCGCTGGTCACCGAAATCAAGGCAGTTGGTCAGGGAAAGCCCTATGACTGTGTGATTGGGGTCAGCGGCGGGGTCGACAGCACCTATGTCGCCTATGTAGTCAAGGACCTCGGCCTGCGGCCGCTGGCGATCCATCTCGATAACGGATGGAATTCGGAATTGGCCGTCGCAAACATCCAGAAGACCCTCGAGACGCTTGGGATCGACCTGCATACCCACGTGATCGACTGGATGGAGTTCCGCGACCTGCAACTGTCGTTCCTGAAGGCAGCGACGCCTGACGGCGAGGTGCCTACCGACCATGCCATCTTCGCCCTGCTCTACCAGATGGCGGCCAAGCACAACCTCAAGCACGTCATCACCGGGACCAACGTGGTATCGGAAGCGATCCTTCCGGTGAAATGGGGATACGGCTATTTCGACTGGGCCTATGTCAAGGACGTGCACAAACGTTTCGGCACCTCGCGGCTCGCCAGCTATCCCCACTTCTCGCTCGCAAAGCTGGCCTACTACATCTTCGTTCGGAAGATCCGTCTCGTCTCGATTCTGAACTTCATTGACTACGACAAGAAGGTCGCGATGGACGCGCTGCAGAACAAGCTGGGCTGGGTCTACTACGGGGGCAAGCACTACGAGTCCATCTACACCCGGTTCTACCAAGCATATCTGCTGCCCCGGAAATTCGACATCGACAAGCGCAAGGCGCACTACTCCAACTTGGTCCTGTCCGACCAGATGACGCGCGAGCAGGCTCTCGTCGCGATGCAGGAACCGGTGTACCCGGAGAACCTGCTAATCGAAGACCGGAATTACGTCACGAAAAAGCTGGGGCTGAAGCCCGCTGAGCTGGACGCAATCGTGGCCTCGCCCAACAAGACGTTCGAAGATTACAAGACCAGCCATGGCCTTTTGGAAACGGCCAAGCGCGTGGTCAATGCCACGCGCCGCTACATAGGCTGACTTCTTTGAAGGTTCTCTATATCCACATGATCGGCGCCTTCGGCGGCGCCTCCCGCAGCTTGACCGAGGCGGTTGGGGCCTTTCCGGCTGGAACGGTGCAGCCGCATTTCGTCACGGCGGCCGGCTCGGTGGAACCCTTCTTCGCCAGGCTGGGACCGGTCCAAACTGCGCGCGGGATGAGCCAGTTCGACAATACGCGATATAGCCACTACCGGGGGCTGCGCTGGCTGGTCGCCCTGCGTGAACTCGCCTACTTGCCGGCTACGGTGCTCGCCCTGCGGCAGGCGCGTCGTCGCTGGGGCGCCTTTGACTTAATCCATGTCAACGAGTTCACCGGCATTCTTCCCTGGTGGCTCGCCCGCCGCTGGTTCGGCGCGCCGGTGGTGGTGCATGTGCGCTCAGTCGCCCGCATCGACGCCCGATCGCTGCGGACCCGATTCGTGGCCTGGATGCTTCGCAACAGGGCGGAGGCGGTCGTCGCCATCGACGAGACGGTGCGGGCCAGCCTGCCCGCCGACTTGCCCGTTACGGTGATTCACAATGCGTTCACACCCCATCGTGTAGCGGCCGAAGCCCTGGCGCTGGCGGTTCCAGCTGGTCTCAAACCCGGCTGGTTCCGGGTCGGCTTTGTCGGCAACCTGCTCAAGGTCAAAGGCATTCACGAGCTGGTCGCCGCTGCCTCCATCGTCCGCGACCGTGGCTTGAATGTTGAGTTTGTGGTGGTGGGTGACGATGCCGCCCCGTCGCAGGGATTTAAGGCAAGCCTGCTGCGCCAGCTCGGCCTGGGGCAGAATGCCAAAGCCGAGGTGATGGGCGAGATCGAACGGCTGAAACTGGCGGACCGGTTTCACATGCTGGGCTTCACGCAGCGCATCTCGGAAGCCTATGGGCTGATGGACGTTTTGTGCTTTCCCTCGCACTTCGACGCACCGGGCAGGCCGATCTTCGAGGCGGCCTTTGCCAGCAAACCCTCCATTGTCTGCCTGTCCGACCCGAAGCCCGATACGCTGGTGCATGGGGTCACGGGGCTGGCGCTACCAGCACGCGATCCGGTGGCCCTCGCAGACGCTATAGAGCTCTTGTGCCGCGACCCGGTATTGGCCAAGACCATGGGACAGGCCGCAGCCGCGATGGCGCACCGCACCTTCGATCCACAGATCAACGCTAGGGAGCTGCTGGCGCTCTATCGCCGCATCACGGCCTAAGACCCGCGATCAGCAAATTCCGCCAACGCGGCCAGTTCTGCAGCTATCCCTTGAACTTGGGGTCCTCGGCACACCAACCCGGATCGTCCGGCCCTGGATCGCCATGGAGAACTTCCAGACCGACCAGCAGGCGGACAACGGCAATCTGCTCAAGCTACTGGTTCATGATCGGAGAGCCCAACAGGGCCCTCGTAGATTGGCCGGCCAGTCCGGTCGGGCATTTACAGCAAGTCGCTCATGCGTCTAGGAGCCTGTTGGTGATAGAGGCCGCCAGATTGCGGACATTCGACTTTTCGTCCAATTCGTAGCCATCGGGCGGGTAGTCTGCCATCCCGGTGGCGCACGAGCTCATCACGGCCTGCAAGAAGCGCTCCAGGGCACTGTGGGGAACAGCAGGCATAGCCGCGAATGCCTGTTGTGCGTCGGAAAGGTTGCGCACTCTGACAACACCAGGGCAGTCCCGATACCAGGCATCGCCGAAGAGCAGGGCCGGCTTCCCGCGCGCGATACCTTCAAGGGCCGACGTGCCTCCGGTGGTCGCCACGATGGCACACCGATCGATGAGGGTGAAGGGATCCTGTTGGGTCGAGACAATACGGACATTCGCGTGCGCCGCGATGACTTCGTAGTATTCCTCACTCCGGCACATGTTGACCGCGAACTCGGGGTGGAACTGGTTGGGGTGGTCTTTGACCACAAGCGTCCAACCATCGGGCATGGAGGCAGAGAGAATGTTTACGATCAACAGTTGATTGGTAAAGATGCCTGCTTGGGGGTTGCTGGTCCGCTCGGGCTGGCCGGCCATAGGGAAATATACTATCGGACCTTCGATCTCTTCCAAGGGGCGGCAAAGTCTCGCGTACAGTTCCGCCAGCTTGTCGGTGTGGGTTCGTTCTTCATAACGCTGTCGCATATAGCGGGTGTTGGCAAAAGGCCCTTCAAAAGACTGCTTCAGCGAGACGCCGCGCTCCTTCTCCAGCGAGGTGACGTTCACGATCTTGGGGTTTACCTCGTTCGAACCGAGGTGAGCCTTGTCGATCACAAAAACCGCCTCGAGCTGACGGAACGCGCCGGCCACACCTTCGGCGCGGGCTTCAGCCATTCTCCTGTGGGCTTCGACTTCCCGATAGGGCTTTGCCTGAGCGTAGCTGCCTCGCAACCTCTCAGCGATTGCAGATGCTTCGAGGCTGATCTCGGCGACCGAGGCCACGGCACGGGCCAGGTTCATGTCGCCATGGACATAGTCGTCCATTTCGATCCGGTAAGGAGGCAGGATGGTCGCTTCTTCGAACATGAGGGTCTGAACCCCGATCTCGCGGCAGAGCGCCAAGACCACGTAGTCGTACACGACATGCGGCGGCGCAGGAAAAATCACGAGGTGAGGTTTCGTCTCGTTCAGGACGCCGCGCCAGTAAAGCAGCATCTGCATGAAGAGCATGGAACGCTCAACATTGTTCATGTCCCGCGATGTGTCGAAACGGTTCATCATGTCGTAGACGGTCTGGGCCTCGCTCGCCCAAATGGCTTGGCAGACCTCATCGAAAGCTACTCGCATCGTCTGCATGGCAGGCGCCGGATTCGCGCGCTTCGCGTCTATGGTGTTGTGGAAGATGGCGGACGGGAACGCAGCGCAGATGGCTTGCTCTGCGGGGCTCCAAGCCGACCAGTAGACTACTTCAATGCCATTCTCGGCGATCTGCTGCGCAACGGGTACCCAGTGTGGTGCGGAGCACTCCAAGAGGATCGCGCGCTTAGTCATGAGAACCGTTTATGAGCGCGCCGATGACCCAGCCTACGGAGAGCGATAGCAGGTACACGACCACACCAATGCCTAGACCGATCGTTAGGTTGGTCATCGTGAACCCTAACGCTGCCGTCAGCCCGACTGCTGTGAAAATGCCTATGACCAGCCCCACCAGGTGGCCCGTTCTGATCGATCGTTTTGCGGCGCTGTCATATTTCATAAAGGTTGCTTATCGCCATTGTTATTCTTGAACAACTGCCGTTTTGATGTTCCAGTCGCTTCATGACATGGCCAGGAAATTTGGCCCTTCGTGGAGACTGTGATGGCGCCGTCCCATAAGCGTCTAGCAGGGTGTTGAAGAAGTCAGTCGGGTTCGCAGACGAAGCCTGAGTGATCGGCATTGTGGATGAAGAAGTGGCCAACGAGACGACCCGCAGTGCCGATCATGACCCATCCGCGGCCGCAGGCTGGATCGTTGTCGTCGTAGCCCTCCCATGAGAATTCGGCGCAGGCTGCGCCGTCGCGGGCGCCGTAGCGAACGTCGAGGAAGCCTTTGAGCGCGCCGAAGGCGATTTCACCGCCGGCCGCGCCCTCAAAGGTGAGGTGCGCTGGTTCGACGAGATCGAGGACATCGTTATCCCAGACATCCATCTCAACGATGCGCCAGCGGCCAGCAAAGGCCTTCGCGAAGGCGGGCGCCTTTGCCATCATTGGATCTCCGCAATCAGCTTTGGCAACCGCACCAGATTGTAGGCGGCGGCAGCGAAGGTGAAGGCTCTGCCAACCCGTTCGAGCCCCTTAAACCTGGTCTTGCGTTGGCCGGCCACGGTCTTGATCCAGCCGAAGGCTTCTTCGATCCGCTTGCGGTGCGCAGGCTTACGGCGTAACCGGAATGGCGCGTCGTGCGTCCATCGATCGCGGAGCGGGGCCGCTGATGTTCCGGGCCACATGCGGCGTCACCTGCATCGGCTCGTTGACGAAGTCTTGGGCGTCATAGCCTTTGTCGGCGCCCAGTGTGATCGCCCGCGGTCGATCGGCATGAGGCTCGAGCATGCGCAGCGCCGCCACCCGTTCGGCATGGCCGTCCGCCTGCGTCAGGCAGGCGTCGACCAAAAGTCCGTGGCGGTTCTCCATCAGTCCGTGCCCCATAAAGCAGAGCTTGGCCTCTTTGCCCGCACCCTTCTTGTACAATCGGG
>DASYHM010000018.1:0-4048 GCA_035998575.1 Devosia sp.
CAGCCGCAGCGCGCACCGACATCAGCGCCGCGCCGGCCGTCCTCCAGCAGCGTGATCCCGGCCAGCCCGTCGCACGGCAGGCGCACATCCACCAATCTACGGCCACGTCTGGCGAAAACCGAGGTTTCTGGAGGTGTCCAACTGCCAGCCTTGATGATCGAGCGTGCGGTGAGATCCAGATCCGCGTCTCTTGTAAACCAGAAGATCACCGACAGGCGTATCACCCACCACCCGCGCCGTCGCGCGCCTCGGCGAAGCAGACGCTATCCAGCTGCACCTGACGCGATCACCTCCCGCGTCAGCGCGTCGTCCCGCTCCGGCTCCACCCCGAACCAGGACCAGCACCTGGTTCAGCTCAACCTAAAGACTGCGGTGTACACGTCGTCGCCGACAGCCACTCTGACTCTGCCACAGCAAGGGGAACAGATGCTCAGCGGTAAAGGTCGGCGCGGGCAGGCGGAAGCCCGCTCGCACCACGGATCCGGTTTGTCGCGACGGTCTGGCGGATGCCGATGGTGCCGCGCTCAAAGCCGAGTGCAACGCCCGCGAGGTAGAGCAGCCAGAGGCGGGTCTTGGCGGTGCCGACCTCCGCCTCCGCCGCCTCCCGTGCAGCATAGAGGCGCTCAGTCCAGAGTCGGCAGGTGCGGCCGTAATGCTCGCGCAGGCTCTCCACATCATGCACCTCGAAGCCGAAGCGCTCGAGGTCCTGCACCGTGTTGCCGATATGGTCCAGCTCGCTGCCAGGAAATATGTAGTTCACGACCGCCTGGTATTCCGGCCGCTTGCGGCGGAACGCTTTCGCATCGCGCTTGGCGGGGCGGGTGATGGCATGGTGCAGGTAGATGCCGCGCGGCCGCAACAGGGCGCGTATCTTCGCGAAATAGCCCTGCCAGTTGGCGAGTCCGACATGCTCGTACATGCCCACGCTCGCGATCTTGTCCCATTCGCCGTCGAGCGTGGCGAAGTCCCTGAGTTCGATCGTCACGCGGTCCTGCAGCCCGAGGCGCTTTACCTTGGCCACCGCGAGGTCATGCTGTCCCTGGCTCAGCGTGACGCCATGCGCGAGGACGCCGTGGTGTTGCGCCGCGTGGCACACCAGCCCGCCCCAGCCGCAGCCAATGTCGAGGAAACGCTCCCCCGGGACAAGGCGCAGCTTGCGGCAGACATGTTCTAGCTTGGCAAGCTGCGCCACGTCCAGCGAAGCCTGCCAATCCGGGAAGTAGGCGCAGGAATAGACCATCTCCGCATCGAGAAAGAGGCCGTAGAAGGCGTTGGAGAGATCGTAGTGGAATTGCACGAGCGCCTTGTCGTCGCGCCCGCCCTCGCGCCGCGCTACAGCCGGCCCGGAATAGGCATGGCCAGCCCTCGTAGCCGTGCCGCCGAAAAGAAAAGGCAGCAGCGCACGGGCCGCGCGTAGCCGACCGATGCGCCGCAGCATCCCACGCGTACTGCGACCTTCGCCGCGCCGGGCGGCGAGGTCGAGAAGTGTACCACCCTCGATGGCGAGCAGCCCCTCCGCGAACAGTTCGATCAAGGTAGTAAGCCGAGGTCGGCGCAGCAGTCGCGTGACGGCTTCTGGCGCGTGGACGGCAATTACCAGGTCGCCGGACCAGCTCGTCCCGAGCGGAACAGGCACACCATCCCAAAGCTTGATGGCCACATCCATCTCCAGATGTGGCGCCAGGGCATCGAGCAGCTCGGCTAGGCCGGAGAGACGCGCATCAGTCATCGTCGCTTCCTGTAGACGCAGCCGCGACTCGTCTGGGGTAATATTAGTGGGCAGGGGGGGACTGGGATTTTGTGGGATCAGCGCTTGGCTGGGGCGCGTCCGCTAACGGTTGCAAGCCGCAGCGTCTTGGGCGCTACCGGCGCGGGACTGGGATTTAGTGTGACGCCTCGCTCGTGCACGTCCACCGACGCGGCCGGGTAAACGGACAGCGCCATGACGAGGGTGTGGCGAAACTGCTTACGAAAATGATCCAGTCGCCCGAACCCCTGGCCGAACTGTTCCTTGAGCGCCGACCAGCTAATTGGCGTTGGTGCGTTCAAGACATGCAGGCGGTACGCGAGCCAACAGTACACGTCGAGCGCCAATGAATTGTTGGCGATCTGCTTGATGGCCGACTCCTCGATGGGCACCGGATGCCGCTTCAACTGGTTGAAGAACACTTCCGAGAGGGTTGCCGTCTCGATGAACTGATCGCCCTGACTGTCTCCATCGCCTTTCACGAACATGGCGGTGTCGAGGATCGTCTGGTTCGCGAGGCCCAAGCGGTTGCCTTGCATGACGTCGAACGACATCCGGCAGCGGCTGATTCGCTCGGCTTGGTCACGCACGTCCTGCATAGAGCGCCCACCGATGGGGATCCCTAGCCGCCGTAGCCAGGCATGAAGCGATCGCCCGAGGCTGATATCCCGTCTGCCGGTGCGCAGTGCTTCGGACTGGAGGTAGAGCAGGATTAGACGGGCACGGGACCCGTAAGGCACTCCGATGCTGACTGGTGGCTTGCCGGGCCGCATACCGGGCTGGACGAGCAGGGTGACGTGGTTAGTTATGACCTGCCAAGGAGCATCGTCCGGCAGTCGTCGGTGAGGCAGCGCAGCTTGCGCCCAACCAGAGTATAGGAAGCCGATCTCGCTCTCTTCCGAAGCCAGGTAGGCAGCCGCAGCCTCAATGACGCGACGATCCACGTCGGCCTTGGCGGCTTCTTCCTTACCAAACTTCAGTAGGAGCTGGTGTACCGCCCCCATTACCCGACCCTTTCACTGAGCAATCTGATCCTGCACGAACCCTACGCCCCCGTCGTGCTGGGATTTTGTGGGCTTTGCGAAAAGATACTTGAGCTTCTTATAGTATGTCCCTCTACATCCCAGGGGATAAGCGCCTCAAGTCATTGACTTCGCGTAAGCCGCCAAAACGCCTGTCCCCACAAAATGCCAGTCGGCGCCCAGTAAATATCAGCTTTTCCTGTGGGTAGCGGCCTCACTATGCCGGTCTGGCCACCGATGGGACTCGGAACAGGACATGCCGCCCAGTAAATCCCAGTTTTGGCCTAGCCGCGTTCGCCGGTGCCCGCCGTGGTGGCTCGCGCCGTGAGCATGTCCGGCAGTGTGCTTAGGCAGATGGGCGCGCTGCATCCGATGGAAGGGCTAAGATGGACTTCCCCCTGGGGCTGGAGAGTTTGCTAACGAACCCAGGCGCCCCCAGGAGGGAAGGATGGCAGAGAGGCGAGCCCGAAGGAGCTTCACGCGAAAGTTCAAGGAGCATGTGGTGAAGCGGCTGCTGGAGGGAGGCGGGGGGTTGCCGGAGGTGGCGAGGAGCTCGGCATCGGCACCGGGCAGCTCAGCTAGTGGCGCACCGAGCACCTCGCGGCCGGCTCGGCCGATGCCCTGGCGGCCTGCAAAGCAGAGTAGGCGAAACGCAGCGCCTGAAGCGCGAAGAGGTGGAGATCCTCCGAGAGGCGCGGGAGACGGTCGGGGGAATTGGGCACGACGACGGGGCCGCCACGCGGAGCAACATCAGACCATCTTTGCCACACGAATGCTGTACCGGGCCGTGTTCCTGTGCTTCCCCGGCGGCGGACGGATTCCCACCACTCATGACAGGCCGCTGAAGCCCCTTGTGGGCTGCGTTTTCCAGCAGCGCTCGGAATGCATAGCGCTGGCCGGTGCCGTCTGCGATGAGCCCGACCTGGAGGCTACTCGGCTTCCGCGATGTGTCGGTGCAGACTAGTCCCCCTCCCCCGCCGCGGACCCGCGGTATTGCTATGAGGCTAGGGTCTGTGACCGGACTGGCTGACTGACCAGTCTGGCTCGGATCCGGTCTCTGGCCGCGCCACCTTGGAAGTTCTCGAGGCTTTCAAGGAAGCGCGGCCATGACCAGGACAAGCCTGGACGACGCCCAGTGGGTGCAGCGCGGCGATCAGGGTGAGAACCGTATTGCCTCACCTGAGAATGCTCCCGGGTTAAATGCCCGTTGCCCCACCAGTTTGCTCCCGAGACGCGTCGCTGCCTCAGCCTGCCATACCCGATGCCGCACCGGCCACGC
>DASYHM010000016.1:0-432412 GCA_035998575.1 Devosia sp.
GCGCGACAAGCAGGACCTGCTCGCCTCGGTTCCCGGCATCGGGGACAAGATCGCCCGCGCCCTGCTGGCTGACCTGCCTGAGCTGGGTCAGTTGGACCGGCGGGCCATCGCCGCCCTGGCGGGACTGGCCCCGTTCACCCGACAGTCGGGCCAATGGCGCGGCAAGAGCTTTATCAGCGGCGGGCGCGCGGCCCCGCGTTCGGCCCTGTTCATGGGCGCCATGGTGGCGGCCCGCCACAACATCACGCTCAAAGCGTTCTACCAACGACTTGTCGACGCCGGCAAACCCAAGCGCGTCGCCATCATCGCGACAGCAAGAAAGCTCCTCACCATCCTGAACGCCATCATCCGAGACAAAAAACCATGGTAAAACGCTTGACCAACAAGACAGTCGCTCCCCCTTCGAGGGGGAGGGACCGCTTGGTGTACTTGGCCCGATCGCGCCACAAACTCGATCAGTCCCTCCCCCTTCAGGGGGAGGCTAGGTGGGGGTGCTGTTCAGCTCCGATGTCTAGCTCAGCCACCTCCGGTAGACCTCATGGTGAGCCTGCTGAGCCTGTCGAAGCACGAACCACGAGGTCGAGGCACCGGCTCGCGACCCACTCGGACCCTATCAAGCTACTTCCTGGGGCACCGGCCCCACATAGACCGACATCGGCCGGATCAGTCGTCCCGTCGCCGCCTGTTCGCGCGCATGTGCAATCCAGCCGCCGACACGGCCCATGGCGAAGACGCAGGTGAAGGCGTCGCGCGGGAAGCCCAGGGCTTCGAGCAGCAGGGCAGTATAGAATTCCACATTGGTGTCGAGGGGGCGATCCGGCTTTTTCAGCCGCAGCTGGGCCAGCGCCGACGCCTCCACCGCCTCGGCCAGCGCCAGCCGCGCCGGATCGATGGCGCCGGCCGCCGCCAGCAGGCGCACCGCGCCCTTGAGCGCATCCGCCCGCGGGTCGCGCACGCGATAGACGCGGTGACCGAACCCCATCAGCCGCTCGCCCCGCTCCAGGGCCGCCGCGATCCATGTGTCGGCCTTGCCGGGCGCCTCCACCGCGTCGAGCATGTCGAGCACGGGGCCCGGCGCGCCGCCATGCAGCGGCCCCTTGAGGGCACTCAGCGCCGCCAGCACCGACGAGCCCAGACCAGCGCCGGTCGAGGCAATAACCCGCGCGGCAAAGGTCGAGGCATTGAGCCCATGGTCGGCGACCGTTACGAGATAGCGGTCGAGCGCCGCAACCTGCTGCCCGGTCGGGTTCGTACCGGTCAGCATGCGCAGGGTATCGGCGGCGTGGCCGAGGGTGGCGTCGGGCGCGATCGGCTCCTCGCCGGCCTTCAGCCGCAACAGGGCCGCCGTAAACACAGCCGGCCCCGCCACCAGCCGCAAAGCCGTCCCCAGGTCGTCGCCGTCGCCAAGGCGGGCGAGCAGGGCGCGCATACCGTCCACCGGCGACAGGGCCGCTAGCGCCGGATCCGCCAGCGTCACATGCGCGAATACCTCGGTCCGCGCTTGCCCCAGCGCCGCCTGCAGCCCGTCCTGCAATGGAAAGAAGCCGCCGAACAGCAGCTCCAGCACATCCTCGTACCGGCTGCCGGTCACCAGGTCGTCCAGCGACACGCCGCGCACGATCAGCCGACCATTCCTGCCATCGACATCCGACAGCACCGTTTCGGCGGCAATAACGTCTTCGAGACCAGACTGCATCTCGTTCTCCTGTGGTTGTTGCCGTCGAAGGTAGAGCTGCTAACATTGACGTCAATCTTGACGGATAGGATCAATGTCATGGACTGGCTGACGGCTGCCGAAGCGCTGGCGCTGCTGGGAACGCAGCCGCAAACCCTCTACGCCAATGTCAGCCGCGGCCGCATCAAGGCGCGCCCCGATCCCGCCGACAGCCGCCGCAGCCTGTATCGGGGCGATGACGTGCGTCGCATGGCCGGGCGGACCGGCGGGCGGCGCCGACAGGAGACGGTGGCGGTCGAGGCGATGCAGTGGGGCGAACCGGTGCTCCGCACCGCCATCTCGACGGTACGGGCTGGCCGGCTGATCTATCGCGGCCAGGATGCCTCACGGCTGTCGCAGATCGCCACGTTCGAAGCCGCCGCGGCGCTGCTCTGGCAGTCGCCGGTAATCCTGCCCGCAGCGCCGGCCGCAGGGCAGGGGATGGCGGGCGCCTTCGCCGCCCTTGCCGCCGAGGCCGCCAACGCCCCGCCAGCGCCGCGCTCGGCCGCTGCCCTTGCTGCCGACGCAGCCCTCGTGCTGGCGACCCTGGCGCAGTGTCTGGCGCCCGGCGCGGCCGAGGCTCCGCTGCATCTGCGCCTGGCCCTGCATTGGCGCCGGCCCGACGCCGCCGAATCGATCCGCCGCGCGCTGGTCCTGCTGGCCGATCATGAACTCAACGCCTCGGCCTTTGCCGCCCGCGTCACCGTCTCGACCGGCGCCTCGCTGTGGGCCGGGGCGCTGGCGGGCCTCGCCACCCTGCGCGGTCCCCATCATGGCCTCGCATCGCCCGAAGTGTCAGCCCTGGCGCAGGATGTCGGCCACGCCGGCGATCGCACCGAGCCGCTGTTGCGCGAATGGCTGGGCGAGGGACGCTACCTGCCCGGGATGGGCCACAAGCTCTATCCCGATGGCGATATCCGCTGCCAGACCCTGCTCGAGGCCTTCGCGCCTCCACCCCAATTTGCCGCCTACTGCGCCGCCGCGCGCGCCATCTCTGGAGACGAACCCAATATCGATTTCGCCCTGGCGGCCCTGGCGGCGGCCTTTGAACTCCCCGGCGACGCAGGCATCACCGTTTTCGCCCTCGCGCGCAGCGCCGGGTGGCTGGCGCATATGAGCGAGCAGATCCTGTCAGGGGAGCGAATTCGGCCGCGGGGCCGCTATGTCGGCCCCGATTGACCGGTCAGCGCTACGTTACCGGTCGTCGCTGACGAACTCCACGGGTCCCGCCTCTTCGCCCATGATGGCACGACCGAACAGGCTCGCCACCAGGTCCACCAGCAGCGTGGCGCTGGCCCCGCCGTGGTCGAGGAACGGGTTGAGCTCCACCACGTCCAGCGAGCCCAACAGGCCACTGTCATGCAGCATCTCCATGATGAGATGCGCCTCGCGATAGCTCAGCCCACCCGGCACCAGCGTGCCGCCGCCCGGCGCGATGGCGGGGTCCATGGCGTCGACATCGAGGCTCACATGCAGGTGCCCGCCCGCGGCCTTGACCCTCGCCAGCATCGTCCGCATCAGCGCCACCACGCCCATCTCGTCGATCTTGCGCATGTCCAGCACCTCGACGCCGCGCGCATTGAGCAACTTGCGCTCGTCCCGGTCCACCGAGCGGGCGCCGATGATGGTGACCTGGCTGGCCTCGATTCGCCCCAGCCAGGGCCCCTCGAAGCTGGCGTCGAAGCCGGGCTCGCCGCACAGCAGCGCCAGCGGCATGCCATGCAGGTTGCCGGTGGTCGACGTCTGCGGCGTGTTGAAGTCGGCATGGGCGTCGATCCACAGCACGAAGAGGGGCTTGCCGCTGTCCCGGCAATGGCGGGCCACGGCCGAGACCGTTCCCATGGCAATGGAATGATCGCCTCCAAGGAAGACCGGAAAGTGCCCCTCCTGGAGGATCTGCAGGCCTTGGTCGCTGATCCGCGCCGCCAGCTCGAGCACGTCGGTACGCCGGTCGTCCACCGAGCGCCAGCTGGCAGGGCTGGTCCCCATCGGCGGATGCGGCCGCCTCAAGTCGCCATGGTCCACCACGGCATGCTTGAGCTCGGTCAGTGCCTCGACGAGCCCCGCCACGCGCAACGCCTCGGGCCCCATGCCGCAGCCCCGCACCGAGGCGCCTGCCGCTGTGGCGACACCGATCAGGTCGATGCGACGATGTTTGTTCATGAAGGTCTCCTTGCGTTGGAGCGCGATGATGCCGATATGCGCGGCAGGGGGCAACAGACAGCTCCACGCGCCCGACCTCGGGCGTGGCACACCAGCGGCAAGCCCGTTTCGCATATCTCCTGTGCGTTTCCGCCCCAGGATTCACAAAACCGCGACAGTTGACTTGCGGGCGCTATGGGCGGACCTATTTATTAACCGGAATCAGCCCAGCCTCGCTGCTGGAGCTGTCTGCAACGGGCGCGCACCCCCTCCTTCCTCCGCGTGCCCCGGAAAGGATACGAGATGACGGACGTCACCCCTGCCACTGGCGAATTCAGCCGGGACCGGGTTTACCCAGTACTCCCCCTGCGTGATATCGTCGTTTTCCCCGGCATGATCGTGCCGCTGTTCGTCGGTCGCGAAAAGTCGGTCAAGGCGCTCGAAGAAGTCATGCGCGACGACAAGCACATTCTCGTCGTCACCCAGAAAAATGCGCAGGACGACGATCCGGCGCCGGACCAGATCTACGCCACGGGCACCATTGCCACCGTGCTGCAACTGCTCAAGCTGCCCGACGGCACCGTCAAGGTGCTGGTCGAGGGCCTGAGCCGCGCGACCATCGACCGCTACCTGCAGACCGAGGAATATTTCGAGGCCGAGGCCTCCGTTCTGCCCGAGCCCGTCGAGGACGCGACCGAGATCGAGGCGCTGTCGCGCTCGGCCACGACCGAGTTCGAAAGCTATGTGAAGCTCAACAAGAAGATTTCGGCCGAAGTCGTCGCTGCAGTGGGGCAGATCGAGAACCCCAGCAAGCTCGCCGACACCATTGCCAGCCATTTGGTCGTCAAGATCAACGAGAAGGAAGACCTCCTCTCCACCGTTTCGGTGGCCGAGCGCTTCCAGAAGATCCTTGGCCTGATGGAAGGCGAGATCGGCGTCCTGCAGGTCGAGAAGCGCATCCGCAGCCGCGTGAAGCGGCAGATGGAGAAGACGCAGCGCGAGTATTATCTCAACGAGCAGATGAAGGCGATCCAGAAGGAACTGGGTGACGGCGAAGAAGGCTCCAACGAGATCGCCGAGATTGAGGAGCGCATCGCCAAGACCAGGCTATCCAAGGAAGCCCGCGCAAAGGCAGAGGCGGAACTCAAGAAGCTCAAGTCGATGAGCCCGATGTCGGCCGAAGCCACTGTGGTGCGCAACTATCTCGATACGCTGCTCGGGCTGCCCTGGGGCAAGAAGAGCAAGGTCAAGCGTGACCTGGTCCTGGCCGAGAAGGTTCTGGACGAGGATCACTATGGCCTCGAAAAGGTCAAGGAGCGCATTCTCGAGTACCTGGCGGTGCAGGGCCGGACCGGCTCGCTCAAGGGCCCCATCCTCTGCCTCGTCGGCCCTCCGGGCGTCGGCAAGACCTCGCTGGGCAAGTCCATCGCCAAGGCGACGGGCCGCGAATTCGTACGCATGGCGCTTGGCGGCGTGCGCGACGAAGCCGAAATCCGCGGTCACCGCCGCACCTATATCGGCTCCATGCCCGGCAAGGTCATCCAGTCGCTCAAGAAGGTCGGCAAGTCCAACCCGCTCTTCCTGCTCGATGAGATCGACAAGATGGGCCAGGACTTCCGTGGCGATCCGTCCTCGGCTTTGCTCGAGGTGCTCGATCCCGAGCAGAACCATACCTTCGCCGATCACTATCTCGAGGTCGATTACGACCTTTCGGATGTGATGTTCGTGACCACGTCCAATACGCTGAACATCCCCGGCCCGCTGATGGACCGCATGGAGATCATTCGCCTGTCCGGCTACACCGAGCAGGAGAAGCATGCGATCGCCAAGCAGCACCTGATCCCGGAGACGCTCAAGGAGAACGGCCTCGCCCATGGCGAGTTCGAACTCTCCGACGAGATGCTGACCGCCCTGATCCAGCGCTACACCCGCGAGGCGGGCGTGCGCAACCTCAAGCGCGAAATCGGCAAGCTGATGCGCAAGGCCGTGACCGAGATCGTCAAGACCAAGGTCAAGACCGTCGTGATCGACGAGGAAAAGCTCACCGCCTTTCTCGGTGCCGATATCTACAAGCACGGCGAGATCGAGGCCGAAGCCCAGATCGGCCTGGTGACCGGCCTGGCATGGACGTCGGTCGGCGGCGAGCTGCTGACCATCGAAGGCGTGATGACGCCGGGCAAGGGCCGCATGACGGTCACCGGCAACATCAAGGAAGTGATGAAGGAGTCGCTGACGGCGGCCGCGGCCTACGTCCGCTCCCGCTCGATCGATTTCGGCATCAAGCCGCCGATGTTCGACACGCGTGACATCCACGTCCACCTGCCCGAAGGCGCCACCCCCAAGGATGGCCCGTCGGCCGGTATCGGCCTTGCTACCGCCATCGTCTCGGTGATGACCGGCATCGCCGTCCGCAACGATGTCGCCATGACCGGCGAGATTACGCTGCGGGGCAGGGTGCTGCCCATCGGTGGCCTCAAGGAGAAGCTGCTTGCAGCCCTCCGCGGCGGCATCAAGACCGTGCTGATCCCGGAAGAGAACGTGCGCGACCTGGCCGAGATTCCGGACATCGTCAAGCAGGGCATGGAGATCGTGCCGGTCAGCCGGATGGACCAGGTGATCGAACGGGCGCTGGTGCGCAAGCCGGAGCCGATCGAATGGAACTTCGACGAAGCCCCCGCGGCGGTCTCGACCACAGTGGAAACCTCCGACGAAGCCACAGCCGGCCTGCCGCACTAAGCGGGTCGACATCGAATCAAAAAGGCGGCGGTCCCAGGGGCCGCCGCTTTTTTCATGTGCCAGCGATCTCCTGGTTCGACAGGCTCACCATGAGGTCTTCTAGGAATACCGGTCCAAGCCGAAGCGCGGGCCACGCGCGATCACTGACAGACCTCATGGTGAGCCTGTCGAACCACGAGGTCGGGCACCCGGCGCTACGGCTGTCTGTTCTGTGCCAGACCCGGCAAAGCCTCATACTCCCCCGCGATCAACGCCTTCTTCTTCCGCCGCGCCCATCCCTTGATCTGCCGCTCGCGCGACGTGGCGGCAATGGCGCTCTCAGTTGCCTCCGCAAAGCGCAGCACAACCGGCCGCCGTGAATGGGTATACCCCTCGACCACGCCCGCATTGTGCTCCCAAACCCGCTGCTCGATCGGCCGCCGGGTCAAACCGGTATAGTAGGACCCATCGGCACATTCGGGGATGTAGACGGTGAACATCGGGGCTGCGACCTCGTGGTTCGACAAGCTCACCATGAGGTCCCCCGAACTCGGTGCAAGATGAAGGACTGGAGAAACTCGATGGCCGAAAGACCTCATGGTGAGCCTGTCGAACCACGAGGTCGGGCACGCGGTGCTATGTCTTGCGACACCATTGCCCATGACACTACAGCGGCACCCTCAACCACTCCTGTCTGAATCTGTCAGCACCATCCGTCATAGGGGAGGCGGGCTTGTAACGCGCCCGTGAACACCTTACCTCCGGTTGCCGGTTGCCGGTTGCCGGTTGCCGGTTGGCGGTGGAGCAGCAGGAGCACTTTCTGTGAACAAGGCCCTCGTCGTCATTCTCGCCGCCGTCACGCTCGATGCCGTGGGCATCGGGCTGATCTTTCCCATCCTGCCGGCGCTGCTGCGCGACGTGGGTCACCTCACGGAAGTCGCGACGCTGCTGGGCCTCATGCTGGCGCTTTATTCTGCCTGCCAGTTCCTGTTTTCGCCCATTCTTGGCGTCCTGAGCGATCGCTTCGGCCGTCGGCCGGTGCTGCTGGTCTCGATGGCCGGCGCGGCGCTCGATTATCTCATCATGGCATTCGCGCCAGAGCTCTGGATGCTGGTGCTTGGCCGCGCCATCTCCGGCATTACCAGCGCCAACATGGCCGTCGCCACCGCCTATATCACCGACATATCCACCGAGCAGGAGCGCGCCAAGCGGTTCGGCTTGTTCCATGCCATGTTCGGCATCGGCTTCATCATTGGCCCTGTGCTGGGCGGCATCCTGGGCGACTATTGGGTGCGGGCGCCCTTCATCGCGGCCGCCTTGCTCAATGCGGTGAACCTGGCGCTGGCGCTGTTCGTGCTGCCGGAATCGCGCAAGGGCACGCCGGGCGCCCGGTTCACCTGGGACACGCTCAATCCGTTCAAGCCGCTCAAATGGGCGCTGACCTTTGCGGCGCTGATTCCGTTGATGGCCATCTTCGTCATCATGAATTTCGTCGGCACGATGTACGGCACCATCTGGGCGCTGTTCGGCGAGGACAGCTTTCAGTGGAGCGGGCTGATGATCGGCCTGTCGCTGAGCATGTTCGGCGTCTTCCACGCCGGCGCCCAGGCCTTCCTGACCGGCCCCGCCGTTGCCCGGCTGGGGGAGCGCTGGGCGCTGGTCGTCGGCATGGCCTGCGAATTGACCGCACTGGCCGTGCTGGGCGTCGCGACGCAGGGCTGGATCCTCTTCGCGCTGGCGCCGCTCTTTGCCCTGGGTGGCATCGGCATGCCGGCGCTGCAGTCCCTGGTCACCACGCAGGTTGAGGCCGACAAGCAGGGGCAGCTGCAGGGAGTGCTCGCCAGCCTCGTCAGCCTGGCCGCAGTGTTCGGCCCGATCTTCTTCAGTTTCGTCTATTTCGGCATCCGCGGCACCTGGCCGGGGCTGGTCTGGATCGTCGGGGCAGGGACCTACCTGTTGGCACTTCCCCTCATGCTCGGCATCCGCCGCGTCGTAGTCCCCACGCCCGCGCCCGGCGAATAGACTGTCAAGTCACAGGAAAAGCCCCGAAATCCGGCAAAAATAACGCATCCGGACTTGCGAGGCCCGATTTTCCGGTTCATTAACAGCGTTGTACCGTCTGGCCTCGCAAAAACCCCGGAAATCCTTGCCTTTCGTGCAGAATCGACCAAGGGTGCCGCATCTTGTGGTTCGCCAGCGAGGGCGGGCTTTCACTGTGAGGAAACGCTATGAACAAGAACGATCTGGTTGGCGTCGTTGCCGACAAAGCAACGATCACCAAGGCGCAGGCCGCTGAAGCTGTGGACGCAGTGTTCGAGGCAATCACCGGCTCCCTGAAGGCTGGCGAAGAAGTCCGTCTCGTCGGTTTCGGCACTTTTGCCGTGTCCCAGCGCAAGGCATCGACCGGCCGCAATCCGGCCACCGGCGCCGAAATTCAGATCCCGGCCTCCAACCAGGCCAAGTTCAAGCCCGGCAAGGGGCTGAAGGACGCGATCAACTAAGACCGCGTATATCGGCGTGTTGATCGGCCCCGAGCGCCTGGCGCCGGGGCCATTTCATTTGCCGGTTGACGCTGGCGAGCAGTGGCCCTAATCAAGGCCACCTAGCAGTGACCTTCTGGCCCTGCGGGCGATTAGCTCAGTTGGTAGAGCGCTTCGTTTACACCGAAGATGTCGGCGGTTCGAGCCCGTCATCGCCCACCATTCACGCAAGCGCTGCGTCAACGTTAGCAGTCCGCTAACCAGATCCCGCCACGCGTGATTCTCATCCAGAACCTCAGCCCGAGCCTGCTAGCGCCTGATCTGGCGTCGTTTTTCCACATCGATGGGCGGCTTTCATAAAATAGTCGTCTTGATCCCATCTTGGTCGCTTGACTTGGCCATGAGGGCTGGGTAAACGGACGCCACGTTGCGCGAACGACTTGTTTGCAAGCGCTGCGGGAGTAGCTCAGTTGGTTAGAGCGCCGGCCTGTCACGCCGGAGGTCGCGGGTTCGAGCCCCGTCTCTCGCGCCACCCTTTTCTTTCAAATTTTGAAAACTCTGGAATGGTGGCGCTTGGCCCGATGGCCTGTCTCCACTTTTACCAGCGCGCCATTGGCTTCTGACCGCTTCGCCCGGGCCGACGTGACCACAATGGGACATTCAGGGGGTAGTTTTGCCGCAGGGCGGCCGGAGCGGCTGGTCACATTCGAGCAGCGCTTCGCTGCAGAATGCCGCCGCAAAAGGCTGTGGGCCCTGCTGCAGTTTGGTCTTTTCGCTATTGCCCTTGCCGGTTCGATCGTCGTCAGCGATTTCAATTTATACGGCTTGCTGAACGGCCTGCCCAAGGCATGGAGCTACACTGCCGGAACCTTGCCCACGCTCTCGACGGTGGAGCCGCAGCCGCAGCCGCAGCCAGCCTCGCCTTCGGCCTTGGCAGCTTCGTCGGCGGCGCAGCACGACGACGCCGTTGTCGCCGGGCCGCCGCAGCAACTCGATGCCTCGACAGCGGGGGCGCTGCACACCCCCGTCTGGGGCAGGACGAGATGAACCTGCCTCGCAGCGACAGAATCACCAGCCAGTTCGGCAACCACCGAACGGGCCTGCTCATAACCGGTCGCCATCAGAAAGGTCGGTGCCCTTCCGTATGATTTGGAGCCGACGATGAAAAAGCCGGCTTCGGGCTGGGCTAGTTCATCGATCCCGTGTGGCGGGACTGTTCCGCAGGAGTGGAAATTCGGATCAATCAGCGGAGACAGCGAAGGGGGCGCCTCAGTGGCCGGGTCGATAGCCACCCGTAGCTCTGACAGCATGGCGAGGTCAGGACGGAAGCCTGTCGCGACGATGATCCGATCCACCATCAGTGTCATCTGGGTCTGGCCGAGGGTGCCGATGACCGCTACGCCGCTCTCGGATGGCGCCAGCCGCGTGGCCGCAAAGGGAGCCAGAATCTGCAGCCGTCCGGCATCGATTGCCTTCTTGGCGGCGAGGCCGAGGGCGCCACGTTCCGGCAATTGGTCGTTGAGACCGCCGCCAAGGAGCTTCTCGATGCGATTGCGCCTGAGAGCCCAAAGCACCTTGGTCTGCGGATCCTGATCCTGCAGGGAAAGCAGGTCCAGCGCCGCGTTGATGGCCGAATGGCCGCTGCCCACCACGAGGACCGTCCTGCCGACGTAGAGTTCCCGAGCAGTGCCAAGAATGTCAGGGATCCCATAGGCAATCCGGTCGGACACGGCCCGTTCGCCAAGAATCGGTAAGCCATCGACACCCATTGGATTGGGCTGCGTCCAGGTGCCGGATGCGTCGATCACTGCACGGGCCAGCGAAGCCTGTTCACTCCCGTTAGCATCGGTCCACCGGATCTCGAATGGCGCCGTGTCGCGACCCGCGTTTGAAACCTTATCGAGGCCATGACGGGTGATCGACGTCACTGTTGCATTGAGGTTCAGATGTGGTGCCATTTGCGGCAGGTCGGCTAATGGCTGGAGGTAGTGTTCAACGATTTCGCCTCCAGTTGGTAGGTCTGTCTCTTCGGGTGCATCCCATCCGGAAGCATCCAGCAATGCACGAGCGGCCGCATCGATATTGTACTGCCATGGTGAAAATACTCGGACATGCGACCACGCTCGAAGCGAAGCGCCGACGCCCGCACCCCGCTCGAAAATGACTGGGACCTGGCCACGGGAAACAATCTGTGCGGCGGCAGCGAGTCCGACGGGGCCAGCTCCTATGACTGCGATGGGCAAACCGGACTTAGTCATTGTTTCTATCTTTCTAGGATGTTCGAATAACATGGCAAATATAGGCCGCTCAGGCGGCAGCTTCTGGACTTTCAGCGGCACAGCCAGCGCTGTCTGCGCAGCACTCATCCGCAAGGTAGCTGATAAGGCCATCCATACTGGAATAGTTGGCGCGACAGATCAGCGTCGTTGCCTGACGCTCCTGGCTCACTAGATTAACGCCGACGAGCTTCCTGAGGTGGTGCGAGAGCGTCGACCCGGCAATGTCCAACTTGAGCTGGAGCTTGCCCACCGGCAGGCCGTTCTGGCCCGCCCGGACCAGGGTCCGGTAGATCGTAAGCCGTGTCGTGTTACCGAGCGCTTCGAGTTGCGATGCTGCTGTTTCGATGTTCATAGAAATAACATACCGACTAGCGCCTCGCCGTCAAGCCTATTTCGACGATTCTAGAAATTGCCCGAGACCTCGAATATCTTGTGGCGAAGGTCTATTTCACTCTCGGCGAGCGAGCCAGCATGGTGCGCCTGTATGCGCCGCTGCCGTGAAACAAACGATGCATCGGCGAAACGCTGTTCGCGGAAATTACACCATCTGGCAACAAGCGCTCCCGTCACAGTGCCCAGGCATGCGCGCGGCGGATTACCCGCATCCAATCTCGCGCAGCCCAATAGGCGCCTTTGCGCTGCAGCGCGGGTTTAGCCTCGTCGGCGGCGATCATCAGGTGCCACGCCAATGCGCCTGCCAGGGCATTGCTGGCTCCCGCCACCCAATAGACGCTCCTCAAGCCATCGGTGATCCGCCGATCCCGGCCCCTGCCGGTCAGATACTCTTTGAGCAGTGTGTCATGGCGCTGCAATGCCGTAGGCTCGTAAAATCTGAGAGACTGCAGCATGGAGCTGACATCCTCGAGGGGTGAGCCGCGGCGTGTCCTTCCCCAGTCGATCAGAACGGGACGCTTTCCGGCACCATTTCTGATCAAGGCGTTGCCAGGGTGCACATCGCCGTGAATGAGCCCGGCTTCAAACGGCCGCTCACCCAGCAGCAGCTTTCTCAGGCGAGGCAGTTCCTCGGCGACTCTTTCGACGGCACGTAGGCCCGGACGGAGGGCGGCGAAGTCCGGCTGGCGACAATAGTGCGCCAGCCAAGCGCAAGTTTGTTCGGACTGCGTGCCGAGCTCGTGCTCGTAGTCCCATGCGTCACCAGGCACAGTATGGCTGCTCGTCTCGTGAAACTGGCCAAGCTCCCGCATCAGCGTGGCTGTAATCGTGCTGTCGCGCCATGGCCATACGGAAGCGCGCCGCACGTCCTCGAGACCCAGATAGATGTGCCCTTCATTTCCCCGGACTATTCCGAGCAACTCGGGCAACAGCCTGCAGCCGCTCCCCAGGTCCTGGAGGATGCTGGCTTCCCGGCGCGCTCTGCCCGTTAGATGTTTGATGATGAGCCGGCGCTGACGCAGCTTGCCACGATCATCATCATAGGAGGCCACCACACGAAAGACGCCCGCAGCTTCGGTGCCTCCGGGCAACCGAGCCGAGGTTAGCGACATTGGAGAGGCCGGTACTCCATGTCTCGCATTGAGGATCTCTCGGGCAGCGGTCAGTTCATCAATTTTCATGCCGTTGATAGTGGCGGTCTTTCGAGTATGCTCAACCTTGCTCCTGATTTTGTTAGGAGGTTCTGCTGAGGCTACCGCTTGGTGAATGCTGAAGAGACATTCAGCTCGAAGAAAGTCCGCTTCAGCTTATCCGCAGACGAAAGCTGACGGTCGGGAGACCAGCCTCGTTATAGTCATTGCCGGCCCTTCACCGGCACGACCGCTTTAGGATTCGGTCGAGTCCGCGCCAATAGCTGAATTGGGGCGCGAAACAGACGGGAGGCTTTGGGGGAGAAAGCGGTGGGCAGGGTAGGGGCCGACGGCGGGCTGTCCGGTTCTGGCTGCGGGAGCTAATAGCGGCCATTAGACCATCAGCCAGGCAGAACGCCGCCAGCATGAAGCACCTCAACTTCCCGACGAATGAGTTCGGCAGTGCAGATCGCGAAAGTCGCGAGGAAGAGCGCGGCAATCGCGATAGCCCAATGACGCGGCGCCGCTGTGACTGACATGTTCTTTCCTATTGCCACAACCAAATATGCGGATCGGCACTGAGAAAAAGGCCATTACCGCAGGGGCGTCCATCTGCCAATCAGCGAGCGCACATCGCTTGCAGCAAAGTCTCAAGCCACGGATAGTCCTTTTGCTTTCGCCCAATGTTTGCCAGGTAGCAGTCGTGGCGCATGCGCCTACGGCGCATCTGAAGCCAATGCGAAACATTGCCGAACCACTCTGGCCGCCGAAATGATCTGGCGGTTTCGGCAGGGAAGAGCCCGGATGAGTTGTCATGGCATGTCTCCTTTTGGTTGCTGAGGAGAGCATGGCGCAAGTCGGCCGGAGCGACCGTCAGCTATCTGGAGGACGAGGATTTGTCATCCGATTGGAGTACAGAGATGATGTATCGCTTAACCCCTGCAGCGGTGCAGCCGCCAATAGCAGCACTCGTACTAATGCCGGCTGCGTTCGCACACCCACCTTGTCGAACACTCGGTTGAGGTGAGTGCGCGCGGTGTTCTGGGTGATGCCCATCCGCTCAGCAATGTCAACGAGCGAAAGGCCCTCAGCTATAAGGGCTGCCAGCCTTGTCTGTGCCGGGGAGAGCCCGAAGGTGAGAGCGGCCTGCGCAAGTCGGTTGCGGTCGAGCTCCGGGTTGCTGCCGATCGAGAAGAAGATCATTCCGGTATGCGTCGTCAGCCAATAGACACGACTGGCAACTCCTTCGCCTGCTTCAATGAGGATGGCTACTGACCCCTGGCGCGGCATATACCCGGCATCTTGTTCGGCCGCCCACCGGAGTGCCTCCTGAAGTTGGCGATTGGCCCGGCTGTTCCTGAAGTGGAGGCGATCGTTGCCCGGTCCATGCCAGCTCGTTGGCGCACGCGGCGTCATAAAGGCGATAGACATAGCCATCCGCGCCCCGCTCGAACCTGGAGGCGAATGAGGCGGCGTCGGCGTATCGGATGGTGGACGCGCGATGCACCGGTACGGTGAGGCTGTCATAGCCTTCCAAGCTCACCGCCGATTTGGTGACGCAACGCGTATGGTCATGCATGCTCGTTCTCCGGACAGAGCAAGAGTGTTGCGGCACTATTCAGTCCAATATTTATTGAGTCAGCTTCTATTCCGCAAAGTTATACCCCTTATGGATGTCCGGCAGATCGAAACCTATCAGGCCATCATGACCTATGGGACGACGTCTAAGGCGGCGGAGGTGCTGGGCATGTCCCAGCCGGCGGTGAGCGAGGCTATCATGACACTCGAGCGTTCGATCGGCTTCAGGCTGTTCGATCGCGAAAAAGGCCGGATGATTCCATCTGCCGAAGGTCAACTGTTCTTTCGCGAAGTACAGATATCGCTCGCCGACATCGCCAAGCTGCGCAGCGCTGCGGCTCGCATCCGCGATTATGGCTCGGGCGATATACGTGTGGCCTGCCTTTCCGCGTTCAGCACCAACCTGCTGCCCAATGCCATTGCCCGCTTTCGCAAGCGGCATCCTGAAATCGCCGTGTCGCTCCATGTCGCTGCCTCGTCGGTGATCCGCGACATGGTCGCCGCCAACCAGCTCGACATCGCGGTGACGGCAGACGAAATCGACACGACCGGCATCGAGGCGTTGCCCTTTGCCCAGATTGCGGCGGCCCTGGCTATTCCCCCCTGTCATAGGCTTGCCAGTAAAGACGTCATCGTTCCCGCCGACCTTGAGGGCGTGGACATGGTCGCACTGGCGCCGGAGGACACGACGCGGCACGAAGCCAAGGCGATTTTCGCCCAGCATGGCGTCTCGCCCAAGGTCGTGGTGGAGACGGCCTATTCGTCCACCGTCTGCGCGTTGGTGCTGTCCGGCCTCGGTTGCGGCATCGTCGATCCGGTGGCAGCGGCAGGTAATGTGGAGCGCGGGCTGGTTCTGAGACCACTCCGGCCATCGGTCAGCTTCCGAACGCTGATGCTGTTTCCCACCCAAAAGAAATCCAAGATCGTCGCGGACATGGCCGATGCGCTGCTCGCCGAGAAGAAAGCAATCTGATCTTGGTCACCACCCATGTCATCGACCGGCACTATCGCGGCAACTGCGGTACGAGCTTTCTCAGGCGCGACACACGCATTACTGGGAGACGACCCTTCCATGCCTGCGCGTCCTCCCGATGGACGGCGATGGGCACCACAATAAATGCAGGGAGCCCCAGTAGGTCGACCTCAGCCATTTCTGCGTTGTTGAGAGCAATGGCACTAAAGATCACAAGCTCGCCTGACGCTACGCGTGCGATCGTCATTCGGGGTGGCAGCGGACCTGGAGGCATCTGAACCGTTCCTTCCACGGCCCACATGTGTCGGCAATCGTTAGCAAGCCGCCTATCGATCTCCAAAAAGTAACTTCCTCTGTCCAAGACTTGGGCAGCTTGATTGCCAGAGTTGCTCTTGCCCACTGCGTAGAAGCTACCGTTCTGTTCGATTGCGGTGGACTCCGCCCCGTCGCTGTCGGGCGGCAGGCGACCCAATTGCGGCCATTCGCCTAGGAATGCCCAACACCCTTCGCAGCTGCCACGAGCAGTGCTTGCTGCAGCGCGTCTACCACCGCAGACTTCTTCATGTGGGCTTTCTCAAGCCGGATCGACAACCGCGCAAGTGGAGAGAAGGCGTCGCCTACTTTCAGTTCTCGGATATCGGCGGTCAAGCTGCTGCGCATCATAGCGCTGACTGCCAGACCAGAGGCAACCGCCCCTCTGAGTCCAGTCATGCTGCGCGCGACGACGACGGTCCGGTATGAACGCGACAGCTCTTCCAGCCGCATGCGCATGTACCTCGCATACGTGTCCTGATCGTCATCCCAGACCGCTATGGGAATGGGATCGCGGAGATGAAGGTCGCCAACAAGTGGAGCGACCCAGACCATCTCGTCCTCAAAGGCTGTCGGCCCGCCGGACATAGGTCCCTCACCCTCGGTCACGAAGGCGAGGTCCACCGACCCCTCAGCAAGCCGCTTCACCAGTGTGCGCGACTCATCGATCACGATGTCCACGGACGCCAGCGGGAATAGGGCGCCAAACGCCTGAAGCGTCGGCACGAGAATTCTTGGTGCATAGTCGTCCGGCATGCCGATCACAAAGATGCCGTCTACGCTTGCCCGGTCGAAGATGGCTCGGGTTTCATCGACAGCGGCGAGAATCCGGCGAGCATTCGGGACGAGCATAGCGCCGTGCTCGGTGAGGACCACGCCCGGAGCACCGCGTTGAAACAGCGGACGGCCAAGAGATACCTCGAGCCGCTTCATCTGCAGGCTCACCGCAGATTGCGTGCGACCGACCTGACGAGCGGCGGCGGTAAAGCTCTTCGCGTCGCAGATAGCGATGAATGTTTTGAGAAGATCAATTTCCATCATGCTCCATGAGTAACGCAAATGGGCGCGATTGGAACTACTCGTTGGACCGTTGGAAGACCGAGGAATATTGCTGCATCAACTTCAACCGCAGCAACGGCGACCGAGCCGGACCACCCCGAGACCGAAGTCGTCCTCGCCGAGCCCTTTGCCCGGCCAGGTCCGATGACTCCGGATAGTCCTGCCTTGCCTAAACGAAAGAAACCATCGTGACGATCGACGCACAAGGAAATGGCCTGTCCGGCGCCACGAGTGAAGCCGCTCGGCTCTTCGACGCGGCCATTGAGGCATTCAACATCTATCGCGGAGACCCGGTTGGTCTTGCTGACAAAGCTGTCGCCATTGCGCCCGACTTCGCGATGGCCCACATCCTGAAGGCGCATCTCCTTGGACTGGCGACTGAACCGCAAGCGACCAAGGAAGCAAAAGCGATCGTCGCCAGCGTCAAGACCCTTCGGCTCTCGGAGCGAGAGGCGTCCCACGTGGCTGCGCTCGACCTGTTGCTCAAGGGCGAATGGACCGCCGCAGCGACGGCGCTCGACCGGCACAGTGCGGATTACCCGCACGATATCTTGGCGCTGCAGTCGGGCCATCTAATGGACTTCTCCCGAGCCAATGCGCGCAGCCTGCGAGATCGCATTGCGCGCAGTCTACCAAACTGGTCCCCCGACCAACCCGGCTATTCGATATTGCTGGGGATGCATGCGTTTGGGCTGGAGGAGAACGGCGATTATCGCCGCGCCGAAGAAAGCGGTCGCCGGGCGCTCGACCTTCAGCCTCTCGATGCGTGGGCACACCACGCAGTCGCCCATGTCATGGAAATGGAGGGTCGCTCAGAAGACGGCATCGGCTGGATGGTCTCGCGCGAACCGCACTGGTCGGGCGACGACAATTTCTTCAGAATTCATAACTGGTGGCACCGCTCGCTTTATCACCTCGAGCTGGGTCAGGTGGACGAAGTCTTCGCCCTATATGACGGGCCGATCCGGCAGAACCGCAGTCTCGTAGCGCTTGACATGGTCGATGCCTCCGCACTGCTCTGGCGGCTGAACCTGACGGGTCAGGATGTCGGCAATCGCTGGCAGGAACTGGCGTCGGCGTGGGACGCCCATGCCGACGGGCGTTCATACCCGTTCAACGACTGGCACGCAGTCATGGCTTATCTCGGCGCCGGCCGCATCGGGGATGCCGAACGTATCGTCGAGGGCTTCCGGTCCGCTCGCGGCGCGACTGAGGCCGACCTCTGGGGGCGCAAGAGTGCGCTTCCGCTGGTGGAAGGCTTCGTCGCCTTTTGGAGAGGGGACTACGAGACCACGGCCAGCCAACTCTTCGGGGCCCGCCACATCTCCAATGCGTTCGGTGGCAGCCATGCTCAGCGTGACATCATCGACTGGACGCTAACAGAGGCGACGGTGCGGGGTGGAATGAAGGGTTTGGCCGAAGCGATGGCCAGGGAGCGGCTGGCGCTGAGACCACATAGTCCGGTGAACAGGTCGTTCCTGCGTCGGGTGGATGCCGAAGTTGCGCCGAAGACAAAGGCGGCTTGAACGGTGTTCAAGGTCCTGAAATCCGTGACAAGGCACTGGCACGTCATGCTCAGGCGCCGCCGTTCCCGGATATTGATGCTGCACCAGTTCAACGACCATATGCGCAAGGACATAGGTCTCCACGAGCAGCGCTTATCCGCCGATCTCTCGGTTCCAGGCCGCATCTCTTCGCGGCGAATTCTGCCGGAGAAGTAACCTCACGGCATTTCCTGAATTGCGGCCACAAGTCCGGCACGGACATGCGCCGCGATACTCCGCGTCCCACCCATCCGGCGGGCGCCCAACATCAATGTCACTTGTTAAGGACAAGACTATGAAATCCATTTACCTGGCCACTCTAGCAATCGCTGGAGCGCTGGCCTCAACTGGTGTCAACGCAGCCCCGATTGCGTTCGACGTGGCTGAGGACCACACGCGTTTTGCATTTCAACCTGCTCCGGTGGATGAAGAGGGCATGCCGGCGCACGGCAACCCCTTTGTCACCCAGGGTTACGTCTATCCCGTGGGCACACTACAACCGGGTGTCGATGGGGTGAATGAGGACGGCTCTCCAGCATTTCCTGAACTGGTGCTCGGTACCTGGACCTGCGACGGGTTCCTGCTGGGCCCAGCGATGAAGGCCGAGACCGGTGTCTTTCTGATCTCGCGCCAGACCGTCGTGCTGAACGATGGGGACATGCTTGTTTCGCACGGACCGGAGATAATTGACGAGAACGTCGAGTTCTTGCGCGCAATATCAGGAGCGACCGGTGGCTTTGCTGGTCACGACGGCGATGTCGGCCAGACCTTTCTTGGCTGGGGGACGTTCATGGGCCTGCGCGCAACCTACGAGTTGGAGGGCCATGGCGGGGAGCAGTAACTGCGGGGTCGGCTCGCAACATTGCGGACTGCGTTCGAGCGGTCGCAGTGCCTTCGGCATCGCGACCGCCGCAGCGACAGCAAGCACACCCTTGAACGGCACTGGAATGCCATCACTGGCAAAGCACCCGCTCCTGACCCAAAGGAACAAATCGTGACAACATATCCGAACCCCTGCCGATATGTCATTCGCCATGCCCGTCCCTGCGATATACCGGCAGTTCGTGCGATGCAGGCACGCTCTATGTGGACGCTGGGGGCGGACTTCTACACCGGCGTCGAAATTGCGAACTTCATGAATACTTTTGGCACGATGGACGATGCGCTCGTGACTGAGGGCCACTTCTTTTTTGCTGAAGATCCAAGTGGCAGGGTCCTCGCCAGCGGGGGCTGGTCACGCGCAAGGCCCGGTTACGCCGAAGGCATGTCCGAAAGCGGACCTGCAGCCGCGATGCCGACGGTGCGCAGCGTCTTCGTTGATCCCGGAATCGCGCGTCGCGGTGTCGGCTCGGCAATGATGCGCCGTGTGGAGGACGATGCCGCCTTGCACGGGGTCCGGCTGCTGGGTTTGACGGCTACCCTTTCAGGTGCCCCCCTCTACGCTGGACTTGGCTACCAGGTACAGGAAGCAACGCAGATCACCTTTCCAGACCAAACCCGCTTCGGGTGTGTAAAGATGACTAAGTTACTGGCGGTGAACCTCGACGCAGGCTGCGGCATCGAGCGGGCCGATAGTGGCAACCGGCGCTTCGATGTCGGAAGGGGATCACAGTGAATGAGGAGGTGAAACTAGATCCGCCGCCGCGTGTCGCGCGGCTGGTGCTCGTCACGCCCAAGGGTGCCGTGGTTGGCAGGCTCGCACCGGTCCCGGTCGAGACTCCCTGGTGGCAGGATGCGCAGTCGGTAGTTCTCGCCGTCCGCAAACACTATGGCATCGAGGTCACCATCCTCCGGCTGCTGGAGACGGTTCGTGATCGACCGCATGGCGGAGAGGTCACGTATTTGGCTGAGGTGACACGGCCCCTCCCAGCAGAGGTCTGGGCCGGACAAATCCGGCCCCACCCATTCCGTCAAAACTACGCTGAAGCAGGCGGGCCGGCCGCCGATCTCGCCTGGGCAGCCCGCATAATGGCCGGTCACGGCCTGAAACCAGCCGGGCCACCAGTTCAAATCCGCACTTGGAATTTATCCAGCATCTGGCGGATTCCCGTTGTCGGCCGAAGTCTATGGCTAAAAGTCGTACCACCATTCTTCATACATGAGGCCTCGATCATAACAGCACTGGCGGGACGTCCCGTTCCGGAACTGCTGGGGCATGACCGCGGACGCATGCTGCTGACAGAAGTTGCCGGCGAGGACATGCATGGGGCGTCGTTGCCCTGGTTGCTCGAGATGGTGACCCTTTTGGTTGAAATGCAGTCTTCGTGGATAGGCCGCCTCGATCAACTACGTTCCATGGGTCTGCCTGACTGGAGCAGTCAAGCTTTAGCTGCCGCGATCGGTTATGTTGTTGAGCGTGCGAGCGGAGAGCTGTCTCGGAACGAGAACCTGCTGCTCGAACGCTTCGTCAACGGTCTCTCTAGCCGTTTTAGTGCGATCGCGTCCTGCGGATTGCCTGATACGCTGGTCCATGGCGATTTTCACCCCGGAAATTTTCGCGGGACAGAACGAGCCCTCACATTACTGGATTGGGGAGATAGCGGCATCGGCCATCCCATGCTGGATCAGCCGGCGTTTCTCGTCGGTGTCCCCCCAGGACATGCGACGACGATTAAGAATCATTGGGAGCGTACCTGGTTGGAGTGCCTGCCGTCATGCGAACCCGCTCGCGCCGCCGGCCTTCTTGCGCCTATTGCCGCAGCCAGACAGGCCGTAATCTATCGGCAGTTCCTGGACAATATAGAGCCAACGGAGCAGGTCTATCACCGCCAGGACCAGGCCGACTGGCTGAGGCGGACGGCAGCATTAATGGGGGCCGAGATTTGGACCTCAGTCGCTATGTGATCCCGTGGAGCAGCCAAACCATACGCACCCCTGCGCCGTTGCTTAGTCGCTATGTCCATCCGTCCGCTCTAGACTGCCTTCCACCGAAAGCCGCCAGTCCGCATTCCATCTGTGGACGCCCCGTAAGAGGCACGCGGTTTTTTAAAGGATTGCACATAGTCGGATGCTGGCATCTGTCCGGCCTCTGATGCAGCACCAGAGGCTGCGGGCCTGTATGGGAGTTCGCGGACTGGATCCATATCACCCACAGCGTGCTCAAGGCACAGTGGGAAGCCTTGGTTTTCCGGTCCCGTCTCACCGACTGGTGCGCCATACCTTCCTTCGACCGACTACGTCCCGACGACCTCTGGTCCGCCTTTGGCTTATGCCGCAGCTGCGATCGGAGCTCTGTATTCTTCTTGCTTCATCAGAACCGCCCAGATGATGCGCACCGTCTTGTTGGCGAGTGCGACCGTGACCAGCATACGCGGTTTGCGCGCCATCATCTGCTCAAGCCAGGAAGCTGCCGGGGCGCCGCGTCTACTCGCCTGCAGCACGACCGCACTGCGGCCGATGATGAGCAGACGTCGCAAGGTTCGCTCACCCACCTTGGTGATCGACCCCAGCTTTTGCTTGCCTCCCGTCGAGAGCTGGCGTGGCGCCAGCCCCAACTATGCGGCAAAGTCTCGACCTTTGATGAACGTCCCGGCCGGCGGGGCAAGGGCGGCAATCGCCGTCGCCATGATCGGCCCTACGCCCGGTATCGTCATCAGCCGCCTAGCGAGGCGCAGGGTGACGCTGTCGATCAAAATCTTCTGCGCGTCTGGGCCGGTGACCTGTTTCCACTTTTACCAGCGCGCCGTGGCTTCGTCGCCTTGGTTGCCAGTGGAAACTCGTCGCCGCGTGGCGCAGGGTTTCAACGATAGTCTTGTCGATAAGTTCGCCGGGTCCGTCCTTTGCGACTTCGGCTGCTAGAATCTCCTGGTCCAAGCGGCCCGGCAGCGTGGCGCCGGCGCGGACCAAGCGGTGGGCGACGCGCCCTGTAGCCGAGGCGGTTGCGATATCTGCGGAATCCTGTCCCAGATCGATCCTGGCCCATCAAAAAGACCGGGGCGACCTGTTCAGTTGCCCGGAAGGGACTAGCAATGTTAACCGGGCACAACTGGTGGAACGGATGTGGTGCGCTTCGGTTCCTGCCCCCATGAATTGGGATCAGGTCAAAGGATAGTGGAAGCAACTACAGGGTCAGGCGAAGGAACGTTGGGGTGAACTCACCGACGACGACCTGGATCGGATCGAAGGCAAGCAGGACCAGCTCGTCGGCCGCGTGCAGGAGCGCTACGGCGTCGCGCGTGAAGAGGCCCAGCGCCAAGTCGATGAGTGGTCTCGCGGTCTAGAGGCAGCCGGCTGCCATTCGCAAGAGTCGCGGCGAGTACCTGTGCAACGTCGAAGCCATCGGTGCTCGCCCGGCGCAGGTGAAAGCGGAATTGCAAGGAGCGTCACGATGGCTGATATGGCGAGCGCCCGAAATCGGATGGTGGACAACCAGATCGCAAGCCGGGGCATTCGGGATCGCTACGTGCTCGAGGCCATGCGCAAAGTGCCACGAGAGCGGTTTGTCGAGGAAGGGTTCGAAGAGTTCGCTTACGAAGATGGTCCTTTGCCGATAGGCCATGGCCAGACCATCTCGCAACCATACATCGTCGCGATGATGATCGAAGCGGCGGAGGTGCGGCCTGTCGATCGCGTGCTCGAAATCGGCGCTGGCTCGGGCTATGCCGCGGCCGTGTTGGGCGAGATCGCCGCAAGCGTGATTGCGATCGAGCGGCACGAACCGCTAGGCGAGACCGCGCGCAGCAGGATCGCCAGCGCGGGATCCTCGAACGTTGATGTCAGGATTGGCGACGGCACCTTGGGCTGGCCCGACGCGGCACCGTTCGACGCCATCCTTGTCGCGGCCGGTGGACCTGCAACACCCCGGGCCCTTCGGGAGCAGTTGGCGGAAGGCGGCCGACTGGTAATACCCGTTGGAAAGGCGGAATCCCTCCAGTCGCTGCTTAAGATCACGCGCACCGGTCCGCGCACCTGGGATGAAGAAGACCTGGGTGCCGTCCGCTTCGTGCCACTCATCGGAGCGCAAGGCTGGACGGAGGACGGCCGCCGGGCGGCATCCAGTGGCGTTCCCCGTCACAACAGCGGTAGGACGCCGGCATAGATGGTGGCGGAGGGACCTGCCGCTGCCGTTGCCTTCTGACGAGCTGGATTGGTGATCCCGACAGGCGTCTCGTGGCGCCCTGGCGATAAACCGACGTCGCCAGCGTCCGCCACCGGGGTAGACGCTGACGACACGAGCGTGAAACGCTGCCGATCAGTAGTCGAACTGCTTGGAAAGCGTGAGCTTGAAGGTGCGACCTTTCGAGCGGTCGGGCGTCTGGTTGTCGCGGTAATCGGCATCGAACACGTTGTCGATGCCAAAGCGCGCTTCGGTGCCGGCCCAGGCGCCGCTCTGCGGCTTCCATGACGCGAAGAGGTCGAGGGTTGCCCAGCCTGGCGTTCCCTGAGCGCCACCGAACGGGTTAGCTGCTGGCGCTACGCCGGTATCGGTGGCAGCAGCCAGTGTGATGCGGGCACCATATTCGAGGTCGTATTCTGGCGCTCGTGCACCTGCCGTCAGCACCAGCTTGTGAGCAGGTATCGAAGTCAGTGCGACACGGGTGTCGGTGTTTTCGCCCCGTTGGGCCGAAAAGCCTAGGCTCGCGAAGAAGAGTTCGGATGCGTAGGCACCTTCCACTTCGACGCCATAGATCGCGGCGTTGTCGATGTTGCTGAAGTAGGGTCCACGGCTGCCGGACGGATTGGCGGCGATGAGGCCGTCGATGTCGCTGTAAAAGCCGGTCACCTTGACGCTGGCCTGATCACCGTCTTGGAACAGGGAATAGCCCGAGACGGCAAAGCCAGCCTCGTAGTTGTTGGCGTACTCCTTTTCGAGCTGCAGGCTCGGGCGTCGCGTGCCGCTGTACTGGAACAACTCGTCCAGCGAGGGCAGGCGCTGAGTGTGCGCCACCGACCCGAAGATTGAGACATTGTCGCTGATGTCATAGAGCGCGGCCAGCTTAGGCGAGAAGGCGAAATCATCCACCGCCCGCTGTTCCGCCGCGGTGATGGTGGGCTTTTGCCAGACGACATCGCCGCGCGCGCCGGCGATCAGCGTCAGATCCTGGTTGAGCACCAACTCGTTCTGGACGAAAACGCCCAGACGGGTGTCCTGCCCCTCAGGATGCGTGCCAATCGGCATTGTCCTACCGGGCACCAGCGTGCTGAAGGCGGTGCGGTCCTGATGGCTGAATTGAACGCCATAGGTCAGGTAATTCTCCCAAGCCTCGCCGTAGAACTCGGACGTGTTCTCGATGCTGGCCTGCCAGGTGTGGTAGCCGTATTCGGCATCGCCGATCGGGCCGACGGATGAATTCTTCTGATCAACGTTGGTATCGGAGAACGACAGGTTGATCTTGAGGTCGAGCCAGGGATTGTCCTCGGCTTCGTTGGCGTACTGAAGGACTGCAGTTTGGTCGATGACCTTCCGATCAACCAGGCCGAACGCAGCAAGACTACCGGTCCGCGCATAATCCTGGTCGACAGCGTCGCTCTGCCACTGCTGATATGAAAGGCGCAGTGACTGCTCGTTGTTGTTCCCGAAATGCGCCGTCCCTTTCAGCAGACCGGACCAGGCATCGAACGCCGAACCGGAGAGCGTGTTACCGTTGGCGAGGACAAAATCCTCCGACCGGCGCCAGTTTCCGGTCGCCAGCACTTCGAAATTTTCGCTGAACCTATGGGCGACGACGCCGGAGGCGAGCGTTCCGTTGCCGTTTGATGTGTACTGGCCCTTTAGGCGCACGGCGCCGGTCTTGCCATCGGTGATGAAGTCGGAGGCGTCTTTGGTGACGAAGTTGATGACGCCACCTATCGCCCCCGAGCCATAGAGTGTCGAGGAAGCGGGGCCGCGCAAAACCTCGACTTGCTTGTAGAGCTCGGGATCGGAAAAGAAAGACCCCATGCGGTATTGTTCATAGAACTTCTTGACGCCGTCTACCGTGACGATGATGCGCGACTCGTCGCCGGAGGTTTCGGCGGTGCCGATGCCGCGGATGTTGAAGCCGCTGCCCAGCAGCCGCTCACTGCCAATGATGCTGACCCCGGGTACATCTGCGAGGACGTCGGCTATCGACGTGGCCTGTTCTGCATCGATGTCCTCCTGGTCGACCACCGTCACTGCCTGTGGCGTGTCGATGGCCACCTTGGGAGCGCCTGCGCCGATCACCAGACGCTCCAACAGCGTCACATTGGTTCCATTCACGTCCTGCGCCGCAGCGCCTTGCGCAGCCAGAATCCCAAGCGCCACACCACACATCAGCGGTGCGGTCCGCGACCTTATCAGCCCCATCGGAGTCTCCAATACAAAAATGCTTTTTTGGCGGGCTGGCAACGGGCTGGCTGGCCGGATCAAAACCTGAATGTTTCAATCACCTATTGCGTCGTTTAGATAAGTTGGCTATTAGAGTCAAGTTTTCTTGTGGGTGAACTGCGGCAGACCTGCAGCTTCAAGCCCTTGTAAGGTCTGGACTTTTAGATGACCGCCGCTTCAAAGCCGCAATTGCCCCCGGACTTTCGTTCACTGCGTGAGATGACAAGTGCAGAAATCTTCGCCGGAAAGACCGAGGTCTTGATCACACACAATGGAACGCCTTACCGGCTCCGAATCACGCGGCAAGACAAGTTAATCCTGACAAAATAGGTTCGACCGTGACTGCACCGACACCCAAGTCTGCCCAAGACATCCGTCGCCTGCGCAACTTGCATCCCGAGATGCGCGAGCGCGACTTCGCGCGCATCCACGCCATCTCCGAGGCGGAACTGATCGCAGCCCAGGTTGGGCATTCTGCCACTAGGCTGCGTGTCGACCTCGAACTGCTGCTCAACGGGCTGACTGCCGTCGGCGAAGTCATGGCACTGACCCGAAACGAGAGCGCCGTGCATGAGAAAATCGGTCCCTACGAAAAGGTGGTGACGGGCCCCATGGCCTCCATGGTCCTGGGCCAGCAGATCGATCTCAGAATCTTCCCGGCGCGCTGGGCCTTTGGCTTTGCGGTGGAGAAGGCGGCCGATGACGGTGCAATCAAGCGGTCGCTCCAATTCTTCGACGCGCAGGGTTATGCGGTTCACAAAATCCACGCGCGCCCTGCGACTAACATCGAGGCCTGGGAGGTTCTGGTGGCCAATCTGCGCAGCGACCAGCAGGTTGACACCATTTCCGTCACGCCCCGAGCCCCGGTGGAGATGAGCGAGCCCGCCGATCTTGCCGACCTGCGCGAGAGTTGGTCCTCCATGACCGACACCCATCAGTTTTTCCCGATGCTCAAGAAGCTCAATCTACCGCGGCTCGATGCGCTGGAGATGGTGGGAGAGGACTATGCCTGGCAACTCGATCACGGCGCGGTACAGGCCATGTTCGAGGCCGTGGCCGGGAGCGACCTGCCGGTAATGGCCTTCGTCGGCAATCAAGGCTGCATACAGATCCATTCCGGACCCGTCACGAACATCAAGCTCATGGGCCCCTGGCTCAACGTGATGGACGAAACCTTCCACCTGCATTTGCGCCTTGACCAGATCGTTTCGGTCTGGGGTGTGCGCAAGCCGACCAAGGACGGCCACGTCACTTCCGTGGAAGTCTATGACGCCAATCGTGAACTGATCATCCAGTTCTTTGGCAAACGCCAAGAGGGCACCGACGAGCGCAGCGCGTGGCGCAGCGTAGTCGAGCGCCTTCCCGTCTTTTCCACATCCAATGCTGCGTGAGTCCACCATGCGCCTATCAGTTCTTGCCGCCGTTTTCGCCGCGCTCCTCTTGCCCGCTGCCGTCATGGGCAAGGACATAAAGCCGTTTTCCGACCCTTCGCGGCTGGTGTCCATCGGCGGCTCGCTGACCGAGATCATTTTCGAACTGGGTGAAGAGAAAAGGCTGGTCGCCCGTGACCAGACTGCTACCTGGCCGGAAGCGGCCAACGCGCTGCCCGATGTCGGCTATATGCGGGCCCTAGCACCCGAAGGGGTGCTCTCGGTCAATCCAACCGCGCTCCTCGTGATCGAGGGCAGTGGGCCTCCAGAGGCGCTCGACGTGCTGTCCCACGCGGGGGTGGAGTATCAGACGGTGCCCGAGAGTTATTCGGCGGACGGCGTGATCGCCAAGGTGCGCGCGGTCGGCGTGGCCGTTGGTGCCGTGGCCCGGGCCGAGGAGCTGGCTGGGCGGCTTGAGAACGAATTTGCAGCGCTTCATGCGCGGACCGAAGCGGTGGCCGAACCGAAGAAGGTGCTCTTTATCCTCTCCAATCAAGGCGGTCAGATTCAGGCCTCCGGCACCGGAACGGCGGCCAATGGCATCATCGAGCTTGCCGGGGCCCGCAACGCCATCACCCATTACGAGGGCTATAAGGCTCTTTCCGAAGAAGCGATCACCGAGGCGGCCCCGGACGCTATCGTCATGATGGACCGCGGTGGCGATCACGGCGCGAGCGATGCGGAGCTTCTCGCTCATCCAGCTGTGGCGCTGACACCTGCGGGCCAGAACAAGGCTATCTACCGGCTCGATGGCGCATTTCTCCTGGGCTTCGGACCCCGCACGCCCGCCGCCGCGGCCGAACTGGCTGACCTGCTTTACGACAGCAGCGGACACTGAAGGGGACCGTGGTGACCAGCGCAATGCTCGCCTCCGCTTCAGCGATGCCGGGCGGTTTGGCCGGTGATCGTAGCAAGCTGGGGCGTCTGACCGTGATCAGCCTTGCTGTGGCTCTTGTGGCCGCCATGGTTCTGTCCATGACCACCGGGGCCTCGGGCGCATCTGCCTGGAGCGTCATGGCCTCCTGGTTCGGTCATGCCCCGGCGGATGAGGCACAGGCTCTGCGCGACCAAGCCGTCATCTACAACATCCGCCTGCCGCGCATGATCCTTGGCGTCCTGATCGGAGCCGGTCTGGCAGTGTCAGGCCTGCTGATGCAGGGGCTCTTTCGCAACCCGCTGGCCGACCCCGGCCTCGTCGGGGTGTCGAGCGGCTCGGCTCTCGGCGCGGTGGGCATCATCGTCTTGGGCACGACCATGTTCGCCCCCTTCACCGAAGCACTGGGCATCTTCGCCCTTCCCATCGCAGCCTTTGGCGGCGGGCTCGTCACCACCGCAATCCTATATCGCGTGGCCACGCGTGGCGGGCAGACGGCGATAGCTACCATGCTTCTGGCTGGCATCGCGATCGGCGCCCTTGCCGGCGCAATCTCGGGGGTCCTGGTCTATATCGCCAACGACGCCCAGCTGCGCGACCTGACATTCTGGGGCCTGGGATCGCTGGCGGGCGCGACCTGGGTCAAGATCGTGGCCGCGGGTCCCATCATCGCCATTGCTCTTATCGTCGCCTGTTTCCTGTCCAAGGGCCTCAACGCGCTGACACTGGGCGAAGCGACCGCCGGACACCTGGGCGTGCCGGTACAGCGCTTCAAGATCTTCACCATCCTTGCGGTGGCCGCTGCCACTGGCGCCTCGGTTGCAGTCAGTGGGGGTATCGGGTTTGTCGGCATCGTGGTGCCCCACCTGCTGCGTCTCGTGATCGGGCCGAACCACCACTATCTCCTGCCCGCCACGGCTCTTCTGGGCGCGACCTTCCTGCTGATGGCCGACGCCATAAGCCGGACCATCGTGGCCCCTGCCGAGCTGCCCATCGGCATTGTCACCGCGGCATTCGGCGGCCCGTTCTTCCTCTGGATCCTGTTGCGGCGGCGCTCCGCCTTTGCGTGGTGACGTCATGATCGAGATCGACAGCCTCGGCGTCGAGCTGGGCGGCCGCACCATTCTTCAAGGGGTCAGCTTCACCGCCGCGCCGGGCGAACTGACCGCCATCATCGGACCCAATGGTTCGGGCAAGTCGACCCTGCTCAAGGCAATCTGCCGGGACTATCACTATAGTGGCACCGTGCGGCTCAACAGTATCGATCTGGCACGAATGAGCCCGCTCGATGCCGCCTGCCAGCGGGCTGTCCTGCCGCAATCGAGCACATTACCCTTCCCGTTCACCGTGCGCGAAGTGGTGGCCATGGGCATCACCGCCGGCCGGCCCGGCCCTGTCGGCGCGGCGCTGCGGTCACTGCCCGAGCGCGCCTTGGCCCGGGTGGACCTCGCCGGGTTCGGCGGGCGCTACTATGGCGAAATCTCGGGTGGGGAGCAGCAGCGCGTTCAACTGGCGCGCGTCCTCTGCCAGGTCTGGCAGCCGGTGCTCGACGGCACGCCGCGCTTCCTGTTTCTCGACGAGCCTGTCTCGAGCCTCGACGTCAAGCACCAGCTCATGATCATGGACGTCGCCCGCCACCACGCCGATGCTGGTGGTGGGGTCATTGCCGTACTGCACGACCTCAACCTCGCCGCCATGTATGCCGACCGCATCGTGGCGCTTGCCCATGGCCGAACGGCAGCCTTCGGCACGCCGGCCGAGGTGCTGACCGACGTGACGATAGATGTCGTATTCGATGCGCCGCTGCGCGTCGGCCTCGCCCCGCCTCCACCCATTCCTTTCGTGCTGCCGCAATCGGCGCAGCCGTCTGCTCTCAAAGCCCGGGTTGGCTGAATGAAAAATACTCTCGCCTGTCTTGTCGCACTGCTATGCATTGTGCCCGTTTTCGCGCAGGAGGCCGCGCCAAAACCGGTTTCGCGATTTACGCTTGAGCTCAACGCGCTCCAGACCGCTGAAGATGGGTGCCGCGTCACCTTTCTCGCGACCAACGAGCTTGGCAGTCCACTGGGTCGAGCTTCCCTGGAAATGGCGTTGTTCGACGGCAGCGGCACGATCGAACGTATCGTCACCCTCGACTTCAAGGCGCTTGCGCCCGGCAAGACCAAGGTTCTGCAATTCCAGCTCGCAGGTCTCGACTGCGCCGATTTGGGGCGCGTGCTGATCAACGACGTCACTGCTTGCGAAGGCGCCAATCTGGCCGCCGATGCTTGCCTGGCTGGCTCGTGACAACGACGCGGCCAGAAATCTCTTTTGGAGTTTAGCTATGGAGCCGGTCGTCCACGATTTTTCTGTTCTGGGGCTCTTCCTGCAGGCCGACCTTGTGGTCAAGGCCATCATGCTGGGGCTGCTGGTTGCCTCGATCTGGTGCTGGGCGGTCATCGCGGATCGCGCCGCCTTGTTTGCCCGGATAAGGCGGGAGATGGCCGCCTTCGATCGCTCATTCGCCGCCGGCCAGAGCCTGGAGCAACTGCGCGAGGCACAAGTTGGCAAGACGCCCGGAGGTCTTTCCGCTGTGCTTGCTGCAGGCCTTGATGAATGGGATCGTAGCCACGCGCAGCACGCATCTGCGCCAGGTGGATTGCAGACGCGGATCGAGATCGCGCTCGACCTGGCTGTCAGCGAGCAGGCTGCAGCACTGCAAAAGCACCTCGGCTTTCTCGCCACCACCGGCAGTGCGGGTCCGTTTATAGGCCTGTTCGGCACCGTCTGGGGCATCATGAACGCCTTTACCGCCATTGCGACGGCAGAGAACACCAGTCTGGCGGTGGTGGCCCCTGGTATTGCTGAGGCTCTCTTGGCTACTGCCATCGGGCTTCTGGCCGCAATTCCGGCCGTGGTGGGCTATAACAAGCTCAGTGCCGATGCCGGACAGATCATGGGCCGACTCGATGCCTTCGCCAACCGGCTGGTGGCCCTCCTGTCCCGCCAGCTCGATTCTCAGCGGGCTGCCTGATGGGAATGGGTGTGGGCCATGGTGGCGGCATTCAACGCTGGCGTGGCCGCATGCGCGGCGGCGCGGTCCCGATCAGCGAGATCAACATCACGCCCATGGTGGACGTGATGCTGGTACTCCTGATCGTCTTCATGGTGGCCGCGCCACTCATGGCCATGGGCGTCCCGGTGAATCTCCCCAAGACCGACGCGCAGGCCATGCCGATCGAGCGCAAGCCCATCACCGTGACCGTCGAGGCCGACGGCGCGCTTTCCCTTGAAGGCGAGGCGGTGACGATTGAGACGCTGGTATCAAAAGTGGAGGCATTGGCCGAAGAAGGTACGGATGAGCGGCTTTATGTGCGCGGCGACGCGACCACGGCCTATGGTGCAATCATGGAAGTCATGGGCGCGCTCTCGGCCGCCGGCTATGGCCAGATCGGCCTAATCACCGAGCGCAAAGAGGCCAACTGATGCGCCTGACGCTTCCTGGCTCGGTCTTGGTCCACACGGGCCTCCTTGGCGCGTTGCTGGTGGGCTTCGCGTGGCCCGAGCCCGAGGATGCCGCCGCGCCGGCCCCGGTTACGGTGAACATCGTGCCCATGTCCAGCGTCAGCAGTAGTTCCAGCGAGATGGTGGAGAGCAACAGCACCGTCTCTGCCCTTTCGGCGGGCCAGAACACGCGAACATTGGAGCCGCAACTAGCCGAGACAGTAGAACCCGTCGAGGCAGTGGTCGAGCCCGAGGTGCCGGAAGCGCTTGAGCCATTGGAGACGGAAACGGCGCGGCCGGTGGAGCCGGCTGCTGTCGCAGAGGCTCCTGAGGGCGAGCCGGTCCAAGCCGAGCTGGCCGAAGCGGCAGAGGATGCGGCAATCGAGTTGGCGGAGCTTTCATCCACGGCCCTCAATGCTCTTACTGCCGCTCCGGCAGAACTGGCGCGCTCAGAGACTGTCGAGCCAGCAGCGCCGCTTGATGCAGCAAGCTCCGAGCCGGTCGAAAGCGCCGGGGCCGAAGCGCTGGAGCCGGTGAGCGTGGGGCATTTCACCCTGGCGCCTGTGCCGCATACGCTGAGCCTCAAGCGCCCCTCCGAGCCGATCGTGCACAAACCTGCCCCGCAGCGCGCGACATCACGCGAGCCGCGCCCGGCGCCGCAAACGGCCGGCAATGGCGGCACAAGCCAAGCGGATGCAGTGGCGGCCGCAGGCGGCAGCAAGGCGCAACAATCAAACCAGGGTTCAGGCGGCCAGGCCGAAGAGGCGCGTTACAAGAGTATGGTCCAGAACCGACTGCGGCAGTCGATGGGCCGCTATAGCGGGCGGGGCGGAGACATGATGCTCTCCTTCACCATTCTCGCCGACGGTCGCGTGAGCGGCGTTCACATCGGTGGCACAAGCGACCATGGCCTCACCCAGGCCGCTACCGCCCTCCTTCAGCGCGCGGCGCCATTCCCGCCCATCCCTCCGGAGACCGGCTTGTCGAGTTGGCCCTTCAGGATGCCGCTGACCTTTCGCGGGCGGTGAACGCGAAGTGAGAGAAGCTGACATGGCCGTGCGACAACGACTGCATAGGTGAAATTTGGTGCAGAGCGGCCGCGGCACCGAATGGCTACCGTCCCACCTTCGCAGCCTACCACCAAAGCTGTCGCCGCGTCGCCGGACCCGAAGTCAACCCACGGCACCAACTATGCAGAATGTCCGTTTCGCAGGATGCCGCCCAAAGTTGCTATACCGCCGTCGGCCGCAAGCCGGTCACAGCCTCCCTATGCTGTCAGTCTCCAAAAGGGCAGGGGACCTGTTAGAGAAATGAAAGCGTTACAGGCGGCGCAAGACGAACCCTGTGGCGTTCCCACTGATAACTAAGCTGTCACGCCGGAGTTTCGGGTTCGAGCCCCGTCTCTCGCGCGACCCTCCTTGTGGTTTGCGCGTTTGGGCTTCGAGCAAGAGCTCGGTGCCTTCCTCGAGGGCCCCGTTGAGCGCAGGCTTGTTTAGCAACGCCGGGCCTTCGAGCTAATCGGCTGGAGGTGGGAGTGGCTCCCGGCAGTTCATCCAGTTGTCACCGGACGTTCCGGCTGCTGAGTAGCCCTTGCGTCGCCTCGATAATTGAGGCATTGAAGCCTCGTCGTCGGACCCGCCACGCGGGTGGCTTCTCCGGGCGCCTATCCCCCGGTCACCTACCAGATCTTTTGAACATCGATGCAACGGAACGCCTGAAGCGTTCGGCTGCCGGTCAGACTGCCGCCAATTCGGCACCGAAACCCGGGCCGTTATCGCACAGTGACCGCGTTTGTAGGGCCCGCAATGGGCGTTGCCACTGCCGACCATCTGCCCTTCAGGACAGCCGTGCATCGCAAGAGCCGCCAGAAGCCTTCTGACGGCGGCGCCCCATAGATGGACCCCAGATGCAAGACTTCCTTCCCCGTATGCGTGCCGAATGGTTCGGCAATATCCGAGGCGATATCCTCGCCGGCCTTGTCGTTGCCCTCGCGCTGATTCCCGAAGCCATCGCCTTCTCCATTATTGCCGGTGTCGATCCGAAAGTCGGCCTATACGCCTCTTTCTCGATCGCCGTGCTGATCGCCTTTGTCGGCGGCCGCCCGGGCATGATCTCGGCAGCAACGGCGGCAACTGCCGTGCTAATGATCACCCTAGTTAGGGATCACGGACTGGAATACCTGCTGGCCGCCACGGTGCTTGCCGGATTGCTGCAGATTGCGGCCGGTTTCTTCAAGCTCGGCTATGTCATGCGCTTCGTGTCCAAGTCGGTGATGACCGGCTTCGTCAACGCACTGGCCATTCTCATTTTCATGGCTCAGCTGCCGGAACTGACAAACGTCACCTGGCTGACCTATGCAATGGTCGCGGGCGGCCTCGCCATCATCTATCTGTTTCCACGGATTACCAAGGCCATCCCATCGCCGCTCGTCTGCATCCTAGTGCTGACGGCGCTCTCCATGTTGCTCAACATGGACCTGCGCACGGTGGGCGATATGGGCGATTTGCCCGACACGCTGCCGGTCTTCCTGATCCCCCAGATCCCGCTCACGCTCGAGACGCTGATGATCATCCTGCCCTATTCGGCGGCGGTGGCCGTGGTGGGGCTGCTCGAATCCCTGATGACGGCGCAGATCGTTGACGAACTGACCGACACCAAGAGCGATCGCAATCAGGAATGTATCGGACAAGGCATCGCCAACACCGCCACAGGTTTCATCGGCGGAATGGCTGGTTGTGCCATGATTGGGCAGTCGATCATCAACGTGAAGTCGGGTGGTCGTGGGCGCCTGTCGACCTTTACAGCAGGCGTCCTCCTGCTGTTCATGATCCTGGTGCTCGGCGATCTGGTGAGCCAGATCCCGATGGCGGCCCTCGTGGCGATCATGATCATGGTGTCGATCGGCACCTTCTCCTGGAGCTCGATCAAGAACCTTGCTGTCCATCCGCGCAGTTCCTCCATCGTCATGCTCGCGACGGTGGTGACGGTGATCTACACCCATAACCTCGCCATCGGCGTGCTCATCGGCGTGCTGCTCTCCGGCATCTTCTTTGCCTGGAAGATCTCGCAGATCTTCCGCATCACGTCCGAACTTTCCGCCGACGGACGCGAACGGACCTATGTGGTCGAAGGCCAGGTGTTCTTTGCCTCGGTGGAGGATTTCACCAGCGCATTCGACTTCAAGGAAAGCCTTGAAAAGGTGACCATCGACGTTACCCACGCCCATATCTGGGACATTTCGAGTGTTCAGGCGCTCGACATGATCGTCCTCAAGTTCCGCCGCGAGGGGGCCGAGGTGAACCTTGTGGGCATGAACGACGCCAGCGAAACCATCGTCGACAGGCTGGCCATCCACGACAAGCCCGGGGCGCTGGAACGCCTCATGGGACATTAGGAGGAGAACGACCATGGCAAAACTCATCGCCTTCATCGATGGCTCGACCTATGCCCAAAGCGTGCTGGATCACGCGGCCTGGGTGGCCACCACCATTGCCGCCGGTGTGGACGTCGTCCACGTCATCGGCCGTCGTGACCTGTCGAGCGCCCCCGCCGATCTTTCCGGCAGCCTTGAGTTGGGGGCCCGAAGCAGCCTGCTCAACGAGTTGGCCGAACACGATGCACAGCGAGCAAAACTGGCGCAACAGCGTGGTCGGTTGATTGTCGACGCAGGCGTCCAGCGTTTGCTCGAAGCCGGTGTCCCGAGCGCGGTCGGCAAGCTGCGCAACGGCGACGTGGTCGAGGCGGTGCAGGAACTGGAGAAAGAGGCCGATCTGGTCCTGATCGGCAAACGTGGTGAGGCTGCTGACTTCGCCAAGCTCCATCTCGGCTCCAATCTCGAGCGCGTGGTGCGGACCAGCACCAAGCCAGTGCTGGTGGCATCGCGGGCGTTCCAGCCGGTCAAGCGCTTCCTGGTGGCCTTCGACGGCGGGCCCAGCGTGATGAAGGCGATCAACCACATCGCGACCGGCAGGCTGTTCATCGGGCTGGAAGGGCACTTGGTCACGGCGGGAAGGGACACGCCCGAGGCGCGGGGGAAGCTGGAGGCCGCTGCCAATGTGCTACGCAGCGCCGGCTACACCATCCACACCCATATCGAGAACGGCGAGCCCGAAAAGGTCATCGCCCGCCATGCCGACGCCGATCACATCGACCTGCTGATCATGGGTGCCTACGGACACTCCCGCATCCGCAGCCTGTTCATCGGCAGCACGACCGCCGAAATGGTCCGCTCGGTCGGGAGGCCGGTGCTGCTGTTCCGCTAGTAACTCACTGGCCGCGCCGGCCCGGCTTGTGCGCATTGCGATGCCATTGCTTGGACGGAGAGGGGAAGCAAGTCATGAATGCTTCGTATGAGGAGAGGGACGCGCCGCGGTTCGAGGCGCTCATCCGCGAGGAGCTAGCGGAGCTCCAGCGCTTGTCCGAAAGCACTGAGGCAGACCGCAGGCCGGTGGAACTAGATCAACAGAGCGTCGGACGTCTCTCCCGCGTGGACGCGATCCAGGGCCAGGCCCTGGCTCAGGCGTCCGACCAACGGCGGCACGCTCGAATAGTGGCTTTGGAAATGGCTCTCCGGCGCCTCGATAGCGGCGAGTATGGTGAATGCCTTGACTGCGGGGAGCCCGTTGCCAGGCGCCGGCTCGAGATCGATCCTTCTGTAACCTTGTGCATTGCCTGTGCCCAAAGGAATGCGGGATAACATCCAACCGCAAGAAGGCGGCTGCCCGAGTCGCTTGAGCGTCCGACGGGCCTTGTTGTTCCTCCCTTCTCCACCGGCTTTGCCGGAAAGTCATCTTTTGCCGAACACCTCCTCTCAGAAGTCTCCCCCGCTCTCCGAACTGACGGGGCGCCAACTCCAGTGGATTGCCGGGGGTGCGATGATGACTTTGGCAACAATGCCAGGGCAGACCAATTTCATCGCCCAGTTCAACACGGCGCTACGGGCAGAGTTCGGCTTGAGCCACGGCGAGTTCGGCGGGTATTACACGCTCGCGACACTGGCCAGTGCCAGCGTGCTGGTCTTTGTCGGGGTGCTTGCCGACAAGCTAGCTGCCAGACGCCTTGCCATCATCTGCATGTTTGGCTTGGCGGCCACGGCCCTGCTCATGTCGGGCGCGGGACACGTCGCCATCCTGGTCGTGACCCTCGCGCTTCTCAGATTCTTCGGCCAAGGCATGCTGAGCCATGTGGCGATGACGACCATGTCTCGCTGGTTCAACCGCTTCCGGGGGAGGGCGCTTTCCTTTGCCGGATTGGGGTACACAATTGGCGATGCAATCCTGCCATTCGTGCTGACGGTATCGATCCTCACTTTTGGCTGGCGCAATGTCTGGGCCGGCGCGGCAGCAGTGCTGGTCGGCATTGTGGTTCCCGCAATATGGTTCTTGTTGCGGGATCCTCCGGAAGGCCGAAAAGGTCGGCCTGCCGTTGCAAATCCGGACGGTATGACGACGCTTGAGCCGACTGGGGTCCAATGGACACGAGCCCGCGTTCTGCGAGATCCCCTGTTTTACGTTCTGCTCCCGGGGATCATGGCACCGCCCGCTATCGGCACCCTCTATATCTTTCACCAAGCGCATCTGACGGACGTGAAGGGGTGGGATCTGACCATCTTCACTGCGATGTTCCCGTTCCTGTCACTGTCAGTCGCCGTGTCGTCGATCTTTGCCGGCTTCATGGTGGACCGTTTCGGCTCCTGGCGGCTGATGCCCCTGGTCCTGCTTCCGCTTGCCACTGCCAGCCTGATCCTCGGAACCGTCCAGCCGATCTGGTCGATGCCACTGGTGTTCGTGTGCATCGGACTGACGCAGGGCATGATGAACCCGGTGGTGGGCGCACTTTGGGTCGAGCTGTATGGCACGGCGCACATCGGCGCGATCCGCTCCCTGGCGACAGCGGCCCTTGTGGCTGCATCGGCTCTCGGACCGGGCATCGCCGGATACCTGATCGATACAGGTGCACCCCTTACCGTGCAGACTTTCGGTTATGCGGGATACTGCATCGCCGGTTGCCTTGCTTACCTAGGTCTGCAAGGGGCCATGGCACGGCGGGTATCCGCGCTCAGGTAGCCGGAGAAACCGATGTGCGAGTGGCGGCTTCGCTGACGGACGATCCCTTGGCCGGTATCTCCGAGCGTGCCGCCAGTGCTCGTTCTAGCTCTTCGCGCCGCATAGAGACCCGGCAGATGACGATCCGGTGCGCCGGGGATGGCACGAATATCTGTAGCCTCTTCCCACTGTTCTGCTTAGATAGCCAGTGATGCCAGTGATGACCGCCTGCGCCGGAACGAAAGGCTCGGCATCCGCGTTTCTTGGCGCTACTGGAAACCATCCCTTGCCCGAAATCATCCCCACCGTGCGGACCCGAAGGCGCCACTCGACGTTCGAGACCGTCGCCGTCTTCGCAATTCTTGCGGCCGTACTCTATCTGGGTGCGGGCATCATCGTGCCGGTGGTGCTGGCGACGCTTTTGGCCTTCGCCCTCACGCCGCTGGTGACCTGGTTCAACCGCCGGCTTCATCTGCCAGATCCCATTGCCGTTCTTCTGGCGGTATTGATTGCAGCTGCGACTCTTGGCGGTTTTGTCTTCCTGGCCGGTGTGCAGGTAGCGCGGCTGGCGCAGGAGCTGCCAGCCTATCAGCAGACGATCTCGGGGAAGATCGAGGGGCTGCAGGATCAGTTCGGGGGCGGGGTGTTCTTCGATCGCATCAACGACACGATCGGCGATCTGAACGAGCAACTATCCGAACCCGAACGGCTGGAACCGTCGGGGCGCAGCAGCGAACCCGTGCCAGTCACCATTTCCAACGAGATCGGGCCCATGGGCATCCTGAGCTCTGTGCTCGGATCCATCATCGGGCCGGTTGCGACGGCGGCCATTGTCACGGTGTTTCTGATCTTCCTGCTTATGGGCCGCGCCGACTTGCAGGACCGCTTCATCCGCCTAGTGGGCGCAGGCGGCTACTCCAAGACCAACATGGCCGTTGCCGATGCCAGCAGGCGGGTCGGCCGCTATCTGCTGATTCAGCTAAGCGTCAACGTCACCTATGGCTTCATCTTCGGAGTGGGTCTCTGGCTCATCGGTGTACCGAGTGCCGTGCTCTGGGGGCTGCTGATCATTCTGTTCCGCTACATTCCCTTCGTCGGCGCGCTGATCATCGCCGTCGTGCCGTTCCTCCTCGCCTTTGCAGTCGATCCCGGCTGGGACATGCTGCTGAAGTCGGTGGCCCTGTTCCTCGTGCTGGACCTGACGACCGCCAACGCTGTCGAGCCCCGGCTATACGGCTCCAGCACCGGCGTGTCCGCCATCGCGATCCTCCTGTCGGCAATGTTCTGGGCGACCCTCTGGGGTCCCATCGGGCTGATTCTGGCGACCCCCATGACGGTATGCCTGGTGGTAATCGGCCGGCATCTGCCGCAGCTCCAGTTCCTTGAGACACTCCTCGGTAGCGAGCCGGTGCTTTCCCCGCCCGAGCGGTTGTATCAGCGGATGCACAAGGGCGACGCGGAAGATGCCATCGACATGACCGATGAGTATGTCGATCAACATGGCAGCCAACGCTATCTGCGCGAGGTGATGCTGCCGGCCCTGCACCTGGCCACGCGTGATCTGTCGGATAGACCGGAAGCACTGCATCAGCGCCGCCAGCTGGTGCAATCTTTCGAGGCGATAGTCGAGGAGATCTCCGACGTCGACCACACGGGTCATAGCGATGTCCTGCTGGTGGGGGGGCGCAGTGAAATCGATGAGTGCGCCGCACGGCTCCTTGCCATCAGCCTTGACGACGGGAACATCGGCAGCACCGTGCTGCCGCCGGTGGCCGTGCGCCAGGAGGCGATCGGGCGGCTTGACCTGCAGGGTGTCGGGCTCGTGGCTCTGGTGTTTCTGGGTCCCGTCAACAAGGCCCAGGCGCGCTATGTATCGCGTAGGGTCCGCCGCATGGCACCGGGGGTCAAGGTGTTGGTCTGTGCATTCGGAGACGAACAGCGCGGTGAAACGGTTGAGAGCCTGCACGTGGATGCTATCTATCGCTCCATGGATAGCGCGATGGCTGGCATCGCCGAAATCCTAGCGCAGATCGGCAAACCGGTGTTGCGGAGCGGCAAGGCGTCGGCATTTGCCGGTGCCGGACGCGGCGACGATGCACTTGGCCATGCGATACAGGAGATTGCCGACGGTTTCGATGTGCCCGTGGCTGCCATCAACCTGCTGGATGACGAGCGCCACGCCGAAGACGAAGGTGCGTTCCGGCTGACGAGGCTAGTCGCCGAGAGCGGCAAGCCGCTCGTCGTTCACTCCCACACGCCGCACCCCCTCGTGAAGGAAAACGCCTACCTGCAAACCAACGGGATCGACCTCTATGTTGGAGCTCCGCTGACACTCGAGGATGGCCGCTGCGTTGGGGCACTGGTCCTCCTCGACTACGAGCCGCGCGATTTTTCCGATGATGATATCGCGCGCCTTCAGGTGGCGGCCAATGATCTGGTCGAGCGTTTCGCCTAGTTCCATCGGAGAAGAGCCGTTCGACGACGCACGGCAGACGGTTGAAATCACTGCCGTGAGGGTGCAAACCAGCAGGATGAACCCGACTGGACATGCCGTGACCACACCCAAACAACCCGACGCCTGTGAAACCAAGGACGATGTGCGTGCCGAGATCGACCGCGTCGATCAGGCCCTCCTGACGCTGTTCGCAGAACGACACCGCTATGTGACGCGGATGGCGCAGATCAAGACCGACCCGCACGAAGCTCGCGACCCCGTCCGCATCGAAGCGGTGATATTGAAGGTTCGCGAACGCAGTTTGGCTCTTGATCTTGACGAGGATCAGGCCGAACTTGTGTGGCGGACCCTGATCGACTGGAACATCAACTACGAGAAGGGCATCATCGCGGCGCGGCGCCGCGGCTGAGGCTGACCGGCAGGAGATTACCCATGGCAGGCATATCCATTCGCAGAGCCGAAACCGCCGATGCGCGCCGGCTAGCCGACATTGCTTACCGTGCCTGGGAAAGCGGCATCCTCCCGCTGCTGATCGAGCAGCCAGGCATGAAGCAGGCCGAGCAACGCCGTCTCGCGCAGGCGGTCGCCGAGACTCTGGCCCGCATCATCGTTGCCGAGGTAGACGGCATCGTCGTCGGCTGGTGTTCGCGTTCCTACCGCCGGGCCTACATCCCCTACCTGTTCGTCATGCCGGAACTGCAGGGACATGGCCTGGGGACGATGCTGCTGCAACGCATGGAATCGATGCTCGAACTTGAGGGCGCCGAGCGGGTGCAGTTGGAAACGCCCGCCGACAACGTGCGTGCGGTCCGTTTCTACGAGAAGCAGGGCTACCGCATTCTCGCCCTGCGTCCCGATGGCCGCGCTGCGCATGAACCGTTCATGAGCGTGCATCTGGAAAAGCGCCTGCGGCCGTTCTATGGCGAAATCGAGGACGAGGACTAGGGCCTCGATTGGCCTGATCTCGTCTGCCCACAGCCGTTCCATCGGGCTTGACCAGAGGGCTCTCACTGACCCGGCGCATGGAGTGCAACACCCCCGGGTCGAGCCCGACGGTGACGTGTGGTGGTTGGGCATTGCATCGCGGGCGCAGCCTCAGTAATCACATACATACCTTTTGCCTCGCCTCGCAGGACTTCCAATTGACCCTTATCGACACCCGTACGCCCAATCCCAAGAGCTTCATCGCCGGATCGACTGGGGACTGGGAGGTCATCATCGGCATGGAAGTGCACGCCCAGGTGACCAGTGAGAGCAAGCTGTTCTCGGGGTCCTCGACCGAGTTCGGCAACCCGCCCAATTCCAACGTCAGCTTCGTGGACGCGGCGATGCCGGGAATGCTGCCGACCATCAACGAAGAGTGCGTCCGCCAAGCGGTGCGTACGGGACTGGGCCTCAAGGCACAGATCAACAAGCGCAGCGTGTTCGACCGGAAAAACTATTTCTATCCCGACCTGCCGCAAGGCTACCAGATCAGCCAGTTCAAGGACCCGGTCGTGGGCGAGGGCAAGGTCCTGCTGGACATGCTGGAGGGCCAGATCGAGATCGGCATCGAGCGCCTGCACCTTGAACAGGATGCCGGCAAGTCGATCCACGACCAGCACCCGAACATGAGCTTCGTCGACCTCAACCGCTCCGGCGTGGCGCTGATGGAAATCGTCAGCAAGCCCGACCTGCGTTCGTCCGAAGAAGCCAAGGAATACCTGGGGAAGCTGCGCACGATCCTGCGTTACCTCGGCACCTGCGACGGCAACATGGAGCAGGGGTCGATGCGGGCCGACGTCAACGTCTCCGTGCGTCGTCCGGGTGGTGAATTCGGCACGCGCTGCGAAATCAAGAACGTCAATTCGATCCGCTTCGCCGGACAGGCCATCGAATATGAGGCGCGGCGCCAGATCGACATCCTCGAGGATGGCGGCAGCATCGACCAGGAGACCCGGCTGTTCGACCCCAAGCTGGGCGAGACGCGGTCGATGCGTTCCAAGGAAGAGGCGCACGACTATCGCTACTTCCCCGATCCGGACCTGCTGCCGCTGGAATTCGACGACGCCTTCGTCGCCATGTTGGCCGAGCATCTCCCGGAACTGCCCGACGAGAAGAAAACGCGCTTCGTCAATGACTATGGCGTCACGCCCTACGATGCGATGGTGCTGACGCTGGACCGCGAGACGGCTGATTACTACGAGGCCTGTGTCGCTTTCGGCGGGAGCAAGCGCGACGGCAAGGCCGTTGCCAACATGCTCAACGCCGACGTCGCCGCTTTTGCCAACAGCCAGGGATCGGCGGTTTGGGAAACCCACCTGAAGCCCAGCCAGATCGCAGGTATCGTCGACCTAGTGGCGACCGGCACCATTTCGTCCAAGGGTGCCAAGGACCTCCTGCAGATCATCATTGCCGAGGAGCCCGAGGGGGAGCCGGCAGAAATCGTCGAGCGCCGGGGCCTCAAGCAGGTGACCGACATGGGGGAGATCGAGAGGATCGTCGACGACATCATCGCCGCCAACCCCGGTCAGGTGGAGAAGGTCAAGGCCAAGCCGACTATGATCGGCTGGTTCGTTGGCCAAGCCATGAAGGCCTCAGGCGGCAAGGCAAACCCGCAGGCGCTCAACGACCTGATGAAAAAGAAGCTCGAGATCGAATAGGAACGGTCGATGACGACGATGCAGGTGTCGCTTCGCAACATCCCCGGCACGCAGGCGGCCGTCGGATGGGCGGGTGGGCACACGGTGGTCATCGATAGACCGGAAGGTCGCGCGGGCGGCATGGGCCTGGGGTTCAATGGCGGCCAGATGATCGCGCTGGCGATTGGCGGCTGCTTTTGCAACGACCTGCGCTACGAGGCCGAACGAACGGGCACCACGATCGAAGCCATAAGCGTCGAAGTCACCATAACCCTCGACGGAACGCCCGCGCTGGTTACCAGAGCGGACATGAGGGTGGAGGTTGTTGGGTCGGGCAACGTGGACGACCTGATCCGGACCGCCGCAGCCAGCTCCGCCGTCACCAATTCCATCAGCCGCGGGTTTCCGGTTCTGATAACCAGCCTTTAAGGGTTGGGGTCGTGGCCGGGTTCTGGTGGCAAGGTGGGATCGACCGGCTCCTTCTCGCCATGGCGCAACGGCGAGGTATGCGGGCGTTCGGCATCGGTGGTCGGGAGTGTTCCCGGCATGGGTGGGACTGGCTCGGGTGGCGCGGCCTTGTCCTGCTTTTCTGATTTGCGATCTGCCATGATCAACTCCTGGTAGGGGGCAGGTCGGTGCCTGGTCCCGGCACGGGGGCGGGTTGCCCCGGGGTCGGATCCTCGACCGGCGAAGGCGTGTCCGGCAACTCCTGCGGACGACCCGGCACCGGGTCCATCGGCTGCGGTTGCGGCGTCTCGGGCTGCGGCACAATCTCGGGGATCGGCCGTGGGTCGATATCTGGCCTGGGCTGGTTCATCGGACACTCCTCACCGATACCAACGTGGACCGGCCGGGCCCGTTCCGATCACGCCGGAACGCGGTTCCACATGCGGCGGATGCGCCCATCAATGAACAGCAAGCCAACAAAGATAACTAGCATGCCAAGGATCTGGATCGGCAACACGGTCTCCCGCAGCACGGTGACGCCCAGGATCAGTGCCGAAATGGGTGCGATGAACGTCGTGGTGGCGAAGTTGGTCGCACCGACGCGCGGCAGGATACGGTACATGATCTGGAAGGTGAAAGCCGTGGACAACAGGCCAATGGCAACGGCCGCGCCGTAGGTCTCAGGCCTTGTCATCACCGGCACACCTTCGGTAGCGAAGGCAACGGGAAGGGCGATGATGGACGCACCGGTGAGGGCGATGGCGGCGAAGGCCGTTGGCTCGACGTGCTTAAAGCTTCGCGTGATGTTGAGCGAGATTGCATAGCAGAGCGTGGCGCCGAGGCAGGCCATCACCGCCCATGCATGAGTGCTGCCTCCGGCGCCAAGTGCCGGCGACACCAGCAGGGCCGCACCTGCGAACCCGATTGCCACACCGGTGAACTTGGTGCGGGACGCCCTTTCGCCGCCGATCCAGAAATGGGAGATGATGGCCGTGACCATCGGCGTCAATGCGTTGATGATGGCGGCGACGCCACTGGCAAGGTGGGCCTGGGCGAGCGGAAACAGGGCGAAGGGTATGGCGTAGGCAACGACGCCCAGCAGGCCCAGTTGCAGCCACAGGGTCGGATCGCGCGGCACTGGCTTGCGGAGCGCCAGCATGACGAGCCAGCAGCCGAGCGCGCCTATGCCCACGCGGAACGACGTGACCCAGAGCGGCCCAATCTCGCGGATGAGGATGGCATTGAAGATGAACGAGCATCCCCAAATGGCGCCTAGCAGAATGATCCAGAACCAGTCCCGAAGCGACATGCGCACCCCCTAACCGACGCTGGACGCTACGCTGATGCGGAACAAAGGTCGAACCGATTTTGACAATGACGCGATCAATTCGGGTGATGGGCGGTCAGGTCATCACGACCTTGCGGGTGGCCACAAGTCGGAGCGCTTCGGGATAGATTCTATGCTCCTCCACCAGCACGCGGGCGGCGAGGGTTTCGGGTGTGTCATGTGGCAGCACCGGAACCTCCGCCTGCAGGATGGCAGGCCCCTCATCGAGGCCGGGGGTTACGAAATGGACCGTGCAGCCATGGGTCGTGACGCCATCTGCCAGCGCGCGCTCATAGGTGTGCAACCCCCTATAGAGCGGTAGCAGGGAAGGGTGGATGTTGATCATCCGACCCGCCCAGTGGTTGACGAAGTCGTCGCCTACAATTCGCATGAAGCCGGCGAGACAGACGAGTTCCACCCCCCAACTCTCGAGCGTTTGCGTCATGACATCCTCGAACATGTCGCGACTGGGAAACCTGCTCTGGGCCAGCGACGCGGTCGCGATGCCTTCCGCAGCGGCGACGGCAAGGCCGCGCGCCGCCGCACGGTTCGACAGAACGCCGACGATCTCTGCGGGATAGTCCGGCGACTTGGCAGCCTTTATCAGCGCCGACATGTTGGAGCCGCGGCCCGATATCAGGATGCCGACCCGTTTGCGGCTGATCATGGCAGTGGCTCCGTGAGTGCGTCGTAGAGGGTGATCTCGTCTGCTGTTGGCACCTCGATTGCAGCGGACCATTCGCGCAGCATGTCGAGGGTTATCGGAGGGTTCTCGCGGCCGCGCCGACTGATCCGTTCGTGAAGCGTTTCTGGCGTTTGTGTCAGGTAGATCAGGTGAACGGCAGCACCAAGCGACCGGGCACCGAGGCGCAGTTCGTCGCGCTCGTTGCGCCCCCAAGTCCCCCAGTCGATGATTGCAGTACCACCGAGTACCAGAATTTCGCGCGTGACCTGCCACTGAAGGCGCTCAGTGCGACGGCGTGCGTCAAGATCCCATACGTCGATAGCGAGCGCTTCCATCCAATCGTCCGCAGAGAACACTTTGCCGCCCGAGTGCTTGGCCAGTGACCTTGCGAGAGTGGTCTTGCCCGTACCCGGTAGGCCACAGATGATGATCAGACGTCCCTGAGGCACTAGAGCGCCAGCGTGCCCTGGAAGGTCACCGGCTCCTCGCTCCGAGCGTTCAGGCGCCCAACGATGGCCGCCACTTCGCCACTCGTCTCCAACTGGGCGACCAGTTCGTCGGCGTCCTCGGGATCGACCGCCACCAGCATGCCCACGCCGCAGTTGAAGGTGCGGAGCATTTCGCGTTCGTCGATGCCGCCGATGCGGCTCAACCACCCGAAGACCTTTGGAACCTTGATGGCAGCCAGATCGACGTGAGCAGCGAGGTGGGCTGGCAGCACGCGGGGAATGTTGTCGATGAAGCCGCCGCCGGTGATGTGAGCCAGTGCCTTGATGCTGATGCCCGCCCTGAGTGCCGCCAGCAGCGGCTTGACGTAGATGCGGGTGGGAGTGAGCAGGGCCTCCGATAGCGACTGGCCGGGTGCGAAGGGCGCATCGGCTGTCCAGGCAAGTCCGGACAGGTCAACGATCTTGCGCACCAGGGAATAGCCATTGGAATGGACGCCCGACGACGCGATGGCGACCAATGTGTCTCCTGCCGCGATGTCGCCGCGGGGCAACAGCATGCCGCGCTCGGCCGCGCCGACTGCGAAGCCCGCGAGATCATAGTCGTTGCCGTGGTACATGCCCGGCATTTCTGCCGTTTCGCCGCCGAGCAGGGCGCAGCCGGCGATGCGACAGCCCTCGGCAATGCCCCCGACGATTGCAGTGCCCTGTGCCACGTCCAGCTTGCCGGTGGCGAAATAGTCTAGAAAGAACAGCGGCTCGGCGCCTTGGACAATGATGTCGTTGACGCACATCGCAACGAGATCCTGCCCGATGGTGCCGTGGTTGCCGGTGTCGATGGCGATCTTGAGCTTGGTGCCCACCCCGTCGTTGGCCGCGACCAGAACCGGGTCGGTGAAGCCGGCGGCCCTCAAGTCGAACAGCCCGCCGAAGCCCCCGATCTCTCCATCGGCACCAGATCGCCGGGTGGATCGTACGGCCGGCTTTATCGCCTCGACAAGGGCGTTCCCGGCATCGATGTCGACGCCGGCGTCCTTGTATGAGAGGCCGTTTGATGTCAGGTTTTGCGGATCGGACATTGACCTCAGCACCGTATGGGGAAAGCGTGCGCAAAGCCGGCACCGGAAGACCAAGGCGGTTGCCAATTCCGGAGCCGGAAGCTAGATGGCCTGATAGCTTCTCCACTACACCGACGCAAGGGCCGCCCGGCGCCATGACACTGCGAAATCAAGTCCTGATATGGATAGCCTTGCTGGTCGCCGTGGTGCTGCTGCTATGGATTTTCCGCGGCATCCTGTTGCCCTTCATCGTGGGCGTAGCGCTGGCTTACGTCCTCAATCCGCTGGTCAACCAGTTGCAGAAGTGGCGCTTCAACCGTGCCTGGGCGACGACGGTGGTTCTGCTCACCTTCGTTACGCTGGTGCTGTCGATCTTCTTCATGTTCCTGCCGATGATCGGACAGCAGATCATCGGGCTGATCCAGCGCCTTCCGCGCTATGTGGCGGATCTGCAGGCGCTGTTTGCGCGATGGTCGCCAGAGGTCAACGAATGGCTTGGGCCGGAGCGTGCGGCGCAACTGCAGGCAAGCCTCGATGATCTGGTGCGGCAGGTGCTCGGCTTCATCGCCACCATTCCGGGCGAACTGGTGAGCATCGGGCTAACAGGCGCAGCAGTGATTGGCTTCACCGTACTGACACCGGTGGTGGCGTTCTACCTGCTGCTCGACTGGGAAGGCATGGTGCGCGGCATCGAGAACCTGCTGCCGCAGGACCACAAGGGCGAGATCAACCAGATCCTGCGCGACATCGACAAGTCGATGGCCGGAGTCATCCGCGGGCAGGGCGGTGTGCTGCTACTGGACGCGGCCTTCTATGCGACGGCCCTGAGCTTGATCGGCCTGAACTTTGGCCTAGTGGTGGGGTTGATGGCCGGCCTGCTCAGCTTCGTGCCCTTCGTGGGCTTCATTTTTGGCTTCGGGCTTTCCGTCGGAATTGCGCTGGTCCAGTTCTGGCCGAATTGGTGGATGGTGGTGCTGGTGGCCGGCGTGTTCCTGTTCTGGCAGTTCATCGAAGGCAATGTGCTCTATCCCAAGCTGGTCGGATCCTCGATCAACATCAATCCGGTGTGGATGATGTTCGCGCTCCTGGCCCTTGGGGCGGTGTTCGGCTTCGTGGGCCTCCTGCTGGCCGTGCCGATGGCCGCGATCGCGTCGGTACTGGTCCGGTTTGGCGTGGCCAAGTACAAGGCCAGCGCCCTTTACCTCGGGCATAAGGGTGGCACGGGTGGCACTGCCGGCAGGACCTGAAGAGCCCAGGGGGCAGTTGACGCTCGAACTGGGCCACACCCCGGCACACGGGGAGGCGGACTTCCTGGTCGGCGAGGGCAATCAACTCGCGTATAGCCGTATCATGGCTTTCCCGGACTGGCCCGATCCGATTACCCTGCTGATCGGACCGGCCAAATCGGGGAAGTCACACCTGGCGCGGATATTCGCCGACCGGAGCGATGCCCGTTTCGCCGGCGTCGCGGATCTCGACACACTGGCGACAGAAGGCGGCACCAAGCCCGTGGTAATCGAGGATGTGGATCGGCTCGACTATGGCGAAGCCGGCTTGTTCCACTTGCTCAACCAGTCGATGCGGGAGCAGCGCCCGATCCTGATGACGGCGAGGGAAGAGATTGCACACTGGCAACTGGTAACCGATGATGTGCGCTCGCGGGCGCGGCGGGCGACCGCCTACACCCTGGAACTGACGGACGACATCCAATTGTCACAGATGTTCGTGAAACTGTTCGAGGATCGGCAGCTCAAGGTCGACCCCAGGATCGTGAGCTATCTGGTGGCGCGGATGGAGCGGTCTGCAGAAGAAGCGGTGCTGCTCGCGGACCTGATGGATCGGCTGGCGTTGGCCAGAGCCACGGCAGTGACGCGCAATATCGCCGCTGAAGCGCTCGCCCGGCGCAGGCTGGCGCGAGGCGAGACTGACAATACTGAACAACACCTGGATACCGAAGACGATGAATGAGTTCAGCGAATTCGCCGACGCCGAAGTCTCGGTTCCCGATATCGAAGCCTTGCGCAAGAGCCCAGCGCGTTTCGTCAATCGGGAGGTGAGCTGGCTGCAGTTCAACATGCGCGTGCTCGAAGAGGCGGGTAACATAAATCACCCGCTGCTGGAGCGTCTGCGCTTCGTATCGATTTCCGCCAACAATCTCGACGAATTCTACATGGTCCGTGTAGCCGGACTGAAGGGGCAGATGCGGGCGGGGTTGAGCAAGCAGAGCGCCGATGGGTTGACTGCTGCCGAGCAGATGGACGAGATCGCCACGCTGGCTCAGCATCTGCAACTGGAGCAGCAGGATCACTGGCAGAGCCTCCGCGAAGAACTGTTCGCGCAGAACGTGGTCATCCATGAGGCCAATGACCTCACCCCGGACCAGGTGAATTATCTCCAGAAGCTGTTTCGCGAGGAGATTTTCCCGGTGCTGACGCCGATCGCCGTCGATCCGGCGCATCCGTTCCCGTTCATTCCCAATCTGGGCCTGGCGCTGGCGTTCGAGCTGCGGCGTCCAGACAGCGACCTGCCTCTGACCGCCCTGGTGCGCATCCCGGGGAACCTTGATCGCTTCATCAATCTGCCAACCGGGCTGGTTTCGGAAGGCCGCAGCGAAGTCGTCACCATCGACACGCTGGTCAAACTCTTCTTTCACAAGATGTTTCCCGGCCATGAGGTTGCCGGATCGGGTGCCTTCCGCCTCATCCGCGACAGCGAGATAGAAATCGACGACGAGGCGGCTGATCTGGTGGTCGAGTTCGAGTCGGCCCTCCGCCAGCGTCGGCGCGGACAGGTCATTCGCCTCGAGATCGAAAATTCGATGCCCCGGGCCCTCAAGCGCCAGATCAGCGAGCAGCTGGGCGTCAAGGAGGGCGAGGTCTTCGAGGTCCAGGGGTTCCTAGGACTGGCAGATGCCAGCAAGGTTTGCGACGTCGAGCGGCCGGACCTCAAGTTCACCCCCTATCATGCACGGTTCCCGGAACGCATCCGCGACTATAGCGGGGACAGTTTCGCGGCCATCCGCGCCAAGGATATCCTCGTTCACCACCCGTTCGAGAGTTTCGACGTGGTGGCGCAGTTCCTGATGCAGGCGGCGCGCGACCCGGACGTGGTGGCCATCAAGCAGACCCTCTACCGGACCTCGGCAGACAGCCCGATCATCAAGGCGCTGGTCTTGGCTGCCGAGGCCGGCAAGTCGGTTACGTGCCTGGTGGAACTCAAGGCACGGTTTGACGAAGAGGCCAACATCCGCTGGGCGCGGGACCTGGAACGGGCCGGCGCGCAGGTGGTGTTTGGCTTCATCGAGCTCAAGACTCATGCCAAGCTGAGCCAGGTGGTGCGGCGCGAGAAGGGCAAGCTGGTGAGCTACTGCCATATCGGCACCGGCAACTACCATCCGATCACCGCTAAGATCTATACCGACCTCAGCTACTTCACCATCGACCCGGCCATCACCCGGGACGTGGCACGGGTCTTCAACTTCATCACTGGCTACGCCAGGCCAAGCGAGCTGGAAACCATCGCGGTCTCGCCGGTCAACCTGCGCCAGACGCTGCTGGACGACATCGCCAGGGAAATCGAGTTCGCCCGCAACGGGCAGCCGGCGGGCATCCTGTTCAAGATGAACTCGCTGGTCGATCCGCAAATCATCGACGCGCTCTACGACGCGAGCCAGGCGGGCGTCCGGGTCGACCTGATCGTTCGAGGCATCTGTTGCCTGCGACCCGGCATTCCGGGCTTTTCGGACAATATTCGCGTCAAGTCCGTGGTCGGCCGCTTCCTCGAGCACAGCCGCATCTTCTGTTTCGGCAACGGCGAAAGCATGCCCAATCCACGCGCGAAGGTGTATATTTCCTCGGCCGACCTCATGGGGCGCAACCTGGACGGGCGCGTCGAAGTGATGGTGCCAATCCTCAACAAGACCGTGCACAAGCAGATCCTCGACCGAATTCTGGTTGCCTATCTTCGTGACAACCAGCAGAGCTGGGAAGTTCTGCCCGATGGCAGTTCCCACCGCGTGCGCAATGTGGAGGGCGAAGAGCCCTTCAACGCGCACGATTACTTCATGACCAATCCGTCGCTGTCCGGACGCGGTAGTGCTGGAGCGGACGGCGAAGAGGGCTTGGCTTGAACCAGTTCTGGGGCGTTGATGCCGACCCGACGGCGCAGGGCCGCATCAAGGGCGCCAGGCCGGTAGCGGTGCTCGATATCGGTTCGAACTCCGTGCGTCTGGTGGTTTACGAACGTCACGCCCGGTCGCTCACGCCGCTCTATAACGAGAAGTCGGCTTGTGCGCTGGGACGTGGGGTAGGGCGCACGGGCCGCCTTGCCGAGGCGAACGTTGCCCAGGCCCTGGCGGCCATCGAGCGCTTCGCACTTGTCGCGCGCATGATGCGCGTGGGCAAGGTCTGCGTTCTCGCCACGTCCGCCGTGCGCGACGCCGCCAATCGGCAGGAATTTGTCGACGCAGTCGAAAGGCTCATGAACACCAAGGTTCAGGTGTTGAGCGGCGAGCAGGAGGCCCACTACGCGGCGCTCGGCGCGGTTGCGGGCATCCCCGGCTTCAGCGGGATAGTGGGCGATCTCGGCGGCGGCAGCCTCGAGCTTTCCAGTATCGTCCAGGGCACCGATACGGAGGGGGCGTCCTTCGAGATCGGCGTCATCCGCCTGCAGGATGACAGCGATGGCGCCCCGACCCGTGCCGCGGAGATCGTGCGTGAGCGTCTTGACGGATCTGCACTCAGCCGGGTTGGTGAAGGAACCTCGTTCGCTGCCATCGGCGGCACTTGGCGTTCCCTGGCCAAGCTGCACCAGATCGTCCGGAAATACCCCCTGCACATGGTGCAGCATTATGTCGTCGCCGCAGATGACATGATCGAGTTTTGCCAGGACATCATCAACGCGCCGTCGCTCAAGTCCTACGAGGGCGCCGACCGCGTCAGTTCATCTCGCCGGGAACTGGTTCCATTCGGGGCGGCGGTGATGGCCGAAGTGCTCAAGGCCGGCCGGTTTGATAACGTGATCTTTTCTGCGCTGGGCGTGCGCGAGGGCTATCTCTACGGCCTGCTGGACAAACGGGAACAGGCAATCGATCCGCTGATCCAGGCAGCTGAAGAGCTTTCGGTCCTCCGCTCCCGCTCACCGGCCCATGCGAATGACTTGATCGAGTTCAGCAGCCAGTTCCTCGCAGCCTCCGGTACCGAGGAGACCGCAGAGCAGGCCCGCATGCGGACGGTTGCCTGCCTTCTGGCTGATATCGGGTGGCGCGCCCATCCGGACTATCGGGGGGAGCAGAGCGTGGACGCAGTTGCCTATGGCTCTCTGACCGGCGTAGATCACCCCGGACGGTCCTTCCTGGCACAGGTTATCGCCGTGCGCTACGACGGGCTCAAGAGCAAGGCTGCAGCGGCCTTGGCGGCTCTCGGCTCGGCGGAGCTCACTGCCCGGGCTAGGTTGATCGGAGCGCTCTTTCGAGTCGCATATCCCATGACTGCCGCAATGCCAGGCATCTTGCCGCGCATCCGCTTCGAGCTCACTGGCACCAGCTTGTCACTGGTGCTGCCGGCCGATCTCGCCTTGCTCGACGGCGAACATCTGCGCGGCCGGCTGGATCAATTCGCCGGCGTGGCAGGATACGACAGCTCCGATATTCGCATCGAGTAGGCCTACTCGGCGGGCACAGCGTCCTTTACCACGAATTCCAGCACGCCCTTTCGGGTCGCGACGAGCCCGATGCGGCCGTGTTTGATATCAAGCGCCTTCTCCCCGAACAGCTTTCGCCGCCAACCCTTGAGAGCGGGGACGTCGGCATCATCATCAAGCACCAACGCATCGATATCGTCGGACGTGGCCAGTATGCGGGCGGCGACTCCGTTCTGCTCGGCCACCGATTTAAGCAGCACCCGAATGAGATCCCCAACGGCACCCTTGGGGGAAGGACCGCGGTACCGCTCGGGCATGATCGGCAGCTCGCTCTTGCTCATCGCCTCCACTTCTTTGAGAAGCGCAATGATCTCGGCCGCCGCTGAACTTCGGCCGAAGCCACGCGGCACTGCACGAAGGCGTTCAAAGGCATCGGGCGTCAACGGACGCTGCATGGCCAGTTCGAACAACACGTCGTCCTTCAGCACCCGGCTGCGGGGCTGGTCGCTTTCCTGCGCGCGTTTCTCGCGCCAAGCCGCCAGCTTTTTCAGCGCCGCCAGATCGCGAGCCCTGTTGATCTTCATCTTCAGCCGCTCCCAGGCCCTGTCGGGCTGGGTGACGTAGGTGTCGATGCTGCGCAAGACGCCCAGTTCGTCCTCGACCCAATCCCAGCGCTTGGTGGCGTCCACCTGCTTGCGAAGCTCACGATAGATATCGCGCAGATGCGTAACGTCGGCGATGGCGTAGAGGCGTTGCTTCTCGCTGAGCGGGCGGGCTGACCAGTCGGTGAAGCGCGAGGATTTGTCGAGTTCGACATTGGTGATGGAGCGGACGAGGTTGTCGTAGGACACGCTGTCGCCGAAGCCGCAGACGCTGGCTGCGATCTGGGTATCGAAGATGTTGACCGGAACCTTGCCTGTCAGCTTGACGAATATCTCGATGTCCTGCCGCGCGGCGTGAAACACCTTGGTTACGTTGGGATTGGCCAGCAATGCGAAGAAGCTCGACATATCCAGGCCCGTTGCCAACGGATCGATGAGGACCGCCTCTTCATCGGTGGCCGCTTGGACCAGGCAGAGTTTGGGCCAGTAGGTCGTCTCGCGGAGGAATTCGGTATCGACTGTCACGAAATCAAACTTCGCAGCGCGGTCGCAAAATGCAGCGAGGTCGTCTGTGGAAACTATCAGGTCCATACCGGCGTCCGTCTCAAATCCGTCGATATTCTTCCTAGCAGGTGCAGCCGGTCCACTCCATACTGGAATTGCCGAGCGCCTGAGCGGGTTAGCATGTCAGGCGGAGCAGCCCTTCGCCTCAGGCGCAAACCTTGACAAGCAAGGACGCCCATGCGCTTTTCCCGCCCAAGATTCCGGCCTTTCCAGAGTTCCGACATGACCTCACATCGCTACCGCTCGCACACCTGCGGGGCTCTTACCGCCAGCGAAGCTGGCCAGACCGTGCGCCTCAGCGGCTGGGTCCATCGCATTCGCGATCACGGAGGATTGCTGTTCATCGATCTGCGCGACCATTACGGCGTGACGCAGGCGGTTGTTGACCCCGATTCTCCTGCGTTCGCCGCTGCAGAGAAGGTGCGCTCGGAATGGGTCATCCGGATTGACGGCGAGGTCAAGCTGCGTGACGCTGCAGCAGTCAATCCGAACCTTTCCACCGGCGCGATAGAGGTGTTCATCCGCGAGATCGAGGTGCTTTCGGCAGCCAAGGAACTGCCACTGCCAGTGTTCGGAGATCAGGAGTATCCCGAGGACGTGCGCCTGCGATACCGCTTCCTGGACCTGCGCCGCGAGAAGCTGCACGCCAACATCGTCAAGCGCACGAAGGTGATCGCGGCGATGCGCAACGGTATGACGGAACAGGGATTTGCCGAGTATTCGACGCCGATCCTGACGGCCTCGTCCCCGGAAGGTGCCCGCGACTTCCTGGTCCCCAGCCGCATCCATCCCGGCAAGTTTTTCGCCCTGCCGCAGGCACCGCAGCAATACAAGCAGTTGCTGATGGTTGCCGGCTTTGACCGCTATTTCCAGATCGCGCCCTGTTTCCGCGACGAAGACCCGCGCGCCGACCGTCTGCCGGGGGAGTTCTACCAGCTAGACCTCGAGATGAGCTTCGTGACTCAGGAGGACGTGTGGAACACGATGACTCCGGTGATCACCTCCATCTTCGAGCAGTTTGCGGAGGGAAAGCGGGTAACCAGGGACTGGCCCCGGATTCCCTACGATACGGCGATCCGTAAATACGGCTCCGACAAGCCTGACCTGCGCAATCCAATCGAGATCCAGGGCGTGACCGAGCACTTTGCCGGCTCCGGTTTCAAGGTGTTCGCCAACCAGATCGAAGCGGACTCCAAAGTCGAAGTCTGGGCCATTCCTGCCAAGAACAAGGCTGGCGCGGAGCCAATTGGTCGAGCCTTCTGCGACCGCATGAACGCATGGGCGCAAGGCGAGGGCCAGCCGGGCTTGGGTTACATCTTCTTCAAGGACGGGCAGGGGAGCGGCCCGATCGCCAAGAATATCGGCGAGGAACGCACCACTGCCCTAAAGGCTCAGTTGGGCCTCGAGGATGGCGACGCCGTGTTCTTTGTCGCCGGCCGTCCCGACAAATTCTACAAGTTCGCCGGCGAAGCGCGGACCAAGGTCGGCACCGATCTCGGCGTAGTCGACACCGAACAATTCGCGCTGTGCTGGATTGTCGACTTTCCCTTCTATGAGTGGAGCGAGGAAGAGAAGCGCATAGATTTTGCGCATAATCCCTTCTCGATGCCACAGGGGGGTATCGAGGCTCTCAACAGCCAGGATCCGCTGACGATCAAGGCCTACCAATACGATGCGGTGTGCAACGGCTACGAGATTGCCTCGGGCTCGATCCGCAACCAGTTGCCGGAGACCATGGTCAGAGCATTCGAGCTGACCGGCAAGAGCCGGGACGAAGTCGAGGAACAGTTTGGCGGGCTTTACCGCGCCTTCCAGTATGGCGCGCCGCCACATGGCGGTGCGGCGTTCGGCGTCGACCGTATCGTCATGCTGCTATGCGGCGTGCAGAACCTGCGCGAAATCACGGCGTTCCCAATGAACCAGCAGGCGGAAGACCTGCTAATGGGCGCGCCGAGCCAGGCATCGTCCAAGCAGTTGCGAGAGCTCAGCATCCGCCTCAACGTCCAGTAAAACGTCGAAGCGACCGGCAAAGCGGCAGAGGCGGCTCCATCAGGGGCCGCCTTTTGTTTTGGTGATGGACGGGCCGCTTAGCTCCTCGGCGTCCACGTTTGCGGCCGGTTAACTACCGTTAATTGTCCGTTAAAGGCTGGTTGGTACCGATGGTGCGTCCACTTGGTCCTGCCGGATTCGGAAGTTGAAGTCGAAATATTCTCATGTCCTGACGCTTGTGGGTGCGCTGCTGGCGTTCGCCCCCATAGTAGCCGTGGACTACCTGTTGGACAGCTATGTGCGCGTTCGGGAAAAAGTCGAAACGCAGCAGTATGTTACGGCGATTACCTCTCAAATCGAAATCGGGATGAACGACGCGATCAGCGCATTGCGAAGGGTACTGGCCGAAAGCCCTTCACTCTGCACCCCCACTTTCGTTGCCAACGTACAGCGCGAGATCGAATCCAGTATCAATATGAAGCAGGTTCTCGTCGAGAACCTGGACGGCGTGCAGTACTGCGATGCCTTCGGCCGCACGGTAAGCTACTCCCCGATTTCCGAAAATCTGCCCGTGCCCGGGCATACCGAGACCTTGACCTTGGTTCAGCTTGGGGATTTGTCCATGCCTGCACTCAAGATCACGCAGACCTTTGGCCAGAGCCGGCGAGTTTCAGCTTTCGTGCCGCTCATGGGCCAGACATCGGATGGCCTTGCGCAAGCGCTTCCTACGGCCGCGATGATGCGTGTGCTTCTGACCAACGGCACGCCCGTGCTCACGGTCGGGGATGCAAGCACTTTCGACCAACGCGGATCCAGCGCCGAATTCATCTATGCCGACGCCTTCGCCGGCGAACTGCCGCTTAAGGTCGAGTTTGCTGTTCCCTTCGTCATGGCTCGCTCGACCTATGCGGACCTAGATGTGGGCTTCACGGCGATTGCGTGCCTGATCAGTGCCATCGTGCTCCTGTTGTCGCTGGGCTATGTCAGGCGGTCGCGGGTTCCCGCCTTCGACCTCGAGCGTGCCATTGCCCGCGCCGAGATCAAGCCCTACTACCAGCCGATCATCAACCTGCGGACCGGGGAACTGGTGGGCTGCGAAGTGCTGTGCCGCTGGGAGAAGAAGAACGGACAGGTCGTGCCGCCGGGGGCCTTCATCGATTATGCCGAAGTGACGGGCCTGGCCATTCCGATGACCCTGTCGCTGATGCAGCAGGTCAAATTCGACCTTGGGGATCTCAGCCAGATGATGCCTGAGATGAAAATCGCCATAAATCTTTTCGAGGGGCACTTCCGCGACGACAGCATCGTGGAAGATGTCCAGGCCATCTTTGGCAACTCGCCAATCAACTTCCGCCAACTGGTGTTCGAGATCACCGAGCGACACCCGCTGGCCAATTCCGCCGTCGCCAACAGCGTCATCGCCGGCCTGCACGCCCTTGGTTCTCGTATCGCCATGGACGATGCCGGAACTGGCCACTCCAATCTCGCGTATCTGGGGACTCTAGGGGTCGACATCATCAAGATCGACCGCATCTTCGTCGACATGGTCAAACCAGGGACGACGCAGGTTCCGGTGCTCGACGGACTGATCGCGATGGCGAAGGATCTGGACTGCGAAATCGTGGCCGAGGGCGTCGAGACCGAGGAACAGGCCCTCTATCTGCGGGCGCGCGGGGTGATACAGGCCCAAGGCTTCATATTTGCACCGGCGCTCAAGATCGGGGCGTTCCGCGAACTGGCCACGGCGCTGCACGCCACGGCGACCCCGCGCAGCCGCATTGAGAACATCGTCGCCGCCGCCGCCTGACAAAGGCATAGACTTTCGTCGAAGATTGTCCCGGACTTAGCTACTTTCCATCCAGGACGATTGGTGGCACCTAGCTGTCCTGATGATTTCCGCCAGAATTGGAAGCGGACGAGGAGGACTGCGTGACGACCGACCTCAACGAACAGCGGAGGGCCCTGCGCGAAGCCGCGCTGCACTTCCACGAGTTCCCCAAGCCTGGGAAGCTCGAGATTCAGCCAACCAAGCCGCTCGGAAACCAGCGCGATCTGGCGCTGGCCTATTCGCCGGGCGTGGCCGCTCCCTGCGAGGAAATCGCAGAAGATCCCGATGCCGTTGCCAAATACACGTCCCGGCAGAACCTAGTGGCGGTTATTTCCAACGGCACCGCGGTGCTCGGCCTTGGCAATATCGGCGCCCTCGCTTCCAAGCCGGTGATGGAAGGCAAGGCTGTTCTCTTCAAGAAGTTCGCGGGCATCGACGTTTTCGACCTCGAGATCGACGAGATCGAACCGCGAAAGTTCATCGACGCAATCGCGCCCCTGTGGCCCACGTTCGGCGGCATCAATCTCGAGGATATCCGAGCGCCGGACTGTTTCGAGATCGAGGAAGCCCTGCGCGAGCGCATGCCAATTCCGGTCTTCCACGACGACCAGCACGGTACGGCCATCATTGTTGGCGCTGCGGTGCTCAATGGGCTGGAGCTCAAGGGCAAGAAGATCGAGGACGTCAAGATATGCGCCTCGGGGGCAGGGGCCGCAGCCATCGCCTGCCTAAACCTGCTCGTCGCGCTTGGCGCCCGGCACGAGAACATCTGGGTAGCCGACAAGGACGGATTGGTGACCCACAAGCGAAATGACGTCAACGACAAATGGCGCGGCCAATTCCGCCGCGAAAGCGACGCGACGACATTGGCCGAAGTCATCGATGGCGCCGACATCTTCCTCGGCCTGTCGGCGGCCGGCGCGCTCGGGCCGGAAATGTTAGCGCAGATGGCGCCGAAGCCGCTGATCCTGGCACTGGCCAACCCCAACCCTGAAATCACGCCCGAGCTGGCGATGGCGACGCGACCCGATGCCATGGTCTGCACGGGGCGATCGGACTATCCCAACCAGGTCAACAACGTCCTCTGCTTCCCGTTCATCTTCCGTGGCGCCCTCGACGTCGCGGCGACAACGATCAATGAGGAAATGAAGCTCGCCGCAGTGCGTGCCATCGCCAAGCTGGCCCATGAGCCCGGGCTGGAAGTGTCGCCCTCGGGGGCGCCCGCCGTCTTTGGGCCCGAGCACATGATTCCTAACCCATTCGACCAGCGGCTGATCCTGCGTATTGCGCCGGCCGTCGCCCGCGCCGCGATGGAGTCGGGTGTGGCCAAGAAGCCGATCGCCGATTGGGACGCTTACCAGGACACGCTCAACCGCTTCGTCTTCCGCTCCGGCCTGGTGATGAAGCCCATCATCGACCGGGCGCAGGGCCAGCAGAAGCGGATCGCCTTTGCCGACGGAGAGGACGAGCGGGTTCTGCGAGCCACCCAGGTGCTGCTCGAGGAGCGTATCGCACGACCGATCCTGGTCGGCCGGCCGTCGGTCATCGAATCCCGTATCGAACGCTTTGGGCTGAACCTGCGGCCCGGAGTAGACTTCGAGGTCGTGAACCCCGAGGACGATCCGCGCTATCGCGACTATGTCAGCCTGTTCCACTCGCTGGTCGGGCGCAACGGCGTGACGCCCGATACTGCCCGCCAGGTGGTCCGCACCAACACGACGGTGATCAGTGCCCTGGCGGTGAAGCGCGGTGAGGCCGACGCCATGATCTGCGGCCTGCAGGGACGCTATATCAAGCACGTTCGGGACATCCGATCGGTCATCGGCCTGCAGGATGGCGTGCATGAAGTGTCGGCGCTATCGATGCTCATCATGCCGCGGGGCGCTTTCTTCCTGGCGGACACCTATGTCAACCAGGATCCCACCACGGACGAAATTGTCGGCATTGCCTTGCAAGCCCGCAACCATCTCAAGCGCTTCAACATCGAGGCCAAGATCGCGCTGCTGAGCTACTCGAACTTCGGATCGCGGGACGGGGACAGCGCCTTCAAGATGCGCGAGGCCTACAACAAGCTTAAGGTCATCGCGCCGGACCTGATCGTGGAAGGCGAGATGCAGGGCGACCTAGCCCTGAACCAGGACCTGCGCGAGCGCTACATTCCCGACAGCGTGCTGAGCGGCGAGGCGAACCTGCTGATCTTCCCCAACCTGGACGCGGCCAACCTTTCCATGACGCTGCTCAAGGAAATGAACAACGCCCTATCGGTGGGGCCGATCCTGATGGGCCCACGGGCCCCGGCTCACATCCTGGCGCCGTCCACCACCAGCCGCGGTATCGTCAACATGGCCGCTATTGCCGCGACCGAAGCTATCGGAGCCGACCTATGATCCGCCACACCGTGGTCTTTACCCTCAAGCACGCCGCCGGTTCGCAGGCGGAGGCGGCATTCCTTGCGGACGCAAAGGTCCTGGCCGCCATTCCTGGCGTAGAGAAATTCGAGCAACTGCGCCAGGTCAGCCCGAAGAACGACGACGCCTTCGGTTTCTCCATGGAGTTCGCGGACAAGGCGGCCTACGAGGCCTACAATGTGCATCCCGATCACGTCGCGTTCGTGCGCGACCGGTGGGTGCCCGAGGTGGAGCGGTTCCTGGAGATCGATTACGTGCCGCTGTAGCGCCACGGCAACCGCCCGTTAAACCCTTGTCAGGCATGGTGCTGCTGTCCAAATCCGGTTAGCCCATGCCCACCCGTCTCAAACGTCCTCCATTCTGGCGACCATTGGCATTAAGCGTGGCGCTGCTGGGTTTTCAGGGCTATCTCGGCTTTTCCGCAATCGGCGGACAGTTCGGCATCGAGAACCGGGCCGAGATACTGCTCGACATCGATCGGCTAAAGGCGAAGTCGGCTGCATTGCAGGCTGAGATCGATGCCTATCGGCACCGGGCGACGCTCATGGACACGCGCAGGCTCGATCCTGACATCGTGACAGAGCGTGCCCGAGCGTTGCTGAACATGGCGAATGCCGATGACATCATAGTAATGGTGGATTCCGCAAGCGGTAAACCGCTTTCCGGTAAATACCGGGAATTAGCCACAGACGAGTTAACTCGACTTATCCAAGCCGATTCAACGCTCTAGTCGATTCCGAGTGCGACCGGCAGCCATTGCTTTCGGTCGCTCGCTTGCACTATGATGCCCATCTGTGGCCACATCCCGGCCAAGGCGGCAATTCTATTCGACACGGAGCGTTTCCCATGGCGCGCAAGGCTGTGGCCACAAAGGCCAAGACGCAATCGAACGCACCCGAACTCACCAAGGAACAGGAGCTCGAAGCATATCGCGAGATGCTCCTGATCCGCCGGTTCGAGGAAAAGGCCGGCCAGATGTATGGCATGGGCCTGATTGGCGGCTTCTGCCACCTCTATATCGGACAGGAAGCCGTGGTTACCGGCATCACGATGGCCAGTGAGAAGGGCCAGGACGCCCAGATCACCGGCTACCGCGACCACGGGCACATGCTGGTCATGGGCCTCGACCCAAAGGGGGTGATGGCCGAACTGACCGGCCGCCAGGGCGGCCTCAGTAAGGGCAAGGGCGGCTCGATGCACATGTTCAGCAATGAGCATCGCTTCTATGGCGGCAACGGCATCGTCGGAGCGCAGGTCTCCCTGGGGGCAGGGCTGGCTTTCGCGGCGAAGTATCGTGGCGACAACTCGGTCTCGATTGCCTATTTCGGCGACGGCGCAGCCAATCAGGGCCAGGTCTACGAGACCTTCAACATGGCGAAGCTGTGGAACCTGCCGGTCGTCTTCATCATCGAGAACAACAAGTACGCCATGGGCACCTCGACCGAGCGCTCGTCGGCCACCACCGACTTCTCCATGCGAGGGGCTTCCTTCGACATCCCGGGCGAGCAGGTGGACGGCATGGATGTCCGCATGGTCTATGACGCTGCCAAGCGCGCTATCGAGCATGCGCGGTCGGGTCAGGGGCCGTTCATTCTCGAAATGCTGACCTACCGCTACCGCGGCCACTCCATGTCCGACCCGGCCAAGTATCGCACCAAGGACGAAGTGACCAAGTACCGTCAGGAGCGCGACCCGATCGAGCAGGTCAAGGCGCGGCTGCTTGCATCGGGCGCGCAGACAGAAGAATCGCTCAAGGCGATCGAGAGCGAAATCCGCGCGATCGTCACCGAAGCTGCGGACTTTGCCACTAACGATCCCGAGCCGGATGCATCCGAGCTCTGGACCGACATCACCATCAGCGCCTGAGACCAGACATGAGCGTGCTGCTCGGCGCCATCATCGTATTCGCAGTGCTGACATTTGCCGTGGCGGCGATGCAGGCCGTCATCATGGTCCGCACGGCTCCATCACACGAAAATCTTGCGGGCTTCCTGCCCTTGGGGTGGTGGAAGTTCCGCCAGATCGAGGCTAAGGCCGGGCCCGGTGCGTCGCAGCCGCTCAATATCTACAAGCGCGCCGTCATCGCTTTCGTGGTGTTCGTGCTGCTGGGACTGATCCTGAGCGGCTGGGCAATCAATCGGGACCCGGTGCCGACGGATGTGGCGAGCCAGCCTCGACTGATCAATGATCCGCGCGTCATTCCTGCCCAATTCGCCATCATTACCGACAACCGCCGTGTGGCCAGCATGCCCGGCGCACAAAGTGTGGAGAGCTAGTATGCCCCAAATCCTGATGCCCGCGCTGTCGCCCACCATGGAAGAAGGCAAGCTCGCCAAGTGGCTGGTCAAGGTCGGCGATACGGTCAAGTCCGGGGATGTGCTAGCCGAGATCGAAACCGACAAGGCCACGATGGAAGTGGAGTCGGTCGATGAAGGCACAGTGACCGAACTGATGATCGAGGAAGGCACCGAGGGCGTTAAGGTGAATACGCCGATCGCCATGGTGCTGGGCGAGGGCGAAGAGGTCGGAGAAGGCAATCGCAATGCCTCCCAGGCCAGCTCGTCTGATCCGGAGGGACAGTCGGCTGTGCCTCAGGCAGCCACCGCGCCGGCCGAGGCCAAGTCGACGCCCGCCGCAGCCGAAGCTCCCAAGTTTGTTGCCCAGAACGATCCAGACCTGCCCGAGGGGGTGGAGATGGTCGAAATGACCGTGCGGCAGGCGCTGAACGAGGCCATGGCCGAGGAACTGCGTCGTGACAAGGATGTCTTCGTGATGGGCGAGGAGGTGGCCGAGTACCAGGGCGCCTATAAGATCACGCAGAACCTGCTGCAGGAATTTGGTCCCGAGCGCATCATCGATACCCCGATCACCGAGCATGGCTTTGCCGGTCTTGCGGTCGGCGCGGCCTTTGCAGGGCTCAAGCCGATCGTGGAGTTCATGACTTGGAACTTTGCCATGCAGGCAATCGACCAGATCATCAACTCGGCAGCCAAGCAGCTATATATGTCCGGCGGCCAGGTGACCGCCCCGATGGTGTTTCGCGGTCCCAACGGCGCCGCGGCGCGCGTCGGAGCCCAGCACAGCCAGGATTATTCGGCATGGTATAGCCATGTGCCCGGGCTGACGGTCATTGCGCCCTACAGCGCCGCCGACGCCAAGGGTTTGCTCAAGGCAGCGATCCGCTCGCCGAACCCGGTGGTGTTCCTCGAAAACGAGATCCTCTATGGTTCGACCGGCCTCGTGCCCAAGATGGACGACTTCCTGCTACCGATCGGCAAGGCCCGCATTGCGCGCCAGGGCAAGGACGTGACCATCGTCTCCTTCTCGATGGGGATGCGCTACGCCACCCAGGCCACCGAAAAGCTGGTCGCCGCCGGCATCGATGTTGAGCTGATCGACTTGCGGACGCTGCGCCCGCTCGACAGCGACACGGTCATCGAATCGGTCAAGAAAACGGGTCGCCTGGTGACGGTGGAAGAAGGCTGGCCGCAAAATGGCATCGGCTCGGAAATCTCGGCCCGCGTCATGGAACAGGCCTTCGACTATCTCGACGCGCCGGTGATCCGCGTGACGGGCAAGGACGTGCCCATGCCCTATGCCGCCAACCTCGAAAAGCTGGCGCTGCCGAACGTCGATGAAGTGATCGCGGCGGTCAACGCCGTGACCTACCGCTCGTAAGGAGAACCGGGATGCCAATCGATATCACCATGCCGGCGCTCTCTCCGACGATGGAAGAGGGCAAACTTGCCAAGTGGCACGTCAAGGAAGGCGACAGCGTCTCTTCGGGCGACGTCATTGCCGAGATCGAGACGGACAAGGCGACGATGGAAGTCGAGGCCGTCGATGAGGGCAAGATCGGCAAGATCATGGTCGCCGAGGGCACCGACGGCGTGAAGGTCAATGCGGTGATCGCCGTGCTGCTGCAGGAGGGCGAGAGCCTCGATGCTGCGCCAGCGCCCAAAGCTGAGGCCAAGGCCGAAGCCGCCAAGGCGGATGCCCCGAAGCCGGACGCTGGCACGATAGAGCGCGCCGACGCCGAAACGCAGACGGCACCGACAGCCAAGGCCGATACGACCAGCAAGAGCGGCCCGGCTGCACCAACGCCCAAGCCGTCGGCTGCGCCGGCGGCGGGCAAGCAGCCGGAAGGCGGCAAGGTGTTTGCGTCGCCGCTCGCCCGGCGTTTGGCCAAGGAAGCCGGGATCGACGTCGCCGCCATATCGGGCTCCGGACCGCGGGGCCGTGTGGTGAAGTCGGACGTCGAAGCGGCCAAGTCGGGCAAGACGCCGCTGAAGGCGGCTGCATCTGCCCCCGCCGGTGCGCCGGCCGGCGCCGCGCCGACAGGCCTGACCAAGCAGCAGGTCCTGGCGATGTTCGAGGAAGGTTCCTACGAACTGGTGCCGAATGATGCCATGCGCAAGGTGGTGGCCGCGCGCCTGACCGAATCCAAGCAAACCGTGCCGCACTTTTATCTCACGCTCGATTGCAAGATCGACGCGCTGCTGGCTGCACGCGAGCAGATCAATGCGCAGGCACCCAAGTCCAAGGACGGCAAGCCCGACTACAAGCTGTCGGTCAATGACTTCGTGATGAAAGCCTGGGCCGTTGCACTGCAGCGCGTGCCGTTGGCCAATGCGACTTGGGCCGGCGACTCCATCCTCTACCACAAGCGATCCGACGTGGCCGTTGCCGTGGCCGTTCCGGGGGGGCTATTCACGCCGGTGGTCAAGTCCTGCGACACCAAGACCCTGCGCGAGATTTCCGAGGCGGTGAAGGACCTTGCGACCCGCGCCAAGAACAAGAAGCTGGCGCCGCACGAATATCAGGGTGGCGCGTCGTCGGTTTCGAACCTCGGCATGTTCGGGATCAAGCACTTTTCCGCCGTGATCAATCCGCCGCATGGCACGATCCTGGCGGTTGGTGCCGGCGAAGAGCGCGTCTATGCCGACGCCGGCCAGGTCAAGATCGCCAACTTCATGACGGTGACGCTCTCCTGCGACCACCGCGCCGTCGATGGCGCGCTGGGCGCCGAGCTGCTGGGCGTTTTCAAGGGGCTGATCGAGAACCCCGTGATGATGCTGGCCTGAGGGGCAGGGCGATGAAAACCATCCTTGCCTATGGCGATAGCCTGACATTTGGAGCCGATCCCGGCGGCGGTCCCCGGCATGCGTACGAGGATCGCTGGCCGACGGTGCTGGAGCAGTCGCTGGGCGGCCAGGCCCGGGTGATCGCGGAAGGTTTGGGCGGTCGTGCAACTGCCTATGACGACGGGACGGCGGCGGCAGATCGCAATGGTGCTCGCATCCTGCCGACGCTGCTCGACAGCCACAAGCCGCTTGATCTCGTCATCATTATGCTTGGTACCAATGACCTCAAGCCGTTCGTCGCTGGCACGGCGGCCTATGCCGCACGCGGGGCGCGCCGGCTCGTCGAAATCGTACGCGGCCATTTTGCCGGCACGGGCGAACCGGTGCCACAGATTCTCCTCGTCTCGCCACCGCACGTGATCGAAACGACCAATGAAACGATGTTGAGCAATTTTGGCGGTCTGAAGCACCTGCTGCGCGAATCGCGCGACTTCGCACGCCACTATCGGCGCCATGCCGAAGAGACCGGCGTTGCATTCTTCGACGCTGCCACGGTCGCCGAGGCGGATCCGCGTGATGGTGTGCATCTCGACCCGGTGAACACCCGCGCCATCGGTGCTGGCCTCGCGCCTCTTGTTAAATCCTTGCTGGGCATCTGACCCGAACTTACTTCTGGAGGCCACAAATGGCTGACCAATACGACCTACTCGTCATCGGCGCCGGCCCCGGCGGTTATGTTGCCGCCATTCGTGGCGCGCAGCTGGGCATGAAGGTGGGTATCGTCGAGCGCGAGCACATGGCGGGTATCTGCAGCAACTGGGGCTGCATTCCCACAAAGGCGCTGCTGCGCTCTGCCGAAATCTACGGCCATATGGGGCATGCCAAGGACTATGGCCTGACTGCCGAGAAGTTCGGCTTCGACCTCGACGGCGTAGTGAAGCGTTCGCGCGCCATAGCCGCACAGATGAACAACGGCGTCCAGTTCCTCATGAAGAAGAACAAGGTCGACATCATCTGGGGCGAGGCCGTCATTACCAAGCCGGGCGAAATCAAAGTCGCACCCACCAAGAAGGCTATCGTACAACCTCAGGTGCCACCGCCCAAGAACGCGCTCGGGGAGGGGGTCTACAAGGCCAAGAACATCATCATCGCCACCGGAGCGCGCCCCCGCGTGCTGCCGGGGATCGAGCCGGATGGGGACAAGATCTGGACCTATTTCGAGGCGATGAAGCCGGCCAGCATGCCCAAGTCGCTGGTGGTGATGGGTTCGGGCGCTATCGGCGTCGAATTTGCATCGTTTTACCGCTCGATGGGGGCGGAGGTGACGATCATCGAACTGCTGCCGCAGATCATGCCGGTGGAAGATGCCGAGATAGCCGGCCTGGCGCGCAAGCGGCTGGAAAAGCGCGGCATCAAGATCCTGACCGATGCCAAGGTAGCAAAGGTCGAAAAGAGCGCTTCCGGCGTGGTCGCTCATGTCGAGCTCAAGGACGGTTCCATGCAGCAGATATCCGGCGACAACCTGATCTCGGCTGTCGGCGTGCAGTGCAACATCGAAGGCCTCGGTCTCGAGACCGTCGGCGTCAAGACCGAACGCGGCGCCATCGTCATCGATGGCTATGGCAAGACCAGTGTGGACGGCATCTGGGCCATCGGCGACGTTGCCGGTCCGCCCATGCTGGCCCACAAGGCCGAGCACGAAGCCGTCATCACCGTCGAGAAGATCGCCGGGCTCAAGGTGCATGGCCTGGACAAGTCCAAGGTACCCGGCTGCACCTATTGCGAACCGCAGGTGGCCAGCGTCGGCCTGACGGAAGCCAAGGCCAAGGAAGCCGGACGCGAGATCAAGGTCGGGCGGTTCCCGTTCATCGGCAATGGCAAGGCCATTGCGCTGGGCGAACCGGACGGGCTGGTCAAAACGATCTTCGACGCCAAGACCGGCGAACTGCTCGGCGCGCATATGGTGGGCGCGGAAGTGACCGAACTCATCCAGGGTTTCGTGGTGGCGATGAACCTCGAGACGACCGAGGAAGACCTGATCCACACGATCTTCCCGCATCCCACGCTCAGCGAGACCATGAAGGAAAGCGTGCTGGACGCCTACGGCCGGGCCCTCAACATCTGATAGCAGTCGGACTGCTCCCGGCGGGGCAGATCAGCCTCTATCGATGCCGCGCAGCATCAGTAACCTCCCCCAGCGGAGGCGCTACTCCACGGATGGCGGCAGCAACACTCAAGGAGTTATCCACATGGTCAAGGCGATACAGATCGGCCTGGGACACTGGGGATCGGACTGGACCAAGCAGATCATCCCCAAAGTTCCCACCATTCACATGGTCGGTTACGTGGACTCCAATCCTCAAGCGATCGAGCGGGTTCAGACCGAGCTTGGCATCGACAAAGGCCAGTGTTTCTCGAGCATCGAGGAGGCCGCGAATGCCGTCGAAGCCGATCTCGCCATCTGTACGCTGCGGACGGAAGCGCATTACCCGGTGGTGAAGCGTTGCCTTGAGCTCGGCTATAATGTGCTGGTGGAAAAGCCGTTTACCTCCACCATCAAGCAGGCCAAGGAACTCGTAGCTCTCTCCAACGCCCAGGGGCGGGTGCTGATGGTCAGCCAAAACTATCGGTTCCAGGCAGCGCCGATCGCTGCGGCCGAACTGATCCGGGAGCAGAAGTTTGGTCCGGTGAACCTGGTGTCCATAGACTTCCGCCGCCACGCGCCCAGCCAGGGCTATCGCTACTGGGACATGCCCGACCCGCTGCTGGCCGACATGTCCATCCATCATTTCGACCTGATGCGCATGGTGCTCAATGACGACCCCAAGCGCGTTTCCTGCCGCACCTGGAATCCGCCGTCCAGCCCGTTCGCGCATCACCCGATCGGGGTGGCCACGCTGGAGTTCGAGAAGGGCACCATAGTTTCCTATCGTGGCAGCTGGATGAGCAGTGGTCCCGCAACGCCCTGGGCGGGGGAATGGACCATGGATTGCGCGGAGGGTGAGATCATCTGGAGTTCGCGCGATCACTTCCAGGGTCAGGCGCGCCCGGACAAGCTTAGCCTGCGCCACATCGATGGCGAGGCCGTGCCGGTCGACCTACAGCCTGTCGAGTACGCCGACCGTGCCGGGACGCTTGCAACGATCGCCCGGGTCATTGAAAGTGGCACAGTTCCGGCAGGGTTCAGTTCAGGCGCGGATAACCTGCATTCCCTGGCCCTTGTCCAGGCGACAACCCTGTCGGCATCCCGCGGTGGAGTGTGGGTCGAGATTGCCGAGGTCCTCGAGTGATCCGAAAGGCGGCAATGCCAAGTGGTGACGGGCTTGAAGGATGCGCCGCCAGACGCAATCTGACATGGACAATCTGAGAGAGCAAAGATGACAGTACCACAGCGTAGATTTGCGGGCGGCGGCTTCACGATGGGTGGCGACAACCGTCGCGCCATGTTGATGTTCCTGGGCGTCGGCATTCTTGCAGGCTTTCTGGCCAGCCTTGTCGTCGGCGGCGGCGGGCTCGTCACGTTCCTGATCAGCGGGGTGATTGGCTCTTTTGTCGGCGGATACCTGTTCGCCACGTTGCGGCTCGAGCTGGGGATCCGGAACGATCTGGTGCGCCAGATCGTGACCTCCACTGTTGGTGCCGTTATTGTCGTGATGCTGGCGCGCCTGATCGCGTAGCCCGGCAAGCTTCCTCTGAGTCAGGACATCCCTTGGTCACTCTGATCGACAACTCGGCGCTCAAGCCGCGCCATCCCGAAAAGGCCAACCGCCCAGATAGTGTGGTGCTGCGCAAGCCGGACTGGATCCGGGTCAAGGCGCCCGGGTCCCCGGTCTACAAGGAGACCCAGCAGATCGTGCGCGAGAACAATCTCGTCACGGTCTGCGAGGAAGCCGGCTGCCCCAATATCGGCGAGTGCTGGTCCAAAAAGCACGCGACCATGATGATCATGGGCGAAATCTGCACACGCGCCTGCGCCTTCTGCAATGTGCGGACGGGGATGCCAGGGCCTCTCGATCCCAACGAGCCGGAGAATGTGGCAAAGGCAGTGCAAAAGCTGGGTCTGGAGCATGTGGTCATCACCTCCGTGGACCGCGACGACCTGGCCGATGGTGGCGCTCAGCACTTCGCTGACGTGATCCTCGCGATCCGCGCCCGCAATCCTCGGACAACGATTGAAATCCTGACCCCGGATTTCCTGCGCAAGGATGGCGCACTGGAGATAGTCGTGGCTGCCAAGCCTGACGTGTTCAATCACAACTTGGAAACGGTTCCGTCCAAGTACCTCAAGGTTCGCCCAGGCGCCCGCTACTTTCACTCGATCCGCCTGCTGCAGAAGGTGAAGGAGCTCGACCCGGCTATGTTCACCAAGTCGGGGATCATGGTCGGTCTTGGTGAGGAGCGCAATGAAGTGCTCCAGCTCATGGATGATTTGCGCTCGGCGGATGTGGACTTCCTGACGATCGGGCAGTATCTGCAGCCGACCAAGAAGCACTACCCCCTGCAGCGGTTTGTGACGCCCGACGAGTTCAAGTCTTATGCCACCGTGGCGACCGCCAAGGGCTTTGCCCTAGTCTCCTCCAGCCCGCTGACACGCTCGTCGCACCATGCCGGTGAGGACTTTGCGCGGCTAAAGTCAGCACGAGTGGCGAAACTGGGTCATTGATGAAGCGTTTTTTTGAGCGGCACGTGCCGCACCTGCCGCAACGCATGTTCGAGATCGTGGCAGATCTTGATGATTATCCGCGCTTCATTCCGAACTGCAGGGCCATGGACGTCCGCGAAGATCCATCCGCAGGCGGTGCCGATGTCCGTTTCGCCAAGATGACCTTGAGCTTTGGCCCGGTCACCCAGGCCTATACCAGCAGGGTGATCGCTGACCACGATGCGCTGACCATCACGGCCAAGGCAGTGGACGGGCCGTTCGCCTACCTGGACAGCGTCTGGCGCTTCGAGCCTGAGGGGATGGGAACGCGCGTTCGCTTCGAGATCGACTTCAAGATCTCCAACCCTTTCATCGCGGCCGTGGCTGAGCCCGCTTTTGCTGCAAAGCAGGAAGAGATCATACGGGCGTTCGCGGATGAGGCCGACCGCCGGTTGGGCGCATAGGTATTGCCCGCAGCGGTTCGCGCTCAACGACCTAAGCAGGCCTGCTACTGCCCTTCGACGCTGGTCAGCACCTGCAGCACCAGTTCAAGCGCCGCGGCCACGCTTGCCTGGCGGATGGCGCTGCGGCCAAGGTCGCCAAACTTATGCTCGATAACCACCGTGGCCAAATCTGACGACACAGCGACGTAGACCAGGCCGACGGGCTTCTTCTCGCTCCCGCCGTCCGGCCCAGCTATGCCGGTGACGGCAACTGCAAAGTCTGCGCGGGCTGTGTTGCGCGCACCGTCCGCCATCGCCCGCGCCACCTGATTGCTCACGGCGCCATAATCGCGGATCAGGCGGGCCTGCACATGGATCATGCGCGATTTGGCGGAGTTGGCATAGGTGATGTAGCCGCCGTAGATGGCAGCGGATGCACCGGGTATGTCCGTCAGCGCAGACGCCACCATGCCACCGGTGCAGCTTTCCGCCGTTACGATGGTCTGCCCCCTCTCGGTGAGGATGTTGATAATCTGCTTGCCCGGCTCGGGCGCTGCCTTGGTCGCCATCAGTCCAGCCTCGGCAGTTCGATACTTGCACTGGCCATAGCCACGATTCCTTCCTCCCGCCCGGTAAACCCGAGTTTTTCGCTTGTCGTTGCTTTGATCGCGATCCGCGACGTCGCAACATGCAGCGTTGCGCCGATCACCTCCCGCATTGCCGGCACGTGACTGGCGATCCTCGGCGCTTCGCAGACGATTGTCACGTCCAGATTGACGATGCGGCCACCAGCCTTGGCGACGAGCGCACCCGCATGCTCGAGGAACAATGTCGATGCCACCCCACGCCACTGCATATCGGAGGGCGGGAAGTGCACACCGATATCCCCTTCGCCGATGGCTCCCAGGATGGCGTCTGTCAGGGCGTGCAGTGCCACATCGGCATCCGAATGTCCCTTGAGCCTAGCGCTATGTGGAATGCGGACCCCCCCGAGCCAAACAGCGTCGCCCGGTTCGAATGGATGGACGTCAAAGCCCGTACCGACACGCGTTTCCATGGCTTGATCTCCGGAGATGACGCGCTCGGCCCGGGCGAAGTCGCGGGGATGGGTCAGTTTGAAGTTGTCGACGTGGCCGGCCACCATAGCCACACGCAGACCGGCCCATTCAGCGATCTCGGCGTCGTCCGTGAATTGCCGGCGGATGGTTGAGGCTCGCATGTGGGCCGAGAATATTTGACCGAAGCGGAAGCCTTGCGGAGTTTGCGCCGCAAACAGTTGCGCACGATCTTCGGTGGTGGCCACGTGCTTGCCATCCAGTGAGCGCTTGATGGTATCGATGACTCCGGAGACGGGCAGGGCACCATCATGCCGGTCCAGCATTGCGACGACATTGCCAATCACCTCGCCATCCACGAATGGCCGCGCGGCATCATGGATCAGGACAACATCGGGACGCCGGGGAGCAAGGGCTTTAAGCCCTTCAAGCACCGACGCCTGTCGGGAGGCCCCGCCGATGACCGGGGGCATCAGCCGCTCATCGGAAAGCCCAAGCATGGCAAAGCGGTCGGCGTGATCGGCATGAATAACGGGCACGACAGTGGTGACGTCCGGAACGGCCAGGAAGGCTTGAATCGTGCGGGCGAGGACTGGTCTTCCCGCCAGCATGCGGTATTGCTTGGGATCGGGCGAGCCATCGACACTGGCGCGTTCGCCCCTGCCGGCGGCGACGATGATGACGGCGATAGACTTCTCACGCATTGTACCGAGCACTCTGGTCTTCAAACCGTCACTTCGTCGTGGTCTAGCGCCCGCCACGACATGCGGCAAGTGCAGGGCAGCCGCTACAGTATCGGCACCACTAAGGGTGTTGCACTGGAGATCGTTTTGACTATTGTGCAGGCAATGTACTCATTTTGATCATTTCTGGGGCAGTTTGTGTCTAGGGGTGCCTGCAAGTTAAGCATCGGTAACCATGTGGTCCGCACCTCAGCCTTCCTGGCGCCGATGGCTGGGATCACCGACCGCCCATTCCGCAAAATTGCAGAGCGCTTCGGCGCTGGCATGGTGGTTTCGGAGATGATCGCTAGCAACGCCCTCGCAGTGGGCAGCCGGGAAATGGTGCGCAAACTCGGTCGCCCGAACACGCTCCCGCACATGGTGCAGCTAGCTGGATGCGAAGCAGAGTGGATGGCACGAGGCGCCAGAATCTCTCACGACGCCGGTGCAGACATCATCGATATCAACTTCGGCTGTCCTGCCAAGCGCGTGACCAATGGCTATGCCGGTTCAGCGCTGATGCAGGTACCAGACCATGCGATGACTCTCATAGATGCCGTCGTCAAGGCGACGCCCCTCCCGGTTACCGTGAAGATGCGGTTGGGGTGGGATGACGACAGCCTCAATGCCGCTGACATGGCACGACGCGCGGTCGATGCGGGTGTCACGATGGTCACGGTCCACGGGCGCACGCGACAGCAGTTCTACAAGGGTTCGGCGCGCTGGGGTCTCGTCCGCGCGGTGGTCGAAGCGGTCGACGTTCCGGTGGTGGTCAACGGCGACATTACCGACCTGGCAAGCGCGAAAGAGGCGCTGGAGCAGTCAGGGGCTGCAGCCGTCATGATCGGTCGTGGCGCACAGGGTCAGCCCTGGGCAGTAGCGCAAATTGGGGCAGGACTGGCTGGCGGTGCGCCGCCTGCCGCGCCACAAGGTGGGGAACTCGCCGCGCTCATAGCGGAGCACTACGAGGACATGCTGATCGAGTATGGAACTGCAGTCGGCCTGCGGGCCGCTCGCAAGCATCTCGGCTGGTATCTCGCAGCCGCCGGCGTTGTGCTGGAAAAACCGTCACGTGATGCCCTCCTCAACAATGAGGTGCCAGACGACGTCATCCACCAGATCCATACCATCTTCACCAATCAGGATAGGGCCGCAGCATGAGTGCCGTGGAGGCCGCAGCGATCGCAGCCGGCGCCGTTCCCTCTACGGCAGTGCTACAGGCTCTGCCGCAGCCGATAATCGTGTGCGGCGAAGATCGCCAGATCGCTTTCGTGAACTATGCGGCGGAGGCGTTCTTCGGTGCTTCACTGAGCGTGCTGACACGACAGCGCCTGGACGACCTCATCGCCTTCGGCTCGCCCATCATCAGCCTAGTTGAGACGGTCACGGCGCGGCGGGCACCAATGACCGAGTACCGGGTCAGAATAGGGTCGTCGCGCTTTGGCGACGAGCGGGTGGCCGACGTCTTTGCCAGTCCATTGTCGGACAGTGATGGTCGGGTGGCTGTGTTGATCCAGGAGCGGACCATGGCCGACAAGATCGACCGGCAGATGGTCTCGCGGGGCGCTGCGCGCTCGGTGACGGGTCTCGCCTCAATGCTGGCGCACGAGATCAAGAACCCGCTCTCGGGGATCCGCGGCGCCGCTCAATTGCTGGAGCAGACGGTGAGCAGCGATGAAATCCCGCTGGCTCGGCTGATCCGCGAAGAGACTGACCGGATCGTCGGACTGATCGATCGGGTTGAGGTGTTCGGTGACGAACGTCCCATGGAGCGCGAACCGATCAACATCCACGTGGTGCTCGATCGCGTAAAGCTGCTGGCGCGCAACGGCGTGGCACGCGGCATCGCCTTCTCGGAGGAGTACGACCCGTCGCTACCCCCCGTGTTCGGCAACCGCGACCAGTTGATTCAGGTGTTCCTGAATTTGGTGAAAAACGCCTCGGAAGCACTTGAAAGAACACAGAAACCTGAGATCAAGTTCTCCACGGCATTCCGCCCGGGCATCCGCATCAGCGTGACGGGCGTGTCGGAGCGTATCTCCCTGCCGCTCGAGATCGTCATCGAAGACAACGGTCCCGGCATCCCGCCCGATATCCTGCCGTTCCTGTTCGACCCGTTCGTGACCACCAAGACGAACGGCTCGGGACTAGGGCTGGCGCTTGTCGCCAAGATCGTGGGCGATCATGGCGGCGTGATCGACTGCGACAGCCGGCCAGGTCGCACCAAGTTCAGGATCCTGCTTCCTGTCGCAAGCGGAGCATTCCAGGCACCACTTGATGAGGAAGCAGCCAGATGAGCCACGTTGTCCTGCTTGCCGATGATGACGCTGCAATCCGCATGGTGCTGAACCAGGCACTGACCCGCGCGGGCTACGAGGTGCGCCCCACTGGCAACATCTCTACGATGTGGAACTGGGTCAGCCGGGGCGAGGGCGACATCCTCATCACCGATGTTGCAATGCCCGACGGCAACGCTTTCGAGGTGATGCCAAAGATCAAGAAGTTGCGTCCCGATCTGCCGATGATTGTGATGAGCGCGCAGAATACGTTCATGACCGCCATCCGTGCCTCGGAAGTGGGCGCCTACGAATACCTCCCCAAGCCGTTCGACATCACCGAGGTTCTTTCAGTCGTGGCGCGGGCGCTGGCCGACGCGAAAAAGCCGACGACTGCAGAACGTCGCGCCGAAGAGCCGGGCGAGACCATGCCGCTGGTCGGGCGCTCTACGGCCATGCAGGACATCTATCGTGCGCTGGCACGGCTGATGCAGACCGATCTCACGGTGATGATCACTGGAGAGAGCGGCACCGGCAAGGAACTGGTGGCCAGGGCACTGCATGACTTCGGCAAGCGCAGAAACGGCCCTTTCGTCGCCATAAACATGGCCGCCATCCCGCGCGACCTGATCGAGGCCGAGCTGTTTGGCCACGAAAAGGGGGCCTTCACCGGCGCCAATACCCGTTCCTCAGGCCGCTTTGAGCAGGCGGAGGGGGGCACGCTGTTCCTCGATGAAATCGGCGATATGCCGATGGATGCCCAGACCCGCCTGCTTCGCGTGCTGCAAGAGGGCGAGTATACGATGGTTGGTGGCCGCAACTCGATCAAAACCAATGTCCGCATCGTCGCCGCGACACACCGCGACTTGAGCCAGATGATCCGCCAGGGCCTGTTTCGGGAGGACCTCTACTACCGGCTCAACGTCGTGCCGATCCGCCTGCCGCCACTGCGCGAGCGGGTAGACGACGTCGGAGACCTTGCCGCGCACTTTCTCAAGGTGGCGCAACGGGAAGGTGAGCCGGTCAAGTCTATCGCCCCGGACGCCATCCGGCTGATGCAGAACTATTCCTGGCCGGGCAATGTGCGTGAGCTGGAGAATCTGGTGCGGCGTCTGTCCGCGCTCTACGCCGACGAATCCATTTCCGCCGAGATCGTGCAGAACGAGCTCAACATCGCCGAACGGCCAGCACCCAACGGGGCGACTGGCCCGATGGACGTCTCCATGGCGGTTGAAACGCATGTTGGGCAGCTGCTGCGCGAATACGAGCCCAACCTGCCACCAGCCGGGCTCTATCAGCGCGTCCTCGACAAGGTTGAGGCCCCGCTGATCGCTATGGCCCTCAATGCCTGCGGCGGAAACCAAATCAAAGCGGCCGATCTGCTGGGGCTCAATCGCAACACCCTCCGCAAGAAAATCCGCACCCATAGTATCGAGATCGTCAAGCACAGCCGGCGGCACTGAGCCGGATCTTTTGGCTGGTACATCGGGCTTCGTCCCAATGCCGCAGGCCGCGCCGGGTGGTCAGCGACCGGCTCGACTCGCGCACGCCTCATCAGCTGCCGGCGTGCCGCGTGCGCGAGAGCCGATGATTATATTCCCTTATCACCCGGCAACTCGAGGAACACCGTGGCCAAGTCTCCGTTGGCGCAGCGGGCGGCTGATGTCGCTCTCCGTCAAACAGACATGCTAAGGAATTCACCAATGAAGAAGTTCGTACTGGCCCTGGGCCTTTCGACCGCACTAGCTGCCGCCCCGGCAATGGCGCAGGTCATGTGGGATGCCAACGCCGACAGTCAGCTGGATCAGGCCGAGTTCACGGCCGGGTTCACCGAGTCGGGCATCTACGCAGACTGGGACACCGACAGCAGCGGCTATCTCAACACCAACGAAGTCGGCACGGGCCTCTACGGGGCGTATGACCGGGACGACAGTGGGGACATTTCCGAAGAAGAGTTCGGTGCCGGCGGCATCTATGACGACGACTACACCGCCTGGGATACCGATCAGAGTGGCGTTCTCGACGAGAACGAGTTCATGGCAGGCTATGAGGCGCAGGGCAGCTACGGCACCTGGGATGCCGATGGCGATGCCCAGCTCACCGCGGACGAATTCGGAGCTGGTCTCTACTCGAGCTTCGACCGCGATGATGATCAGATCCTGACCGAGGACGAGTTCGGCCCCCAGCCTGGCGACCTGGGCGAAGAAGGGTGGTTCGACTTTTAGCTGACTACAGGAGGCGGGTATTGGCCCGCCTCCGCCTTTCCCTGCCTGCGGGAGCAGATCCTCACCCTCCTGCTGCCACCGGTGTCACATTTTAGCAACATTTGTGTTGAAGGGTTGGCTCAATTGGGTCAGACTCTGTCTCTGGCGTCAGAGGCGGAGTGGCCGGGTTCTGTATGGTTGATGTGACGGCGACAAGTGATCGGCCCCCTGAGGGTGTCGGCGGCGAGATGGCGCAGCCTGTCCGCTCGCCCTTCGCGTCCAGCAATAATCGCGCCCTGCGCATCCTCGGCTTCGTCGTGGTGTTCGCGTCGGTGCTCATGTCGTCGCTTTCGTTCCTGATCCTGTCTGGCACGACCAATATCAATCCCTCCACGTCAGTCTGGACTGTCATCTGGATCGTCACTGGTGTGCTGGTGCTGCTGGTGATTGCGCTGGTCGTGACCGAAGCCGTGTTGCTGATCCAGGCGCGCGTCCAGGGTCAGGCTGGCGCCGGCATGCAGATCCGCATGGTGACCATGTTCGCCCTGGTTGCCGCTATTCCGGCGGCCATCGTTGCCGTTGTTGCCACCATAGCGCTCAATCAGGGGCTGGATCAGTGGTTCTCCGAGCGCACACGCGCAATGGTGGAAAGTTCGCGCCTCGTTGCCCGCTCCTACATGCTGGAACATGCCCAGGTGCTGCGCGATGACGTGATCTGGGTGGCGGAAGAGCTGGAACAGGCACGGGCGATGTATGATGAGGACAGGGAACGCTTCGAGCGCATCCTGACGGCTCTGGCCGTCACGCGCTCACTACCGTTCACGTCGCTGGTCAACGCGCAGGGCGATACGCTGATGCGTGCGCAAATTGCCGTACAGGGCGCCTATCCTCGTCTGCCGGACGGCATCACGGAGGGCCTCGTCGAAGGCATACCCGCCGCGATCGCGCCGGGTCGTATCAATCTCGTCGGCTCAGTGATCAAGCTTCGCGGCTACGAGGATACCTATCTTTTTGTCGCTCGGCCGGTGGAGTCGGAGGTGCTGGAATACATGCAGCTGACGGACGAGAATATCTCCGAATATCGGGAATATGCCTCGAACCGGCTGGTGTTCCAGATCACCTTCACCATCATGTATGTCGGTCTGGCGCTGGTGCTGCTGCTGGCCGCGCTGTGGATCGGCATCGCCCTCGCTAACCGCTTCGTCGATCCGATCCGAAACCTCATGATCGCCTCGAGTCGCGTCAGCAAGGGTGATCTGGACGTGCAGGTGCCGGTGCAGGAGGGCAGGGGCGACCTGCGGGACCTCAGCAACGGCTTCAACCGCATGACCGAACAACTCAAGAGCCAGCGCGAGGCGCTGCTCACGGCCAATGAAATGAACGAGAAACGCCGGCAGTTCACCGAAGCGGTGGTGGAGGGCGTGTCGGCAGGCATCATAGGGCTCGATCCGTTCGGTGCCGTGACTCTGGTCAATGCTCGGGCCTGCGAAATGCTCGGCCGGGACGAGATCGACCTCATGGGCGAACCTATCGAGAAGGTCATGCCGCTCCTGGCGCCCACCCTGGAGCGGGCGCGCTCAGCCCGGCGCGGTCAGGTTCGCGACCAGATCCGACTGGGCAACGAGACCGATCTGCGGATCTATCAGGTGCAACTGACGCGCGAGGGATCGATCGCCGAGTCCAAGGGCTATGTGCTAACATTCGACGACATTACGGATCTGGAATCGGCGCAGCGAACAAGCGCATGGGCGGACGTGGCGCGACGTATCGCTCACGAGATCAAGAACCCGCTGACGCCAATCCAGCTTTCAGCGGAACGCCTGCGCCGACGCTATGGAGCGAAGCTGGAAGATGACCGGGACGTCTTCGACAAATGCATCAACACGATCGTGCGGCAGGTCGGGGACATCGGGCGGATGGTCGACGAATTCTCAGCCTTCGCCCGCATGCCGGAGGCGGCGCCCGAGATTACCGATCTGAGTGATACCGTGCGTCAGGCGGTGTTCCTCGAAAGCGTACGCCTGCCCGAGATCACCATTCAGACTCACTTGCCCGAAGACGCCATCCACGCATGGTTCGACTCACGTCTCATTGCGCAGTCGCTGACAAATCTGATCAAGAACGCTGTAGAAGCATTTGAATCAGTGGAGAGTTCTCATAAGTGGTCCCCGACGATCATTGTTGAGGCGCATGTGGAAGGCAACCACGCACGTGTGTCCGTATCCGACAATGGCAAGGGCTGGCCGAAAGACAATCGGCAACGGCTACTCGAGCCCTATATGACAACTCGCGAGAAGGGGACCGGGCTCGGTCTGGCCATCGTCGCCAAGATTATCGAGCAGCATGGCGGTATTGTCGAACTTGTCGATGCAGAGCCTGATCCAACGGGGCGGATCGGCGCCTGCGTGACCTTCACGCTGCCCCTCCAGTCGCCCATCACGTCATCAGAAGCGGACGCCAGTTCGGCACATTTATCCGCCCCCCAGGAGGAACCGCTTTTTCCGGCGGTGGTTCACAAGTAATGGCCCTCGACATTCTCATCATTGACGACGAAGACGACATTCGCGACCTCATCGCAGGCATTCTTGAGGACGAAGGATTCGAAGCGCGGCAGGCGCATGATGCAGATAGCGGGCTCAACGAGATCGCCCGCCGACGGCCAAGCCTGGTGTTTCTCGACATCTGGATGCAGGGCTCGCGGCTCGATGGGCTGCAGCTGCTGGACGTGTTGCAGAGCCAGCATCCAGACATGCCGGTGGTGATGATATCGGGACACGGCAATGTCGAAACAGCCGTCTCGGCCATTCGTCGCGGCGCGTACGACTACATCGAGAAACCGTTCAAGATCGATAGATTGCTGCATATAACGCAGCGGGCTATGGAAGCGACACGGTTGCGCAGCGAGGTAGCCGAGCTCAAGGAACGCTCCGCCAGCAAGAGCGCCGACCTGGTCGGCACCTCGCCGGCGCTGCATCAAGTTCGAGCAGTCATCGAGAAGTCTGCGCCAACCAACTCTCGCATCTTTATTTCTGGCCCGTCGGGGGCAGGGAAGGGGCTGGTTGCCCGCCTTATCCATCAGCGCAGTCCGCGCACTGCGGCGCCTTTCGTCGAGATCAACGCATCGCTCTACGCGCCCGAAGAGGTGCCGGTCGTGCTGTTCGGGCGCGAGGCCCGCGAAAAAACCGGCCTGCTCAAGATCGAGGTTGGCGCCCTGGAGAAGGCCCATGGGGGCACGCTCTATCTGTCCGAAGTGACCACGTTGCCTGCCCAGACCCAGGCTGCGCTGCTCCGCACCCTGGTGGAGAACCGGTTCAACCGGGTGGGCGGCACACAGGCGGTTCCCATCGATGTGCGGATCATATCGTCCAGTTCCCAAAATGTGGCGGCCCAGGTCGAGGCAGGGGAGATGCGATCCGACCTGTTCCACCGACTGTCCATCGTGCCTTTGCCGCTCACCCCGCTCAAGGAAAGACGCGAGGACGTGCCGCCGTTGGTAAGCGTGTTCATCGAACAGGTGTGCCGCATGCACAACCTGCAGCGCGTAACCGTTGGCGATGATGCTCTTGCCGTGCTTCAGGCTCAGGAATGGCCCGGAAACGCCCGGCAATTGCGGAATTCCATCGAGCGACTGCTGATCCTGATGAAGGACCAGCAGCCCGAAGACGGTGTGATTACTGCCGCCATGCTGCCGTCAGACATCGGCGAGGTGCTGCCGACCGTCGGCGATACCGATTCCTCGGCCCACCTGATGAGCCTGCCGCTACGGGATGCGCGCGAGGTCTTCGAACGCCAGTATCTGCTGGCGCAGATCGAGCGCTTTGGTGGCAATATCTCGAAAACTGCTGAGTTCGTGGGCATGGAACGCAGCGCGTTGCACAGGAAAATAAAATCGCTCGGTTTGTGACGATGGACAAAATTCGCTCAAGCAACAACCGGCCCGGTAGGCATAATAAATGTTCTGTGCCATAGTGTTCATGACGCAGTGACTTCATGCTTGCGGGAATTGAGCGGCAGTTCCAGCGCCGGACTGACAGGCGATTGCAACAACAAAAGCGACAAAAAACGGCGCAAGAAGAGGCCTGAATGCCCAGCGAAAAACAACAAAACCTCCAGGATTCCTTCCTCAACCACGTCCGCAAGCAGAAGGTACCGGTCACCATATTCCTGGTGAACGGGGTCAAGCTGCAGGGTGTGATCACCTGGTTCGACAACTTCTGTCTGCTGCTGCGTCGGGACGCCCAGTCGCAGCTGGTATACAAGCACGCCATCTCGACGATCATGCCCGGCGCGCCGATCCAGTTGTTCGACCCCGAACAGAATCACGACAGCGACTAAGGGCGCCTATGACCGAATCCGACGACGATTGGGCCGCCGAAAGGGGCGGCCCGAGGCCGTATATCGACCGGCGCGCGCAAGCCACTCGTGCCGGCCTCGTTGTGCCGGACGTACGCGGGCATATTTCACAGCATGCCCTCGAGGCACGGCAGGCCGAGTTCGAGGGGTTGGCGGAGGCGATCCACCTTGAGGTGGTGTTCTCGGAGGCCATAAAGGTGCGCGAGATCAAGCCCGCCACCTTCATCGGCGGTGGTCATACCGAGACGCTTGCGCAGCGGGTCAAGCAAGACAAGATCGAGCTGCTTCTCGTCGATGCAGCGCTCACCGCCATCCAGCAGCGCAACCTCGAAACCGAGACCGGCGCCAAGGTGCTGGACCGGACGGCGCTGATTTTGGAGATCTTCGGTGAACGCGCGGCGACGCGGGAAGGCGTGCTACAGGTCGAACTCGCGCACCTGAACTACCAGAAGGGGCGCCTCGTGCGCTCCTGGACCCACCTGGAGCGGCAGCGCGGCAGCGGCGGCACCGGTTTCATGGGCGGCCCAGGTGAAACCCAGATCGAAAGCGACCGCCGGCAGATTACCGACCGCATCGTCTTGCTGGAAGACCGCCTCGAGAAGGTGAAGAAGACCCGAGCCCAGCAGCGCCAGCAGCGCAGCGGCACGCCCGTCGTGTCGCTCGTGGGCTATACCAATGCCGGAAAGTCCACGCTGTTCAACGCCTTGACCGGGGCAGGGGTGTTCGCGCAGGACTTGCTCTTTGCCACCCTCGACACCACTGTTCGCAAGCTGCAACTGCCGCATGGGCGCGAAGTGATGTTCAGCGACACGGTCGGCTTCGTTGCCGATCTGCCGACCGACCTAGTGGCAGCGTTCCGCGCCACGCTCGAAGAAGTGCTGGAGGCCGATGTCATCCTGCATGCTCGCGACATCGCCAGTCCCGACCACGCCGCCCAGGCCCATGACGTGCTGAGGGTACTGGCAGAACTAGGCGTCTCGCCCGAGACCACGCCGATCATCGAGGTCTGGAACAAGATCGATCTGGTCAGTCAGGATGCCGTTGTTGGTATTGCGCCGGCTGGCAAGGTTGCGGCTGTGGTGCAAACGTCAGCGACGACCGGGCAGGGGCTCGATACGCTGAAACTGGCGATCGAGACGGCGCTGAGTGAGAAAAGTCGCACCTATCAGGTGCACGTTCCGCACTCCGCGGGCCAGGACATCGGCTGGCTCCATTCGCATACCGAAATTGTTTCGCGTGATGTACCCACGGACGAAGGCTCCGACTTCACCGTGCGCGTCGACCCGCGGCACAAGACGGCCTTCCTTGAACGGTTCAACGGCCGGATCAAGAGCTCGGACGCTTAAGTCTTGTCCGCCTGGCGGATCTCGTTCCAGTAAGTATCGAGGCGCTCCAATCCAGCCGTATGAGGATCGATGCCGTCCTCTCGGCATCGCGCCTCGACGTGATGGAAGCGGCGGGTGAACTTGTGATTGGCGTCCCGCAGGGCTGCCTCGGGATCGATGCCGGCATGGCGCGCGAGATTCGCGACGGCGAACAGGAGGTCGCCGATCTCTTCGTGCACCGCTGCGGCATCGCCCGACTGCTCCGCTTCGACGACCTCGTCCAGCTCCTCCCGAACCTTCTCCTGGACCGCCTGGAAGTCCGGCCAGTCGAAACCTACTTTGGCCGCTCGCTTGGTGAGCTTGCCAGCGCGGGTGAGGGCGGGCAGCACAGCTGGAACGTCATCCAATATCGAAGAAGAAGCGCTTGCGCCCTTGCGCGCGCCCTTGTCGGCGCGCTCACGGGCCTTGATGGCCTCCCAGCGATTTTCCGATGCCGCCGCGGTACCGGCCTCGACGTCGCCGAAGACATGCGGATGCCGTCGGATCAGCTTGCTGGTGATGGCATGGATGACGTCGCCAATATCGAAATGGCCCAATTCCTTGGCCATCTGCGCGTGATAGATCGGCTGCAGCAGCAGGTCCCCCAGTTCCTCGCGCAGATCGGAGAAGTCCTGCCGCTCGATGGCGTCCGCCACCTCATAGGCTTCCTCGATCGTGTAGTGCCGGATCGTGGAGAAATCCTGTTCCAGATCCCACGGACACCCGCCGACAGGATCACGCAAGGCAGCCATGATCTCGATCAGGCGCGCGATGTCACGGGACGGCTGCATCTCTGGTACCTCGTTGGTGGAATCGGGGACTGCCAATTCGCATAATATATATTATGGAACTTCTACGTGTAGCTCGACCTCGTCAGGCGACTACACCAGCGGATATGGCTTCACCGACCGCGATCTCGGCCATAGCGAGTGCCGCTGCCCGTGTCCTGGCCGCAGCCACAAACCGGCCATTGTGGCAGAAGCTGGCGCCCGGCACGCCACACGCAGCTTCGAGCGCGGCATCCGTCAGGCCAGCCCAGGCAGCCGGCAGATCGGCGCGCACTTCAAACCCTTCGTCCGAGCGCCGGATCGTGGTCAGGCACCAATCTTTCTCGCGAGGATGAACGACGAACAGAAGATGATCGGCACCGGCCTTCTCGACAGCTGGACGGAACGGCCTGCCCATCGGCAACTCAAGCACTCGACCCGGCCCGGTTGTCGCTATCGCATTCAGGACCACGCTCTCAGCTCGCAACTTGGCGGCTCTACGCGCTATGTTGGCTTCGACGAAACTCCGCGCGATGACCAGCGCGTGATGGAAAGCGACATTCTCGGCCTCCGGATTCTTGTTGTCGAAGTCGGGCTTCAGCGTTTCGAGAAGCGAAGGCAGCGTGAGTGCACCCAGCGGACCGGACGGGCTCAGCGCGCCATTGTCCGTCAGGTCGATCGGCAAGACGAAGCTCTCGTCGAACGACGTATGAACTGCCGCAAGGTGCTCTTCGGGTACGCCGGATGCGACCAAGTATTGGCGCCCAAAGTGCTTCCAGATCAGGCCGAACGAGCTAAATGGCTGTCCATCCTCTCGCAGCGGTGCACCACGTTGATGGTGGTCGAATATGGCGGCCTGAACATCGTAGACACCGCCGACATCGTAGATGATCCGGTCGGGGTCGGGGCTGGTCCATTCGGATGCCCGGCTGCGCACGATCTGCGCCTCGGGAAATATTCTGGTGAGGACAACGCTGGACAGCAGTTCGTCGGCATGAAATCCCCCTGAATGGGTGACGAGAAATGCTGGTGTCATGGCGGAGTGCCTTGTCTTTCGCGGTGAGGTGTCACCAGATAGCCATTGCGTGGCGCGATCTCAACCGGCATTCGGCCGTCGCGCGAATCGGATGGACAATTTTGACCGTTTGGTCAAAACTGAGCACGACACCATTGCGCTTCGGGGAGAGTGGAATGCGCTTCGGCTACAAGGCTTCCGCTGAGCAGTTCGCACCCAATGCCCTTCTGAAATTCGCACTCGAAGCCGAAGAGGCAGGCTTCGAGTCAGTGTTTATCAGCGACCATTTCCAGCCCTGGAAGCACACGGATGGACATGCGCCCTTCGCCCCATCCTGGATGGCCGCTGCGCTCGCAAAGACAGAGAAGATCGTTGTCGGTACCTCCGTGCTCACGCCTACATTTCGGCTGCACCCCTCGGTAGTGGCGCACGCTTTCGGCACGCTTGGCGCCATGTTTCCCGGCCGCGTCATTCTCGGCGTCGGCACAGGAGAGTCTCTTAACGAGGTGCCCGCGACCGGCATGGTCTGGCCTGAACTCAAGGAGCGCTCGGCCCGTCTGCGCGAGGCGGTGGCGCTGATCCGGCGACTGTGGAGCGAAGATCGGGTCAGCTTCGACGGTGCATTCTACAAGACGCAGAATGCGACCATCTATGATCGCCCCGAGACGCCGGTGCCGATCTACTTGGCCGCTGGTGGTCCACTCAATGCCAAGTATGCCGGCCGCGCTGGCGACGGCTTCATTTGCACCTCCGGCAAAGGCGCCGAGCTGTATGTCGATCAGCTGCTGCCAAACGTGGCTCTCGGTCGTGCTGAATCCGAGCGTCAAGCTCAGGCCTTCGAGCGGATGATCGAGGTGAAGGTCTCGTTCGACACCGATGCCGAGGCCGCTATCGAGAATACCCGAGCCTGGGCCGCGCTCTCGCTCTCAGCCGAAGAAAAGCACTCGGTCGAGGATCCCGAAGAGATGGAGCGCCTGGCCGCTCAACTTCCGATCGAGCGCATCGCCAAGCGCTGGATCGTCTCGAGCGATCCGGAGGAACATGTGGCAGCCATCAAGACCTATATGGACTACGGGTTCGACCACCTGGTGTTTCATGCGCCCGGCCAAGACCAGAGCCGCTTTATCGCGCTTTATGCCAAGGAAATCTTGCCCCGGCTTCGAGCGCTGGAGCCAGCGAGCTGACCATGCCCCTGCCGCGCTACACAGTCTGGGGCGTGACCGGAATGCCGGAAGTGGTGGCTGGGGACGATCTCGTCACCCTGATCGCAGCTGCCATCGACGCCAGTACCAACGATGATGCCGATGCGGCGCTGCAGAATGGCGATATCCTGGTGGTAACAAGCAAGATCGTGTCCAAGGCGGAAGGTCGGCAAGTGCCGGCTTCCGATCGAGACAAGGCGATCGCCCAGGATACGGTGCGTGTCGTCGCCGAGCGGGTGCATCCGGGCGGCGTGACGCAGATCGTCGAGACGCGCCACGGCCTGATCATGGCCGCTGCCGGGATCGATACATCCAATGCGCCTGAGGGCGTTGCGCTGCGCCTGCCGGAAGACCCCGACCAATCCGCCCGCGCGCTTTGCGCCGGACTTCGGGACCGTTTCGGCGTGGCGCTGGGTGTCATCGTCACCGATACGCTCGGTCGTCCATGGCGCGTCGGGCAGACTGACGTCGCGATCGGTGCAGCCGGCATACTGGTCACCGACGACCTGCGCGGCGGGACCGATGCCAATGGCCGCCCACTCAACGTGACCATAACGGTGCTGGCCGACGAACTCGCGGGAGCCGCCGACCTGGTCAAGGGAAAGACCAGTGGCATTCCGGTTGCCGTGGTGCGGGGGCTCGGCCGGCTGGTGACGTCGCTGGACGCCGCCGGAGCACGCACGCTGGTGCGCCCCGTGGAGGACGATATGTTTCGCTTCGGCAGCGCCGAAGCCTACCGGCTTGGCTACGAGGCTGCGCGCGCAGAACTCTGCGCGCGACCCCTGCGGCTTGTCACCCCCGCCCATGAGGATTGAGGCCATGCGTGCCCTGCCCCGTCTGCTCAGCCTGGCCGCCCTTGCGCTTTTCGTCGCTCCAGCGCAGGCGGAGACGTCGTTCCCACTGACACTGGACAATTGCGGCATGGAATTGGTCCTGCCGGCGGCACCGCAACGGGTGGTGGCGATCAAGTCCACTGCCACCGAGATGCTGCTGGCGCTGGGGCTGGGCGAGCGAATAATCGGTGTCGGCTTTCAAGACGGATCGGCGCCCGAGCCCTGGACCCTGGAGGCGGCCACCCTGCCGGTACTATCGGACAGGCTGCCGTCGCAGGAGGTTGTGCTCGAAGTTGAACCGGACTTCATCTATGGCGGCTGGGAGAGCAACTTTGGTGCCGAAGGTGTGGGCGAGCGCCAAACCCTCGCCAGACTCGGCATTACTGGTTACGTCGCACCCGCTGCCTGCCGCTCGATCAAGCCGGACAAGCTGACATTCGAAGACGTTTTCGCGGACGTTGCGGAGATGGGCATGCTGATGGACGTGGCTGGCGCTGCTGCGAGGCTGATCGAGGAGCAGCGAAGCCAATTGGCAGGCATCGAGCCGGATCCACGCGGGCTGACGGCTGTGTGGTATTCCTCCGGGACCAAGACACCCTATGTCGGCGCCGGGAGTGGAGCGCCGCAAATGATGATGGAGGCCCTGGGGCTCCAGAACGTGATGGCGGACGTCGACGAGCACTGGGTGTCGGCAAGCTGGGAAGCGGTGCTGGATGCCGATCCAGATGTGATCGTCCTTGTGGATGCAGCTTGGAACTCCGTAGACCAGAAGAAGACGCTGCTGGAGGAGAACGCCCTGACCCGTCATCTCGATGCCGTCGTTCACCAGCGCTACCTCACGATCCCCTTCCCCGCCTCGGAGGCAGGTGTGCGCAATGTCGGTGCAACTGCGGATATGGTGGCACAGCTGGCTGCGCTTGAATTCGGACCGTGAACCGCGGGTCGACGACCACGGTCGGCTTCGGCTTGCTGATCCTCCTAGTCGCGAGCGTGGTGCTGGCCGTCACCTTTGGACCGGCCGACATAGCGGCCACCGAAGTGTGGCAAACCATTGGCTATCATTTCGGCCTGGTGGCGGAGAGCCCCGTCAGCCGGTTACGCGGCGCCATCATCTGGGAGCTCCGCTTACCCCGGGTCCTGACGGCGGCAGCCGTGGGTGCGGGGCTCGCGCTGTGCGGCGCCGTCATGCAGGCACTGACGCGCAATCCGCTGGCAGATCCCTACCTGCTGGGCCTGTCGGCCGGCGCTTCTTTCGGCGCCGTTTCCTTTTTGCTGGCGGGCGCTGCCCTTCTCATGCCAGTTGGCGCTTTTCTTGGAGCTGGGGCCGCCATGGTGCTGACCCTGCTGGTCACGCACCTGCTGGGCGGCGCCACGCCGACGAGGGCGATCCTCGCCGGTATCTCGATCTCGGCGCTCGCGGCCGCCGCGACTTCTTTCTTGATCTTCTGGTCCGCAACCGGTGACTCTTACCGGGAAATCCTGAGTTGGCTGATGGGATCTCTCGGTGGGGTCGTCTGGTCCGATGCGCTACTGGCGCTGGGGGCCCTTGCGCTGGCAGCGCCTGCCATCTTGTTGAGCGGACGCTCCCTGGATGCGTTCGCCTTTGGCGACACCGCTGCAGCAACGCTCGGCGTCGACGTCAGCCGCCTGCGTTGGCTCCTGCTGGGCGGCACCGCCCTGCTCACCGGCATCCTCGTGTCGGTCAGTGGAGCCATAGGATTTGTCGGGCTGATCGTGCCCCATCTGGTTCGGCTGATGACCGGCTCGCGCCACCGGCTGCTGCTGCCGGTGGCGATGCTGCTCGGCGCCAGCTTCATGATCTGGACCGACACGGCCGCTCGTAGCGCCTTTGCGCCGCGCGAGCTGCCAGTCGGCATCATCACGGCCTTGTTGGGCGCCCCGATCTTCCTTGCTGTTTTGCTGCGCTATAGGCGGATCACGTGAGCACCGGCCTCAATGTCACCGGCCTCAGTGTTCGTCTCGGGTCGCAGTTGATTCTGGACGAGGTCACTATGGCAGCAGCGCCGGGCACCGTGACGGGCATTATCGGCCCCAATGGTGCCGGCAAATCAACTTTGCTGCAGGCAATTCTCCAGCTTGCTCCCCTGTCTGGCGGCACCATTACCTTCGACGGCGCCGATCTGGTGACCATGTCCCGTCGCAGTCGGGCACAGTTCACCGCCTTTGTGGAGCAGAACGGTCATTCCGACGTCCGTCTCACGGCCCGGGAGGTTGCCCTGCTGGGCCGTATCCCGTTTCAGAGCGTATGGCAGGTGAATCCCTCCCCTATCGACGATGAGCAGGTCGATGCCGCTATGGCGGCAGTCGGCATGGCGGAATTTGCCGAGCGGCTCTACCACACTCTGTCGGGCGGGGAGCAGCAGCGTATCCAGCTTGCCCGAGCGCTCGTGCAACGGCCCAGCCTGTTGCTGCTCGACGAGCCCACCAGTCAACTCGACATCCACGCGCAACTGGCCGTTCTGGACCTTTTGCGCCTCCACGCCCGGGCCGGCGCGACGGTGCTGCTGGCGGTACATGATCTTAATCTGGCCGCGGCCTTCTGCGATCAGCTCATGGTGCTCCAGGCTGGCCGACGCCTGACAGCGGGCACACCGGACCAGGTGCTGACCCCTGCCCTGCTGCGACAGGTATATGGCGTCGAGGCCGCAGTTCTGCGCCACCCAGTGAACGGCCGGCCAATCATTGCCTACGACCTACCCCGCTAAATCCCGTCCAACGCTCGATTGCGATTGACAATCCTGCGGCAGCAACTCAAAAATTTGATCGACTGGTCAAATTTCTGGGCCAGCTGAAGTCGGGAGGCGACAGTGGAATTCGGCATCACTTTCAAGGGCTTCATCGAGGCCGATCGGGCGCGTTACCTGGTTCGAGCCGCCGAATATGCCGGCTTCAGCTACTGCTGGTTCTACGACTCGCACATTCTCTGGCGCGATTGCTATGCAGCCATCGCCATGTGCATGGAGCACACGACCAAGATGCGGTTCGGGCCATTGGTCACCAACCCGGATGTCCGGGATTGGTCGGTAGCGGCCTCGATCTTCGGCTCCCTGTCCAAGCAGAGCGGTGGCCGGTTTGATCTAGCGGTTGGGCGCGGCGACTCTTCCATGCGCGTGATGGGCAAGAAGCCGGCTACCCTGGCGCGCGTCGCCGAGTTCATCGCAAAGACACAGGCGATGGTGCGCGGCGAGGAAGTGACCTATGGCGAAATCCCTGCTGCCGTGAAGTTCCCTTGGGCAGTCGGCCACGAGATGCCGAGTTGGATTGCCGCCTATGGACCGCTGGCACTCAAGACCGCCGGAGAGCATGCGGGTGGCGTCGTGCTGCAACTGGCCGATCCCGGCCTTTGCAAGTGGTTCATCGACCAGTGCCTGGACGCGGGCAAGGCCGCCGGGCGCGACATGTCCGGCTTCCGCTCCATGGCTGCCGCGCCGGCCTATTTCGGGGACAAAGCCCGCGCCATTGAAGCGACCAAGTGGTTCCCGGCAATGGTCGGCAACCACGTCGCTGATATCGTCGAGAAGTATGGCGCCGACAGCGACCAAATTCCCAAAAGCCTGACCAGCTACATCGAGAAGCGGCGTGGCTACGACTATTCCAAGCATGGACAGTCGGATAACCCGTTCCTCGATTTCATCACCCCCGAAGTGGTCGAGAACTTTTGCGTCCTCGGCGAACCAGACGACCATATCGCCAAGATGCATGCGCTCAAGGAGGCGGGCGTGACGCAGTTCAACATCTATCTCGACAGCGGCGATGAGGAAGAAATCATCGCCAACTATGGCCGGCACGTCATTCCCGCATTTCGCTAGCGGTTGAGTATACGGCCGGCCGAAACGTCGATCTGCATTCCGTCGAATGCCGGGGTTACGTTGGCCGGTGTCTCTATCTCTGTGCGTGCATAGTCGAGATCGATATGCAGATCGGTCAGCACAGCCTGCCGAGGCGCAAAGCGAGCGATCCAATCCAGCGTTTCCGGCAGGCTCAGATGGCTTGGATGCGGCGTTGGCCGCAGGGCGTCGATCACCCAGAGGTCAAGTCCCGAGATGGCCGGGAACGATGCTTCGGGAAAACCCGACAGGTCACAGGAATAAGCAAAGCTGCCGACGCGGAAACCCAGGGAGACGATGTTGCCGTGCAACTGCTCGAAGATGGTGACGTCTATCGTGCCGCCCGGCCCATCGACCTGCAGAACATCACCGGCCTTGATCTCATGCGCATTGAGGATTGGCGGATAATCGCTGCCAGGCGGCGAGACGAAGCAGTAGGCGAAGGCTTCCCGCAGGCGAGCACCGGTCTCTGCGTCGAAATAGACATCAACCCGCCGACGGTTGTGTAGTGCAAGGACGCGCAGGTCGTCGATACCATGGATATGGTCGGCATGAGCGTGGGTGTAGAGCACGGCATCTACACGATCGACGCTGGCGGACAGCAACTGCTCGCGCAGGTCGGGGCCCGTGTCGATCAGCACCCGTGTCGGCTGATCGGTCGCGTCGCTCCATCCCTCTATCAGCAGGGAGCAGCGGAGCCGCCGGTTCCGCGACTCTTCGGCATCGCAGGCACCCCAGACATTGCCAATCCGGGGCACGCCACCGGAAGAGCCGCAGCCGAGAATGGTGGCGATGATCCGTTGCGCCGCCAGCATTGCTAAAGCCCCGTCTTGGCGAACAGCCGTGCAAAATTTCCTGTGGTCTCGCGGCCCAGTTGCTCCAAGCTCACGCCGCGAACCTCCGCCAGCTTCTCAGCGGTATGGCGCACGAAGCTCGGTTCGTTGGACTGTCCCCGATGCGGGATTGGCGCGAGATAGGGCGCGTCCGTCTCCACCAGATACCTGTCCGACGGTACGAAGGCGGCGACCTCTCGGATTTCCTCCGCATTCCTGAAGGTGATGATGCCGGAGAATGACACATAGCCGCCGAGCGCCAGGGCGCGGCGCGCCAGGTCGGGGCCGGCGGTGAAACAATGCAGCACGAACGGGAAGGACCCCTGCCCTGCCTCGTCCTCAAGGATCTTTCCCATGTCCTCGTCGGCAGCCCTGCTGTGGATAACCAGTGGAAGCTGGGTGATCCGTGCGGCTGCGATATGGCGCCGGAGGCCAGTGGCCTGCGCTTCGCGCGGCGCGTTGTCATAGAAGTAGTCCAGTCCGGCTTCCCCGATGGCAACGCAGCGGGGATGGGCACTTAGCCGCACAAGATCATCCACGGCTATATGCAGTTCCTGATCCGCATGATGCGGATGAGTGCCGACCGAGCACCAGACGTTCTCGAATCGTTCTGCGATAGCTACGTAGGTGGAAAACTTCTCCACATGTGTGGATATCGTCACCATGCCAGAGACACCGGCCGCGGAGGCGCGGGCGAGCACCCCATCGAGGTCGTCGGCCAGCGCCTCGAAGTCGAGATGGCAGTGGCTGTCAATCAACATTCTACTCGGCCCTGCGCTCGAGACGCGCAAACACCCCCTGCGGCACCGGCAGATCTGTACCCGTCAACAGCTTGCTGGCTACGAGCGCGTCCGCCAGGAGGCGCTTCCCGGCCGGCACTGCCATTTGATCGAGCAGGCGCGCCGCCGAGGCGGGGACGAAAGCCAGCATAGGGATGGTGAGACGGCGTACGGTGTCAGCCGTGACATAAAGCACGGTCGCCATGCGCTCAGGGTCGGTCTTCTTGAGCGCCCAGGGCTCCTGCGCTGCAAAATAGTTATTGGCAGAGCTCAGGGCGGCGACAATGGCTCCGGTCGCTTCGTGGACGAGTTGCCTGTCCATCGCAGTTTGCGCAGCTTCAATCGCGGCGCCGACTTCCGCTATCAGCGTCTCATCCGCCTCAGCAAGCGGTCCCGCTTCCGGCACCTTGGCGTCGCAGTTCTTGTTAATCATCGACAGCGATCGCTGCGCCAGATTGCCGAGATTGTTGGCCAGGTCGGCGTTGACGCGGGTGATCAACCTGTCTGGGCTGTAGTCGCCGTCATTGCCGAGCGACACTTCGCGCGCGAAGAAGTACCGCACCGCATCTATGCCGAATTCGGCGGTCAGCGAGAACGGGTCGACGACGTTGCCGAGCGACTTGCTCATCTTCTCGCCACTGTTGAGCCAGAAGCCGTGCGCGAACACTTTCTTGGGCAGCGGCAGGTTTGCCGACATGAGGAACGCCGGCCAGTAGACGGCGTGGAATCGGACGATGTCCTTGCCGATCAGGTGAAGGTCAGCCGGCCAGTACTTGCTCCGAGCGCCTCCGCCCGGCCAGTCGGTGGCCGTGAGGTAATTGGTCAGCGCGTCCACCCACACATACATCACATGCGCGTCGTTTCCAGGCACCTTGATGCCCCAGTCGAACGTGGTGCGCGAGATGGAGAGGTCACGCAGCCCGGACTTGACGAAGCTGACCACCTCGTTGCGGCGCTCAGCCGGGGCGATGAAGTCCGGGGTGGCTTCGTAGTGCGCCAGCAGGCGCTCCTGATAGGCCGACAGACGGAAGAAGTAGCTCTGCTCTTCAACCCACTCGACCGGTGAGCCGAGCGGCTCCACGCGGGTGCCGTCCGGACGAACCGTCGTTTCCTTCTCATCGAAGAAGGCTTCCTGGCGAACCGAATACCAGCCGGAATAGGAGTCCAGGTAGATGTCGCCATTGGCTTCCATGCGCCGCCAGATTTCCTGGCCAGCCGCGTGGTGCCGGGGCTCAGTGGTGCGGATGAAATCATCGGGCACAACGTCAAGAGCCGCTTGCATCTCCCGGAAGCGCTGCGAGTTCCGATCGGCCAACTCGATCGGCTCCACGCCTTCGGCGCGTGCCGTCTGCAGCATCTTTATGCCGTGCTCGTCGGTACCGCTGAGGAAAAAGACGTCGCGCCCGGCGAGGCGCTGAAAGCGAGCGAGGACGTCCGCGACGACGGACGTATAGGCATGCCCGATATGCGGGTCACCGTTCGGATAGAATATTGGCGTGGTGACATAGAAAGTCTTGGCGGTCATGCGGACTCGGCAGAAACGGGGACGTTGGTTGAAACATGCTTCCTGACCGCGTCGAAAATGGCGACAAGGGTCTGCTTCATGTCAAGATTGATGTCATCGGCCTCGGCGAGGAGGGCGTGTGTCTTGTCCCATAGCTCGGTTGCGGAGGCAAGACGCATGCGACCCTGCGGCTGGACGGCGGCATTGCGGGCTTCGTTCGCCAACCAGTCCGCCAGAATTTCACGAGCAAACCCGAATTCGGTACCCTTGCTGTCGGCGCCGAGGGCCTCGGCCAGCCGCAACGCCACTCCGGCACCATGTGCGGCGGGGTCGGCAAGCCACGTCTGCAGAGCCCCCAAGGCCGATTCCGGCTCCAGCGCCAGCGTTTCGAACGCCCGGCGCGGCCGCCCTCCGGCCAGTGCGATGGCGCGGTCGAGCTCGCTCTGGCCCAGGCCCGGATCGTGATCCAGCAGCACGGCGCGAACGTCCTCGTCGGCCACCGGCCGCAATGCCAGGTTGTGGCAACGCGACTTGATTGTCGGCAACAGCTGACCTGATCGATGCGAAACCAGCAGGAAGATCGTATCGGCCGGCGGCTCCTCAAGGGTTTTCAGCAAGGCATTCGCCGCTGAGGGATTGCAGTCATCAATGCTGTCGACAACGGCGACGCGATGCCCCGCCCTGCCCCTGGTGTGATGCAGCGAGTCGCGCAACGTCCGCACATCCTCCACGCGGATGACGGTGTAGTGGCCCTTCCCGTCCTTGGGCCGCCGGCGCAGCACGAACAAGTTCGGATGCGACAACGCACCAACCTGCTCTGCAACCCGAGCTGTCGTCTCGTCACCCGTGGCCGACAGAATGGCGGCAGCCATTTCGAATGCGAACGTGGCCTTGCCGATACCATGTGGACCGTGCAGTAGGATTGCCCCGGGCAGTCGCCAACTGGCGAGCTGGCCCAAAACTGCGGTACGCATGTTGTGGTGCCCGCGCGCTTGCTGCCGCCGTTCCGGTGAAGGCACGTCTTCGAGCGCGTCGGGCTCGCTCACAGCTGCGACCCGCGCTGTAGTTCCGGAAAGCGCTCGCTGACCGCCCCCCAGATGGCAGCTTCCAGAGCGTCTTCGGGCTGGGCAGCCGCGATGACGACACAGCGGTCAGGATTGTCTCGCGCAATGGCCAGGAACCCTTCGCGCAGCCGCTGGTGCCACTCCAGCTCTTCCTTCTCGAAACGGTCCCCGGTCAAGGCCAGCCCATCCTCGATAGCGCGATCGGCGACGCGCTTGAACGCTGCCTCGGGATCCATGTCCAGGATGATGGTGAGGTCGGGGTTGTGTCCGTCCAGCGCCACGGACTCCAAGCCCGCGATGAGCTTATCTTCGACCCCGCCCGTCAGCCCCTGATAGGCGCGGGTCGAATCGTGGAAACGGTCCGACAGGACCCAGGTGCCGTTGCGCAGGTTGGGCGCGATGAGCTGGCTGACGTGATCCAGCCGGGCCGCCGCGAACAGCACCGCCTCGGCGCCGGGCCCCCAGCTTTCCGACCGTCCCTGCAAGATGAACGATCGGATGGCCTCCGCCTTGGCGGTACCGCCGGGCTCGCGCGTCCGGATCGCCTCAATGTCGTGCCGTTGCAGGTTCTGCAACAGTCGCTTGACCTGGGTCGACTTGCCGACGCCCTCGCCACCCTCGAAGGTGATGAAACGGGCGCGGCTGGCTTTTGGCGCTTCGAGCATGGCTGAGCTTCTATACGAGTCTCACAGCCAGCCAAGAGCCAGTTGCTTGAGCGCGTCAGTGGCCTTGCGCATGATGTCCCCCTCCTCCACGGTTTCGATGGCGTAGAGCGGGGCGGTCTGTACGAGTTGGTCGTCGCAGAACACGCGAAGTTCGGCGATCTGCGCGCCCTGAACCACCGGCGGCATGAGCGGCCCGATGTAGTTGACCTGAGCGTTGAGGCAGCGACGCGAGCCGCGTGGGAGGTACAGCGCGACCTCGCCGTCGCCGACCAGGCCCACGCTGGCGCTGGTGCCGCCATAGACACTGGCATAGGCGACGATTGCGCCCTCTGGATAGGCCGCGACCCGCTCGAATGCCCTCGAGCCCCAGGTGATCAGCTTGCGCCCTTCCTCGGCCCGTTGCGCCATCGAAGTGAGGCCATGAATGACCGCGACGAGCCTGCGGCCACCCTGATCGGTGGATATGACTGAACCGTAACCCGCCGCTTCCGTGTGGCCGGTCTTCAGCCCATCAACGCCGATACCCGTTTCGACGAGGGAATTGCGGTTCGGCTGATTGATGCCGTTCCACTCCATGCTGGGCTCGGAGAAATAGTGGTAGTATTCGGGGAACTCGCGGATGAGGTAGCGTGCCAGATCGGCCAGATCGCGGGCCGTCACATACATGTCGGGGTCGGGTAGGCCGGTGGAATTGGTGAAGTAGGAATCGGTGAGGCCCAGTTCCTCGGCCAGTTCGTTCATCACGGCTGCGAAGCTGCGCTCGGAGCCGGCAATGCCTTCGGCCAGCACGATGGCGGCGTCGTTGCCAGACTGGATGATGACCGAGCGGATCAGGTTCTCAACGGATATGCTTGAGTTCAGCTCGGCGAACATTGTCGAACCGCCCGATGCGGCGCCACCGGTGCGCCAGGCGTTTTCCGAGACAAAAAACTCGTCGTCCATGCTCAGCCGGCCGCTGCGAATCTCGTTGAAAACCACGGCGACGGTCATGAGCTTGGCCATACTGGCCGGCTCCATCGGCAGATCGGCGTCCTTCTGGAAGATCACCGTGCCGGAATCCTCGTCCATCAGGATGGCGAACTTGGCTTCGGTGTCAAAATCCGCCTGGGCCAGAGCTGGCCCGGTCAGGGCCAGCACGGCCATCACAATCTGCAAGATGCGCTTCACGACTGCCTATCCTCTCGCTGGCCGGAGTTGATCCGGCGGCAAACTAATAGAGAATTATGTCAGTGAGGCCAAGTTCCCGGGCCAGATCGAGGGCATCAACTCTGCTTGCGCCGGGTTTGAGATGGGAGAGCGTGAGCCGGATTGCGGGGCGGCCGTGGACCGTCACCGGCTCTTCATCCACCGCGCCAAGCAGGGCGAAGCGTTCGGAGATGGCGATGGCATTATCCTGATCAGCGAAAACGCCCAGCGCCAGCCTGATATCGCGGGCATCGGCGTCGACCGACTGCACCCAATCGTCGAGGTCGCCAGTGCGGCTGGCCATGGCATTGGCGGCAGCGTGGGCCGTGCCGATCGCCGCATCCTGCTCGGCAGGCGTGGTATCGGCGTAAGAGAACAGGCTACCCAAGAAATTGCCCGCGATGTCGGCGAGGCTGTTGGTGTTGTCGGCATAGGCGATGCGGGTGTCGCCCCCGAAGTCGGCCGGACCAGAATAGCTGGCGACCAGCATGCGGGTGTCGTCGCCCTCGAGCGGCGCGGGGCCGACATATTCGGCCCTGATCTGGGTGTGACCGTTGTTGACATAGCCCAGCATCGCCGCTGCCCGGTGCGACAGGTCCATGATGCGACCCGGCATATAGGGGCCGCGGTCATTGACGCGCACGATTACGGAACGGCCGTTGTTCTGGTTTGTAACCCGGACGTAGGAGGGCAGCGGCAGCGTGGGGTGGGCGCCGGTGATGGCGTTGGCCGAGAAGATCTCGCCATTGGCGGTGCGGCGGCCGTGGAAATCTGAGCCATACCAGGAGGCCTCGCCGGTGGCGACGTAGCCGGGCTGTTCGGCGGGGGTGTAGACCTTGCCGCGGACGGTATAGGGCCGGCCGACCTGATAGCGGCCGCCGCCCTTGGGTGGATTGGGATTGGTGGTGACGCGCGGCGAGACGCCGACGCCATATTCGGACGAGGTGAAGGCGGCGCGCTTGACGGTGGCCCCCAATCCGCCGCTGGAACAGGCGGCAAGCATCGGGGCCAGCAGGGATGCCAGGGCGACTAGGCGGACGGCATGGCGCCAGAAGGTCGTCGTCACGTTGTGCTGTACTCTACGCTCGTCAGGATGCGAGCGCCGAGCCTAACCCGATCCCGCATCGCTTTCCTGCAGAGAAGCGTTTTCTGGTTTCAGCCAGGTTAAAGGGAACGGACTGTTAGCGTTGACAGTAGCATTTGATGCCAATGCGTCACCCATTGGTGACAAAGCGGTGCGGTTTTCCGCATTGCGAAGTTGCAGACATAAAGATATCTTTATGTCACTGGACAGGCCGAAGTTGAGGATAGGGCGATGAGCCAACATGACAATGCCCCCATTCCGGACTGGACCGAGGTCCGGGCCGCACTAAGCGCGGCTACGCGCGAGCGCATCCTGATCCTGGACGGCGCAATGGGCACCATGATCCAGCGGCTCAAGCTCACCGAAGAGAACTTCCGTGGCGAACGCTTCAAGGACTGGACGCTGCCGCTGCAGGGGAATAACGACCTGCTGGTTATAACCGAGCCCAAGATGATCGAGGATATCCACTTCGACTACTTCATGGCCGGGGCGGACATTGCTGAAACCAATACCTTTTCGGCCACCTCGGTCGCGCAGGCCGACTACGCCTGCGAAAGCGCGGTCTACGACATCAACTACCAGGGCGTGGTCGTGGCCCGGCGGGCCGCCGTGCGGGCCCAGGCGGCAGACGGTCGCCGCCGCTTCGTTGCCGGCGCACTTGGCCCGACCAACAAGACGTCGTCCATGTCCACTGACGTCAACAGCCCCGGCCACCGCGCCATCACTTTCGACGAACTGGTCGTGGCCTATGGCGAAGCCCTGCGCGGGCTGATCGATGCGGGCGCCGACCTGCTGCTGTTCGAGACCATTACCGACACGCTCAATACCAAGGCGGGGATCTTTGCCGCGCAGCGCCTGTTCGAGGAGCGCGGCATCGACGTGCCGATCATGATCTCGGGTACGATAACGGACCTCTCCGGCCGCACACTGTCCGGCCAGACGCCCACCGCGTTCTGGTATTCGATCCGCCACGCCAACCCGTTGACCATCGGACTCAACTGCGCGCTGGGCGCCAATGCGATGCGCGCACATCTGGGCGAATTGTCGGACGTGGCCGACACGCTGATCTGCGCCTATCCCAATGCCGGCCTGCCCAATGCTTTCGGTCAATATGACGAAAGCCCCGAATTCATGGCCGAGCAGATCGAGGACTTCGCCGCTGCCGGCTATGTCAACATCGTCGGGGGCTGCTGCGGCTCGACGCCGGACCACATCCGGGCCATTGCCAATGCCGTCGCCAGGCACAAGCCCCGCGAGATCCCCAAGGCGGACAAGTTCCTGCGGCTGTCGGGCCTCGAGCCCTTCACGCTGACGCCGGAAATCCCGTTCGTGAATGTGGGCGAGCGGACCAACGTGACCGGCTCCGCCCGCTTCCGCAAGCTGATCACCGCGGGCGACTATACCGCTGCACTGGACGTGGCGCGGGACCAGGTCGCGAACGGCGCCCAGATCATCGACATCAACATGGATGAGGGCCTGATCGACTCCAAGCAGGTGATGGTGGACTTCCTCAACCTCTTGGCTGCCGAGCCCGACATCGCCAAGGTGCCGCTGATGATCGACTCCTCCAAGTGGGAGGTGATCGAGGCGGGGCTGAAATGCGTGCAGGGCAAGGCGCTGGTCAATTCCATCTCGATGAAGGAAGGCGAGGAATCATTCCTCCACTACGCCCGGCTGGTGCGTGCCTATGGCGCCGCCGTGGTGGTAATGGCCTTCGACGAGCAGGGCCAGGCCGACACGCTCGAGCGCAAGGTGGAGATCTGTACCCGGGCCTACAAGCTCCTGACCGAAGAAGTGGGTTTCCCGCCCGAGGACATCATCTTCGACCCCAATGTCTTCGCGGTGGCAACGGGCATCGAGGAGCACAACGGCTATGGCCTCGCCTTCATCGAGGCGACCAAGCAGATCATCGACACCCTGCCCCATGTGCATATTTCTGGCGGCATCTCGAATCTGAGCTTCTCGTTCCGCGGCAATGAGCCGGTGCGCGAGGCGATGCACGCCGTGTTCCTCTACTATGCCATCCAGAACGGGATGGACATGGGCATCGTCAATGCCGGTCAGTTGGCCGTCTATGAAACCATCGACCCCGAATTGCGCGAGGCATGCGAGGACGTGATCCTCAACCGCAACCCGGATGCCACGGATCGCCTGCTGGCCCTGGCGGAGCGCTATCGCGGCACGGCGGGCAAGGAAGCCGCGGCCAAGGACATGCGCTGGCGCGACGGCACCGTCGAGGAGCGCATCTCCTACGCGCTGGTCAATGGCATCACCGAATTCATCGATGCCGATACCGAAGAAGCGCGGCAGAAGCTGCCGCGGCCGCTGCATGTCATCGAGGGACCGCTGATGGCCGGCATGAGCGTGGTCGGTGACCTCTTCGGATCGGGCAAGATGTTCCTGCCGCAGGTGGTGAAATCGGCGCGCGTGATGAAGCAGGCCGTGGCGCACCTGCTGCCCTATATGGAGGCCGAAAAGAACGCCGACGGCAATGCCACGGGCCGCAAGAGCGCCGGCAAGGTGCTGATGGCAACGGTCAAGGGCGACGTGCACGATATCGGCAAGAACATCGTCGGGGTCGTGCTGTCGTGCAACAACTACGAGATCATCGATCTCGGCGTCATGGTGCCGACCGCCAAGATCCTGCAGACGGCGAAGGAGCAGAATGTTGATATCATCGGGCTGTCCGGCCTGATCACCCCATCGCTCGACGAGATGGTGCATGTCGCCGCCGAGATGGAGCGTGAGGGCTTCGACATTCCGTTGCTGATCGGCGGGGCCACCACGAGCCGCGTCCACACGGCGGTCAAGATCCACCCGCGCTACGAGCGCGGGCAGGCTGTGCATGTCAACGATGCCAGCCGTGCCGTGGGCGTGGTGGGCAACCTGCTGTCGGACGACACCAAGGTCACCTTCATCCAGGATATCAGGGCGGAATATGCCAAGGCGGCGGCGGCTCATGAGCGGGCCGAGAGCGAAAAGCAACGCGTGCCGCTCGCCAAGGTCCGCGCCAACGCCTTCCGGCCGGACTGGAGCAGCTACACGCCGCCCAAGCCCAGCTTCCTGGGGACCAAGGTGTGCGACGAGTTCGACCTTGAGACGCTGGCCAAGTACATTGACTGGACGCCATTCTTCCAGACCTGGGAGCTCAAGGGGCGCTATCCAGCCATTCTCGAAGACGAGCGCCAGGGCGAAGCGGCACGGCAGTTGTTCGACGACGCGCAGCGCATGCTGGCGCAGATCATCGACGAAAAGTGGTTCAAGCCACGCGGCGTCGTCGGGTTCTGGCCCGCTAATGCGGTGGGCGATGACATTCGTCTTTACCAGAGTGACGAGCGGGCCGCCGAACTGGCGACGCTGTTTACCCTGCGCCAGCAACTGACCAAGCGCGACGGCAAGCCCAACATGGCGCTGGCGGACTTCGTGGCGCCCGAAGGCACGCCTGACTACCTAGGTGGCTTCGTGGTCACCGCCGGCATTGAGGAAGTCGCCATTGCCGAGCGCTTCGAGCGCGCCAATGACGACTACTCGTCCATCCTGGTCAAGGCGCTGGCCGACCGCTTTGCCGAAGCCTTCGCCGAGGCGATGCACGAGAAGGTACGCAAGGAGTTTTGGGGCTATGACGCGGACGAGAACCTGGCGCCAGAAGAGCTCATCGCCGAAAGCTATCGCGGCCTCCGGCCGGCGCCTGGCTATCCCGCCCAGCCCGACCATACGGAGAAGACCACGCTGTTCCGCCTGCTCGATGCGGAGAAAACCACGGGAGTCACGCTGACCGAGAGCTTTGCCATGTGGCCGGGCTCCTCGGTCTCGGGCTTCTATTTCAGCCATCCGGAAGCCTACTATTTCGGCGTGGCGAAGGTTGAGCGCGACCAGGTGGCGGACTATGCCCAGCGCAAGAACATGTCGGTGGCGGAAGTGGAGCGCTGGCTGGGGCCGATCCTGAACTATATTCCAGGGCCGGCGATCGTGGCGGCGGAGTAGGATCGGCGAGGGCGCTTCTTTGCGGGTACCCCCACCTAGCCTCCCCCTGATAGGGGGAGGAATCGGGCTGGTGGGTCTGGCAGGAAGGTGCCTAAAGCTGGATCGGCTCCTCCCCCTATCAGGGGGAGGTTGGGAGAGGGTATCCTCTTGAACACAAAGCACAAGATCGCAAAAATTCCGGTCACCGTCGTCGCCAAACAGCGTCTCCTGGCGCTCGATAGCGACACCGCAGTGCTCCGCCTGCCCGCCAATTCCGGACACGGCCATGCCGATGGCGCCAGTTGCCTGGCCTGCGCCATGCGGACCGATGTGCGGGCGCTGCTGTTCGACCTGCTGGAGGCGGCCAGGCAGGGATTGCGGCCCAGCTTCAAGCGGGTCGTGGTGGATGCGAGTGCGGTCAAGGATGTGTCGGTGGTAGTCGCGGCCCTGCAGGGCAAGCTGCCAGCGCAGGCGCTGCGGGACCACACGGTGGCGCGGACTTTTGTGCTGGTGGGTGAGAAGCCTCCCCTGTCGCCCTCACACCGTCGCTTCCCTCGGGCTTGACCCGAGGGTCTCCCTCACCACGGCACAAGCGGGGAATGGCCCTCGGGTCGAGCCCGAGGGAACGCGGTGGCTTGACGCCGTTTCTGGGGAAGGAGTGACCCCTCCTACCCAAACCTTACCAGCGGTGTATCCAGCCGCAGGTAGAGCGGGTGCTTGGGGGAGCCATCGGCATTGGTGCCGAAGCACCAGAGGGCGATGCCGTCGGCGCGGAGGGCCTCGACGATTGCCCTTCCGGCGGGGGCCAGTGCTTTGTTGAGCTTGCCATGGCAAAGCACGACGCGGTCGGCGCCGGCCGCAGCGCGCCGCAGCGAGGGCAGATTGGCATCAGAGACCGCGACCACGCCAGGGGCCAGCAGCATCTTGGGGACCGTGGCCCGATAGTCGCCGACATTGCCCTTGGCCATGGCCGCGTAGCCTTCGCGCTGGGCAAAGGTCCATTCGCGGGCGCAGGTGGGGTCGTTGACCGTTGCATCGGCCGTGCTTGGGTTCATGCCGATGAACATGATGTAGCGATCGGGGAAGGTGTCACCGATCCAGCGCCGCATGAGCTGGCGGTGCTGGGGATCGCTGAACTCGGCGTCGCCCCGCACCCCGGGCAGCAGGCGCAGGCGAACCCGGCCGCCGGGATCGTGCGCAGTGCCGTCGATCATGCGGTGAGGTCGCCCGGCGGCACGAGGCCGTTGATCAGCGAGGCGGTGGTGACCGTGTTGGCGAGGAGGCAGGCAATGGTCATCGGCCCGACGCCTCCCGGTACTGGGGTGATAGCGCCGGCGACCCCGGCGGCTTCGGTGTAGGCTACGTCGCCCAAAAGGCGCGTCTTGCCCTCGCCCCGCTCGGGCGCAGCGATCCGGTTGATGCCGACGTCGATCACCGTAGCGCCGGGCTTGATCCAGTCGCCGCGGATCATTTCCGGGCGGCCGACTGCGGCGATGACGATGTCGGCCTGGCGGACGATCTCGGGCAGGTCGCGGGTGCGCGAATGCGCCATGGTGACGGTGCAGTTCTCGCGCAGCAGCAACTGGGCGATCGGCTTGCCCACGAGGTTGGAGCGGCCGATGACGACGGCGTGGAGACCGGCTAGGTCCCCCAGCGTGTCGCGCAGCAGCATCAGGCAGCCCAGCGGCGTGCAGGAGACCGGTCCCGGCAGGCCGATGGCGAGCTTGCCGACGCTGGCGGGGGTGAAGCAATCGACGTCCTTGGCCGGGTCGATCGCCTCGATGACCTTGAGCGGGTCGATCTGCTTTGGCATCGGCAACTGGACGAGAATGCCGTGAATGGCCGGATCGGCATTAAGCTTGCCGACCAGCGCCAACACTTCGGCCTCGGAGGTGGTCTCAGGAAGTTCGTATTTTTCGGAGTGCATGCCGACTTCGACGGTCTGCCTGGCTTTTTGCGCTACATAAACCTGGCTGCCCGGATCGTGCCCGACGATCACCACGGCGAGTCCGGGCGTCACGCCATGCTCGGACTTGAGCCGCTCCACATGGCCGGCAATGCGACCGCGCAGGCCCTCGGCGAAGCTCTTGCCGTCGATGATCCGTGCCGTCATGAAGCCCTCCAGAAGCGGTGCGTGGGCGCACCAATAGAAAACACCGCGGCGTTCGTCTACCGTCTTGGGTGCGGAAGAGGCGCGGGAGCGAGCGATGGCGTACGAACAAAAGACCAGGCCGGGCAGCGCGAATGTCGGCGAGTTTCTTGCGGCGGTGGAGGACCCTGACAGGCGCCGCGATTGCGAGACGCTGGTCGAGATGATGCAGCAGGTTGCGGGGAAGCCTCCTGTGCTGTGGGGCAGCATGATTGGTTTCGGCCAGTACCACTACCGTTATCCCACCGGCACGGAGGGCGACGCCTTCCTGATCGGCTTTTCGCCGCGCAAGAGTGATCTCAGCATCTACCTGATGGGTACGCTGTTTTCCGAGGAGGCCGAACGGCGCGCGGCCCTGCTGGCAAAGCTGGGCAAGCACCGGATGGGCAAGGCCTGCCTCTACGTCAAACGGCTGAGCGACATTGACCTGGACGTGCTGCGCGAGCTGGCGGAGATCTCGGTGACGCGGCTGCGCGCGACCTACCCTGCCCAGACATGACAAAGGCTGCAACGACGTCTCCGCCGTTGCAGCCCTGGGAATATCGGCCAACCGCACTGTTGAGGGCTTGGGGGACAAGCGGCTGACACGATACCCCTGCTCACCGGCTGCATGGGTCGTTTGCCGTGCCAGTGAACTGACTGAAAAATGGGGATGGATTGCGGCAAGATAAGTGCTGTCACACCGAAGTGAAAGTGCAAGGCTCCGTGCCCTGCATGTTGAAGCGACGACGCGAAACTGTCATGCAGGTGAACGAGGCTCTGCCCTGTCCAGCCAAGCGAGTCCGTCAGAAGGTCGGTTCAATCCGGAGCCGGCGACATGAAAGAGCAAAAATGACCACGATCAGCCCGCCCCGCCTCGACAAACAGTCCTTCACCGATCCTGAAAAAGCGTGGGAATACCTGGCTGAACTCTATCACCGCAACACCAGCTTCATTCGCCAGCATCTCGAGGCGCTGACCAAGGGCGTGGTGCCCGAGGGGCGCGTGCGGGCCTGCTATCCCCAGGTCGAGGTGCGCTCCACCAGCTACAGCCGGCACGAGAGCACCCTGCCCTATGGCTTCCTGCATACGCCGGGGCTCTATCGCACCACGGTGACGGCGCCGGACCTGTTCCGCACCTATTACCAGGAGCAGTTCACCGTCATCCTGAAGAACCACGGCGGCACGATCGACATCGCCGAGTCGGACACCCCCATTCCGCTGCATTTCGCGGTGCCCGCCAACGAGCGCATCGACGGCGATGCGCTCAACGCGCTCAACATTCCGCTGCGCGATGTGTTCGACGCGCCGGACCTGGGCAATACCGACGACGAGATCGCCAATGGCACTTTCGTGCCGCCCAAGGGCGGGCCGTATCCCCTATCCGCCTTCACCGCGCCGCGCGTGGACTATTCGCTGTTCCGGCTGAGCCACTATACCGGCACCGATGCCAGCCACTTCCAGAACTTCGTGATCTTCACCAACTACGCGTTCTACATCGATGAGTTCTGCCGCATCGCCAAGGAGTACATGCGCTCCGGCCATGGACACTACGAGAGCTTCATCGAGCCGGGCAATGTCGTGACCGACAACATGCTGCGCGGCGGCGCCGTCGCTGGCACCTCGCCGGTGCGCGCGCCGCAGATGCCGGCCTATCACCTGACGGCGGATCGCGGGCGGGGCATCACCATGGTCAATATCGGCGTGGGGCCGTCCAACGCCAAGACGATCACCGACCATATCGCGGTGCTGCGGCCGCATGCCTGGATCATGCTGGGCCACTGTGCCGGCCTGCGCAATTCCCAGGAGCTGGGCGACTATGTGCTTGCCCATGCCTATGTGCGCGAGGACCATGTGCTCGACGCCGACCTGCCGCTGACCGTGCCGGTGCCGGCGCTGGCGGAGGTCCAGGTCGCCCTAGCCCAGGCCGTGCACGAGGTGACGCAGACCGAGGGCGTCGAGACCAAGAAAATCATGCGCACGGGGACGGTGGCGACCTTCGACAACCGCAACTGGGAACTGCGCGACCAGGCCGAGATCACCCAGCGCCTCAGCCAGTCACGCGCGGTGGCGCTGGACATGGAAAGCGCCACCATCGCGGCCAACGGCTTCCGCTTCCGGGTGCCCTACGGCACGCTGCTCTGCGTGTCCGACAAGCCACTGCATGGGGAACTCAAGCTGCCCGGCATGGCGTCGGACTTCTATCGCACCCAGATCAACCGGCACCTGCAGATCGGGCTGCGGGCGATGGAGATCCTGCGGGACCAGCCGGCCGAGCGGCTCCATTCGCGCAAGCTGCGCAGCTTTGCCGAGACGGCATTCCAGTAGGCGGCGCCTACGCCATCTCGATGATGATCTTGCCGGTGTGGTCGCCGTCGCCGAGGCGGCGGAGTGCGCTGGCGCCTTGCTCGAGCGGATAGGTGTTGTCGATGACCGGCACGAGGGAACCGGCAGCGCAGCGGGCGGCGATTTCTTCGAGTTCGCCGAGGCTGGGGCGATAAAGCAAGAGGCCCATGCGCTGGCCCGCAGCGCGCGCGGCCAGCTTGCCCACGGAGACAACGCTTATGACCGTGCCGAAAGTGCCGCCCACCAGGACCAGCCTGCCGCCCGACGCCAGTGCCCGCCGGTAATCAGCGACCGACTTGCGGCCGATCATGTCGAGGATCAGGTCGTAACGCTCTCCGGTACGGGTAAAATCCTGCGCCTGGTAGTCGATGAACTTGTCGGCGCCCAGTTTAGACAAGGCCTCCGCCTTGTCGCCGCGATCAACGGCGGTGACATGGGCCCCGCCTTGCTTGGCGATCTGAATGGCGAAGGTGCCGACGCCACCGCCGGCGCCATTGATCAGCAGCCGCTCACCCGCCGTCGGTTCGCCATAAAGGCGCAGGCCCTGCAGCGCGAGGAGGCCGGCCTGCGGTAAGGCCGCCGCAGCTGTGAAGTCGATAGCCTCCGGCTTGATCGCCAGGGCGTCGGCCCTGGCGCAGACATAGTCGGCAAAGCCGCCCCATGCGCCCATGCAAAGATCGCCGAACACCGCATCGCCGGATTTGAGGCGGTCGACACCGGCGCCGACGGCATCGACGACGCCGGCAATATCAGCGCCCAGTATGCGGTGCTGCGGCCGCATCAGCGCGCGCAGCGCGCCCTGCGGCGCGCCCGTCAGCTTGTCCCAATCCCAGGAATTGACGGAGGCGGCGTGAACCCTGACGCGGACTTCGCCAGCCTTGGGCTCCGGCACGGGCAATTGCTCGAGCCGGAGGGTGTCGGGCGGGCCGTACTTGTCGTAGACCAGCGCCCGCATGCCCTTGCTCCTTAGCGGCCCTTGACCACCGAATAGCCGGCATATTTGGCCGAGCTGCCCAGCTGCTCCTCGATGCGGATGAGCTGGTTATACTTGGCAAGACGGTCGGACCGGCTCAGCGAGCCGGTCTTGATCTGACCGCAGTTCAGGGCCACGGCCAGGTCGGCAATGGTGAAATCCTCGGTCTCGCCCGAACGATGCGACATGACCGACGTGTAGCCCGCGCGGTGGGCGGTATCGACCGCATTGAGGGTCTCCGACAGCGAGCCGATCTGGTTTACCTTGACCAGGATGGAGTTGGCCACGCCCATCTTGATGCCCGAGACGAGGCGTTCGGTATTGGTGACGAAGAGATCGTCGCCCACCAGCTGGACCTTCTTGCCGATCGCGTCGGTCAGGGCCTTCCAGCCGTCCCAGTCATCCTCGCCCATACCATCCTCGATTGAGATGATGGGGTAGCGGTTCGCCAGGTCCTCAAGGAAGCGCACGTTCTCCTCGGAAGACAGGGACTTGCCCTCGCCTTCCATGGCGTACTTGCCGCCCCTGTAATATTCGGTGGCGGCGCAATCGAGGCCGAGGAAGATGTCCTCGCCCGGCTTGTAACCCGCCTTCTCGATGGAGCGCATGATGAAGCCCAGCGCATCGTCGGCCGATTTGAGGTTGGGGGCAAAACCGCCCTCATCGCCCACGGCCGTGTTGTGGCCTTCGGCGGAGAGACCCTTCTTGAGGGTGTGGAAAATTTCCGAGCCGATGCGGACCGCGTCCGCCAGGCTGTCCGCGCCCACCGGCAGGATCATGAATTCCTGCATGTCGATGGGATTGTCGGCGTGCTGGCCGCCATTGATGATGTTCATCATCGGCACCGGCAGGACATGGGCGTTGGGGCCGCCAACATAGCGGTGAAACGGCAGCTCGCTCGATTCGGCAGCAGCCTTGGCGACCGCAAGCGACACGCCCAGGATGGCGTTGGCACCCAGGCGCGACTTGTTGGGCGTCCCATCCAGTTCGATCATCGCCTGGTCGACGCCGAGCTGATCGAGCGCATCCATGCCCTGGATCTCGTCGAAGATCACCGAATTGACGTTCTCGACCGCCTGGGTCACGCCTTTGCCAGAATACTTCTGGCCCCCGTCGCGCAACTCGACAGCCTCATGTGCGCCGGTGGACGCGCCTGACGGCACCGCAGCACGGCCGAAGCTGCCATCGTCCAGTACCACGTCGGCTTCGACCGTCGGATTGCCCCGGCTGTCATAGATCTGGCGGCCGGTGACGTGGATGATTGATGACATGCGAGCAATTCCCGGTGGTTATTGGGGGTGTGTGAGCCTTCCTAGACGCGCTGTGTGACAGTGAAAAGAGGGCAATCGCAAAAAAGCAGCGCCGGGTGCCGAGCAGGACCCGCTAAAGGCTCAGCTTACCATTCGCCATCAGCCACGAAACCGACTCCTGTACTGCGGCCAGCGATGAGTAGCGCGGGGCATAGCCGAGAAGGCGCCTGCCCCTGTCGATCGAGCAGTTCGGGCTACGGGCAATGTGCTCCCACGTCGCCGCAGCATTCTGCGGCGACTGCCGCGCCTTCCATTCGTCCCATGGCAGAAAGGTGAGCCTCGGTTCCTGGCCGAACCAGAGCGCCATGGCCTCGGCGTAGTGCCGCAGCGTCAGCGCCGCCGGCGACACGGCGTGGAATGCCTCACCGGTGGACGCGCCCCAGTTCTCGATGACCTTGATCAGCAGCACGGCGATATCGTCCGCGTGGATGTGGTGCACGGTCTCCATGCCGAAATTTGGTAGAGCCAGCTCGTCGCCACGGGCCAGCGTCCGGAACACCGCGTCATCGAAATGCCCGGCCGGATTGAGCGGTGACCACCCCTGGCCCACGATGTGGCCGGGATGAACAATCGTCGCAGGAAAGCCCCGGCGGCGGGCAAGATCGAGCAGGTAGGCTTCGATGGCGGCTTTCTGCACGCCGTAATCCCCGAATGGGCGCTTGGTCGCGTCCTCGGGGGTGGGGACCGCTTCGGAGAAGCCATGCGTCCAGATGGTGCCGATGTGAATGAAGTGCTGCACCTTGCCGATGAGTGCCTCAGCCAGCTGGGTAGCGCTCTCGAGGGTGAAGCAGATGTTGTCGATGACGATTTCCGGTGCAAGCTCGGCGATTGCCGTGCCGAAAGCGCCCTGTTGCTCAAGGCTGGAGCGGTCAAGCGTCACCTGTTCCACCCGGTCCCAAGCCCTATCCTCGACGTATGGCGTGGAGGTACCACGAGAGACAGCAACCACGTCATGTCCGGCACGGACCAGACGCGGGAAGAGATAGCTGCCGATATGGCCCGTAGCGCCGATGACGATGATGCGTGCCATGGTCGAACTTCCTTGCCGTCTGCGTGGGCCGGCGCCCGCTGCTGCGACGCGCCGGGTGTCGAGGTCTATTCGCCCAACACCACCTTGGCCTTGGCAGGAGCGGATGCTGCATGCTCGGTGCGGTCGCGCTGGGTCACCGAAGCCAGATCGAGGATCTTCTGCAGGTTGGCGGCGTGCCGGAACGACGGCTCCATGTTCTTGCCACGGCGCACGGCCTTGACGAAGCGGGCGTAGTTGGTCTCGACAGGCTCGACTGCCATCTCGGTCCAGGTGGCGGTCTCGAGGTCGTCGCCCATACAGGTCATCAGTTTTGGCGTGTGGTTGATGTCGGTGACCTGGATGCCACCCTTCTCGCCGTAGAGGCGCAACCGCAGGTCGTTGAGGTGGCCGGAGGCCCAGCGGGTGGCGTGGATCACGGCCATGGCGCCATTGTCCATTTCGGCCGTCATCACGAAGGTATCGTTGGCATCGAGGTCGTACTCGCCGATGCGCCCGTTTTCGGCCTTGTCGAAGGTCTGCAGGCGGAAGAACACGTTGGTATATTCGGTGCCGGCCGCATAGGCGGCGAAGTCGAGGATATGAATGCCAATGTCGCCCAGCACGCCGTTCGAGCCATGCTTGGTGCTCAGCCGCCAAAGCCAGGTCGGCGTGGACTGCCAGTCGCCCCAGGCACTCTGGACCAGCCAACTCTGCAGGTAGCTCGCCTCGATATGCTTCACCTTGCCGATCGCGCCCGACTCCACGAGCTGATGCGCCTTCTGCAACTGCGGCACGTTGCGATAGGTGAGGTTCACCATGTTGACCAGACCCATCGTCTCGGCGGTGTCGGCCATCTCGAAGGCCTTGTTGTGGTCGGTCGCGAGCGGCTTTTCGCAGAACACGTGCTTGCCTGCCCGCAGAGCGGCCATCGTGGTCGGGTGATGAACGCTATCGGGCGTGATGTTGGTTATGGCGTCGAACTCGCCCCAGGCCAGGGCAGCGTCGAGCGAGGCGAAGCCGCGTCCAATATCATTGGCCTCCCGGAAAGCCTGCAGGCGGTTGGGATCCGTGTCGACGGCGGCGACGATGTCGACGCCCTCGACCTCCCTGAACCCCTTGACGTGGAGCCGTGCCATACCGCCGGTGCCTAGCATGAGAAGACGCATTGCTGTTTCCTTTTCGTGGGACGGGCAGCCTAGTAACGCAGCGTGGCGCCCGAAAGTTGGCCCCTACTCGTCGTCGACGCGCTTGTGGGCCTCGATTTTTCTTTCAGCCAGGGCCTTCTCGGCAGCCTGCTGCTGCTTTTCCGCCTTGGTCCGCCCGAACTGCGCGCGGTTGTGCGCGGCCTGGACTTTCTTGTCAGTGCGGGCCTTCTGCTTGCGGACGGTACGAAGATTGACGATGTCTGCCATGATCGCCTGACTATAGCTCAAGGGCAGCCGATTGCCAGGATGCCCGGCAACCGCCGTTCGGTGACGATATCGATCAAACCAGCCGGCTCTGCTCCATCGCGGCAGCGATGAAGCTGGCGAACAGCGGGTGCGGCTCGAAGGGCTTCGACTTGAGCTCGGGATGGAACTGGACGCCGATGAACCAGGGATGGTCGGTGCGCTCGACGATTTCGGGGAGCTTGCCGTCGGGCGATACGCCCGAGAACAGCAGGCCGTTCTTTTCGAGCAGCTTGCGATAGTCCATGTTCACCTCATAGCGGTGACGGTGGCGCTCCGATATGCGGGTGGAGCCGTAGATGTCGGCGACGCGCGAGCCGCGGGTGAGCTGGGCAGGATAGGCCCCCAGCCGCATGGTGCCACCCAGATCGCCATCGGCGGAGCGGCTTTCCTTGTTGTTGTCCCTGGTCCACTCGGTCATCATCCCGACGATCGGCTCCTTGGTGGGGCCGAATTCGGTGGAGGATGCGTTCTTGATCCCTGCGGTATTGCGGGCCGCCTCGACGCAGGCCATCTGCATGCCAAAACAGATGCCGAAATAGGGCACGTCCTTGACGCGGGCGAAGCGGGCCGCCTCGATCTTGCCGGCCGAGCCGCGTTCGCCGAAACCGCCGGGTACGAGAATACCGTGGACATGTTCGAGATAGGGGGCGGGATCGTCGCGTTCGAACACCTCCGAATCGATCCACTGCAAGTTGACCTTCACCTTGTTGGCGATGCCGCCATGGCTGAGGGCTTCCGAGAGCGACTTATAGGCGTCCTTGAGGCCGGTATACTTGCCCACGATGGCGATGTTGACCTCGCCTTCGGGGTTGTGGAGCCGGGTCGAGACCTCCTCCCACGGCGCAAGGTCGGGCTCGGGGGCATCAGTGATGCCGAAGGAGGCCAAGATTTCCCGATCCAGCCCTTCCCGATGATAGGCCAGCGGCACGTCGTAGATCGAGCCGACATCAAGGCCCTGAATCACGGCACTTTCGCGCACATTGCAGAAGAGGCTGAGCTTTTTCTTCTCGCCCTCAGGAATGGGGCGATCGCAGCGCACCAGCAGCACGTCCGGCGCTATGCCGATGGAACGGAGTTCCTTGACTGAATGCTGGGTCGGCTTGGTCTTGAGTTCCCCGGCCGAGGGAATGTAGGGCATCAGGGTGAGATGCAGGTAGCAGGTGTGGCCGCGCGGCAGGTCGTTGCCGAGCTGGCGGATCGCTTCGAAGAACGGCAAGCCCTCGATATCGCCGACCGTGCCGCCGATCTCGACCAGGACAAAGTCGAAGTCCTCGTTGCCCTCGATCACGAAGTTCTTGATGGCATCGGTGACGTGGGGAATGACCTGCACGGTCGCCCCGAGATATTCGCCGCGACGCTCCTTGGCGAGGATGTCGGAATAGATGCGGCCCGTGGTGATGTTGTCGCGCTTGGTGGCGGCCCGGCCGGTGAAGCGCTCGTAATGGCCCAGGTCGAGGTCGGTCTCGGCGCCGTCGTCGGTGACGAACACCTCGCCGTGCTGGGTGGGAGACATCGTACCGGGATCGATGTTGAGGTAGGGGTCGAGCTTTCTCAGCCGCACCTTGTAGCCGCGCGCCTGCAGGACGGCACCCAGTGCCGCCGATGCCAGACCCTTACCCAATGAGGAGACCACGCCTCCGGTGATGAATACGTACCGAGCCATGGGCGTTCCTTAATTCTCATCAGCGTCGATTCGTAGAGCCCGCAAGCGGCTCTACACAAAAAGAAGAAGGGGATGTCGCCATCCCCTTCCTGGTGTCTCGCCTCGCGGCGGTCAGTTGGTGGCCGGGACTGCCGGCACCAGCACCGTCTCCGCCGGCGCCTCTGGCACAGGCAGTTCGCCCGCTGCTTCCGGCGCCACCACCGGCGCCTCGGATGCCGGCGCCACAACAGTGGTCTCCGGCGTCTCGATGGTCGGAACCGGCAGGTCGGAGGCCGGCGCCGTGGGCTGCAGGGCGTTCAGCGCGTCGAGCACGTTAGTGGGCGTCGTGCCGTCCTCGGTGACGGTCGCGCCCTCGAGAATGCTCGACGTGCTGCGATCCAGCTCCGACAGGATGGTGAGGCCGATGGCCGTGGCGAAGAACAATGCCGCCAGGATCGCTGTCGTGCGGGTGAGCAGATTGGCGGAGCCGCGTGCGGTCATCATGCCGCCACCGCCGCCACCACCGATGCCCAGCGCACCGCCCTCCGAACGCTGCAGCAGGATCACCGCAATCAGCGCCAGGACGATCAGCAAATAGGCAACAATCAGGACGTTCGCCATTCTGTCTCAGTCTATAGGTCTAAGCAAAAGATGGCGCGTCTTACACGCCTCAAGTCGCAAATGCCAGAGGGCGCGCGGAATTTCCGGCACGTCCAGCTCGGCATTGCTATACGGCCGAGATAATGGTCATGAAGTCGTTTGCCAAGAGGCTGGCGCCGCCCACGAGCCCACCATTGACGTTGTCGATGGCGAGGATTTCGCGTGCATTCTGTGGCTTGAGCGAGCCGCCATAGAGAATGTGGATGGTCTGCCCCCTGTCGCCGAAGCGGTCGACCAGATGCCGGCGGATGGCGTTGTGCATCTTGGCGATCTCCTCATAGGTGGGCGTGCGGCCGGTGCCGATGGCCCAGATCGGCTCATAGGCCACGATCACCTGATGTTGTCCGGCGGCCTCGGGGATGGAGCCGGCGAGCTGGCCGGTCACCACCGATTCCGCATTGCCGCTGTCGCGCTGCGCCTCGGTCTCGCCGACGCAGATGATGGGCTTGAGCCCTGCCCCGATGGCCGCCTCGGCCTTGGCGCGGACCAAGTCGTTGGTTTCCCCGTGCGTGTCGCGACGCTCGGAGTGCCCGACGATCACATATTGGGCACCGGCATCGGCGAGCATGCCGGCAGAAATGTCGCCGGTGTGGGCGCCATGCGGTGCCGGATGGCAATCCTGCCCGCCGGCCATGATGCCGCTTGTCGCCCCCTGCCGCGCTACCGCCGCAAGAATCGTAGCGGGCGGACAGACCACCACCAGTGCACGCGGCGCATCCCCCGTCGTGAGCATGGCCGCCAGGGCCGTCAGTTCATCCAGCGACGCCCTCAGCCCGTTCATTTTCCAGTTCCCGGCGATCAGCGGCGTTATTGTGGTTGTCACTGTTTGCTCCTGCTACCTCTTGCACCGTGGCACGGATTGCCATAACCCCGGCTGTCAAACCGATTACTAATGCGCCTCCGCAGGCACGGTAAAGCCTGGTGTTGCCCAACTGGAACGTCTCAGATGCTCGATAGTTTGCGTGATTTCGCAAAATCCTGGCCCGGCAAGATCCTGGGCGCTTTCCTGCTGGTGGGCGTGGCGGGCTTCGGCATCAACAATGTCGTGCTGGGTCTGGGCAGCAACACCGTGGCCCGGGTGGGCGACGAGGAGATCGACGCGCGCGAGTTCCTGCGGGCCTATCAAGGGCAGCTGAACCAGGTTGCCCAGCAACTGGGCTCGGTACCCTCGGCGCAGGACGCAGTTAACCTGGGAATTCCCTCGATGGTACTGCAGGACCTGGCACAGAGTGCCGCGCTCGACCAGCTTGCAACCAGCTTCGGCCTGGGCGTTTCCGAGCAGAAGCTGAGCGAGATGCTGCGTGAGGACCCGTCGTTCCAGAACGCGCTGGGCGCCTTCAACCCAGACAATTTCCGCCAGGTGCTGCAGATGAGCGGGCTCACGGAGGCCGAGTATTTCGAGGAGCAGCGCGATGCGGCGCGCCGCCAGCAGCTGGTGGTGAGCCTGTTCGGCGACACCACGCTGCCTGAAACGGCTTCGAGCCTCATCAACCGCTATGTTGCCGACCAGCGCACCATCGAGTATTTCACGCTGGGCGAAATCAACGTCGAAACGCCGCCGGCGCCGACCGAGGCAGAACTCGCCGCCTATCTGGCCGAGCACCAGGCCGAGTTCCGCACGGTCGAAACCCGCAACGTCCAGATGCTGCGCCTCTCGGCTGCCGACCTTGCGGCGACCAAGACCATTCCCGAGGACCAGATCGCCGCCGAATACGAGCGCACGAGGGCGACGCTGACCACGCCCGAGCGCCGCACGATCCAGCAGGTGGTGTTGAGCGACGAGCAGGTGGCGGCGTTCGAAGCGGGCCTTGCGGCCGGCACGCCTTTCGAGACGCTAGTAACCGAGGCGGGCTTGTTCCCGACCGATCTCGGCACGCTGGCGCAGGCCGAGATCAACGACCCCAGCCTGGCGACGGCCGCTTTCACCGTGCCCGAGGGTGGCTTCGTCATCATCGAAGGCGTTGCCGGCCAGCGCGCCGTTTACGTCTCCGCAATCGAGACGGCCGGCGTGCCGACGCTGGCGGATGTACGCGATCAGATCGCCAACAACCTGGCGCTGGCCGAGGCGCGCCAAGAGCTGGGCGATGTCCAGGACCAGATCGAGGAACTGCGCGCTGCATTCCGTCCACTACCCGAAATCGCCGAGCGCTTCGGCCTCGAACTCTACGAAGCCGAGGTCACCGCCGCCGGCACCGAGCTCGCAGTGGTTCCCGATCTCGCCACCGAGGACGTGCCGCGCGTGGCGCAGGCCATCTTCAATGCCGACGAGGGCGCCCTGACGGCAGGCGTCCCGCTGGCCGCCAGCAGCAATCTCTGGTTCGACGTGCAGTCGATCGAACCGGCCCGCGACCAGACGCTCGATGAAGTGCGCGATGTCGTGGCCCAGACGCTGACTGAGGAACGGGTCAACAACGCCATCCTCGCCGCACAGGCCGAGGCGGTCGCGCGACTGGAAGCCGGGGAAACGCTGGCCGATGTCGCAGCCAGCTACAACGTGTTTCCGCAGCTCAGCGCCCGATTCACCCGCTTCGGCTCGGAAGACGGCACGATCGACAGCGCCGTGGCATCGGCCACTTTTGCGGGTGACGCCGACCTGCATGGTTCGGCAGTCAGCCAATCGGGCGAGTTCGTCGTCTTCGAGGTGACGGAACTGACCGAGGCCGCAGGCCCACTTGAGCCCAGTGCCACCGCCACACTCGAGAACGAGATCCGCATCGGCGTCTACGGCGATTTCGTCGGTGCCGTGCGAGACGACGCGCGCGTGGTCATCAACCAGCAGGCGCTGCAGCAGGCCCTGGCAGTCGACACCGGCCTCTAAGAGCCGCTTCCAACCGGACACGATAACATGGGCGACGACTTCTATCAGCGCTTCTCCGAGCAGTACGATGCTGGAAAGTCGCAGATCGTTTGGCGTCGCATCGTGGCGGACCTCGAGACCCCGGTGGGTACCTACCTCAAGCTTGCGCAGGAGCGGAAGAACACTTTTCTGCTCGAATCCGTGCAGGACGGCACGACCCGCGGCCGCTATTCCATCATCGGCAGCCAGCCCGACGTGATCCTGCGGGTCGAGGCCGGCGAGGCCTCGATCAACCGGAGGGCGCAGGTCGACGAGACAAATTTCGAGGCGTTGCCCGACCTGCCGCTGGACGCGCTGCGCAACCTCGTCGCCGACAGCAAGATCGAGGTACCCGCGGGGCTGCCGCCACAGTCGGCCGGCATCTATGGCTTCCTCGGCTATGAGATGGTCCGCTACATGGAGGTGCTGCCCAACAGCAATCCGGACCACCTGCAACTGCCCGAAGCCACGTTGATGCGGCCGTCCCTGCTGGCCATCTTCGACACGCTCAAGGATGAGTTGTATCTGACCGCCCCGGTCTATGTGCGCCAGGGCGTCTCGGCCCGGCAGGCCTATGAGGCAGCTCAATCGCGCATCGACGATGCCATCGCCCGGCTCGGCCGCGCCCTGCCCCCGACGCCGGCCCTGGTCGATCTGGAATCGATTGCCGTCACCAGCAATACCTCCAGGGACGACTATTTCGCCATGGTGGCCAGGGCCAAGGATTACATCACCGCAGGTGATATCTTCCAGGTGGTGCTGAGCCAGCGTTTCGAGGCGGAGTTCACCCTGCCCCCAACGGCGCTCTACCGGGCGCTACGCCGGACCAATCCCAGTCCCTATATGTATTTCCTCGATTTCGGTGACTTCGCCGTTGCTGGATCGAGCCCGGAAATCCTCGTACGGGTGCAGGATGGCGAAGTGACCATCCGGCCGATCGCCGGCACGCGCAAGCGCGGTTCCACGCCTACGCGCGATGCCGAACTGGCGGCGGAACTGCTGGCCGACCCAAAGGAACTGGCCGAACACCTGATGCTGCTCGACCTAGGCCGCAACGACGTCGGCCGCGTCGCCAAGACCGGCACCGTCCGCGTGACCGACAAGTTCTTCCTCGAATACTATTCGCACGTGATGCACATCGTATCCAACGTGGTCGGCGTGCTCGACCCCAGGTGCGATTTCGTCGACGCGCTGTCGGCAGGCTTCCCGGCGGGCACGGTTTCCGGAGCCCCAAAAGTGCGGGCAATGGAGATCATCGACGAACTGGAAAAGTCGCGTCGCGGCATCTATGGCGGCTGCGTTGGCTATTTCGGTGCCGATGGCACGATGGACACCTGCATCGTGCTGCGCACGGCGATCCTCAAGGATGGCAAGCTCTATGTGCAGTCAGGCGCCGGGATCGTCGCCGACAGCGTGCCCGAACTTGAGCAGATGGAATGCGAAAACAAAGCCCGCGCCCTTTTCAGCGCCGCCGAGGAAGCGCTACGCTATGCTGGCGAGGCAGGGATCGGGCAATGAGCAAAATTCTGGGAGACGTCATGGTGAGCCTGTCGAACCACGAGGTCCAGCTTGCCGGTGTTGCCACGACCTCGTCCTTCGACAAGCTCAGGATGAGGTCTACTGCGATATTGCGATGGCGGGGCTGGTTCTGAACGAACGTCACCAGAACCACTTTTTTGGAGTGCCCTCATGACCCGCACCCTCGTCATCGATAACTACGACAGCTTTACCTACAACCTCGTGCACTTCCTGGGCGAGCTCGGCGCCGATATCACCGTGCATCGCAACGACAAGATCACGCTCGAGGAAATCGCCGATATGGCGCCCGAGGCGATCGTCTTGTCGCCTGGCCCCTGCACGCCGAACGAGGCGGGCATCTGCCTCAGCGCCATCGATCGCTTCAAGAGCGAGATCCCCATGCTGGGCGTGTGCCTGGGCCACCAGGCCATCGGCCAGGCCATGGGCGGCGACGTGATCGGTGCGCCGCACCTGGTGCATGGCAAGACGTCCAGGATCCATCATGGCGGCATGGGCCTGTTCCGCGGGCTCAACAACGACTTCGAGGCGACGCGATACCACTCGCTGATCGTCAGGCAGGAAACCCTGCCCGAGCAGCTCGAAATCACCGCCACCACCGATGACGGCCTGATCATGGGCATGCAGCACAAGACCCTGCCGATGCATGGCGTGCAATTCCATCCCGAGAGCATCGCCAGCGAGAACGGCCACGCGCTGCTGCAGAACTTTTTGAACCTGGCGCGCGACTTTCACCAGAAGCGAGCAGCGTGATGGACATCAAGGCAGCCCTCAGCAAGATCGCCGACAGCAAGGACCTGAACGGCGAGGAAATGCGCGGCGTAATGCGCACCATCATGGCCGGCGAGGCGACGCCGAGCCAGATCGGGGCCTTCCTGATGGGCATGCGCATCAAAGGCGAGACCGTGGGTGAAATCGCCGCCGCCGTGTCGATCCTGCGCGAACAGATGGTGCCGGTCGAGGCACCCGAGAATGCCATCGACATCGTCGGCACCGGCGGGGATGGCGGCGGCACGCTCAATATTTCGACAGCCAGCGCCATCGTGGTCGCCGCGGCGGGCGTGCCCGTTGCCAAGCATGGCAACCGGGCGCTCTCCTCCAAGTCAGGTGCGTCGCAGGTTCTCGAGGCGCTGGGCGTCAAGCTGGACCTGGCGCCGGAAGATATCTCCCGCAGCATCACAGAGGCAGGCATCGGCTTCATGTTCGCGCCCAGCCACCACCCCGCCATGCGCCATGTAGGCCCGGCGCGCGCGGAAATGGGTGTCAGGACCATGTTCAACCTGCTCGGACCGCAGTCCAACCCGGCGGGCGTGCGTCGTTACATGCTCGGGGTTTATGCCGAGGAGTGGGTGGAGCCGGTGGCGGCCGCCCTGCTCGCCAACCGTGCCACCAAGGCGTGGGTGGTGCATGGCAGCGACGGGCTCGACGAGATCACGGTGACCGGACCGAGTTTCGTCGCCCAGATTGCCGATGGCGACCTGCGGAGCTTTGAAGTGTCGCCGGAACAGGCCGGCCTCAGGCGACATGACGCCAAAGACTTGCTTGGTGGCGACCCTGACTATAATGCCAAAGCCATGCTTGCCCTGTTCGATGGGCAGACGGGTGCCTATCGCGATATCGTCTTGCTGAACAGCGCAGCCGCGTTGATCGTCGCCGACAAGGTGGCAGACCTGCGCGAAGGCGCCGAGGCAGCCGCAAGCCTGATCGACAGCGGCAAGGCCAGGGAAACACTCGCCCGCCTCGTGGCGGTATCGAACGGACGAGACCGATGAGCGACATTCTCCAGCAGATCGAAGCGTATAAGCGCGAGGAAATTGCTGCGGCCAAAGCCATGCGCCCATGGGCGGAAGTGGTGGCGCAGGCGCATGACCAGCCTGGGCCCCGCGGGTTCGTCCGCGCGCTCAAGGCCAAGCGGAGCTGCGGCGACTACGCCCTGATCGCCGAGGTGAAGAAAGCAAGCCCGTCCAAGGGGCTGATCCGCGCCGACTTCGACCCTGCCGAAATCGCCCGCTGCTATGAGATGGCTGGCGCGACATGCCTCTCGGTGCTGACCGACCGCCCGAGCTTCCAGGGCTCGCCCAGCTACCTGATCGAGGCGCGCGCGGCGACCCAACTGCCGGTGCTACGCAAGGATTTCCTGTTCGAGACCTACCAGGTGGCCGAAGCGCGTGCCTGGGGCGCCGACTGCATCCTCATCATCCTCGCTGCCGTCGGGGACGACGTGGCGCGATACCTGCTCGACGCTGCCGAGGAATGGAAGATGGATGCACTGGTCGAGGTGCATGATCAGCTCGAACTCGACCGGGCGCTGGCCCTGGGCGCCGAGTTCATCGGCATCAACAACCGCAATCTGCGGACCTTCGAGACGACGCTCGAGACCTCGGTCAAGCTCGCCGTCGGGGTGCCGCAGGGCATTTTGCTGGTGAGCGAGAGTGGCATCGTCAGCCACGAGCATATTCTCAAGCTCGATCAGGAAGCCGGCATTGGCACGTTCCTCGTCGGCGAAAGCCTGATGCGCCAGGCCGACGTGGTGGCCGCCACGAGGGAACTGCTGACGGGCACGTCGCGGGCCATGGCCTGATGTCCGGCGGGCTCACCCACCTCAACGCCAGGGGCGAGGCCCATATCGTGGATATCGCCGACAAGGCCGCCACGCGTCGCCGGGCCGTGGCCCAGGCCCGGATCGTGGCAGAGCCCGAGACGGTCACCACCATCATGGGCGGAGGCCTCAAGAAGGGCGATGCCCTGGCCGTGGCGCGGATCGCCGGCATCATGGCGGCCAAGAAGACCGCGGAACTGATCCCATTGTGCCATCCCATTGCGCTGACCAAGGTCAGCGTCGACATCACGGCCGATGGTTCGGGAGCGATCCTGATCCAGGCGACTGCCGAAACCACCGGGCAGACCGGGGTGGAGATGGAGGCGCTGGTCGCAGCGTCGACGGCGGCGCTGACGCTATACGACATGGCCAAGGCGATCGACCGCGGCATGACCGTCACCGATATCTGCCTGCTGGAAAAGTCGGGCGGCAAGTCGGGCGACTTCGTCCGGTCATGACCCTGCTCCCGGTGGAAGACGCCATTGCGGCGATCTTGAAGCGCGTGCCGCCGCCGAGCGGGGAAACCGTCGCCCTCGAGGCGGCGGCGGGACGCGTGTTGCTGGCGCCGATCATTGCCGCGCATGACCAGCCGCCATTCGATGCCAGTGCGATGGATGGCTTCGCGGTACGCGCGGGTGATGTCGTTGTCGGCCAACCGCTTCCCATTGCGGGCACCTCGCAGGCCGGCGCAGGCTTTGCTGGATCGCTGCCGTCGGGCCAGGCGGTGCGGATCTTTACCGGTGCTCCGGTGCCGGCGGGCGCCGACACGGTGATCATGCAGGAACAGGCCGAGGTTGCCGATGGCGCGGTCGTCTTCACGGCACCGGCGCGCCTGGGCCACAGCATCCGCGCGCTGAGCAATGACTTCGCCCGGGGGCAACGGCTGGTCGAGACGGGTATCCGCCTGTCGGCCATGCAACTGGCGGTGGCTGCCGCCGCCAACATGGCCGAGCTCACAGTGGCCAGACGTCCCAGGCTCGCCCTGCTGGCAACGGGAGACGAGCTGGTGTTGCCAGGTGCGACGCTCAAGCGCGACCAGATCGTTGCCTCCAACAGCTTCGGGCTGCGCCCTCTACTGGCGCCCTATGCCGAGGCCATGACCGATCACGGCATCGCACGGGACGACCGCGCCGAACTGCGGCGCAAGCTGGAGGCGTGCTTTGCCGGGGAACCGGACGTACTGATTACCACCGGCGGCGCCAGTGTGGGTGAGCACGACATCGTGCAGGAAATCCTGCTCGATCTGGGCGTCCAGCTCGATTTCTGGCGCATCAATATGCGACCGGGCAAGCCGCTGATGTTCGGCACCCGCGGCAGGACGCTGATCTTCGGGCTGCCGGGCAATCCAGTATCGGCGATGGTCACGGCGATGGTCTTCATCAAGCCCGCGCTCCGCCGCTTCCTTGGCTGCCCGGAACCGGCCGTGTGGCACCTGCCTCTCGCCGCGCCGACCCCGCTCAACAGCGCCCGGCGCCATTTCATGCGCGCGCGGCTGCTGCATACGCCGGAGGGGCCGATGGCGATGCCGATCAGCCAGACGGACAGCGGTCACACCTCGTCGATGGCCGCTGCGGACCTGCTGATCATGCAGCCGGAAAATGATCCCGGACAATCGGCCGGCACTATTGTCGATACTTCATTCGTCGACGCCTTCTGACTGTCGACCGCCCGCGGTGTGGCCGACACGGCAAGCATGTTGCAGAACATAACTGGAACACGTATAGTCGTTCTGCCTATGTTCCGATTCCTTGCCGAGGGGCCCATGCTGACGCGCAAACAACACGAGCTGCTGATGTTCATCCATGAGCGGATGAAGGAAAGCGGCGTCCCGCCATCCTTCGATGAAATGAAGGATGCGCTTGACCTCGCATCCAAGTCCGGCATTCACCGGCTGATCACCGCGCTCGAGGAACGCGGCTTTATCCGTCGCCTGCCCAATCGCGCCCGGGCGCTCGAAGTGGTCAAGCTGCCCGATTCGATGAACCCCTCTCTGGGCGGCCGCCGGGCGCGGTTCGAACCCTCGGTGATCGAAGGCAATCTTGGCAAGGTGGCGAGCCCGCCGGCGCGGGTGACAGCAGGCGAGGACTATGCGCGGCCAATCTCCATTCCGGTCATGGGCCGGATCGCCGCGGGCACACCCATCGAGGCGATCCAGACCCATTCGCACACCATTCTGGTGCCGCCCGAAATGCTGGGCGCAGGTGAGCACTACGCTCTCGAGGTGCGCGGTGACTCGATGATCGAAGCGGGTATTTTCGATGGCGATACCGTGCTGATCAAGAAGCAGGATGCCGCAAGCACCGGCGAGATCATCGTCGCCCTTGTCGACGACGAGGAGGCAACGCTCAAGCGCCTGCGCCGCAAGGGCAATACCGTGGCGCTGGAAGCGGCCAACCCAGCCTATGAAACCCGCATCTTCCCGCCGGACCGGGTCAAGGTCCAGGGCCGGCTGGTCGGCCTGCTGCGCAAGTACTGATGGAAGCGGCGAGTGCGGAGGCGGCACTCGCGCTCTACCGCGAGCGCATCAACCGGCATCGCTTCGATGACCTAGTGCCGCTGATTGCGCCGGATGCCATATTCTGGTTCGGCGATGGCTCGCATGCCGGACTTGGCGCCATTCGGGCGGCCTTCGAGAAGACGTGGGCGCAGTTGGTCGACGAGACATATGCATTGGAGACCTGCATTGGGTGGCTGCAGGCGATGCCGCAGCCGCCTGTATCTACGAATTTCACTGGCGGGCCACCGTGGATGGCCAGCAGAGCGCGGGCCGAGGGCGCGGCACCAGCGTTCTGGCGCGTCGCACGGCAGGCTGGCAGATCGTGCACGAGCACCTCAGCGCCGAGCCAGCGGGACTGGGCTGATACAGCCTGACGTCATGTCGCCGTCTGGGCGCTACGCGGAGCCGGGCAGTAGTGGCCCTTGCGCCCCCATTGAGGACGCCTCCTGACATCGTCGAGAGTATGATCCCGAGCCTGTCGAAGGACGAGGTGTGCGCGGGATTGGCATGGATGGTTGTCCGGTGGCACGACCTTGTGGTTCGACGGGCTCACCCTGAGGTCTACTGCAGGCGCCGGCGTCTACTGCGGCCGCTGGCTTGACTGCGCATGATGCAGTGTCACTTGGCGAGCCTGGGGTCGCCCCCTGAGGGGGCCGACTGGCGGGAGAGGTCGTGTCTGTTGATCAGCGGCGGTTGCTTGCGGATCACAGAATTGCCAGTCTTCGCATAGGCTTTCCTTGCCATGCACTGCATTCGTGGCGACGTTGTTGTTTCGAGACCTTGCAGAGATGGTCATTTCGCGCTACATAAGTGGCATACGTTTTCAGCCTAAGTCGGCTGCCTGCTGCCGGTTCGCCGGTCCGTGGCTTCCCGCTCTACCATGCGAACGTTATGTCCCTTTGGCGTGTTGCCACTGGATAACCGCTCGTTTCGAGCAAAAGGAAAAATCATGGCCCTCATCACCGGCACCGTAAAGTTCTTCAACACCACCAAGGGCTTCGGCTTCATCTCGCCAGAAAATGGCGGCAAGGATGCCTTCGTCCACATCTCCGCCGTTCAGCGCTCGGGCCTGCAGGGCCTGTACGAGAACGACAAGGTGACCTACGAGCTCGAGACCGGCCGCGACGGCAAGGAATCTGCGACCAACCTGACCCTGCTCTAGTCTGGTATCTGGCGCGCGCTTCGGCGCCGCTCCGAAGGCCACCGCGATCCGTCGCGGTGGCCTTTTTCGTTGGCGGCTGTGGTTGCTTGCGGCACCGTCCTTAGCGCAGCTGCGAGAGGTTTTTCCGAAGGGAGCAGCAGTGGGGGCTGAGAAGTTCGCCTAGCCTGCCGGGTACCGCGAGGTGCGCTTGATCGGTGGAAATATGAGCAGCGGCATGTGCGCCGATTTCTCATGGGCTCTGTGCAGCGGCATGCGCAGCATCGGGGCACGATCTCGTGGTTCGACAGGCTCACCATGAGGTCTACTGGAGCGATGGCAGCCAGCACTGGGAAACGAGGAGTAGCCCTCATCCTGAGCCTGTCGAAGGACGAGGGCTGCGGGCAGTTTCAGGTGCAGTCATGAGCGCCGGGGCGCGTCCTTCGAGAAGTCCACCAGATCTACCAGGGCTGAGCAGATGCACCCGCGCGGAGTGATGGTCTGCAGCGGCAGTAATCGGGCTTAGGCGTCAGCGGCAGGCTGGGCATGGCGCCACGACCTCGTGTGGTTCGACAGGCTCACCATGAGTCTACTGGGGGCGATGGCAGTCAGCACTTGGAACGAGGAGTAGCCCTCATCCTGAGCCTGTCGAAGGACGAGGGCTGCGGGCAGTTTCAGGTGCAATCATGAGCGCCGGGGCGCGTCCTCGAGAAGTCCACCAGATCTACCAGGGCTGAGCAGATGCACCCGCGCGGAGTGATGGTCTGCAGCGGCAGTATGCGGGCTAAGGTGCAAGCGGCAGGCTGGGCGGCATGGCGCCATGACCTCGTGGTTCGACAGGCTCACCATGAGGTCTACTGGGGGGACGATGGCGGTTCCAACTTCGAACGCTGAGAGCCCATGCTGAGCCTGTCGAAGGACGAGGGCGTGGCTTGGGAGTCGGTGTTGCAGTCATGGGGCGCCAGGGGCGCGACCTGGCGGTCCGACAGGCTCGACACCGGTTTAGGGTAACTTGCATCGGGGCCGAATGAACCGCTCCTGCCGGGCTTGCACTCACTGCCCGCTGACTGCCTCAGTCGAGATACTTCCCCGAACCTGCTCCGTCCTTGTGCCGCAGTCGTGCTGCGGTGATCACATCCTCGGGCAGCAGGCGCGCGTTGATGCCGCGGGTCTGCCGGGTGGCGGATCGCGGTGCCCAGTGGGTGACGCAGCCGCAGTTGCGGCAGCGGTGGAAGTCGACGTGCTTGCCGTTCCAGGCATAGGTGTCGGTCGCATCGGCTCCGGGGAGGCCGGTGAGTTCGGCGGCGTCGTAGTAGGCCCAGAGGACGCCGTAGCGGCGACACAGGCTGCAGTTGCACTGCACGATCACGTCGGGCGCTCTGGGCAGGACGATGCTTACCTGACCGCAATGACAGGTTGCGATCGGGCCGGTGGTGTCCTGCCCCTCGATCATCGTCTCAGCCATCTCGTCCCACCCCGATCAATCGTCTTGGCCGCTGCAGTTGCCGGTTGGAGCCGCAAAAGTCAGAAGGGGCCCGCCATAGCGAGCCCCCTCCGTGTGGTCAACGATCAGTGGTTGTCGCGCGGAATGCCGTTGCTCTGGGCAATGCGCTGGTACTTTTCGGCAGGCTTGAGAATGGCACCTTCGCCGAGTTGGCCGACGATGCCGCGCTGGATTTCCTGCCAGGGCGTCTGGTGCTTGGGGAACTTGTAGCCCCCCGCCGTCTCCAGATCGGCCCGACGCTGGGCGATTTCCTCATCTGAGATCAGGATGTTGGCCTGCCCGTTGTTGAGATCGATTCGCACCCGGTCGCCCGTGCGCAGGATCGCCAGGTTACCGCCGGCTGCAGCCTCGGGCGAGGCATTGAGGATCGAGGGGGAGCCAGAAGTGCCGGACTGGCGCCCGTCGCCGATGCAGGCCAGCGCGTGGATGCCCTTCTTGATCAGGTAGGCCGGTGGCCGCATGTTGACCACTTCGGCGGCACCCGGGTAGCCAATCGGACCGGCGCCGCGCATGAACAGCAGCGTGTTCTCATCGATGTCCAGCGCCGGGTCGTCGATGCGGTGATGGTAATCCTCGGGGCCGTCGAACACGACCGCCTTGCCCTCGAACATGCCGGGATGCTCGGGATTATTGAGGTAGCGGTCGCGGAATTCCGGCGAGATCACACTAGTCTTCATGATGGCATTGTCGAACAGGTTGCCGCGCAGCACCAGGAAGCCGGCGTCGACCTTGAGCGGGTTGTCGAAGCGCCGGATGACCTTGTCGTCCTGGATGGTGGTGTTGCGGCAGTTCTCGCCGATGGTCTGGCCGTTGACGGTCGGCGCGTTCTCGCGGATCAGCCCCTGCCCCATCAACTCGTTGACCACCGCCGGCACGCCACCGGCGTGATAGTAGTCTTCGCCCAGATACTCACCGGCCGGCTGCAGGTTCACCAGCAGCGGCACCTTGTGGCCATGGGTTTGGAAATCGTCGAGGCTCAGATCCACCCCGATATGCTTGGCGATGGCCTGGATGTGAATGGGCGCATTGGTGGAGCCACCGATGGCCGAATTGACCACGATGGTGTTGATGAAGTTGTCCTTGGTCAGGATGTCGGAGGGCTTGAGGTCCTCATGCACCATGTCGACGATGCGCTTGCCGGTGCGGTAGGCCATTTCCTGGCGGTCGCGATAGGGGGCGGGAATGGCGGCCGAGCCCGGCAATTGCATGCCCAGCGATTCGGCCAGCGAGTTCATCGTCGTGGCCGTGCCCATGGTGTTGCAGTAGCCGGTAGACGGCGCCGAGGAAGCGACGAGTTCGATGAACTGCGCGTAGTCGATCTCCCCGGCCGCCATCATCTGGCGCGCCTTCCACACAATCGTGCCCGATCCGGTGCGCTCGCCCTTGTGCCAGCCGTTGAGCATGGGGCCGACCGAGAGCGCGATGGCGGGAATGTTGACGGTGGCGGCACCCATCAGCATGGCCGGGGTGGTCTTGTCGCAACCGATGGTGAGGACAACGCCGTCGAGCGGGTAGCCATAGAGCACTTCGACCAGCCCGAGATAGGCCAGGTTCCGGTCCAGCCCGGCGGTCGGGCGCTTGCCGGTTTCCTGGATCGGGTGCACCGGGAACTCGATGGCGATGCCGCCCGCTTCGCGGATACCCTCGCGAACCCGCTCGGCGAGAACGATATGGTGACGGTTGCAGGGCGACAGATCCGAACCGGTCTGCGCGATGCCGATGATCGGCTTGTCGGACTGCAGCTCTTCGCGCGACACGCCGAAGTTCATGTAGCGCTCGAGATAGAGCGCCGTCATGTCCGGATTGTCGGGATTGTCGAACCAGGCGCGCGAGCGCAGCTTCTTGGGTGCCTCGCCGGAGCCATTGCCTGCAGTCATATCGTATTCCCCTTGAATGCACGGCGCGCAACGCTGTCACCGTCTGGAGCCGTTTTCTAACATGGCTTGCGCCAGAGTGAATGCCATTCCGTGGAAAAATCATACAAATGAGAAAGGCGGCCGATCTTGCTGCGCGCGTCGAACACCTTACCCAGCGAGGAGACCGCGCCAGCCGATATGGTCTGATCTGGGTACAGAATCGGGCTGGCTGAAACGAGCCTCAGCCATTAGGGTCGCGCCGCTTCAACCTGGCGCGCCGAGGGGACATCTTGACTGAGATCGTAGAGTGGGTCGCCGTGGACTGGGGCACGTCCAACCTGCGGCTTTGGGGCATCGGCCCCGAGGGTGATGTGACCTTCACGAAAACCTCCTCCAAGGGCATGGGCAAGCTGACACGCGAGCAGTTCCCTGGGGCCTTGGCAGAACTGCTCGACGACGTCCGGCCCGCACGTGGGAAGACGATCGAGGTCCTGATCTGCGGCATGGCGGGTGCGCGCCAGGGCTGGCTCGAAGCGCCCTATGTCGAGGCGCCGACCGACCTGCGCGGGCTTCTCGACGCTGCTGTGCGCCCGGTGATGCCGGATGGCCGCATAGCCTCGGCTATCCTGCCCGGCGTCTGCCAGAGATCGGGCGGCGACAATGTCATGCGCGGCGAGGAGACCCAGCTACTGGGACTGGCGGCCCTCGAGCTGGGCTTTTCCGGTGTCGTTTGCATGCCCGGAACGCACTCCAAATGGGCCCAGCTTTCCGGCACGCGCGTCGAGTACTTCTCCACTGCCATGACCGGGGAGTTGTTCGAGCTGCTGCGCACCCATTCAGTGCTGCGCCATTCATTGAACGGCGACCTTGACGGTCAACAGCGGGCAGAAGGTTTCGCGGCGGGCGCTGCGGCGGGACTGGAGCACCCCGAGCAACTGCTGGGCACGCTGTTTCAGGTGCGGGCAGGTTCGCTGCTGTCCGGACGGCAGCCGGACTGGTGCGCGGGGTATCTCTCGGGGCTGCTGATCGGCACCGAAATCGGCAGCAACCGCCAGTTGATCGGCGACCAGCCCGTGCCGCTGATCGGCTCGCCTGAACTCTGCGCCCTCTATGCTCGGGTACTCGACATGATCGGCGCGCGAGGCCAGCCCCGGGACGCCACCGAAATCGTGCTCGCCGGCCTCAAGGCCGCGCGCAGCTTTGCCGCCTAGCCCAGGAGTTCCTGTTGATGGACCACCGCCATATCATCGCCATCCTGCGTGGCATCACGCCGGCCGAAACCGTCGAGGTCTGCCGGGCCCTGGTCGCCGCCGGCATCACCATGATCGAGGTGCCGCTCAATTCGCCCGACGCCCTGACCAGCATCGCGCTCGCATCCAACACGCTGGCCGATGAAGCCGCGATCGGGGCCGGCACGGTGCTGAGCAAGAAGCATGTGTGGGCCGTTTCCGACGCCGGCGGCACCTTCATCGTTTCGCCCGACACCAACAAGCAGGTGATCGAGGAGACCGTGCGGCTGCAGTTATTGTCCTATCCCGGCGTGTTCACCCCAACCGATGCGTTTCGTGCCATTAAGGCTGGGGCCACGGGCCTGAAATTCTTCCCGGCAGAGGTGCTGGGGCCAAAGGGGATCAAGGCGATGAAAGCCGTGCTGCCGCCCGAGATTCCGCTCTATGCCGTCGGAGGGGCAAATCCCGACAATTTTGGCGATTACTTCGCCGCCGGCTGCACCGGCTTTGGCCTGGGCACCTTCATCTACACGCCCGGCATGGCCGTTGCGCAGGTTGCCGAACGCGCCGCAGCAGCCGTTGCCGCCTATGACAGGGGAAAGAACCAATGAACCAGACCGCACGTCTTCTGCTCGATTGCCAATGTGCGCTTGGTGAAGGGCCCATTTGGCATGCTGGACGCCAGCAGCTGTTTTTCTTCGACATCAATGAGCAGACGCTATTCGCCGTTACCCCGGCAGGCGAGATTGCCGATAGCTGGCTGTTCAACGAGACGGTGGCGGCCGCAGCGATCGTCGATGACGAGACGCTGGCGCTTGCGACGGACAGTGGGCTGAAGCAGTTCGACCTGTCGACCGGCGGCATGAACCGGATCAACGAGATTGAGGCCGACAACGCGGATACCCGCACCAATGACAGCCGCGTTCATCCATCGGGCGCATTCTGGATCGGCACGATGACCCGAAGTGAGGAGGAAGCCGCCATCGGCGCGGTCTACCACTACCGCGCAGGGGAACTCACGACGCTCAAATCGGGCATCAGGATTCCGAACGCCACCTGCTTTTCCCCCGACGGGCGCATCGCCTACTGGACCGACACGCCAACCAAGCAGATCATGCAATGCGCCACCGACCCGGCGACGGGGCTGCCGGTGGGTGAGTGGACGCTGTTTGCCGATGTGTCCGATGGCAGGGGCTATCCGGACGGGGCCGTGGTGGATAGCGCAGGCTTCCTGTGGAATGCCAGATGGGGCGGCTCGTGCGTGGTGCGGCATGCGCCCGATGGCTCGATCGACCGGATCGTCGAAGTGCCGGTCAGCCAGGTCACCTGCCCCGCTTTCGGCGGACCCGAGCTCAAGACGCTGTTCATCACCACGGCCAACAAGAATTTGAGCGATGAGCAGCGCGCTGCCGAGAAGGTAGCTGGTGGCTTGTTTGTCATCGACGTCGACGTTGCCGGCCAGCCCGAAACCCCGATTGCCCTCTGAGAGTGTTGCCATGACCTCCCCTGCCCTCGGCGTCTGCTATTATCCCGAACACTGGCCTGAGGACTGGTGGGACCGTGACGCGGCCCGCATGGCCGAGGTCGGCATCAAGTGGGTGCGGATCGGCGAATTCGCCTGGTCCAAGCTGGAGCCAACCCCGGGCGACCTCACCTTCGACTGGATCCTGCGGGCAATGGACACGCTGGCGCGGCACGGGCTCAAGGTCGTGTTCGGCACGCCTACGGCGACGCCGCCGCGCTGGATGATCGACAAGCATCCCGACATGCTGGCGGTCGACGCCCAGGGGCGCCGAAAGGGTTTCGGCTCGCGGCGCCACTACGATTTCAGCCATCTCGGCTATCGCGGAGAGGCTGGTCGCATCACCCGCCTGCTCGCCGAGGGCGTGGGGGACCATCCGGCGCTGGGCGCCTGGCAGACCGACAACGAATATGGCTGCCACGGCACGACCTATTCCTATTCGCCCGCGGCGAAAGAAGGCTTTCAGCGCTGGCTGGCCGAGAAGTACGGCACGGTGGAAGCGCTCAACCAGGCCTGGGGCAACGTCTTCTGGTCGATGGAATACAACCGCTTCGACCAGGTGGAATTGCCCAATCTCCTGGTCTGCGAAGCCGCACCGGCACATGACCTCGACTTCCGCCGCTACGCTTCCGATCAGGTCGCGGCCTTCAACAAGGTGCAGTTCGACATCCTCAAGGAGAAGCGACCGGATCTGCCGGTGATCCACAACTTCATGTCGCGCTACACCGAGTTCGACCACTATGACCTGGCCGAAACGCTCGATATCGCCAGTTGGGACAGCTATCCGATCGGCCATCTGGCGGTCAGCGATGAACCTGAAGAGATCAAGCGCCTCTATATGCGCCAGGGCGATCCGGACAATGCCGCCTTCCACCACGACCTCTATCGGGCCGTCGGCCATGGCCGCTGGTGGATCATGGAGCAGCAGCCGGGCCCTGTGAACTGGGCGCAGTTCAATCCCGATCCCCTGGACGGGATGGCGCGCCTGTGGGCCTGGGAAGCTTTCGCCCATGGCGCCGAGGTCGTGACCTATTTCCGCTGGCGGCAGGCGCCCTTTGCGCAAGAGCAGATGCATGCGGGCCTGTTGCGGCCTGACAGCGAACCCGCGCCGGCCTATCACGAGGCCATCCAGGTGGCCCGTGAACTCGAGACGGTCGGCGTGGCCGGCGAGGCCTCCAAGGGACGCGTGGCGATCGTCTTCGACTATCAGAGCGAATGGGCCTGGGAGATCCAGCCACAGGCCAAGGGGTTCAGCCACGGCGGCCATGTCCGCGCGCTCTATGCCGCCTTCCGCAAGCACGGCATCGATATCGACATCCTGCCGCCCAACACCAGGAGCTTCGCGGGATACGACGTGGTTGCCATCCCTGCCCTGTTTGCGTGGAACGATAACCTGCGCGCCGCCATCACTGAGTTCGAGGGTCGGGTCCTGATAGGGCCGCGCTCCGGCTCGAAGACGCAGGATTTTGCTATTCCGGGTGGGCTGGCACCAGACCTGCCGAGCAATCTGCTGGACGTCAAGGTCGTTCGCATCGACAGCGTCCATCCCGAGGCGGAGGTGGAGGTCAAGGGCGGCGGCGGCGCAGTGCGGCTTTGGCGCGAACGCATCGAAACCGCGGCCGAAGCGGTGATCGAGGATGTGGATGGCTGGCCGGTTCTGGTCTCGCAGGGCAAGCTGTTCTACCTCGGCGCCAGCGGCACGCGATCGCTGGTGCAGCGCGTGGTCGATCATCTCATAGCCGAGGCGGACTTGCCCACCATCATCCTGCCGGCAGGCGTTCGCTGCCGGACGCGCGATGGCTTCCGGATCTATGTGAACTATGGCGCCCAGCCGGCGACGCTTACAGAAGCGCCGGACGAGGCGGGCTATGTCATCGGTTCGGCATCGATGCCGGCGGCGGGCGTTACGGTGGCACGACTCGCCACGGCCGGGTGAGGTTGGGAACTGCGGTGCGGATGGTGAAGCGGCCCGTCGCCTCGTTCCAGCGCAGCCAGTGCACCCCGCCGGCAGCCAGCGCATCGGCATCGATGACCTGACTGCCGGTGCAGGTTACCGGCGCCCTGACCCGCGCGATGACGAGGGCATGCAGGCCGCAATCCTCGGCGAAAGCGGCCGGATTGCGAATGACGGCAATCGAGAAACGATCGGTGCGGGCGATACAGCCGAGACTGTCGCAGTGCAGGTCCTCCGCCGTTTCGCTGATCGGCTCCTGATAGTGCTCTCCCCAGACATCGGTGGCGAAACTGCCGGCGCGTCCGGAGATCAGGCTCATGCCCGTGGCGGTGCGCATTGCGACCGCCTGCGTCGTGTCGGCAATGAGCAGGTCGGGCCGCTGGTCCAGCCCGACCAGCAGGACCAGCGGCACGACCAGAGCAGGTCCGAGCAGGCGCCACCACGAGGCCACGAACGCGAACCACGCCAGCGCCACGAGGCCGATGACGAGCGCCAGACTGGTCAGCAATGGGTTACCGGTCCATCCATCGCTCCAGCCGGCGACCAAGGTCGCGCCATCGACCATGCGATCGATCCCCCAACCCATGGTAGCAACGAAGGGAGCCTCAACGCCCAGCGGCATGGCCAGGACGGAGAGCACGGCAAACGGCATTATGATGAAGCTGACCACCGGCAGCACCAGCACATTTCCCACCACCCCCAGCGGCGCTGTCTGCTGGAAGTGGTAGGCCGAGAATAACAGCGTGGCGGTGCCGGCGATGAAGCTGGTGACGGCCGTCGCCCAGATAGTATTCCAGAGGCGTCGGCCCCAGTGGCGATCGCCGGTTGGCGAGGAGCGCAGCGTTTCGTAGATGCCGATCAGCGCCACCACGGCGGCAAATGACAGCTGGAAACTCGCCCTGAACACGCTGGCCGGATCGATGAGGATGATGGCTATGGCCGCAATGGCGACATTGCGCATGGTCAGGGCCTGCCGACCCGCCAGCACCGCACCAAAGATCAGGGCCAGCATGATGGTCGCGCGCAAAGCCGGCACGTTGCCAAGCCCACCCGCCAGCAACAGGTAGCCCGCTGCGGCGACTATGCCGCCCACAGCCGCGATCTTCTTGACCGGCCAGCGCGTGGCAGTCGCCGATATGGAGGCCAACAAGAGCCGCAGCAGGAAATAGGTACCACCGGCGACGATCGACAGGTGCAGCCCGGAAATCGAATAGATATGGGCCAGTCCGGAGGCAGCCATGACCTCTCGTGTTTCGTCGTCGATAGCGCTCTGGTCTCCGACCACCATGGCCCGGCCGATCGCCGCCGACGGGCCATCGAGAACGGCATCGATGCGACCACCGATCGCCATGCGCAATCCCTCGACAGCACGAGTGAGGTCGAGATCATCGCCCGCTGCCACGCGCGCGAAATCCCCTGTCACATTGCCATAGGCTCCGATGCCGGCGAAGTAGGCGTGGAACTGGCCGTCGAACGATCCAGGCAGGATCGGCCCCGGTACGGGCGCCAACCGCATGCTGGCCCTGATGATGTCCCCGGGCGCCAAGAGCGGGGTCGGCGGCACCACCAGCCTCGCGCGGCGGATGCTCACCGGACGATCGTCGCCTACGGGAACGAGCCCGGAAACCACAATCCGCCGGGTCTCGGCGGTCGCCGAGACGATCTCTTCCACGCGTCCCTGATAAAGGCCGAAGGCGGGGCGCGTCAGCATGGCTGTCCCCTGCAGGACCCCGTAAGCCGGCAGCAGACCGAAGCCGACCCAGGCCCCCAGGAGCAGTGCGGCCAGCGGCAAACGGCACGAGCGTCGCAACGCGATGGCCAGCAAGACAAGCCCTGCCCCCACCGCTGCCAGCGCGGCGGGATGCGGCTCCACGGGCAGCACCGCATAGAGGATGAGGCCGGCAATCATGGCGCAGGGCAGCAGGACGAAGACACGACGGGCAACCCTGAGATCGCCCAGCCCAGTTGCGGCACGGACCGCCAGTTGTGGCAGGCGAACAACGCTCCCGAGCGGGCGCACCTGTGCTTGCGGCGGCAGTGCCACCACGCCGGCCTGGCGCCCGAGTGTTTCCGCCTCCTGCACCGGCCTCGCCCCCACCCTTGCGCTCGTGCTGCTCTATGCTACACACGGCGGCAAAATCCTCCAAGCATTCCGGTTTCATGTCCCAGGTTGTCACTCGTTTCGCCCCCTCGCCCACCGGCTACCTGCATATCGGTGGCGCCCGCACGGCCCTGTTCAGCTGGGCCTATGCCCGCAACAAGGGCGGCAAGATGTTGCTGCGCATCGAGGACACCGATCGCGAACGCTCGACCCAAGCAGCCGTGATCGCGCTGGTCGACGGACTCAAATGGCTGGGCCTGGATTGGGAAGGCGAGCCGATCAGCCAGTTTGGTCGGGCCGAGCGGCACGCCGAAATCGCCCATGAACTGGTGAAGATGGGCCACGCCTATTACTGCTACTGCTCGCCGGCCGAACTGGACCAGATGCGCGAAGAAGCGCGCGCCGCGGGCAAGCCCCCGCGCTACAACGGCTACTGGCGCGAGCGCGACCAGGCGGAAGCGCCCGAAGGCATCTCCCCCGTCATCCGGATCAAGGCACCGCAGAGCGGCGATATCGTGGTCGACGACCACGTACAGGGCAAAGTCGTGTTCAAGGCCGAGAACCTCGACGACTTCATCATCCTGCGCTCGGACGGCACGCCGACCTACATGCATGCGGTCGTGGTGGACGATCACGACATGGGCGTAACCCACATCATCCGGGGCGACGATCACCTGACCAACGCCGCCCGGCAGATCGTCATCTACAAAGCGATGGGCTGGCCGGTGCCGGAGATGGCCCATATTCCGCTGATCCACGGCCCCGACGGCGCCAAGCTTTCCAAGCGCCACGGGGCACTGGGCGTCGAAGCCTATCGCCAGATGGGTTACCTGCCCGAGGCGCTGCGCAACTACCTTGCACGCCTCGGCTGGAGCCATGGCGACGACGAGATTTTTTCGACCCAGCAGATGGTGGATTGGTTCACCCTCGACGGGCTCAACAAGGGCGCCGCCCGCTTCGATTTCGTCAAGCTGGAGAACATCAACGGCCACTATATCCGCGAGGCCAGCCCCGACTATCTGTACGACGTCATGCTGGCAACGGCGACAGAGGTGGGACGCGAGGCGGACGTGGCGGGTCTGTCGGCCAACAAGGCGACGGTCCTCACCGCCCTGCCCGAACTGCAGCCGCGCGCCAAGACCGTGCTCGAACTGATCGATCTGGCGCAGTTCATCTACGCCACCCGTCCGCTGGCGATCGATGCTGCGGCTTCGGCGCTGCTGACGGAGGATACGCGGGTCATTCTCAAGGATATGGCCGAAGCACTGCGCGGGCTCAACGAGTGGTCGGTGCCGGCCATCGACGCGGCCATGCGCGCCCTGGCCGAAGCCAAGGGCCTCAAGCTGGGCAAGCTGGCGCAGCCCCTGCGCGCCGCGCTGACCGGGCGGACGGTGTCGCCCGGCATCTTCGAGGTAATGGTGCTCATCGGCCGCGAGGAAAGCATGGCGCGCCTGCAGGACCAAATCGGGCCTGTCTAGTGCTTATCGGAGGGCAAGTCTTGCCCACCCGTTGGTTGCCTCCGGCAACCAAATGCTGATACCTGTCCAAGGCAGTCATGACTGCCAGTTTATGGCCCCGCGCGACCGGATATCTCCTGTCTGGAGAGGGGCCTTCGAGGAGAGCTAAATGACCGATAAAGTCGCCAAACTCGTCATCGGAGACCAGACGCACGAATTCCCGGTGCTGTCGGGCACCGTGGGCCCCGATGTGATCGACATCCGATCGCTCTATGCCAAGACCGGCATGTTTACCTACGATCCCGGCTTCACCTCGACGGCAGCCTGCGACAGCGCCATCACCTATATCGACGGCGACAAGGGCCAGTTGCTCTATCGTGGCTATCCGATCGACCAGTTGTCCGAAAAGAGCAGCTATCTCGAGGTGTGCTACCTGCTGCTTTATGGCGAGTTGCCAAACAAGACCCAGCTGGCCGAGTTCGACGAGCTGGTGACGCGGCACACGATGGTGCACGAGCAGATGCACTACTTCTATCGCGGCTTCCGCCGCGACGCGCATCCGATGGCCATAATGACCGGCGTGGTGGGCGCAATGGCGGCATTCTACCACGATTCAACCGACATCACGGATCCGCAGCAGCGCGAGATCGCATCGATCCGCATGATCGCCAAGATGCCGACGATCGCCGCGATGGCCTATAAATACTCGGTCGGACAGCCGTTCGTTTACCCGCGTAACGATCTCGATTACGCGTCCAACTTCCTGCATATGTGCTTCTCGGTCCCCGCCGAGACCTACACGGTCGATCCCACCATTGCCCGGGCGATGGACCTTATCTTCACGCTGCATGCCGATCACGAGCAGAATGCGTCGACGTCGACGGTGCGCCTTGCAGGCTCTTCGGATGCCAACCCCTTTGCCTGTATCGCCGCCGGCGTTGCCTGCCTGTGGGGACCGGCTCATGGCGGCGCCAACGAGGCGGCGCTGAACATGCTCAAGGAAATCGGGACGGTCGACCGCATCCCCGAATTCATCGAGCGCGCCAAGGACAAGTCCGACAGCTTCAAGCTGATGGGGTTCGGCCACCGCGTCTACAAGAACTTCGACCCCCGTGCCACGGTGATGCAGCGGACGGCCAAGGAGGTTCTCGACCTGCTTGGCGTGCAGAACAATCCGACGTTGCAGGTCGCCCAGGAGCTCGAGAAGATCGCGCTCGAAGACCCCTACTTCATCGATCGCAAGCTCTATCCCAACGTCGACTTCTATTCGGGCATCATCCTCGAGGCCATCGGCTTCCCGACCTCGATGTTCACCGTGCTGTTCTCGGTCGCCCGCACCGTTGGCTGGATCAGCCAGTGGAAGGAAATGATCGCCGATCCGCAGAAGAAGATCGGCCGGCCGCGCCAGCTCTATGACGGCGCCCCTGCCCGCGATTATCAGCCGCTCGACGCCCGCTGATGCCAGTGGGCCAGGATCCGGTCCGCCGGGTCCTGGCGCGGATTGTCCGGTTCGCCGATTTCCATCAGTTCCGCAATCTCGCCTAAGGCCGCAATCTGGGCCTGGCGAGCTTTTTCATTGTCCAGCAGAGAACGAACCGCCGCAATCATCGCCGCGGCATCGGGCTTGTCCTGCACCAGCTCCGGCACGGCCGGCCGTTGCAGGATGATGTTAGGCAGCGATACCGGTGGCCGGCCATGGGCGTTGTAAATGCGCGCCTGGTGCGGATCCAGCACGTAGGTGACGGCCATCGGCACCTGGGCCAGCGCCAGTTCGAGCGTAACGGTGCCCGACACGGCCAGCGCGGCCACCGATCGTCGGTAAAGCTCAAGCCGCGCTGCGCGCTCCGACACGATCTCCACTGGCATCGACCAGCCGGCCACTTCCCGCGCCAGACGATCGTGCAGCGAGCTCAGTGTCGGAATGACCAGCCCGCTCACCGCGGGATGGCCGCTCACCTGCTCGGCCACCTGGCGGAACAGAGCCATGTGCCGGCGCAACTCGCCGTCACGGCTGCCGGGCAGCAGGACCAGCGGCCCCTGCGACAAATCATGCCTGACCAGCCGTTCAGCCAGAGCCGGGTGGCCGACATAACTCGTTGTCGGTCCATCGAGCCGCTGCATGACCGCCGGTTCGAAGGGCAGCACGGCCAGCACCTCCGCGAATAGCGGCTGGAGCGTGGCGGCCCGTTGCGGCGCCCGCGCCCAGACCGATGGGGCGACATAGAGGATAAGCGTCCCGCGATATCCCAGCTGCTTCAACCGGCGGGCCAGCAACTTGGAGAAATCCTGTGCATCCACGAGGACAACGATCGCCGGATTGGCTCTGCGGATCGTACGTGCCGTCTGTTCGATCCGCCAGAGCAGCAGCGGCAGTCGCAACATTACGTCGCTCACACCCATGACCGCCAGGTCGCTCATCGGGAACAGCGATTCCACGCCCTGAGCGGCGAGTTCGTACCCCCCCACGCCGCTCAGCCGCAGCGGCACCCGCTGCCTGAGACGAGCCACGAGATCGGCGGCAATGCGATCCCCCGAGGGCTCTCCGGCAAGGATGAAGAGCGAAAGGATTTCGGCACCGGCAGGACCGGCGGGCGTTGCCATTCTAGTCGCCGTCGCGACCGTTGCGCGGCATCAGGATCGGACGATCCGACGCGGCAGCGATGAAGGCGACCACATCCTGCACCAGGGCGTCGTTCCGAAACAGATCGGTGGCGTCCTCGACCCGTTCGCGCAGCGTGCCTTCACTGGCAAAGATCAGCCGATAGGCGGCGCGCAGGCGGTGGATGGCCTCGCGGTCGAACTTGCGGCGCTTGAGGCCGACCAGGTTGAGCCCCGTCAGGGCAGCCCGATTGCCGACGGCCATGCCATAGGGAATGACGTCGCCATCGACCATGGACGACGCGCCGATGAATGCGTGGGCGCCGATGCGCGTGAACTGATGCACCACGCAGGTACCGCCGAAAATGACATTGTCGCCGATCTGACAATGGCCAGCGATGCCGACATAATTCGCCATGACCACGTTGTTGCCGATGATTGCATCATGGGCGACGTGGGCACAGGCCATGATCAGGCAGTCATCTCCGATCCTGGTTTCCATGCCGCCACCTTCCGTGCCGGGATTTATGGTCACGGACTCGCGGATGGCGCACCGCTCACCGATCACCACTCGCGACGGCTCGCCGTGATATTTGCGGTCCTGGGGGGTGTGGCCGATTGCCGCGAAGGGATAGATTTGGGTATGGGCGCCGATCTCTGTGTGACCATCGATCGACACGTGGGAGATCAGTTCGACTGCATCGCGCAGCACGACATTGGCGCCGACGATGCAAAAAGGGCCGATCTTGACCCCTTCGCCCAGCTGAGCCCCTTCGGCGACGATCGCCGTCGGGTGGATGCTGGCTTTGCTCACGGAGCTGCCTCGATGATCATGGCAGTGATTTCGGCCTCGGCTACCGTGGTGCCGTCGACAATGGCAGTCGCCTGGTAGCGCCCGACATTGCGGCGGCGCTGGATCTTGGCGATATGGAATTCGATCGTGTCCCCCGGGCCGGCCGGCTTGCGGAACTTCGCCTTGTCCACGCCCAGCATCAGCACGATGTTCTTCTTGCCGCCGCCCGCGTCATGCTTGATGACGATGGCACCAGCGGTCTGGGCCATCCCCTCGATAATCAGCACGCCCGGAAAGATCGGGTTCTCGGGGAAATGACCCTGGAAGATCGGCTCGTTGAACGTGACATTCTTGATGCCGACGGCGGTTTCGTCCCCATCGATACTGATGATCTTGTCGATCATGAGAAACGGGTAGCGGTGCGGCAAACTCTTCAGGATCTCGGCAATATCCATCTGCCCGAGTTCCGTTGTCGCTGATGCGCTATCGGTCATCCCCGCTTGTCCCCTTTGGATAGTTTTCGCATTGCGGCGATTTCGCGCCAGAAATCTCTTATATCCTGGGCCGGTGCGCCAGCAAGCTTGCTGCCAGGCGGCCAGTTCTTGGTAACGGCAGCCCGGCCATGCACGACAGATTTGGCGCCGATCGTCAGGTGTCCCGATGTTCCGACACCGCCCCCCATGAGCACCCCGTCGCCAAGCGTGGTCGACCCGGAAAGCCCGGTCATCGCTGCAATGAGGCAGGCGCGGCCAATCTTGCAGTTGTGGCCAATCTGCACGAGGTTATCGATCTTGGTGTCCTCGCCGATCATCGTGTCGCCAAGGGCACCGCGGTCGATGGTCGAATTGGCGCCGATCTCGACACGATCCTGGATGAGCACGCGCCCAAGCTGCGGCACCTTGCGATTCGACTGGCCGAAATCGAGCCAGCCGAAGCCTTCTGTGCCGACGCGGACGCCGGAATGGATCACGACGTGGTTGCCGATATGGGCGCAGTCGATGGTGCAGTTGGCGGCGATGATGCAGTTGCGGCCGATAGTGACGCCGGCGCCGATGACGGTGTTGGCACCTATGACCGTGCCACGCCCGATCTCGACCCCCGACCCCACCACGACGTTGGAGCCGATCGACACGTCGCGCTCAAAGACCGGGGCCCCCAGATCTCCACCGCCCGGAGCGATAGCCGCGCGGGTGTTGTCGGGGTAGAGATGGTCGAGGATCTCGGCGAACAGTTGATGGGGCTTGTCGGCGACAATAGCGAGACAGTGAGCCGGTACGACGTCGCGCATGGATGGCAACACGACCACCGCCCCGGCTGCCGATACGCGCAGTTCCTCAATGTAGTTGGTATGCGCGGCGAGCGCCAGGTCGTCCGCCCCCGCCAGTTCAAGCTCGGCAGCACCCGAGATCTGGAGGCTGGAGTCAGCAATCTCCGACACCAGGTCCCCGCGTCCAACCGCAGTCAGTATGGCACCAATTGGTTCTGGGCCGGCAAATCGGTGGAAGCGGGTGTCGACCATAAGGCTCACTCAAAACAATTGAGCCGCGGAGCTTGCCGCCCGCGGCTCAAGGAACTCTGTCACGCCACCGCGACTAGAACAAGGTGGACATCGTCAGCTGGAAGACCTGGGTCCGGTCCGAAGTGGACTTGTTCAGAACGTGAGCGAAGTCGCCACGCAGCGGACCGAACGGGCTGTCCCAGATCAGGGAGGCGCCGATCGAGGTGCGCCATGGCACGTCGACACTGTTCGGATCAACCATGTTACCGGCATCGAGACGCGGCACGTTCACACCATCGATCCAGGCAGCATCCGCCCAGAGGGCACCACTGATGCCGTAGCTCTCGGGAACGCCGGGGATCGGGAACTGCACCTCAGCCGACAGACCGGCATAGGCAACTGCACCGAGATACTCGCCGTTCTGAATGCGCGGACCAAGCCCACGTCCCTCGAAGCCACGGATGAGCTGCGAACCGACGGAGAAGGCCTCGACAGCATGAACACCGTTACCGCTGAGGTCGTTGACCACGCCTGCCTGGCCACGCAGGCTCGCCACGATACCGCTGTCCTCGATCACGGGGACGAAGTAGCGCGCACGGGCTTCCGAGCGGATCAAGCTGTGATCCCAGCCGATATACTGCTGGCTGAAGGTTGCGAGCAGGCCCTCGGTCGGCTTCTTGCCGTCGTCGAGCGTGTTGTAGGTAAGCGTGTAGCCGACGAACGCCTTGTAGAATTCCTGGCCGTCAGCAACGAGCCGCGAGTCATCGGGCTTGTTGTCGATGATGACCTTGCGTTCCAGACCGGCGAACACCGTACCAGACACATCGCTGGTCAAGGGGACCCCAAGGCGGAACTGGCCACCTGTGGACTGCGAGCCATAGAAGGCAGACGCCGTTTCCTCGTTGATGCGATGGTAGACATCGACACCGGCCGAAACCTTCAACCCCATGAAGCGAGGCTCGGTGAACGAGAAATCGAAAGTCCGGCCGGCCTGCGATGCACCAATGGCAGCACGCAGGTATTGACCACGACCCAGGAAATTCCGCTCGGTCAGCGACACCTCACCTAGGATACCGTCCACAGTAGAGTAACCCGCCGTAGCACCGTACTCACCTGTCGAGGTCTCGTTCACTGCGATGTTGACGACTACACGATCGGGAGCAGAACCCGGGCCCGTGGTTACGTCGACGCCGGAGAAGAAGCCGAGCGCGTTGATGTTCTCACGACCGCGAACCAGCAGTGCACGGTTGAAGGGGTCGCCTTCGGCGAACTCCAGCTCGCGACGGATAACGAAGTCGCGGGTCTTGGTGTTGCCCGTGATGTTGATGCGCTCGACATAGAGACGCGCGCCTTCATCCACGAGGTAGGTAACATTGAACGCGCCGTTGGTCACATCGCGATCAAGGCGCGCACGGACGTCGACGAAGGGATAGCCCTGCACAGTGGCTTCATAAGCCATGTCCTCGATCGACTGCTGCAGGTCGCTCGCCGAGTAGGCGCTGCCCTGCCCGGTCTGGACCGTGCCCCGCAATGCATTGGTGTCGAGCCCGGCGATGCTGGTCTCGATGCCGACATTGGAGAACTCGTATCTCTGACCTTCATTGATCGTGAAGTTGATGAAGTAGGCGTTGCGTGCCGCATCGTACTCGCCGACCGAGTTCACCTGAACGTCGGGATAGCCGCGATCGGCATAGTACAGGCGGATACGCTCGCGATCGACAGCCAGCTTGCGCTCATCGTAGCTGTCATCCTTGAAGAGCCAGCTCAGAATGCCGGTCTCCTTGGTGAGCATCGTGCTCTTGAGCGTATTGGCGCCAAAAGTATTGTTGCCCGTGAAGTTGATCGCGGCGATGCCGGCGCGATTACCCTCGTTGATGTCGAAGATGACGCGAACGCGCCCATCGGTGGTCGCTTCGGTGCGAGCGGTCACGCCAACGGACAGGAAACCGTCGCGGTCATATGCCTGACGAATGCTCTCGATGTCCGCGGCCAGCCGCTGCTGCGTATAGATGCCAGATGCCGAAACATCGACCATGGCAAGTAGCTGACTGTCGGAGAAGCGGCGATTGCCCTCGAAGAGCACTGCGCCGACCAGCTGCTCCTGAGCCTGGGCAGTCACAGCGCCAATGAGCGGAATGCTGGGCCCCGCGAGCGGCGCTGCACCCAGTATTGCAAGCGCCAACATAGCGCCGCGCATCAGCTTCGTGGGATGGATCATATTATTATTGCCTCTGCGACCAGGCCCGGGAGAATCGCCATGCACAGCGCTCCCCCAAGCTAACTCCATTGCACCGTTTTACCGTCTTTTTAACCAAGGACAAGGCGTAAGCCTCGACGCGGTTAGCAAATGATTGGTGCTCTTGTATTCCTGCAACACCTTACAAACCAAGGTTAACAACGCGTTAACGCAGGATTCCGAAGTATGCAAACAGCGTATCGTTGAACAGCGTGAACACCATCAGTGCAAGCACGAGGGCAAAGCCGAAGCGAAACCCGATCTCCTGCATCTTCATGCTCAGCGGACGTCCTCTGACGGCTTCGATTGCATAATACAGCAGATGTCCGCCGTCGAGCATAGGAACCGGCAAAAGGTTGAAGATACCGATATTGAGCGACAGCAGGGCCGTGAGGTTGATCAGGGCGATGATGCCGAGCGTCGCCACTTCCCCGGAAACCTTGGCGACCTTGACCGGTCCACCCAGCTGCTCGACATCGCCTCGCCCGACGAAGAAATCGCCCAGGAACGCCGCTGTGCGCTGGATGATGAAGCGAATCTCCTCCACCGTCATGCCGATGGCCTCAACCGGCCCTGGCCGATAGAGAGTCACGTCCGTGTCCTCGACATCGCGGCTCACACCGATTCGGCCTATCCGCTGGTTGTTGCCGAACCGATCCTCCACATCGACGGCCTCGGGCACCAGGACCACAGTTTCCGGAACGCTGCCGCGCTCAAGTTCGATGGTGACCGGACGCTCGGGACTGGTCGCCACCAGCCGCTGGAAATCCTCGAATCCTCGTACCGCGTAGCCATCGACCGAGACGATCAGGTCGCCGGATTCCAGTCCGGCGGCTTCTGCGACGGACCCTGCCGTAACGGCACTGATCACGGGAGGAATCGTGTAGCGACCATAACCGAGCAACAGGGCATAAAGGATCAGAAAGGTCAGGATGACATTGGCCAGCGGCCCCGCTGCCACCACGGCAATGCGCTGCCAGACGCTCTTGTTGGCAAACAAATGGGGCGCACGGGCTGGATCTACCTTCGCAATGGCCTCGGCGTCGGGAACGCTCGCAGCGTTCATGTCGCCGGTGAACTTCACATAGCCGCCCAAGGGTATCGCCGAGATTCGCCAGCGCGTTCCGTGCTTGTCGTTCCAGCCGATCAGCTCCCGCCCAAAGCCGATGGAGAAAGCGTCGATCGCCACTCCGTTCCAGCGGGCCACGAGATAGTGCCCCATCTCGTGCACGAAGACGATGACCGTCAAAACCGCAAGGAAGGGCACCACATAGGACAGCAGCCAGTAGATGAATTCGAACATGGTGTTCCCTGTTAAGCGCAACAGTATGCGCCTGTGCTAGTACCCCCAGTACAGCAGGCCCTCGGCGACGAAGCCGTAGCCCTTGTGCAGCGCACCCACAACAAGCACCAGCAACAAGCCGAATGTGAGGCTGTCCAGACGGTCCATCAACCCGCCATGACCTGGAATGAGGTCACCGCTATCCTTGATGCGGAAGTGCCGCTTGATGGCGCTCTCGCTCAGATCGCCGAGCTGGCCCAGCACGCTGATCGACGCGGACAGCACAAGACCGATCCAGAGAGGCGATTCGGTGACCAGGATCCACACCACCATGCCGGTAACAATTCCCAGTGCCAGACCGCCCAGGGCTCCAGACCAGGTCTTGGACGGAGAGATGTCCGGCGCCAGTTTTTCGCCGCCGATCTGCCGTCCCGTGAAGAAGGCCGCCGAATCGGTCATCCAGACCACCGTGCCCAAATAGATGCCAGCCCAGAAGCCAGCTATCGTATCCCCCCGCATCGCCAGGGCCGCCACAATGATGCCGCCATAAATGGCCAGCCCGATCACGCGCCAGAGCAAGCGTTCGCGCCCCATGCCAACGGCCACGAGGCATGCCAGCGCGATGACGGCAAGCGCCCCCAGCGCGCCAAACATCAGGTACATCACCCCGGAAACCGCAACAAGGCCGGCAAGCACCATGCCGAGCGGCGTGATCGGTGCGCGGGAAACCATTGTCTCCCACTCGCGATAGGCCAAGGCAAAGACGACGCCGACGACTACCGCGAAGGCATAGCCGCCCAGATAGAGGGCCCCGACAGTCAGAGCGATCAGCACCATGGCCGAGAGGAGCCGGGGACCCAGATCGGACCAGGTGCGACGGCGACCGGGGGCAGCCTCGGGTGCGGGATCGCCGGGCTCGGTCATGATTGTGCAGCCTCGATACCGCCGAAGCGCCTGTCACGTCGCGAGAAGGTCTCCAGCACCTTGATAAAGCTGTTCTCGTCGAAATCGGGCCAGTTCTCGTCGACGAAAACGAACTCGGCATAGGCCGCCTGCCAAAGCAGAAAATTGGAGATGCGCTGCTCTCCACTGGTCCGAATGATCAGATCCGGATCCGGCAGTCCGGCGGTGTAGAGCGCTCCCGCCAGACGCTGCTCGGTGATCTCCTCAGGCGCCAGGCGCCCGGCAGCCACTTCATGCGCCAGTTTGCGAGCGGCATCGGTGATCTCGGCCTTGCCCCCGTAGTTGAAGGCAACGATCAGCACCAGGCCGGTATTGGCGGCGGTCTTGGCCTCCACGTCAACGATCAGCCGCACCAGGCTCGGCTCCAGGCCGTCCCGGCTGCCGATAATGCGCACGCGGACATTGTTGCGGATCAGCCGTTGAAGATCCGATGCAACGAACCGCCGCAGCAAATTGAAGATGAAAGAAACTTCGTCGGGAGGCCTGGTCCAGTTCTCCGACGAGAAGCTGAACACCGTCAGGTGCCCAATACCGTAGTTGATGCAGAGGCCGACCAGGTTTCGCAGCGCCTTAACGCCCTCGATATGCCCTTCGGTCCGGTGTTTGCCGCGGGCCTGCGCCCAGCGGCCGTTGCCGTCCATGATCACGCCGAGATGCCCGGGAATACGCAGCCGTGATCGCTGCGAAAAGTCGGTGTTGATGGCTTGATCGATGGACATCCACGCCCTCCCGGCGCAGTTCGGCCGAGCTAGACCTGCATGATTTCCGCTTCCTTGGCCGCGACCACCTGGTCGATCTCGGCCACGGCAGCGTCGGTTGCCTTCTGCACCAGGTCGGCCTGCGCCCGCGCGTCGTCCTGGCTCAGATCGCCATCCTTCTCCGCCTTCTTGAGCGCATCCATGCCGTCGCGGCGGATATGGCGGACTGCGACGCGCGCCGCCTCGGCATAGTTATGGGCAACCTTTGCCAGTTCCTTGCGGCGCTGCTCGTTGAGCTCCGGCAGCGGCACCCGAATGATTTGCCCCTCGCCCATGGGGTTGAGCCCCAGGCCACTGTCCCGAATGGCCTTTTCCACCGCATTGGCCATCTGCCGGTCCCACACCTGCACGCTCAGCATGCGCGGCTCGGGCACCGTCACTGTGGCGACCTGGTTCAGCGGCATGCGCGACCCGTAGGCCTCCACGGTTACCGGCTCCAGCAGGCTGGCGCTGGCACGCCCCGTCCTGAGACCCGCCAGTTCATCACGCAGTGAGCTGATGGACTTCTGCATGCGGTTTTTCAGATCTGAGAGGTCATAGGCCATGGTCGTCTTCCTTTAGAGGCTAGTTCGGCACACCGACGCGGGTAGAGCGGGTAGTTCCGGCCAGTACACCGGCAAGGCCGGCCGCGTCATCCAGAGCGTATACGATTATCGGCATGCCGTTGTCCCGGGCAAGTGCGAAGGCGGCAGTGTCCATCACCCGCAGGTTCTTGCCGATGACTTCGTCGTAGCTCACCGTCTCATAGCGCGTTGCGTGCGGATTCTTCATGGGATCCTCGGAGTAGACTCCGTCGACCTTGGTGCCCTTGAGCACTACATCACATTCAAGTTCGATGGCCCGCAGGGTCGAGGCCGTGTCGGTGGTGAAGAACGGATTTCCGATGCCACCACCCATCACAACCACGAAGCCATCCTCGAGTGACAGCTTGGCATCGCGGGCCGTGAAGGTGTCGGCAACAGAGGGCATCGAGACTGCGCTATAGGGTTTCGATTTCACGCCGTGCCGCAAGATGGCATTGCTGAGGGCCAATGCGTTGATCATCGTGCCGAGCATGCCCATCATATCGGCAGTCACGCGGTCGGTGCCATCCGCTGCACCCGCCATGCCGCGAAAGATGTTACCGCCGCCCACCACGATCGCGATCTCCACACCGGTCTTGGCAACATCGGCGATCTGCCTGGCTACGGCCTGCAGAAAAGGCGGCTCGATGCCGAAGGAATTGTCTCCTGCCAGCGCCTCGCCCGAAACCTTGAGGAGAATGCGTTTGTAGGCAGGCGCCATCGGCAAACCCTCTTTGACAATCACACGATGGGCCACCGAATCCGGCGATGCCCGGCAGATACTATGGCAAAAATGCCCGCAACAGAAGTCGCGGCACCCATTCCTGCCAGCTATCAACTCAGCGCTTGTACTCGATCCCGACCTGGGGAGAGCTGCAGGCGGGCCCTCTGAGCCCGCCTGCTACCGTTCATTACTTCTTCACGCCAGCGGTAGCGGCGACTTCGGCAGCGAAATCGCTCTCCGCCTTCTCGATGCCTTCGCCCAAGGCGTAGCGTACGAACTTGGTCAGCTTGATCGGGGCGCCAACGTCCTTTTCGGCATTCTTGATCGCATCGCGGACCTTGGTTTCGCCGTCGATCACGAATGTCTGAGCCAGCAGCGTCACTTCTTCGAAATACTTGCGCATGCGGCCGTCGACCATCTTCTCAGCGATCTCGGCGGACTTGCCCGATTCCTTGACCTGTTCGAGGATGATGGCGCGCTCACGCGCGACGACCGTCTGGTCCAGGTCTTCGGGATCGATCGACAGCGGATTGGTTGCCGCGATATGCATGGCCAACTGCTTGCCCAGAGTGGACAGCGCGGCCTTGTCGCCAGTCGATTCCAGCGCGACCAGGATGCCGATCTTGCCCAGGCCGGCCTTCACAGCGTTGTGGACATAGCTTTCAACCACGCCATCGGCAACCGAGACGGTTTCCGTGCGCCGCAGGTTCATGTTCTCGCCGATCTTGGCGATGGCTTCCGTCAGTTCGGCCGAAACCGAGTGCCCGGATCCGGGGTAAGGCATCTCGCCCAGCTTCACCACATCGCCTTCGGCGTCGAGCGAGAGCTTTGCGACATTGGCCACGATGTTCTGGAACTGCTCGTTGCGGGCAACGAAGTCGGTTTCCGAGTTCACCTCGACAACGGCAGCCTTGGTGCCGGCGGTGGCAACACCGACCAGCCCTTCGGCGGCGACGCGGTCGGCCTTCTTGGCGGCCTTGGCAAGGCCACGGGTGCGCAGCCAGTCGACTGCCGCTTCCATGTCGCCGTTGGTTTCGGCCAGGGCCTTCTTGCAGTCCATCATCCCGACGCCAGTCGAGTCACGGAGCTGCTTGACCATTCCTGCAGTGATTTCCATGGGTTCACCTCTTGGCGACCCCGATAAAGGGGTCGCATTGGTTCAAATCAGAAACGAAAGACGCGCTGCCGGCTTAGCTGGCGGCAGCCGGAGCTTCATCGGCAGGCTTGTCTTCACCCGGCAGGTCTTCGGCCGGAGTCCGATCCGAAGCGCCCAGGTCAGCGCCGAGAGCGGACGACGAACGACCGATACCGTCGATGGCCGCCTTGGAGACGAGCGACACATAGAGCTCGAGCGCGCGCGACGCGTCGTCGTTGCCGGGGATGGCGTAGTCGACTGTGTCGGGATCGCAATTGGTGTCGACGATGGCGATGACCGGAATGCCCAGGCGACGCGCTTCCTTGATCGCGTTGGCTTCCTTGTTCGTGTCGATCACGAACAGCAGCGACGGCAGGTTGCCCATGTCCTTGATGCCGCCCAGGTCACGCTCCAGGCGCTCCTGCTCGCGGCTCATCATCAAGCGTTCCTTCTTGGTGCGCAGCGCGAGTTCGTCTTCGCTCATGGCTTCAAGGGTGCGCAGGCGGGCGATGGAGTTCGAAATCGTCTGCCAGTTGGTCAGCGTGCCGCCCAGCCAGCGGGAATTCACGAAATACTGGGCCGACTGCTTGGCAGCCTCGGCCACCAGCGGAGCGGCCTGGCGCTTGGTGCCGACGAAGAGCACGCGGCCGCCATCGGCCACGGTGTCGGAAATCAGCTGCAGCGCGCGGCTCAGGGCCGGCACGGTCTGGCTCAGGTCGAGAATGTGAATGTCATTGCGGACGCCGAAGATGTAGCGTTCCATCTTCGGGTTCCAGCGGTGCTTCTGGTGGCCGAAATGAACGCCTGCTTCAAGCAGTTGACGCATAGAGAAATCGGGCAGTGCCATGATGGCTGCTCCTTGTTTACCGGTTGATGCCGCCACGAAACCTTTGCGGCGGTCTCCCGCCACCGGATGGCTTTTCGGTCGCCCGAAAGGCCTGCTTCGTGTGTGAAATCGCGCTGACGCGCAGTCAAACGCATGCGCGATATAGGGGAAGCAATGATCAAAGGCAAGTGCCGCGCCAGTACGCCTGACGATGCCGCGACATGGTCCTTGGGAAAGCGTTCAGGACTCCACTCCTTGCAGCAAATGCTCACAGGTTTGTTAGGGAACCGAACACCCCTCTATGTGCATTGTGCGCGCATAGACCCGTGCAAAGACACGGGGCCAAGGGTGAAAGCCCCCAAATGCGAGGGAGGATGGGCCGCAGGGCTCGCCTCCCCCGCGCTTTTTCGGGCTAGTGCAATCTGACGTCCGTAACGCCCTCGAGCGCCTTGATACCGCCTGCCACCTCCGCCGTGAGTCGATAGGCACCCGGTAGCTCGATCTCGTATTCGCGGGCGCCGCCATCGCGGATGACAACGAAGTTTACCCGCCCTTCCCCGCCCCGCTTGAGCTGCGCACTGATCGGCCCGAGAGCCCGGGCATCCGCCGCGAAAACCGTGAGCCGGCGCTCGATCGTATCCTCAATGCCGTCGATGGCCTGCGCCGACAGCAGCCGCAGGCTGATGCCTTCGGCCCGCTCATCGGCGCCGACCTGCAGAATGACCGACTTGCCCGGCTGCAGCAGCGCGCCGAACTCGTTGATCTGCTCGGAAAAGGCAACTATCTCGAAACTGCCGCTTTGGTCGCTGAGCGTCAGGATCATCATCGGCGTGCCCTTGCGGGTGCGGCGATCCTGCCGCGCACTGATGGTGCCAGCCAAGCGACCGGCCGAGGCGCCGTCCTTGACCGCCCGCTCGAAGTCGCCCCAGCGTTGCACGCGCAGCTTGTCGAAAAGGTCTGAATAGGCGTCGAGCGGATGCGCCGATAGATGGAAGCCGATCGCCGACAGTTCACGATCCGCCCTCTCCGTCGTGCTCCAGGCCGGCACGCCCGCCGGCAGTCGGATCGGCTCGGGCTCGCCCACATCGAACATGTTCCACTGGCCTTCATTGCGCTCGACCGTGAGGGAATGGGCCATGCTCATCACCGCGTCGATGGCCGCGAAGGCCACCTCGCGGCGCGGCACGATCTCGTCGAAGGCGCCGGCATTGGCCAGGGTCTCCAGCGTGCGCTTGGAAAGAATACGCGGATCGACCCGGCGGGCGAAATCACCGAGGTCCCTGAAGGGCGTACCGCCCCGCGCTTCCACGATATGCTCAGCCACCTGGCGGCCGACACCCTTGACGGCGCAGAGGCCATAAAGGATGCGCTTGTCCTTGACCGAGAAGACGACCTGGGACTTGTTCACGCACGGCGCCACCAGCTCGATCCCATGCCGCTTGGCCTCGCCTCGGAATTCGGCAAGCTTGTCGGTATTGCCCATGTCGAGCGTCATCGACGCCGCAAGGAATTCGTGCGGGTGGTGCGCCTTGAGCCAGGCAGTCTGATAGCTCACCAGGGCATAGGTTGCCGCATGGCTCTTGTTGAAGCCGTAGTTGGCGAACTTGGCGAGGAGATCGAAAATCGTGTCCGCTTCGCTCTGCTTCAGGCCATGCTTGATCGCTCCCTCTCGGAAACGCTCACGCTGCGCATCCATCTCCGCCTTGATCTTCTTGCCCATGGCGCGGCGCAGCATGTCGGCTTCGCCCAGCGAGTAGCCCGAGAGCAACTGGGCGATCTGCATCACCTGCTCCTGGTAGACGATGATGCCATAGGTCTCGTCGAGCACCTTCGAAAGATCGGGATGGGGGTACTCCACCTCCTCCCGGCCATGCTTGCGGTCGTTGAACAGCGGAATGTTGTCCATCGGACCGGGGCGGTAGAGCGCCACCAAGGCAATGATGTCCTCGAAGCGGTCGGGCTTCATGTCGACGAGCGCCCGGCGCATGCCGGCGCCTTCCACCTGGAACACGCCGAATGTGTCGCCCTTGGCGTAAAGCTCGTAGGTCGGCTTGTCGTCGATCGGGATGTCCTCGATACGCAGGTTACCGCCGTCGAGGTTCACCATCTCGACGGCATACTCCACCGTCGTCAGCGTCTTGAGGCCGAGGAAGTCGAACTTGACCAGGCCCGCCGCCTCGCTCCACTTCATGTTGTACTGGCAGACCGGCATGTCCGAGCGCGGATCGCGATAGAGCGGCGCCAGGTCCTGCAGCGGCCGGTCGCCGATGATGATGCCCGCGGCGTGGGTCGAGGCGTGGCGGAACAGACCTTCCAGATTGCGGGCGATGGCCACAAGGTCGGCCACCGTCTCATCCTCGTCGGCCATGGCCTTGAAAGCCGGGATCTCCTTCATGGTCCGCTCGATGGACCACGGATCGGCCGGATTGGCAGGCACCAGCTTGCAGATGCGATCCACCTGCCCATACGGCATCTGCAGCACGCGCCCCACGTCGCGCAGCACCGCGCGGGCCTGCAGCGTTCCGAAGGTGATGATCTGCGCTACCTGCTCGGTGCCGTATTTGCGCTGCACGTAGCGGATCACTTCTTCGCGGCGATCCTGGCAGAAGTCGATGTCGAAATCCGGCATCGACACGCGTTCGGGATTGAGGAAGCGCTCGAACAGCAGGTTGTAGGCCAGTGGATCGAGGTCGGTGATCGTCGTCGCGTAGGCGACGAGCGAGCCGGCGCCCGAACCACGTCCCGGTCCCACCGGAATGCCCTGCGACTTGGACCAGCGGATAAAGTCGGCCACGATCAGGAAGTAGCCGGGGAACTTCATCGAGGCGATGATGCCCAACTCGAATTCCAGCCGCTCCCAGTAATCTGCCTCGGTCTTCCCGGGCGCCGGGCCCGGATTGATGAGTCGGGCGCGGAGCCCCTCCTCCGCCATGGCGCGCAAGGCCGCGGCCTCGGCAGCGACGGCATCGGCCTCACTGAGATCGGGCGCGGCAGCGAATTTTGGCAGAATCGGATTGCGGGTTCGCGGCCGGTAGGACACGCGTCGTGCGATCTCGACCGTTGAATCGAGCGCCTCCGGCAGGTCCGAGAACAGTTCCGCCATTTCGGCGCGGGTCTTGAAATAATACTGATCGTTGAGCTTGCGACGCTCGGTCTGCGCCAGCACTGTGCCACCGGCAATCGCCAGCAGCGCATCATGGGCCTCGAATTCGGCGGTCGACTTGAAGAAGGGTTCGTTGGTGGCAACCAGCGGAATGCCCTTGCGATAGGCATAGTCGATCAGGCGCGGCTCCACTGCCGCTTCCTGCACCCGGCCGTGCCGCTGCAGTTCGATATAGAAGCGGTCGCCGAACAGGTCGGCCAGGCGGTCGAGCCGGCGGATTGCGTTGCCGTCCTGCCCCTGGGCGAAGGCCATGTCGATGGCGCCTTCCGGTCCGCCACTGAGGCAGATCAGCCCTTCCAGGCGCTCGCGCGTCAGCCAGTCCAGCTGCGCTCGCGCCGCACCACCATCACCCTCGAGGTACGATTGCGACACCAGGCGTGAGAGGTTTGCAAAGCCCTCTTCCGTCTGCGCCAGCAGCACCACGCTCGACTTGCCGGACCACGCCAGATGACCGCGTCCGCTGACCCGCTCCTCCGCCGCGGCGAAATCGACCGCCAGTTCCACGCCGGCGAGCGGCTGGATGCCCTTTTTGCTGGCCTTCTCCGAGAACTCGAGCGCTCCGAACAGATTGCCGGTATCGGCAAGCCCAACCGCCGGCTGATCGTCCTCTTTGGCAAGCTTGAGGATTGTCTCGAGCTGGAGGGCGCCCTCCAGCAGCGAATAGGCAGAATGTACGTGAAGATGAATGAAGCCAGGACCGCGCATGATTGCCCTTTATGACCGGCCCGGCGCGATGATCATACCGCTGCCGAACCGCAATCCACAGGCAAGGGTCACACGAGTCGGGCCAGCACATCCATCCAGGTGAGGGAGCCGATGGTGAAGGCGCCAAGCGTAACGAAGGCGGCGAAGTCCTTGAGGAAAGTGAGCATCTGCATCTCCCGTGTTGCTATAATGTTCTTATAAGTTCCTCATTTGTTCTTGTCTACCGAGAGGAGCGGGGATTGCGGGGATCGGTCCGCAGTGGTTAGCAAAGCGTTAGGAAACGGTGCAGGCGCGACAGCCGAGTCAGGGTCACTGATCGACAGCCGCCACCTGACACCCGAAGGGGGTGATAGCTCGACTGCCCCTAGTAATTGACCCCGCCTGCGATCTCACGCAGTTCCAGCACCACGTTGGGAAGCCCGTTGTCGATGTGCAGTTGCAGGAACTCACGTGCGACCTGCGCCGCAGCATCGAGATCGGACGCTTCGAGTACGGCATAGCCGCCGATGACCTCCTTGGCCTCTGCGAAGGGTCCATCAGTGACGGCGACCTTACCAGTGTGGCCCATCAGGCGCTTGCCTTCGACGTCGGGCTTGAGCCCGCCGGTCGAAATGAGTTTGCCTTCCGCCAGGCTCTTTTCCATCCACGGACCCATTGCAGCCATCAGGCCCTGCGGCACCTCCTCCGGCTTGAGATCGGCAGGCGGGATGATGGCCATGAAGTAGCGCATTCGAGAAACCTCCAATTGGGCTGGACCGACAGACCAGCCTCGCACGCACACAACGAATAGCGGGAGGCTAAATCGACAGGGTTGTGTGAGTGCGCCACAAAAACAAAAAGAAGGCCGAGATTGCTCCCGGCCTCCACTCTTGCCATCAGTTGACGACAGTCATTCCTTATCGGCGGTCGCCTTGGGCTTTTTCGGCTTGGGCAGTGCCTTGGGCTTGGCCGGCCGCGGCGGCACCGCGACGAGTTCAAGCTTGGCATCGCGCCCCTCGCCGACCACAGCCACTGTGACAGTGCCACCATTGACGAGTTCGCCGAACAGCACCTGATCCGCCAATGGCTTCTTGATGTGCTCCTGGATGACGCGGCCCAGCGGACGGGCTCCCATCCGCTCGTCGTAGCCACGCTCGGCCAGCCAGTCCGCCGCCTCCGGCTGCAGCACGATGGTCACGCCACGCTCGGCCAACTGGCCTTCCAGCTGCAGCACAAACTTCTCGACCACGCGACGCACGACCTCGCGCGGCAGCGGCGCGAAGGAAATGATTGCGTCGAGCCGGTTGCGGAATTCCGGCGTGAACAGGCGGTTGATCGCCTCCTCATCATCACCCTGCTCACGCTTGCGTCCGAAGCCGATCGGGCTCTTGGCCAGCTCCATGGCGCCCACGTTCGACGTCATGATGAGGATGACGTTGCGGAAATCGACCGACTTGCCGTTGTGGTCGGTCAGCTTGCCGTGGTCCATCACCTGCAACAGGATGTTGTAGAGATCGGGATGGGCCTTCTCGATTTCGTCGAGCAGCACAACGCAATGCGGATGCTGGTCGACGCCATCGGTGAGCAGACCGCCCTGGTCGAAACCGACATAGCCCGGAGGCGCACCGATCAGGCGGCTGACCGTATGGCGCTCCATGTATTCGGACATGTCGAAGCGCAGCAGCTCTACCCCGAGCGTGTCGGCGAGTTGCTTGGCCACTTCGGTCTTGCCGACACCGGTCGGTCCCGTGAACAGGTAGGAGCCGATCGGCTTTTCCGGTTCGCGGAGGCCCGCACGGGCGAGCTTGATCGCCGAGGACAGTGCCGTAATGGCCGCGTCCTGGCCGAAGACTACAGTCTTCAGGCTCTGCTCGAGACCGCTCAGCAGATCCGCGTCGGACTTAGACACAGACTTGGGCGGGATGCGCGCGATCGTGGCGATGGTCGCTTCGATATCCTCGACGTCGATCACCTTCTTGCGCTGGTCCTCGGTCACCAGCATCTGGCTGGCGCCCGTCTCGTCGAGCACGTCGATGGCCTTGTCGGGCAGCTTGCGATCATTGATGTAGCGCGCGCTCAGTTCCACCGCCGCCTTGAGGGCGTCGTCGGTATACTTGATCTTGTGGAACTCTTCGAAATACGGCCGCAGCCCCTTCACGATCTCGATCGCATCCGGCACAGACGGCTCGTTGACGTCGATCTTCTGGAAGCGACGCACAAGTGCCCGGTCCTTTTCGAAGAACTGGCGGTATTCCTTGTAGGTGGTCGAACCGATGCAGCGGATTGCGCCGCTCGCCAGAGCAGGTTTGAGCAGATTGGAGGCGTCGAGCGCTCCGCCGGACGTGGCGCCGGCGCCGATCATGGTGTGGATTTCGTCGATGAACAGCACCGAATTCGGCAGCTTTTCGAGCTCCTTCATCACAGCCTTGAGACGTTCCTCGAAATCACCGCGATAGCGCGTTCCCGCCAGCAGCGAGCCCATGTCGAGCGCGTAGATGACCGCTTCCTTAAGCACCTCGGGCACATCGCCTTCGATGATCTTGCGGGCCAAACCCTCGGCAATCGCCGTCTTGCCCACGCCGGCATCGCCGACATAGATCGGATTGTTCTTCGAACGTCGGCACAGCACCTGGATGGTCCGGCGCAGTTCGGCGTCGCGGCCGATCAGCGGGTCGATCTTGCCCTGGCGTGCCTTCTCGTTCAGGTTGACGCAGAAATCGGCCAGCGCCGAACTCTTCTTGGCCTCGGCACCGCCTTCGGTATTGCCTTCGCCATCCTCGGCGCCGCGGACCTTGCGCTCCTCGCTGGGGCCGGACTTGGTGATGCCGTGGCTGATGAAGTTGACGGCGTCGAGCCGGCTCATATCCTGCTGCTCGAGAAAATACGCGGCATGGCTCTCGCGCTCGGCAAAAATCGCGACGAGAACGTTGGCACCGGTCACTTCCTCGCGGCCGGATGACTGGACGTGTATCACGGCGCGCTGGATCACGCGCTGGAAGGCAGCCGTGGGCCGCGCATCCTGACCACTGGCCACGATGAGGCTGTCGAGTTCTTCATTGATGAAATCTTCGAGGTCGCTCTTGAGCGCGTCGACATCGACATCGCAGCCCGTGAGCACGGCGATCGTTTCGCGGTCGTCGGTCAGGGCCAGCAGCAGGTGCTCGAGCGTTGCGAATTCATGGCTACGCTCACGCGCCAGGTTCATTGCCTGATGCAGAGCCTTTTCAAGTCCGCGGGAGAATGAGGGCATGTGATGTTCCTATTGCTTTTCCATCACGCATTGCAGCGGATGCTGGTTCTTGCGTGCCGTATCCATCACCCGCGTAACCTTGGTTTCGGCCACTTCGTATGGATATACGCCGCACTCACCCACCCCCTTTTGGTGAACGTGCAGCATGATCTGCATGGCTTCTTCACGCGATTTGTTGAAGACATCCTGCAAGACCAGAACGACGAATTCCATCGGCGTGTAGTCGTCGTTTAGGAGCAGCACCCGATAAAGGTTCGGGCGCTTGGTTTTGGGACGCGTCTTGGTGATGGTCCCAGTTTCGGTGCTGTCTTTGCCGTCCCCGCTCTTGCCAGGCTCGTCCTCTTTTGGCCCCATATAGGCAGGCACAGGCACCAGACGCATCGCGGCTGGGGCCTCGTCGGTCAATGCGAAGAGGTCATCGGTATTCATGGCAGGACATTCTGTCGTGAGGAAAACGAAGCAGCATGGTGAGAGCCATTATGTAGGCAAAAGATCGCTGCTGTTAAGGGGCAATGGTTCGCGATTTGGTGAGCCGCGCCAAACGCCCCGGCAGCGAGGCGCCAACGGCGGCGCTGCGGCCCGACTGCAGCCTGTTTTCGTCCCCCAACTCGGGCGGAATCCGATCGAACATCCGCAGCGTCATCACTCAGCCGTGACCAACCGTCCACATCCTCGCCCAAATCGCTCGCATTTTACGGAATGGTAACGGCGCTGGCCTAACCTTCAGGGGTTAGTGGGTGATCGGGCGCGTGGGGGCTCACCTGATCATCAACCAAGTTGTGTTGCGTACGGGTGCAGAAGCGCCCGAAAGTAAAGTTGGAGTACCGGGTGGCTTCCCAGGCGAATTCCCCATGGCGCGTCGTTTTCATTCGCGCGTTTGCCGCAGTTCTCATCGCGCTGGCTGTCACCGCTCACGCGGCAGCGCCGGCGCAGGCTATCGAAAACCTCCGCAAATATGCCGGCATCGTGGTCGACGCGAAGTCGGGCCAGGTGCTCTATGAGGAGCAGGCCGACAGCAGACGCTACCCCGCCTCTGTTGCCAAGGTCATGACGCTCTATATCCTGTTCCAGGAACTGAGCGCCGGGAACATCAAGCTCTCCACCAAGATGACCGTATCGCGCCACGCAGCTTCAGCCGTGCCCACCAAGCTCGGGCTGCGCGCCGGAGCGACAATCACGGTGGAAGACGCAATGCGCTCGCTCGTGACGCTGTCGGCGAACGACATGGCCCGCGTCATTGCCGAACACATTTCCGGCACCGAGGCCAAGTTCGGCGAGCGCATGACCGCCACGGCGCGTGCCCTGGGCATGCGCAGCACCACCTACCGCAATGCTTCCGGCCTGCCCGATGGTGGTCAGGTCACCACGGTGCGCGACCAGGCCATCCTAGGTATCGCCGTCTATCAGCACTTCCCGACCTACTACGATCTCTTCCAGACCACCTCGTTCAGCTACGGCAAGAAGACCTACGGCAACCATAACCGCGTCCTCGGCTACATGGGTGCCGTGGACGGCATCAAGACCGGCTACATCAACGCTGCGGGCTCGAACCTGTTGACCGCAGCCCGCAAGGACGGCCGCCATATCGTGGTTGTCGCCTTCGGCTTCAATTCGGCCGCTTCCCGCAACGAGAAGGTGCGCCAGCTGGTCGCGACCTACCTGCCCAAGGGCCGTCGTGGCGATTACCTGCAGACTGCGGTGATCCCCATGCCAGGTCGGCAGGGCAATGTTCAGGTTGCAGTGGCCCAGCCGAGCCGTCCCGTCTTCGTCATGCCCATGCCCCTGCCCGGCTTCCGGCTGGCGCAGCTGGTTGCCGCCAACGGCGCACAGCCCCAGGCTCCCGCCGTCCAGCCCATGCCGGACATCGTCGTGGCCAGCACGGCTCCAGCTTCCGCGCCCATCCCGGCCGACCTTGGCATGCAGCCTGCCGTGCAGGCCGCCAACACTCTTGCCGCCCCGTCGCAGGCTCCCCAGCCCGCCTATCCCAGCCAGGACATCATCGGTGCCTGGCTGAGCGAAAGCTACAACCTGGGCGCCCCGCCGGCCGCCCTGGGCCAGACGGTGCCATCGGCGCCGCTCGGCATGCAGCCTCCGGCCGCTGTCGGTGCCCCACAGGGACAGCCAGTGGACCTGCTGACCTCCGGAGCCGTGGACACTGCAGCAGCAGACGTCACCCCGGGGGGCTGGGTCGTTCAGATCGGTGCCGGTCCCTCCGAGGACAGCGCTCGCGCCATGCTTTCAGATGCCGCCGGCAAGGTCGGCAACCTGGGCGACTTCCGCTCCTATGTGGAGCGCTTCGAAAAGAACGGTCAGGTCTTCTTCCGGGCGCGCTTCATCGGTTTCGGCGGTCGCGATGATGCGGCGGCCATGTGCAACCGCCTCAAGCAGCAGGACATGAGCTGCCTGGCCATGCAGAGCTGACGCGACTGACGCATTGAATCGACGAGCCGGCGCCAGTTGTGCCGGTACCTGATTAGCAAATTGGCGCCTGTGTTTGGAGTAGCCCAATGAGCGATAATACCGCCCTCAACGAGTTGGCCAACTTTGTCGGCCGCTCCGGACTGGCTTCGCCGGATATGCACGTGCGCAACCGTGCACTGGCCGGCATCACCCAGCGCATGCTGCCGCGCAAACGCAGCGTCGGTGAACTCCTGGGCGTGGTGCTGGCGCTCTCGGCCCGCACCCGCCGCATGGTGCAGTCGCCGGTGACGATCGACATCGACGTATTCGCCCCTGGCGGCGGACGGGCTGTCGAGCTGATTTTCGGCAGTCGCGACGCTTAGGGCTCGCCCTTCTTCATGTGGACGAAGTGCCGGCCGTTATCGTTCTGCTCGGGCCCGGCCATCGCCTGACGAGCCGCCGCGATTTCGGTCGTGGGAAGGTGCAGGGCAGCCACTAGGCTCCGGTATTCCTGCCGCGCGCTCATATGGGACATGGACGGCAGGCCACCCAGAAGATCGTCATCCAGGGGATCGAACACAGTCATTCCCGTAGGGAAAAGCGAGCGGAAGATTACGCGTTCAGCTATGCCGTCCGCCACCCGGCAGCCCAGTCGCATAGCAACACGCTCCAGCATGGTCTGCACTTGCCGCATGTTGCGTGACGACAGCATCGAGATTCGGTTGCGGACGAGCACCCAGTCGATGGTCTTGCCATCGATCGACATCCGCTCCGAGCGCGCACGCTGCACCAGCCTCGAGTAGTGGCTCATTTCGGTCGGTTCGCCCGTCACGGGATCGAAACGTGCCATGACGTTGAGGTCGATCAGACTGTCATTGACCGGGGTAATCAATGTGTCGCCCAGTGAGTGGGCCAACCTCGTGAGGTTGGTGTCGAAACCGGGCGTATCGATCACCAGGAAATCTGCGTCGTGTTCGACTTCGGCCACGGCCTGGCGGAACAGGTCGAACTCCGCCCGATGGTTTTCTCGCAGGGAATCACCCCGCGACAGCGGCAGGTGGAAATGGGTGGTGTGAGGAATGCGTAGTCCACGCGTGCGGGCCCATTCGCGGCGATTGCGCACGTAATGCGTCATCGTCTGCTGCCGGCTGTCGACATCGATCGAGGCGACCCGAAAACCCTCGTAGAGCAGGTATATCGCGAGGTGAAAGGCTGTGGTGGACTTGCCCGACCCGCCCTTTTCGTTGCCGACAACGATGACGTGTACGCCCCGTCGAGCCATGGTCCACCTGCTTTCGTACTGGGCAGACTCTGGGAGCTTCGCCTGCTACTGGCAAGAGTGCCAATGGTGAATTGTTGGTAAAGGCTTAACGCAACGGGAGCGGAAAGATGATGACATTGCATGGCGGCCGCCTGTCGCCCTTCGTTCGGCGGGCGGAGCTCTGGCTGTCGCTGCAGGAGAGCGCGTTCGAGCGGCAATTCGTCAGCGTTTTCGATGCCGATTTTGGCGGGTTGCTCCCGATCAACCCGCTCGGGCGGGTCCCCGTCCTGACCCTCGAAGACGGGACTCATCTGTTCGAGACCTCTGCCATCGTAGACTATCTGGAGGACACCGCCGCATCTGGTCGCCGGCTCATCGTTCAGTCAGGCCCGCAGCGCTGGCGGCAATTGCAGGACATCGCACTGGCTCACGGCATCGCCGAAAAGGCCGTGGCTCTGGTCTATGAGAGCGAGCGCCGACCGGCGCACCTGCAATGGTCCGATTGGCAACAAAGACTCAGCACCCAGATCAGGAATGGGCTGGACGCGCTAAACGTCCGTGTGGGGTCTGCGGCGACCCCGGTCGAGGGCACCGGAATCTCAGCAGTGTGCGCCTATGACATGGTTGCGCTAAAGTGTCCGGGGCTACTGGGGGAAGTCGGCAATCTTGAGCAGTTGTCGAAGGCTGCCAACGCCCATCCCGCCTTCGCCCGGACCCATCCCTCGCTGGCCTGATAACACCTCAGGCCGACAGCCGCTCCGCCTCGTCCGTCACCACCCGGAGCGGCAGGTTTAGCGCGGCCACGAGATTGCGGTATTCCTGCCTGGCGCTGACATGCGACACCGACTCGCCTCCAGCGTCCTCGTTGATCGGATCAAACACTGTGGTTCCGCTCGCGAACAATGAGCGGAAGATGACGCGCTCGGCGATGCCGTCGGCCATGCGGCAGCCGAAGCGGGTGGCAATCCCCTCGAGCGTGGCCTGCACCTGTCTGGCGTTGCGCGATGCAAGCATCGAGATACGGTTGCGCACCAGCACCCAGTCGACGTTCCGGCCATCGATGAATAGCCGCTCCGAACGGGCGCGCTGCACCAGCCGGGCATAGTGGCTGGTTTCGACCGGCAAGCCTGTCTCGGCGTCCACGCGTGCCAGCACATTGATGTCGATCAGGCTGTCATTGACCGGCGTCACCAGCGTATCGGCCAGTGAGTGGGCGAGCCGGGTGAGATTCGTGTCAAAGCCGGGTGTGTCGATGATCAGGAAATCGACCCGATCCTCAACGTCGCCCACTGCGCGCCGGAAAATGTCGAACTCGGCCTTCTGGTTTTCCTTGGCGGAGTCGCCCCAGCCGGACGGCAGATGGAAATGCAGAGGGCTGGGCACCGCGCGGCCCGTCTCGCGGGCATGCGCACGCCGATTGCGGACATAGTGGGTCAGCGTCTGCTGACGGCTATCCACATCGATGGTGGCCACTCGGTGGCCGGCGTAGAGCAGGTATATGGCCAGGTGGAAGGCGGTGGTCGACTTGCCCGACCCGCCCTTTTCGTTGCCCACCACAATGACATGCGCACCCAGACGCGCCATCAAGACCCCCAAATCAGTGTTTGCCCCACCGTCCTGTTAACAAGGGCCGCTATGGTTAACAGCCCGTTAAAGGATGCTCGGCGATCACGATTTAAGCAGCCGGTCCCGAGCGGCGTTGATTTTCGAGGCGAGGTAGCTCGACCCGCCATGGTCAGGATGCACGCCCTTCATCAATTCGCGATGGGCCGCGCGAATCTCGTCGTGGCTGGCACCGGGCTTGAGGCCAAGAATCTCGTATGCTTCGGCATCGGGGTCTGGCGGCGCCTCGGACACTGTCTCCTCCTCCGCCGTGGAGGCCCCGGCGAAATATTCGCGCCAGCCGCTGCGATTGGCATCGAGCCAGCTTTCGAGCAGGCTGGTGCTGTCGGGGTCGCCCTCAATCTCGGCGATCAGCAACCTTGTATCCATCTCGCCCAGATCCATCAGGTCGGCGCCGGCGAACTCGCCGGCGATCACCCGCCCCTCGACAGCGCCGGTATCGTGGTCAAGGGTCATCGCGAAGTACCGGCTTTTGACGCGCGAGGTATTGCCTTCATGCGACTGCCCGCCGTCCAGGGAAAAAGGCCCCAGCCGACCGAAGCGGATCACCGACAACGCGGCTGCGCCGGCGAAGAGGGCAATGTCGAAGCGCCGGGCCAGCAGGAATAATCCAGCCACCAGCAGCGCCAGACCACCTACGCCCCAACGCAGCAACCGCATGAGCTGGCCGCGGCTGGCGCGGCGCAACTGCTGGAAGGCCGCGAAGCCTGCCAGCAGCACCACGCCGCCGATGAGGAAGTAAGTCATCGGGGCAGTTGAGCAAGCAAGGCCTGCGCCTGGCCGCTGCCCTGCAGTTTCAACAGCTCGCGGCCGCCGCTGGCATAGGCCGCAACGGCCTTGAGCAGCGCCGCCAGCTCCTGCGGCGCCGAAGAATCGAAGCGGGCATAGGCGCCCTTGGTCAGCCGGGCAAACTCGCGAAATGCCGCCTCGACCCGCGAATCCCGCCCCTCCTGAAACAGGAAGATCGGGCAATTGAGCAGCCCGAGCTGACCCGCCTTCTCGGCCAGTTCGTCCACGCTTTCCTCGATGGCGTCGCCGACATAGACCATGGCGTTGATGCGCCGCTTGGCGTGTTCGGTGCGGGCATGGTTGAAGACCTTGCCGATCTGCGTATTGCCGCCCCGGCAGTCGATCCCGGTCATGAGGCGCGCCAAAGCGCCTGCATCGAGCACCCATTTGGAGGCGCGGCACTCGCCGAAGCCCCGGAAATACAGCAACTGCACCTGCAGCGCACTTTCCCTGGGAATGGCCTTGAACATCTCGGCCTGCAATGAGCACGCCAGGTCCCAGGTCGGTTGCCGGCTCATGGTCGCGTCCAGCGCGAACAACAGCCGGCCATCCTGCGCTGCATTGGGCCGCGCCATCGTGCCGACCTTCTTGACGAAAGCGGCGACGTCGCCACTGACCTCGCCCTGCTGCGGCAAACCGGTGGTCTTTGGGATTATGGGATCTCTTCCAGCCATGACCACAATATGTGGCCCGCAGCACGCACCCGCAAGCCCGCCACGCCGACGTGAGATCCAGAGGGCCTAGATCAGCCCCAGCTTCGCCAGATCGGCAGCCAGAGCAAGGGAATCGGCATTCTCGTTGGCACCTAGATCGGGGGGCGCATCCTCGGGACGCAGGTAACGCCAGCCCTGGAACGGCCGCTTGGGATACGGCAAGGTGCGCACCATGTCGCGCGCCATGATGATGTCGCAGTAGTCGATGCCCTCGGCATTGGTGAACCTGGCCAGCCGCAATATGGGCTGCCGGCACACCACCTGGCCGGCGATCACCCAGTAGATCGATGACTGGCCTTCCATTTCGGCCGCGCGCTTGGGCATCATGCGCGTGCGATGCACGTGGACCTCTTCGCCGTAGTCCGCGCCCCACCAGTGCGCTCGCTCGTCGCGATAGGCCTCCAGTTCCTCAAGGCTGGCCACGCCGACGCAGAGCTTGATCATGTGAATCATGCCAGCAGACCCGGTTTCACCCGCCCCTGAATCACATCGATTTCGTCGTCATCCACAACCCAGGGCTCGTGGAGCGCCAGCGCCAGCCATTCCTGGAACGCCGGCAGTCCGTAGATCGACTCCACATATTCCGCAGCCACGTCGGAAGCTGGCAGCTGATATGTGCGGATACGCGTGGCGACAGGCGCAAACATGGCATCGGCCGCCGTGAAGGCGCCGAACAGAAACGGTCCACCCGACCGAAGCAGCAGGTCGCCCCAGAGGGTTTCGAGGCGCTGCAGGTCCCTGGCCACCGCGTCCCTGCTGACCTTGCCGGGATGGGATGCGCGCAGGTTCATCGGCGCATGCTGGCGCAGGGCCGAGAAGCCGCCATGCATTTCAGCCGCTGCGGCCCGGGCCCGCGCCCGTTCTGCGATATCTGCCGGCCATATCAGCTTGTCGGGGAAGCGATCCGCCAGATACTCTATGATGGCGACCGTCTCGACGATTGTCAGTTCGCCATCGAGCAGCACCGGCACCCGGCCCGTCGGCGAGCGCTGTGCCAAGACGTCCCGGAAGCCCTCCCCCTGCAGTTGCAGCACTTCATCCTCGAACGGGATGTCGAAATGCCTGAGCACCAGCCAGGGTCGTAGCGACCAGCTCGAATAGTTGCGGTTGCCAATCAAAAGCTTCAAGACATGCCTCCCGGAACGGAGAAGGGCGCCCAGTGGCTTGGGCGCCCTTCCGAATTGCTGTTTGTGAAGAACTCTAGCGTTTCGAACTAAACGCCAGCAATGACGGAGAAAACCATTCCCATAGAGAGCAGGCAGACCAGGGTCCAGCTTGCTGCTCGCCACATCGTGGCGGCGGTCTTCGGTTGACTTCGCATGATCGCTCCTTGTCAGCCGTTCACTCCGGGTGCGGAGGCTGGATTGGACCCCGCACGCCCGGTTTCAAATCGTTAACCGCGTCACAAAAGCTTTGCAAGCGGCGAAGTTGCCACAGTCCCGGGGCTGGAAAAGCAGTGGATAAGTGGGTGTGATGCTTCTGAATGCTGGCGTTTCCGCGCCCTAGAACAGGCCGAACCACAGGCCGGCTATTCCGAGGAATGCGAAGAAACCAACCATGTCGGTGATGGTCGTCACGAATACGGCCGAGGCGATCGCCGGATCCGCCTTGAACTTGTCGAGCAGGATGGGGATCAGGATACCCGCCGTGCCCGCCACGACCAGGTTGATGATCATCGCCAGGGCGATGACGATGCCCAGTTGCAGGTCGTTGAACCGCACCCAGGTGACGAGGCCGATGAGAATGGCGAAGATGACGCCATTGGCGCAGCCAACCACCATTTCACGCGTGATCAGCCGGCGCAGTCGCCGCCCGTCCAGCTCCCGCATGGCGAGCGCCCGCACGGTGACCGTCATGGTCTGCGTCCCGGCATTGCCGCCCATAGAGGCAACGATGGGCATCAGCACGGCCAGCGCCACCATTTGGTCGATCGTGGCGCCGAACAGTCCGATAACGAACGACACAGCCACCGCCGTGATCAGGTTGATCACCAACCAGGGAACGCGACTGCGCACGGTATCGACGGTCGAATCCGAGATGTCCTCGTCGCCCACGCCCGCGAGCAACTTGATATCCTCGTCCGCCTCCTGGTGGATCACGTCCACGATGTCGTCGATCGTCAGCACACCCACGAGCCGGCGGCTCTCGTCGATCACGCCCACCTCGACTAGGTCGTAGCGTTCGAAGTCGCGCGCGGCCTCTTCCTGGTCCTCGCTGGCGTCGACGAGGACGAAGTTGGTGTTCATCAGCGCTTCGATGACGGTTGCTCGCGGGGCACGGAGAAACTTGTCGAGCGGTATCGTACCGAGCACCTGGTAGGACGCGTCGACCACGTAGATCTGGTAGAATTCGTCGGGAAGGTCAGGTTCGCGCCGCAGGTAGTCGATGGTCTGCCCCACCGTCCAGAAGGGTGGAATGGCGATGAAATCGGTCTGCATCCGCCGTCCGGCGGATTCTTCGGGAAAGTCGAGGCTTCGCTTGAGGCTCAGCCGCTCGAAGGTCGGCAGTTTGGCCAGCACCTCGTCGCGATCTTCCTGCTCGAGATCCTCGAGAATGGCCACCGCGTCGTCGCTGTTGAGGCCGCTGACGCCACGGGCAATGTCGGCGTTGGGCAGTTCGCCCATCAGTTCGATGCGAACGGATTCGTCAACTTCGGTGAGGGCGGAATAGTCGAAGCGGTCGCCCAGCATCTGCACCAGATGCAGGCGCTCCTCGGCGTCGAGCGATTCGAGCACGTCGCCCACGTCGGCCGCATGCAGCGGCGCCATGACGGAAGCGACGTCGTCGTCCCGATTGGCAGCCAAATAGGCGCGCAGGCGTTCAAGCCAGAGAGGACTGATCCGGTCCTCGGCATCGCGCAGGCCATCTTGGTCTATCCCGGCCTCGTAGCCGGGCACTGTCTCGGGATCTGTGCTCACTGGGGGCCCTTTGTGTGTCCGAGGTTTCGGGGGCGGCCAAGCTGTAGCCAATGATGCAGTGATGCGCCAGACTGCGGAGGGAATTTGCTGTGGTTGAGGAGAATATGGCGGACGATCTGGACGAGGCATTCCGCCGCATCGAGCAACTGGCTAAGGCGCGGGACCTGCCCGAGGTCAGCCGGTCCACCAGCTATGGGACGCCTGCGCTCAAGGTGCGCGATAAATCCTTCGTCCGCCTCAAGGATGCCGACACCCTGGTCCTGCTCTGCCCGGCCGAGCAGAAGGCCCTGCTGATGGAAATTTCGCCCGAAATCTATTTCGAGACCGACCATTATGTCGGGCACGCGGCCGTACTGATCCGGCTCAATGCCATAGATGACGAAGAACTGTCGCTGCGGCTGGAGGATGCCTGGCGCTTCAAAGCACCTGCCAAGCTTGCAGCAGCGCGCCCTACGGTACCGCCGAGCGAGAATTGAGCGACACCGATCAACAGAAAGGGCCGCCCCGAGGGACGGCCCATTTTCTCTTTCATCCAGGGATGAATGGTGCGGTCGAGAAGACTCGAACTTCCACGTCTTGCGACACAGCGACCTCAACGCTGCGCGTCTACCAATTCCGCCACGACCGCACACTTTGGTAGAGCCACGCCCACCGGGCGAAGCGAGTGGGGATGTAGCAAAGCTCGCTGGCAACCTCAAGCGGTTAAATCGACATTCGCGCGAGCCATCGCGATGCCTGCGTCGCAGGCCCCTGCCCTCAACCGCGCCTGAATATCTTTTCGGAAATCATCACGCGCAGATGTCCGTCCTCGACGCTGACCTCGCCATGGGCAATGAGCGTGCTGTTGGCGTAGATGTTGAGCGGATCATTCTCGGTGGCATCCAGCTCGATCACCGCGCCGCGCCCCATGCGGAGCAGATGGTGGATCGGCATGGTCGTCGCGCCAAGCTCCACCGTGATGTCCACTTCAATATTGTCTAATGTGCCCATAGATAGATAGGTAACTCCGGCCCGACCGATGATGCGGCCGCAAAGACTCTTACGGGCAACTCTCTGGCAGGCATGGTTATGGAAGCGTTAACAGGCAGTGCCGAAAACTGCGAAATCAGTAACAAACTGATACGCAACGATGCTCGCCCCGTGCAGTGGATCATCTCCGCCGAGCCTGTAAGTTACCCACTGGCCCTCGAGACGATGCAGGCCAGAGCCGCGGCCATTGCGGCGGGTGAAGCCGAAGAGGCGGTGTGGCTGCTCGAGCACCCGCCACTTTATACGGCCGGAACTTCCGCAGCGCCGGAAGACCTGCTGTCCGACCGCTTCCCGGTCTTTGCCGCGGGGCGCGGCGGACAATACACCTATCATGGGCCGGGTCAGCGCGTGGCCTATGTCATGCTCGACCTGACGCAGCGCGGCCGCGATATCCGATGTCTCGTGCAGGGGCTCGAATCCTGGGTCATCGACACGCTTGCAGCGCACAACATTGCCGGCGAACGCCGGGACGGTCGCATCGGCGTCTGGGTCGAGCGCCCGGACAAGGGCTCGTCCAGGGAAGACAAGATCGCCGCGATTGGTGTCAGGGTGTCCAAGTGGATTACCTTCCACGGCATTTCGCTCAACGTGATGCCCGACCTTGATCACTATGACGGCATTGTCCCGTGCGGCATTACCGATCAGGGTGTGACCAGCTTCGAGGACCTCGGGCAACTGGTTTCGATGTCGGAAGTGGACTCCGTGCTGCGCGCTGCGTTTGAGCGCCGCTTTGGTCCCACCACTTCCGCATCCGAGGAAAGCCTTGTCAGCACTGGCCACCATGGCCAAGTTGCGTAACTATCGAATCGAGCCTTGGAGGACGCGATGACTATGGATGACCTGAAGCGCCTGTTCACCCGGCGAACGCTGTTCCGGCTCGATGCGACTCTGTCGCCGCGGCTGGTCCCGATCTTTTATGCGCTGGGTCTGGCGGGCATCGTGCTCTGGGCGATCACCCACCTGTTCTGGAGTTTCAGCTTCGGTTTTGGCAATGCGCTGTGGAGCCTGCTCGAGATCGCCGTATTCGGCCTGCTCTACCTGGTCGGCCTGCGGATCCTCTGCGAGGCGATACTGGTGTGGTTCAAGACCCACGAGCAGAGTGGGGAGACCGTCAACCGGTCGCGTTATTCGGCATCGCTGCTCGATGAGGTGCGCGACGCGATCCGTGAACTCGCCGACGAGGGCGAAACCGCCGACTATGCCGAGGCCGACGAGTACATCACGCCGGCCACCGAGCCGGCGCCATATGTGCCGCCGCCGGCTCCCGAAACGCCGCGCGGCCCGGCCACGACTTCAGGTGAGGTCGCCAAACCCCGGCGCCGCACCGCGAAGCGCACCACCACCCCCAAAAGCACCACCAGCACCAAGATCACAATCACCCCCAAGGACCCGACCACCCCCAAGAGCACGACCTGAGTGCCTACCCTCCTGCAGGCGTGATCGCCGGATATGGAAGCCCTGCCCCGCGCTCTGCGGGAGGCGGTCACATTGCGTAACCGTCAAAGTTTCTATATGACGCCGGCGATCAATCCCGCATTGGAACGTCCGCTCACATGAGCCAAGCGCCAAAAATTGGCCTCGTCAGCCTCGGCTGCCCAAAAGCCCTCGTCGATAGCGAACGCATCATGTCGACGCTGCGCTCGCAGGGCTATTCTTTCAGCCGCGACTACGCCGGCGCCGACATCGTGCTCGTCAATACCTGCGGCTTCCTCGATTCCGCCAAGCAGGAATCGCTCGAAGCCATCGGCGAGGCGCTGAACGAGAACGGTCGCGTCATTGTTACCGGTTGCCTGGGCGTCGAGGAAGAACTGATCCGCCAGACGCATCCGTCCGTGCTGGCCATTTCCGGGCCACACCAGTACGAGAATGTCGTCAGCGCAGTGCACCAGCACCTGCCGCCAGTGCCGAACCGGTTCGTCGACCTGGTGCCGGAAACCGGTCTCAAGCTGACGCCCCGGCACTACGCCTATCTCAAGATTTCCGAGGGTTGCAACAACCGCTGCTCCTTCTGCATCATCCCGCAGATCCGGGGCGACCTCGCGTCGCGTCCCGCCGCCGGCGTGCTGGGTGAAGCCGAAGGGCTGATCCGGTCGGGCGTCAAGGAACTCCTGGTCATCAGCCAGGACACCAGCGCCTATGGCGTCGATATCAAATATGCCGAGTCGATGTATCGCGGCCGGCCGGTCAAGGCCAAGTTCTACGACCTGGCCAAGGAACTCGGCCAGTTGGGTGCCTGGGTGCGGCTGCACTATGTCTACCCCTACCCTCATGTCGATGCCGTGATGGAGCTGATGGCCGATGGCCTCGTGCTGCCCTATCTGGACATCCCGTTCCAGCACGCGTCGCCAAGCGTGCTCAAGGCGATGCGCCGTCCGGCACACCAGGAAAAGACGCTGAACCGGATTCTCGACTGGAAGCGCCAGGTCCCCGACCTGACGGTACGGTCTAACTTCATTGTCGGCTTCCCCGGCGAGACCGAAGACGACTTCGAGATGATGCTCGATTTCATCGAGGAGGCCGAAATCGACCGCGCCGGCTGCTTCAAGTATGAGCCGGTGACTGGCGCTCCGGCCAATGAACTCGAAGGCGTCGTGCCAGATGATGTGGCGCAGGACCGCTGGGAACGGTTGATGGAAGTCGCCCAGAATGTCTCGGCAGGCCAACTGGCCAGGAAGGTCGGCCGCACGATCCAGGTACTGGTCGACGACGTCCAGCCAGACGCCGGCAAGGCGATCGCCCGCTCCAAGTGGGATGCGCCCGAGATCGACGGCCAGGTGATCGTTGCGAAAGCCACGGGGATCAAGCCGGGCGACATGATCGATGTGGTGGTGACCGACAGCGACGAATACGACCTGTTTGCAGAGCCGGTCAGCGGCTGAAGCCCAGCGGGCCTACCAGACGATGCTGGCGCCGGCCAGCACGAGTCCAAGGGTCGCCAGGTTCCAGCTGAAGGTTCTCAGCCACGGAATCCCGGCCGCGTAAAGCGGCAGATAGAGCGCGCGGCCGGCCAGGTAGATGCCGCAGCCCCACTGGCTCAAGCCGTCGAATGAGCCGATCGCGTCGAGCAGGAAAATCACAGCAACAAATATCGGGAATGTCTCGAGGAAGTTCGACTGTGCCCGCTGCAGACGTCCGGCTAGGCCGGTCGGCTGCAGTCCCGCATCGCGCGCGCCCACAGTGTAGCTGTTGCCCACCTGCGCCTTGAAGGCGAAGGAAGCAGCTGACAGGTGAACCAGGCCGAGTATCGCCGCAAGAAAAAGCGTCCAGAATTCGAATGTCATGATCGGCTGTCCTGATGGATGGCAGGACCACAATTGGCACTGGCCGCGTATCCGATCAACCATTCATGGATGGCATCTGTACGCGAGCAAATGCGATCATCGCAACGACTGCAGCCGCGCCGCTGTCTGCGGCGCTTGCAATCTCTGCCGCGTGTGCCACGCTGGCTTTTGTTGCGAGTCTATTGTGGAGGAAGAGAATGATTGACGGAGTAGGCTGGATCGCTGCCATCATCATCGGCGGTCTGGCTGGTTGGCTGGCGAGCAAGTTCATGAATGCCGGCGGCGGCGTCCTCAGGAACGTTATCCTGGGTATTGTCGGCGCCATTCTGGCCAGCCTGGCCTTTGGCCTTCTCGGCATCTCGTTCGGGGGCTGGCTCGGATATCTGATCGCCGGATTTATCGGCGCCTGCATCATCATCGCGATTGGTCGTGCAGTAGCCCGTTGATCCACACGGCCGGCGGTCCCTGACTGCCGGCCGTGACGCCAGAAACGAAATCGCGCCGGCGCCTCAATTCCCGCAATGGGTTGCCGCAACTTGGTCCGGGCGTAAATTACTCATCCCAAACAGGGGTTTACCGCTGGACGCCGCTAGGTGGCGCAAGGCATCAAGCTGCCAACGTTCCCGCCAATCGTTGGATACCAGCGCTCATGCACAAGTTTCTCGTTACTACCCTGGCTGTTGTCACCCTTGGCAGTGCCCCCGCCGTCGCCCAGCCGACCGATATCCTCAACGCGTCCTATGACATCGCGCGCGAACTGTTCGAGGCGCAGAATGCCGCCTATGCCGCGTCCGGCGCCACCGTCACGGTAAACCAGTCCCATGCCGGCACCTCCACCCAGGCTCGGGCCATTCTCGAAGGCCTGCCGGCGGATGTCGTCACCTTCAACCAGGTCACCGATATCGAAAGGCTGGTCGAAGGCGGTGCCGTATCAGCCGACTGGAGCGAGGAATTTCCCAACAACGCCTCGCCGTTCTATTCCCTCCCCGCCTTCCTCGTCCGGGCAGGCAATCCCAAGGGCATCAGCGACTGGGGCGACCTGGCCGGGGACGGCGTCCAGGTGATCTTCCCCAACCCCAAGACCTCCGGCAACGGCCGCTACACCTATCTGGCCGCACGCGCCTGGGCCGAGGAGGAATATGCTGGCGACGAGGCGCAGGTCGAGGCCTTCCTGACCAAGCTGTTCAGCAACGTCCCCGTCTTCGAGACCGGCGGTCGCGGAGCCACCACCGCCTTCACCGAGCGGCAGTTGGGCGATGTCCTGGTTACCTTCGAGGCCGAAGTGCTCGCAGTGCGCGACAAACTCGGCGCCGACAACTACGAGGCGGTCGTGCCCTCCATCAGCCTGCTGTCGGAATTCCCGGTAGCGATCGTCGACAAGGTCGTCGATGCCCGCGGCAGCCGCGACGTCGCCAAGGCCTATCTCGACTTCCTCTTCTCCACGGCCGGCCAGGAAGTCGCCGCAGCCAACTTCCACCGCGTCAATGACGAGACGGTCGCGGCCGCACACGCCGCCAATTTCCCCGAAGTTCGTCTCATCACCGTCGAGGATACCTTCGGCGGCTGGGCCCGCGTCTCCGAGGAGCATTTCGCCGACGGCGCCCTGCTCGACAAGGTCTTCCTCAACCAGTAGTCGCCCGGCGACTCTCTTGCGGCGGCGTGGCTACGGGTCATACCGCCAGCCTACGGGGAACCATCATGGCATCGAGACGCAGCAAACACCTGCTGCCCGGCTTCGGGCTGACGCTGGGCGTCTCGATGCTCTATCTCACCATCATCATCGCGCTGCCTATCCTCGCGATGCTGCTCAAGGTGGGCGGCATGGGCTGGGATGACTTCTGGCGCGTTGTCGGCTCCAGCCGGTCCCTTGCCGCCTATCGCATCACCTTTGCCTCCGCCTTCATCGCCGCGATTCTCAATGGCGTTTTCGGTCTGCTGCTGGCCTGGGTCCTCACCCGCTACAGCTTTCCAGGGCGGCGCCTGCTCGATGCGCTGGTCGACCTGCCCTTCGCACTGCCCACAGCCGTGGCGGGCCTCGTGCTGGTGACCCTCTTCGCCGACACCGGCTGGTACGGTCAGTTCCTCGAGCCCGCCGGCCTCAAGGTCAACTACACTCAGCTTGGCATCATCGTCGCCATGGCCTTCACGTCCATCCCCTTCGTGGTCCGCACGGTGCAGCCCGTGCTCGAGGAGACCCAGGTCGATCTCGAAGAAGCAGGCCGGACTCTGGGCGCGAGCAACCTGCAGGTGTTCACTCGCATCATCTGGCCCACCATCCTGCCCGCCTTCATGGCCGGCTGCGTGCTGTCCTTTGCCCGCTCGCTGGGCGAGTTCGGCGCCGTGGTCTTCATCGCCGGCAACCTGCCCGGCCTTACCGAAATCGTGTCGCTGCTGATCTATATCCGGCTCGACGAATACAATTATGAGGGCGCCGCTGCTCTCGCCTTCGTCCTGCTCCTCGCCGCCTTTGTCACGCTGCTCCTGACCAACGCCCTCCAGGCGTGGCAGGTGCGCTACATCGACCGGAGCCGCTGATGGACGCCGTAGCCCCCAAGAGCCTGACCGCCGCAGCCTCCCCCGGCGGCGCGCACTCGACCCACCCTCCCCGCTCTGCAGCCGAAACCACCCTCATCACCTTGGCTATGGGGCTATCCGCGGTCATTCTCGTCGTGCCACTGGTGCTGATCTTCGCCTTCGCCTTGCGCGAGGGTTTCGGGATCTACGTCGCCAATATTCTCGAGCCGAACACGCTTCATGCTATCTGGCTCACCGTACTCACGGCGCTGGTCGTTGTGCCGATCAACGTCATTGTCGGGGTTTGCATCGCCTGGCTCGTCTCACGCTTCCGTTTTCCCGGCCGCGAAATTCTGGTGACGATGATCGAGCTGCCCGCCGCCGTCAGCCCGATCGTTGCCGGCGTAGTGTACCTCTTCCTCTATGGTGGCCAGGGGCTGCTCGGCCCCGTCCTGCAGGGCGCTGGCATCCAGCTGATGTTTACCGTCACCGCCATTTTCCTCGTCAGCCTCTTCGTCACCGCGCCCTTCGTTGCCCGCGAGCTAATTCCGCTGATGCAGCAGCAGGGGTCCGAAGACGAGGAGGCGGCCCTGTCGCTCGGCGCGAGCGGCTGGCAGATGTTCTGGCTGGTCACCCTGCCGAACATCCGCTGGGCCATCGTCTACGGCGCCATCCTCACCAATGCCCGCGTCATGGGCGAATTTGGCGCCGTATCCGTCGTCTCCGGCTCCATTCGTGGCCAGACCAACACGCTGCCGCTGCAGATCAGCCAGCTCTTCAATGACTTTAACGTCACCGGCGCCTTTGCCGCCGCCTCCACCCTGGCGGTGATGGCGGTCCTGACCCTGATCCTGAAATCGGCCCTGGAGACCAAAGCCGGCTGGCAGTGAAGGCGCTCGCAAGCGCCAGCCCTAGTGCCAGCTCGTGAGCCCCAGCAGTTTCTCCCCCAGCGGCGTCAGCTTGGCCGTAGAGGCGTGCTTTTTCTCCCACTCCCGCGGATCGCCCGGAAAGGCATCGCGCTGCGGGTGATCGAGCTCCCGCCATAGCCGGATGCGCTCGGCTCGCTCGGCAACGTTGGCCTCGTCGGCCGGGAACATCGAGATATACTGCGCCATACGCACCCGGTTGCCCGAGTGGTTGGGGCGCACGCCGTGGGCGAGTAGCGTGTTAAAGATCATCAGGTCGCCCGGCTCCATTTCGATATTGGTGATCTTGAGCCCGGTCGTATCCGGATGCATGGGGTCGCGGTCGGCCGGCTGCGTCTTCACCCATTCCTCGAAATTGTAGAACAGCTCGGGAATGCACTGGAAGCCGCCCACATTGCCATCCTGCTTGACCAGGCTTAGCACGCCCTGCACGCCGATCGGCAGCGGATCGAGGGAGGTGTCGCTGTCCCAGTGGATGAACCCGTTCGGGTTGCCATGCACCTTCTTGGGCACGTTGAGATTTGCCCGGTCGATGCTGGTCCACAGCTCCTCCATGTCCCAGATGTCAACGAAGGCGTCGTAGATCCGCGGCTCCATGCGGTTGTCCCACAGATACTGGTGGTTGTAGATCTCCACCATGCCGGTACCGTTGAGCTCCTTCATGATGTGGTCGCGCCGTTGCGGCGTGTGCCAGGTGCTCGGGTCCTCCGGATTCTTCTCCTCAAATTCCCATAGCAAAGCCTTGAGCCGCTCGACATTTTCCTGCGGCACCGCATTGCGAACAATCACATAGCCCTTGGTCACCCAGTGCTCCCAGTCGGCCGGGCTCAGCACCCGCAGGGGCAGCTTCTTGACGATATCCTTGAGCTGCGTGGTCACCACCTGCGTGGTCGGATGACTGTCGCGCTTCGTGTTCGGCTGCATTTCTCGCTCCCATTGCTGTCCCCTTCGGGCCTGTTGATGGGACGACGGTAGCGCGCCGCACCTGTCCCGGCTTGCCTCCTCATGGCAGTCATTGATACTATTCCGGCATTTCAGGGCGGAGCCACGCCGCATGAAGCCCTATCTCGAACGTCTCACCGCCGATGACGGCGCCTCCTGGGCCAGCCTCAATCGCCGCCTTGACGACGGCATCCCCTTCCAGTGGCATCACCACCCCGAATTCGAGCTGACCCTGACCCTCAATTCGCGGGGCCAGCGCTTCATCGGCGACCATATCGGCCGGTACGATGATGGCGATCTGGTGCTGATCGGACCAAACCTGCCCCATACTTGGCACTCGCTCGACCGCATCGATTCCTCGCAGCCCCACATCGCGCTGGTCATGTGGTTCCTGCCCGAATGGGCCGAACGGCTAACCGCCAATGCCGAACTGCGCCCCCTCGCAGCGCTGCTGGCGCGCGCCGCGCATGGCATCCGGTTCTCCCGGGAAAGTGCGGCCGCGGTCCGCCCGCTGATCGAGGACATGTTCGCCCAGCCGCCCGTCGAGCGCTTCCTGCGCCTGGTGGCGGTGCTGACCGGGCTCGCCGAAGATCGCGCCACCACCGCGCTGTCGGCAACTGCACCCGACCTTGCTGCCGCCACTACCGACCGTGGCCGCATCGATCGCGTGCTCGACTATCTCCACGCCCGCTTTGTCGAACCGCTGACCATCGCAGAACTAGCCGACATCGCCGCGCTCAGCCCCTCGGGCCTCCACCGCAGTTTCCGGCGCCATACGCAGAAGACCGTCAGCCAATACCTGATCGGGCTGCGCATCGGCCGCGCCTGCGCCCTGCTCTCCTCCGGCAGCATGCCCATCGGAACCATAGCCGGAGAAGTCGGATACGACTCGCTGGCCAACTTCAACCGCCAGTTCAAGGCGCTGAAGGGAACGACACCGCGGGAATACCGTGCGGCGTTCCGCCCATAGCCGCGCTACCGCGCGAACGCCTCGAACGGATTGGTCTCCGTCAGGCGCACGATCATCGCATCATCGACACCAGCGGTGCGCAGCCTGGGCAGGATGTTGTCGACCAGATGGGTATAGGGCAGCGGCGTGCCACCGCCGGGCAAGGCCGGGTCAAACCATCCGCGGTCGTGGCTCAGCAGCAGCTGGTTGCCCAGGCCGGCCTCCAGCGCCTTGAGGATCAGAGCCACGACCTTGTCGTCCGGCTCGCGCCCGAGATGATCATATTCGATCCAGGCCCCGCGCGCCGCCACCGCCTTGTGCATCGCAAAGTCCGGCTCCGCCTGGGTATGGATGGAGATGAACCGGCTCGCGGCATGTCCCTCGGACTCGATGATGTCGAGCTGGTCCATCACCACGCGCCCCCTGATCGTAGCCGATCACCGCATTGGTCGCCTTGGCGGCGCGTGCGGCCGCGCGCAGGATAGTCGTCTCCAGCGCCGTGATGCCGTCATCGCCGGCACTGAGCTTGATCCAGCCGGCGCGGACGCCGGTGTCGTCGATCCCCTCGTTGAGCTCCTTGAGCATCCAGGCTTCCAGCGCATCCTGGCTGGCCGTCCGGACCCACTCGGGAATCCAAGGCTCCCGGTAGTTGCCCGTCGGCACGACGATCGGGAAGCCCGTCGCCCGCGAAACCGCCAGGTCCATGTCCGCCCGCCGCCCAACTCCCCCCGTCGAGCATTCCACCAGCGCCGTCACGCCCTGCGCCTTGATGGCTTCGATCTGCGGCGCCATCAATGCCACCACGTCGGCCGCCTCCGCCTGCGCATAGCCCGGCTGATCCGGGGTCCGCAAATCGACGAAGACGTGCTCATGCGGCAGGATCAGCCCCAGTTGCTCCTTGCGCAGGGGGCCAAGCGTGGTGAACAGCTGCTTCATGTCATCTCCTCCGCCATTCGGCGATCCATTGCGGTTGCCGGCATATCCTACATAGGCAATGGCGCCAGGACCACTTCCGCGAAAGGCAGGTCCCGCTGGGGCGGCAGCCAAATCCACGTGAGATGACGCGGCGTTGGCTTACAATCCGCCGCGAAACACCCTACTTTTATTCATCTCGCAATCCGCCGGATCTTCTCTTGGCAGACCAGCCCACCTTTCGCGCGACCATCCATCCCAGCACGGCGAGCGTTCCCGCCTCGGTGTGGAACGCGCTCGTCCCGTCAACGGCGGGGCTTGCGGACAACCCGTTCCTCGATCACGCCTTTTTTCTGGCGCTGGAGGAGTCCGGTTGCGCCACCGCGCGCACCGGGTGGCAGCCCCAGCATATCGTGCTGAGCGATGAGCGCGATCAGCCGCTCGGGCTGATGCCGCTGTTCCTCAAGTCCCATTCGATGGGGGAATACGTCTTCGACCACGCCTGGGCCAATGCCCTGGAGCGCGCGGGTGGCGACTATTACCCCAAGCTGCAATGCTCGGTGCCTTTCACGCCCGTGACCGCGCCGAAGCTCCTGGTGCCCGGCAACGACCCAGCCGCGAGGGCAGCCTTGCTGTCGACCGCCCAGCAACTGGCCATCCAGCGCAGAGCATCGTCCGTCCACGCCACCTTCGTGCCGGAGCAAGAGGCAGCCGCCGTCGAGCACGACGGATGGCTGCGACGCTTTGACAGTCAGTTTCATTGGCACAATGAAGGCTTTGCCAGCTTCGAGGAGTTCCTGGACACGCTGTCCTCGCGCAAGCGCAAAACCATCCGCCGCGAACGCCGCGACGCGCTGGCAGACGGACTGACGGTCAAGTGGCTCTCAGGCACCGACCTGCGCGAGGAGCACTGGGACGCGTTCTACGACTTCTATGAAGATACCGGCACCCGCAAATGGGGCCGCCCCTATCTCAACCGCGAGTTTTTCTCGCGGCTGAACCAGACCATGGCCGACCGCATCGTGCTCATGCTGGCTTATGACGGCCCACGGGCCATTGCCGGAGCGACCAACTTCGTCGGCAGCGACCGCATCTATGGCCGCAACTGGGGATGCACGCGCGACGTGCCGTTCCTGCATTTCGAGCTCTGCTACTACCAGGCGATCGACTACGCCATTGCGCACAACCTGTCGGTGGTCGAAGCTGGCGCGCAGGGCGAGCACAAGCTCGCGCGCGGCTATGCGCCGGTAACGACGCACTCCGTGCATTGGATTGCCCATCCTGGTTTGCGGGATGCGGTGGCCGACTATCTCGAGCACGAGCGCGCTTCGGTCGAACAAAACCAGGAACTGCTTGAACAGTTCACGCCTTTCCGGAAGGGTGAGCGGACAGACAATTGACCTATGGGCACACCGGCGGAGCGAGCATGCAGTACGAGCCATCCAACATTTTCGGCAAGATCCTTAAGGGCGAGATTCCCGCGCACAGGGTCTATGAAGACGATGCGGCCCTGGTGATGATGGACATCTTTCCCCAGTCACGTGGGCACGTGCTGGTCATTCCCAAAGCACCGTCGCGCAACCTGCTCGATGCCGATCCGGCCGTGCTTTCCTCGGTCATGCCGTTGGTGCAGCGCGTAGCGCAGGCCGCCAAGACGGCCACCAAGGCCGACGGGGTGCGGCTGGCGCAGTTCAACGAGGCGCCGGCCGGGCAGACCGTGTTCCACCTGCATTTCCACGTCATCCCGGTCTATGACGGCGTTCCGCTTGGCGCCCACGCGTCCCGCAAGGCCGACGACGCCGAACTGGCGCAATTGGCCAAGGATATTGCCGCCGCGCTCTAGTTGTGGCTGTGCCTGTTCTTGGTGGTCAGAACGGCGACGATTGCCATGGTACCGACGATCATGAGCAGGGTCATTACGCTTCTCCTTGTGGAGGATCAACGCGTCGTCGGCCTATAGGGTTCGCATCATAAGGTGTGATCGAGCACCAGTCCGCCCTTGAGCGTGACGATACGATCGGCACGCCGTGCCAGGTCGTGGTTGTGCGTGGCAATGAGTGCGGCCGCGCCTTCGTTCTTGATCAGATCCGCCAGCGCCGCAAAAACCACATCGCTGGTTTCCGGATCCAGGTTTCCGGTCGGCTCGTCTGCCAGGATCACCCTGGGCCGGTTCGCCGCGGCGCGTGCAATAGCGACGCGCTGCTGCTCACCGCCCGACAGTTCTGCAGGACGGTGCTCGGCCCGCGGCGCCACGCCCAGCAGTCCGAGCAACTCCATCGAGCGCGTGTAGGCCTCGCTCGGCGATTTGCCCGCGATCAGCTGCGGCATCGATACGTTCTCCACCGCCGTGAACTCGGGCAGCAGGTGATGGAACTGGTAGACATAACCAACCGTCGAGCGGCGCAACTGCGTCCGTCCGCGATCGCCCAGCTTGCTGGTGGGGATGCCCATGATCGACACCTCGCCGTCCTGAGGACTTTCGAGCAGGCCCGAGAGGTGCAGCAGCGTGGACTTTCCGGCGCCGGAAGGCGCCACGAGGGCAACGAGTTCGCCACTTCTGACGGTCAGGTCAGCCGCCTCCAGCACCCTGACGACCTGGTCACCCTGCCCGTAGTGCCGATGCACACCACTCAATACGAGATGCGGCTCACTCATAGCGCAGGGCCTCGACCGGGTCGTATTGGGCGGCACGCCAGGCCGGATAGAGCGTGGCGAGGAAACTCAGCCCCAGCGCCAGGCATACCACCACCGTCACTTCGACAGGATCGGTCTTGGATGGTAGCGAAGACAGGAAGAACACTTCCGGCGGGAATATGGCGACCCCAAGCGTGTTCGAGATGAAGGCTCGCAACGGCTCGGCATTTGCGGCAACGATCAGCCCCAGCACCACCCCGGTCAGCGTCCCCACCACGCCGATGGTCGTGCCGGTGATCGAGAAGATGCGCATGATGGCGCCGCGCGTCGCCCCCATGGTGCGCAACACGGCAATATCGGCGCTCTTGTCCTTCACCAGCATGATGAGGCTCGAGATGATGTTGAACGCCGCCACCAGGATGATCATCGAGAGGATGGTGAACATCACCACTCGCTCGACCTGCAGCGCCGAGAAGAACGTCTCGTTGCGCTGCTGCCAGTCGGTGAGGATGAGCGGGCGCGCCGATGGATCGGCCTGCAGGCGCTGGCGCATGACCGCGACATTGTCCGGATCGTCGATGAATATCTCTGCCGCCGAGACGCGATTGATGCGCTCATAGGCGGCGTCGATCTCCTCGTCCGTCGCCAACGGGTCCAGCGGGCCCATACCGGGGCGCAGGACCTCTTCGAACATCTTGAAATAGTCCTGCGCCGGCTCGAGCGGCATGTACATGAAGAAGCTGTCGAACTCGACCATGCCCAGGTCGAAGATCACATTGACTGGATAGGACCGGATCTGCGGCGTCGAGCCAAACGGGGTCATCGCCCCGTCGGGGTTGATGATCTGGACCGAATCCCCCAGCGAGACGCCCAGCGTCTGGGCCAGGCGGTAGCCGATGGCCACGCCATTGCTTTCGTCCCAGCTGTCCCAGCCCCCCTGAATCGCGCCATTGTAGAGAAGGTCCAGCTTCCTCAGGTTCTCCTCGTCCATGCCGCGGACGGTGACGCCGGTGGAGTTGCCCTGCCCCGATGCCAGCACCTGGCCTTCGACGAAATGAACGGCAAAGCTCACGCCGTCGATCTGCTCGAGAGCGGCGACTGTTTCTTCGTAGTCGGTGAATTCACTTTCGATGGGATAGGCAGTGAAGTGCCCGTTCAGCCCCAGGATCTTGGTCAGCAGTTCGGCGCGGAAGCCATTCATCACCGACATGACGACGATGAGGGTGGCAACGCCGATGGCCACGCCGACCATGGTGAGGCTGGCGATCACCGAAATGAACGCCTCTTTGCGCCGCGCCCGCAGATAGCGGCCGGCAATCATCCATTCGAAGCGCGAGAAGGCGCGCGTGCCCTTGTTCAACGGAGGCGACGCGGTGTCGGTCAAATGTCCGTCTTTCGCTGCGGTTTGATCAGGCTCTTCAGCCGGGCGACGGCGTCGGCGATCGGCAGCGTCTCGCGCTCGCCCGTCCGGCGGTGCTTGATTTCCGCTTCGCCTGCGGCAAGACCGCGGGGGCCCAGGATGATCTGATAGGGAATGCCGATCAGGTCAGCCGTCGTGAACTTGACGCCCGCCCCCTGGTCCCGGTCGTCATAGAGCATGTCGAGGCCTGCAGCATTGAGCTCGTCGTAGAGCTTGGTACAAGCGGCATCGCAGGCGGCATCGCCGGCCTTGAGGTTGATCAGCACGGCCTCGAATGGCGCGACAGAAACCGGCCAGATGATGCCGGCATCGTCGTGGCTGGCCTCGATGATGGCAGGGACCACCCGGGTCAGTCCGACGCCGTACGAGCCCATATGCACCATGGTTTCCTTGCCGTCCTGGCCGGTGACGCTGGCCTTCATCGGCTCGGAATACTTCGTGCCGAAGTAGAAAATATGGCCGACTTCGATACCGCGCGCAGAAACCCGCTTGTCCTCCGGGACAGCTGCTTCATAGGCGGCCTGGTCGACCATTTCCTCTGTCGCCGCATAGAGTGATGTCCAGTCGTCCACGATCGGCTTGAGGTCGCCACGGAAGTCGGTGTTCTTGTCGGGGATGGGCTTGTCCAGCAGATCCCGGTGGCAAAAAACGGCGCTCTCGCCGGTATCGGCCAGGATGATGAATTCGTGGCTCAGGTCACCGCCGATGGGCCCGGTATCGGCGCGCATCGGAATGGCCGTCAGGCCCATCCGGGCATAAGTGCGCAGATAGGCCACGAACATGCGCTCATAGGCCTGCACCGCGGCTTCCTTGGTCAGGTCGAAGGAATAGGCGTCCTTCATCAGGAATTCTCGGCTGCGCATGGTGCCGAAGCGCGGGCGCACCTCGTCGCGGAACTTCCACTGGATGTGGTAGAGGTTCAGCGGCAGGTCCTTGTAGGACTTCACATAGCTGCGGAAGATGTCGGTGATCATCTCCTCGTTGGTCGGCCCGTAGAGGAACTCGCGCTCGTGGCGATCCTCGATGCGCAGCATTTCCTTGCCATAGGCATCGTAGCGCCCGGACTCGCGCCACAGGTCCGCGGACTGGATGGTGGGCATCAGCAGTTCGATCGCGCCGGAGCGGTTCTGCTCCTCCTCGATGATCTTCTGCACCTTCATCAGCACCTTGTAGCCGAGCGGCAGCCAGGAATAGAGACCCGACGCCTGTTGGCGGATCATGCCGGCGCGCAGCATCAGGCGGTGCGAGACGATCTCGGCTTCCTTGGGAACGTCGCGCAGCACTGGCAGGAAATAGCGAGAGAGGCGCATGTGAACTCCGGAACGGCCGTCGACTCGTGGCTTTTGTTGATGCCCACTCAAATCCTACTCGTCCATCCGATGCAAGCATGGAAGGCATGCAGAATCTGCGTGACAGCGTGAAATCAAGTTGTTAGGGTCTCTCACAATAAAGCAAAGGCGGCTCAAACCGCCGGACGTCGACAACGTCAAGGGAGGAGCGTTGGCAGCCGCTTAAGTAGCGCGCCTAAGACCAGCGTATTGTCGAACAAACTCTTTTGGCGGGGCCTTGTGCCCCGCTTTTTTATTTTAGGCAGCGATTTGTGGAGTCCTGCATGGCCGACGGTGCAGACCTGAGACGCATCGCCCTGGCGCTGCCAGGAACCACCGAAGCCCCGCATTTCGACCGGAGCGCATTCAGGGTCGATCGCATCTTCGTGACGCTGGATGCGTCTGGAGAGACCGCCAACTTCAAGTTCACGCCTGACGAGCAGGAGTTCAAGTGCCAGCTGGCGCCAGAGCTGTTTTCACCGCTGGATAATGCCTGGGGCCGCCAGGGCTGGACCTCGGCCCGGCTGTCCATGGCGACTGAGGATGATCTTCGCGCGGCACTCGAGATGGCCCATGCCCATGCAGTAGGCAAGCCCAAGCGCCGCCGCTAGCGGTCAGACCATCGCGGCTCAGCGGTTCCAGTACCGGTACAGCATCTCGTTGCTCAGGCCCCAGAGCAGCAGCGCGGTCAGCACCACGGCGATGGCCGTGGCGATCAGCGCGCGGCGCAACAGGCGCGGCGAGACGGGCGCAGCGGGTTCCGTGCCAGCTGTCACATTGCCGACTTCCACCTGGCTTCGATTGCCGATCGGCAGCACCGCGACAAAGCTGAGCCACCAGATCACGAAGAAGATGGCGATGATGGACCCGACCTGCATGGGCGCTCCTCGCGCTAGACTGCCCGTCTAGATACATCCCAACGCCCCTCGGCGTAAGGGGGAATGCCCGTCGCCGATTGCCGCAGGCATTCCCTTAGGCGCTGTGCCGCTGCCGGTCAGACCCGGTGCACGAAGACCGATACGTTGGGCTTGCGACCCCAATAGGCGTTGACCTCGTTCCGGATGGCCTTGAACAGGGCCGAGTTCAACACCTCGGTATCGCTGCGGCGCTTGGGCGGCATGGACTTCAGCACGCCAGCGACCGTATCTTCCACCAGTTCGCTCAAGGACTCGTCCTCGGTCTCGGGCAGCCCCTCGATCACCAGGTCCGGCCCCGACACGATCTGACCGCCGCCGTTGACGCAGAGGCTGACGACGACATGGCCGCCAAAGGACAGGCGACGCCGGCCCTTGACCCCGGATTCTTCAGGCGTGCAGAGCACGAGACCGTCGAGATAGAGCTCGCCGGTCCGCACTTCCGACGGCAAGGTGAGCGGCTCGGGGAACAGGCGCACCAGATCGCCGTTGCGGGCCTCGCAGACATTGGGAATGCCGGAATCGCGGCCCAGCTTTGCATGGGCCTCAAGATGAATGGCTTCGCCATGCACGGGGACCAGCACCTCCGGCTTCACCCAATCATAGAGGCGGCGCAACTCTTCGCGCCGCGGATGTCCGGTCACGTGCACCAGGCCGTCGCTTTGCGTGATGACCTCCACACCCTTGTCGATCAGCATGTTCTGGATGTCGATCACTTCGCGTTCATTGCCCGGAATGGCCCAGGACGAGAAGATCATGCGATCGCCGGCATTGAGATCGATCACCGGGTGCTCGCCCCTCGCGATCCGGGCGATAGCCGCTCGGGCTTCGCCCTGGCTGCCGGTGCAGATCAGCACGATCTTGTTGCGCGCAATGGACTTGTAAGCATCCTGGTCCAGCAGCGGCGGCAGGCCCTCCAGCATACCCAACTCGCGCGCAATGCCGGTGATGCGGTGCAGCGACCGCCCCGACATCACCACCTGCCGGCCAGCCTTCTCGGCGGCCCGCACGATGGAGATGACACGACCCACGTTGGACGCAAACGTGGTCACGGCGACGCGGTTGGGCGCCTCGGCTATCATCGCGGCTAGGTTGGCGGCGACCTCGGCTTCGCTGGGGCTTTCGCCATCCTTGAGTGCGTTGGTCGAGTCGCAGATCAGGGCCAGCGGTGTCGACGTATCCTCGCCGATCCGCTGCAGCCGCGCGACATCTGTGGGCGGATTGCCGACAGGCGTCGGATCAAGCTTCCAGTCGCCGGTATGCAGCACGCGGCCGATCGGCGTGCTGATCAGCAGCGCATTGGACTCGGGGATGGAGTGGGCGACATTGATCGCCTCGATCGTGAACGGACCCACGTCGAACGGCTTGCCGGGCTGCATGATGGTGACGTCGACATTTTCGACGATGCCATCCCCTGCCCGCTTCGCTGCCAGCATGGCCGCGGTGAAGGGCGTGCAGAATACCGGCTTCTCGAAGCCCGGCCACAGGTCGAGCACAGCGCCGTAATGGTCCTCATGCGAGTGGGTGAGGATCAGCGCCAGCACGTCGTCGGCCCGCTCCTCGAGGAATTCTGGATTGGCCATGATCAGTTCGATGCCCGGCAGGTCCGGCCCGCCGAAGGTCACGCCGCAGTCGACCACGATCCATTTGCGCGAGCGTTCCGGCCCGAAGCCGTAGGCGCCCATGTTCATGCCGATCTCTCCGACGCCGCCAAGCGGTACGAAGACGAGTTCATCCCTTTGGTTTTTAGCCATGGGTCAGTTCAGTCCTTTCGAGCGCAACGCCGGAGCGAACTATCGGTCGCCGGTCGCGCGCATTGTTGTGGTCAGCTTCGGGCGCTGGCCGTTGCCCCAAAATGTACGTCGCCCGCAGTGATCGCGATGCGACGGTCGTCATCGGTGCGGACGATCAGGCGTCCAGCGTCGTCGATTGTTTCAAAGATGCCACGCAGCACTTCGCCATTCTGATTAACGGCGACCGGTGCTCCGATGCCTGCTGCGGAAGCGCGCCAGCGCTCGAGCACAGGGCCGACACCGCGTCCTTCGTCCCACAGCCCGAAGGTGTCCACCCAGGCATCGCTCAGCGCCTCGAATACGTCCTCGGCCGAGCCCTTCACGCCCAGTTCGGCAAGGCTTGTCGCCGGATAGGGCAGACCCTGCGGCGCGGCAACGACATTGATGCCAAACCCGATGGCGACCGCGTGGCGGCCATCAGCGACCTTGACCGCTTCGAGCAGGATGCCGGCAAGCTTGGCGCCATCGGCCAACAGGTCGTTGGGCCATTTGAGGGCAATGCGGGACGTGCCATCGGCTGCGTCTGCCCCGTCGATGCCGATCCGCACCCGGTCTTCCGGCAGGATGGCACGCAGCGCCACACCGGCCGCGAAACCCAGCGTTGCAGCTGAAGTGGGATCCGCCTCGGGAACGATCAAGAGCGTCGCAGCAAGATTGCCAGCGGGACTTTCCCACTGGCGACCGCGACGGCCCCGGCCCGCGGTCTGCTGCAGCGCCGCAAACCAGATACCCCCAGGGTCACCCGCTCCGGCCGCTTCGACCGCCTCGGCGTTGGTCGAGCCGATCGTGTCATAGCCTCGCAGCCGGTAACCGGCCGCCCGAGCTGCGGGTCCAAGGGCGAAGCCCATCACCTAGAACAGGCTTCCGGCCGCGGTATGCGCGAAGGTCGCAAGCGGGCTGCCGACCGTGAAGTAGTAGGTCACGACCAGAAAGCCGCTCACCCCCATGATGATGTTGAGTTCGGCCGGCACCGGCTCGAAGGTCGCGACCGGCTCGTCGAAATACATCACCTTGACCACCCGCAGGTAGTAGAACGCGCTGACCGCAGAGGCCAGGACGCCGATGACCGCCAGCACGTAAAGCTCTGCGTCGATCGCCGCAATGAAGGCGTGCCACTTGGCAAAGAAGCCGGCAAGCGGCGGCATGCCGATCAGCGAAAACATCAGGATTGCCGTGATCGCCGAGACGAAGGGCCGGCCCTGCGCCGCACCGCGCAGGTCGTCGATGGTTTCGACATAGCCCGCCTCGGTGCGCAGCGACAGGATGCAGGCGAAAAGCCCCACCGTCATGGCGACATAGATGGCCATGTAGATGGCGACCCCTTCGACGCCCACCTGCGTGCCCGAGGACAGGCCGACCAGGGCGAAGCCGACATGGCCGATCGAGGAATAGGCAATCAGCCGCTTGATCGACTTCTGTCCGATGGCGGCGAAGGCAGCCAGGACCATGGATGCGATCGAGAGGAAGATGATGATCTGCTGCCAGTCCTGGGTGACGCCCTGGAACGCATCCATGACCAGGCGAACCAGCAGCGCCATGGCGGCGACCTTGGGTCCGGTGGCGAAGAATGCCGTCACGGGAGTGGGTGCACCCTCGTAGACGTCGGGCGTCCACATGTGGAAGGGCACGGCCGAAATCTTGAAGGCCACGCCGGCCAGCAGGAAGACCATGCCGAAGATCAAGCCGATGGAGCGCCCCTCAGCGGCGATGGCGAAGACGATCGCCTGCAGGTTGGTGTGCCCGGTAAAGCCATAGATGAGCGAGGCGCCGTAAAGCAGCATGCCCGAGCTCAGCGCGCCGAGCACGAAATACTTGAGACCGGCCTCGGTCGCCTTGCCGTCGTCGCGCTTGATCGCCGCCAGCACGTACAGCGACAGCGACTGCAGTTCCAGCCCGATATAGAGGCTCATGAGGTCGTTGGCCGACACCATCGCCATCATGCCCAGCGTCGCGAGCAGGACCAGGATCGCATATTCGTACTTATGCGTGCCATTCTCCTCGGCGCGCGGCAGGGCCAGCATCAGCGCGAAGGCGGAACCGCCCAGCACCAGCACCTTCATGAAGCGGGCGAAGCTGTCGGCGATGAAGACCCCGTTGAACAACACGCCCTCGGCCGGTGCGAAGAGGATAATGGCCGCCACGACGAGCAACAGCAGCACGGAGGCGTAGGACACAAGGATCGAACGTTCCTTGTTGATCGCCACCCCGACCATCAGCAGCACCACAGCACCTATCGCCAGAAGCATCTCTGGATAGGCGGGAGCCAGGCTCGCGAAATCGGTAACGTCTGAGATCACGGACTTGTTCTCCTAGTGGGCAGCAGGCGCCGCCGCCGGCACTTCGGCGGGGACCAGTTCGACGTGGGCGAGAGGAGCCTGGGCTTCAGCCAGCGCCACGGCTGGATCGAGGCCCACGGACGTCGTGTAGTGCAAGACGAGATTGTCGACGGCCGCGGCAGTCGTATCGAGAATGGGTGCCGGGTAGAAACCGAACACGATGGTCAGCACGATCAGCGGATAGAGGATGACCTTCTCGCGCAGATTGAGATCCAGCATGCCCTTAAGGCTGTCCTTGGTCAGCGCGCCAAAGATCACCCGGCGATAGAGCCAGAGCGCATAGCCGGCGGAGAAGATCAGCCCGAAAGCCGCGCCGAACGCCACCCAGGTATTGACCTGGAAGACGCCAATCAGCGTGAGGAATTCGCCGACGAAGCCCGATGTGCCCGGCAGTCCGACATTGGCCATGGTGAAGACCATGAAGGCGAAGGCGTAGCGCGGCATGCGCTCCACCAGACCGCCAAAGGCCGCGATGTCGCGGGTGTGCAGGCGATCGTAGATCACGCCCACGCACAGGAACAGTGCACCCGACACGATGCCGTGCGACAGCATCTGGAACATGGCGCCCTGGATACCCAGGGCATTGCCGGCGAAAATGCCCATCGTCACGAAGCCCATATGGGCAACCGACGAATAGGCGATCAGCTTCTTTATGTCGGTCTGCACCAAGGCCACCAGGGAGGTGACGATGATGGCGGCGACCGACAGGAAGAACACGATATTGGCGAACTGCAGCGAGGCGTCCGGGAACATCGGCAGACTGAAGCGCAGGAAGCCGTAGCCGCCGAGCTTGAGCAGGATAGCGGCAAGGATCACCGAGCCGGCCGTCGGCGCCTGCACGTGGGCCTCGGGCAACCAGCGATGCAGCGGCCACATCGGCATCTTGACGGCCAGCGAAGTGAAGAACGCCCACCACAGCCAGGGCTGCCAGGATTGCGGGAAGTCGTGGTTCAGCAGCCGGACGATGTCTGTCGTGCCAGCATTCCAGTACATGGCCATGATGGCCAGCAGCATCAGCACCGAGCCGACGAACGTATAAAAGAAGAACTTGTAGCTGGCCTGGATCCGGGCGGAGCCGCCCCAGATGCCGATGATGAGGAACATCGGGAGCAACGTGCCCTCGAAGAACACGTAGAACATCGCCAGGTCCAGCGTGGTGAACACGCCGATCATCAAGGTCTCGAGGATCAGGAATACGATCATGTATTCCTTGACCCGCGTCTGCACCGCATCCCAGCTCGCAAGGATCGCAAAGGGCATCAGCAGCGCGCTGAGCACGACGAACAGCACCGAAATGCCGTCCACGCCGACGCGATAGCCGATGCTGTCGCCGATCCAGGCGTAGTTCACCACGAACTGGAAGCCCGGATTGGACGCATCGAAGCGCTGCCACATGACCAGCGACAGCACGAACACGATCACGGTCGTGGCGAGGGCAACCCCGCGGATCGGCCCGATCACGGACCTCGGGAACAGCAGCATCAACGCCGCAACCGTCATCGGCAGCCAGGTAAGGACTGTCAGAATTGTATTGTCGAAGGTCATCAGATCAGTCCCCCGGCCGCGATGGCCCAGGTCAGGAGAGCCGCGATGCCGATCAGCATGGCGAAGGCATAGTGGTAGATGTAGCCCGACTGGAGCTTGGTGACCCAGGCCGTCACGTTCTGCACCCGGCGGCCAAGGCCCTCGGTGAGCTTGTCGTCGATCAGCCAGTCATCGAAGCCCTTCCAGAACGCCCGTCCGACCCACAAAGCGGGCTTGACGAATATGTTGTTGTAGAGCTCGTCGAAATACCACTTGTTGAGCAGGAATTGGTAGAGGCCAGGGTTCTGCGCAGCCAGCCTGCCCGGCATCCGCGGGTCATGGATATACATGACATAAGCGGCGGCGAAGCCGATCAGCATGGCAAAGGTCGCGCTCCACTTGACCAGCCAGGGCACATGGTGCGCCGCCTCGATGATCGCGTGATCAACCACGATCGAGCCAGCAAAGAAGTGCTCGATATGCTCCACCTCGTGGAAGAACATGCCGTAGAACACGGCACCAGCCAGCACCGCGCCGACAGCCAGTACGTAGAGCGGCACCAGCATCACATTGGGCGATTCATGGGCATGATCGTAGGCCGAGCCATGGTGTCCATGGTCGCCATGGTCATCGGCATTGCTGTCGTCGATCGGCTCGTCATGGCTCTCGAGCGCGGCGTGAGCCGGATCGGGATGCGGGCCTTCGCCGTGATGCTGTCGGTCGCGCGGCGAACCGTGGAACGTCAGGTGGATCAGCCGCCAGGAGTAGAAGCTGGTGAACAGGGCCGCCACCACGAGCATCCAGAAGGCGAACATGCCGACATTGCCGCCCACGGCATAGGCCGACTCGATGATCGCATCCTTGGAGAAGAAGCCGGCAAAGCCGAGCCACTCCGAGCCCGGAATGCCGACGCCCGTCAGCGCCAGCGTGCCGATCAGCATCATGGCATAGGTGATCGGGATCTTCTTGCGCAGCCCGCCCATGTTGCGCATGTCCTGCTCGTGGTGCATCGCGTGGATCACCGCGCCGGCGCCCAGGAACAGCAGCGCCTTGAAGAAGGCGTGCGTGAACAGGTGGAAAACGCCCGCCGAATAGGCCCCTGCCCCCAGCGCCACGAACATGTAGCCCAGCTGCGAACAGGTCGAATAGGCGATGACCCGCTTGATGTCGTTCTGCACCAGGCCAACGGTCGCGGCGAAGAAGGCCGTGATCGCGCCGATGATCAATACCACCGTGAGGGCAAAGGGCGAGGTTTCGAAGATCGGCGACAGGCGGGCCACCATGAAGACCCCGGCCGTCACCATCGTCGCGGCATGGATGAGTGCCGACACCGGCGTCGGCCCTTCCATGGCGTCGGGCAGCCAGGTGTGCAGCAGGAACTGCGCCGACTTGCCCATCGCGCCCATGAACAGCAGCAGGCTGATCACGGTCATCGCGTCGAGCCGCCAGCCCAGGAACTCCATCACCGGCAGGCCGGTGGTGGCGTATTCCTCGGCGGCATGGAAGGCGCCGTCGAAGTCGATGTGACCCAGCACCATGAAGGCGCCAAAAATTCCCAGGGCAAAGCCGAAGTCGCCGACGCGATTGACGATGAAGGCCTTCATGGCCGCGGCATTGGCCGACGGGCGGGTGTACCAGAACCCGATCAGCAGGTAGGACGCCAGCCCCACCCCTTCCCAGCCGAAGAACATCTGCAGGAAGTTGTCGGCCGTCACCAGCATCAGCATGGCGAAGGTAAACAGCGACAGATAGGCGAAGAAGCGCGAGCGGTGCGGGTCTTCCTCCATGTATCCGATGGAGTAGATGTGCACGAGGCTCGACACGGTGTTCACCACCACCAGCATGATGGCCGTGAGCGTATCGACGCGCAAAATCCAACGCAGGTCCATGTCACCGACCTGGATCCAGCGCATCACCTCGACCTTGACGACGGCCGTATGGCCCTCGATCTCGGCGCCCATCAGGCCGTCCCCAAAGGCCACCGGCAGCAAAACCACCCAGCTCAGCGCAGCCGAAATGATCAGCAGCCCCGTTGTAATGAACTCGCTCGGCCGATGGCCGATGGTGCGGCCCAGCAGGCCGGCAATCAACGCGCCGATCAGGGGCAGGAAAACAATCGCCTGGATCATAGCGGTGGCCTAGCCCTTCATGCTGCTGATGTCCTCAACCGCGATCGAGCCGCGGTTGCGGTAGAAAATAACGAGGATGGCCAGGCCGATCGCCGCCTCTGCAGCGGCCACGGTCAGGATCAGGAGCGCAAAGATCTGGCCCTGCAGATCCTGGAGCGCCGCGCTGAACGCGACCAGATTGAGGTTCACGGCAAGCAGGATGAGTTCGACCGACATCAGGATGATGATGACGTTCTTGCGATTGATGAAAATGCCGAACACGCCGAGCGTGAACAGGATTGCTGCTACGGTCAGGTAGTGACCGAGCCCGATACCCAAGCCCATGTTTGCCTCCTACAGCCCTTGACCGCTTTTGACCTTGACGACCTTGAGCGTCTCTGAAGCCCGGCGGGCGACCTGATCCACCGGGTTTTGACGTTTCACCTTGGTGTTGTGCCGCAGCGTCAGGACGATCGCGCCGATCATGGCAACGAGCAGCACTGCGGCCGCACCCTGGAACAGGAACACGTAGCGCGTATAGAGCACCAGCCCGATCGCCGTCATGTTGTCGACCGCGGTGTTGATCGGCAGCGCCGAACCCAGTGCGGCTTCGGGCGCGATGACGAAGCTTCCCGCCAGCAGCAGCAGTTCAAGCAGCAGCACGATTCCCACCACAACGCCAATCGGCGCATGATGCAGCAGACCCTGGCGCATCGAAGCGAAATCGACGTCGAGCATCATCACAACGAACAGGAACAGCACGGCGACAGCGCCCACATAAACGACGATCAGCAGCAGGGCCAGGAACTCGGCGCCCGCCAGCATGAACAGCCCCGCGGCATTAAAGAATGCCAGGATCAGGAACAGCACGGCATGGACCGGGTTTCGGGCCGAAATGACCATCACGGCCGACAGGATGGCGACTGCCGAGAACAGATAGAAGAAGAATAATGGAAGGGTCATGCTCTTCCCTCTCAGCGATACGGTGCGTCGGCGCTGAGGTTGGCCGCAATCTCGCGCTCCCAACGGTCGCCGTTGGCCAGCAGCTTCTCCTTGGAGAAGTACAGCTCTTCACGCGTTTCAGTTGCGAATTCGAAGTTCGGCCCCTCGACGATGGCATCCACCGGGCAGGCTTCCTGGCAGAAGCCGCAATAGATGCATTTCACCATGTCGATGTCATACCGCAGGGTGCGGCGCGTGCCGTCGTTGCGGCGCGGGCCGGCCTCGATGGTGATGGCCTGCGCCGGGCAGATGGCCTCGCACAGCTTGCAGGCAATGCAGCGCTCTTCCCCGTTGGGATAGCGGCGCAAAGCATGCTCCCCACGGAAACGCGGGCTCACATGCCCCTTCTCGAAGGGATAGTTGATGGTCGGCTTGGGCGAAAAGAAGTAGCGCATGGTGAGGCCGAAGGCCTTCACCAGCTCGGTGAGCAGCAGCGTGTTGACGAACTGGGCGGCGCGCATCAGGCCATCCCTCCATGCCAGCCCCAGCCCGTAAGCTGAAGCACGAAAGCAACAATGACGACCATGGCCAGCGACAGCGGCAGGAACAGCTTCCAGCCGATCCGCATCAATTGGTCGTACCGATAACGCGGCACGATCGCCTTGGCCATGGCAAACATGAAGAACACCAGGGCCACCTTGAGGAAGAACCACACCAGGCCCGGAATCCACGTGAATGGCGGCAGCGCAATCGGGGGCGCCCATCCGCCGAGGAACAGGATGGTGGTCATGGCGCACATCAGCAGGATCGAGATATACTCGCCCAGCATGAACAGCAGGTATGGCGTGGCCGAATATTCGGTCATGAAGCCGGCTACCAGCTCGGATTCGCCTTCCACCAAGTCGAACGGCGGACGGTTGGTTTCTGCGAGGGCCGAGATGTAGAACACCACGAACATCGGGAACAGCGGCAGCCAGAACCAGTTGAGGAAGCTCAGCCACGGCACGCCCAGCAGATAGCCGAGGCCCATCGTCTGCTGCGCCATCACGATATGGGTGAGGTTCAGCGACCCCACGCAGAGCAGCACGGTGATGATCACCAGGCCGATCGAGACTTCGTAGGACACCATTTGCGCCGCCGAGCGCAGCGATCCGAGGAAGGGATATTTCGAGTTCGAGGCCCAGCCGCCGATGATCACGCCATAGACGCCGAGCGAGGAGATGGCGAGCAGGTACAGCACGCCCAGGTTGACGTTGGCGATCGCGAGACCGAAATCCACCGGGATCACGGCCCAGCCTGCCAGCGCGAGCGTCGCGGTGATCAATGGCGCGAGCAGGAACAGCACCTTGTCGGCGCCGCCGGGAATAACCGCTTCCTTGAGGCCGAACTTCAACAGATCGGCAAAGCTCTGCAGCAAGCCGAACGGACCCACCACATTGGGGCCGCGACGCAGTTGCACCGCCGCCCATATCTTGCGATCGGCCAGCAGGATGAACGCCGTGAAGATCAGCAGCCCGACCAGCAGCAGCAGCGCCTTGTAGATCAGGCCGACATAGATGCCCCAGCCCAGCGCAGGAATGCCGAACAGGTAATCGAGGGCATAAAGAGTGTAGTCCATTGGTCCCCCTACTCCGCGGCCTGGCGCAGGCCGGCAGCCAGCGCCGAGCATTCCGCCATCACTGCAGACGCGCGAGCGATCGGGTTGGTGAGATAGAAATCGGTGATCGGCGATACGAATTGCGCCGAGCTGCCCTTGGTCGAGGCCTTGGCGAGCTTGGCCACGTCGGCGACGGAGCCGGGGGCGATCTGGTCGATGCGGGCCAGGTGCGGGAACTCGGCATAGATGGCCGCCCGCAACTGCGTCAGCGAGTTGAATGGCAGCGGCTTGCCCATGACGCCGGAGAGGGCGCGGATGATCGACCAGTCCTCCTTGGCGTCGCCAGGCGGGAAGACGGCGCGTGTCGTCACCTGCACCCGGCCCTCGGTGTTGACATAAGTCCCCGATTTTTCTGTGTAGGTGGCCGCGGGCAGGATCACGTCGGCGCGGTGGGCACCGGCATCGCCATGGCTACCGATATAGACCACGAAGGCGCTGCCCATGGCCGTGGTGTCATACTCGTCCGCTCCCAGCAGGAACAGCACATCGAGCTCGCCCTTGCCGGCCAGCGCCACCTGGTCGGCAGAGCAGACGCCGCCGTCATGCGGCACGAAGCCAATATCGAGGCCACCAACGCGGCTGGCCGCATTGTGCAGCAGCGCGAAACCGTTCCAGCCTTCGGCGACATTCGAACCTGTCGCCAGCTTTGCAGCCAGCGCGATCGTATCGCGGCCAACCTGCTTGCCGAGTTGGGCATGCGAAACCGCACCCTCGCCGACGATGATCAGCGGGCGCTCCGCCCTGGACAGGATTTCGGCGAACGAGCCCTTGCCGTCGACCAGGTCGACGAGCGAGTCTAGGCCGCTGCCCAGATAGGAATAGGTGTAGGTGAGATCGGCCTGTTCGCCGATCACGGCGATCGGCAGCCCCTTGGCCCGCCAGGTCTTGCGGATGCGCGCATTGATCAGCGACGCTTCCATGCGCGGATTGGCACCGATGATGACGATGGCATCAGCCTCTTCGATGCCGGCAATCGTGGGATTGAAGAGATAGGCCGAGCGCGGCATCGAGGGGTCGATGCCCGACATGGGCGGGCGAACGTCCGTCATGCCCGAGCCGAGCGAGGCCAGCAGCGCCTTGAGCGCGTACATTTCCTCGACTGCGGCAAGGTCACCGGCGATGGCGCCGACCTTGCTGCCAGCCTTCTTGAGACGTGACGCGACGGCCGCAAAGGCTTCGTCCCAGCTCGCCTGCTTCAGCTTGCCGGCCTTGCGGACATAGGGGCGGTCGAGCCGCTGGTTCTTGAGCCCATCCCAGACGAACCGGGTCTTGTCCGAAATCCACTCTTCGTTGATGGCTTCGTTGATGCGCGGCAGGATGCGCATCACTTCCCGGCCCCGGCTGTCGACGCGGATATTGGAGCCCACGGCATCCATGACGTCGATCGACTCGGTCTTGCTCAGCTCCCACGGGCGGGCGTTGAACGCATAGGGCTTGGAGGTCAGCGCGCCCACTGGGCAGAGGTCGATGACGTTGCCCTGCAGCTCGCTCGACAGCGCCTGCTCTAGATAGGTGGTGATCTCGGCGTCTTCACCGCGCCCGAGGAGGCCCATCTCGGCGATGCCGGCGACCTCGGTGGTGAAGCGGACGCAGCGCGTGCAGTGGATGCAGCGGTTCATCGAGGTCTTGACCAGCGGCCCGATATACTTGTCCTCGACGGCGCGCTTGTTCTCGGCAAAGCGGTTCTTGTCCACACCATAGGCCATGGCCTGATCCTGCAGATCGCATTCGCCGCCCTGGTCGCAGATCGGGCAATCGAGCGGGTGGTTGATCAGCAGGAATTCCATCACGCCTTCGCGGGCCTTCTTGACCATCGGCGTGTTGGTGAACATTTCCGGCGGCTCGCCATTAGGGCCAGGACGCAGGTCCTTCACCGACATCGCGCAGCTGGCCTGCGGCTTGGGCGGCCCGCCCTTCACCTCGACCAGACACATGCGGCAGTTGCCGGCCACCGACAGGCGCTCGTGATAGCAAAAGCGCGGGATCTCTGCGCCCGCGGCCTCGGCCGCCTGCATCAGGGTGTAATAGTCAGGAACTTCGACGAGTTGGCCGTCGACCTTGATATTTGCCATCAGCCTCTACTCCGCCGCGATCGACGGCACGGCGCCGTCGCTGGTGGATGAATATGTGTACTGGTCGATCCGCTCTTCGATCACGTGCCGGAAATTGCGGATCAGCCCCTGGATCGGCCAGGCCGCAGCGTCGCCCAGCGCGCAGATCGTATGGCCTTCGATCTGCTTGGTCACTTCGAACAGCATGTCGATTTCGCGCTTCTGGGCGCGGCCTTCGACCATGCGTTCCATGACGCGCATCATCCAGCCAGTGCCTTCGCGGCACGGCGTGCACTGGCCGCAGCTCTCGTGCTTGTAGAAGGCCGAGAGGCGCCAGATGGCCTTGATGATGTCGGTCTGCTTGTCCATCACGATGACGGCGGCGGTCCCGAGCGAGGAGCCCACTTCGCGCAGGCCGTCGAAGTCCATCACCGCGTTGCGGATCTTCTCGCCGGGTACGCACGGCACCGACGCCCCGCCGGGGATTACGGCCAGCAGGTTGTCCCAGCCGCCGCGGATGCCGCCGCAGTGCTTCTCGATGATCTCCTCGAAGGTCACGCCCATGGCTTCTTCGAACGTCGCCGGCTTGTTGACGTGGCCCGAGACGCACATGAGCTTGGTGCCGGTATTGTTGGCGCGGCCGATCGAGGCGAACCAGGCGCCCGAACGGCGCAGGATTTCGGGGACGACGGCGATCGATTCGACGTTGTTCACGGTCGTCGGGTTGCCATAGACGCCCATGCCGGCCGGGAATGGTGGCTTGAGGCGGGGTTGGCCCTTCTTGCCTTCCAGCGATTCCATCAGCGCCGTCTCTTCGCCGCAGATATAGGCGCCGGCGCCGTGGTGGACGATGATGTCGAGGTCCCAGCCGTGGATATTGTCCTTGCCGATCAGCTTGGCCTCATAGGCCTGCTCGACTGCAGCTTCCAGCCGCTGCCGCTCTCGGATGAACTCGCCGCGGACATAGATGAAGGCCAGGTGCGCGTCCATGGCGCGGGCCGCCAGCAGGCAGCCTTCCACCAGGTGGTGCGGATCGTGGCGCAGAATCTCGCGGTCCTTGCAGGTGCCGGGCTCGGATTCGTCGGCATTGACCAGCAGGTAGTGCGGACGGCCGTCGTTGACCTTGGGCATGAAGGTCCATTTCAGCGCCGTCGGGAAGCCGGCGCCACCGCGGCCACGCAAACCGGAGGCCTTCACCTCGTTGGTGATCCAGTCGCGACCGGAGTCGATGAACTCCTTGGTGCCGACCCAGGCGCCGCGTGAACGCGCGCCCTCGAGCGTCCAGTCCCCCTGGCCGTAGAGATTGGTGAAAATGCGATCCTTGTCAGCGAGCACTGGTCACACTCCTATCGCGACTTCTTGCCGAAGACGCGGGTATATTCTTCGGGACCGCCGCGGGCGAGAACCTCTGCTTGCGCCACCCAGTTGTCGCGCTCCGCGCGGCCCTTGAGATTGAGTCTCTCCTCGGTCCGGGCGATATCGTCCGTAGAGAACTCAGCGATCTGGCTCCACTTGGTGATGCCCAATCCGTTCAGGCGCCCCTCGAGCACCGGACCGATCCCGGTGATCCACTTGAGGTCATCGCGCGCACCCGCTGGTGCCACGAACAGCGGTGTTTCGCCACCCCTCTCGGCCACCGGGTTCACTTCCTTCGCATCGGCCTTGGGCGCGAGGATCGTGCGGGTCTTCTTGACGGACGTGCTGGCCCCGTCAGCCGCCGGCTCGGGCGCCGTTTCCTTGCCAGGGGCCACGCCCCCGTCCACCTTGCCGGCCTCGGATTCGGCACCCGTGGCGTCCGGACGCATGGCCTTGTTCGGCTCGCCCGTTGCCCCGGCGGCAGCATCGGCCGACTTGCGCGCGGCCTCCGCCTTTTCCTGCGACACCTTGGCCGCTGGCGGCGTACCCTTGATCGCTGGCGCTGACTCGACCGTCACATCGCGCGGCTTGGCCGCGGTCGTCGGCGCCTGCGGCGCAGCGGGTGCCGCGGGCGCAGCCGGCGCAGCTTCTTCCGGCGGCGCGGGCGGCACGAATTTGTCGCGTATGGCCTTTGGCGGCTCCGTCAGCGTCGTACGACCACCCTCGGCCGCCGAATGCAGCCGTTCGATCTGCGGACCGGGCTTGATCGTGGCGCCATTCCCCGCCGCGAACGCATCGACGATTTCTTCGAAGCGTTCTGCCGTCAGGTCCTCGTAGGTATCATGATAGATGGTGACCATGGGCGCGTTGACGCAGGCCCCGGCGCATTCGACCTCTTCCCAGCTCATCGTGCCATCGGCGTTGCGATGGTGCGGCTCGGGATGAATCTTGCTCTTGCAGATATCGATCAGGGCCTCGGCCCCGCGCAGCATGCATGGCGTCGTGCCACAGACCTGGATATGCGCCCGCGTTCCAACCGGCTGCAACTGGAACTGGGTGTAGAACGTTGCCACTTCCAGAACGCGAATATAGGCCATGCCGAGCATGTCGGCGATGGTTTCGATTGTGGCGCGGCTGACCCAGCCGTCCTGGTCCTGGGCGCGCATCAACAGCGGGATGACGGCGGACTGCTGGCGGCCGGCTGGGTAGAGCCCAACCTTCCACTCCGCCCATTTGGCGTTTTCAGGACTGAACGCGAACGTTGTCGGCTGAACCGACTCATCCGCAAGGTGACGCGCAACCATCAGCGATCAACCTCTCCGAACACAATATCGAGCGAGCCAAGAATGGCCGAGACGTCGGCCAGCATGTGGCCGCGGCAAAGGAAGTCCATTGCCGACAGATGCGCAAACCCCGGCGCACGAATCTTGCACCGGTAAGGCTTGTTGGTCCCGTCGCTCACAATGTACACGCCGAACTCGCCCTTCGGCGCTTCCACTGCGGCGTAGACCTCACCGGCGGGCACTTTATAGCCCTCGGTATAGAGCTTGAAGTGATGGATAAGGGCTTCCATCGACCGCTTCATCTCGCCACGCTGGGGCGGAACCACCTTGCCGTCGACCGATGCCACGGGCCCCTTGCCGTCCGGCGCGTTCAGCTTGGCCACGCATTGCTGCATGATGTACGTCGCCTGGCGCATCTCTTCCATCCGGATGAGATAGCGGTCGTAGCAGTCGCCGTTCTTGCCGACCGGAATGTCAAAGTCCATCTCGGCATAGCAATCATAAGGCTGGCTCTTGCGCAGGTCCCAGGCGGCGCCGGAACCGCGCACCATTACGCCGGAGAACCCCATATTCCAGGCGTCTTCGAGCTTCACCACGCCGATATCGACATTGCGCTGCTTGAAGATGCGATTTTCCGTCAGCAGCGCATCGAGGTCGACCATGAAGCCGAGGAACTCTTTGCAGAACACGCCGATATCATCGACCAGGTCCTGCGGCAGGTCCTGGTGTACGCCGCCGGGGCGGAAATAGGCGGCGTGCAGCCGCGCGCCCGAGGCACGTTCATAGAACAGCATCAGCTTTTCGCGCCACTCGAAACCCCAGACCGGCGGCGTCAGCGCGCCAACGTCCATGGCCTGGGTGGTGACGTTCATCAGATGCGCCAGCAGGCGGCTGATTTCGCAATAGAGCACGCGGATGAGCTGGCCGCGGCGCGGCACTTCCAGCCCCAGCAGCTTCTCGACCGCCAGGGCGAAAGCGTGCTCCTGGCTCATCGGCGCCACGTAGTCCAGCCGGTCGAAATAGGGCAGAGCCTGCAGGTAGGTCTTGGATTCGATAAGCTTCTCGGTGCCGCGATGCAGCAGCCCGATATGGGGATCGACGCGCTCGACGACTTCGCCGTCTAGCTCCAGGATCAGCCGCAGCACGCCGTGTGCCGAGGGATGCACCGGCCCGAAATTGAGGGTGAAGTTTCTGACTTCGGCTTCAACAGTCATTGCTTGGCCTTCTCGTCACCAGGCAGCACATAGTCGGTACCTTCCCAGGGCGACAGATAGTCGAATGTGCGGAATTCCTGCATCAGCTTGACCGGCTCGTACACCACGCGCTTGCGTTCCTCGTCGTACCTGACCTCGACGAAGCCGGTCATGGGGAAGTCCTTGCGCAGCGGATGGCCGTCAAAGCCGTAGTCGGTCAGGATGCGGCGCAGATCGCCATGCCCCGAGAACAGGATGCCATAGAGGTCATAGGCTTCGCGTTCGAACCATTCCGCGCCGGCGAACACGCCGGTGATGCTCGGAACCGGCGTTTCCTCGTCGGTCGTCACCTTCACGCGAACGCGGTGGTTCAGGTAAGGGCTCATGAAGTGGTAGACCACGTCAAACCGCTCTTCGCGCGCCGGGTAGTCTGCACCGCAGACATCGACAAAGCTCACAAATCGGCAGCGCGGATCATCACGCAGAAAGGTCGCGATCTCGACGATTGCCCCCTTGTCCGCCATCAGCGTCAGTTCGCCGAAGACGACGTGCTGTGACAGCACGGCCGGGGCGAGTGAGCGCGCGATATGGTCGCCGAGGTCAACAAGCGGATCGACCTGGATTGCCTCATCCATATTGGGAGATCCTAGCGTTCGATGGTGCCGGTGCGACGTATCTTCTTCTGCAGCAACAGGATGCCGTAAAGAAGCGCCTCGGCGGTGGGAGGGCAGCCGGGAACGTAGATGTCGACGGGCAGCACCCGGTCGCAACCTCGAACAACCGAATAGGAATAATGATAGTAGCCGCCGCCATTGGCGCAGCTGCCCATCGAGATCACGTAGCGCGGCTCGGGCATCTGGTCATAGACCTTGCGCAGCGCCGGAGCCATCTTGTTGGTCAGCGTACCCGCCACGATCAGCACGTCCGACTGCCGCGGGGAAGCGCGCGGCGCGATGCCGAAGCGCTCGACGTCATAGCGCGGCATCGACATCTGCATCATCTCGACGGCGCAGCAGGCGAGGCCGGTCTGCATCCACATCAGTGAGCCGGTGCGGGCCCAGGTAACCAGTTGCGAAACGGTGGAGACCAGGAAACCCTTGTCCGCCAACTCGTCGGTGACATCGGTGAAGAACGGATCGGCGGCGCCGAGCGGCTTGCCCGTCCGCGGATCGACCACCCCGGTCGGGCGCGGCGCGACCAGCGTGTCGTTCGGTTCGCTCAATCCCATTCAAGGGCCCCTTTCCGCCATTCATAGATAAAGCCGACGGTCAGAACGCCGAGGAAGATCATCACCGACCAGAAACCGAACCAGCCTACCTCGCGGAAGGCAACCGCCCAAGGGAACAGGAACGCCACTTCGAGATCGAAGATGATGAAGAGGATCGACACGAGATAGAATCGGACGTCGAACTTCATGCGGGCGTCGTCGAATGCCTCAAAGCCGGCTTCGAATGCCGACACCTTCTCGGGGTCCGGATTTCTCACCGCGACGATAAAGGGGGCAACCAGCAGGGCCAGGCCGATCAGGCCGGCAACCCCGAGGAAGATGACAATGGGCAGATATGCGCTGAGCAAATCAGTCATGCGGCAGCCTGTTTCTAGTCCGGCCGGGCGACCGGGTGCGAGGGTTGTGCGAGCAATTGGGGCAGGCAAACCGACGCAGGAGTGGACGGGTTCGGCTTAGACCTTTGGCTATCGTGTTTCAAGGGAAAGAAAATATGATCGGAACAATCATATAACCGCCGAAACCAACGTCTCTGTCGCGTCGTGTCGGGGACTTTCGCAGATGCACGGCCTGTGGCCGTTCACAGCCTTACCGGCATCGCCACAACCGGTAAAATCACGCCTTTGCGACGCCCAAAAAGCAAAACGGCGAACCGCTGCTGCGGTTCGCCGAATTGGGTTCGCAAGACGCTAGGTCGGGAGGGCGGATGTCCGCCCTGCCCGATTGCAAATCTTAGAAGTGGTAGAACACGCCGACGGTTGCCTTGGTGGCCTCGAAGAACGAGTCCGAAGCGCCGGTGTGCGAGAAATCACCCTGGCCAACAACTTCACCACGAACGGTGACGGAGTCGGTCACAGCGAGTTCAACGCCGGCACCAACCTGATAGAGGCCGTCCGACGAACCGGCGTTGTGCGACTGCATGCCGACACCACCGAGGGCGTAAACCAGGACCGAGTCGGTCACGATAGCGCCGGCCCGCAGGTTCGCGAAGAACTCGGCCGAATGCGTGTTGCCTTGCCAGATATAGTCGCCGGTGATTTCAGCACCGAGCAGGAGCGGGTCCATCGGGATGAAGTTCACGCCAACCACGCCACCGATCACGCCAGAGGTCGTGTTGACCGGGGACGCATTGTAGACGTGATTGCCGGTGAACTGGCCGCCGACGCGCGCACCGACATAGAGACCTTCCCAGTCGAAACCGGCAGCTTCGTAGATCGGCTGCGGCGTGGTCGGGATGATGAGGTCGGCGGCCTGAGCACCACCAGCGAGCAGCGCGGCAGCAGCCACACCGATAGAAAGCGAACGTACAAACATATCTTGCACTCCCATAGAGTTAACCGTAGTCGACCGATAGATGCCTCAGCCTAACGCGTGTGACAACCCTATGGAGCACCAAATTGGGCATCGCAGATAAGATTGGGTGAGCATTTGGGGGGAGGTGTTGCGCCAATACCGCGCTTTTGACCCAGTTTGATACAAATTGATTCATTCCAGGCCCGCAAAGTGCGCTTGAGGGGCTTGCGTTATGCGGCCCGGCAGGGTCCCGGGCGGGTGGCGGTAAGCGACTCACCGACCGACTCGAACTCCCACTACGGACAGGCGCCGCCGCGACCGGCAGCGCCTTCATTCGCTTTAGAGAGTGCCGACCAAGGCCGGTTCGTCTCGATAGTTCTCGGGAAACAGGCTCTCGAGTGCGGCGATCTTGGGCAGGTCGTGGTGCACGATATAGGGGTGGTTCGGGTTCAGCGTCATGAAGTCCTGATGATACTGCTCGGCCGGATAGAAGGCATCGAACGTCTCGATGGTGGTGACGATCGGCCCCTCGAACAAACCGGTCTGGTCGAGCGAGGCGATATAGGCTTCGGCGACGTCGGCCTGTTCCTCGTTCATCGGGAAGATGGTCGAACGATACTGCGTGCCGCGGTCGGGGCCCTGGTAGTTGAGCTGGGTGGGATTATGCGCGACGGAGAAGTAGACGTGCAGCAAATCGCCGTAGCTGACGACGGACGGATCGTAGGTCACCTGTACCGCCTCGGCATGGCCGGTCGTGCCGCTGTTGGTCTGTTCATAGGTAGCCGTTTCCGCGGCGCCACCGGAATAGCCCGAGACGGCATTGTTGACGCCAGCCACGTGCTGGAACACGCCCTGCACACCCCAGAAACAGCCGCCTGCGAACACAGCGGTGGCCATCTCGCCTTCGTTCGCCATGTCCATCTCTGGTGGCGGGATCTCGACCGGCGCCTCTTGCGCGGGTGCCGGCTGGCCCATCAGCGCAAAGGCCAGGACAGGAAGAACGACCATGGCCGCTAAGGCCGAACGGCGGCCGGCAGTGGAAGGCACGACGGAATGATTGGGCATGTTGCTTAGCCTTGTTCTGGGCAGTCTGCTGGTCAGTTCGTTCAATATGCGCGCTCCGTTACACCGGACCAGCGTGTTCACGGCGATATGAAGCTCGATGGAACATTGCGGGAGATGGCCGCCGTTGCGCCAAATTCGGAACGACCTGCGGATACCTCCGTTCGTTCCAGATCAGCCATCAGGAGCCGCCATGCCGAACCTCTGGTACAAGAACGCCATCATCTATTGCCTCGACGTCGAGACGTTCATGGACTCCAACGGCGACGGCATTGGCGATTTTGCCGGGCTGGCGCACCGGCTGGACTATCTCGAGCGGCTCGGCGTCACCTGCATCTGGCTCAATCCGTTCTACCCCTCGCCCAACCGCGACAACGGCTACGACGTGACCGACTATTATTCGGTCGATCCCCGCTATGGCTCGCTCGGGGACTTCGTCGAGTTCATGCACGCGGCAAACGATCGCGGCATGCGCGTGATCGTCGACCTCGTCGTCAACCACACCTCCACAGACCATCCCTGGTTCCAGTCGGCCCGCTCCGACCCCGATTCGCCCTTCCGGGACTGGTATGTCTGGAGCAAAGAGAAGCCTGAAAACATCGAGGAGGGCATCGTCTTCCCCGGCGTTCAGGAGGCCATCTGGACCTACGATCGCACCGCCAAGGCCTGGTACCTGCACCGGTTCTACAAGCACCAGGCCGATCTCAATGTCGCCAATCCGGCCGTGCGGGCAGAAATCTTCAAGATCATGGGCTTCTGGCTGGCGCTGGGCGTCTCCGGTTTCCGCATCGATGCCGTGCCCTTCCTGATCGAAACCAAGGGGCTCGATGGCGAACACACCGCCGACCCCTATGCCCTCCTCAGCGAAATGCACGATTTCCTGTCCTGGCGACGGGCCGGTGCCGTGATGCTGGCCGAGGCAAATATCCCCTACGAGCATGCCAACGACTATTTTCATGCCGGCGACCGCATGAGCATGATCCTGGACTTCGTCAGCAACCAGCACCTGTTCCTGGCATTCGCTCACGAAACAGCGGCACCGCTCCGCCAGGCGCTCAACACCCGGCCCGTGCCGGACGGGATGGGCCAATGGGCGAGCTTCCTGCGCAACCATGACGAACTGGACCTGGGCCGGCTGAGCACGCAGGAGCGGCAGGAGGTGTTCGCCGCCTTCGCACCGGATGAATCGATGCAGCTCTATGAGCGGGGCGTGCGACGGCGTCTGGCCAGCATGTTCGATGGCGACGAGGCCAGGCTGTCGCTGGCCTATTCCCTGATGCTGGCGCTGCCAGCCACGCCGGTGTTCTGGTATGGCGAGGAAATCGGCATGTCCGAGGACCTGTCGCTTCCCGAGCGCAGCGCGGTCCGCACGCCCATGCAGTGGTCGGAGGAAAGCAATGGCGGCTTCTCCAAGGCGCCGGCCGACCAGTTGGTGCGGCCCGTCACCGCCGATGGTCCCCACGGCTACAAGACCGTCAATGTCGCCGAACAGTTGCGCAATTCGAACTCGATGATGCATCGGATCAGCGGCATGATCGCGACGCGTCGCTCTGCCCCCGAGATCGGCTGGGGCGACACTAAGGTGATCGACGTGGGCGACGACGATATCCTGGTGCTCAAGAGCAACTGGCGCGGCAACTGCGTGGTGACGGTCCACAACTTTTCCGCGCAGCCCAAAAAACTGAGGCTGCCGCTGGAGGATGTCGCTTCCCTTGAGCCGCTGCTCAACAGCAAGGCGCCACTCGAGCCCTTCCCCATCGACACCGACCTCGAGCTGTCGCCCTACGGCTATTGCTGGCTCCGCTGCGAAGGCGAGCGGCGCTAGAATCAGGCGCTTGCGCAATGGGGCCGACGGGGGCTATCAAGTTCAAATGTCTAGTCAGTCCGAAACCGCCTGAAGCCCCGTCCAACTGCGACGGGGCATGAATGAACCAGTCGACTGCCATGCGTGATGCTGGCAGCCGATCTTGTTTGTTCGCGGGTTCTGCCCGCCGGTTGGCAACTGACTTTCATGGACATTTCACGAGACGAACAGCGGGTGCTGCACGCCCTCGCGCAGGGCGGCCGCATTGCGCTGCTCCGGAACGACGCCGGCAAGGTGACCGGCCTTGAATTCTTCAACCGTGATGGCTGGCTCATGAGCCACTGCAGCCTGGTGCTGTTCAAGAAGCTCAAGGCCAAAAAGGCCATCAAGAGCACGGGCGGACAGCCCTACCGCATCACCCGGCGTGGTCTGGCACTGGTGCGAAGCGAATACGACAATCGCTAAGGTGGTCATCTGACCTGGCAGTCGACACCCTCTTGCGGGGAGGGTCAGGGAGGGGGTGGGCTGGCCTGGATATCAGGGCCCACGCATCCCCTCCAACCAATACCCTAGTGCCGCGTCACTTCGCTCAGCGCCGCAGCGATATGTTCCCACTCGCTGGCGACGCTCGCCGTGGCGCGGCGCTTGCCGGCGCGGCGATACCAGTAATCGGCATTCCCCATGTCGGCCTCGATCCAGTGCATCAGCGCATGCACCCAGTCGAAAGCCTGCACGCCCTCCATCGCCTGGACGATCGTATGCGCCTGCTCCCATTCGGGCCCCACGCGCAGCTCGCCCTTCTTGAGCCACCACAGCGCCTGCAGTGGCTTGCTCATGTCCTTGGGCGGCTCGGACCAGTCGAGCGAAGTGAAGATGTCAGAGGCCATCGGCGAAACCCTTGTCGGCCCGGACGCCACGGAGGGCGACGTCACAACCAGTTTTAACTTGTGCATTGGGGCCAGATAAGGCGGAATCCTCAGCCGATCAAGTGGCGCGGGCGGTTGGGGTAAACGCGTCGGCGGGTGCTGGCGGCCCATCCTCACGACCTGGGGCAGGTAGGAAGGGGTGAGCCGCTGGCGCTACCCCCTGAGACTTACCACCACGCCTTGGGAGAAAAATCACCACCAGCGCTCTTCTCGATCACTCTTGCCGCCGCGAACAGGGTTTCCTCGTCGAACGGCTTGCCGATCAGTTGCAGGCCCAGCGGCAGGCCCTTGGCGTCCTTGCCGGCAGGAACTGCGATGCCCGGCAGGCCGGCCATGTTCACCGTCACGGTGAAGATGTCGTTGAGATACATCGCCACCGGGTCAGCCGCGAGTGCCTCGTCGCCGATGCCGAAGGCGGCCGAAGGCGTGGCCGGCGTCAGGATGGCGTCGACGCCTGCATTGAACGCGTCCTCGAAGTCCTTCTTGATCAGCGTGCGGACCTTCTGCGCCTTGACGTAGTAGGCGTCGAAATAGCCGGCCGACAGCACATAGGTACCGATCATGATGCGGCGCTTCACCTCGCGGCCGAAGCCGGCGGCACGCGTCAGCTCGTACATGTCGGTGATGTCCTTGCCGGTGACGCGCAGGCCATACTTCACCCCGTCATAGCGGGCGAGGTTGGACGACGCCTCGGCCGGCGCGACGATGTAGTAGGCCGGCAGCGCATACTTGGTGTGCGGCAGGGAAATGTCCTTGACCGTCGCGCCTTCCGCCTTGAGCCATTCGAGGCCCTGGCTCCAGAGCTGTTCGATCTCGGCCGGCATGCCCTCCATGCGATATTCCTTGGGCACGCCGATGGTCAGCCCCTTTGCGCCCCGTTCGACCGCCGCCGCGAAATCGGGCACCGCCAGATCCACGCTGGTCGAATCCTTGGGGTCGAAGCCGGACATCGAGGTCATCAGCAGCGCCGCGTCTTCCACCGTCCGGGCGATCGGTCCGGCCTGGTCGAGCGAGGAGGCAAAGGCCACAGTGCCCCAGCGCGAGCAACGGCCATAGGTCGGCTTGATGCCGACCGTGCCGGTGAAGGCGGCCGGCTGGCGGATCGAACCACCCGTATCGGTCGCGGTCGCTCCGGCGCAGAGCCAGGCCGAAACCGCCGACGCCGAACCACCCGACGAACCGCCCGGCACAAGGTTGGCATTGCTGCCTTCGGCCCGGAACGGGCTGATCACCGGGCCGTAATAGCTGGTCTCGTTGGACGAGCCCATGGCGAACTCGTCCATGTTGAGCTTGCCCAGCATCACCGCGCCGTCGCGCCACAGGTTGGCTGTGACCGTCGATTCGTATTCCGGCTTGAAGCCATCGAGAATGTGGCTGGCCGCCTGGGTGTGGACACCCTTGGTCGCGAACAGGTCCTTGATGCCGAGCGGAATGCCCTCCAGCGGGCCAACCTGCCCCTGTCCCAGCTTGTCGTCACTGGCCTTGGCCATCTCGAGCGCCCGCTCCGGCGTCACCGCCACATAGGCGTTGAGGCTGGGATTGGCCTTCTCGATCGCCGTCAGATAGGCGCTCGTGAGTTCGGTGGCGCTGAAGCTCTTGGCCTTGAGGCCCTTGCGGGCGTCGGCGAGCGAAAGTCGGGTCAAGTCGGTCAAAGCGAAGCCTCTATGCGTTAGGCGGCAGTGGTGGTGGCGATCGGCATTTCGAAAAACGCGGACCATTCGCTGTCCGGGTAATCGAGGAAGGGACCGCGCGTCGTAAAGCCGCTGCGGGAGTATAGCCGGTGCGCGCCGTCGAAGCCCGGCCCGGTGCCGGTCTCAAGCATCAGCGTTTGCAGCCCCTTCTGGCGGGCCAGTTCCACGATGGCCTCCAGCAAGGCCGAACCCACCCGCTGGCCGCGCACTTCCGGCTCGGTGAACATGCGCTTCACCTCGCCCAGTTCCGCCGAATGGACCTTGAGCGCGCCCATGCCGACGGCCTGTCCTGCCTCGTCACGCGCCACGAACACCATCGTGTCGCTGCCGGCCATCTGCTCCACGGTCATCTTGAACTGGAATTCTGGTGGCGACAGCGGCAGCAGGTGCTCGTTGAGCTTGGCGACCAGCGCCCGCACGTCGTCCTGCAGCGGCGTTTCTGGCGCGACGCTGACCGGCATCTATTCCACCACCTTGGGAACCATGAAGAAGTTGTCCTCGCTCAGGGGCGCATTGCCGACGATCTTGTCGGCATAGCCACCGTCGGAGATCACGTCGTCGCGGCGCCGCAGCGTCATCGGCGTCACCGATGTCATCGGCTCCACCCCGTCGACATTGACCTCGTTGAGCTGCTCGACAAATCCCAGGATCGCATTGAGTTCCTGCTGATAGGCAGCCACCTCGTTCTCTTCGATGCGGATGCGCGCCAGGCGCCCGATGCGCTTGACCGTTGCGGCGTCGACGGACATGACAAACTCCAGAAAACAGCGGCTCGTTGGCGGCGTTCTTAGCAACCGCCAGTCAGAAAATACAATGAAAATGGCTGATGCGGCGCATCAGATTTCGAGAGCCAGTCCCGCTTCGAGCGCGACAAGACCGCTTCCCTCCAGCCGATCGCGCAGCAGGGGCATTGCCGCGTCGACTGCCATTTCGTGGCTTGCCAAAGCCAGCAGCCGCGGCGGCCTGTCCTCCAGCACCGCCTGAGCCAGCCGCGCCAGCTGCTCACCGTCCTCACCAGAGACCACCACCACCGCCGCCTCTGCCCAGCGCCCGAGTGACGGCACGGCCTCGCTCACCAGCAGCAGCGGCGGCTCGCCCACCGCCTCTATGAGAACCGTCCCTGGCCCCGCCGACCACGCCTCGACCGGCTGCGGCGCGGCATCCTCGTCCACCAGCCGACCCGGCCTGCGGGGCGTCCACCGCGCCAACTCCACAGCCGGCAGGTCCGCCCCCTGCCCCGCGATCACCCTGTCGGCGCCCGACACCAGCTCTGCCGCATCGATTCCCCCCGGCGCACCATCCGGATCGAGCACCAGGATCTGCCCGCCGATATGCAAGCGCATGGTCGTCCCGCCGAACCAGGTCAGTTTCATCAGCCCGCTTTCCTGTCGCCAAATCCGGCCGCACCCTATAGGAGGTCGAACCGGAGGCAAGCCTCGTAGACCTCATGGAGAGCTTGTCGAACCACGAGGGCGTGGCAGGCAAGCCTCCACTCGCTCGACCTCGTCCTTGGACAAGCTCAGGATGAGGTCTCCAGGAGTGCGGCATGACCGACGAATACGCCAACCCGCTCGAATCCATCCCGCCCACCGGCCGGATCATGGCGCTCGACCTCGGCACCAAGACCATCGGCGTGGCGATCAGCGACGGCATGCGCTATTCGGCCACCCCGCTCGAAACCATCAAGCGCACCAAGTTCACCCAGGACGCCGAGCGCATCATCCAGCTCATCACTGAGAATCAGATCGCCGCGATCATCCTGGGCCTGCCGCTCAACATGGACGGCTCGGAAGGGCCACGTGTGCAGTCCACCCGCGCCTTCGCCCGCAACCTGGCACAAAAGACCGCGCTGCCGATCGCCTTCTGGGATGAACGTCTTTCCACCAGCGCCGTCACCCGGATGATGATCGAGGCCGACCTCCGGCGCGACCGCCGGGCCGAAGTCGTCGACAAGCTGGCCGCCAGCTACATCCTACAGGGCGCGCTCGACCGGCTACGCCGCTAGCCTGCGCACAGCGCCCGGCGGCAGTCCGAAAAACTTCTTGAATGCCCGCCCGAATGCCGCCTCGGACTGGTAACCGGCACGTTGTGCGATCGCGCCCACCGGCTCCCGCCCTTCCAGCAGTTGCGCCCGCGCCAGATGCAGCCGCCACTGCGCCAGATACTGCGCAGCCGGCTGGCCCACCATTGCAGTGAACCGGGCCGAAAACGCCGATCGCGACATCCCCGCCTCGCTCGCCAATTCACCCACGTTCCAGTCGCGCTCGGCCTGCCGGTGCATCAGCGCCAGCGCCCGCCCGAGCTGGCGATCGCGCAATGCCGCCAGCCAGCCGAGATTCGCTTCTGGCGCCCGGTCGAGCCAGGCGCGGATCGCCTGGATCACCAGGATGTCGGCCAGCCGGGTCATCACCGTTTCGCCCCCGGGGCGCATCGCGGCAGCCTCCCGCGCGATGAGGCCCAGCGTGCTACGGATCCAGTCGCCAGCGTCGTCCCAAGCGTCGATGCGCAACACTGGCGGCAGCAGCGACACCAGGCGCTTGGCCGCCACGCTGTCGAACTGCACCACGCCCGATGTCGCCCGGGTCACGGCCCCACCACCGCCATGGCGCATGATCTCGTAGCGCTCGCTGATCTTCTCCACCGGAATGTCGAACAGTGGCTCCGCATCAGCTTCGGGGTCGCTCAGCAGTCGGAAGCTTTCGCCATGCGGCAGCAGCACCATTGAGCCCTGCGACACCAGCATGGGCGGCTCGTCGCGCATCTGCAGCCAGCCCTGCCCCGACGTGACGATCACGAACATCATCGAGTCGATGAGCTCGGGCATGATGAGACCCCAGGGCGCAGTCATCTCGGCGCGGCAATAAAGCGTGCCGGTCAGCCTGAGCATATGCAGCACTTCGCCGAGCGGATCGGAAAGCGGTGCCGGCTGGAAATGTGGGAGTGTCATGAGACCAATCTACCATCTCTTGATCCAAGGTCCAGCGATTTGGATGATCTGCATATAAATCAGGTAGAAGCGCGATTGGTCATCCAGCTGTGCCGCGCCATCTTCTGGCTGCACAAGCAAGGAGCATCGCCAAATGACCCACCTCATCATCAACAGCACCGGAAAGGTCGGCAGCCGCGTCGCCGCACGCCTCTTGGCTCAGGATGTGCCGCATCGTGGCATGTCGCGCCGCACCGAAACGTCCTTCGACTGGCAGGACGAGACCACCTGGCCCGACGCCCTGGCCGGCGGTACCACGGCCTTCCTGTCGTTCGTTCCCGACCTTGCCGCGCCCGGCGCACTGGAGCTCATGACCCGTTTCGTCGAAGCGGCTCGCGACGCCGGACTGCGCAAGCTGGTCTTGCTGGCCGGGCGCGGCGAGGTCGGCGCCGTTGCAGCCGAAAATGTCGTTCGCGATTCGGGCATGGCCTGGACCATCGTTCGCGCCGCCTGGTTCAACCAGAACTTCAACGAGGGGCACCTGCTCGACTCCGTGTTTGACGGCCATCTCTACATGCCTGCCGGTGACCGCAAGGAAGCGTTCGTCGATGCCGACGATATCGCCGAAGTCGCCGCCGCCGCGCTCCTTGAGGATCGCCACGACGGGCAGATCTACGAGGTGACCGGGCCCGAACTCCTGAGTTTCGGCCAGGTCGCCGAACGCCTGGCCATGGCAGCCGGCCGGCCCTACCGGTATGTGCCGGTGACGCTCGAGCAGTTCCACGCCGGCCTGCTGCAGACGCTGGGCCAGGAATGGGCCGACCTGCTGACCCTCATCGCCGACGAAACCCTGGACGGGCGCAATGCGTGGCTCGGCGACGGCGTGCAGCGCGCACTGGGCCGCCAGCCGCGCGACTTCGACACCTTCCTGCATCATGCGGCCGCCTCGGGGGTCTGGACCGCACAGGCGGCGGAATAGCAACCGAGCCGGCATCAACGGCCGAAACGATGCGGCCGTTGATTTCCCTGCCTTTAGGCTTGCCCCCTATCGCCCCCTCCGCTAGACCGCAGCAAATATCAGGGATGGGAGCGCATGGCCCAAGCAAGCGCCGGCACAGCCTCGACGTCGACCGCCGCCTCGTCCGGCGATTTTCCCCCTTTCAACCAGCGTCACCTGCTCTCGATCGCCGATTTGCAGCAGCACGAGATCATCGATCTGCTCGACCGCGCCGATCGCATGGTCCCGGTGTCCCGGCAGGAGCGGAAGAGCCATCCGACGCTCGCCGGCAAGACGCAGATCAACCTGTTCTTCGAACCCTCGACCCGCACGCAGGGCTCGTTCGAGATCGCCGGCAAGCGGCTGGGCGCGCTGGTCATGAACATGTCGGTCAAGTCCAGTTCGGTCTCCAAGGGCGAAACCCTGGTCGATACCGCCACCACGCTCAATGCCATGCGTCCCGACGTCATCGTGGTCCGCCATTCGGCGGCGGGTGCGGTCGAACTGCTCAGCCAGAAGGTCGGCTGCGCGGTGATCAATGCCGGTGACGGCGCCCATGAGCATCCCACCCAGGCCCTGCTCGACGCCCTGACCATCCGCAACCATAAGGGCCGCATCTCGGGCCTCACCGTGGCCATCTGCGGCGACATCGCCAATTCGCGCGTGGTCCGCTCGAACCTGCTGCTGCTGGGCGCGCTCAATGTCCGCACCCGGGTCATCGCCCCGCGCAACCTGCTGCCCGCCGGCATCGAGCACCTTGCCACCGAAGTCTTCACCGAGATGCGCGAGGGACTAAAGGGGGCCGACGTCGTCATGATGCTGCGCCTCCAGCATGAGCGGGCCAATGGCCGCATGATCCCCTCGGTGCGCGAATACTATCGCTTCTATGGGCTCGACGCGGAAAAGCTCAGCTTCGCCAAGCCCGACGCCATCGTCATGCATCCGGGCCCGATGAACCGGGGCGTCGAGATCGACCCGGCCATCGCCGATGGCCCGGCATCGGTCATCACCGACCAGGTGGAAATGGGCGTCGCCGTGCGCATGGCAGTGCTCGATGCGCTGCTGCCGGCGAGGAACCAGCCATGAGCCGTCCCCTGCTGATCGAACATGCCCGCGTGGTCGACCCGGCCTCCGGCACCGACACCCGGGGCGCGGTGCTCGTCGAAAACGGCCGCATCAGCGACGTGGCGCTCGGGGCTCCGGTCGGAGTTCCCGATGGCGCCGAGGTCATCGACGCCACGGGGCTGATTCTGGCGCCGGGCCTCATCGACATGCGTGTCTTCACCGGCGAGCCCGGCAAGGAATACCGCGAGACGCTGCAGTCGGCCGGTGATGCTGCGGTGGCCGGCGGTGTGACCAGCTTCGTGATGATGCCCGACACCACCCCGGTCGTGGATGACGGCGCCCTGGTCGATTTCCTCATCCGCCGCGCCAAGGCGACCTCCAAGGCCAACGTGCTGCCCGCGGGCGCCATCACCAAGGGGCTGGCCGGCGCGGAAATCACCGAATTCGGCCTCCTGCAGGAGGCAGGCGCCGTCTGCCTCACCGATGGCCGCCATTCGATCCAGTCGAGCGCGCTGCTGCGCACCGCCATGAGCTATGCCGCCAACTATGGCATGACCATTGTCCATCACCTGTCCGATCATGGCCTGACCGGCGAAGGGGTGATGAACGAGGGGCTCTTCGCCACCATCCTGGGCCTCAAGGGCGTTCCGCGCGAGGCCGAGACGATTCCGCTTGCCCGCGACCTGCAATTGGCTGCGCTGACCGGCGCCCGCTACCACGCCGCGCAGATCTCCTGCGCCGCCTCGGTCGCGCTGGTGGCCGAGGCCAGGAATCGTAACAAGTCAGTTACGGCAGGTGTTTCGATCAATAACCTCGCGCTCAACGAGAACGACATCGGGCGCTATCGCACCTTCTTCAAGCTCTCGACGCCACTCCGGAGCGAGGATGACCGCCAGGCGGTGATTGCCGGGCTCAGGAGCGGCGCGATCGATACCATCCATTCCGATCACGACCCTCAGGACAGCGAGGTCAAGCGCCAGCCCTTTGCCGAAGCCTCCGACGGCGCCGTCGGCCTCGAAACCCTGCTCGCCGCCGCCTTGCGCCTGGTCCATTCCGGCGATGTGGACCTGCTGACCGTGTTGCGCGCCATGACCAGCCGCCCGGCCGAGATCTTGGGCCTGCCCTCCGGGCGCATCGCCAGGGGCGCGCCGGCCGACCTCATCCTGTTCGATCTCGATTATCCCTGGCAGGTCAACGAGAGCGCACTGCGCTCCCGCTCCCGCAACACCAGCTTCGAAGGCGCCCGCCTCGCCGGCAAGGTCATGCGGACCATCGTGGCGGGCGAGACGGTGCATACGCACGTCGACTGATCCGGCGCTCCCCGCCACACCCACCGCGCCACGACCTCGTCCTTCGACAAGCTCAGGATGAGGTCTACTGAAGAATTGTCCACCGAACACCAAGAGACCTCATGGCGAGCCTGTCGAACCACGAGGTCGCTTGCCCCAATCCCGCCACACCCACCGCCCAGTCCCTCCCCCTTCCGGGGGAGGCTAGGTGGGGGGCAGCCGCGGACACGTCGCCACGACCTCGTCTTTCGACAGGCTCAGGATGAGGTCTACTGAAGAATTGTCCACCGAACACCAAGAGACCTCATGGTGAGCCTGTCGAACCACGAGGTCGTGCCCCTGCCCCCCCGCCACACCTCACCAATCGCTCCCACACCCACCGGCCGACCGGTCCCTCCCCCTACCAGGGGGAGGTCAGGTGGGGGTCCGCCGAGCCATCAGCCATCTACCGCAACTTCCCATCCCTTCCCCTCTTGCCGCAAACCTTAAACCGGGGATACTCCTCAACCTCAGACGAGGGAACATCCTGATGCCGACTGACCTGATGCCGCTGATCTACGCCCTCATTCTCGGCTATCTCTGCGGCTCGGTGCCGTTCGGGCTGCTGCTGACCCGGGCTGCGGGCATGGGCGATATCCGCGCCATCGGTTCGGGCAATATCGGCGCCACCAACGTCTTGCGCACCGGCAATCGCTGGCTGGCGGCGGGCACGCTGCTGCTCGACGCGGCCAAGGCCGCCCTGCCGGTGCTGGTGGCGCGCGCCCTCTGGGGGGAGGAGGCCGCCATGCTGGCCGCCATCGCCGCCTTCCTCGGCCATTGCTTTCCGGTGTGGCTGGGCTTCAAGGGAGGCAAGGGTGTGGCTGTGATGATCGGTTCGCTCCTCGCGCTCAGCTGGCCCGTTGGCCTGATCTTCTGCGCCGTCTGGCTGCTCATCGCCTTTGCGCAGAGGATGTCCTCGCTGGCGGCGCTGACTGCGGCGGCCACCGCGCCGATCTTCGCCTTTGTCTTTGTCAGCGAATGGCTCGCCGGCGCCGTGGCTGTCATGGCCCTGCTGCTGTTTTTCCAGCACCGCACCAATATCGCCCGCCTGATGGCCGGCACCGAGCCCAAGATCGGCTCGGAGAAGAAGGCGCAATAGGCCTTGGCCCCGCCCCAGGGTGTGAACCTCAGCGACAGCCAGCGGCTCGACTGGCTGCAATTGCTGCGCACCGACAATGTCGGGCCCGCCACCTTCCGGCAGTTGCTCAACCGCTTCGGCTCGGCCGCTGCGGCGCTCGAGGCCCTGCCCGGCCTGCTCAAGCGCACCGGCAAGCCGCTCCGCATCCCCACTAGGTCGCAGGCCGAAGACGAAGTTGCCGGCCTGGTGCGCTACGGCGCCCGACTGGTGGCCAGCAGCGAGCCCGACTATCCGCCGCTGATGGAGTTCATTCCGGCCGCGCCGCCGCTGGTCACCATGGCCGGCGGCATCAACCTCGACTGGCAGCGCACCGTCGGTATCGTCGGCGCCCGCAACGCGTCTGCCGCCGGGGTGAAGATGACGCGCCTGCTGGCGACCGACCTCGGCGAGCGCGGCTACACCGTCGTCTCGGGCCTGGCACGAGGCATCGACACCGCCGCCCACCGCGCCAGCCTCAATACCGGCACGGTCGCCGTGCTGGCCGGCGGCTTCGACAAGATCTATCCCGACGAGAACATCCCGCTCGCCCATGACATCCTCGACAGTGGCGGCGCCCTGCTGACCGAGATGCCGCTCGGCTGGGAGCCGCGTGCGCGCGACTTCCCCAGGCGTAACCGTTTGGTTTCCGGTCTGTCGCTCGGCATCGTCGTGGTCGAGGCCGCCAAGCGCAGCGGGTCGCTCATCACCGCGCGACTCGCCCTCGAGCAGAACCGCGACGTCTTCGCCGTGCCCGGATCGCCGCTCGACCCGCGCGCCGAGGGCGGCAACGCGCTGATCCAGCAGGGCGCGCGGCTCGTCACCTGCGCCCAGGACATCATCGAAACCCTCGGCAGCGCCGACCCTGCCCGCAGTGCCCTGTTCGACCGCGACTGGGAGCCGGACCTGCAGCCCGACGCGCCGCCGCCCAGCGACGACGATAAGTCACGCCTCCTGGCATCGCTGACCGCCACGCCCATCGAGGTCGACGAACTGGTGCGCCAGTCCGGCCTCACCGCCTCCGCCATGCAGATGCTGCTGCTCGAACTCGACTTGTCCGGCCAGATCGAGTGGTCGAGCGGCCAGCTGGTGGCGCGGCGATACTAGGGCACGACCTCGTCCTTCGACAGGTTCAGGTTGAGGTCTGATGAACCAGCTATCCAAGTAGACCTCATGGTGAGCCTGTCGAACCACGCGGTCGTGGCACCCCGCCTCCGCCACCACCGCGTTCCCTCGGGCCTGACCCGAGGGCCACTCGCAGCCCACACCGCTCCGTGGCGCTGCACACTCGGTGCTTAACCCCACTGCCCCTCGGGCCGAGCCCGAGGGAACGCAGCGCATGTGAAGAGTACCGCGCGCAACCACCGCATCGAGCGGGGGGGCGCAGAGTGCTACCGCCCACCCTCGATCTTGCGGTTGCGCTGGTTGATCCCTCCCTCGCCATAGGGATAATCCGCCATCTCCGGCTTGCTCACCGCATCGAGCTTGGCGATATCCTCATGCGTCAGCATCAGCTCGGCTGCCCCCAGATTGTCCTTGAGCTGCTCGGTCGTCCGTGCGCCGAGAATCACCGAGGTGACCGCCGGCTTGGCCGCAAGCCATGCCAGCGCCACCTGCGCCATGGTCGCCTTGCGCGCCTTGGCGATATCCTCCACCGCCCCGATCACGTCCCAGGTGCGGTCCTCGCGGTTGCGCTTGTCGAAGGCCTCCATGCCGCGCTCCGGATTCTCCCCCAGCCTTGTGGCGCCGGTGGGCCTCTGGTCGCGCTTGTACTTGCCGCTCAGCCAGCCCCCGCCCAGTGGCGACCACGGCAGCAGGCCGATCCCGGCATCCATCGCCGCCGGGACGACCTCGTGCTCGATGTCGCGGACCAAAAGGTTGTATTGCGGCTGCAGCGTCACCGGCGGCTGGTAACCGTTGGCCTTGGCGATCCACACCGCCTTGGTGAGCTGCCAGCCCAGGAAGTTCGAGAACCCATAATAGGCAATCTTGCCGTTACAGATCGAGTCGTCGAGGAAGCGCAGGGTTTCCTCCAGCGGCGTCAGCGCGTCGAAGGCGTGCATCTGGTAGAGATCGATATGCTCGACGCCGAGGCGCTTTAGCGAGGCGTCGAGCGCCTCGTTGAGGTTCTTGCGCGACAGGCCCAGGTGGTTGGGGCCGTTGCCCATCGGAAACCGCCCCTTGGTGGTGATCACCAGGTCGCGCAGCACCCCCGGCTTGCTCTTGAGCCAGCGCCCCACGATCTCCTCGGAGACCCCGGCGCTATAGACATTGGCCGTGTCGATGAAGTTGCCGCCGGCCGCGACGTAGTCGTCCATCAGGCGGAACGAGGTCGCCTCGTCCGATTCCGCGCCGAAGGTCATGGTCCCGAGGCAATAGGCCGAAACGACGGCGCCGCTGTTGCCGAGCTTGCGATATTCCATGGTCAAATCTCCTGAGGGGCCGCGATGCTCCCGAACGGCAACGCGGCAGGCCGCGGACCGTTCGCACAAGGAGCAATGTAGTGGGACCGAAGCGCAGGAATGCGCGCATGCAATCCTGCACATCTGGTATGGCAGATGCAAGGTCGGCCCGCCTGCATCACCAGCGCCAAATTTCTCTCTCTAAGAGAGAGTGGCTGGGCGTTGCCGGCGCCGCATTGACACTGCATCGCGGCTTCACCATGTTGCGCCACTTCTCTGAGGTCGTTGCGGAACGGGTATTCCATGAAGGTCGTCGTCGTTGAAAGTCCGGCTAAAGCCAAGACAATCAACAAATATCTCGGCTCGGGCTATGAAGTCCTGGCCTCCTTCGGCCATGTCCGCGACTTGCCGGCCAAGGACGGCTCGGTGCGCCCCGACGAGGATTTCGCCATGTCCTGGGAGGTCGATACCGCCTCCCGCAAGCGACTGGGCGACATCGCCAGCGCCCTCAAGGGCGCCGACGGGCTGATCCTCGCCACCGACCCGGATCGCGAAGGCGAGGCCATTTCCTGGCACGTGCTTGACGTGCTGCGCCAGAAGAAGGCGCTCAAGAAGGACACGCCCGTCCAGCGCGTGGTGTTCAACGCCATCACCAAGGATGCCGTCACCGCCGCCATGGCCGCGCCGCGAGAAATCGACATGCCGCTGGTCGATGCCTATCTGGCGCGCCGAGCCCTCGATTACCTTGTCGGCTTCACGCTCTCGCCGATCCTCTGGCGCAAGCTGCCCGGCTCCCGCTCGGCCGGCCGCGTACAGTCAGTCGCGCTGCGGCTCGTGGCCGACCGGGAAACCGAGATCGAAAAGTTCAAGGCGGACGAATACTGGTCCGTCGAGGCCAGGCTCGCCCAGTCGGGCAAGAATTTCCTCGCCCGCCTGTTCTCGGTCGACGGCAAGAAGACCGACAAGCTCGACATCAAGACTGGCGAGAATGCCGCCGAGCTCAAGAAGCTGATCGAATCCGGCCAGTTCAACGTCGCCTCGGTTGAAAAGAAGCCGACCAAGCGCAATCCCTATGCGCCCTTCACCACGTCGAGCCTGCAGCAGGATGCGTCGTCGCGCCTCGGCCTGTCGCCGTCGCGCACCATGCAGATCGCCCAGCGCCTCTATGAGGATGGCCTGATCACCTACATGCGAACCGACGCCGTGCAGATGGCGCCCGAAGGCATCGCCATGGCCCGCTCGGTGATCGGCAAGTATTTCGGCGAGGAATACCTCCCCGAAAAGGCCCGCATCTACCAGACCAAGGCCAAGAATGCCCAGGAGGCCCACGAGGCCATCCGCCCCACCGACATGTTCAAGCGGCCCGAAAATCTCAGTCTCGATGCCGACCAGGCCAAGCTCTATGGCCTGATCTGGCGCCGGACCCTCGCCAGCCAGATGCGCTCGGCCGAGATCGACCGCACGACAGTGGATATCGCCGTCAACGTCCCCGCCCGCGCCGTCATGCTGCGCGCAGTCGGCTCGGTGGTCACCTTCCCCGGCTTCCTCAAGCTCTATGGCGTCGAGGTCAAGTCCGACGAGGATACCGAGGACGAGGATGATCGCGAACTGCCGCCGCTGGCGGTGGGCGACAAGCCCGCGCTCGAGCAGGTCGATATCGAGCAACACTTCACCCAGCCGCCGAGCCGCTACACCGAGGCGAGCCTGATCAAGAAGATGGAGGAGCTCGGCATCGGCCGTCCCTCCACCTATGCGGCGACGCTGACCACCCTCAAGGACCGCGACTATGTCCGGCTCGAGGGCAAGGCCCTCCACCCCGAGGATCGCGGCCGCATCGTCACGGCGTTTCTCGAGAATTTCTTCAATCGCTATGTCGAATACGGCTTCACCGCCGGTCTCGAGGAACAGCTCGACGAGATTTCCGCCGGCGACCTCGACTACAAGCAGGTGCTGCGCGATTTCTGGCGCGACTTCACCGCCGCCACCGACGAAATCAAGGACCTGCGCGTTTCCGAGGTGCTCGATGCCCTCAACGAAGCGCTGGCGAGCCGCATCTTCCCGCCGCGGGAAGATGGCACCGACCCGCGCCGCTGCCCCACCTGCGGCACTGGTCAGCTCTCGCTCAAGCTCGGCAAGTTCGGCGCCTTCATCGGCTGCTCCAACTATCCCGAATGCCGCCACACCATGCAGCTGTCCGACGCGGCCACGGGCCAGTCATCGGAAGCCGCACCCGGCGACGGCGTGCTGGGCACCGATCCGGAAAGCGGCGAAGAGGTCTTCCTCAAGACCGGTCGCTTCGGCCCCTATGTGCAGCTCGGCGATGCGGGTGGCAAGGAAGCCAAGCGCAGCTCGATACCCAAGGGCTGGGACGCTGCCTCGCTGACACTGGAAGCCGCACTCAAGCTGCTGTCGCTGCCGCGCGAAGTGGGTCTGCACCCCGAGACCGGCCTTCCCATCAGCGCCGGCATCGGCCGCTACGGCCCCTTCGTGCTGCATGACGGCAAATACGCCAACCTGCCCGATGTGGAGGAGGTCTTCACCGTCGGCATCAACCGGGCCGTCGATCTCATCGCGCAAAAGGCCGCCGGCGGCTTCAAGCGTGGCGCCGCCGTCGCGGCCATCCAGACCTTCGAGCATGATAACGGCCCGATCACCGTCCGCGCCGGTCGCTACGGGCCCTATGTCAACCAGGGCAAGATCAACGCCACCATCCCCAAGGACGTGGCGCCCGAAGCGGTGACTCTCGAGCAGGCCCTGCAATGGATCGCCGCCCGCGCCGAAGCCACCGGCACCAAGGTCAAGAAAGCCCCGGCCAATAAAGCCGCGGCGAAAAAGCCGGCCGCAAAAACGGCTGCAAAAAAGGCGCCAGCCAAAAAAGCCGCCGCCAAGAAGACCGTCAAAGCCGAAGACGTGCCGTTCTAGCAGCAGCTTCCAACCAAACACCGCGTTCCCTCGGGCTCGACCCGAGGGCCACTCTCAGCCGTGCACGATGATCGGATAGAGATCGTCCCACTCAGGATTATCGGCTTCGATCAGCGCATCCTTCCACGCCCGCACCCAGTGCTTGATGTTGCGCTCCCGCTGCATGGCGCGCCGGATGTCCTGGTGTTCCTCGAAATGCACCAACAGATGGCAGTGATGCTCCCGCGTGAAACTGGGCACCACTTCATTCTTATGCTGCCACACACGCTGAACAAGATTGGTCGTCGAGCCGACATAGATCGTCCCGAACCTCCTGTTCGCCATGATGTAGACCCACGCCGCCATGCACGCAGTTGATGCGGCAAGCGGCCCTCGGGTCAAGCCCGAGGGAACGCTGTGGTTTGCCGCGCAATCCCGTCCAGTCCACCACGTTCCTCGAACTCGACCCGAGGCCACTGTCGGCCGTACACAGCAGCGGCCGCTCTCCGCCTCATCCCCTACCCCATCACCCGTTCCACCATCGCCACCCAATTCCCCATCGCGATCTTGCGCACCAGCGCCTCGCCATAGCCCTTGTCCAGCAGCGCCTGCAGCAGCTTCTGTATGCCGGTCACGTCGCCAATTACCGCCGGCATCATGGCGCCGTCGAAATCGGACCCCAGCGCCACCCCGTCCTCGCCCAGCGCCTCCACCAGCGCATCGACATGGCGCACCATCACCTCCAGCCCGGTTTGCGGATCGAACTTGCCATCCGGACGCAAAAATCCTGTCGCAAAGTTCAGCCCCACCATGCCGCCGCTCTCGCGGATCGCCGCCAGCTGCCAGTCGACCAGGTTACGCGCATGCGGGCAGATGGCATGCACGTTGGAATGGGTCGCCACCAGTGGATGCGCCGAGATCGCCGCCACATCGCGGAAGCCGGCCGCATTGAGGTGGCTGAGATCGAGCATCACCCCCATCCGGTTGCAGACCCGCACCAGTTCCTTGCCCGCATCGCTCAGGCCGGGTCCGATGTCGGGGTCGGCATTGAAGCGGAATGGCACGCCAGTGCCGAAGGCATTGGCCCGGCTCCAGGTGATGCCGATGGAGCGCAGTCCGGCGGCGTAGAGCAGATCGAGCGAGCGGAAATCGGTGTCGATCGCTTCGGCGCCCTCGATGTGGAAGATCGCGGCCAGACGGTCGGCATCGATCGCTGCCATAAGCTCGGCGCCATTGCGGCACACGGCCAGCGCCCCCGCCCGCTCCAGCCTGAAGAGGACTGACGCCATGCCGTTGGTGGAAGCCAGGGCGTCGCTCGTCGCCAGTTCGGGCGGCGGATTGGGGTCCAGCCCCCCAGTACTTCCGCTGGCGCTGGCCAGGCTGCCCTTCAGCGGCGGCGGGAACATCGCGAAGAACCCGCCCTTCATCCCCCCGGCCCGGGCGCGCGGCAGGTCGATATGCCCCTCCTTGCTGCCCGTGATGAACGACCGCTCCTTGTCCACCCCCGGCGCTTCGAGCAAGCGCAGCAGGGTGTCGTTGTGGCCGTCGAAGAAGGGAATGGTCATGGGAATCGGTCTCGCTCTCTATGTCCGGATACAACCCCCTCCCACTCCGCCCCTCAAGGGGGCGGATGAAAAGCCGGCGTCATCCCGCCAGGTGCACGGTATCGATTGGAGCAACAGTGAAAGTGTCCCTCTTGGCCCATCCGACTCGCCCATTTCACCCCCCCGGTCCCCGCCCTCCCCCTTGAGGGGAGGGCAAGCAAAGCTTGGCGCATCGCGCCTAGCGTCGCTCGGGAGGGGGGCCTGCCCGACATCGTGGCCACCACCTATGCCCTCTGCAGCACGGCTCCGCCGACAGATTTGCCGAACCGGCTAGCATCACCTACATATCCCCCAACATGAAAACTCCCAAAATTACCAAGAAGCCCCGCAACACCTCCGGCCCGCGCCGCACCACCACGCCGCGCGCTGCAGAGTTGCCGAGCCGCGAGCAACTGCTGGAGGCCCTGGCCCAGCAGAGCGACATCAAGGGCAAGCGCGATCTCGCCAAGGTGTTCGGCATTCGCGGCGACATGCGCCGGCCGTTCAAGGCCATGCTCGCCGAACTCGAGGGCGAAGGCATCATCACGCGCACCCGCAAGGCGTTGCGCCGCACCGCCGCCCTGCCCCACGTCACCGTGCTCGACATTCCGTCCGATGCCGATCCCGATGACCTCCATGCCTATCCGGCGCAATGGAACGAGGAGGAAGGCGAGAAGCCGCGCGTCACCGTGCTGGGCGGGCGCGACGCGCGTGTTGCCCCCGCCCCGGGCGACCGCATTCTCGCGCGGATCGATGCCGGCGAGGGCGAGATCCCGCACTACACCGCCAAGGCGATGAAGATCCTCGACAAGCCGCGGCGCGGCCAGATCGGCATCGTCCGCATGGATGATGATGGTGCCCGTCTCATCCCCGTCGACCGCAAGCAGAAGGAAATGCGCATTCCCCTCGGGGACCTGCTGGATGCCAAGGATGGCGATCTGGTCGAGGTCGAGGTCAAGCTCTCCGGCCGCCTGATGATTCCGCGCGCCAGGGTGACGAGCGTCATCGGCAATCCGGCATCGGAAGGCGCCGTCAGCCTCATCGCCATCCACAACCTCGAAATTCCCTACCACTTCCCCGCATCGGTTATCCGTGAAGCCGAGGAAGCGACAGAAGCCGGTCTCAAGGGCCGCGAGGACTGGCGCGAGCTGCCGCTCATCACCATCGATCCATTCGACGCCAAGGACCACGACGACGCCGTCTATGCCCAGTCCGATGACGATCCGGACAATCCCGGCGGCCACGTCGTCTATGTCGCCATCGCCGACGTCGCCGCCTATGTCCGGCCGGGGACGGCACTGGACCGAGAAGCCTATCTGCGCGGCAATTCGGTCTATTTCCCTGATCGCGTGGTGCCCATGCTGCCCGAGCGCATCTCCAACGAGCTGTGCTCGCTCAAGCAGGGCGAGCCGCGCGCCGCCCTGGCCGTGCGCATGGTCATGGGTGCCGATGGCCGCAAACGCAGCCACAGCTTCCACCGCGTGCTGATGCGCTCCGCCGCCAGCCTCAGCTACGAGCAGGCCCAGGCGGCGATCGATGGTCGCGCCGATGATCAGACCGGTCCGCTGCTCGATCCCATCCTGCGCCCGCTCTATGCCGCCTATGTCGCCATGGCGTCCGCCCGCGACAAGCGCGGCCCGCTCGATCTCGACCTGCCCGAGCGCAAGATCGTGCTCGACGAGAAGGGCATGGTGAAGGACATCCGCGTGCCCGAGCGGCTCGACGCTCATCGCCTGATCGAGGAAATGATGATCGCCGCCAATGTGGCGGCGGCCGAGACGCTCGAGCAGAAGCGCTCCGCCCTGCTCTACCGCGTCCACGACGAGCCCAGCAGCGAGAAGCTCCAGGCCCTGCGCGATTTCCTCGGCTCGCTCGACATCGCGGTCAAGAAGTCCGACAGCGTCCGTGCCGCCGATTTCAACGGCATCCTGTCCCAGGCGCGCAAGGCCGGCAATGTGGAGCAGGTTTCCGAAATGGTCCTGCGCAGCCAGGCCCAGGCCGAATATGCCGCCGAGAACTACGGCCACTTCGGGCTTAACCTGGATCGATATGCCCACTTCACCTCGCCGATCCGGCGCTACGCCGATCTGATCGTGCACCGCGCCCTGGTCTCCGCCCTCGGGCTCGGCGATGATGGGCTCAGCGAGAACGAGGCCCTGCGCCTGCCGGGCATCGCCCAGCACATTTCGGCCACCGAGCGCCGGGCCATGCTGGCCGAGCGCGAGACCGCCGATCGCCTGCTGGCCCAGTTCCTGGCGGCGCAGATCGGCGCGCGCTTCGAGGGCCGGATTTCGGGCGTTACCCGCTCCGGCCTGTTCGTCCGGCTGCTCGAAACCGGCGCCGATGGCTTCATCCCTGCCTCGACGCTTGGCGAAGACTTTTACCGTTATGCCGAGGACCAGCAGGCGATGATCGGCGACCGCACGGGCGAGAAGTTCGCCCTGGGGGATCGCGTCACCGTGCGGCTGCTCGAAGCGGCTCCGGTGGCCGGAGCATTGCGATTCGAGCTGCTCTCGGAGGGCACGCGCGGCAATCCGTCATCTGGAAAGCGGAACCAGAAGCGACCATCTCGGAGTTACGGTCCGAAGGGACGAAAAAAGAGGTAGCCGCGATGGGTTCGAAAAGTCTCCAGGAGCGCAGTGTCGGACAGGCCATGTGGCGCGGCACCCTGTGCAAGTGCCCCCATTGCGGCAAGGGTCGGATGTTCCGCGCCTATCTCAAGGTGGCCGAGAATTGCGAGGCCTGCGGCGAGGAACTCAACCTGCACCGCGCCGACGACTTCCCGCCCTATGTCGCCATCATGATCGTCGGCCACCTGCTGGTCGGCGTGATGCTGCATATGGACATGGTCTGGCACGTCAATCCGCTGACTTACCTCTACACCATGGTGCCACTCGGCGTCGTGCTGCCCATCCTTATGCTCCCCTCTATCAAGGGCGCTATCGTGGGCCTGCAATGGGCCAACCACATGTACGGCTTCGGCACCGGCCAGCGCGACTGAACCACCTCGCTTACTTACCTCCCCAACCACCAGCCCCACCCTCCCCTCGAGGGGAGGGCAAGCAGAGCTTGGCGCATCGCGCCTAGCGTCGCTCGGGAGGGGGGCCTTCCCCCTTCGCGCAGCCATATCCTGAACTGACCTCCCATCACACGCCCATTGACTTCCGGACCAAAATCCGTAGGTTGCGCCCAAATTCCGGCGCCGGGGAATCCGCGGCGCCTTTGTCATTGTGAGGACTGACCATGGCCAAAGCCGCTTCCGTCAAGATCAAGCTCGTGTCGACGGCTGATACTGGCTACTACTATGTCACGAAGAAGAATGCCCGCACCCAGACCGAGAAGCTCTCGTACAACAAGTACGATCCGGTCGTGCGCAAGCATGTCGAGTTCAAGGAAGCCAAGATCAAGTAGTCTGGCGCCTGCTGACATCTGCTGAAAAGCGCGAAAGCCCCGCATTGAAAATGCGGGGCTTTTTGCTGCTCACTGACGTGAGCCCGGCGTCAACGCTAACAGTCCGTTAGCCTATTCCATCGATGCGTGGAAAAAAGTGGCTGGTCCGGAGCGGCATGTCGAAGAGGCCACTCTGTCCGCATCCGGACCAGCCGCCCTACGGTACTCAGGAGTTGCGGCGGACCTGAGAGAAGCCGTAGGGAACCCTCGGCTTCGTCCCTGTCGGGCGGTCGCCGGGTGTTGAGGACAACCTACGCTTCGGCCCGCAAAACTCAAGCAGAACCGGCCCTTTGCGGCCGGTAAGCTCTTGTTAATTATAACAGATAACCCTAACGCGCTCAATTGCGCAGACATATCAAGCGGCGTCGAACACCACGCGGTTGCGCCCCTCGCGCTTGGCACGATAGAGCGCCACGTCGGCCCGCTTGATCAGTGACTCAGGGGTATCGGATGCGCTCTCGTTGAGCGTGACACCGGCGGACACGGTGACCGAAATCGGACGTCCGGCATTGACCTCGAAGCTGCGCTCGGCAATCGACTGCCGCACACGCTCCGCCACCAGTTCGGCCTGCGCGAAATCGGTATCGGGCATCAGCACCACGAACTCCTCGCCACCGAATCTGCAAGCAAGATCAACGCCTCGGATGTTCCGCTTCAACCGTCCTGCAAACTCCCGCAGCACGGCATCGCCGACATCGTGGCCATAGGTGTCGTTGACCGCCTTGAAGTGATCGATGTCGAGGATCATCAGCGCCATGTCGCGGTCCTGGCTCTGCACCTTGCCCAGCATGACCCCCAGATGGCGGTCGAAGTAGCGCCGATTATAGAGCCCGGTCAGGTCGTCGGTCACCGCCAAGGCCATGGTATTGCTGACACTTTGGCGCAGTTCGAGCGCATAGCGCTGCCGGCGGATCTGCGTGCGCACACGTGCCGCGAGCTCGTTGCGCTCGACGGGCCGCGAAATGAAGTCGTTGACCCCGAGATCGAGCGCGCGCACCACCTTGGGCTTGTCCACTTCCTCGGACATCAGAATGATCGGCAGGTTGCGCGTATGCTCGATGGTGCGGATCTGCGAGCAGACGCGCAGCGGATCGAAATCGGTCAGCGCCATGGCCACCAGCGCCAATTCATAATGGGCGCCAGTCACTTGGAACACGGCATCGGCCGGCTGCAGCAAGATATCCACGCTGTGTTCCGGCGTGAGATAGTTCTTGATGCGCTCGGCATGTCGCTGATCGGTGTCGACAATCAGGATGGAGCCACCAGCCGTGTTGATCTTGTCCATGGCCCGGATGGCGTCTTCGATGGCGATCTGCTGCCCGGTCATGGCGCGCGCCCGCAACTCGTCGGTCAGCGTCTTGAGGCGCACCAGGCTCTTTACGCGCGCCATCAGTTGCATGTCGTCGACGGGCTTGGTCAGGAAGTCGTCGGCGCCAACCTCCAGCCCCTTCACCCGGTCGGAGGGTTGATCCAGCGCCGTGATCATCAGCACGGGAACGTGCTGCGTCTTGAGGTTCGATTTGAGCCGCCGGCAGACCTCGAACCCGTCCATGTCGGGCATCATGACGTCGAGGAGCACGATATCGACATCCGAGCTGTTGCAGATCTCGATCGCCTGCGGTCCGGAAGAGGCCGTCACCACCTCGTAATACTCTGCGGTAAGCCGCGCTTCGAGCAGGCGTACATTGGTTGGAATATCGTCAACGATCAGTACGCGTGCAGTCACTGGCATGGCCCCGGAAACTACCGCCGACCGCGGGCGTCCTCCAGCGGCGTCAGGCGGGCAGATCAGGCTGGCTCAGCGGCGCTGCCTGATCAGGCCGGACCAATGTAGCGGGCAATAGTTTCCAGAAAGTGAGGCACCGAGATCGGCTTGCTGATGTAACCTTCGCAGCCGCCCTGCAGGATTCGCTCCTCGTCGCCCTTCATGGCGAATGCCGTGACGGCGATGACGGGAATGTGCGCCAGGTCGTCGTCGTCCTTGAGCCATTTGGTCACCACCAGCCCCGAAACCTCGGGCAGCTGGATGTCCATCAGGATGAGGTCGGGATGGTGGGCACGTGCGAGATCGAGGGCTTCCATGCCGTTTCGGGTCTGGATAACGGCGTAACCGCGTGATTCCAGCAGATCGTTGAAGAGCTTCATGTTGAGCTCATTGTCTTCAACGATCATCACAGTTTTTGGCATTGATCCTTCCCCGCGCGCTAAGGCGCTGGCGGCGCTTCGCTTTGCCGCCACCTTGAGCTACCATGCAATCCGTTACAAAACACCAAATGAGGCCTGCGTTTGCCGCGTTCCGAAAAAGCCGAGGTCTCAGCAGCCTTCCTGGCCGACGCCTGCCTCGGGTATCTGGCGGAAAATCCCGACGATCTCCTCGCTTTCATGCAGGTGTCCGGGCTCGATCCCGATGCCCTGCGGCAATCGGTGGGCAGTCCCGCCTTCCAGCACGGCCTGCTGGACTACTTTGCCTCAAACGAACCGATTCTGCTTGCCCTCTGCGCAAATTCGGGCATGTCGCCCGACAAATTCATGCGGGTCTGGCATCGGCTCAACCCGTCGGGGTAGCCGGTGACGCAGGACTGGCTCTGCCGCGACTGTCTGGCCCACGGCTCCGGCGCTGCAGTTCCTCATCGCTGCCCCGGCTGTGGCTCCCCGCGCCTGCGCAGTCACCCAGAGCTCTTCCGTCTCGCGATCGCCCATGTCGATTGCGACGCCTTCTATGCCTCGGTTGAAAAGCGTGATGATCCGGCGCTGCGCGACAAGCCGCTGATCATCGGTGGCGGCACGCGCGGCGTCGTGGCGACATGCTGCTACATTGCCCGCCAGTCCGGTGTCCGCTCGGCGATGCCCATGTTCCAGGCCCGCAAGCTCTGCCCCGACGCCGTCGTCATCAAGCCGAACATGGCCAAATACGTCGCTGTCAGTCGACAGATTCGCCAGCACATGGACAGTCTCACGCCCCTTGTGGAGCCGCTGTCGATCGATGAAGCCTTCCTCGACCTTTCCGGCACACAGGTCCTGCACAAGGCGCCACCGGCGCTGGTGCTGGCGCACTTCGCCAGGAGCATCGAAACCGACGTCGGCGTCACCATCTCCGTCGGGCTCAGCCACAACAAATTCCTGGCCAAGATCGCCTCGGACCTGGACAAGCCGCGCGGCTTTGCCGTGATCGGACAGGCGGAAACCCTGGCTTTTCTTGCGCCCAAGCCGATCAGCCTGATCTATGGGGTGGGCAAGGTCTTGGCCGAGGCGCTCCGCAAGGACGGACTGGTCACGATAGGGCAACTGCAGCAGGAGCCAACCGAAAACCTCATGCGAAAATACGGCGAAACGGGCGCCCGCCTTGCCCGTCTTGCCCGCGGCGAGGACAGCCGGCGAATTTCGCCGGATGCAGAGATGAAAACCATCTCGACCGAAACCACATTCAACAGTGACATCAGCAGCTTGGAGCAGCTTTCTACCGAGCTCCTGAACGTCTCGGAGCGGCTCTCCGAACGCCTCAAGGCCAAGAATGTCGTGGGTGATACCGTGACCCTGAAGCTCAAATCTGCCGGTTTCCGCTTGCGCACACGGGCGCGACATTTGATGATCCCTACGCAATTGGCCAACGTGATCTATGAGACAAGCCGCTCCTTGCTGGAACGCGAGGTCGACGGCACCGCTTTCCGGCTGATCGGAATCGGTGTTTCAGGTATCGATACCGCCGACGGCAGCGATCCGGCCGATTTGCTGGAACCTGCTGTTGCCCGCAAAGCCGCGGCCGAGCGCGCCATGGACCGGGTACGAAACCGCTTCGGCCGTGAGGCGGTGGTGCGCGGCAAGCTATACCGGCATCAGCCGGCCCCCGTGGCCGCAGAAACAGACGACGACCAGAACCGAGGCAAGACCAGATGACAAGTCCGATCGAAAAGCTCCGCGAATATGGCTATGAACTGCCCGAGCCCAAGGCGCCCGTCGCCAGCTACGTGCCGGTCGCCAAGACCGGAAACCTCCTCTACGTGTCCGGCCAAATTTCTGCGAACGAACAAGGCGTCGTGACGGGTCTGCTCGGCGATACGATGAACGTGGTCCAGGGCGGCAACGCGGCCGAGCTGGCGATCCTCAACGTCCTGTCGCATATCGTCAATTCGGCGGGCGTTCCGCTCGAGGACATTAAGCGCATCGTGAAGGTGACGGTGTTGGTGGCGTCCACGCCTGATTTCTTTGAGCAACATCTGGTGGCAAACGGCTGCTCAAACCTGCTGGTGGCCGTGCTCGGAGACAAGGGCAAGCATGCCCGCGCCGCCTTTGGCGTGGCCTCCCTGCCCTTCGGTGCGGCCGTCGAGATCGAGGCCGTCGTTGAAGTCTAGCGCCCGCAGCTGATTTAGCGCTTGCCGAACGCTGCAACCTGCGGTGTGCTGTCGTGGCTGCCGCCGCTTCTGGAACCCCGATGACACTCCCGCAGGTTTTCGCCTTCCTCACCATCGGTGGCATGATGGTAGCCTTCCTCTTGGGACGCTGGCGCTATGATCTCGTCGCCGTTGTGGCCCTGCTTGCGGCCATGGCATTGGGAATCATTCCGCTTTCCGAGGCCTTTAGCGGATTTTCCGACGACATCGTCATCATCGTCGGCAGTGCGCTGGTGGTCAGTGCGGCTGTTTCTCGCTCCGGTATCATGGAGGTCGCAGTCCGCCGCTTCGCGCCGGGCGTCAGTTCGCCGCGGGCGCAGCTGCTGCTGCTCGTGATCGTCGTTACCATCCTCAGCGCCTTGATCAAGAATATCGGCGCGCTGGCGATCATGATGCCGATTGCGTTCCAGATGGCTAGGCGATCCAGCGTCTCGCCGTCCCTATTCCTCATGCCGATGTCGTTCGGCTCGCTGCTCGGCGGGTTGATCACGCAGATCGGCACCTCCCCCAACATCATTGTCTCCCGGGTGCGCGCGGAGCTGACGGGGCAACCCTTCACCATGTTCGACTATGCGCCGACGGGGCTCGCGCTCTCCGTGGTTGGGGTACTTTTCCTCTGGATCTGCTATCGCCTGGTGCCGGAGCGGCGCCGCGAAGAGACCGGCATGGAAAGCGCCATCGAGATCAAGAACTACACGACCGAAGCCCGTGTTGCCGAAGACTCTCCCGCCATCGGCAAGACCGTGTCCGAGGTGCAGCGCAACGCCGATGGGCGCGCGATGGTGATCCGCATCCTCGGCGCCTCAGGCCAGCGCCGCACCCCGCTGCCGGACATGAAGTTGCGCGCCGGCGACATTCTGGTGATCGAAGGCGCCGCCGATGCCCTCGACAACATGGTGACCCAGTCCGGCCTTATATTTTCGGAGCGGCGGGGCGCCGCTACCAAGGATGCTGCCCATATCGGCATCATCGAGGCCGTCATCGGCGAAAGTTCGGCGCTGATCGGGGCTACGGCGCGTGAACTTACGCTGTTCGATCGCACGGGGCTGAACCTTCTGGCCGTAAGCCGGCGCGACCAGCGCTTCACCGAGCGCCTGGGCCAGATCCGCTTCCAGAATGGCGACGTCATCCTGCTGCAGGGTCACATGGGGCGGCTGCCTGAACTGCTGCGGGAGTGGGATTGCCTGCCTCTGGTGGAGCGTGGCCTGCGCCTTGGCAGCGTGCGCAACGGGCTGGTGCCGCTGGTCATCCTGCTGGTGGCGATTGCCGCTACGGCATTCGGCTTGGTTCCCGTCACCGCGGCCTTCTTCGCCGCTGCGGTCGCCATGGTGGCAAGCCGGGCCCTCCCGCTCCGCGACGTATATTCCAGCCTCGACGCGCCGATCCTGATCATGCTGGCATGCCTGATCCCGGTTTCCGACACGCTTCGCAGCACGGGTGGCACCGAGTTGATCGCCAACTGGCTCTCCGCCACGGGCAGCTTGCTTCCTGGCTGGGGCGCCCTGGCGCTGATCATGGTTGCCGCGATGGCGGTGACGCCCTTCCTCAACAACGCCGCCACGGTCCTCGTGATGGCACCCATCGCTGCCAGCTTCGCCACCGACCTGGGCTACGCCCCCGAGGCCTTCCTGCTCGCCGTGGCCATCGGCGCCGGTTGCGATTTCCTGACCCCGATCGGGCACCAGTGCAATACACTGGTCATGGGTCCGGGTGGCTACAAGTTCGGCGATTACTGGCGCCTGGGCGCGCCTTTATCGCTTCTGGTCGTCCTTGTCGGCGTACCCACGCTCATGCTGGTCTGGCCCTTCTGAAGCCTCAACAGGGGTGGCATACCATGCACACCGAGCACACCATTGCGTTGCCCAAGCGAGGATCCCTGCTCCTGGGGCCGACACCATTGGTCATGGGCATCCTCAATGTCACGCCGGACAGCTTTTCGGATGGCGGTGAGCACAACCTGCTCGATCGGGCGCTGCACCATGCCAGGCAGATGATCGCCGATGGCGCCGATATCATCGACATCGGCGGCGAAAGCACCCGTCCTGGCGCGACACCGGTTGGCGTCCAGCAGGAGCTCGACCGGGTGATGCCCGTCATCGATGCCCTGGTCGCCGCAGGGATCGACGTGCCGATCTCGATCGATACCTATAAGCCCCTGGTGGCCGACCAGGCCATGCAGGCGGGCGCGGCCATCATCAACGACGTGCATGGCTTGCAGGACACTCCAGAGATGGCGGACGTTGCCGCGCTGCATGGCGCGGCGGTGATCGTCATGCATTGGCAGAAGGATCGCAACGACAACACGCCGCTGCTCAACGATGTGAGGCACTACTTTGGCACCAGCTTGGAGCGCGCGGAGCGGGCGGGACTGGGACCGGATCGCATCATACTCGACCCTGGCTTCGGCTTCGGCAAATCGCTGGCGGAAAACTACGCCATGCTGCGCCAGCTTGCCGCCTTTGGCCGGCAGGCTGCCGCCTATCCCATTCTGGTCGGTACCTCGCGTAAGTCCATGATCGGCAAGGTGCTGGGCAACCAGCCGGAGGAGCGATTGGCCGGAACCATTGCCACGACAGTGCTCGGCTACGTCAATGGCGGCCACATCTTTCGCGTCCATGACGTCAGGGCGAACCGGGACGCTCTTCGCGTGGCCCAGGCGACGCTGTATGGTCCACAGTCAGACGGGGGATAGCACATGAACCAGGGCTTCACGGGCGACCGTATCATCCTGAAAGACCTAGGCTTTTATGGCTATCACGGCGTCTTTGCCGAGGAGGCAAAGCTCGGCCAGCGATTCTTCATCGATCTGGAACTGGGCGTGGACCTGACCGCACCGGCTACGACCGACCGCCTGAGCACCGGCATTTCCTACTCCGACATCTACGACGCGGTGAAAGACGCCTTCGAATCCCAGCGCATGAAACTGCTCGAAGCGCTGGCGCAGAAGATCGTCGACGCGATCCTCGGCACGTTCCCTGATATCCAGTGGGTCGTCATCCGGGTCCGCAAGCCCGAAGCACCCATTGCCATGGTGCGCGGCGAAGCCGCCATTGAACTGCATCGGCGGCGAGGAACGGCATGACCTCGCAGGCCTGGCTCAGCCTTGGCGCCAATCTGGGCGACCCGCAGGCGCAACTGGCCGAGGCGGTGCGGCGCATAGATGCGCACCCCTCGATCCGGGTCACCAGCCAATCGAGCGTGCTGTCGACCAAGCCGTGGGGCAAGACCGATCAGCCCGATTTCGCTAACCAGTCTATCGCGGTAGAAACTAGCCTCGAGCCGCAGGAACTGCTCGACATCCTGCTCGGAATCGAACTGGCCATGGGCCGGGTGCGCCAGGAAATCTGGGGGCCCCGGCTGATCGACATCGACATCATTGCGTTCGAGCGTCGCAGGATCACCTCGCCGCGCCTGACCCTGCCGCACCCCCACGCGCATGAACGTAGCTTCGTGCTCGACCCGCTGCGGCAGATCGACGAGGACGTTGCCGACTGGATTGTCACACTGGCGGCAGAACCCGGCTAGGCGCGCATGGCATCAAGCACCGCCACCGCCGTGTCGAACTCCACCCGGCGCATCGCGCGCCGCTCCGCCGCTTCCTCGTCTTCGCCCCATTGCGAGATTTGGTAATCCTCGTCGACATGGGCCGCCTTCCACACCTGATCCGGTGTAAAAAGCCTGTTCCAGAGTCCGATGGTCAGCAGCCCGGAGCCGGTCAGGCCGGTTATCGAAACCATCGCCGTCATCGTGAGCAGGTTCTCCCCGTTCAGTGACTGGGCCAGCCGGTCCAGTGTCGACTGGGGCTGAGGCTGGTGGATGATGCCCATCGTCGGCTGAAAGCTGACGCCGAAGTGGCGCGCCAGGACGGTCAAGGCACTATCCCACGCCAGTTCCTGCTCGGAGACCAGTTCCTGCGGGTTTTCGGCGCGGTAGAGCATCAGGTCGCCGGCTGCGAACTTTATGACCTCATCACGAAAGGCCGGAATCATTTCTTCGCCGCTCTCGACGGCCGAGTTGATGAGCCGCACCATCGGCATGGTGGCGGGATTGATCACGTCAACCTGCGCCGCCCATTCCTCAGCCATTGCTGTGGCGATGGCCGCCGCCGGCACCGTCACCGGCAGCTTCCTGGCCGGCGTGCGCACCGGGCGCCCGTCCAGCGTGACCACAAAGCCGCCCTCGGCAGCGCCCGCCGCTACGTCCTTGTAGAAGCGCTTGGGCAGTTCGACCTTGTTCAGGTGCTGCGCCCGGCCATAACCGTCGTTGAGGTGCTTCTGAATGTCATCGAGCTGATCACGCATAGCTGGCCTCCAGCACGGCATCGAGGTCTGCAAACGAACCAAGTATTGCCACGGCGCCGGCTCGGCTCAGGTCCTCGGGCGGCTGCAGGCCCCAGGAAACGCCGATACCCCGCACGCCCGCGGCTTGGGCCATTTCCATGTCAAATACGGCATCGCCAACCATGACGGTGTCGGCGGGCGATATGCCGATCGCCTGCATCGCCGAATGCAGCATTCCCGGATGCGGCTTGGATGGGTTATGGTCTGGCGTCTGCAGCGTCGAAAAGAAATGGTCGAGATCGTTCTCCGCCAGGGCCCGCTTCAGCCCCACCATCCCCTTCCCCGTTGCCACGCCGAGCACGGTGTCGGCCCGTGCGTTCAGTCGCTCCAGGGCCTCTCGGGCGCCCTCGAACAGCGGCATCTGCCCGGGTGGCGATTTAGCCGTTTCGGCGCGATACGCCTTGACCAGTTCGCCGATCAGGGTGGCGTCGTCGGTCTCGGCCAGCGCACCCATATAGATCTGGAGCGACAGGCCGACATTGGCCCGCACGGCCTGTTCCGGTGGTTGCGGCAGGCCCAGCGCGGCAAAGGCGCAGGCGACGCGCCTGGCGATCTCCGCGCCGCTGTCCACCAGCGTTCCATCCATGTCGAACACGACGAGCCTCAAGCGCCATCCTCCGGGTCACCGCTGACGTCGTAGCGGTCAGGATCGAAGCCCAGGGTTTCGAAACTAGCGCGCATATGCGGCGGCAGCGGCGCCGACAGGTCCAGGCGCTTGCCGCTCCGCAGCGGCAGGGCAATGCGGCGCGCATGCAGGTGCAGGCCTTCGCTGAGCCCCGGCGCCCCTTGCCAGTTCTCGATATTGAAATAGCGTGGATCGCCGATGATCGGTGTGCCGAGTTGGGCCATGTGCACGCGCAACTGGTGGGTCCGCCCGGTCACCGGCTTGAGCGTGACCCAGGCAAAGCGGCGGCTCGCCGTGTCTGTCGTCGAATAATAGCTCATCGAGTGTTGCGAGCCGGGCGTGCCGTTCTTGACCACCACCATCTGCTCGCCGTCTTCCGTGCTCTGCCGCGCCAGGAAGCAGGAAATCTCGCCCTGCTGCGGGTGCGGATTGCCGGCCACAATGGCCCAGTAGATCTTGCGGGCCGAGCGGGAGCGAAACACCGTCCCGAAATGGCTGGCGGCGGCCTTCGTCTTGGCAACGACAAGGCAGCCCGATGTATCGCGATCCAACCGATGCACCAGCCGTGGCGGCTCGCCCTTCTTGTTGGGCAGGCTCTTGAGCATGCCGTCGATATGGCGCTTGGTGCCGCTGCCGCCCTGCACGGCCAGGCCGTGCGGCTTGTTGAAGACGTAGAGGTCGTCATCCTCATAAAGGATCAGGTCCTTGAGGAACTGGGCATCGGCATCGTTGAGCTTGACCGGCTTGGGCGTATCCGGATCATTGATCGGAGGCACACGCACCGTCTGGCCGGGGGACAGGCGCGTGCTGGTCGTAACCTTGGCCTTGTCTACCTTGACCTCGCCATTGCGGATGAGCTTCTGCAGCCGCCCGAAGCCGAGCTGGGGAAAATGATGGGCGAACCAGCGATCCAGACGCATGCCGTCCTCATCGCTTTCCACCAGCCGCTGTTGAACGCCACTCATGCCACGCCTCGGGTAATCAGAAGCCCGAGATAAAGCCCAATGAGGCAAACCACAACCGACAACAGCACGTAAGCGGCCGCCTGCAGCAGTTCGCCACGCTCGATCAGCACGATCGTGTCGAGCGAGAACGATGAGAAGGTCGTAAAGCCGCCCAGGAGACCGACGGCCACGAACAGGCGCGCCTCGTTCTGCCAAGCCGGCAGCAGGCGAGCCATGAGCCCGACGAACAGGCCCATGGAGATCGAGCCGAGCAAGTTGATGAGGAGTGTGGCCAGCGGAAAGGACATCGGCCACAGCCGCCCGACAAGGCTGGAGAGGCCGTAGCGCGACATGGCACCGATAGCGCCACCAAGGCCAACGAGGAGGTAAGAGATCACCTGGCGGGCTCCTGTGATACGCCCTCGTCCTTCGACAGGCTCAGGATGAGGTCTACCCAGCGCTCAGAGCAGATCTCATGGTGAGCCTGTCGAACCACGAGGTCCGGGCACCATGTTGCAGTCATCACCCTCCCCCTCAAGTGGAGGACCACGGAGGTGGGTGGCCTGTCGGAAAATCAGCTATCATTCCCCATCACCCCGCTTCGCCGCCCGCAGCCGGTCGAAATAGTCGATCCGCTTCTTGAGGTCCCTCTCAAATCCGCGCTCCACCGGCTCGTAAAACCGCTGCCGGCCGATCTTTTCGGGGAAATACTCCTGGCCGGAGAAGGCGTCCGGCGTATCGTGATCATAGATATAGCCTTCGCCGTAGCCGGTCCCCTTCATGAGCTTGGTCGGCGCATTGAGGATGACCATGGGCGGCATGGGCGAGCCGGTGGACTTGGCAAGACTCATCGCGCCCTTGAAGGCGGTGTAGACCGCGTTCGACTTCGGTGCCAGCGCCAGGTAGACCACCACCTGTGCCAGCGCCAGCTCCCCTTCGGGGGAGCCGAGCATCTGGAAGGCGTCGCGCCCGGCAATAGCCAGCTGCAGCGCCTGTGGATCGGCCAGGCCGATATCTTCGGACGCCATCCGGATCAGGCGGCGGGCCAGGAAGAGCGGATCCTCGCCGGCGTCCAGCATGCGCGCAAAATAATAGAGCGCGGCATCCGGATCCGAGCCGCGGATGGTCTTGTGCAGCGCCGAAATCAGATTGTAATGCCCGTCCTGCGCCTTGTCGTAGATCGGAGCGCGCCGCTGGACGACGGTCAGCAAAGCTGCCGCATCGAGCATCTCACCGGCCTTGGTCGACGCCAGCACCTCCTCGACCAGTCCAAGCAGGGCCCGCCCATCGCCATCGGCAAGGGTCAGCAGGGTCTGCCGCGCGTCCGCATCCAGCGGCAGGGCAGCCGCTGTTAGCGCCTCGGCGCGCTGCAGCAGCTTTTCCAGATCCGCGAGACCGAGGGACTCGAATCGCAAGACCTGGCTGCGCGACAGCAGCGCCGCGTTGAGCTCGAAGGACGGGTTTTCGGTCGTCGCCCCGACCAGAACGATGGTGCCGTCTTCCATAACCGGCAGGAAGCCATCCTGCTGTGCGCGGTTGAAGCGATGTATCTCGTCGACGAACAACAGTGTCCGGTGGCCGGAAAGGCGCTGGAACCGAGCCTTCTCGAACACCCTCTTGAGGTCGGCTACCCCGGAAAACACCGCCGAAATCTGCTCGAACGTATAGCCGATCTGATCGGCGAGCAGGCGTGCCACAGTGGTCTTGCCCGTACCCGGTGGTCCCCAGAGGATCAGCGAGCCGAGCCGCCCGCTGGCGATCATGCGCCGCAGCGTCCCGTCCGGTCCCAGAAGGTGGCTCTGGCCGATGACCTCATCCAGCGAGCGCGGGCGCAACTGGTCGGCCAGGGGCCGGGAGCGGTCTGCGGAGGGATCGGCGGCGAAGAGATCGGACATGGCACCGTTCTAGCGGATTGCGCGGTGGTGTTACACCTTTGGCCGCTCTGGTGCCATGCCCTAGCCGCTGACGATGCTGCGCATCACCCGGCCGTCGCGCTGCAGGATGATCTGCCAAGTCCGAACGCGCCGATCGGCGATATCGGCAAAAGCTCTGGCAGTTTCCGTGGGGACGTCATTGAGCGCCAGAATGATGTCGTCGACCCGCAGACCCATCTGGTCGGCCGGCGAACCGGGCTCCACGGAAGTGACCAGGACGCCCCGCGCGTCATAGGGCAGCCCCTCCGCCTCGGCCAAAGCCGGATCCAACTGCCGGACGCTGGTTCCGGCGAAGCGCGAATTGCCTGAAACGGTGGCCAGCATTTCTCCTGTGGCCGCGGGCGCCGTTTCGATGGTGAAGGGAACAGTCTCCACTTCCCCGTTCCGCAGGCGCTCCAGCACCGTGCTGCTGCCCACCGGCCTGGTTGCCAGTCGGAAATTAAACGCGCTCGGGTCGTTCACCACTAGGCCATCGACCGACACGATGACGTCTCCAGAGGCGAAGCCTGCCCGGGCGGCAGGTCCGTCAGGCGCCACTTCGGTGATCAGTGCGCCGTGGGGCACCACCATGCCCAGGCTGTCGGCGATATCGGAGGTGACCGCCTGCAGTTTCGCCCCGAACCAGGGCCTGACGATCTCGCCGCCGCTCACCCCCGCCTCGGCCACCAGCCGTGCCATGTTGGCGGGAATGGCGAAGCCTATGCCTACCGAGCCCCCGGTCTGGGAGTAGATTGCGGTATTTATACCCACCAGTTCTCCCGCCAGATCGACCAGAGCGCCGCCCGAATTGCCCGGATTAATGGCCGCGTCGGTCTGGATGAAGAACTCGTAGTCCGAGCTTTCGACCCCAGTTCGTGCCAGGGCCGAGACGATGCCACTGGTAACGGTCTGGCCCACCCCAAAGGGGTTGCCGATGGCCAGCACGAGGTCGCCCACCTGCAAGGCATCGGAGTTGGCGAAGGATATGGCGGGAAAGCGTGTGCCGTCCGGCTGCCGCACGCGCAGGACCGCCAGATCGGTCTGGGTATCCTCGATCACCACATCGACTGCGAATTCCCGGCCGTCCGACAGCGCAATACGCACGTCCGTTGCCCCTTCGATGACGTGGCGGTTGGTCAGCATGACTCCACCGGCGTCGACGATGACTCCGGACCCCAGCGACTGGGACTCGCGCGGCCGGCTCTGCAGCCCGCCCTCCCCGAAGAACCGGGAAAAGAACGGGTCGTTGGCGAAGGGCGACACCATCTGCTGCTCGATGCGTGTGGCGTAGACATTGACCACCGAGGGCGCGACCGAACGCACGACCGGTGCAAAGCTGAGCTGGATCTGCGGACCACTCGCCGGCACCTGGCGCGGATCGGCGATCGCCAGTTCCTGCGGTTCAGCGACTGGCAGTTCCGACTGCGCCTGGCCCGGCCCGTTCCACGGGGCGAATGCCAGCGTGCCGCCAATGGCCATGATCGCGATGGCAACAGCGGCAAACAGCAACTGGCGGATTGTCATCAACAGCTCTCCTGAACACATGGAACAGACCCGATAGACGCGAAACGCTGGGAATTGGGCTTGAAAATGGCAGCCCCGGGCCTCTTTGGACTCGTTTCCGTTCGTGAGACGGGACTTGCCGCACACGAGCCTTTGTCACTGGACCATCGCAGTTTGGTCTCCAATAATCGTTTGCGCGCAAGGGCTGACAGCCCTATATGCAGCGCTCGTTTCTGCCACTTCCAGCCCGAAAGGCCAGTCGTCCAATGACCACCGAGCCGAAGCACGTCTATCCGAACACCTCCGCGCTGATCGCTGCGGAATCGCCGGACTTTCCGGCCTTCCTGTTCTCGGAACGAGAGTTGCACCGGGCAACCAAGGTGTTCAAGAAGGGCTTCGACGGGCTGCTGACTTACGCGGTCAAGTGCAATCCGTCGCCCCATATCATTGCCCAGCTGCACCGTGAAGGCCTCAAGGCATTCGACGTGGCCTCCAACACCGAGATGGAGCTCGTCCGCGACCACGCGCCGGGCGCGGCCATGCACTACAACAATCCCATCAAGAACAAGCGTGAAATCGCCCGAGCCTACGAAGAGTTCGGCGTCCGCAGCTTCACCATCGATCATCCCCAGCAGTTGGACCAGCTTGCCGCGGTGGTGTCACCGAGCCGCGACGTGGAGGTTACCACCCGCTTCAAGGCCGGCAAGGCGCTCAAGTCTTACGACTTCGGCATCAAGTTTGGCGTGATGGAACAGGGCGCGTCCGAGATCGTGACGATGGTCGATCAGATGGGGTACACGCCCAGCCTCTGCTTCCACGTCGGCAGCCAGTGCGAAGACGCCTACGCCTATGAGCGGCACATCGCTGCGGCCGCCCGGATCGTGGAAGAATCAAATATCGAACTGAAGCGCCTCAATATCGGCGGTGGCTATCCGGCCCCCTACCCGACCAGCGAAGCACCGCCAATGGACTATTACTTCGAAACGATCTCGACCGCCGTCAGCGATCACTTCGGCGACAAGCGCAAGCCGGAGCTGATCATCGAGCCAGGCCGGGCGCTGGTCACGTCGTCGACCTCGCTCCTGCTTCGCGTCAAGCATCAGCGCGGCGGCCAATCGGTCTATGTCAACGACGGCGCCTATGGCAGCCTGATGGAAGTCAAGTTCATGCACTTCACGCCGCCGGTCCGCGTCTGGCGGGGCGCACGGGTGCACGACAACGACGCCAATTTCTCGGACTTTACCATCTGGGGACCCACCTGCGACAGCTATGACGTTCTGCCCCAGGTATTTACCTTGCCCTCGGATATCGATGAGGATGACTGGATCGAATTTGGCCTGATGGGCGCCTATACCCAAGCATCGCTGACACCGTTCAACGGCTTCGACCGGCGTGATCAGTACTGGGTAGAGGAAGTCTACACGGGCAAGGACCAACGACCGGAATAGGCTCGCTCCCCATGCCAAACATCTCGATCCCCGCTCCGGCGGGGATTTTCGTCTCTGCCCCACCAGCTTTTCCACCCCAATCCGATATTGGAACTGAAAATGCACCCCATCCCGCCTCTGGCCGATCTCGGCCGCCGCATCATGGTCACCGGCCCCACCAATGCCGGAAAATCCACCCTCGCGCACGCCATCGCCACTAAACTGGGGATCGTGTCCCATAGCGTGGTGTAGCTGAGGCTGGGCCTCGAGCCTTTCCGGCATGGGCCGGGTGATCAGCGAGCCACGGCTGGCAGGCTGACGAGAGGATCATCGCTCAATGGGGCGACGGACGCCAGCGTCATGTATCGAGACCTCTGGACCGCCCACTCATCATTCTGTTCGAGCAGGATGGCACCGACCAGTCGGATTATGGCGTCGTCGTTGGGGAAGATGCCCACGACCTCAGTGCGGCGCTTGATCTCACCGTTGACTCGCTCGATTGGATTGGTGCAGTGGAGCTGGACGCGATGCTCCCTGGGGAAGGTCATATAAGCCAGCACATCGCTCTCGGCCTCGTCCATGATGGTGGCGAGCTTAGGCACCTTGGGGCGGATCTGATCGGCGACAGCACGCCATTGGCTGCTGGCCGCCTCGGCCGTTTCTTGTGCGAATGCGGTGGCGATAAAGGCGCTCGCAACCCGCCGCCCGCTCTTGCCGGCATGGGCCAGCACATTGCGCATGAAGTGAACGCGGCATCTCTGCCAGGTGGCGCACAGAACCTTGGTCACCGCGGCTTTGATGCCCTCATGGGCGTCCGAGATCACCAGCTTCACCCCGCGCAGGCCACGGCGAGTGAGCTTGCGCAGGAACTCCGTCCAGATCGGCTCGGCTTCCGAAGTGCCGATCTGCATGCCCAGAACCTCGCGCCGGCCGTCGCTGTTGACGCCCACGGCCATGATGGCGGCAACCGATACAATGCGGCCACCGCGGCGTACCTTGAGATAGGTGGCGTCGATCCACAGATAGGGCCAGTCGCCTTCAATGGGACGGTCGAGGAAGGCCTTCACCTTGCCGTCAATCTCCTCGCACAGCCGGCTCACCTGGCTTTTGGAGATGCCGCTCATGCCCATGGCCTTGACCAGGTCATCAACCGAACGTGTGGAGATGCCCTGGACATAAGCCTCCTGGATCACCGCGGTCAGCGCCTTCTCGGCCAGCCGCCGCGGCTCAAGGAACCCGGGGAAGTAACTACCCTTCCTGAGCCTGGGAATCCGAAGCTCAACAGTGCCGGCCCGCGTCTCCCAGTCCCGCTCCCGGTAGCCATTGCGCTGCACCAGACGCTCGGCGCTCTTCTCGCCATAGCCGGCGCCGGTGGCCGCTCCCACCTCCAGCTCCATCAGCCGCTCGGCGGCAAAGCCAATCATCTCGCGCAGAATATCGGCGTCGGGGGTCTTCTCCACCAGCGTGCGCAGGTTCATCATATCATCGGTCATCGGTCGTCTTTCTGGTCAGGGTTGGTGTTGCAACCTGAACCCTACCGGAAAGCGCCGATGACTACCGCGCTACTCAGCTACACCACGTCTGGGGACACGACCAAACTGGGCATCCCGCCGATCCATATCGACCAGTTCAGCCACCTGCCCGGCACCGACTGGAAGCCTCGCGGCACGGCTGAATTCCACGCCCTGCATGATGCGGCCATTCTCGAGGAGGAATGGGTGATGGATGGCAACTACTCGGCCATCATGCCGCAGCGCTTCGCCCGCGCCACCGGCGTCATCGTCGTCGATGATCATTTCCTCAACCGCTACGTCCGGTATTTCCGCCGCACCCTCTTCCAGCCGGACCGGATCGGCGGCCTGCCCGGCGGCCGGGACAGCATCAAGTGGGAGATGATCGCCTGGATCTGGAAGACCCGCGACGCCAGCAAGTACCGGCGCCGGGCAGCCGAATCTGGCCTTCCCATGGTGATCTGCCGTGATCGGACCGAATTGCAGCAGCTCTATTCGAGCTGGGAACTGGAAACACGGGCCTAGCCGGCCAGCGGGGGAAGCCGCTTCCTGGATCAGTTGCTCCAATGGCTCGACAAACAAAAAGGCCGCTGGATTTACCCAGCGGCCTTCTTGATCTCTCGAAGCTCGGCTTACGCGGCTTCGTATTCGTCGTCCTCACGCGCCTGGACCGGACCGCTGTCCTGGCCCTTGGCGTTGACGTCGCGATCAACGAACTCGATCACGGCCATCGGGGCATTGTCGCCATAGCGAAAGCCGGCCTTCAGGATGCGGATGTAACCGCCCTGGCGTTCCTTGTAGCGCGGGCCAAGCACGGCGAAGAGCTTGGCAACCTGACCCTCGTCGCGGATCTGGGCAATCGCCTGACGGCGAGCGTGCAGATCGCCGCGCTTGCCGAGCGTGATCAGCTTCTCGACGATCGGACGCAGGTCCTTCGCCTTGGGAAGCGTGGTGACGATCTGCTCGTGCTTGATCAGCGCGGCAGACATGTTGGCGAACATAGCCTTGCGGTGGCTGGCGGTTCGGCTGAGCTTGCGGCCGGAATTACCGTGGCGCATGGTTATCTCCTAAAGTGCTTGGCAGCGCGCGATCAATAATGATCTTCGTAGCGCTTGGCGAGGTCATCGATATTCTCGGGTGGCCAGTTGGCAACGTCCATTCCGAGATGAAGCCCCATCTGTGCCAGGACTTCCTTGATTTCGTTGAGCGACTTGCGGCCGAAGTTCGGCGTCCGCAGCATCTCGGCTTCCGTCTTCTGGATCAGGTCGCCGATATAGACGATGTTGTCGTTCTTCAGGCAATTGGCCGAGCGGACCGAGAGCTCGAGTTCGTCGACCTTCTTGAGCAGAGCCGGGTTGAAGGCCAGCTCGGGAACGGCATCCTGTGCCTTTTCCTTGCTCGGCTCCTCGAAGTTCACGAAGACCGACAGCTGGTCCTGGAGGATGCGAGCGGCATAAGCCACGGCATCATCCGGCGACACGGCGCCATTGGTCTCGACCTGCAGGGTCAGCTTGTCCTTGTCCAGGCTTTCACCCGCACGCGTGGCATCGACCTTGTAGCTGACGCGGCGAACCGGCGAAAACAGCGAGTCGACCGGGATGTAACCGATCGGCGCGTCTTCGGGACGGTTCTTGTCGGCGGCAACGTAGCCCTTGCCGGTATCGACGGTGAATTCGATATTGATCTCGGCCCCATCGTCGAGGTGGCAGATCACCAGTTCGGGATTGAGCACTTCGATATCCCCGGTCACCCGGATATCACCGGCGGTCACGGCACCCGGACCCTGCTTGGAGAGAGCCAGACGCTTCGGGCCTTCGCCGCCCATCTTCAGCGCGATTTCCTTCACGTTGAGGACGAGGTCGGTAATGTCTTCCCGCACGCCCGGAAGCGAGGAGAATTCGTGCAGAATGCCGTCAATCTGGATTGCGGTAACTGCCGCGCCCTGGAGCGACGACAGCAGCACGCGACGAAGGGCGTTACCAAGGGTAAGCCCGTAACCGCGCTCAAGCGGCTCGGCAACTACCGAGGCCACGCGCGCGTTGTCGCTGCCCGAAACAATCTCCAGCTTGGTCGGCTTGATCAGTTCTTGCCAGTTCCTCTGGATCGTCACGGTTATGTCCTTTCAAAATCGCGGCCCCAGCCCGAGCCGCTCCGCCGCAAACGCAATAAGACTCCCGGCGTCGACGGCCGGGAGCTCTTCAATCGGTCTAGATTAGACGCGGCGCCGCTTGCGCGGGCGGCAGCCATTGTGCGGGATGGAGGTCACGTCACGGATCGAGGTAACGTTGAAGCCGGCCGCCTGCAACGCGCGCAGCGCCGACTCACGGCCCGAACCCGGACCGCGCACTTCGACCTCGAGGGTCTTCATGCCGTGCTCCTGCGCCTTCTTGGCGGCATCTTCAGCAGCGACCTGAGCGGCGTATGGAGTGGACTTGCGGGAGCCCTTGAAGCCCATCACGCCCGAGCTGGACCACGAAATCGTGTTGCCCTGCATGTCGGCGATGGTGATCATGGTGTTGTTGAACGAGGCATTCACGTGGGCTACGCCCGAGGTAATGTTCTTGCGTTCCTTGCGCTTGACGCGCGTGGTTTCAGTCTTTGCCATTTAATTCCTCTGATCGATATCAGCGCTGCCGTTAGCGAGATGCCCCGGCAGCTACATCGAAGAACCCGCGAGCAGGTTCTTACTTCTTCTTGCCGGCGATCGGCTTGGCCGGGCCCTTGCGGGTGCGGGCATTGGTATGGGTCCGCTGACCACGGACCGGCAGGCCACGACGGTGACGCAGGCCACGATAGTTGCCCAGGTCCATCAGCCGCTTGATGTTCATCGCGACGCCGCGACGCAGATCACCTTCCACGACATAGTCGCGATCGATGGTCTCACGGATCTGGATGACTTCGGCGTCGGTGAGCTCGTTCACGCGACGCTCAGCCGGAATGCCAACCTTGGTGCAGATATCCTCGGCGAACTTGTCGCCAATCCCGTGGATATACTGTAGCGCGATAACCACGCGCTTGTTCGTCGGGATATTGACGCCAGCAATTCGAGCCACGTCTGCTCTCCTTCATTCAGCGCGAGCCATCACGGCTGGCGCCCATTCAACAACAAGGGACCGAATTCGACCCCCACCATGTGGAAAAACCGAATCCAGCCCAATAATCCATGAGACTGACGCGGTTCTTAAGGGCTCGATTCCGAGGAGTCAACCTCCAAGTCAAGCCCGTATATTTAGTTCGTGATCGCCGCCTTGATAGCCGCCGTCACTTGGTCGATCGGCGCCATTCCATCCACGGTCTTCACCAGATCACGCTGCCGGTAATAATCCACCAGCGGCGCCGTATCGTTGTTGTAGACCTCGAGACGCTTGCGGATCACCTCCGGATTGTCATCCGGACGATTGCTCTCCTTGGCGCGACTGATGACCCGCGCCACCAGCACGTCGGCGTCTGCCGTCATCTCGATGACGGCATCAAGCTTCATGCCCTTGTCCGCCAGCATGCCGTCGAGCGCCTCTGCCTGACCGATCGTCCGCGGAAAACCGTCGAGAATAAAGCCGGCTTTGCAGTCCTCGGCATCGAGGCGTTCCGAGACGATGCCGTTGACGATTTCGTTGGAGACGAGGTCGCCCCGATCCATCACATCCTTGGCCGCAAGCCCGAGCGGCGTGCGCTGCTGGATAGCGGAGCGCAGGATGTCACCGGTAGACAACTGCGGAATGCCGTAGGCCTCGACCAGTATCTTGGCCTGGGTCCCCTTCCCCGCTCCCGGGGGTCCGAGCAGTATCAACCTCATCGACGCTTGCCTCCTCCAAGACGGGACTTCTTGACCAGCCCCTCGTATTGCTGGGCGATCAGGTGGCTCTGGATCTGGCTGACGGTGTCCAAGGTCACCGTGACCATGATCAACAGCGATGTGCCGCCGATGAACTGGCTGATCGCCAGCTGGCTGAACAGCACTTCCGGTATCAGCGCCACCACCGTCAGGTAGAGCGCCCCGATCACCGTGATGCGTGTCAGCACGTAGTCGATGTGCTGTGCTGTGCGCTCACCCGGGCGGATACCCGGGATGAAGCCGCCGGAACGCTTGAGGTTGTCGGCCGTCTCCGTCGGATTGAACACAATCGCTGTGTAGAAGAAGGCGAAGAAGATGATGAAGAAGGCAAACAGGGCCAGATAGAGCGGTTGCCCACGGCCAAGCAGCGCAGTGATCACCTGTAGCCATTCCGGGGAATTACCCTGGGCAGCGAAGGATGCGATGGTCGCAGGCAGCAGCAGCAGCGACGAGCCGAAAATCACCGGGATAACGCCCGACGTGTTCAGCTTGAGGGGCAGATGCGAGCTGTCGCCCTGGAACATCTTGTTGCCCACCTGACGCTTCGGATACTGAATCAACAGCCGCCGCTGGGCGCGTTCGAAGAACACGATGACCGCGATCACCACAAGCGCGAGCACCAGCATGCCCAAGCCAGCGATTCCCGGGATTGCGCCGGTGCGACTCAGTTCGAGCGTCTGCGCGATCGTGGTGGGAAGATTGGCCACGATACCGGCAAAAATGATCAGCGAAATGCCGTTGCCGACCCCGCGGGCGGTGATCTGCTCGCCCAGCCACATCAGGAACATCGTGCCACCGACCAGGGTGATCACAGTCGAAATGCGGAAGAACCAGCCTGGATTGAGCACCACGCCCTGGCTCGCCTCGAGCCCTACGGCGATGCCGTAGGCCTGCACGGCGCAGAAGGCCACGGTCAGATAGCGCGTATACTGGTTCATCTTCCGGCGCCCGGCTTCACCACCCTCTTTCTTGAGGGCTTCGAGCCGCGGAGATGCGGTGGAGACAACCTGCACCACAATCGAGGCGGTGATGTAGGGAATAAGGTTCAGGGCAAAGATCGCCATGCGCTCGACGGCGCCCCCGGCGAACATGTTGAACATGCCGATGATGCCCTGCTGCGACTGTTCGAAAGTCGCGCGGAAGGCATCGGGGTCGATGCCCGGCACCGGGATGAAGGTACCCAGGCGATAGACAAGCAGCGCGCCCAGTGTGAACCAGATGCGCTGTTGCAGGGCTTTCGCCTTGGAGAATGTCGAGAAATTGAGATTACGTGCCAGCTGTTCGGCTGCGGACGCCATATATCGCTCCTATGGCTTCAAGGCCAGGTGCGCTCGGAGCGCTTCGGGAGCATATGCATCTAGGCCCCTAACGCAACAAACCAAAAAAGCGCACCCGGCCTATCGAGCCGGATGCGCAATGCCGACACTTAGCCAGCGTATGGAGTCTTCTTCCACGGCGCCTTCGCCGGAATGATATCGACCTTGCCGCCAGCAGCTTCAATGGCAGCAGCGGCACCGGCCGTCGCATAATCAACCTTGAAGGTGACTTTCTTGGCGGTGAAACCGGCCGAACCGATCAGCCGGACACCATCCTTGGCGCGACGGATCACGCGGGCGGCGATCAATGCCTCGGCATCGATGACACCCTTGGTGTCGAGCTTGCCGGAGTCGATATAGGCCTGGATGCGGTCGATGCGGACTTCGTTCCAATCCTTGGGATTGAGCGGGTTGAAGCCGCGCTTCGGCATACGCATGTGCAGCGGCATCTGGCCGCCTTCGAAGCCGTTGATGGCGACGCCGGAACGCGCAGTCTGGCCCTTGCCGCCGCGGCCACCAGTCTTGCCCTTACCGGAACCGATACCGCGGCCAATGCGCATGCGCTCTTTATTGGCGCCCGGATTGTCGCGAAGTTCGTTCAAACGGGTCATTTGTCGGCCCTTCTCTCTTACTCGCCGACGACGCGGACGAGGTGCGGGAGCTTGTTGATCATGCCACGGACTTCGGGCGTATCAATCAGCTCGCGCTGCTTGTTCATCTTGTTGAGCCCGAGCCCGATCAGGGTCGCGCGCTGCACCTTATCGCGGCGGATCGGCGAACCAATCTGCTGCACGGTGATCATTTTCTTCTCAGCCATGATTTATCTCCTGACCTGAGCGATCAAGCTTCGACCGCAGTCTCGCCGCGGCGAGCCTGAAGTTCCGAAACCTTGAGGCCACGGCGGGAAGCAACCGAGCGCGGGCTGTCGACGCGCTTGAGCGCATCGAAAGTGGCCCGCACCATGTTGTATGGGTTGGCCGTGCCCTGGGACTTGGCAACGATGTCGTTGATGCCCAGCGTTTCGAACACTGCACGCATCGGGCCACCGGCGATGATGCCGGTACCGGGCACGGCTGCACGCAGGATGACCTTGCCGGCGCCGTGGCGGCCGTGCACGTCGTGGTGCAACGTGCGCGCATCACGCAGTGGCACGCGGATCATGGTGCGCTTTGCTGCCTCAGTGGCCTTGCGGATCGCTTCTGGCACTTCGCGCGCCTTGCCGTGACCAAAGCCTACGCGGCCCTTCTGGTCGCCGACCACGACGAGTGCCGCAAAGCCGAAACGACGGCCACCCTTGACCACCTTGGCCACGCGGTTGATGTGGACCAGGCGATCGACGAATTCGCTGTCGCGCTCTTGAACGTCTCTCATATTCTCTTTCCTCGCCGCGTTAGAACTGCAGGCCGCCCTCACGGGCAGCGTCTGCAAGGGCCTTCACACGGCCATGATAGATGTAGCCACCGCGGTCAAAGACCACCTCGGCAACGCCGGCCTTGGTGCCACGCTCTGCTATGAGCGTGCCGACGGTCGCAGCAGCTTCTGCCGTACCACCGTTCTTGACCTTGGCCTTGATGTCCTTGTCGACCGTCGAAGCGGCAGCCAGCGTACGGCCGGTCGCGTCGTCGATGATCTGGGCATAGATATTCTTGTCCGACCGGAAAACCGACAGACGCGGACGACCGAAGGCACGAGCCTTGAGCGCCTTGCGGACACGAGCCTTGCGGCGTTCCGCACCTTTTGCACTGATAGCCATTGCAGGCGCTCCTTACTTCTTCTTGCCTTCTTTGCGGAAGACCTGTTCGCCCTGGTACCGCACACCCTTGCCCTTGTAGGGCTCCGGCTTGCGCCATGCACGAATGTTCGCCGCAACCTGGCCAACCTGCTGCTTGTCCGCACCCGACACGACGATTTCCGTCGGGGCCGGCACCGCCAGCGTAATGCCCTGAGGGGCCTGATAGATCACTTCGTGGCTGAAACCAAGCGACAGCTTGATGTCCTTGCCCTGCATTGCAGCGCGATAACCCACGCCCTGGATCGCCAGCTTCTTCTCGAAACCGGCCGAAACGCCAGTGACGATGTTCTGCAGCAATGCACGGGTGGTGCCCCAAGCAGCGCGGGCAAACTTGGTCTCATTGGTGGGTGCAACCACCAGGCCTTCGGGTGTCTGCTCGACCTTGACGGATTCCATCAGGTCGATGCTCAGTTCGCCCTTCGGGCCCTTGGCAGTGACGGTACGACCATTGATCGTGACCGTTACCCCACTCACCGGTGCTACCGGTAGTTTGCCAGTACGTGACATTCTAGTTCAATCCTTGAGTAATCGTCTTACCGCGGATCCAGGACCAAGGCCCTAGAACACGCGGCAGAGTACCTCGCCACCAACATTGGCAGCCTTGGCTTCGTGATCGGCCATCACACCCTTGGGGGTGGAGAGGATCGAGACACCCAGGCCATTGGCCACCTGCGGAATATTCTTCACGGAGGCATAGACCCGGCGACCAGGACGCGAAACGCGCTCGATCGTGCGGATGACACCTTCGTTCTCCGAGTACTTCAGTTCGATTTCGTACTCGGAAGCGCCGTTCTCGAACTTGGTCTCCGAGTAACCGCGGATGAAACCCTCGGACTGGAGCACATCCAGCACGCGACCGCGCAGTGTCGATGCCGGAGTCGAGACGGAGTTCTTGCGACGCATCTGGGCGTTGCGGATACGGGTCAGCATGTCGCCGATAGGATCGGAAAAGCTCATCTTTGGTTCTCCTTACCAGCTCGACTTCACGAGACCCGGGATCTGGCCCAGGTTGCCCAGCTGACGCAGAGCGATACGGCTCATCTTCAGCTTACGGTAGAAGCCGCGGGGACGACCCGAGACTTCGCAACGGTTGCGCACGCGGACCTTGGCGGAGTTGCGCGGCAGTTCGGCCAGCTTGAGCTGGGCTGCGAAGCGCTCGTCTATGGGGATCGACTGATCCTTGGTCTGCTTCTTGAGGGCGGCGCGCTTGGCAGCATACTGCTTGGCGAGCGCAGCGCGCTTGTTGTTCTTTACGATGGAGCTGGTCTTGGCCATGTCCTGATCCTTTTTCCCTTCCCTGTCCGCTTACTGGCGGAAGGGGAAGTTGAATGCCTTGAGCAACGCGCGAGCCTCATCATCGGACTTGGCCGTCGTGGCGATCACGATGTCCATGCCCCAGACCTGGTCCACCTGGTCGTAGTTGATTTCCGGGAAGATGATATGTTCCTTGATACCCATGGCATAGTTGCCACGGCCATCGAAGGAATTGGGGTTCAGCCCACGGAAGTCGCGAACGCGCGGCAGTGCGATGTTCACCAGACGGTCAAGAAACTCGTACATACGGGTCTTGCGCAGCGTCACCTTCACGCCGAGCGGCATGTCTTCGCGCACCTTGAAGCCCGCGATCGACTTGCGCGCATGGGTGATGACGGGCTTCTGGCCGGCGATCTTCTCGAGATCGGCGGCAGCCGTCTTCACCTTTTTGGTGTCGTTGACCGCCTCGCCGACGCCCATGTTCAGCACGATCTTGTCGAGCTTGGGCATTTCCATGACGTTCTTGTAGGAGAACTGCTCCTGCAGGACCTTGCGGATGTTCTCTTCGTACTCGGTACGAAGGCGTGGAACGTAAGCTGTCTCAGCCATCGATCGAATCTCCGGTCGACTTGGCGACGCGCGTCTTCACGCCGTCCTTGATCTGGAAACCGATGCGGGTGGGCTTGCCATCCTTGTCGGCGATCGCGAGGTTCGACAGGTGGATCGGCGCTTCCTTGGTGAAGATGCCGGCATCGGTCGACGCGGTCTGCTTGGTGTGGCGCTTGACCAGGTTGATACCCTGCACGAGCGCCTTGGTTTCGGTCGGGATAACCGACAGGACCTGGCCAGTTTTGCCTTTGTCCTTGCCAGTCAGGACGACGACCTTATCGCCCTTTTTGATCTTGGCAGCCATTACAGCACCTCGGGTGCGAGCGAAATGATCTTCATGTGGTTCCGAGCGCGGAGTTCGCGGGGAACCGGTCCGAAGATACGAGTGCCGATCGGCTCTTTCTGATTGTTGATCAGAACCGCGGCGTTCTTGTCGAAACGGATGACGGTGCCGTCTGGGCGACGGATGTCGAACGCGGTGCGAACCACCACGGCCTTCATAACCTGGCCCTTCTTGACGCGGCCACGCGGAATAGCGTCCTTGACGGAAACGACGATGATGTCGCCGACCGACGCGTATTTACGATGCGAACCGCCCAGCACCTTGATGCACATGACGCGACGTGCGCCGGAATTATCCGCGACGTCGAGATTGGACTGCATCTGGATCATGACTGGATGCCTTCTTGTTGAACCGGCTTGACCGTCATCCGGTTCTGCCGACCTGAAACTAAACTATTCTACGCGGACGGAGCCGAAGCATCCTGAACCAGCGTCCAGCGCTTGTTCTTGGATATCGGCGCACACTCTTCGATCCAGACGATCTGCCCGATCTTGGCTACGTTGGCCTCGTCATGGGCGTGATACTTCTTGGACCGGCGCACGGTCTTCTTCATCACCGGATGCGTGAAGCGGCGCTCGACGCGCACCACGACCGTCTTCTCATTGGCGTCGGAGACAACGGTCCCCTGCAATACGCGCTTTGGCATGGTCGCGGCTCCTTACTTCGCTGCGTTCTTTTCGCCGAGGATCGTCTTGATCCGCGCGATGTCGCGGCGGACCTTCTTGACCTGGGCGGGCTTTTCCAACTGCTGGGTAGCGCGCTGGAAACGCAGGTTGAACTGTTCTTTCTTGAGGTCGACGAGCTGGTCCTTCAGTTCGTCTGCGGTCTTGCTCCGCACATCACTGGCTTTCATGCTCATTCGTCCTTAGTCGGCAATGCGGGTCACGACCCGCGTCATAATCGGAAGCTTCATCGCGCCGAGACGCAGGGCTTCCTTGGCAACGTCCTCGGGTACGCCGTCGATCTCGAAAACGATACGACCCGGCTTGACGCGAGCTGCCCAGTACTCCACCGAGCCCTTGCCCTTACCCATACGCACTTCGGTCGGCTTCTTGGAAACCGGCACGTCCGGGAAAATCCGGATCCACACGCGGCCCTGACGCTTCATCTCGCGGGTGATCGCGCGGCGGGCCGCCTCGATCTGGCGCGCGGTCACGCGCTCGGGCTCAGTCGCCTTGAGGGCATACTGGCCGAAAGCCAGCTCGGTACCGCCCTTGGCAACGCCATGGATACGGCCCTTGTGAGCCTTGCGGAACTTGGTCTTCTTAGGTTGCAGCATAATGAACTAACCTTCTTATGCGCGTTCGCGATCACGATCGCCACGCTCGCGGCGCGGTTCACGTTCGCTGCGCTGGCCACCTTCGTTGCCTTCGGTGGCGCGACGCTCATGTGCAGTGGGATCGTGCTCGAGAACTTCGCCCTTGAAGATCCAGACCTTGATACCGATGATGCCATACGTGGTCTCGGCTTCAGCCGTGCCGTAGTCGATGTCCGCACGCAGCGTGTGCAGCGGAACGCGACCCTCGCGGTACCACTCGGTACGCGCGATGTCGGCGCCACCCAGGCGGCCACCAACGTTGACGCGGATGCCGCCGGCGCCCATGCGGATCGCCGTCTGCACGGCGCGCTTCATGGCGCGGCGGAAAGCCACGCGGCGTTCCAGCTGCTGGGCGATGCCCTGGGCAACCAGCGTCGCGTCGGTTTCCGGCTTGCGCACTTCAACGATGTTGATGTGCACTTCGCTGTCGGTGAACTTCTTGACCTTGGCGCGGATCTTGTCGATGTCGGCGCCCTTCTTGCCGATCACGATGCCCGGGCGGGCAGTGTGGATCGACACGCGGCACTTGCGGTGCGGGCGCTCGATGACGATCTTGGAGACCGCGGCGGCCTTGAGATCTTCGAGCAGCATGGTGCGAATCTTCAGGTCTTCCTGAAGCAGCGAGCCGTACTCGCCCTTGTTGGCGAACCAGCGGCTGTCCCACGTCCGGTTGATGCCGAGGCGGAAGCCGATTGGATTGATCTTCTGGCCCATTATGCGGCCTCCTCAACTTGCCGGACGATGATCGTCAGATGCGCGAACGGCTTTTCGATGCGCGACGACCGGCCACGGCCACGAGCGGTGAAACGCTTCATAACGAGCGAATTACCAACAAAGGCTTCAGCAACGACGAGTGCGTCGGTGTCGAGGCCGTGGTTGTTCTCAGCGTTGGCGATCGCGCTCTCGAGCACTTTCTTCACCTGGCCGGAGATACGCTTGTGGCTGAATTCGAGTTCGGCCAGAGCCTTCTCGACCTTCTTGCCGCGGATCAACTGAGCCAGAAGATTGAGCTTCTGCGGGCTGATGCGCAGCATGCGCAGCACAGCCTTGGCCTCGTTGTCCTTGAGCGCGCGCTGGGTTTTTGGCTTGCCCATCTTACTTCCTCTTGGCCTTCTTGTCAGCCGCGTGCCCGTAATAGGTACGGGTCGGGGCGAACTCGCCGAACTTGTGGCCGATCATGTCTTCGGTGACGTTCACCGGAACATGCTTCTGGCCATTGTGAACGCCGAAGGTGATGCCGACGAACTGCGGCAGGATGGTCGAACGGCGGCTCCAGATCTTGATCACGTCGTTGCGGCCGGACTCGCGGGCCTTCTCGGCCTTCTTGAGCATGTAGCCGTCAACAAACGGCCCCTTCCAGATTGAACGGGTCATGGCTTACCTGCCCTTCTTCACGTGACGGCTGCGAACGATGAACTTGTCCGTCGCCTTGTTGCTGCGGGTCTTCTTACCCTTGGTCGGCTTGCCCCATGGCGTCACCGGATGGCGGCCACCCGAGGTACGGCCTTCACCACCACCATGCGGGTGATCGATCGGGTTCATGGTCACGCCGCGGTTGACGGGCTTGCGACCCAGCCAGCGGCTGCGACCGGCCTTGCCGAGCGACGTGTTCGAGTGATCCTGGTTCGACACCGAACCCACCGTGGCGAGGCAGGTGCCATGCACGCGGCGCTGTTCACCGGACTTGAGGCGGAGGATAGCCCAGCCCTGGTCACGGCCCACATACTGGGCATAGGCACCGGCAGACCGGGCAACCTGACCACCCTTGCGGGGCTTGAGCTCGATATTGTGCACGATCGTACCGACCGGCATGTTCTCGAGCGGCATGGCATTGCCAGGCTTCACGTCGACGGTGGACATCGAGGAGATGACCTTGTCGCCAGCCGAAAGACGCTGCGGGGCAACAATGTAGGCGAGCTCGCCATCCGAGTACTTCACCAGAGCGATCCAGGCCGTACGATTCGGATCATATTCCAGGCGCTCGACCGTACCGACGACGTCAAACTTGACGCGCTTGAAGTCGACGATGCGGTAGGTGCGCTTGTGACCGCCACCACGATGGAACGTGGTGATGCGACCGCGGTTGTTGCGACCACCGGACTTGCTGAGGCCTTCGGTCAGGGTCTTGACCGGCTTGCCCTTCCACAGTTCCGAACGATCGGTCGTCACCAGCTGGCGACGGCCCTCGGAGGTGGGATTGTAATATTTCAGAGCCATTTTTCTGTCTCTTGTCCCTTAGAGGCCGGTCGAAATATCGATCGACTGGCCGTCGACGAGGGTTACGATCGCCTTCTTGACGTCGTTGCGAGTGCCGATCTTGCCGCGGAAACGCTTCACCTTGCCCTTGCGGACCAGGGTGTTCACGGCCTTGACCTTGACCGAGAAGAGCTGCTCGACGGCAGCCTTGATGTCGGTCTTGTTGGCATCGATCGCCACGTCGAAAACGACCTGGCTGTTTTCCGACGCCATCGTCGACTTCTCGGTCACGACGGGGTTACGGATGATGTCGTAAGCGCTGAGCTTGTTCATGCGAACCTCGCTTCCAGCGCTTCAAGCGCTGCCTTGGTCAGGACGAGCTTGTCGCGCTTGAGGATCGACACAACGTTGATCCCCTGCACCGGCAGCACGTCGATGTGCGGAATGTTGCGGGCGGACAGAGCGAAGTTCTGATCCACAGCCGCGCCATCGATGATCAGCGCGTTGGTCCATTCCAGCTTGCCGAAGGTGGCCAGCAGACCGGCAGTCTTGGCTTCCTTCTGCGACACGCTGTCGACAACGATCAGCGAACCAGACTTGGCCTTGGACGACAGAGCATGCTTCAGCGCCAGGGCGCGAACCTTCTTGGGAAGGTCGATCGCATGGCTGCGCGGAGTGGGGCCGAATGCACGACCACCGCCGCGGAACTGCGGGGCCTTGCGATCGCCATGACGTGCGCCGCCCGAGCCCTTCTGCTTGACGAACTTCTTGCCGGTGCGCGAGCCTTCCGAACGATGCTTGACATCGTGCGTTCCGGCCATGGCCTTGAGCTGCTGGTAGCGAACCATGCGGTGCAGGATGTCCTGGCGGACTTCCAGACCGAAGACGTCGTCGGCGAGCTGGATGCTACCAGCGGCCTTGCCGTCGAGGGTTGTGACCTTGAGTTCCATTTAGTTACCTTCCCCCGCAACTTCAGCGGCGGCCTTGAACGAGCCCGGGAAAGCAGCGCCCTGCGGGGCCGGCTTCTTCACCGCGTCCTTGATCATGATCCAGGCGCCCTTGGCGCCGGGAACCGAACCCTGGATCATGATCAGGCCACGCTCCACGTCGGTCTTGACGACCTTGACGTTCTGCGTGGTGATGCGACGATCGCCCATATGGCCCGGCATCTTCTTGTTCTTGAAGGTCTTGCCCGGGTCCTGACGGCCACCGGTAGAACCGATCGAGCGGTGCGAAACCGACACGCCGTGCGTTGCACGCAGGCCGCCGAAGTTCCAGCGCTTCATGCCGCCGGCGAAACCCTTACCGATCGAGGTGCCGGTGACGTCCACCAGCTGGCCTTCGATGAAGTGGTCTGCCTGGAGCTGCGCGCCGACTTCGATGAGGTTGGCCTCGTCGACGCGGAATTCGGCGATGTGACGCTTGGGCTCGACCTTGGCAACGGCGAACTGGCCGCGCTCGGCCTTGGTCGTGTTCTTCGCCTTGGCCTGGCCAGCGCCGAGCTGCAGCGCAACATAGCCGTCCTTGTCAGCGGTCCGCTGGCCTACCACCTGGCAGTTCTGCAGGCCCAGCACCGTCACTGGAACGTGCGAGCCGTCCTCAGCGAATATGCGGGTCATGCCCAGCTTCTGTGCGATCAATCCAGAACGCATCGGTTATTACCTTCTCTCTTGGCGCTGTACCGGGTCATGGTTTCAGAGGACCCTTTGTTTGATACGCGCGGAAAACTCGTTACTTCAGAGCTTGATTTCGACGTCGACGCCGGCGGCGAGATCGAGCTTCATCAGTGCATCGACCGTCTGGGGAGTCGGGTCCACAATGTCCAGCAGACGCTTGTGGGTCCGGATCTCGAACTGCTCACGCGCCTTCTTGTCGATGTGGGGCGAGCGGTTGACGGTAAACTTGTCGATTCGCGTCGGCAGCGGGATCGGGCCGCGAACCTGCGCGCCCGTACGCTTGGCCGTCGACACGATCTCGCGCGTCGAAGCGTCGAGAACGCGATGGTCAAACGCCTTGAGGCGGATGCGAATATTCTGACCGTTCATCTTGTAAATCCTGACGAAAATGGATCGCGGCGCGCGTTCATCCGCGCGCCGCGAATGTCTCTAAAGGCTTACTTCAGGATCGTGGCGACGACGCCCGACCCAACGGTGCGGCCACCCTCACGGATAGCGAAGCGGAGCTTCTCTTCCATGGCGATCGGCACGATCAACTGAACGTTGATGTTCAGGTTGTCGCCGGGCATCACCATCTCGGTGCCTTCAGGCAGGGTCACGATGCCGGTCACGTCCGTGGTGCGGAAGTAGAACTGCGGACGATAGTTGCCGAAGAACGGCGTATGACGGCCACCTTCTTCCTTGGTCAGGATGTAGACCTCGGCAGTGAAGTCGGTGTGGGGGGTCACGGAACCGGGCTTGCAGAGCACCTGGCCGCGCTCCACCTGGGTGCGGTCGATACCACGGATCAGCGCGCCGATGTTGTCGCCAGCCTGGCCCGAGTCGAGCAGCTTGCGGAACATTTCGACACCGGTAACGGTGGTCTTCTGGGTTGCCTTGATGCCGACGATCTCGACTTCTTCACCAACCTTGACGATACCGCGCTCGACACGACCGGTGACCACGGTGCCGCGACCCGAGATCGAGAACACGTCTTCGATCGGGAGCAGGAACGGCTGGTCAACTGGGCGTTCCGGCTGCGGGATGTAGGAGTCGACGGCAGCCATCAGCTCGAGAACGGCGTCGTGGCCGAGCTTCTTGTCGCTGTCTTCGAGGGCGGCCAGAGCCGAGCCCTTGATGATCGGAACGTCGTCGCCCGGGAACTCGTAGGACGACAGCAGCTCGCGCACTTCCAGTTCGACCAGTTCGAGCAGTTCCGGATCGTCGACCATGTCGCACTTGTTCAGGAACACGACCAGCGCCGGAACGCCAACCTGACGGGCGAGCAGGATGTGCTCACGGGTCTGGGGCATCGGGCCGTCGGCAGCGGACACGACCAGGATCGCGCCGTCCATCTGCGCGGCACCGGTGATCATGTTCTTCACATAGTCGGCGTGGCCGGGGCAATCGACGTGAGCGTAGTGACGGTTGGTCGTCTCGTACTCGACGTGAGCGGTGTTGATGGTGATGCCGCGTGCCTTCTCTTCAGGGGCAGCGTCAATCTGATCGTACGCCTTGAAGGTTGCGCCACCGGTCTCAGCCAGGATCTTGGTGATCGCTGCAGTCAAAGAGGTCTTGCCATGGTCGACGTGACCGATGGTGCCGATGTTGCAGTGAGGCTTAGAGCGGGAAAACTTTTCCTTAGCCATCGCTTTTCTCCGTATTCGTCAGCCCGGGGGCCAACCTTTGCGTTGCAGTTTATTGTTAGGCGTACTTGGCCTGGACTTCGTCAGCGACGGCCTGCGGTACCTGCTCGTAGTGGTCGAACGTCATCGAGTACTGTGCCCGGCCCTGGCTCATCGAGCGCAGGGAGTTCACGTAGCCGAACATGTTCGCGAGCGGGACGAATGCATTCACGACCTGGAGGATGCCACGGCCTTCCGTGCCCTGGATCTGACCGCGCCGTGAATTGAGGTCGCCGATGACATCGCCCATGTAATCTTCAGGCGTGACAACTTCAACCTTCATGATCGGCTCGAGGATCTTCGGAGACGCCTTGCGCAGGGCTTCATTGAAGCCCGCACGGCCGGCGATTTCGAAGGCCAGAACCGAGGAGTCGACATCGTGGTAGGCGCCTTCGGTCAGCGTCACCTTGACGTCGACGATCGGGAAACCGATCAGCGGACCGGCCGACATGACCGACTTCACGCCCTTTTCGACGCCCGGAATGTATTCCTTGGGCACCGAACCACCGACGACGGCGTTAACGAACTCGAGGCCCTTGCCCACTTCGCCCGGCTCGACGCTGAGCTTGACGCGAGCAAACTGGCCCGAGCCACCCGACTGCTTCTTGTGGGTGTAGTCCACATTGGCAGGCTTGGTGATGGTCTCGCGGTAAGCCACCTGCGGCTGGCCGATGTTGGCCTCGACCTTGAACTCGCGACGCATGCGGTCAACGAGAATGTCGAGGTGCAACTCGCCCATGCCCGAAATAATGGTCTGGCCGGATTCTTCGTCGGTCTTCACGCGGAACGTCGGATCTTCGGCAGCCAGGCGGTTGAGCGCGAGGCCCATCTTCTCCTGGTCGGCCTTGGACTTCGGTTCCACCGAGATGTCGATGACCGGCTCGGGGAAGATCATGCGCTCGAGGATGACCTGCGCGTTCTGCGGGCAGAGCGTGTCGCCGGTGGTGGTGTCCTTGAGGCCGACGATAGCCACGATGTCACCCGCATAGGCTTCCGTGATCTGCTCGCGGCTGTTGGCGTGCATCTGGAACAGACGACCGACGCGCTCGCGCTTTTCCTTGACCGTGTTCTCGAGCATCATGCCCTGCTCGAGCTTGCCCGAGTAGATGCGGCAGAAGGTCAACGTGCCCATATGCGGGTCGTTGGCGATCTTGAACGCCAGCATGGAAAGCGGCTCGTTGTCGTCGGCGTGGCGCTCGATCGGCTCTTCGGTCTTGGCGTCGATGCCCTGGATGGCCGGAACGTCGCCCGGGGACGGCAGGAAGTCGATGACGCCGTCGAGCAGGGGCTGCACGCCCTTGTTCTTGAAGGCCGAACCGGCGAACACCAGGAAGAACTTGGTATCGATCGTGCCACGGCGCAGCAGACGGCGGATGGTATCGTTGTTCGGCATGTCGCCGTTCAGATACGCTTCCATCGCGTCGTCGTCGATTTCGACGGCGGCTTCGATCATCTTCTCACGGTATTCCTCGGCCTTGACCTTGAGGTCTTCCGGGATTTCGACGATGTCCCACTGTGCGCCCAACTCTTCGTTGCGCCACACCAGAGCATTCATCTCGATCAGGTCGACGACGCCCTTGAACTCGTTCTCGGCGCCGATCGGCAGCTGTACGGGGACGGCCCGAGCGCCCAGGCGCGAACCAATCATCTCGACGCAGCGGTAGAAGTCGGCGCCGATCTTGTCCATCTTGTTGACGAAGATCATGCGCGGGACGTCATACTTGTCGGCCTGGCGCCAGACGGTCTCGGTCTGCGGCTCAACGCCGGCATTGGCGTCGAGCAGCGCCACGGCACCGTCGAGCACGCGCAGCGAACGCTCGACTTCGATCGTGAAGTCGACGTGGCCGGGGGTGTCGATGATGTTGAAGCGATGCATCGTGCCGCTACGATCCTTCCAGAAGGTCGTGGTGGCAGCGGACGTGATGGTGATGCCGCGTTCCTGCTCCTGCTCCATCCAGTCCATGGTCGCGGCGCCGTCGTGGACTTCGCCGATCTTGTGGGACTTGCCGGTGTAGTAAAGGATGCGTTCGGTCGTGGTCGTCTTGCCAGCATCGATGTGAGCCATGATGCCGAAGTTACGATACAGATTGATTGGGTATTCGCGTGCCATAGGGCGCTCCTACTACCAGCGGTAGTGCGAGAAGGCACGGTTGGCGTCAGCCATACGGTGCGTGTCTTCGCGTTTCTTGACGGCTTGGCCGCGGCCATTCAGAGCATCCATGAGCTCGCCGGAAAGGCGCTCGCGCATGGTGTTCTCGCCGCGCTTGCGGGCGCTGTCGATCAGCCAACGGATGGCCAGGGCCTGCTGACGGTCTGCACGAACTTCAACCGGCACCTGGTAGGTAGCACCGCCAACGCGGCGCGACCGGACTTCAACCGACGGGCGGATGTTGTCGAGGGCGGTGTGGAAGACCGTGATCGGGTCCTGCTTGACCTTGGCTTCGACGATGTCGAAGGCACCATAGACGATACCTTCGGCGGCCGACTTCTTGCCGTCCTTCATGAGCGAGTTCATGAACTTGGTGACGACCAGATCGCCGAACTTGGGATCAGGAATAACGTCGCGTTTTTCAGCGCGGTGACGACGGGACATATCTCGATCTCCTTACTTCGGACGCTTCGCGCCGTACTTCGAACGGCGCTGCTTGCGGTCCTTGACGCTCTGCGTGTCGAGAACGCCGCGGAGCACGTGATAGCGAACGCCCGGAAGGTCGCGAACGCGACCACCACGGATCAGGACCACGGAGTGCTCCTGCAGGTTGTGACCTTCGCCCGGGATATACGAGATGACTTCGCGCTGATTGGTCAGGCGAACCTTGGCAACCTTGCGGAGCGCCGAGTTCGGCTTCTTCGGGGTCGTCGTATACACACGGGAGCATACGCCGCGCTTCTGCGGATTTGCTTCCATGGCCGGAACCTTGTTCCGCTTTGGCTTGCTGGCGCGTGGTTTGCGGATCAGCTGATTAATGGTGGGCATTGCGCTCTTTCCATCGTCCAAAATTCATTGCGGTCTAGCAGAAGCAAACCAAAACGGCGCTCACCCGTCCCCATTCGAGGTACGGCAGCGCCCTAATTGCAGCGGACCACCCACAAAATGGGCAGTCATGCGCACAAGGATTTGCTTCGTCTAGTTACCCGACAGTGTGTTTGAGTGTCCTGGATGCCCGCGCAAGATGGCAGGAACCCGGTGTGACATTCACGACCGACCGCTTAGGTAGGCGCTGTTTAGAGCCGACTCTCCCGCGCGTCAAGGATTCTTTCGTGAAAAATCCGCGAGAGAGACATGTGCAGGCCTGCATTGTTCGCACGAGTTAGTGGACATCCTGCCACTGGACCCCCTACCCCACTTCCAGCACCGCCTTCGGTCCTTTGAATCAGAAAGGGGAGCCAATAGGCTCCCCTTTCCATAACGCAGTTGCCAGAGCTTACTCGGCAGCAGGCGCCGGGATCTGCACGGTCGACGCCTGGCGGCGACGTTCGTCCAGGATCAGGTCGTCGCGCTTGGACGCGATCAACTTGGCCGAGGAGATACCCGCACCGGTACCGGCCGGGATCAGGCGGCCGACGATGACGTTCTCCTTGAGGCCTTCGAGCAGGTCGGCCTTGCCGGAAACCGCCGCTTCCGTGAGGACGCGGGTGGTTTCCTGGAACGACGCGGCCGAGATGAACGACCGGGTCTGCAGCGACGCCTTGGTGATGCCGAGCAGCACCGGGTTGGCCGTAGCAGGCTTCTTGCCGTCGGCGATCAACGAGTCGTTCAGCTCGTCGAAGTCCAGCTTGTCCAGTTGCTCATCCTTGAGCAGCCCGGTGTCGCCCGGATCCACGATCTCGACCTTCTGCAGCATCTGGCGAACGATCACCTCGATGTGCTTGTCGTTGATCAGCACGCCCTGCAGGCGATAGACCTCCTGAATCTCATTGACGAGGTAGCGGGCAAGCTCCTCCACGCCCTTGATGGCCAGGATGTCGTGCGGCGCCGGGTTGCCGTCGAGGATATACTCGCCCTTTTCGATGGCATCGCCTTCCTGAAGATGGAACGGCTTACCCTTCGGGATCAAGTACTCAACCGGATCGGCACCCTCCTCCGTCGGCTCGATGATGACGCGACGCTTGTTCTTGTAATCGCGGCCAAAGCGGATCGTGCCATCGATCTCGGCGATGATGGCGTGATCCTTCGGACGACGGGCTTCGAACAGCTCGGCCACACGCGGCAGACCGCCGGTGATGTCCTTGGTCTTGGCGCTTTCCAGCGGAATACGTGCGAGCACGTCACCCGGCGAAACCTTCTCGCCCGGCTCGACCGCGATAACCGCGTCGACGGAGAGCAGGTAACGCGCGTCACCGCCACGTTCCACCTTCTGCACGACACCGCCACGGGCAATGGCGAGTGCGGGCTTGAGGCCCTCGCCACGCTGGTTGCCGCGCCAGTCGATGACGACGCGCTTGGTGAAGCCGGTCGCCTCGTCGGTGTTCTCTGCAACGGACGCACCGTCCACCAGATCCTCGAACACGACCTCGCCCTCGACTTCGGCGAGAACCGGGCGGGTATAGGGGTCCCATTCCGCCAGACGCTGGCCGCGACGAACCTGGTCGCCTTCCTTGATCAGGAGCTTGGAACCATAGGTCACCTTGTGGGTGGCGCGTTCCTTGCCCTCGGAGTCGAGGATGGCGAGCGAAACGTTACGGGCCATGACGACCAGCTTGCCTCCCTCGACCTTGGCGAGGCTCGGGTTACGGACGGCGATCGTGCCTTCCGCGCCGGCTTCGAGGAACGAGCTATCCACCACCTGTGCCGTGCCACCGATGTGGAACGTGCGCATGGTGAGCTGGGTGCCCGGTTCACCGATCGACTGTGCGGCGATGACGCCGACAGCCTCACCCATGTTCACGGGCGTGCCGCGTGCCAAGTCACGGCCATAGCAGGCCGCGCAGGTGCCCTGGCGCATGTCGCAGGTCAAGGGCGACCGGATGCGGATCGACTGGATCCGGGCTTCCTCGATGATGTCGACATGCTTTTCTTCCAGCAGCGTGCCCTTGGGGGCGATCAGATCGCCGGACAGCGGATGGAAGATGTCGTCGGCTGCCGTACGGCCCAGCACGCGCTGGCCAATGGAGGCCACGATCTGGCCGGCATCCACGATCGGCTCCATGGTCAGGCCACGCTCGGTGCCGCAGTCGGTCGACACGATGATCGCGTCCTGCGCCACGTCGACGAGGCGACGGGTCAGGTAGCCCGAGTTCGCAGTCTTCAGCGCCGTGTCCGCGAGACCTTTGCGGGCACCGTGGGTGGAGTTGAAGTACTCGAGAACGTTGAGGCCTTCCTTGAAGTTGGCCGTGATCGGGGTCTCGATGATCGAGCCGTCGGGACGCGCCATCAGTCCGCGCATGCCGGCCAGCTGCTTCATCTGCGCCGGCGAACCACGGGCACCCGAGTGTGACATCATGTAGACCGAGTTGATCGGCTTCTGACGGCCGGTCTCCTCGTCGATCTGCACCTTGCGGATCGCGTCCATCATTTCTTCGGCGACCTTGTCGCCGCACTTGGCCCAGGCGTCGACAACCTTGTTGTACTTCTCGCCCTGGGTGATCAGGCCGTCATTGTACTGCTGCTCGAACTCTTCGACCTGCTTCCGGGCCGCATCCACTATCGTGTACTTGGAGGCCGGGATAACCATGTCGTCCTTGCCGAACGAGATGCCGGCGTCGCAGGCATTTTTGAAGCCGAGCTGCATGACGCGGTCACAGAAGATGACCGTCTCCTTCTGACCGCAACCACGGTAGACCGTGTCGATCATCTTGGAGATCATCTTCTTGGTCATCAGTTGATTGGCCGTGGAGAACGGCACGGCCGGGTTCTTGGGCAGGATCTGACCGATCAGCATGCGACCAGGCGTGGTCTCCACGATCTCGGTGATCTCCTTGCCATTTTCGTCCCAGGCCGTGACGCGGCCTTTGATCTTGGTGTGGAGCGTCACGATCTTGTTGTCGAGCGCGTGTTCGAGTTCGGCGAACGACCCGAACGCCATGCCCTCACCCGGCTCGCCGTCATTCATCAGCGACAGATAGTAGAGACCCAGCACGATGTCCTGGCTCGGCACGATGATCGGCTGGCCATTGGCAGGATGCAGGATGTTGTTGGTCGACATCATCAGCACGCGCGCTTCCAGCTGCGCTTCGAGCGACAGCGGGACGTGCACGGCCATCTGGTCGCCGTCGAAGTCGGCGTTGAAGGCCGAGCAGACGAGCGGATGCAGACGGATGGCCTTGCCTTCGATCAGGATCGGCTCGAAGGCCTGGATGCCCAGCCGGTGAAGCGTCGGCGCACGGTTCAGCAGAACCGGATGCTCGCGGATCACTTCGTCGAGGATATCCCAGACCTCGGGCTTTTCCTTCTCGACCAGCTTCTTGGCCTGCTTCACCGTCGAGCTGAAGCCCTTGGCTTCGAGACGCGAATAGATGAACGGCTTGAACAGCTCGAGCGCCATCTTCTTTGGCAGGCCGCACTGGTGCAGCTTGAGGTTCGGACCCACGGTAATGACCGAACGGCCGGAATAGTCGACGCGCTTGCCCAGCAGGTTCTGGCGGAAGCGGCCCTGCTTGCCCTTGAGCATGTCGGACAGCGACTTGAGCGGACGCTTGTTCGCACCGGTGATGGTGCGGCCACGGCGGCCGTTGTCGAACAGCGCGTCAACGGCCTCCTGCAGCATGCGCTTTTCGTTGCGGATGATGATGTCCGGGGCGCGCAGTTCGATCAGGCGCTTGAGACGGTTATTGCGGTTGATCACGCGACGGTAGAGGTCGTTGAGATCGGACGTCGCAAAGCGGCCGCCATCCAGCGGCACCAGCGGGCGCAGCTCGGGCGGAATGACCGGGATCACGGTCATGATCATCCATTCGGGCTTGTTGCCCGACACGATGAACTGCTCGACGATCTTGAGGCGCTTTGCAAGCTTCTTGGGCTTCAGTTCCGTCGTGGACTCGGCAATTTCCACGCGCAGATCGGCCGCGATCTTCTCGAGATCGAGGGCGAGCAGGATGTCGCGGATGGCCTCGGCGCCGATCTTGGCGGTGAAGCTGTCGGCACCGTATTCATCCTGGGCATCGAGATACTGCTCTTCGGTCAGCAGTTCATGCTGGGTGAAGGGCGTCAGGCCGGCATCGAGCACGACGTAGTTCTCGAAATACAGGATGCGCTCGATGTCCTTGAGCGTCATGTCGAGCAGCAGCGCAATACGGGACGGCAGGGACTTGAGGAACCAGATGTGGGCAACCGGCGCGGCCAGTTCGATATGGCCCATGCGCTCGCGGCGGACGCGGCTCAGCGTGACTTCCACACCGCACTTTTCGCAGATGACGCCCTTGAACTTCATGCGCTTGTACTTGCCGCACAGGCACTCATAGTCCTTCACGGGTCCAAAGATGCGCGCGCAGAACAGGCCGTCGCGTTCGGGCTTGAACGTACGGTAGTTGATGGTTTCCGGCTTCTTGATCTCGCCGTAGGACCAGCTCAGAATTTTCTCCGGGCTGGCAATGGAGATCTTCATCTGGTCGAAGGTCTGCACCGGGATGGCCGGGTTGAACGGGTCCATGACGTGGGAATGATGATTCATCAATTCTCTCCTCTTTCCGTCGGGAGCGGGCTGAAGCCCGGCTCCCTCAGGAAGTGAATGGGGGTAGGAAGTGCCGGATTATTCCGCCGCTTCCTGAGGAGGGGCGAGCTCCGCTTCGGCCTTGTCGGAACCGTCGTCGAGCTCACGCATGTCGAGTTCGACATTGAGACCGAGCGAGCGGATTTCCTTGACCAGAACGTTGAAGCTCTCGGGGATACCCGCTTCGAACGTGTCGTCGCCGCGCACTATCGCTTCGTAGACCTTGGTACGGCCGGCAACGTCGTCCGACTTGATGGTGAGCATTTCCTGGAGCGTGTAGGCCGCTCCATAGGCCTCGAGAGCCCACACTTCCATCTCGCCGAAGCGCTGACCGCCGAACTGCGCCTTGCCGCCCAGTGGCTGCTGGGTGACCAGCGAGTACGGGCCGATCGAGCGCGCGTGGATCTTGTTGTCCACCAGGTGATCGAGCTTGAGCATGTAGATATAGCCCACGGTCACCTGCCGGTCGAACTGCTCGCCGCTACGGCCGTCATAGACGGTCGACTGGCCAGAGCCCTTGAGACCGGCGCGTTCCAGCATCGTGACGATGTCGGCTTCCTTGGCGCCGTCGAACACCGGCGTCGCGATCGACACACCCTTGGAGAGGTGTTCGCCGAGACGGATCAGGCCGTCGTCGTCGAGGTCGGTAACCGACTCGTCACCTTCGAAGAGCTCGCCAATCTCCTTGCGGAGCGGCTTGAGGTCGCCCTTCTGCTGGTAGATGCGGACCATCTCGTCGATCTTGCGACCCATGCCGGCACAAGCCCAGCCCAAATGCGTCTCGAGGATCTGTCCCACATTCATGCGCGACGGCACGCCCAGCGGGTTGAGCACGATGTCGACCGACGTACCGTCTTCGAGATACGGCATGTCTTCCACGGGAACGATGCGCGAAACCACGCCCTTGTTGCCGTGACGGCCGGCCATCTTGTCGCCGGGCTGGATCTTGCGCTTGGTGGCGATGAAGACCTTGACCATCTTCATCACGCCGGGCGGAAGTTCGTCGCCGCGCTGCAGCTTGTCCACTTTGTCGATGAAGCGCTGCTCGAGCAGACGGCGGCTCTCTTCATACTGGGCATGAAGCGCTTCCATCTCGGTCATGACCTTGTCGTCATCGACCGCGAACTGCCACCACTTCGAACGCGGCTGGGCCTCGAACATCTGGTCGTTGAGCTTGGTGCCCACGACATAGCCCTTGGGGCCAGCCGTAGCGGCCTTGCCGAACAGCATTTCCTTCAGACGCGCATAAACGTTGCGGTCGAGGATCGACTGTTCGTCGTCACGGTCCTTGGCAAGACGTTCGATTTCCTCGCGCTCGATGGCCATGGCGCGCTCGTCCTTGTCGATGCCGTGGCGGTTGAACACGCGCACTTCAACGACAGTACCGGCATCGCCCGGCGGCACGCGCAGCGAGGTGTCACGAACGTCCGAAGCCTTCTCGCCGAAGATGGCGCGGAGGAGCTTTTCTTCCGGTGTCATCGGCGATTCACCCTTGGGGGTGATCTTGCCGACCAGGATGTCACCCGGCGCCACTTCGGCACCGATGTGGACGATACCGGCTTCGTCGAGGTTCTTCAGCGCTTCTTCCGAAACGTTCGGAATATCGCGGGTGATTTCTTCAGGACCAAGCTTGGTGTCGCGGGCCATCACTTCATATTCCTCGATGTGGATCGAGGTGAAGACGTCCTGCATGGCGATCTTCTCGCTGAGCAAGATGGAGTCTTCGAAGTTGTAGCCATTCCACGGCATGAAAGCGACGAGCACGTTGCGGCCCAGCGCCAGATCGCCAAGTTCCGTGGACGGACCATCGGCGATGATGTCGCCCTGGTTCACATGGTCACCGACAACCACCAGCGGACGCTGATTGATGCAGGTCGACTGGTTCGAGCGCTGGAACTTCATCAGGTTGTAGATGTCCACGCCCGACTTCGACGCATCGGTTTCTTCCGTTGCGCGAATGACGATACGCGTAGCGTCCACCTGGTCGACGATACCCTTGCGCTTGGCGACGATGGCCGCGCCCGAGTCACGGGCCACCACCGCTTCCATGCCGGTGCCGACATACGGCGCATGGGCGCGCAGCAGCGGCACGGCCTGACGCTGCATGTTCGAACCCATTAGGGCACGGTTGGCGTCGTCGTTCTCGAGGAACGGGATCAGCGAGGCGGCAACCGACACCATCTGCTTGGGGGAAACGTCCATCAGGTCGACGTTTTCCTTGGGCGTCAGGCCGTTGTCGCCGGCATGACGAGCCACCACCAGATCGTCGGCCAGTTCGCTATCCTTGGTGAACTGCACGTTGGCCTGGGCGACGTAGTGCTTGGCCTCTTCCATGGCGGAGAGATAGACCACTTCGTCGGTCAGCTTGCCGTCCACGATCTTGCGGTAGGGCGTCTCGATGAAGCCGTACTTGTTGACGCGGGCGAAGGTCGACAGCGAGTTGATCAGGCCGATATTCGGGCCTTCCGGCGTCTCGATCGGGCAGATGCGACCATAGTGGGTCGGATGCACATCGCGGACTTCGAAGCCGGCGCGCTCGCGGGTCAGACCACCAGGCCCAAGCGCCGACAGGCGACGCTTGTGGGTAATTTCCGACAGCGGGTTGGTCTGGTCCATGAACTGGCTGAGCTGCGAGGATCCGAAGAACTCACGAACGGCAGCAGCAGCCGGCTTGGCGTTGATCAGGTCCTGCGGCATCACCGTGTCGATTTCGACTGACGACATGCGCTCCTTGATGGCGCGCTCCATGCGGAGCAGGCCGAGGCGATAGGAATTCTCCATCAGCTCGCCGACCGAGCGGACGCGGCGGTTGCCGAGGTTGTCGATGTCGTCGATCTCGCCGCGGCCGTCGCGCAGGTCCACCAGGGTGCGAACGACTTCAACGATGTCTTCCTTGCGCAGCGTGCGCATGGTGTCGGGCGCATCGAGCTCGAGGCGCATGTTCATCTTGACGCGACCGACCGCAGACAGGTCATAGCGCTCGCTGTCGAAGAACAGCGACTGGAACATGGCTTCGGCCGTATCGACGGTCGGCGGCTCGCCCGGGCGCATGACGCGGTAGATGTCGAACAGCGCGTCTTCACGCGTCTCGTTCTTGTCCACGGCCAGCGTGTTACGCAGGTAGGCGCCGATCGAGATGTGGTCGATATCGAGGATCGGCAGCTCGTCGAAGCCCAGATCCATCATCTTGGTCAGGGTTTTCTCGTCGAGTTCGTCGCCTGCTTCCATGTAGACCTCGCCGGTCTTCATATTGATCAGGTCCTCGGCGACATACATGCCGTAGAGGTCTTCGTTGACCGCCAGCAGGTGCGTCAGCCCCTCTTCGGCCAGCTTCTTGGCTTGGCGGGCGGAGAGCTTCTTGCCGCCCTCATGCACCACGTCGCCGGTCTTGGCATCGATCAGGTCGTGGCTGGGCTTGGCGCCCTTCCACTTCTCGGCATCGTAGGGAACACGCCAGCCCTTGTCGGTCTTTTCATACTGCAGGGTATTGTAATAGGTGCTGAGGATTTCCTCGGCATCCATGCCCAGCGCCTTGAGCAGCGACGTCACCGGAATCTTGCGGCGGCGGTCGATGCGCGCATAGACGATGTCCTTGGCGTCGAACTCGATGTCCAGCCAGGAACCGCGATAGGGAATGATGCGGCCGGCAAACAGCAGCTTGCCCGACGAGTGGGTCTTGCCCTTGTCGTGATCGAAGAACACGCCGGGCGAGCGGTGCATCTGCGACACGATCACGCGCTCGGTGCCGTTGACGATGAAGGTGCCGTTCGACGTCATGAAGGGCATGTCGCCCATGTAGACGTCCTGCTCCTTGATGTCCTTGACCGAGCGGGCGCCGGTTTCCTCGTCCACTTCGAATACGATCAGGCGCAGCGTCACTTTGAGCGGCGCAGCGAACGTGATGTCGCGCGCACGGCACTCGTCGATGTCGTACTTGGGCTGCTCGAATTCGTACTTCACGAATTCGAGAGATGCGGTGTTGGAAAAATCTGTGATCGGGAAGACCGAACGGAAGACGGACTGAAGCCCTTCATCGGGACGGCCACCCTTTGGCTCGTCGACGAGGAGGAACTGATCGTAGGAGGCCTTCTGGACCTCGATCAGGTTGGGCATCTCCGTGACTTCGCGAATGGAACCGAAGGACTTGCGAACCTTGCGGCGGCCGTTGAACGTGGTAGCCATGAAAGCTCCTGTTTCTTTGCGATTTGTCTCGGAGGCAGATATCCAAAAGTCCGACTATCAGCCGTCGGGCTTCGGGATATTTGCCTTGGATAGGCGGTAAATTCCTGGCTCGTCGATACCTGTTCTCTTCCCGAGCCGGAGAAGAATGGGCCGAAGACGCCGAACACCCCATGGTTGAACAACCATAGGGCCACGTGGGCGTCAGCGTGCCTCAGACATCGAAATCGTCATATGTTCCGCAAATTGGCGCCAGGGACCCATCCAATCGGTCCGGCGAATCATCCCGTCAAGAACGGGAAAGCGAGATGGCACATAAAGCGCCATCTCGCCAATTTCAAGGCGAAAGTCGAATTACTTGAGTTCGACCTTGGCGCCGGCAGCTTCCAGCTTTTTCTGGATGTCTTCGGCTTCAGCCTTGGACGCGCCTTCCTTGACGGCCTTCGGAGCAGCCTCGACCAGAGCCTTGGCTTCGCCCAGACCCAGGCCGGTGATGGCACGGACTTCCTTGATGACGTTGATCTTGTTGTCGCCGAACGAGGCGAGGATCACGTCGAATTCAGTCTTTTCTTCAGCCGGGGCAGCGGCAGCAGCACCGCCGCCAGCAGCGGCAGCAGCAACCGGAGCGGCGGCAGAAACGCCCCACTTCTCTTCCAGCATCTTGGACAGCTCGGAAGCTTCCAGAACGGTCAGGGCAGACAGGTCGTCTACAATCTTGGCGAGATCAGCCATTTGATAAGTCTCTCTTTTAAGGTGTTCAGTTCAAACCGGCCCTTGAAGGGGCCATGGGGTTACGCTGCTTCGTTGCTCTTTTCCGCATGTGCGGCCAACACGCGCGCGATACCACCAGCCGGCGCAACGACGACCGACGCGATACGGGTCGCGGGCTGCTTGAGCATCCCGGCGAGCGTAGCGCGCAGTTCGTTGAGCGACGGCATGGTCGCCAGCGCCTTGACGTTATTCGCGTCAAGCGCGGTCTTGCCCATCACGCCACCGAGAACGACATATTTGGCGTTCTTGTCAGCAAACTTCGCCGCAATCTTGGGCGCAGTCATGGGGTCTTCCGCATAGGCGATGACGATCGGACCGATAAACAGGTCCGAAATGTCGGCGTGGTCGGTGTCTTTCAGAGCAAGCTTGGCAAGACGGTTCTTCGCGACCTTCACATAGCCACCGGCACCCTTCACCTCACGGCGAAGCGATTCCAGATTGGCCACGGTCAGACCGGTGTTCTGCGCGAGTACGATCGACCCAGCGCCCGAGAGGGCTGACTGAAGCGATGCGACAAGCTCACGCTTTTCCGCTCTTTCCACTGCTAGTCTCCACATTAAGCCCGGCAAAGTCGCGCCAGGCCATTGCCAATTGCTGCCCTCCGATCTCCCTGGGGAGGAGAGGAGCAACGGTTACATGCCTGTCAACCGTGCTGCCCGCGGGCAACTGGCCTGGTTCGAACCGCGATCACCCTGCCCTATCGAGGCAGGAATTCGTGGTCTTCACCCCATCTATGCTGGCGTCGGTGGACATTAAGCTGACCCAGATCGATCAGCACCGGCAGTCTCGGACAGGACTTTTCAACAAACGTGGATTGCACCACGGTTGCTGAATAACCGGGCAAGCGAACTCGCCCGGAAACTCTTCTGGATGGGATCTACCAAAGACCTCATCCTGAGCTTGTCGAAGGACGAGGTCGTGCCCCTAACCTTCAACGCGCCCGACCTCGTGGTTCGACTAGCTCACCATGAGGCCTTTGAATTCCTACATCGCCGAAGCGGGCTCGACGTGGACGCCAGGACCCATGGTCGAAGACACGGCGACGCGCTTCACATAAGTGCCCTTGGCGCCGGCCGGCTTGGACTTCTGCACGGCGTCGGTGAACGCCTTGATGTTCTGCAGCAGGGCTTCTTCCGAGAAAGAGACCTTGCCGACACCGGCATGCAGGATACCGGCCTTTTCGACGCGATACTCCACGGCGCCGCCCTTGGCTGCCTTGACGGCACCGGCGACATCGGGGGTGACCGTGCCGACCTTGGGGTTCGGCATCAAGTTGCGCGGGCCCAGGATCTTGCCGAGACGGCCGACTAGCGGCATCATGTCCGGCGTGGCAATGCAGCGATCGAAATCGATCTTGCCCGCCTGGATCTGTTCCATCAGGTCTTCGGCGCCTACGATATCGGCACCGGCATTGCGAGCCTCGTCTGCCTTGGCATCCTTGGCAAACACGGCAACGCGCACCGTCTTGCCGGTGCCGTTGGGCAGGTTCACCACGCCGCGAACCATCTGGTCCGCGTGGCGAGGGTCGACGCCCAGGTTGATGGCGATCTCGACCGTTTCGTCGAACTTCGCCGACGCACGGGACTTCACCATCTTGATCGCGTCGTCGAGCTTGTAGAGCTTGTTGCGATCGATGCCCTCGCGGGCCTTTGCAATCTTCTTACCGACGTGTGCCATTCATTCAGCCCTCGACCTGAATGCCCATGGAACGGGCAGAGCCGGCGATCATCGACACGGCAGCGTCGATATTGTCGGCGTTGAGATCCTTCATCTTCTTCTCGGCGATGTCGCGCAGCTGGGCCACGGTGATCGTGCCGGCCGATTCCTTGCCCGGCAGCTTCGAACCGGACTTGAGGTTTACGGCCTTCTTGATGAAGTAGGTCACCGGCGGCTGCTTCATCTCGAAAGTGAAGCTCTTGTCGGCGAAGGCGGTGATCACGACCGGAATGGGCGAACCCTTTTCCATTTCCTGCGTGGCGGCATTGAATGCCTTGCAGAATTCCATGATGTTCAGGCCGCGCTGACCGAGGGCCGGACCGATCGGCGGGGATGGCGTCGCGGAGCCCGCGGGCACCTGCAGCTTTACGTAGCCAACGATTTTCTTTGCCAAGTCTATTCTCCGTTTTCATGGCCACGATTGGCCGGAAATCTCACCAGTCAAGGTGAGGCAGAGCTGTGGTAGGAGGCGTTAGGCAGCTTGGCAGATGCCGTCCTCTCCCACAGGTTTCACGCAGCTTGCGCTGCGCTTGGTCAGACCTTTTCGACCTGACCGTATTCGAGCTCCACCGGAGTGGGACGCCCGAAAATCGACACTTCCACCTTGAGGCGGGCGCGTTCCTCGTCGACCTCTTCCACCACGCCGTTGAAGCTGGCGAAGGGGCCGTCCGACACGCGGACATTCTCGCCCACCTCGAAGGAGACGGACGGCTTGGGATGCTCCACGCCTTCCTGCACCTGCTGCAAGATGGCCTGGGCCTCCTTTTCCGAGATCGGCATCGGCTTGTTGTCCGAGCCGAGGAAGCCGGTGACCTTGGGCGTGTTCTTGATCAGATGGAAGGCCTCGTCGGTCATGTCCATCTTCACCAGCACATAGCCGGGGAAAAACTTACGTTCCGCGTCGACCTTGCGTCCGCGACGAACCTCGACGACCTTCTCGGTCGGCACGATGACGTCTTCAAACAGGTGATCGAGCTTCTTCTGCGCGACCTTCTGACGGATGTCTTCCGCCACCTTGCGCTCGAAGTTGCTGTATGCCTGAACGATGTACCAGCGCTTGGCCATTAAGCGTCGCCGCTCCTAATTTTAGTTCCAGACCGCTTACGCGCGGATCGACAACATCAGCCCGACCAGCCAGGAAATGACCTGGTCGGCCAGAAGGAAGAACAGGCTCGCCGCCAGCACCAGCACGAGCACCATGATCGTCGAGATCAGGATTTCGTTGCGGCCAGGCCAAGTGACCTTGGCGGTTTCCTGCCGGACTTGCTGCAGGAACTGGATCGGGTTTGGGCGGGCCATAGGCGAATCTACTCTTGGGTTTTGGTGCAAAACCAAAGGCCGCGCAGGTGTCCCGCACGGCTCGAATGGGGCTATCTAGAGAAACTTGGCACCAAATGCAACAGCCCCAGACGCAAACAGGCTCGTGCGCCAGACTGTCGCAGCGCCACAACGAGAAGATGCGACGCGAACGAATCGCCGCGGCCCCTCGCGCGATCGCATCCTTAATGACTCGTAAAGAAAATAGCAGATTCAGCTTGCTTGGCTTCTCCCGATCGCATTCTATGCGATTGTGTCTGAAAAGCGGCAGCGGGAGGGCTGTGGCATGTCTTCTGGCGGTGCAAGTTTTGAGGTCAAGGGCTGCGAGGTCCGCTACTATGGTCCGCACAAAACCGTTGCTGGCCGCGTTACCGGCGTAGTGCGGGTCATCATCGAAGAGTGCTTCATGGGAAACCTGTCGCGCTACCACCTTGACCTGAAGGTGAAGGCGGACGTCGGTTCCGTCAGCACCCTACAGTTGCGTACGGCGCTGCTGACACATGCTGCACATCAGCTCAATCGCCTGAAGTCCCGTCACAGCGAGAAGCTGCCGATGGCCGCTGAATAGCGGCCAACCCGCCGGCCAAGAGCGCAATTCTCTCCAAAATATGTCCTGGGTTAAGTCGCCAATCCTACTGAACTGCTAATGCCCGCTCAGCAGAGGAGTTCGAATGGCGATCGTTTATCGCGTGGTCGACGTGCGCACCGACGTCATTGACCCGGTCGAAATCACCATCAGCACAGCGCGTTCACCCGAGGAAGCGGCGCGCCAGGCGCTGGATGTGGAAGTTGTGCGTAGCGGCAGCCGCAAGGACATCGTGGCGCGCGTCTACTGGCAAGCGGCTGGCCAGCCCATGAACATGGTCCGTCTCTATCGCAGAGCCGCCAGTTGATCACCTGTCGCCGCTAGCGCGAACAAGCCAATATGTCATGATTGCGCCTGGCAGGGGCTGGGGGACTCGAACCCACGACCCTCGGTTTTGGAGGAGGCTGCCCTTCCCAGCGATTCTGGGCTGTTTCTCTTGGTCGTAGGCGACTAACCTAGCCAGATTTTCGCGGAACAGAACAGGAAGGTGACTAACCTTGCCGACCCGCGAGCAAATCGCCGACCACCTCATGGCGCCGTCTACCCCATCAGCCCTGTGGACGCACGACCAGGTGCGGGCTGTGCTGATCAAAGCCATCGAGGCAGACCGGAAGGCCCCGCAGATCGCCAGAGATAGCCGCTGACGGGCGTTAGACCGGCGCAGGGTCTGTGGGTGGGGTAACGTGAATGGTGAGGTCCTTGCCCCCGCATACGGCGCAACGCAACCGGGGCGCCAGAGGCTGGGGATCCCCGATCGCGACGAAGTCACGGCCGAGCCGATCAACCATCAGATCGAGGTCGACGCCGGCCGAGTGCCGGCAATCCTCTGCATTGCAGTATGCTGTCAGCTGGTAGCCCTTGTCTCGCAACGTGCCGAGTAGGCGATAGTCATCCATGGCTGCGATGATAGCCGCCTATTTCCCCGAGCGCACGATCTCCCTGGTCAGTTCGCGGACATCTGTCCGGGCTTCCCGTATCTCAGCCTCCACCGATTCGGCCGCTGCGGTGCTGGCCTCGATCGCCTTGGTGTTGTTGTCGGTCGCGGTGCTGAGACGCCCGACTGCGGCGATCAACTCGTCAGCCTTCTTGCTGTCGATCACTGCGCCCAGGATGCGAGCGCTGTCCGTTGCCGGTGGAGCCTTGCGGCCCATGCGCTCCCCCAGCCATGCCAGACCGACGATGATAGCGAGGCTGACGGCAAAGAGAACCACTGCCCACGGCGGCAGCTGCGAAAGATCAGGTAGGACCACTGCTCTCACCAACGTCTTTGGACGCCCTCAGGATGTTCACCAGTTCCATGATGACGAACGTTGGATAGACAGCTAGCCAGGTGCTGATCACGCCGGATGCAGCGAAGGCACACGACCAACCGATAAAGATGAGGCAACCCACTCCGGCCGATACCTGCCGGATGCGCGGGGTGACGTGTTTCCGGGCGCCGTTGACGATCAATCCAAATATGCGGAGCAGACCGAGGAAGAGCATCAGCCAGCCCAGCAGGTTCTCGTCCCCAAAGAGGGTGCGGAAGGCAGCCCAGGCAGGCTGCGCGAACGTCACCTCTGGCAGCAGGAGCACGACCCCCAGCAAGCCCGTGATGACCGCCAGGAACCATTCCGGCATGCGAGGGCCGAACCTATGGGCGACCTGCACCCATATGCCCGGCCCGGAGTATGGCATCCGGTCCACGGTCATTTCCCGACTATCACATCCCAGAGGGTGCGCCTGGGTGGGATGATCTCGCCACGATGAACAATGGCCGGCTGATCAGGCGCTACCCGAACGGACGTTCCCTCGACAGTCTTCACCACCGTCTGCGGCCGCACTGTAGCGCGATAGCTGTTCCACTGTGCCCATGCCCACAGCGCGAAGCCGATCAGAGCGCCGATGGTGAGTCCGCCACCCTGCCCCGTCACGATGGAGATGATGATGGCCTGATACTCGGCCGGCATGGAATTGTAGAACGTGACCAGCGCCACGATGAGGCCGGTGAACTCGGGGACGCGGCGGATGAGCCACTGGACGGCTACGTTTTGCAGGATGTTCATGGTGCGGACCTTTCAGAGGATGATGATGGCGATACCGCCGCCGATGCCGGCGAGGGCTAGGATGAAGAACCAGATGGCCGAATTGCCGTCGGACGAGCCGGTAGCGGCACGCTCCAAGGCGCCGGCCCAGAGGACCAGCAGGGTCAGCAGCAGGCAGACGCCGCCGCCGATGAGGCAGAGCGTGGCAAGGATGACTTCGGCCACGGTGGCCTCCTATCGAGGGATGATGGGCAGGAAGAGCAGAGCAGCCACCAGGGCCGCGAGCACGGCAGCAGCGATGATCCAGCCGGGAATGCCGCTCCGGCCCTTGGCGGGCTCCGGGAGTGGCGCTGTGGCTGGCGGTTCTGGGTAGCGGGGTATGTCGGGTGCTGGCGGGCGCGGAAACGGCTGTACGGGCTTCTCTGCCACCATCTCCCGTATTTTCATCAGGATCGGCGCAACGCCGAGCTGCTGATCGACATGGTTCGGATCGAACTTGCCGTCAGCGACGTACTTGCCCTTCTGGTACTGATCGGTTCCGGCCCAGAGGTACGGCGACGGCAGGCCCTTGTTGCGATAGCCGAGGCCATTGTAGGCCTCCAGCTTGTCGAGGGTGGTGCCTATGCCCCAGTCCTTGTTCCGGGCCAGATGGGGATGGCAGTTGACCAGGGCGTCAATCGCGGCCTCTTCCCAAGTCGAGAACGGCCCGCGCCCCTTTGGCACCAGCGTGGTTGTCTTGCCGGTGCCAATGATCTTCTGCCCATTGTGCAGGACGCCCCGGAAGTCGTTGGAGCTTTCCCGGTAGTGGATGACGCCAATAACGTCCCACGGAACGCCAGTGGCTTTGGACGCCAACTCATAGCGGGATCGGTTGGCAATGATCTTCGCTGCTTGGGCGTTGATCTGTGTGGAGCGGGTAAAGAGCGCCCGGCTCCAGCGTTCAGCGTTGCTGGCCATCACGCCCTCCCGTCCATAGGGAAGTCGCGCCAGCTCGCGTAGATTTTGGCCATTTTAAAGCTCCTAAATGTAATGAAAAAGGCCACCCCGCAGGATGGCCTTTCTGAATTGCCTTGTGGTCGGCGCGTCTAGTGGCTGGCGACTTCCCGCAGATTGCCGGAAACGTAGCTTGATCCGACGTTCCAAGAGTACGCGACCAGCGCATCTCGGAACTCCTTGCTGTCACGAAAGCGGTTCATGATCCTGTTTACCGCCGTCAGACCATCAACAGTGATGGTTGTTGGCCAAGGCTCGAAGGCCAAGGACATGTCCCCGTCGAGATTTTGGATCACACAAGTAAGCGCGCCGCCGTCCTCAGCTTCGCCAAGAAGGCGATCTACCTCGGCCTCAGCGTCTGACATGGGCTGAGGAAAGCGGATCACGTCGCCCATTACGCAGCCTCGGACTTCGGCTTGTCGTCCACCGTCTTGACGGCGCCGTAGTAGTCCAAAGCGTACTGGCGGTTCTCTTCCACCATGGCCGGCACCATTGGGAGACCGAACTTAACCCAAAGCTGACCGGCGGCTTTCGCGCCGAAAGTCTGCCGGGCTTCAGTGACCATGCGCAGTTTCGAGTTTTCGGGCTCGTGGGGCTGCTCGTGATCTTCGATGACGATGGAATCGGTCTTCTCGCCCTTATAGAAGTGGCGATGAAGGACGCCGTGGCACTCGCGTTGGTACATAATGACCTTCTCGCGAACTGCTTCGTCCTTGATCCGGCTGCTGTCGATGCCGAACAGCCAACCGTTCACCAAGTCCATTCGTAGGCACGTGACCTCCGCAACCCCGAAAACACTCTGGGCCACCTGCATGACGCAGGTGCCTTCACGGAGAACGGGATCACGATTGAGGTTGTCAGACCCTGATAATCTCAACTTTGTCACCTCCGCCGCAGAATTCGTTGGGCTGAATACCGAATGACCTGCAATTTCTCGCTTGCTTTTCTGGAAGTAGCCCTTGCGGCGAAGACTAGCGGGACAATGATCCCAACCCTTCTTTTCGCTGCGGCCTTCAGGCCATCCATCGCATAGCCATACCGATTGCCTACGCTGATCACCTCAGGCAAGAACCGGTCATACAGCTGGAGGCGAGTTTCCAGACCGCCACGGCGCCCGGTCTCGAAGAACTCCGCCAGCGCCGCGATATGAAATGCATCCAGGCTCGCATGACGCCCGATTGACGGCTTCAAACCCGAACCGGCGACAAGATCGTTGGGCCCAATACCTGAGAACGAACTATTGCTGATGAGCCCACCCTCCAAGGCGGCCCAATCATAGCGCTCGCTGTCGAGGCCAATGAACCTCAATACTTCATTCAGCGTCTCTCGAGGGTAGGTTACCAGCCTCTCGTACGACACACGCATCGTGTTGGGCATCTGGGCGTCCCTATAGTCGAGCGACAAGGACGCGTTCATAAAGGCGAGCGCCGCAGACTCTGGGCCCTCTCCGTATCGCTTCAGTGCCGACGCGAAGATATCGCGAGGGTCGCGCTCAAGAACAACCGTCTTCACATCCAAGCCATCGAGCTTCGCTAATGCCAGGATTTCCGGCAAGAGCCCGGTAAGTTTGCCCCCGTAGACGGAAGCCCCCGGTGCCGGCGCGACACTCAGAACCTTGGATTTGAAAACTGGGAGGGCCGTTCGCGCGAGCTCGGCCCAACGGTCGATGAATGCCGTGCTGACGTGAGCGTTCATCAGCGGCAATGCCTGCCCAGTCTCGGAGGCTGCGATCGGCGTCAGATCCCTGAGATCGGTGACCGTGTCTGGAGCGAACGATAGTTCAGGGTGACGCGCACGAGCTCCCCCGTGCAACATGTTGCCCAACAGCGTAGTGCCGGAACGCATGGGACCGGTGACCAACACGAGACGCCCCAAGATGAGCCACTCCTTGAACTCTGTAATTCCGCTATCCAACTAGCCCGGCCTTCGATTTGTCATCAAGGCCAATCTCACCCAAACGGCCGCAACTTGATCGTTCAGCGCAGCCGTGGCATGCAGTCTGATAGACGTTGTAGTCTAAGCCGATTGGGAGTGCTACCTGATGAAGCTGGAGAGCGGACTATGCATCAGTTTGGACCAGGCTGCCGCGATGATTTTCCCGCGTTGGTCGATGGATCGCCCCAGCATTTCCAACGATGAATGGAGACGGCGGGTCTTCGACGCGCCAAATTCCGTTGTGATGGTTTTCCCTTTGTGGTGCGCCAAAAGAGGTTTAACCGCCGAGCTGACAGTTGACCAATCCACGCAGCGCTACTGTTTCCAGTTGGGAGAGCACCTCGATCAGCTCGGCTCGGTCATGTAATAGCCGAGCACCCAGACGCTTAGGGAAACACCGCCGGTGCAAAAATAGGCGATATCACCCGTGCTGTTGCATCGGATCGTTGGAAAGTTATAGGCCCGAATACCGCTAGCAGCACACGCACCCACCGGGAGATCATTGAGAGTGCCTGGTGAGCGCAAGTAAGCCTGACCTGGAGAGCCCGAAGGATCGATCCGGGTCATGAGATGGACCAGTCTGGCGTTGTCAGGAACAACCGAAAGTGTGTTGAAGTTGAAGTAACTGGCTGCTGTCCCAGCGTTAAGTACTCGCCAGGGGTTCAACTCTCCGCTATCCGTCAGCCGCACATATGGCCAGGGCCAGTTGGCCGCGTCATGGTTGGGGATGCCGTCCCACAAGCTGTTGTAAACAAAGCCAAAGCGCAACTTTCGGACGTGCATGTACCCCGCCGGAAGCGCCACACCGCTGTAGGTGATGGAATTGGAGATCACCGCGCCAAAGGCCCCGTCTGATGCACGGCGCAGCACGTATACGTGGTAGCCTACCCCATCGACAGGAGCTCCGGCATCAATGCCACCGACCCCCACGGCGGCCATATCAATATCGTAGTAGGCGGTCGTCCTTGCCACCAGTTGCCCATCCGGGCCGAATACAACTCCGGGGTAAAGCCGCAGCACATTAGTGGACATCTTGTCCGGCTTGAGACCGTTGATCTGGTAGTCGCCGAACGCTTCCGCTGAGAGCCGAGCATCCAGCGGCACCATCTGCTTTAACAGTTTTCCGGTGGTGCCATCAAAGCCAGCGAGGCGTCCCGCTACAGAGCTGGCCGGGCCGACCACGTCACCCGTGCCGGTGCCATCAGTGCCCTGTCGCGCCAGCAAGCCCCAGTAGGCGTTGCTGGTGGTGGGGAGAACAGGAGGGGCGTTGCCGGTCGTCGCGCCGAGCGCCACCCACGACGATCCATTGTACAGGACAGCATCGCCTTCGACGTATGCAGTGGCACCGCTGTAGTCGCCCTTTGGCGTAACACCGCGAGGACCGATCGGCCCTGTGTCACCCGTGTCGCCTTTGAACTCCACCGGGCCGATCCAGTCGTCATAGGCGCTCGATGCCTTGGCCCAGATCACGCCATCGTCCTTGACGAGCACCCTGAAGTTCGCCCGAAGCGGGTTGCCAGTCGTTTCCAACGCCAGTCGAGCAGCATCGTCCTCGACCATGATGTCAGCCCAGGCCGTTATGTCGCCCAGCTGTTCCAGCACCCGCCGCGTCTGCGCGGTGCTGCGCTCGATGATCCCGACATAGCGGATTTCATAGGCGGCATCGGCGAGTGCCGTTCCAGGCCACGCCGCCGCCAGTGTCAGTTCACCGTTGGCTTGAACACTGGCGATACGCTGTGGCGGCACCAAGGGCTGCGCCAGATCGCAAAACAGGTCGCCCGGCATGATAGCGTCGTCACCCCAGAGCGTGCCGGCGCCAGTGACAGACGTGGAGCCGTTCGCCACCGACGCAGTGCCGGTGTCGTACCAAGTTGGGAGGTTCATTGATTATCCTATGGAGCGATATAGCCGGGTGTGATGATCACGGTCCCGCGCCAGGTGGATGCGTAGTTGGAATTGTCGACGGTCGAGCAGGCGTTCGCCTCACCCCGGCGCTTGTTGACGTTGCCGCCCGACTTGGCTTCGATTAGGTGCGCCGGCCAGCACCGGGGGTCGGAGCCGTAGGTCCACCCCTCCTGATAGCCACCAACGCCGGTGTATTGGCTGTTGCCGGGTGCCCAGATACCCTGGTTCCCCGCGTCCTTGATCGACTGCTTGCGCCGCAAGTAGATGCTGTTCCCGATCCGCTCGAAGCGGAAGATGCGGATCAGCGGCCCCGCCCTTTCGAGTTCGCAGGACCCGCCGTTGAGCCAAGTCCGCTGCCCCTCCGCGAGAGACTTCGGGAAGGGCTTCCCCACATAGGTTGAGGGCTCCACGATCCGGGTTAGCTCAACCTCTATCTCGAAGTGATTGACCCCTACAGGTAAGGTCGCGACTGGTGCCGAAAGGCTTTCCCACTCGCCGGGAATGATGCTCGCGTAGGTGGCGCAGTTGGTAAAGATCGTGCCGAACATCTCGTCTATGGTCACGTCCAGGCCATAGGCGTTGTCCATGGCCGGATGCGGGTAGGAAATATCGAAGTTTGTCAGAGTCGTTGCGGAACCGGGCACAAGCTGCACCGGCACCCGCGTGGTCGACCAGAGAACCGTGCTACCTTCCGTCTGAGTGATTGTCCCACCGCTTCCGAATACCGGCATGACTACAGCCCCACCGTCGCGTAGGCTGGCGCGGCCATGCTGCCATTGTAGCCCGCCTCGGTAGTCAGCACACCGCCGTTCGCCACCCGCTTGTGCCCGTTGCTCACGTCCAGCGTCGGTCCGCTGTCCATGGAGAACTCCTGCGCGTCACCGACCCCAGTCCGGCGCAGATACCTGCCGTCCGAGCGCACGATGCCCCGCGCCAGCGTCATGAGGCTGCCGGCCTTGCCGAACAGGGGCTGGGCCGGATCAGCCGTTGCCTGCCTGAAGACGAACACGCGGTAGGTCTGGTTGTGCGCCGGCAGGGACACGTCGCTGGAGAAGGCCGTCTCGCGGAGATAGACCCCCGTCGTGGTGGTGAAGACAGAGACCGTCCTGCGGTATTGGGTGGAGTCCTGGATCATCTGCCCGGACGTGACCACCTTGCCGGCGATCGTCACCTTCACGCGCGGCTTATAGCCCAGATTGTGGGTCAGCAGCAGGATGTCCGTGACGCGCGTGTTGCCATGGACGGTGAGGCCAACGGCACCGATGCCGAGCAGGGTCGAACCAGGAGCGAGGCTGGCGTGTGCGATAGGCACGTCCGTTGGCCCCGCTGCCAGTTCGAACTGATCGAGAGCCGAGTGCCAGATGATCGAGCTGAGATAGTTGATCGGGTCTTTCGCCGGCGCGTTGCATGGCGCGTTGATGTCGAAGATGTCGCCGCCACCGGCAGCTTCGACGAAGCACGCCACGACGCCGGCAGACTCAAAACCTCTGATCACTGCCATTGCTGCTACCCGAAACTGAAATCGCCGTTGAGCATGTTAATGACCACAGCGTCATTGGCGGACCGGAAGAAGCCGTTCTCGTCCATGAGACCGATGGGAACGCCTGCTGAGGTGAAGAAGGCTGTCTGCCCCGCCATCAGGCCGATGCGCGTGGGGTCCGTTGGATCAGCCGGCACATCGAGGAACAGCGTGGCCGCCCGGAACGTCCCGTCGTTGACCGCCGCCTGGATGGCATAGCGGGCCGAATAGCCCGACGGAGCGGCCACAGCCTCCCAGCGAACGTTGACCTCGGCAGTGTTGCCGCCCATGGCCGCATAGAGGCTTTCCAACGCGAGGGCGATTGCACCACCAGGTCCAAGCGCGACTTCGATGATCTCGGTGAAGCTGGCTTCCAGCCCCTCGAGTTCCACCGTGATCTCGCGGAACAAGGCCTCGCGCTTGGTGTAGTTCTCGCGGTCCACTTCCTCGAGCAGAGTGCCGATCTGCTTGAACTGCTCGATCAACTGGCGTGGCTTGAGGCCGAGTTGCGCCAGCACGTCCTGCGCGACGTTGGCCAGGTCGATCGCAATGTCACTGGCGCCGAGCTTGACGTTCGGTGTGGTGACGCCGAGCCAGTCGCCTTCGACGATGTTGCCGCTGCCGTCCAAGGATTGGTTCGACCACAAGGTGACGCGGCCGGAGAAGGGCAGATACTTGCCGCGCACCTCATAGGTCGTATTGGGCAGCAGTGTCGAGATCGACGGCACTGCCGAAGGGCTCGCTACAGCAGGATCGTACGGCAGTTCACCGTCGAAGATGATGTTCTCGCTGCCCCAGGTCTCTCGCACCTGGACCTCGACGGCCCGAACGTCGACCAGGCCACTGGCCCAGAACACTTCGATAGCAGGCCGGCGGCTCGCGCCATCAGCATCCACCACCACGAAGGGCGCGACATTCCACCCTGTCATCACCTGCGGCGCCGGCCGCGCGATCACCAGCGGTGCAACATCCCACGGCAACTCATAGTCGCTGTCCCAGCCATAGTCGGCCGGTTCGATCTCCTGCAGGCCAACGAACTGGTTGGCGTTCGGCAGGTCTTCCATGGCCGTGATGAGAAACTGCTTGGCCTCATAACCATTACGGTCGCTGGTCCAGGCGGCGACGTCCAGCACCTCATATTCCCACCACTCGGGCAGCATCGTCTGGGTATGCCGGCGGAAGCGGCGGGTCTCCTCGATCGCCGCGCGCATCAGCTCCTGCACCTGCACGGCGTAGGGCACGGCCTTGAAGTCGGTCGAGAACGGCAGGCGGCGCCCGTCAGCGACTTCGAGGTCACTGCGGTAGCGTGGTGGAGCCTCCTTGGTTTCCCATGCCTCGGCGGGCTCGGGATAGGTCGCGGCGATGCCGTTGAACAGGCTTTCGAGGCCCGGGAACGGCTCGAACGTCTGCTGCTCGGTAATCACCATGTCTTCGTCGGTGATCCCCACCACGGGAGCGCCAGGCTCACCCACGAGAAACTTGAATACGCCGCCGACATCGGCCCACCGGCCCTGGCAGCTTTTCAGCAACTCGCCGACGATGGCATGGGGTTCCGCATCGAGCGAGACCTCAAGGCCCATACGGAACCGCGGCATGGTCCCGCCACCGGCAAGAGCAATGGCCACGTCGCATTTGTCGGCTTCAGTTTCGATGTTGCTCAGGCGGAAGTTATTGTCGGTATAGGTCTGGGGGCCGTAAACCCACGCGCCGCCATAGGAGAGGCCCTTGAGCAGCGTGTAGGCGGCCACGATTGGGTTGTCGTGCGCATCGTCGCCGCGCGGGTCGTCCAGCGCGATACCATCGACCTCTGCCAGATATTCAGGAAAGCCAGAGAAGAGCTCGCGGTTCACCAGAGCCGTCGCGACGAAATACCCTAGGCCAAGGCCGATCATCTCGGCGGTATAGGGGCGGTCGGGATCGCTGCCGAACTGATTGCGCATCAGCGGATCGGCAGCGGTCTGGTCGCCGAGATAGGGGTTGATCCAGAGATGGTCGACGCCGCCAACGCGATACTCGAGCACGGCATAGCCCAGGTCGCCGGTCTTGGACGCGTCCAGCGTCACCCGCTCGCCATTGACGAAGAAGCCACTGAATCCCCGGATCGGCAGATAGCTGACCTCGATGACCTTGGAGTAATAGGCGTTCGGCGTCTCGCCGGCATTGCCCCAGGTGCCGGCATACTTGAGCTTTCCAGCCGTGCCGTAGCGCCCGATGATGAACGAGGGCGAGTGGTCGCCGCCGGTCTGCAAGGTGCCGCGAACGCCGGAGACCTTCTGCTTCTGGTCCTGCTTGCCGATCGACGAGATGATTTGGCCGGCAACGCTCAGAACGATGCCGACAAGGATCTGGATAAGCCAAATGGGCATCAGGATTTAGCCTCGCCCCAGAAGATGGGCCATTGACCGGCCGTGCCGGCATATTGGTTGATCCGGTCGCCGTCTCGGAGCCGGTAGGTTTCGTCGCTGCTCTTGACCGGGTTCGTCCTGGTCAGTTCGCGAGTGTGCGACACGATCTTGAGCGTCACGCTGCCCTGCCCGCCGACAGCCGGCGTCACGATCGGCGTGCCGTTGATCTGGCCCAACCGCCGGCATCGCGGCGCGGCGACCAGCAGCATCGAGGCGGGGTCGAGATAGCCCCGATGAATCTGCACCCGGGCGTTTCGGCAGTTGTGGCCGCGTATCATTTCCTCGACCACCGGATGCAGGTGATTGAGCACCACCTCGGTGGTGTCCACCTCCACGCCAATATGCATCGGGATGGGGTCCATCGACGTCAGTGGGGCGTTATCGCCATAGAACGTGTGGCTGACCGTTGCCCCGTTAGCGCCGTCGATCACGTTGGTGATCACGTCGTCTCCGAAGTTGGTGAAGCCGAACGTCACCTCATCACCATCAAAGGTCAGCACGGTGCAGACTATGAAGTCGCGCGGGATGATGCGCGAGCGATCGCGCACCGCGCCCTGCGTGGCGGCGTCGAGAATACGGACCATTGACTGCCTACCCTGCCGCGAGTGTCTGGATCACCCGGAAGCTGATGCGCGTCCGGTTTGCGCTGTGCATTTGCTGGCTGACGGTGCCGGCAACCATTTTTACCTTGGCTGCGGGCCGTGCGAAGGTCACCGAGAGGGCTTCAGTGACGCCGGGGCGCAAATGAGGGCGGACCTCAACCAATGCCGTCAGGCCAGCCCCGCTGGCCGCAACATCGGCTCCCAGCCTGTAGAGCCCCCGCCGAGAGGGGGAGCCGTAGTCGACCGCGAACATGTCCCCAGCGGATAGCTTGTAGCCAGCAGGAAGGCCGGAGATCGCAACCTCCTTGCGGTTGGCAGCAATGGTGGCCAGCACAGGCGCGGAAGCGCCGTAGATCGTGCTGTGCGGGTCCATCTTCGGATACCACCCCAGCGGGTTGGCGAGATAGAAGGCATGGATAGCGCCGTCGAGCATGTCGATCCTTGCCGCCATGGCGCGGGCATCGGTGTGCAGCAGGGGCCGCAGGCTGACTTCGCCCATCCACAGAGACGGCGCCAGATCAGCCGCGAGGGCTTCACCAGAACCGAGCCCAGTCAGTTCCTGCTGCCGGGTCAGTTCCCACACGACGCTCTGCACCGGCAGGATGTCGCCGAGGTCGGCCTGGGCGATCGGGAATGTGGCGGCCATCAACCATTCTCCGGCATTGAACTGTTTGCGTGGTGCCGGATCATCTGGGGCAGCTCGAAGCGCGACCAGGTGCGCAACTGCTCCACGGTCACCGAGTCGGCGCCGGCACCAACGTGGATTACAGGCGCCACCACCAGGCTAGAGCCATTGCCGCCCGAGCTCTGCGGGAGCTTCGGCATCACGACGCCATCTGACGACGGCATCCAGTATTCGCTGTTGGGCGTGTTCTCGTTGATCTTGTAGATGCGGCCGGCCTGCACCGGGCCGCCAGTCGCCCGCCCGCCGCCGAACAGGCTGCCGAAGATGTTCCCGCCTCCGCCACCGCCGAAAGCGCCGGCAAAGAGCCCGTCCAGCCCCGCGTTCAGCAGCTTGCTGCCAATGTTGTTGAGCGCGTTGCCCAGCGCCTCGGTCGCATCCTTGCCGGCGAGCATGTCGCTGATGAAGCCCTGCAGCGCACCCTTCGCTATATCCTGAAACTCGCGCATCTGCTCGTTGGCAGCCTCGATGGCCTGCTGTTCAAGATAGGTGGCGTTGACCAGGTCGGTGATGGCCTGACGCTCAGCATCGGTAGCCGCAGCGCCGGCACGGCGCATGGCGTTGGCCACAGCCTTCTGCTGCTCTGTCAGTCCGAGCAATTCGTATTCGTGCTCGAGTTCTTCGATGAGAGCGATGACAGCCTCGCGCTCCCGGTCGGCTTCCTTGGCGGCGCTCTTGCCGCCCGATGCCAGTTGAGAGCGGCGTTCCTCGGCAGCGAGGCGGCCTTGCGCGATTTCCAGTGCCTGCGCATCGCTTAGCAGGGCATTGTCGCGCTCAGCCTCGGACTTCACCCGGGCGATCTCGCTCTCGAGCTCGAGCTGTTCGCGGGTCAGCCCGTTGATCCGCTGCTGCTCCGTCACGAAGTCTCTGTTCGCGCTGAAGGCATCGACTTGGGCGTCAGGCTCATTCAGGGCCGCCTGCTCAGCGCGGAACCGGGCAGCCTCGCGAGAGGCGGTAGCCAGCGCCTCGGTCACGCCGCCAAGTATCCCTTGCAGCGAAACGAGGCTAGGGACGGTGCTGGCGCCGGTAGTCTCCGCGAGCAGCGCCATCATGCGCTCAAGGTCTTCCGTGGTTGCGGTGCCGTCCTCTACCCGCTGGCGCAACGTGTTGAACTCTGCCTGTAGCGCATCAATTTCCTGCGCACTGGCACCGAAGGCGGCAAGGTCCATGCGAGCGGCAGCGAACTCCGCCCGAATGTCGCCCAACGATGCCCTGAGAGCATCAAACTGCTGCTGCACCACGACATCATAGGCGGTGCTCAGGTCCTGCTGCTGGCTGGCACGGTCCAGCTGATCCACATAGGCCCGAAGAGCAGGAACGGCTTCGCCCCACTTTTCAGCGACACCGCGAATGGTGTCGTTATGCTCCTTCATCAGATCTTCGGCAGACTTTCCGTCGCCGAGCAACGAGCCGAGGTACTGAGCCGCAGCGCCGCCCAGCGCGATGGCGGCGATCGTCGCCAGGGAGATAGGGTTCACCAGCTGCAGAAAGGCCCCGCTTAGTGCCGCGATCGGGCTCTTGGTCTGGTTGAGCACGGAACTGAGTTGCGTGCCCTGCTGCATGGCGATCAGGAACGGCGACTGCCCGCCCTGAAGCTGCACCGCGATGTCCTGGAACTGGGCAGCGATGTTGCCGGTCTGGCCGGCAATAGGGCTGAGCGCGCGAGCTGTATTCGCTCCAGCGTTGTCAATCGACTTGGCCATGCCGTTGAAGCGAGACTGCACCCGCTTCACATTGGTGTCCGTCACACCCATGGCCTTCTGCCATTCACGGTTGTACTTCGTGAAGGAGGCCTCCATCTGGACGACGAGGCGCTGTAGGTCTACTTCGTTGGCCACGTGGATAACCTTGTAGAGAGGAGCCGAATGATGAACAGAGCCGTTTTGGTCTCTGCGCTGTCTCTGATTTTGATGTCGTCAGCAGCCGCCCAGAGTGGCGCAGACGCGCTCAGAGCTTTTGGCCTCGATAGCTCCGCTGCGATCGAGCAAAACCTGGACCGGCTCAACGACGTGCGCAAAACCGTGGTGCCCAACTTCGATGCAGTTTGGACAGGCGTTCAACCCGTCTTCCCTGCATCAGTAATGATTGGCGCTCAGGACAACACCATCAGGATGATGAGCATAGGCACCAAGGGCTATGTGGGCGCCGATGATAGGCACGACATTCGAGCCCTTGAAGCGGGGTACGGCCTGGAAGGCCTCGATCGACACGAAGGCGAGTGCGATAGTGCGATGGAAGCTGACGGGCTTGAGTGCCTGGTCGTCTACTACGCCTGCCCTGTGGCTAGTCCCGAATGCCACCTGATGCTCCTAAGTATCGGCACTCCAGGCAACGAGGAGCGGGGCCTCACGAAAGTGACGTGGACAAGCGAACCCACCAATAAACTACGCGGGGAGTAAACGGCACCTTCCGCCGTCCCAGACCACCAGGGGAAGAGTGCAGCCGTCTTCGGCCGGCCCCTCATCGATCCAATCGAACAAAGCCTCTGCCTCGCTCTCGGTGAGCTTGCCGTTCTCCGGCGTGTTCGCCGCGACATACCCATTCCACGCCGCCAGGAACTGCCACAGGCTCTGCCGGTCCACCTCTCGCGGCGACAGGCCCATGATGATGCCCTGCTTGTAGACCAGGGCTATTCGGAGCTTTCCGTTGGGGAGGTCGTCGATGCGCTCACCCCCTCCCCCTCTGACTCCCCCGGCTTTTCATCCGGCGCCCCCTGCAATGCGGTGCCGAGGATGCCCTGAGCCAAGGGCAGACTTTCGAGGGGCGGCCTGCTCTCGACGTAGCTCTGTACGAACTGGAGCGCCTTGGGCGCATCCAAGCCGCCGCCGATCAGGCCGAGGCGAATGGTATTGCTGATGTCACCGAGCCGCCAGGTGCCGGTCATCAGCCGGTTGTAGACCACGAACGGACCAGCGTCGGCCGCTTCCTGGAGCTTGACAAGCTCCCCCCACGCGAGACGGAAGACCTTGTCCCCGTCCGCGAAGGGCAGTGTGATTGAACCGTCGCGGCTCATCAGGTGTTCGCCGCGGTGGCATCGGCCATAGTGCCATCGGACTGCATGCTGATGTTCGCAGTCACGCGCCGGCCGTTGGGCGCATTCCATTCGATGCTCTCGACGTGAAGCCGTCCGGTAAAGGTCAGCGTCTCGGTCGGCATTTCGATCTCGATCTTGGAATTGACAGAATCCACCGACTTCCACGCGGCCAGCCAGGTGGCGACCGATTCAGTGGCAAGAACGCCCTCGCCACTGACCGAGATAGAGAGAGACACGGCATCGCGCAGCAGCCACGAGACTGCATCCGGATCCGTGCAGCTCACGCCCTGCGTATCTTCCAGGCCCTTGTTCAGGGTCACGGATTTTGAGGTGAAGCCGCAGGGCGCGGCAAAGGTGCCCGGGGTTTCGGTCTCGAGGAGGACGCGCACCTTGCCGCCCTTGATAGTCGTCGCGTCAGCCATTGCGGCCTCCATGAAAAAGGCCGCTCAAGGCGGCCGGGTTGGTCAGGGTGTTTCCACCGTGGCGGTAAAGGTCACAACGCCATGGGTAATGGCGGGGTTTGGGTCATCCATGATGCGAGTGATCTCATGCTGGAGGCTCACCAGCGCATTGGTCGATAGGGTTAGTTCGGCGTCGTGCAGGGCACGCTTCACCGCGCCACTGATCTTCCTGCACTGCACCGAGCCGTAGGCTTCGTCGCTACCATTCGCCCAGACGTCGAATTGCAGGCTGATTTCCTCGCCGTCCATGCAGTCGTAGTCGTCAGGGATCGACGTACTCGGGCCAAGCGAGATGTATGGAAAAACGATCGCCGGAGCGCCGTCTTGATCTTCCGGCACGCGGTCATAAATCCGGGTGCTGACAAATGACGTGACAGCAGCCGTCGCCCGCAGCCGGTTGATGGCCGCGAGGATCAGTTCGTAGCCGGCGTCCATCATGAGCCTCCAGCGGCTGCGGTACGCGCTGCCTTGCGGATGGCGCGAGTAGTTCTGCCTTTGATGCGCTTCTTCAGCGCTCGATAGGCCGGGTAGAAAAATGGCTGGGCGCGAGTGCCAGGATGTTGTGTGCCGGCGAACTGGCCGCCCTGGACGTGCGGCGACGTGCCGAACTCGATCCATCTGGCATGGAACGCTTCGCCGCCGCCTGCATATATCGTGATGGCCATGTTCCCGGTGCCCTTGCCCTTTTGGCGGACTGTGCCGAGAACCATCGAGCCCTTGGGCGCATCGCCCCAGGTCCAGCCGATCGACATTTGCAGATCGCCACCGTCCACCGGAGCCAGCGACTTGGCGAGGCGCACCATCTCTTCAGCGCTTTGCTCCATCGCCTTCGCGATTTCCTGCCGCGCAAGAATGGGAATTCGCTGCATCTTTCGTTTGAGCTTATCCGCACCTTGGACAGTGACAGAGGCCATCAGGAAGGCGTCCCGCTGGTCACTAGAAACTCAAGCCACGCATTCTTGCCATCGGGATCAGCAGGCGGCGATTTCACAGCAAAAACTCGATTGCTATCCCGCGCATCCACCAACTGCCAGGCCACGGTGACGCCGCGGGTCTGGGCCGTATTTCGGACAGTCACCACATAGGGCTGCTGGCCGCTGAGACGCGCCGCGTCGACCGCCTCGGTGCCCACGCGCGGGCGCATGCCAGCTGAGACTGTGAACTGGGTGGCGAACTCACCGGAGCCCGGGATGGGGTCACCACCCCAACCGTCACCACCGCCAGCGATATCGCGACGTTGGAAATGCAGCCGCTCGCGCAGCGCCCCTGCCCGGCGGAAGTTCTCAGCCATCTCAGATTACGCCCATCAATCGCAGTACAGACACGACGATCACGGTTTGCAGCGCGGTGCGCAGAGCCACGCCGAGCATCTGACCCAGCCAAATGGCCGGCCTCTGCCCACCCGCCTCGGAGTACCCGTCGCGGAGAGCATCAAACATTTGACGATTTCGCCTTGTCGGCCCTGGCCCCAGCGCCGACCTTCTCGCCTTTCTTGGCCTTCAGGGCAGCGTCGACAACGGCATTGGTGATCTTGCCGGAAACAGCCGCACCAGTGACGATATCGCCCTCATGGCCCTTCTTGAAGGCCACGGTGGTTTGCGACGTCGGCTTGAAGTCGAAGTCTTCGGTGAAGCGGAAGCGTTCGGTCATATCGAGGTCCTTCTGAAGGGCGCCAGCAGCGCGTTTACGGCAAAGGGAAGTTGGGAAATCGAGTCGGAAACGGTGACTTCCCGGTTTTCGTACCAGTGGCCCACCATTAGCAGGATCGCGACCTTGATCGCGCTCGGAACTGTGCTGACGGCCGGGGCCGCTTCGACGGGCGGATCAGCCTCGGGATCGGCATCAACGGCCGGTGTCGTCGGATACCCAGCCTTGAACGTCACGCTGACCGGATCACTCTCATAGAGCCCGGTCGGGAAGCTATATGCACTGCGGAAGCGGACATGGGCATTGCCGCCTGCATCGGTCCGGAGCAGATATTCGTCGGAGTCGATGGTCGCAATCTGCCCCTCGTCATTGCGCCAGGTGATGCTGACGATTTCGATGACAGGCCCCAGAGGCAGCTTCAGTTCGGTGCAGAAACGGTCGAAGTCCATGCGCCAGGTCTGCTCGACCAGGGCCCGGCTCAGAATGCCCGTCCAGCCGTCCAGGTGCGAAACAGCAGCCTCGATGTAGGCATCGATCAGCGCGTCATCATCACCGGGAAGCATAGCCCCGTCCGCGTCATAGATCGCCACCCGCAGGTGTTTCTTGGCCTCGTCCAGAGAGACGGGCAAGCTGGCTGGCGGTATGACTAGGACGGGGCTGCGCATGGTTTACTCGCCCTTGGCTTCGTTGCCGTAGACGCTCAAGTCGAGGCCTTGGCCGACGAAGTTCGGATCGCTCGGATGGCGACGACGCGGGTCGTTGAAATCACCGCCGTTCTGGACGGCAGACGTGCCCTTGCGGGGATTGTTGTCCACGGCCGGGTGATCGGTCGGGATCGCCTGCTTGATTTCATCCTCGATGAATGCGCCGCTGGGGCTTTCCATCGTGGTTGCAGGTGCTGGGTTGGTGACGGCCATGGTCTCGGGAAGGCGGTTCTCTTCCTTCGCCTTGGCAGTCGCGTTCTCGGCGGCTTCAACGCGCTTTGCAGTCTCCTGCTCGGCGGTCTTCTGGATGTTGGCCGCTGCGGATGCGTTGGCAGCGCCAGCGGTATTCTCAGGCTTCTTGGCCATGATCATTCTCCTGATGGGAGGGTTTAGGCGGCCCGTAGGCCGCCCTGCTCGGCTGACGCTTACGCGGCGGCCATCTTGAGGGCCTTGATGGCCTGGGGATCCTGCACACCGCCACCGACGCGCTTCGTGGTGTAGAACATCACGTAGGGCTTGTTGGTGTAGGGGTCGCGGAGGACGCGGACGCCCTGGCGATCAACGATCAGGTAGCCGCGGCGGAAGTCACCGAAGGCAATCGGCACGGCGCCGGCTGCGGCATTCGGCATCGCTGCCATCTCGGTGATCGGATAGCCCAGCAGAGTAGCCGGAACACCCGCCTGGATGGACGGCTGCCACATGTAGTTGCCGGTCGTGTCCTTGAGCTTGCGGATCGAAGACTGAGTGAGCCGGTTCATGACGAAGCGGGCATTGGCGCCCATTTCGCCGGGGAGCGCGGTCACGAGGTCGATCAGCTCGTCACCGGTGACAGCAGCCGTGGCGGCGGCAGTCGTGGTGGCGATTGCACCAAGGGGGTTCACCGCCGCATTGGCAGCGCCAGTGACGAAGGTCAGGAAGCCATAGGGCTTGTTGGTGCCGTTGCCCGACACGAAGGCAATGCCTTCCTGATAGGCGAACTCGGTCTGGACTTCGCCGGCCAGCCACTGCTCGAGGTTGATGACGGAGTCATCGAGCAGCTGCTGAGTGGCCGCCGGGTTCGCATACAGCTCGCCGGTCGCAAAGGTCATGGTCCCGAATTCCGGCGATGCGGTCTCGGGGCGAGCGGCAGTTTCACCGACCCAGCCGGAGCCGGTACCGCGGAGATTGAACAGCCGCTTGAAGCCAGCGCCACCGATGTTGATCACCTGGGCGATCTGACGCATGGGCGAAATCTCGACCAGTTCGTCAGTGATCGTGCGATCCCATTCGACCGGAGCCAGATAGCCACCTTCGTCATCGGCACCCTTGTTGAGAGCGGCGTTGACGTCGCCCTTGCGGAAGTGAGCGTTGAAGGCCGTGGTGTATTCACGGTCAACCGGCTGGCCCTGGCCAGCGCCCATTTCGGCAGCGGCGAGCTTGGCGTTCAGATCGTCAATGGCGGTCTGAAAATCGCCCACGCTGGAATTGATCTTGTCCAGCTTCTCGTTCAGCACAACGTCATCGACCTTGGCCTTGAGCTTCTGGTCGTGGGTGGCCTTGAATTCCTCAAACGACTTGTTGAGGGCTTCGATCAGGGCCTTGGGATCGGCCGCATCAGCACGGAGCCGAGCGCCGGTGACAGCGCGCGGGGTGACGAGCGCCGTCGAGCCCGCCAGGATGGCGAGCGCGGGAGAGTGCTTCATGGGAGTAGCTCCTACGATTGAAGCGTTGAAAGGAGGCCGGAAAGACCCGACCAGTCGTCGCCAGCGCCCGGCGTGGCATCATCGAGGACAGCGCCTGGCGTGCCCTTGATTTTGTTGATGCGGGCCCGCGCTTCGGTGCGCGTGTGACCCGCAGAAACCAGTTCAAGCTCCAGCGCTCTGAGGTCATTGACCTCACGATCGCGAGCTTTCGCATTCTCATCGACCTTCACGGCATCCGCATCGAGCAGCGCATCGGCAAAGCCGCGTTCGATCGCCATGGACCCCGACATGAAGGTCTCGTCGTCCATCCACTTGGCGATCTTTTTGGCATCGCCACCTGTGCGCTGCGCGTAGACGTCGACCATGGCCTGGTCGAAAGGCTCGAGGAAATCGGCCGTCTCGCGCATGTCGTGCCGATTGCCCATCGCGAGCACCCAGCAGTTATGGATCATGATGAAGGACGCGGCGCCGACTTCGATCGTGTCGCCAGCCATCGCGATGATCGAGGCCGCCGAAGCGGCCATGCCCATGACCTTGATCGTGATCGGTTGGGAGTGCTCGCGCAGCACGTTGTAAACCGCAATGCCTTCGAACATGTCGCCGCCGGGCGAATTGATCTGCACTTCCACCGGCCGCGCGCCGATCGCGCGCAGCTGCGATGCCACCTTCTTTGCCGTAACTCCGCCGCCAGACCAGAAGTCTTCACCGATGACGTCGAACATGGTGATGACGTTGTCGCCGTGCTCTACCGCGTTCGGGCGCAGCCCCGCGGCCTCATTCGACCATTTCTCGAATACCTGCGGCTTGGTCAGCGCAGACACCTCGCGCGTGGCCGGCATCGGCATGGCGCCTGGGCGAGCCTTGGCAAAAATACGGACATTACGCTGGGTCATTCGGCTCTCCTGCGGGAGTGTTGCCACTGGTCATCGGGTTGGGCGCCACTTCGCGCTTTGGCAGGTCCATCGTTTCGCGGACCTCTTCGTAATCCATCCAAGGCTGATGGCCGCCGGCGCCGAGTGCCTTGCTGAAGAAGTCGGCCTGATCCTTCATCGAGCCGCGCAGCAGCGCGCCCTCGTTGAACTTGGCCTCGTATTCATCGGCTTCGTCGTCAGTGAGCAGCGACCGTTCAATCGCCTGCTGCCAGGCCTCGAACCACGGGTTCAGAGCGTAACGCACGAAGAACTGCCCCAGCACGTCGATACCGGAGCCCCAGGAGGTGTCATCGACGCCCAGCAAGGGCCGTGGCACACCAAACGGGCGGGCAATCTCTTCGATCTGGTGCTTGGAGCTCTCCACACGCTGACTGTCGCGGCCATTGGCGGCAAAGGGCTTCGCTTCGAGCCCTTGCTCTGCAACGATCCACTTATGGGCCTGGTCGGCGCCCTCGCGCTCGTCCATCTGGCCCTTAAGGCGCTCATAGGCTTCCGGCGACAGCTTGTCCTTCACCGCCAGCACGCCGCCGACGATCATTCCATTGCGGAACAGTCGTGCCGCAGCCTTGTCGCTCTGGATAGCCAGGGCAATCGCCTCTGCTGACTGTTTTACCAGCGACAAGCCGGTGATGCCGTCCGCCGACATCCCGTAGCGCAGATGAAAGACGTCATCGGGCGCCAGGGTGATCTGGCCGCCGTCCGGGCGGGTGTAGACGTACTCGATGCGCCAGTCCGGACGCTGCCGCGCCGTCACACGCTCGGGATCGAGCGGGATCAGCGCTGTGACGTTCCCGCGGCTGCGGATGATCCGAGCAAAAGCATCGCCATGGGTGAGCGCGCGCTGCTGCATGAGAACGCGAAACTCGAATGAGGTCTGCCATGGGTTCGGCTTCCGATGCAGAACTCGGAAGAGCGGGTGATCCTTGGCCTTTTCCTTGGTTTCCTTGCTCCGCAGATGCAGCGGCAGATAGCCGATCGCGAACGAGATCAGCGAGACACACCGCAATACCGTCGGGTTCTTCAGCGCGGTCTTCACCGTGACGGAAACGCCAGCATCGGTCATGCCGCCAGAGCGCATGAATTCCAGAAGCCGCGGATCATCGAAATCGTAGAAGGCGGAAACTTGGCCGACCATCGACTGGGCAGATGGCTCCTGGACCGCTTCCATCACGGGCTCCACATGCACCGGCAGATTGGCTACCGGCGGTGATGGGCGGAATACGTCGAAGATACCCATTCCACCTCACACAGTCAGAAGGCCGCGGGTTTCGTAGACCGAGACGCCTTGCGCCTCAGGGTTCCGAACCATCACGGTCACGGCGTTGAAGAGCGCCATCATCGGGTCGATCTTGGCGTCACCAGCGTTTTGCTTCGTGGCGCGGATAGCCGTCGCCGTGGCTTCGATCTTCAGGTTGCCGACGCACCAGGCCATCATCGGCGAGACGGCATGCTTGAACGTCCCGTTCGCCAGCCGGCGCTCGGTCGTCTTGATGGCATTCATCATCATAATTCCCTGGGGAGCTCCGACGAGCAGGCCATCCTCCTGGGTCACATCGATCTCAGCCAGAGCCTCAACCATCTCGCCCAAGCCCGCGGCGTCAGCAGAGACACAGGCCAACAGCCCGCGCTCTTTGACATCGCGAATGATCTCCACGATAGCGGATATATCCTCGAGCTCGTCGGTGACGATCGTCAGCTCGCCCGCCTTCTTGAAGTCCTGCAGCCGTGCTGCGATGCTCTTGCGGCGCTCCAGCACACCCTCATGAGCCCATGCGTGGGCCCAGGATATCCATTCCTTGGTGACCTTGTGCCGGCCGACCAATGTCATGCCGTAGAGATCGTCCAGGCCACCGCCGTCTAGACCTGGCACCACGACCTCGCACATGTCGAGGAAGGCGCCGAGGCCCTCCAGCGTACAGCCGATTTCCGGCGTGTCACCTTTCTTCCAGTAGTCGGCACCAGGCCAGCGGTTGGCCCGCAGGTTCATGCCGATTTCGACGTTCAGGTGTTTGGCGAGGAACGTGCGACGGGCATCCGGATCGGAAGCCTTCTTCAGCTCGTCCTCAAGCCATTCCTGGTCGACCGATCGCCCCATGTTCGGGTTGGTGACATAGAAGTTTTCCGGCTCCAGGTACGATTCCGCCGCCAGCATCTTGGGCGGGAATTCGTACAGCAGCCCGAAGCTCTTCCGGTCCTCGATCTTCCCGTCTCGAATGTCCCGGTAATAGTCCAGCTTCGCCTTGAACACGCCCGCAGGCGGCTCATCACTCTGCGTCGACAGATAGATCACGAAGCCTTCCGGCCGTGAGACCAGGCCGCCGGTCGCCTCCCGCAGCATCGCATCTGCATGCGGACGCTTGCCGAACACCCAGAGTTCGTCAACGAGCACCCTGCCCGCCTTCTTGCCTGAGACCGTGTCGGTATCGGCCGCAACAACCTTCAGCTGGGCCTTGTTGATCCGATGAGTGATCGTCCGCAGGTGATCCTGGACATGAAGCAGCGCCTCAAGGTCAGGATCCGCGCGCACCATGGCGGCCGCAGGCTTGAAACTATTCTGCGCCACCTCGATCGTCGGCGCCAGGATCAGAAGCTCCTCTGAATTCCGCCAGTTCAGCAACAGCGCTGTCAGCATGATGCCGGCGGCGATCGTGGACTTGGAATTCTTCTTGCTGATGAGCAGGAAGAATTCCCTGATCATCTGCCGGCCGGTATCGGCGTCATAAGCGCCGAAGATGGCAGCGACGAAATCGAACACCCACTGCTCGCAAGCCTCCCCAAAGGTCGGGCTGCCCGCGGCATCGACAATGCGCAACTCCTTGAAGATGCGAACCGCCTCTTCCGCCTCATCGGGGAATAGCGGCTTGAACGGCACCATGCTCCTGCCGGTGACGATCCTGCGCTCCCAATCGAGGCAGGCAGTCGTCCATTCCTTCATTTCGTGTTGTCAGCCACGAGACGGGGTGGTGTCCTGGTCGCAAACTTGTTCGCCGCGCCCTCCGCCGCGCGCCGCGCCTCTTCCTTCTTGCCGCCGGCCGGCGCTGCAGCTTCGTTCAGCGTCTTCATGGTCGTGGCCAGATCCTTCAGTGTCTTCGAACGCTCGCTCAGCGACAGCGCCCGCAACAGCGCCTGCCGGCGTCTCGGATCGCCCTCTTCCCGGCAGATCATGTCCTCGAGCTCGCCGGCATGCGACGTGACTGCCTCCAGCTCATCGATCATGCGGCCGGTCAGTACCCGGGCCCGGTCCGTCAGCGCCTCTGGCTTCACCGTGGCCGGCGGAATTATCTCACCCTGCATGGGTGCGGACCGCTGCGCCTTCGCTTCTTCGAACGGCGTCTGCGCCTTCGGCTTCCTCGTCCAGTCTTCGGCCCTGGCCTTCTTGTGGATCGCCGTATCGCTCACGCCATACCAGCGGGCGATCTCTCGGATCGTCATCACGCCAGCCCTGTAATCGGCTTCGATGCCTTTCCAGTCTATGGCCTTGTTTTGCTTACGCTTTGCCACGTTGAGTTTGCACCTTGGTTTGCACCTGCAAACTTACAGGCAGGCAGAAAATCTCTGCGTGAGGGGGACGCGGGTGCGGAAGGCGAGGGCCTTCCAGACTTTTGCTACCCCCCCCGGTCACTTCTTCCGCGGCATGGGCGGTTCGCCCTCAGTCGGTGATGTGGTTGGTTGGTAGTATCCACGACGAGGCGGCAGAGGAGGTGAAGGCACGCGGCTGTACCCGCCTGCCAGAGCGATGGCGACAGCCGCAGGCACAGCGACGAGGCACGCACCGGCCAGCGCGGCAGTGATCAGCAGACGAAGCAGGTCAGGCGTCATGCTTTCCGCTCTTCCCTCTGCGCCTCGCTGTCGTGCCAGGACTTGGCCACGCTTTCGAGATTGGCTGGATTCCAAAACAGTTCAGGGTCACCCTTGTGCGGCACCTTGTGGTGCACCACAGCGCTATTGGGTGCCGGCGCCTTGCCTGAAAGGATCACGCCAGTGTGCTGGCAGGTGTAGAGATCGCGTTCTAGCACCTGCTGCCGTAGACTCTGCCAGCGTGCCGAGTGATACCAGCCGCGCACTGTTGCGTCTGGGCTGTAGCGTGTGTCTCTGATTTCTCGGGGTGTGGATAGGCGAGGAGGTAGCTTGCTCAGCCTGGGCTTGAGGGTGGTAAGCTTGGGCATTCATGCCCTTTCCCGCCTTGCGTCGCGGCGCCGGGCATGACGATTGCCACGCTCCTCGAAAGGATTTCCAATCAACGGCACTGTCGGCAGCACGCCCTGCACAGGCTGCGCAGCGAGGCAAAGCATCACCGCTAGAGTGAAGATCATGGACATGCCTGTGTGCTAGAAAAGCAAAAGGCCCGCCGAAGCGGACCCATTTTTAGGGACAATGCCGGCCTGCGCGATTTCCAGTATCGCCGGGCCTGCCGGACCTCGGCTCAATGGCTGGTCACGGATCGCATGGTTGTCCACTCACCCTTATGCAGTGATTTGCCCGTGCATTCAAGCAGCGTCTGCTATGTCTGCCTTTCCATCCTCAAGCATTGTTCCCAGGATCCGGGCCCGCTCGCCAGCCGCCCTGATCACCAATGGCCGATCCTTCGCCGCCTTGAGCTTGAGGTTGGTATGGGTGCGCAAGACGCCACGCCCCTGGACGCTGATCAGTGCGGCAGAGCGCTCTACCTCTTGACCCTTATGCAGCACCAGATGGCGCTCTAGAGTGAGCTGACCGTCCAGTTGCCGGCCCCGATACTCCAGCCAGCCACGGCTCGCGGTATCAATGCGGCGTGGCCGGCCGTCAACCGACAGCACGCCATTGACCAAGTGCATGGACATGACCCGATACCAGACAGGTGCGGTCGGGAAGCCCACGAAAATGGTCCCTGATATCGTGGCGTGAGCGACTTCCATCTTCCCTTTCGAGTATCGGTTCTTTTTGCGGAACCTGGTCGATGTTGGGATGAAGGTCATGGCTCCCATCTTGTTCAGCAGGTAGCCGGCCACGTATTCCTTCTGACGCACCACATCGAGCGCATACCAGTGGAGCTCGTCATCGTCATATTGCCGCTTAGCCATGGGACCTGTCCTTCTTCACTTCCGATGCAACACACCGGTCTAATTCCCTGAGAGCCGCCTTCACCTCAGCCATCGCCGCCGTCGCCCGAATGTCCGCTCGGCCATATTCCGCAGCGATTTCCCGTATCGCAGCGATGAACCGACTTCCGCTCACTGATCTGCCCTTGCCTGTTCGATCCGCACCTTTGCGACAGCAAATGCCGCTTCTGCTGGTTTCCGGTAATGTCTCCATTCGGGATCGTGAACCGACTTCGCCATGGCTCTTGCCATCTGTTCGATGATGGATTCGTCCGTCATGCCCGCATCCTCGCCTGCTCGATTTCCTCGATGCGGAAGGTGGCCTTGCCGCTCTTGCCGAGGATGATTGGTTTACCGCGCATCTTCTGGACCGCTTGGAAGTCCGGATGGTCAGGACCTAGCGCCACCAGCCCTTCGACAGTCGCTGGGGCTGGGTCGGACTTTAGCGGCACGTGCAGGGCATCCATCCACGCTCCTGACCGGATCCACTTCCCCAGCCCTTTGCGGAATTCTGCCTGGCTCTCCGGCGTGGAATGGCGAGCCTCGCTGTCCTCGATGTGCCACTGACGGAAGCGCTTGACCGCCAACAGCAGCCGGTGGGTTTCTTCATCGCTGAGCAGATCGAACGCCTGTTGAGCCTCTGCCCGGTTGGTCAGCCGGCGTCTGGGGTACAACTTCCAAACTTCATCGAACGATGCTCGCGCGCTCGCCCGTTCCGGTTCATTCTTCCGGTGTTCTTCCGGTTCCTTTAGAGGCACGCCACCAGTGTCACCCTCGGGGGTGTCAGCCCTGTCACCCTCGGGGGTGTCAGCAGCGCTACCCTTTGCTCGCTGGGAGGGCGTCAGGCTGGCGCCCCTAGTGAAGCCGACGATCCGGTACTCATTTGCCTGCTGTCGGCCGGTGGCGTCGATCTTTTCGATCACTTCAATTACGCCGTTCTCCGCCAACCACTTTAACCAGCGCTGAACACTGCGGCGCGACATGCTGCTTTCTTCGGACAGGCGAGCGACCGAGGGGCAGCACAAGCCCGTGGTGTGGTTGTGTGCGTTCGCCAAGCACACGAGGAGCATCTTGGCGGCCACCTCCGGCACGTGGGTGTCGAGAACGAAAGCTACAGCCTGAATGCTCATGGTACTCTGGCTCCCTTCCGCAAATTGCACGGGCCGCACAGCACCTGAAGATTTTCAGCCGTAGTCGCGCCACCCTTCGATTCCGGGAAGACGTGATCGATGTGGAGGTCGTGATGATCGCCGCACTGCTGGCAGCGATATGCGTCCCGCTCGAGAACTAGCTTGCGCAGTGCAGGCGATATGGCCGCCTTTGGCGTCGACTGCCTGCCGCGCGGGCGGTTGGCTTCGTACTCCTCAATCTGCTCTTGGGTGGAGAAAGGGGCAATTGGCTCACCCGTGTGCTTCATGGCCCATTCGTGCGCCAGAATCCGCACGCATTCGAAGCACACTCCGCGTTCTTGGTACTCGCACTGGACGAAGAACTCTGCTCCACAGACCTTGCACGACGAACGGGGAACGCCTGCGCGCTCCATCGCCTCGTTGAAGGCTCGTTCATAAGGGTCGTTACTCACCGCTCACCCCGCGCCGAATACTTGGGCTTCTTCCACTCCAGGCCCGCCAGCAAAGCCGCATGGCGCCGGACAGCGTGCAGAATGGTCGTATGGTCGCGCCCGCCGAGCTTGCGGCCGATCTGGGGCAGGCTGAGGGTGGTTTCCTTCTTCAGCCGGTAGGAGGCCTCCTGCCGCGCGAGAACAATGGCCCTGCCCCGCTGCCCTCCTGTCAGTTCGGCCTTGGTGACCTCGTGCTTGCTGCACACTTCCCTGAGGATGCGCTGCGCGTCCGACATCGGCAGTGGCGACGGATAGGATGGCAGGATGTTGAGGATGTCGCGCGGCTTCCTGACCTTGGGCCGCGGCAGCAACTTCAGCCCTCGTTCGGCCGCGATAGCTTCCAGCTCCTCCCGCATTGCCCGCTGAAATCGATCATCCTGGGCGCGAATATGGATCCGGAGGCGATCCTCGCTGGCAGTCTTCCATAGAGACGCGCTCATGCTGCCCTCCGCTCTTGCTCTGCTGCCCATGCAACGAGGTCGTCTGCCTGTTTCTTCGATAGGCCTTGAGCCTGCCGGCGCTTACGTCTGGCGACATGCATGTCAGGGGTGGAGATTTCCCATTGGCGGGTTTGTAGTTCGGCTATTGCCCATTGATGGTTGCTGTTGGTCATGCAGCGTCTCCATCGAATAGCGGGGTGCCTTCGGCGCCCTGCAGCTTGTTCTTTGACTTGGCCACCGCCGCGCGCTTTGTCGGGTTCTGGGCAAGCTCCATGCGGCGGGCAATATCGGCCTGATATTCTGGCTCGCGCTCGATCAGCACGGCCCGCATGCCCTCACGGAATGCTGCCTCGCCAGTTGTGCCGGTACCGGCGAACGGGTCGAGCACGCTACCGCCCGGCGGCGTCACCAGCCGCACGAGGTATTGCATCAGGTCAACAGGCTTCACGGTTGGGTGCTTGGAGCCGATACGGTCATCAGCATCGGCCTTACTCGAATAGAAGAACCGCGCTGCTGATCCGGAGTTTGCGCCCTTTGGTGCGGTCATCGAGACCGTAGGGTCGCCATAGGTGTTGACCTTGGATCGCGCGGTGCCAACTGCAGGTCCGCCTCCGCTATCGGTATCGGGGAATGCCGCCAAAACCTCTTCGCTGCCGTCGTGGATGATGTTAGCGGGCCAACGGCCATTCGCGCTGCCGACCATCACCGCCGCAGGCTTCCAACTATCATCCTCATGCGGAAAATCGTTGCCGCCGCCACGCTTTAGATTTCTGGTGTCCGCATCACCAACGCGACATCCGCCGATGTTGATTGCTCCGGTACCGTGCTCCAGCACGTTCTCAGCAACGGTCCCGCCAAGCGGCTTGCGGGCCATGACAATCGGTTCCCACGCTGGCTTGAGGGCGGTACCCCAGCCCTCCCAGTAGGCGGCGGCTGGCGTTGCCGGTACCGTGATGGGCGACTGTTTCAGTTCCTCAAACGCCCGCGCGCCGACGATCTCCCCACCCTTGCGGGCGGATCGGGCAATTCCAGCACGGACGGTACCGACGACCTCGCGGTCTGCCCCTGCCCGCTTGTCGATGCCCTTGCTGACATCATGCGACTTCGGAAAGCCCGATCCATAAGCCCAGCCGATCTGGTCGCGGATCTCAAAGCCCGCGTCCTCGATGGCAACAGCCAGTCGGTGATAGGTGCGGGTACCGCTGAAAGCGAGGACATGGCCGCCGGGCTTCAGAACGCGCAGCACCTCTGCCCAAAACGTTTCGGCAAAGGCGGCTTCGCCATTGTCCCATTTCTTGCCCATGAACCCCGCGCCAGTGCGGCCATAGGGGTTTCCGATATTCTCCGTGCGCTCATTGCGCGGAGAATTGGCGAACCGCTTTGATATGGAGACCAGGGCATAAGGCGGATCGCACACGACGGAGTCGATCGACGCATCTGGAATATCGCGGATCATCTCGCGGCAATCGCCAGCGTGGAGCGTCACGCGGCCATCGAGGAACTGCTGAACTGTCACAGCCCACCACCCTGCAGCCGCTCCACCATGGCAATGGCTCGACGGTTTGCTACTGCTGCTCGGGCTTGTGCTGATAACTCTGCTGGACGTGATGATGCTGCCTTCTGGGCTAGCTTCTCACGCTGGGAATGACGGGTGACGCCGCGCGCTTTGAGGCCAGCCAGCAATGCGGCTGCAACCTCCTCTTGCTTTCTGATGACCTTGCGGGATTGGGGCATGGAGAGGGTCATTGAGCCGTCTCCCTGATGACCGCTATTACCTCGGCTTTCAGGCTGTCGATTGCGCCAGTCGCGAAACCTTTCTGACCATCGTTCTTGCCATCCCAGACGATCGAAGCTGCTGATGGGCATTCGAGGGACAGGCGATGCGCCATCGCCAGCGCTTCATCCTGGGAGCCGTAAGTGAGCGGGAGTCTTAGCGTCGTTGTCGCATGGGTCACGACCCAAAGCGCAGCGTCGTTGATGTGCCGGTGCGCGCAAAAGCTTGCATCGGCATATGGTCGATAACCGACAACCTCCACCAATTCAGTGGTGCCGCGGATGCCGAGAATGAAACGCTCTGGCGCCATAGTCAGAACTCCAGTTCGATCGCCGGCGGAGGAGGCTTAGGACGCCCCATTCCCTTCGGCTTGTGTCCGATGTGGAACTGTCCGCAGTGCGGGCAGCGGTAGATGTCGAGATGACGGGGATTGGCACCACGAGCGATTGCCCAGGTCGCGAATGGCTTCTTGTCCTGGCACTGTCCGGACTGGCTGAAGGTGCCGATGGTCATGGATCACATGCCCCAGCCGTGTGACTGGTCGGCTCGCTCGTCGGCTTCGGTGAAGCCTGCTCCGGACAAATCCAGTCCGCGAAAGCATTCGCCTTCTGCATCCTCGACTTCGCCCACTTCGCACGGATCAGCAGCGGCAATGAGCGCAGCAAGGCGTTCCTGACGAGCTTTGAGATGTTGCCTTTCACGGCGGGCCTCCTCGACAGCAACGGCCGTCAGGTCTTGGATTTCGTAATGGTCGACGCGCCGGGCTTCGTGCTTCCACAGGGCCCGAACCCTGCGCTCCGTCCACTGGCGGGACCGGTCGCGCACGACGTCGACGGGCAGCGCCCGCTCATGACGCTTCAGCGCCTCGAAGATTTCACCGATCGCCGTGGTGACGTTCCGCCCGGTTCGCACCGGGAACGCCTCCTGCATCAGATCGGCGGCAAACTGCACGTCAGTCATGGCAACACGCGGCTTGGCCGGATTGGCCAAGCTCTTGGCTAACTTTCCCACGTCCTTGGCTCCACTTGCTGGCATTGTTTGAACCAGCAGATGAAGCAGACGAAAGGCGACGACGATGGATTACCCGGTCAGCGACGAATTGAGAGCGCAGCTGAGCGGGCAAAAGATGCTCGGAACGATGGTTGGAGCCGTCGAACCGAACTGGATGAAGTGGGCGAATGACGCGATCGACGCAGGGACTGACATCGATGCTCACTCGCCCTCGGGCGGGGAGGATCGTCCGAATGGAAAGCCAAGGCTGCGCATCATCAGAGCGCGGCCGTTTCTGGCAGTGATTGATGGCGGTAGGGCTTAGGGTCATCCCAAGCCTCCGATGACCTGCAGGACGAGCGCCGACCACAGGACGAGCCCGAGCGATGCCATCACAGCGCTTAGCGCAAGCAACCGGCTATGGACGCGACTGTGCGCCATCAAACCGGCTCCATCCAGAGTTCAAAGGCGCGGTAGATGTCGTCTTTGCGGCTGGGCTCCTGGCGGGCGAGATTGGCCGCGATCAGGCGCTTCTGCTGCTCGGTGAGCATCCGGCCTTCGACGTTGAGCCTGATGATGTCCACCAGGAGGTCATCGCCGGCGTACTGGACGACGGGATAGGCCATAGCCGAGCCGTCGAGCTCGACCATGTTGCGGGCCGCCATGTACCGGGCCCAGCCGTCGAGGATGACCTTGCCTTTCTTCACGATCGGCTGGGCAGCACCACGCTCGAGCTCATCGGCGATTACAGCGGTGTCTTGCCCCATGGTCCCGAAGGCCGTGGAGATAGCGCCGCGCTCTACGCCTTCTGGCGGATGGGTTTCCCAGGTGCTGACGCCGGGTTCGGCATACTTGGGGGCCGGAGCGGCAGAGGCCGAAGCCTCCACCGACTTACCCGCTGCTTTGGGGGCTTCGCTCGAACCATCGACGGCCGAATTGGTTGCCGTCTCTCCGGCTGTCGCGTCCATATCCTCAGACGTTGCAGCTGGTGCCCGGTCACCAGCAACCCTATTCACCACTTCGGCTTGCTCTGGTGCATCGGCTGCCGCCGATACCTCGGACATCGCAGACCCAGAGTTCGCGTCATCAGCAGCTTTCGCTACGGGATTAGGTGCGACCTGACCTTTCGGGGCGGGATTGGTCAGGTCGCTGCCAGCCTGGGGGGCAGACTGGGTTTCGGGTTTTTTGAGATTGTCGACCGATACGATGGCCATGGACGGATCGGTGCGGAGTGCTGCGATAGGGTCGCTCGGCTCTCCCGCGCTGCGCGCCTGCGCGATTGCAATAGTCGTGCCAGTTGCACTCGCCCGCGGCGCCATGAGGCTGTCCACGTAGAGGTCGACCGTGGCATTGAGGTCCTGGACAGCCGCATCGTCAGCCTTGGCAACGGTGCGGAAGGCGGCGCGAAGCGCCTTGCCGTCAAACCCCTGAGACTTGAGTTCGGCAAACAGTTCCTTCAGGTCATCACTGATGGCCTGCTTCTCGCCCTCGAGGCGCTGCCAGCGCTCGAAGCCATTGCGCAGGATGTCGTCGGCGATGCTGTTCCTGCCGTCCATGACCTAAGCCCTCCCCACGATAGCGATCGAGCGCGGACACCGCGGAACCATGGTGATCAGCCCGCGATGCTCAAGCTGCTTCATGACCGAATGGGCACGGCTGAGAGTGATGCCGAGGCCGGTGGCGATTTCGCGGATCGTTGGCGAGACGCCATCGGCGGTAATCTGAGACTTGAGCAGGTCGAATGCCGCCTGCTGGCGCTTTGTCAGGCCCGCATGAACGCCCTGCCCCAACTCCATCAGGATCCGGGCAACGAACTCTCGGTCATCCTCGATGTGGCGGAACTGGTCGCAGAGGATATCTGCACGCTCAGCGATGTCTGCTGGGATTGGTGGGAGGTTCATGCTGCCACCCCGCGCGCGCAAAGGTTGGCCGCATACAGCTGTTCAGCCGACACCCCCGCCCGTTCAATGAGGATTTGCCAGTGACGATCAGGCACGCCGATCGACGGCCATTTGTAGACGGCGTCTTTCTTGATGGCGCCGCCGCTAGCCTCTGCTATCGCAGCAGGGCCGCCCGCCATTTTGATGATCTCGGCAACTGTCAGGGTGCTATCCATGCCCGTATCCATACTGGATTTAAATTCCAGTTTCAATGCCTGATAATTCCAATTCGGAATTATTTTCCTGACCTATGCTGCTCGCCATGAAATGGTGGGAACGACTTCAGGCTCGGATTGATGAGCTCGGCTGGAACAAGGCCGAGCTCCACCGGCGCTCGGGCATCTCTTACGACAGCCTCAATAAGTACCTTCGTGGCGAGGTCGACAACCCCCGCGGCAATGTTCTCGAGATCTTGGCGAAGGCGATCGACAAGACGGCTCTTTGGCTCAAAGAGGGCATCGAGGCGGAAGGAGCAGAGGTCCGACGCATCTCGCGCTCTCCCGGCACTGCGCCCGTTGTGGCGATCGTGGAGGCCGGCGCCTGGCGTGAAGTGGATGAGCTGGCGCAGGATGATCCCGAATGGGTCACCGTCCCAGCAGACGACAAGTTCCCCGACGCAACCCAGCGCGTCTATGACGTCGCCGGCGACAGCATGAATGCACTGCTGCCGCACCCCATCACACCCGGATCGCGTTTGGTCGCTATCGACTATGACGAGATCGCCAACCGCTCGCCACTTCGCAGCGGCCTGGTCGTGGTGATCCAGCGCTCGAAGAATGGCGGCCAGGAGCGGGAGCTCTCGGTGAAGCAGGTCGAGTGGTTCGAGGATCGGATCGAATTTCAGCCGCGATCAACCAACCCCAAGCACAAGCCGATCGTCGTGGAGCATGACAACTGGGAAGACAACGGCGTTGAAGTGGCCATCGTCGGACTGGTGAGGGATATCATCCATAGGTTGCCGGGATGACGCCTGCCCGCTTCAATCAGGCCTTGGAAGCCCTGCACTGGTCGACCGAAACGCTGGCTGGGATTCTTGGCTGCGATGAAAGCCTGACCGCGGCATACTCGATGGGGCTGACTGAAGTGCCGATGAAACTGGGTGTGTGGCTGGAAGTGTTGGCACAGGCTCATGAAGCGGCAGAGCATGGGCGGCCTGTCGGGTTGAAGGGAAAGCCGTATTCGGGAGCGTTGGATTAATGGCAGAGAACGCAGACTACACAGCAGATGAAGCTGCAGAAATGGCGTGGGCGAAGCTGCTGGCCGCGAATGCGCCCATAGAATTGACAGCGCGCGAGTTAGATCGGCTTATTTCGGCCCTATACCGCGTCAACTCTGCCGTATTTCGCAGCAACTCAGCTATTTTTGCGTTGATGTCATCAAATCCAGAGCAGGCGCTCAGTGAGGCAAAAACCGCTATCAACGAAGCCAACATAGCTTTGGCCAACCTCAATTCCGCCTACAAGGCGCTGAAGCTCCGCTCGGCTGGAGGTGGCGATGAGTAGGCCTTATTTGGTCGTAAGCAACGACGCAGCCGCTGCTGCAAACTCAGCGCCATACGCGCATTCATTTGAGGCGCCGGGCTTGCAATTCGGCGATGGAGGGGGCAATTCTGGCGGTATGAGCACAGACCTCGACGTACATGGTCGTCTTTCTCGCCTAGAGGGCGGTAACGGAATGCTTCAGCTTTCCGTCGCCGTAGTCTCGGCTGCACTGCTCGGCGCTATGGCCATTATCGTGGCTGTCCAATTGACCACGGCGTCCAAAGTCGACGCTCTCGCCAGCAAAGTGGACGCACTGCCCGGCGAAATCCGCAGCGAGCTCACTGAGGTAATCAGAACAGTGTCCACTGCCGTGTCGGCAGGCAACTCTCGTTCTGAACCTGTTGTCGTGGTGCTCCCCGCACAAGGTGAGCAGGAAATCCCCGAGCGTCCGGCCACCGCCGCCCCATCTGAATAGATTCTCGGCCTCCTCTCCTACCCCATCTCCGGCACGTCACCATGCCTTGCCAGGATCACCGGATCATCAAAATCCCCGGTATCGGCATCGCCAGTTCGTGAGAATGCGATGACGGCGTGACGCGTGGTGGCGATCTGTTGCGCCAAGCGCAGGCAGTGTTCCTTGTCCCGCGCAATCCTGGGCTCATCCGCCTGCACCGCCCTGCCCTTCTTGCGATAGCCCTGCACCACGTAGTGGGTGTTTGACCCGTCGATCATCAGATTTCCGACTTGCATGTGTATTCTCCTAGTGGGTTGTGGCGCCGGCCGGGTCGAACGACCGCAGCACGTTCCGGATTTCCGGAATGACCGTCGGGTCCAAATGGCACATGATCGTCGAATCTGGATGCGCAACCGCCTCCTCCGGATCCGGCATTCTGTTCATGATCGGGATAATGCCGAAGTCCTCTTCGTCAGCGAACGGGCCATACGGCTCAATGCGAAAGCGGTAGAGCGGGAAGTGCCCTTCGAGGAATGATCGCAGCTGCGGCTCTGCCCATTCGATGGCTTTGCCCATGCCGGCCGGCGCGATGACGATAAATTCGCTGACATCATGCTGCACGGGTAGCCTCCCGGATCTTAAAGGCCACGATCGACGCATAAGGCGCCTCGCAGCTCGGACAGCCGAACTTCATGTCACGCACCTCTGGGAATTCCATCAGCTCGTCTCCGTCTGCTGGAGTCCCTGCCCCAGCTGGTAGCGTCACTGTCTGCTGATAAAGCTTGGCGCAGCCGCCGCAGCGGACGTGAAGCAATACCGATGATCCGTCACACATAACCGCCTCCGGTTTGTTCTCGTTACGTTCTCATTAAGGATTGGGATGCGCCGAGAGTCGAGTCGGAATCGCTGGTTGGAAGATAATTCCATTTCCTGTTGACAGCGGCACATATTGGATTTAAATTCCAGTCCATCAGATCAGCGAGGCGAGCGCCTCTATGGAGGATGGAAAATGAACGCCAAGACCATTCGCGACGCACTGAACTACGAAGCCCGGAACAATCTGACCGGCAATGCCGCGTTCGCTCTACTGGGTTTCGCCAGTGTCGCCACCGACGCTGAACTCGTTCGCTTCGCACAGCTAATCGACAATGCCGTCGACGGCAGCGAGCGCATGATTGCACCTCCCATGGACAGCGCTGAAATCGCTCGCGCCAACGCCGATTGATCCCTCATCAGCCAGCCTCCGCAGTGGGGCTGGTCAATGAAGGATCAGGAGATTTCGAGATGATCAGCAAAGACACCGCGACCGATATTGCCCTTACCTATCGCGAGATCGAAGTAGGCGAAAAGCTGCTCGAAGAGATCGTCGAGACGATGAGCCGGCGCGAGGTGCCAGACGTTCGCGATGCATTTGGCCGGCGGCGGCATGGCCTGGAGCTTGGCATCCCCACCAGCGACAACGCCAAGCGCATGTTCGATGTGCCGTGGAACCTCGCCAAGCCCATCATCGAGGCTCACATCGCCAGCAAGAAGGCGATGCTTTCCGCACTGACCGAGAAAGCGCGCGGCGAGATCGAAGCCGCTTGACCCCTCACCCCCAGGGACGGCGGGCCTGTGCTGCAAAGCCCAGGAGCGGACAATGCACCCGCCGATTTCTTCCATGATCGACCAGTACGAACAGGCTGCTCAGCAGATGCTCATAGACCAGCTCGAGGCGGTATCGCCCAGCCTGGCGACATGGGCCTTCGCAGAGTTTGATGCTGGGACTTCTGCCCGGTCGATCGAAGCAATGCTTTTCCGTTCCAGCGGCTGCGCAACTCGGCTGAGAGATGTCGCTACTGGCCTGGCATCTGCCGTTCAGTTCGATGACACCGGGGCAATGGTCGCTGGTCACCTGCAGGGCGGCAATGGCGGGCTGCTCTCTCGCGAGACCATACACAAGGCCGGTCTCGTTCAACTCACCCTCAACGATATCAAGAAGCTGCTGCCAGACGGCAGCAAGAAAGGCTGACCCATGGCTCGCACTGCTGGACTTCGTGTCGACGGACAGGGCTGGAAAAGCTCGTTCTATCCTCGCCCTGCCAAGCCATCTGTCGGACCCATACCGACGCCAGAGGAGGCAGCGGAGCGCAACCGCAAGACCGATGAGCTCATAGCCCGGATATTCCAGGAGAATGGCGTGGCGGTCGACAACGAGAACGACGCCACCCGCAAGCTCAAGGACCGAGAGGCGCGTGCCTCCGTCGAAGGCGATACCGACCTGAACCATGACAATGTGGAGGGGGCGGAATGATGCGCCAGCGCGATCAGAAATCCATGCAGGACCAGTGCGACGACTTCAATGCCCGCTATTCGGTCGGGGACAAGATCAAGTTCTGGACCGGCCCGCGCGAGGGCAACCCTACGCATGAGGGCGTGATCCGATTTCCGGCCAGCGTCATGGGCGGGCATACACCCTGCGTCTGGGTTGCTGGCGCCGGCAGCATCGCCCTGTCGCATTTCGGTGGACCAGCATGAACCTCACCCTCAACACCACCATCATCCTTACCTTTGCAGCGCTGATGACTGTTGGCGGCTACTGGTGGCGGTTCGATGCTCCGATATGGGGAGCGTTCTGAATGGACAGCCCCTTTGCCGATCGGCCCGAGCGGCCGCCATCGACTTCCAGCGCTGTGTACGGGCTCAAGATATCGAGCGACGTCAATGTCCCCGATGGCACCCAGGTTTGGATGCAGGGTCGTGAGGTCGTCGACGTAACCACGGACGACCGAGCCAAGTTCTTTGCCATGTTCGGCCTGATGCGCATTCCGACGCTGCATGCCGATGGCGTCCTGCTGTCCGTCGCCGATTTCGCGAGCTTCAAAGCCTCAGCAAAGGATGCTTGGCCATGACCTCCGTCCTTACCACCAAGTTCACCTGCGACCACAAGGGCAACTGGACTGAGGTTCCTGTGATCCTGACTCGTTCTGGAAATGGATGGGTGGAGAGTGCTCCGCCGACACTGCCGATTGTCCGAAAGGAAGCAGCATGAACGCTCAGCTTCCTCCATCCTTCTGGCAACTCGACCAGGCCGGGCCCGACGACATCGAACTGATCGTTGACAGCTTCGCCGGTGGCGGTGGGGCATCCACTGGCATCGAAATGGCCCTTGGCCGCTCGCCTGACTACGCCATCAACCACGATGCCGAAGCCCTGGCGCTGCACGCCGCGAACCATCCCGACACGGTCCACCTCAGCAAGAACATCTACAAGGTCGACCCGATGGACGTGGTGGGCCGCCGCAAGGTGGGGCTGCTGTGGGCATCGCCGGACTGCAAGCACTTTTCCAAGGCCAAGGGCGGCGCACCGGTGAAGCGCGAGATCCGCGACCTGGCGTGGACGGTGGTGCTGTGGGCGGAGCGCGTGCGTCCGCGCGTGATCATCCTGGAGAATGTCGAGGAATTCCAGACCTGGGGGCCGCTGATCGAGACGCCCAAGGGCATCTTCCCCTGCCCAGACCGCAAGGGCGAGACGTTCAAGGAATGGATCGGCGCGCTCAAGAAGCACGGCTACAAGGTCGAGTGGAAGGAACTGCGCGCCTGCGACTATGGCGCCCCAACGACGCGCAAGCGGCTGTTCCTGATCGCCCGCTGCGACAACCAGAAAATCGTCTGGCCTGCGCCGACGCACGGCGCAGGCCGGCTGCCCTACCACACCGCCGCCAGCCATGTGATCGATTGGTCGATTCCGTGCCCATCGATATTCGACACGTCCGAAGAGATCATGGCCAAGCATGGCGTCCGTGCCATCCGTCCGCTGGCCGAAAACACGATGGCCCGTATCGCCAAGGGCGTGAAGCGGTACGTGCTCGACGCGGCCAAGCCGTTCATCATCAAATTCCAGACTGGCGCTGTCGGCTCCGACGTAGACGCCCCGCTGCCAACCGTCACTGCCAACAGCTTTATAAAGCGCCCGGGCGGGGCCGCGCCGCTCGGCGTTGTCATGCCTCACCTGATGACCATGCGGAACGCCGGCAAGCCCCATAACGAGGCTGACAAACCCACCCATACCGTCACGGCGGGCGGCGCTGGCCTTTCCCTGGTCGCCCCGGTCCTCTCGTCCGCCCAGCATGGCGGTTCGCACCGTTCGGCCGACGAGCCGCACCGGACCATTGCCGCCAGCGACAAGGACCAGAACCAGATTATCGCCGCCACGATGGTGCAGACGGGCTACGGCGAACGGCCAGGGCAGGAGCCCCGGGCCCTGGATATCGGCAAGCCGCTGGGCACGGTTGTAGCCGGTGGGGCGAAGCATGCCGTCGTCTCCGCCTTCCTCGCCCAGCACAATACAATGCCCGGCGGCGGTATTCATGCCGGCCATCATGCCGACGAGCCGGTCTCGGCCGTCACAGCAACGGGCAGCCAGCAGACTGTTGTCTCCGCCGGCCTGATGAACATGAAGGGCAGCGACCGACGCATGACCAGCGTCGAGGAGCCAAACCCGACTGTTACCGCCGACGGCACTCACCAGGCCGAGGTCCGCGCCTTCCTGATGAAATACTATGGCGTCGACCAGGATCCCCGTATCGAGGAACCACTGTCGACGGTCACCACCAAGGACCGTTTCGGCATCGTCACGGTCGAAGGCGAGCCATACCAGATCGTGGACATCGGCATGCGAATGCTGACCCCGCGCGAGTTGTTCAAGGCCCAGGGCTTCCCCGCCGATTACGAGATTGAAACGGGCGTCTTTGCCGATGGCGAGCGGCGGCAGCTGACCCGCACGGCGCAGGTCCGCATGTGCGGCAACAGCGTCTGCCCGCCCATCGCTGCCGCCCTGGTGCGCGCAAATTGCGCGGACATGGCCGTTCAGATGGAAGAGGCAGCAGCATGAAGAAGCTCACCGACCAAGACCGTCATCTCCTCCAAAGAGTATCAGCAGCAGGAGGATCTCATTGCTTCCGCCAGGAGGACAATATCCCAGCAGCTGGACATAAGGCTCTGAGGGGATTGGCTGGGCGTGGGTATCTGACCGTTGAGGCTACCGATGATGGGCCGCTGGTGACGCTCACCGCTCAGGGTCGGGCGGAGGTGGATCATGGCTGAGCGAATCCAGCTATCCCGCCGCAAGGGTTGGCGCATGCCGGCCAACACCGTGAAGGTCAGCCGCCCCGGCAAGTTCGGCAATCCCTTCCCCGTCAAGAAAGCCACATCCACCACGATGGGCGTGACCTCTGATGTTTGGATTGTCGGAACTTGGGAAGGCCCTGCCCTCTGGATCAAGCACTCAGAAGCCGAAGCCATAGAATTGGCGGTCAAGGCCTATCGCGCTTGGATCACCCATCCTGCGCAGTCGGCGCTTTTGGCCGGCGCTCAACTCGAATTGCGCGGCCAGGATCTCGCCTGCTGGTGCAAGCCCGGCCAGCCCTGCCATGCTGATGTGCTGCTGGAGCTTGCCAATGCCCCGGCATAACTTCTCGGACAAGGTAAAGCGCCTGGCTAGGGAGCGCTCAGGCGGCTTCTGTGAGGCCATGGGCGAAGTCTACGGGCTTCCGGTCGGTCAGCGCTGCAATGCCGCCATGGACGGCAAGCGCGTCGAGATAGACCACTACCCGTTGCCAGCCACGGACGAAGGCAGCGACACGCTGGAGAATGCGGTCGCCTGTTGCACCGACTGCCATGGCTTCAAGACCCGCACCTATGACGTTCCGATGCAGGCCAAGAGCAAGCGTGTCGCTACCCGCCATCTCGGACTATCGCAACCAGGCTCCCTGCCCGGCGCCAGGGTCAAATACTCACGCGCTCGGGGCGTCTTCTACGATCGCCTTACCGGCGAAACCCTCGAGGATCACCAGCCATGACAGCCGTAATGACCACACTGACTGACCTGCTGGAGCGGGTGAAGGCGGCGACGGGGCCGGATCGGGAATTGGATCACGCCCTATGGTTGCACTTCGATGAAACGGCAAAGGCCAAACATGACGCGGGGCGCATCCCGCTGCCGTGGACGTGGTGCCTGACCAGTTCCGTAGATGACGCCCTTGCTCTGGTGGAGCGGTTGCTGCCGGGTACGGCTAGTGAACGAACTTCGTGGCGCAACCACTATCGTTGCACTCTCATCGAGACTGACGAAAAGGGCTGGCACAACGGCGGGAAGCATTTCCGGGTTGATGCATCAAGCGAAGCATCGGAGCCCCTCGCCATCATCGCCGCCCTTCTCCAAGCACTCACCCAGGAGCCGAAATGACCACCAAGGAACAGCTATCGACTGAGAGGCTGGATGAAATGCTGGCGGATTGTGAAGGCGCGACGATGGTCGGCATTGGAGGGTGGCGCTACACGGCGACCGTCACTTTCGACACCATGCGCGAAGTCCTCACCCTCGCCAAGTCTGCCCTGCGTGGGGATGGCCTCTCCCTAGTTCGGACTGCCCTAAACCGCGCTGAGGCATTCGCTTCGGACTACGAGTTCGACAGCGACGAGGGCTGCCACACGCCGTCTGACATTGAACGCATGCTTATGCTCGACATGCTAAACGGGCTGTTCGATGACGAAGAGTTCGTCAAAGCAATCACCCGACCCCTCTCCGCTATCAGCCTATCCCCTGCGGGTGGGGGTGATGCCTGCGGGACGTGCGGCGGGACTGGCGAGATTGACCAGTTTGCTGGCGGCGGGTGGCCCGGACAGGCAATGCAACACGTTCCGTGTCCCGACTGCGCCACCCTCTCCCAGCCCAATACCCATGAGGGGGAGGCTGTGGCTTGGCGACCCACCTATGAGCAGATCATCGAACTGGTGGAAGCCTGCCGAGTGCGCAGGGACAAGGCGGGCGAAAGCTCGCGTATGATGTCCAAGTGGATCAGCGAAGGTCTCAACGCCCTCTACGCCCATCCTCCACGCCCTGAAACAGTGACGGATGGCACGACGAAGCGCCCAAGTAATTGGGGTGAGTGGGAGCGCCAGCAGCAAGAGAGCGAGCGAGAATGATCGCTCTACTCGACAATGGGCAGGACCTAGACCAGTGTGCCGCCGAGTTAGGCTGCGACGTTGGCCAGTTATTGACTGCTCTTACTCGCTACACATTGCGCGACCCGACGAAGCCATGGGCAATCGACAATGGCGGGTACAAAACCCTCGACATCCCAGCGTTGCTGGCACTGCTAAAGCGAGAGGAGCATCACAAGGAAGCCTGCCTATTCGTCGCCGTCCCCGACATTGTGGGGTCTGCGCGGCGCACGATTGAAGTGTTTGAGCACTGGAAGCCTCGGCTGCAGGGATGGAAGCTAGCCCTAGTTTGTCAGGACGGCCAAGAACACCTCCCGATCCCATGGAATGATATTGACGCGGTGTTCATCGGCGGCACTACCGCATGGAAGTGCGGCCCCCATGCCGAACACATCATCCGCGCCGCCAAAGCGCTTGGGAAGCATGTCCACGCCGGACGCGTCAACAGCCCCGAACGCTTTTCACATTTTGAAAAGCTCGGTGCTGACACCTGTGATGGGACGGGCATCGGACGATACAGCCACATGCGCGAGGCAGTAGCCGGGCGCGACAATCAAAGGACATTGCTCGATGCAGTTTAAGACAATCGCCGCCATTGCTGGTTTCGCCCTCACGGTCCCCGCCGCCAACTGGCTTATTGGGAATGTTGGGACTCAATTCGAGCCGAACGGACCCCACCTCATTCCCGTAGGGTTCGGGCTCATGGCCCCTTCGGGCGTGTTGATGGTCGGGGCTGGCCTAGTCTTGCGTGACATGGTGCACGAACTGGGCGGATGGCGCACCGCTTTTGCCGCAATACTTGTCGGCGCTATCCTGTCCTGGTTTGTGGCGCCGCCTGCATTGGTTGTCGCATCTGTGGCGGCATTCGCCCTGGCGGAGACTGCGGACCTTCTTGTCTATGCGCCGCTGAGAAAGCGCCGTCTCGGGCTTGCCGTGCTACTCAGCGGGATAGTCGGAGCCGCTGTGGATAGCGCGGTGTTTCTATGGCTCGCCTTTGGTTCGCTCGCCTTTATCGAGGGGCAGATCCTCGGAAAGGTATGGATGAGCGCTGCGGCGTTTCTGGTGCTATTCGCCGTCCGCCGTTGTTGGTTCGGGCATCGGTGGGGCACGGTCGAAGCGGGTGGGCCTAACGGCTGGTTGCTCGCCAAATGCGACCGCTGCGGCCACTGCCCGAACCCGATGGTGTAGATCATGACCACTAACCCGAATACCGCAGCCCTCCGAGCAGCCCTGTCCATTAATTGTGAGGTGAAGTGATGGGCTATTCCGGCTTTGAACGTTGCCGCCGCTTTATCTCGCGCTCGATAGCCTCTCGGATCATGTCGAGCCTTGGCTCCGCTTCGGACAGGACAGCGTCTATCCTTGCGGTTGTCCCTTCGGCCAACGGCAAGCGCAACTGCTCGGTCCATTCCTTTTTGCGTCCCACGCGGGGAGCAATAGCGTGAACATGATTTTGAGTCAAAGCGCACCTATTCGTGTACACGGTATTGACTTGTACCATGTACATGATACAACTTCAATCAGGAACACGATTGGAGCGCGGAAAATGACCAAGCATCCTACGAACCCCGGCCTTTACTGGGCAACACTCGATGACGGCAATGGTAACATTGAGGTCACTGTCCTGCGAGTCGAGGCATTCCAAGAGACGCCCCTTGACGAAGCGGCCATGTGTCACTTCGCAGATGCCAGAGATGGCGACCTGCAATTCGAGGTAAAGGGCTTCGCGCCACAGGTCGTCAGGCCGTGGTGCACCATCTATCTCGGCTACCGCACTTCAACGAGCCGTGACGAGGTTCTGGTGACATGGCACGGCCCGGTTAAGCCTCCCGCATCGGCTCGCAACCAGAAGGCTGAGGTGACGGCATGACGTGGATCATCATAGCCCTTGCTATCCCAGTCTATGCCCTCGGGCATGGGCTGGGCATGCTTCATTGCCGATACATCATTGGTCGGTGGCCCGAGAAGAACGGCTTTCGTGCAATTCCCAAACAGGTGCAGCCATGACCCTAACCGACCAGGGACAGGCAACAGGCGATTGGCATATGGAGGCGATCTACGAACAGATCGAGGAACTCCAGCAAGCCGCCAAGCAGACCGGCAGCGAGCCTATGGAGACGCTGTTTTCCGACGCTGCCGACATGGCGCTTTGGCTTCTTTCCGCTCTGGAGCAGATGCGCCGCGAACGGGATGAGGCGCGGACGAGCCACCAAGCCGCCCGAGAAAACTTCCTGACCATGCAGGGCGCGGCTGCTGAACTGCTCAAGCGCGCCACCGCCGCCGAAGCCCGTATCAAGCGGGCAGAGGAAGTCGTGAGGACCGTTGCTGACGAGTTCGACGGCACAGTCACCAGCGCGGAGCGCATGCGTGATACAGCCCGTTCATTCCTTCAGGAAAGCGGTGAATGACCAAGACGCCAAACCCCGGCAGCGCAGAGGCCATCGAGCAAGGATGCACATGCCCCGTCATAGACAACCACTACGGACGCGGCGTTCCCGTGGGCAAGGACGGTGCACCGCTATTCTGGCACAGTGAGAAGTGCCCACTGCACGGTCGCATCGCCCTTCAGGATAGCGGGGAGGCGGACGGCAAGCCGTCCTGACGCCATGAAGCTACCCGCCCCGCCCAAGCGCATGCTGACCAAGGACGAGGCCGCAAGTTATTGCGGCTTCCCGACCACTGCACGCTTCGAAACTGCATGCCGCACCCACGTTGAGCCTGTGAATTACGGTAACTGTGTGCGCTATGATCGCGTCCGGCTCGATGAATGGCTGGACAGCATGACCGCTTCTCCGGCTTCTCTTGAGCAGAGCATCATCGAGGCCGCTTTCAGTGCTGGTAAAGGTCGTGGGCATAAAGCGATACAATGACCGGCATGGCCGGCCCAGGCTCTATTACCGGCGCAAGGGCTGCCCGACCGTCGCCCTGGATCCGAGCCTGAGCGGCACCGAGCTGGCCGCCGAGGTCAACCGGCTGGACAAGCTCTACAAGCCCTTCGCCATCCGCGCGAACACGCTGCGCTCGCTCGTGGCCGCTTACCAGGACAAGTCCAACCACTGGAAGGGCCTACGGCAGCGGACGCGCGACGACTACGAGCGCGTTTTCAAGCTGCTCGGCACCACCCAGGACAACACGCTGTCGGTCTTCACTCCCCCGCTAATCGCCGGTCTTCGTGACAAGGCACGCGACGAGAACGGCTTCAAGTTCGCAAACCAGATGCTTGTCACGCTCAACAGCGTCTTCAGCTTCGGAGTCGAGTATGGGCATGTGCCGTCGAACCCGGTATCGGAGATCAGCAAGATTGCGCGGCCGACCGACCTTCCCGAGGCGAACCGCCCATGGACGCCCAACGAGGCTGTGGCACTGATGAAGGCGCCGATCTATCTCGCGGCACCGATTGCCATGGCAGCGTATCTCGCCCTGCGCGAAGGTGACATCCTCAAGATGTCCAAGGCGGCGATCACTGAGCGACTTTTGGCTATCACGACGAGCAAGACCCGACGGGCGCTCGAGTTGCCCGTGTGCGATGATCTCTGGTCGATTCTGCTGGCCTACCAGAAGTGGCGAATGGCGCTTTGGGATGCGAAGCGCGAGCGCGCAAGGAAGCGAAGGCCGCTAGAAGACGTTCAGGACCTGGTGACGACGATGTTCGTCAACTCCAGGGGAGCAGCGTGGACGGAGGATGGCTTCAGGACGTCATGGGGGAAATGGCGCGACCAACTCGAGGATGCCGAGAAGATCGGCGCCGGGGTCACGTTCCATGGCGGACGGCATACCGTCGCCACCATCCTCGCTGAGTGCGGCTTCGAGCCCCAGCAGGTGAAGCATCTACTGGGCCATGGCACCGAGACGATGACGGAGCACTATCAGCGCCGCGCCAAGCGCCGCGGCATGCTCAAAGACATGACCGACGCCGTACAAAAGGCCTATCGGCTGGGCGGTGAGAATGTCGTCCTGCTGGGGCAAGTCGGGAACGAGAACGGCTAACCTGCGGTCTGCCCGTTCTAACCGTTCACATCTGTTCTGGTAGGCGACCGGAGAATTTCTCAACAATCGTAAGTAGTTGCGCCTGGCAGGGGCTGGGGGACTCGAACCCACGACCCTCGGTTTTGGAGACCGATGCTCTACCAACTGAGCTAAACCCCTTCAGGCGATGGCTTGTCTAATGGCAATGGGCGCGTTTCGCAAGACCCTTTGCAGCTACGACCAGACGTGGGGCACCAGCGGGATCGCGAGCAGCAGATTGCCTGCGAGGCTGGTCAGAAAGCAGATCGACCGCCACGGCGTCAGGCCCCGCATGTAGCAGACGACATGGACGGATCGCGCGAGCAGGTAGAGCGTGCCTCCCGCCAGCGACAGCCAACTCTGTTCACCAAAGACGATGGACAGGATGGCCAGTGTCAGGAAGATCGGCAGGGTTTCCTGCAGGTTGGCGAGTGCCCGCCGGGCCCGCGCCAGTTCGCGGCTGGGTTCCGGCAGGTCATCCCGCGGTCCCATCTGCGCGTCCGTACCGACCTGCTCTGTCAGGTAGCGGCCGGGGAGGCCGACCTGGACCAGCAGCAGGAGCAGCACCAGAAATATAATCAGCAGCAAAGCCCATTCCCTTCGATGTGGAAGCCGACCCGCGACCCGGCGGCGGTACGTTAGCCATTTACAATCGCCAGGGGGCAGCCAATAAATGTCTTTGCGAGTTGAGGGAAGTTCCGGCGGCAGACACGAGCGTTCAGGGGTAGGCGCCCCGGAAGGATGACGATGCGTATTTTGTTGGCGATGACCATTCTGGTTTTGTCTCCCACCCTGGCCCTAGCCCATGGCGAACTCGACCATCACGGTGGCTTCGTTCATGGCTTCGCCCATCCGATAGGTGGCATCGATCACGTGCTGGCCATGCTGGCGGTCGGCGTGTTTGCCTTTGTCCTGGGCGGTCGGGCTCTGTGGCTGCTGCCGCTGAGCTTCGTGAGCATGATGCTGGCAGGGTTTGCGCTGGGCATTGCGCGCGTCGATTTGCCCTTTGTTGAATTGGGCATCGCCCTTTCCAGCATCGCAATCGGCGGTGCGGCAGCTACAGGGCGCTCCATGCCCGTGGCCGTCGCCGCGGCGATGGTTGGCGCCTTCGCGATATTCCATGGCTACGCACACGGTGCTGAAATGCCGCAGGTCACAGACGCCCTGACCTACACCCTCGGTTTCGTCGCAGCCACCGCCCTGCTCCACCTTGTCGGCCTTGCCGGCGCATTGGGTGCTGACCGCATTGCCGGTCGACTCGGAAAAACCGCCGGCCAGTTCGCGGGGGCAGCCTTCGCGGCCGGAGGCGTAGCCGTTCTGGCTGGATGGCTCTAGCGGCGGCCAGCCCGGACAAGATTCTGCGCCGTAAGGGGGTTGTCAGGGCAGGCCGGGCCGCGCTATTGCCTAGCCATACGGTCCTCGACCGGGCGGGTATAGCTCAGTGGTAGAGCAGCAGCCTTCCAAGCTGAATATGCGGGTTCGATTCCCGCTACCCGCTCCATTCCCCCATTTCGCAAATTAACTAAATAGCTGAAAAAGCTGAGTTTTTCTCTGTTCAGCCGCAGGCACGCTGCCGGTGCGAGTCCGCATCTGTGCTACAAAAGGCGCCTCAAACCGCGCTACATGCGGTCTTGATGGAGTGGAAATTGGGCAAGCTGAGCGATCTGGATCGATATCTAAGACGCCGCCCGCCCTTCCCCATTCCGTGGATCCGAACCAAGTTCTTGACTGCTGGACCACCTGCCGGAACCCCGAAGCAAGGGGCATCATGCTCGCAATGATCGAAACGGATCCCTACCCAATCATGGCGAAGTGATCGAGCGAATTCCAATGCGTGACAGTGAAGGCGCGTTCGCCTCTATGGCCCGCCTGCTCAACATCGCGATTGTAGACCTCGGCCTTTCCTCCGTCCGCGAACAGAGCAACTAGCGCGGCCCTGAGGCTGTCGCCGTCCTGAATGAAGCGTCCTCGTCTCGCTCCTGAAAACAAGATTCAAGGCGCCGCCCAGCGGCCTTTTTGAAAGAGCAGCTTCGCGCCCCACTTCTGCCGTTCAGATCGATGTTGGCATTTCCCGAAAGCTGCCGCTCTAGTCTGTTAGCGAGGCGCGCGCGGACGCGCGCGCCGAGCGCACTATGCCCTCCACTAGCGCTCGAAACGCGCGGTCGTCAGCCAGTGACGGCGCGTATCGCCTGGCATCATACAGCCCCATGAGGGCGAGATAGATACCGACCCCCAGCAATCTCGAAGAGGCCGTATCATATCCCATGCGCTGAAGGATCTCAGCCAGATAGGACACCCGCCGTTCATCAACCTGGGCGACGCGCTGGGCCACAACCGGCTCCTCCGCAGCCCAGGCGCGCAGGGCTGCCTCCGTACGGGCGACATCAACGCCCTGCTCTGTAGCGAGCAACGCGGCGTCAACTACCGCCTGCATCCGTTCGGGTGGGCTCCCGACCGCGTCTGCGGAACTGATGACCAGGCTGGTGCCCTCCGTTTCCCAGAAATCCAGCACAGCTTCCAGAAGCGCCGGTCGATCGGTGAAATGCCAGTAGAATGAGCCTTTAGAAGTCCCGAGCCGCCGAGCCAGCTTCTCGATCCGGACAGCCTCTATGCCGCCTTCTGCAAGTGCCGCTAGCGCTGCGACGATCCAGTCCCGCGGCCCAAAGCGCTTGGCTGCCACTGCTCCACCTCTTCACACGCGTCATGCCGTCGCAGCCATACGGCAGCGTATGGACACGGGCAAGCGCCAGTGCAAACATACGGCACCGTATGGTTAGCAAGCTGGAGAGGCAACATGGCATTTGCAGGAGCGGAAACAGGGTGGTCGTGGTGGTTCGTGGCCGCTGCTGCTGGTTCACTGATCACAAGTGCCATACACGTCTTAGCCGGTACCCCCGAGGTAATGTCGCCGCTTCTCGCCAGCAGTCTTCCGCCTGTTGTGAAGGGTGTGTTCGACGTCATGTGGCACCAGATCACGGCCCTGCTTCTGATCAGTAGTGCCGCTTCAGCTGTGGCTGCTGCGCGGCCAGCCTGGCAGCTGCCGGTCGCCGTACTGATTGGGGGACAATTTGCGCTGATCGGGATGCTGTTTCTTGCTCTGGGTGCGATGTGGTTCTCTAGCCCCTGGCCGATGCCGCAGTGGGCACTCTTTGGAGCGATAGCCATTCTTATGTTCGTCGGTTACCGGCGTAGCGCTGACTGAGATGGTGTGTCGTCTGCCCGGAGACACCGACCCGCCTCGCTAAGCCGCTAGTGTGGCTTCGGAGATCCGAAAGATGTCGTTCGTCTGGCTACTATTGGCGGATTCCATTCGGGTGGTTTCCTGCGCGTCCGCTATGGGCGATGTCTCGGTCAAGTGTGACGCCAGTTGACCTGGCGACGCCCCAACTCAAGGTAGCCCTTCGCAAGAGAGCGGTTGCGCGTCGTCGGCGATGACCCGGCAGAAAATTGGCACTAGAGTGCTGTCGGGGAGAAACCGGCGCCGATGCGAATCCTGCTCGTCGAAGACAATGAAGACCTGGGCGAGGCCATCGAGAAGCGCCTGCGCAGCGCCGGCCATTCGGTCGAGTGGGTGCGAGACGGCAATGACGTGGTTTCGGCTGCGGAAGGCGACGAGTTCGACGCAGTGGCGCTGGACCTGATGCTCCCGAACCGGGACGGCATCGGGCTGATCGCGGAGCTGCGCCGGCGCAAGTTCAATGCACCCATCCTGGTGATCACGGCCCGCTCGGAGATCGACGACAAGGTCAGCCTGCTCGACCTGGGGGCGGACGACTATCTGGTCAAGCCATTCGACCTGCGCGAGCTCGAAGCGCGGCTGCGCGCGCTGATCCGCCGGACCGGCGGGCAGACAACCAGCATTCTGGGCGTTGGCAATCTCGAGATCGATACCGCGGGACTCAATGCCCTTGTGGGTGGCGTTGCGCTGGAACTGGGGCGGCGCGAGTTCCGGTTGCTGGAAATCCTCGTCACTAATGCCGGCAAGGTGGTGCCCAAGGAACGGCTGATGAACCAGTTGTTCAACTTCGACGAGCCGGTATCGATCAACGCGCTGGAGTTGCACGTCTCGCGGCTGCGCAAGAAGCTGGAGGCGGCCGATGTGGAGATCGCCACCGTGCGCGGCGTGGGCTACGTGATGCGGGCGCCGCATGGGTAGTGGCTCTCGGCAAAATGCGGCCACAAGCTCGATGTCACCCTCCCCCTTGAGGGGAGGGCTAGCGAAGCTTGGCGCAACGCGCCTACCGGCGCTCGGGAGGGGGTGGAGCCGAGAACACCGGCGTTGCGGAGCCAACCCCCCTCCCTGCTCGATCACGGACCTGGCAAGGGCCAAGTCCTATCTCGCTTCCCTCCCCTCCAGGGGGAGGGTGGGTCCGGTGGACTATCCATGACCAGGCCAAATATTCGAACTCAACGATCCTTCTCCATCCGTCGCCGCATTTTAGCGCTGGCGCTGGTGCTGCTGCTGGCGGCGGCGGTGGTGCTGATCGTGTTCATACGCGACTATGCGGAGCGTGCGGCGGACCGGGCGCTCGACCGGTTGCTGGCCGCGTCGGCACTGACCATAGCGGGAGCGGTCCAGGTGGCAGACGACACGGTGATCGTGGAACTGCCTTTTGCGTCGTTCGGCATGTTTTCCGGACAGGATCGGGTGTTTTATGCAGTGGAAGACCCTGCTGGACGCGCCGTGACTGGGTATAGCGACCTGTCGACGTTCCTGCCGGAGCTGACCTCGGCCGGGCCGATCTTCGCCGATACGACCTATCGCGGCGAACCGGTGCGGGTGGCGAGCGTGGGGCGGCTGACTTCCTCGGGCGGGGAGGCAGACTGGGTGACGATCCACGTGGCCGAGACGCAGAGCGAGCGCGAGGCGCTGGCGGGCGAAATTATCTCCAATGCCATCGTGCCCGTGGTGGCACTGACCCTGTTGGCCATTGCACTGGTCTGGTTCGGCATCGGGCGCATGTTCGCGCCGCTCTATCAGCTGGAACAGGAACTGCGCGGCCGGGCGCCGGACGACCTAAGCCCGGTGGACGTGCCGGTGCCCGTGGAAGTGAGCCACCTGGTGAGCGGACTCAACGCCTTCATGGCGCGGCTGGGCAGCGCCATGGACCGGGTGAGTGGGCTCGTCGCAGAGGCGGCGCACGAAGTGCGGACGCCACTCGCCTCGCTGCGTGCACAGGCCGAAGTGGCCATGGACGAGCAGGATCCGGCAGCGCTGCGGGCCCGGGTGCGGCGGATCCACCAGGGCGCCGTACAGGCCAGCCAACTGGTGTCCCAACTGCTGATGGAAGCCACGATCTCGCACCGGCTCGAGAATCAGGAAAGTGACACCACGGCATTGGGCGCCGTGGTGGAGGATGTGCGGCAGCGGTTGGACCCGGAACAGTCACAGCGCGTGGTGGTCAGCCTGCCCGACGCCGCGGCGGCGGCGCTGATCCGCGGCGACCGGGTGGCGCTGCGCGAGATGGTGCGCAACGTGGTGGACAATGCGCTGGTCTATTCCGACGCTCAGGTCGAAATCACCGGAAGGGTCGAGGAGGGCATGATGGTGGTGGAAGTGAGAGACCGCGGGCCGGGCATCGCCGAGGCGGAGAAGCCGGCTGTCCTCGAGCGCTTCAAGCGCGGCGCAGCCAGCGGCGCGCGCGTGGGCTCGGGGCTGGGGCTTTCCATCGTGAAGCGCGTGGTCCAGGCTCACCGGGGAACATTGCAGTTGCGCGACCGCCCCGGCGGGGGTCTCGTGGTGGCGATCGCGCTGCCGCTGCTGGGGCGCAGCCAGAGGGGCGACAGGGCGCGGCGGGCGCTGGGCGCGCTGGCGGCAGTGGCCTTGTGCATGGTGGTGGTCGAACCCAGAAGCGCGCAAGCCGCCACGACCACCTACCCGGCGCCGGATGGCGGCCAGGACGTGGTGCTGACGATTGTCGGAGTAACCGACACGGCGCTGTTCACCCAGTTCATCGCAGGATACCAGGCGATGCGGCCCGATGTGTCGGTGGTTTATGAAGAGACCGACTCCCTGCCGCTCTATGAACGGTACCTTGCCGGCGACATGGCGCCCCGGCCGGACCTGCTGATAAGCTCGGCAGCCGACCTGCAGATCAAGCTCGCCAATGATGGCCATGCCATTGCCTATGACAGCCCGTGGCTGGGTGAACTGCCGGACTGGGCGCACTGGCGCAACGAGGTTTTCGGCTTCACCTTCGAGCCGGCCGTGATCATCTACAATCCCGACCGTATCAGCGCCGCCGAGGTCCCGCGGACGCATCTGACCCTGGCTGAACTGCTGGAGACCGAGACCGAGCGGTTCCGCGGGGCGATTGCCACCTATGACATCGCCGTATCGGGCGTGGGGTATCTGCTGGCATCACAGGACCAATTGATCTCGTCCAACTTCTGGCGGCTGGCGGCGGCATTCGGACGCGTCGGCGCGGTTCTCTCGGGCTCGAGCCCCGCCATTCTCAACGCGGTGGCCGATGGTTCGCTGGCGCTCGGCTACAATGTACTGGGCTCTTATGCCTTTGCGCGCAAGGCAGCGGGCGCCAATATCGAAATCGTGGTGCCGGACGATTATGTACTGGTGCTGACGCGGGCCATGTTGATCCCGCGCGACGCCCCCTACCCCGACCTTGCCCGCTCCTTCGTCGATTTTGCCCTGTCGCCGCCGGGACAAGCCATTGCAGCGGGCCAGAGTGCCCTGGGATCTGTGGTGGCGGGTGCCCAAGGGGAATGGACCAGCGAAGCTATAGCGGCGCGCGGGCGTGGAGTGATCCAGCCTATTGCACTGGGGCCGGCACTGATGGTGTCGCTCGACCAGCAACGTCGGAAGCGATTCCTCGACAGCTGGGGCGAGATTGTTTCGCCACAACCCTGACCGGCCTCTGGCAAGCCGTTACGGCCGGAGGTTGCGCGCCTGCATCGGGCGCATGGCAGAGACGCCTGCGGACGCGCATTAGCGCGCCCATCTGTTCACTCATGAGAGCGGTACGGCAATTCAGCCGGACCCGATGGAGAATGGCAATGAGCGCCTCCCCGCAATCCCTCCTGGCAACCCTCGGCACATTCGTCGAAGTGTTTGGCAGCGCTGCCGCCGTTTCGAGCGCACTCGAAGGTGGGCGTGCTCCCAAGGTAAGGCACCTGAGGACCTTAGGCATCGACGCCGACGCTTTCCGTTCGATCGGCAAGCTCTAACTCTCCCGGCGCGCTTCCTCCCTAGGCGCTGCGCCGAGCCGTCGCTCGGATGTGAGAAAGCCAGGAGCTCTCTTGGCGGGAGCTCCGGGCTTTTGCTTTTTTTGTGGCGGCGTCAGTCCTCGTCGCTGGCCAGTTGGCCGAGCACGGCGCCCTTGCCGCGCCAGCGGAACCAGAGCGGGATCAGGAGCGCAGCAATCGCCACGGCGTAGAGCGTGATGGCGATCGGCGATTGGACCAGTACCAGCAGATCTCCCTGGCTGATGGCGAGGGCACGGCGCAGCTGCTGTTCGGCCATGGGACCCAGGATCAGGCCCACGACCACCGGGGCGATCGGATAGCCGAAGCGGCGCAGGAGATAACCGAGGATACCGAAGCCCAGGAGCATCATCAGTTCGAAGGAAAAGCTGATCGGCCCCAGCCGGCCGGACATGGCACCATTGGCGCCCAGCGTGCCAAGCGTGGCAAAGACCAAGATGCCGCCATAGAGCCACGGCTTGGGAATGGTCAGCAGCCTGACCCAGAGCCCGATCAGCGGCAGATTGAGTACCACCAGCATCAAGTTGGCGACGAGCAGGCTGGCAATAAGCGCCCAGACCAGCGACGCATTGTTGACAAACAGCAAAGGGCCCGGCTGCAGGCCGAACTGCTGGAAGCCGGCCAGCATGATGGCGGCGGTGGCCGAGGTGGGCAGGCCCAAAGTCAGCAGCGGCACCAAGGTGCCGGCAGCCGAAGCATTGTTGGCCGCCTCGGGTCCGGCGACGCCTTCGATGGCACCCTCGCCGAACTCCTCGGGATGCTTGGACAGTTGCCGTTCGGCGGCATAGGAAAAGAAGGTGCCGATCTCGGCGCCGCCGGCAGGCATGGCCCCGATGGGAAAGCCGATGGCGGTGCCGCGCAGCCAGGGTGCCCAGGAGCGCTTCCAGTCCTGTGCCGTCATCCAGATGGAGCCCTTGACGGCAATGACCTGATCCTTGATGGCGCCAGTCGTGCTGGCGATCATCAGGGTCTCGCCGATGGCAAAGAGCGCCACGGCAAGCGTCGTGACTTCGATGCCGTCGAGCAGGTCGGGAATGCCGAAGGCCAGGCGCGCCTGGCCGGTCTGGAGATCGATGCCGATCACGCCGAGGCCCAGGCCGATGAACAGTGCGGTGATGCCCCGCAGCGCGGAGTCGCCGAAGGCGGCAGAAACCGTGATGAAGGCCAGTACCATAAGAGCGAAATAGTCGGCCGGGCCGAACATCAGCGCGAAGCGGACGACGAATGGCGCAACGAAAGCCAGCGCCAGCGTGGCGATGAGGCCGGCAACGAACGACCCGATGGCAGAGGTGGCTAGTGCCGGGCCGCCACGGCCCTTCCGGGCCATCTTGTTACCCTCTAGCGCGGTGACGATCGAGGCGCTTTCTCCGGGCGTATTGAGCAGGATCGAGGTGGTCGAGCCGCCATACATGCCGCCATAGTAGATGCCGGCGAACATGATCAGCGAGCCACCAGCATCAAGTCGGTAGGTAACCGGGAGCAGCAGCGCCACGGTGAGCGCCGGGCCGATGCCGGGAAGCACGCCCACGGCAGTGCCTAGGGTGACGCCGATGAGGGCGTAGATCAGATTCTGCCACTGCAGGGCGGCAAGCAGCCCCTGGCCGAGCAGGCTGAACGTGTCCATGTCAACGCGCTCCTGTCATGGCAGCAGCCGTTCGAGTGGGCCGCTGGGCAGCGATAGCTGCAGTCCGCGTGCAAAGATGAACCACACGATCAGCGCAAATACCGTCCCGACCGGGATGGTGAGCCACAGCGGTCCGCGCCCGAACCCTTTGGCGGTGAAGGCGAACAGCACGCCGGTGGCGATAGAAAAACCCGCGGTGGAAAGCAGCAGGATCTGGGCCACCAGGCCGGCCACCACCCAAAGCATCGGACTAATACGACCAGCCTCCCGCGCCGGGAAACTGCCCCGTAGTGCCGATACGACCGTGCCGAGCGACAGCAGGATCAACCCCCCGGCGATGGCATAGGGAAATACGGTGGGCCCCACACGCTGCTGCAGCGGGGGCACCCGCATCAGGCTGGTTTGCCAGAAGATGACGCCGGCGATAACGGCCAAAATGACGGCGATAACAAGCGCCGCCCCATCGGGGCGGCGCGCGAGACCGGGCGACCCTTGGGTCATTGCACCAGGCCGATTTCTTTCAGGATGGCAGTGGTCGCTTCGATGTCTTCTGCCAGCTGGGCGTCGAAGGCATCGCCGGCCAGGTAGGTATCGACCCAACCCTTGTTGGCCAGCGCCGTGGTCCAGGTGTCGGAGGCGACCATTGCTTCGATGTCAGCATTGATGGCGGCTTCCTGCTCCGGGGTCAGACCGGGCGCGGCCGCGACCATGCGCCAGTTCTCCACCACCACGTCGATGCCGGAATCCTGAAGCGTGGGGATATCGCCAACAGGTTCTGCGCCGGTAACGGCCAGGGCGCGAAGCTCGCCCGCTTCGATCTGGGAAGCGAATTCACCGACACCGGAGATGCCCACGGTGACCTGACCGCCCAAGATAGCCGCCAGGGCTTCACCGCCGCCCGAATAGGCGATGTAGTTGACCTGGGTGGGATCAACGCCAACCTCCTTGGCCAGCAGGCCAGCGGCGATGTGATCAACGCCGCCGGCCGAACCACCGGCCCAGGATACGGAGCCGGGATCGGCCTTGAGCATCGCCACGAGGTCATCAATCGTCTGCAGTTCGGAATTGGCCGGCACGACGATGACGTCGGACTCGCCGGTGAGGCGAGCAATGGGGGCGACGTTCTGGAGTGAGACGGGCGACTGGTTGGTCAGCACGGCACCCACCATGACGTAGCCACCGACGATCAGAGCCTCGGGGTTGCCGGCATACTGGTTGGCGAACTGCGCCAGCCCGATGGTGCCACCGGCGCCGGGAACGTTGGTGACCTGCACATTGCCCGAAATTCCTTCCGCCTGCAGGGCATCCTGCATGGTGCGGGCGGTCTGGTCCCAGCCGCCGCCCGGCCCGGCCGGAGCGATGATGGTGTAATCGGCGGCATAGGCCGAGGAGACGAGCGCGCCAGTAAGCAGTGCGGCAAAGAGCAGCTTGTTCATAAGTCCTCCCAAATAATATCCCGAACGTCGTTGCGTTCGTGACGGGAGAATAGGCCGCCGACCCTGTCACCGTCCTGTCAACGGCGGTCGGGCCGTTATGACTAGTGCGGCGACGTTCCGACGTTCGCGAACTGTTCTCGACGTACCGAAAGCTGCCGCTCGGTGATGGCCTTCGATAGCGAACGGAAGCACGGAATATATTGGATTGTTGTGGTAGCTATCCGCTTCGGCCCCAGACGCCACAAAACGCCCGGCCGAAGTCAACACTTGGCTGGAAACCTCGCCTCGAGCTCGGACACCTGCTCCGTGTTCAGCGGGCGGTAGTTGTGGCCTCGCAGCAATAGGTATAGCCGCGCGGACTCCTCGAGTTCTTCGGTAGTGTGCACTGCCTCCTCTAGCGAACGTCCTGCTACTACAGGCCCGTGGTTGGCGAGCAACATGCAATGGTGTCGACCAGCTATCTTCCTCACGGCCTCTGCCAACTCTTTGTCCCCCGGGGGGAAATAGGGAATTAGCGGCAGCTTGCCCACGCGCATGACCTGATAGGCCGTCAACGCCGGCAGGACGTTGGCGTAATCGAGGCCGCACAGGCAACTGACCACAACCGAATGTGTCGAGTGGAGGTGCACGACGGCGCTGGTTCGGGGGCGTTCGCCATACATCGCCATGTGGAGGAAGGCTTCCTTGGTGGGAGGATCTCCTGACAGGAGGGTCCCATCGGCAGCAAGCCGCGATATTCTGGCGGGGTCGATTGCGCCCATCGATGATCCGGTTGGAGTCATCAGCCACCCGTCGTCGAGGCGCACACTGATATTGCCGGTTGATCCATAGGTGAGCCCGCGCTCAAAGATGGAGCGGGCGAACCAGGCCATCTGTTCGCGTTTTTGGGTCTCGGTCATGGCAACACGTCCAGCGCATGCTCGAAAAAGTCGTCGCCACCAAAGTTACCGCTCTTGAGCGATAGCGCCACCGGACTGTCACTGATGGACTGGGTCCAGGGCACGCCGGGTGCGATCAGTTGACCGATGCGCAGCGCCCGAATGCCGAGGGCCGAGACGACGGCGCCAGATGTTTCACCACCAGCAACGATAAAACGACCGGTGCCCTGGCCGCACAGACCCGAAGCGATGTTGCCGACAACTCTTTCCATCATTTCACCAGCGCGCTCCCGGCCATAACGGGCTTGCGCCGAAGCCACAGTATCAGGATCCGCTGATCCATAGATGACGACTGGAGATCGCTCTGGTTGCTCCGCTGCCCATTCGAGAGCGAGGGCGGCTACGTCCTCGCCGCTGGCGATGGTGTCGATATCGAGCTGATAGGACGGCCAGAGTGCACAGGCGCGGCGCAACTGGCTGCGCGTCGCTGCCGAACAACTGCCCGCCAGAACAGCGGCGCGGCCATATCCGGAAACAATCTGGGAGACTGCGTCGCCGTCCAGCTTCCCGGCGCGGCGGTAGTTATCTGGCAAGCTCATCGCAATTGCCGAACCGCCGGTTATGAGCGGATGATCGTGAACTGCTTCGCCGAGCCGGCGTAGATCCGCGTCAGTAATGGCATCGGTCACGGCGTAGCCGAACCCGGCATCGCGCAGACGGCGAAACTCAGCCTGGATGCTGACCACGTCCTGGCCCACCATGTCATAGCGCACAAGGCTGACCGGGCGAGTCGACTGGGCGGCCATGAGGTCGACCAGGTTGGAGCCAAGCATGGGGGTGAGCGGATGATCCTTCATCGGGGAATCCTGCAGCAGCTGGTCGCCGACAAACAGGTGTCCCCGAAAAACGGTCCGGCCATTGGCAGGATATGCCGGGCAGACGATGGCAAGATCCGCGCCAAGCGCCTGTGCCAGAGCATCGGCCACCGGCCCGATATTGCCATCGCCGGTCGAGTCAAAGGTCGAGCAGTACTTGAAGAATATCTGCTCGGCGCCCGCGCGCCGCAGTGCGGTGAGCGTCGCCAGGGAATCGGCGATCGCCGCATGGGGTGGCGCTGTACGAGTCTTGAGAGAGACGACGACTGCCGCCGCATCTCCTGCGAGCGCCAGAGTTTCGGTATCCGGTACCCCGATGAGCTGGACCACGGGCATGCCTTCCCGCGCAATGATGCTGGCAAGGTCGGTCGCGCCCGTGAAGTCGTCGGCAATGGCGCCCAGAAGCATGGTGGATTTCTCTAATTGTGCCGGCCGCGGACGCGCCGGATGACAGGGGGGTACCTTTTGAGTTGGTCGGCTGCACCTAGTACATGCCCGAACCCGTAACCTCCTTGAGCCGGGTGAAGAAGTCGCGTTTATGCGGGGTGTTGATCCCCCAGTTGATCGGCACGGTCTGAAACCCGCTCAAGTCATCGAAGCTGGTCTCGCGCTCCCGCTCGCGCCAGTCGCACTTGGTCTGTGTTTCGCCGCAACCATAGCCCTGGTCGTAGTAGCCCCAGCTGACACCGGCATCCAAGGCCGCTTCGAAGCTGGCAATGTCGATACTGTCCTCGTTGCAGCAAATCGGGCGCGGATTGCCGGCGATCTCGTCATCGTTCTTGAAGGCGACGAGTTCGCTGTAGAATTCGCCGGCGAAGCTGTCATTGCCGTGCGGCATCAGGAAATCGCAGTATTTGTGCCACTCGCCGTTGGGCTTGTGCTTCACCGGATGGATCGAGGTGCTGACGAGGAGCCGCCGACCGTCAAGCGTGGTCGAGCGCGCCACGTCCAGGAGTTCGTGGATGCGGCGCGATGACAGGATGTCCCGCTTCTGTTGAATTTCATTCTTGAGATCGACGAGAATGTTGCGGTGACCCGTCTCCAGCAGCCAGGCCGTCATATTCTCCACGGCAGCGCGGACTGCGCCTTCACTGTCGAAGCGTTGTTGCTTCCAATAGAAGTAGTTGACGAAAACCACCATTCCCTGCTCGTCGGCAGCTCTCAGAACCCTCGCCAGGCGATCGAGGTAGGGCTGCTTCAACGACCCGTCCGGCCGGAAGGCGGTGTTGACGTAGCTCTCGAAGACCTCGGGGTAATACATCGCGCCGCCGCCCTGCATCCCGACGGTGATCCCCAGCAGCCCGTAGCTGCGATAAACCGGTAGCATGGCGCAGAATTCCTGCGTGTTCCGATCGGGGTCCCAGGCGCCCGTGTCGGGGTAGGACCAGTTGCGCCGGGTGGCCGGGTTCTCGTCCTCGAATACCGCCTGGACCATGCGGCTGTTGAGCAGGAGACCCTCAATGCGGCGCCCCCGGTGCTCACGGCCGGCATAGGTCAGTTCGCCGTTGATCCTCCAATCGGTGCCGTCAATTTCAATGGTCGTGCTCAAGGCTGTTCCTGTCGACTGTTTTGGGTCCATGACGATTGGCCGGCGATGGATTTCTCCTGTCACCGCATGGGGACGAAGCGGTACTCGGTGACCTGGCAATAGGTTTTGTTCGCGCCAAGAATGGCGGATGGGAAGTGATCGTGGTTGGGGCTGTCAGGCCAGTTCTGCGCCTCGAGGCAAAGGCCCTGGCCGGGGCCATATGGTCTTCCTTCAAGGCCGCGCTGGCCGGGCTGCAGCTTATAGCCGTCATAGAGATGCAACCCCGCCTGGGTCGTCCAGACTTCCATCTGCGGTCCGTCAGGCAGGGACAGGCGCGCCGCAAAGGTCGGGCGGCTGCGGGCTGCCGCCCCAAGGCAGTAGTTGTTGTTGAAGCCTGGAAGCGGGCGATCATGACCGACCGGTCGGCTGGCCCTAAAATCGTAGAGCGTGTTCGCCACCGGAGCTATCTCTCCGGTTGGAACAAGGTCGGGCCCGGCGGGCAGATAGGTCTCAGCCGCAATCTGCAGATGATGGCGGGCGACATCGCCATGCCCGGAGAAATCGAAATACGGGTGGTGGCAGAGATTGACCACGGTTTCCCGGTCGGCTGTCGCCTCGAGCTCCAGACGAAGAGTTGCCGGGTCAGTAATGCTAAACCGCGCCGTCATGGCGCACTCGCCCGGGTATCCCTCGTGACCGTCTGGGCTCACCAGGTGGAAAGCAATGCTGGTGGCAGCTTCCTCAACGACTTCCCAGTTTTGCCTGGCGGTGCCTGTGACCCCGCCATGCAGATGGCTCTGGCCTCCATTGAGCGGCAATGCCAGCACCCCTCCGGACATTTTCACCTGTCCCCGGGCGATGCGGTTGGCATGACGTCCGATTACGGCGCCGGCATAGTGATCGGTGTCACGATAGTCCTCGATCCGTTCGAAGCCGAGAACGAGCGGCTGAGGCCATCCCGAGAGCCGAAGGTCAGTCAAGGTGGCGCCAAACGGCGTCAGCCGCGCAGAAAGGACTTCATTGGCGATCAGATAGGTATCCATGGCTCGTCAGAGGCGCTTGCCGGTGACCTTGTTGAACAGGTGCACATGTGAAGGATCGATGGAGAGCTTGATCTGCTCGCCCGGGAACACGTCCAGCCGTTCGCGGAACAGCGCAAGGAATGCATGGCCTCCGGCCGTGACGTTGAGAAGGGTTTCCGTGCCCGTCGGCTCTACAACGACGACCTCGGCCGCGAGCGAGGAAATCGCGCCTGGAGCAGCCAGCGAAAGATGTTCAGGGCGGAAGCCAAGCACCACCTCCTCGCCAGCTTTTGCCTTCGATGTCTCCCCCAGTGGAAGCGCAAAGTTGCCACTGACGAAGGTTGCCATGCCGTCCCTGGTTTCTATGGTTCCATCCAGCGTGTTCATTGAGGGTGAGCCGATAAACCGGGCAACGAACAGGTTGGCCGGACGATCGAACAATTCCAGCGGGGGACCGACCTGCTCGACATTGCCGTCATTCATCACCACGATGCGGTCGGCCATGGTCATGGCTTCCACCTGGTCATGCGTCACATACACTGTCGTGGTCCTGAGCCGCTGGTGCAGCGCCTTTATCTCGGAGCGCATCTGCACACGCAGTTGCGCATCGAGGTTGGAGAGCGGCTCGTCGAACAGGAACACCGCCGGATCGCGCACAATGGCACGGCCCATCGCGACTCGCTGCCGCTGGCCGCCGGACAGCTGGGCTGGCTTGCGGTCCAGCAATGGCCGCAGTCCGAGGATATCGGCTGCCTCGCCGACCTTCTGGTTGATTTCAGCATTGCTGCGCCGGGCGAGTTTGAGTGAAAAGCCCATATTCGCCGCCACGGTCATGTGCGGATAGAGGGCGTAGCTCTGGAACACCATGGCGATGTCCCGCTTCTTGGGCGGCAGGTCGTTGACGACCAGGTTGCCGATGGCGATATCGCCCGAGCTGATCGACTCCAGACCGGCGATCATGCGCAGCAAGGTGGATTTGCCGCAGCCCGAGGGCCCGACAAGGATGACGAACTCACCATCCGGGATGTCGATAGACACCCCGTGCAGCACTTCGAGCGTGCCATAGGCCTTGCGTGCCTGGCGGATTTCGATTGAAGCCATTTCGTCGATCCTCGTCGGGAATAGGTGGAGTTAGCCGGTAGCGCCGGTGATTTCGGCCACGCGGCTGAAGAAGGCTTCTTTCTCGGGCGTCGAGATGCCCCAGTTCACCGGGGGCGACTGGAAGCCGTCGCGGTAATTGTTCTTGCCCTGGTCGTAGTATCCCCAAGGTACGTAAAGGGGGAATGCCGCATCCATATTGGCCACGAGGGTTGAATCCTCGTTGATGCAGATCGGCCGCGGATTGCTGGTAAAGACCGGGCTGGCCTTGATCGAGCGGATCACCTTGTCGATACCGTCGGCGTCAAGACCATTGCCGTGGAACAGGATGAAGTCACAGGCGGCCAGGAGCTCAGTAACCTTGGTGCGGCCGATCTTTTCAAGGAATTCGTCCGTCGTCGGGTCGCCATTGCCGCGCCGCTCAGGCAGTGGCACGCCGGCCTGTTCGCGGAATGGCCAGTTGGTGGTGCTAGCAGCCACCAGCAGGCGGCGGCCATTGCGGTGCCTGGCCTTGACGCGATTGACCAGCTCATGGACCCGGGAAGGGGTCAGGATCTCGTGCTCGTAGAGAGGCACGTCGCATTCATTGTTGATCTCGACCATGACGTTTTCGAGACCTGTATCGAGCAACCAGTCAGTGGCATTGTCGACGCCACGAACGATCGCGGCTTCGTCGGCCATGTTCTCGTCCTGGCCGAAATAGTAGTAGCCCAGCATCACGGCGATACCCTGTTCATCACAGGCGCGCAGCACCTTCTCGAGGCGCGCGAGGTATTTCGGCTTGAGATCGCCTTGGGGCGTGAAGGCGGAGTTGATCCACGGCTGCACCATTTCGGTGCCGGTGATCGGCATGCCGCCCTGCAGGTTCAGTGTGACCGCGCGGATGCCCTTGCCGTAATAGGTTGGCAGCGTGGCAATGAACTCGTCCACGTTGCGATCAGCGTCCCACTGCCCCGTGTCCGGGTAGGCCCACTGCTCGATCGAGTCGGCATTCTCGTCATCGAAAATGGCCTGGACCATCCGCGTGTTGAACAGCAATCCCTCGACCGGATTTCCTTCGAAAGTGCGGCCCTTATATGTAGGCTCGCCGTTGATCAGGAATTTCTCACCCTCGATAGTCAGGCGGGTCTTGGACATCTCATGCTCCCTTGGCAATGCTTGTATTTATGAGTGGATAGCGGGAGGCCAAAGCCTTGGCCGCCGCGACGCTTTGTTCGAGCCAGGCAAGTTCGAGCGCCTGTGTATTGGCGAAGTCGCCCTGCCAGGGCAGCCAGTGCTCAAGAATGGTGTTGACCTGGCGGTCGTGCTGCCCCAGGGCCTCGAACACGATGGATGGATCGAAGAGGCCCTGCCCCAGCGGCGTGCCGACGAAGCTGCCGCCGACGCCATGTGGATCGAGCGCAATGCGGAAGTCCTTGAGATGCAGGTTGACCGCAAGCGGCGCCAGCAACGTGATGGTGGTTTCCGGCCATTCCTGGCAAGCGATGGAATTGGCGACGTCGAGGCACACCCCGACCGTTTCGTCGCCGACCATGCTGATGATGTCGACCAGGCGCGGCGACGGCAGGTGAAAGTGATTTTCTACCGCCAGAACGACCCCTGCGGCCCGGCACGCCGGAATGAGGGTGCTGAACATCGCAGCAATCTCGGCGTCCCCAACTGAGGACTCCTCGGCGGTTGGCGCGATCCGCAGCAGCGACACGCCCAGCCGTCCCGCCAGATCGAGATACTGCTCGACCAGGGCGGGAGAGCAGCCGGTCATGCCCAGTTCAAGCGCGATGCGGAGGCGTGCGGCCTGCGCGGCCAGCGCGTCTATCTCGCCATGCGACAGGGTATGGAGGGGCAAATTGTCGGCGAACTGTACCAGCCCGATCCCCAGACGAGCGGCATGGTCGACAATCCCTGCCGCCGAGATCGGGCGATCCGGGACGCGGTCCCGAATGCCGACATGCCAACGAAACGCGTAGCTGCCGACACCCAGCATCAGACCAGCGCCGCGATCAGCTTGTTGAAGGCACGGGCAGGAATACCCTCGTCCTTGAGCGCGCTGAGTTCGTCGAAGCCGATCTTTTTGATCAGCTTGCCCAGGTTCTCCATGATCTCGAATGTGGCGCCGACGGCCTCGGCGTTGTCACCCGAGCGTGTGAACACGTCATAGGCGAACCACCCGTCCCAGCCGAGCTTGTCGATATAGTAGAGGGTCTCGAGGGTTTCCCAGAAATTGACCGAGGCGGGCAGCATGTCCCAGTCGGCACCGCGGTCATTGTCGTTGAAATGGACGTAGAAAAGCCGCCCGGCGGCTTGCGCGATGCACAACTCGGCAGCCGGGGTTTCTCCGGCGATCAGGGCGTGCCCCACATCCATCGTCACGCCGAGGTTGGGTGCGCCGACGACGTCACAAAAGTGCAGGGTGCGGCCCATGTTTGGCAGCACGATGCGATTGCGTACTTCGTAGGCCTTGTACTCGATGCTGACCTTGACCTCAGGCCGGTAAGCGGTGGCCTCGCGGAAGCAGTCGGCCAGCCATGCCCACTGCTTGGCATAGTCGACCTGGAAGGCGTAGTCCCAGCCATCGATCAGCGGGCAAACCGAGATCATGTCGGCGCCCAGATCCGCCGCCATGTCCATGCCCGACTTCAGGTATTCGACCGAACGCCGTCGAATGGCTGCATCGGGGTTGGTGAACGAGCCATTTCGAAAGATGTCCTCGCCCTTGACGTTGACGTTCACCGCCGAGACGGCAAAGCCGGAGTCCTTGACCAGTTGCACATGCTCGCCCTTGTGGCCGAGGTCCTGCGGGAACACCGGCTCGACGCCGTCGGTACGGGCGATGGTTCGGGCGATGTCAAGCCGTTCGGCCAGGCTGCGAGGCTTCTGGTATTCGTGGAATCGATCAGCGTAGCGCCCGAGCGTGCCGAGCAGGATGGAATTGCGGAAGGCCATAAGAAAAGGTCCTAAGAGTGAGGGCGATCAGGTCTTTACCGAGCCGGCCGTGAGGCCGCCCACCAGCCAGCGCTGGACGAAGACGAAGACCACGAGGGCGGGAATGGTCGCGACCACGCAGGCGGCCATGAAAGCGTTGACGTATTGAACGCCGCCGCCTTCCTGAGCGAAGTCGCCGATGCCCACCTGGATGGTCTTCATCTCACCCTGGTTGAGCAGCAGGCTGGCCCAGAGGAAGTCGTTCCAGGCATTGAGGAAGGTGAAGATGGCGACAGCGGCGATGCCCGGCAGGCAGACTGGCAGGATGACGCGCCAGAATGCATCGAAGTAGTTGCAGCCATCGATCAGAGCGGCTTCTTCGAGCTCTGGTGGCGCGGCGGACACGAAATAGCCCCGCAGCATGAGCACCGCAAAGGGCAGCGAGAAGCCGACATAGGCCAGGATCAAGCCGGCATAGCTGTTAAGCAGCCCCAGATCCTGAATGAAGAAATAGATCGGGAAGACGCGGGTGATCGCCGGGATCAGGTTGGTCAGCAGGATCAGGCCGAGGATGATCGTAGCGCCGGGAAAGCGGAACCGCGCCAGCACATAGGCGGCCGAACAAGCGATAATGGTGGAGATGCCGGCCGCCGTCACCGAGACGAATAGCGAGTTGAGGACGTAGCGCCACATCGGGATAAGCCGGTTGGCGTTGGTGTAGGGCTGCACCGTTGGCTCGCCCGGAAACCAGATCGGCGGCAGGACGCGGATTTCCTGGTTGGGCTGGAAGGAGCTTTTCAGCATCCAATAGACCGGCAGCAGGATGTAGAACAGCAGCGCGACGGTGATGGCAACGACCAGCACCCGCGTGAACAGGTCGGTCTTGTTTGAGAAGGTCAGGCGTTGCCAAAGGCCGGGACGAGTGGCGGTGTCGGGTACGGCAATGGTCATCATGCCACCCCTTTCAACTGGGAACGGAGATAGAAGATCGAGATGAACCCGGTCATGAGGAAAATCACACCGCTGGCCGCCGAGGCGAGGTCGAAGCGATAGAATGAGAAGGCCTGCTGGTAGGAATAGACCGCCATGATGTTGGTGAGGTTCTGCGGCCCGCCACCGGTCATGATGTAGTTGATCTCGAAGGATCCGAGCCCGCCGATGACCAGAAGGGTGATCAGGATCGCCAGGACCGGGCGCAGCATTGGCAGGGTGACGTACCAGAATTTCTGCATGAGGCTGGCCCCATCCACTTCCGCTGCCTCATAGAGGCTGCGAGGGATCGACTGCAGCGCGGCAAGCAGGAAAATGACGGCAAAGGGCAGGCCATTCCACACGCGCACGGCGACGATCGACATCATGGGAATGCTGAACGGCCCCCAGGTGGTGGAATCGGTCAGCCAGCGCACATTGCTGGTGATCAGGCCGAAATCCTGCAGGAGGAAATTGATTGGGCTGCGATCGGTATTGAGCAGCCACATCCAAATGGCGGAAGCGACGGCGGGGGGCACGAACCAAGGGACGCATACCAGCATGCGCAGCGCCGTACGGCCCCGATAGTTGATGTTCAGGACCTGGGACAGCAACAAGCCAAAGCCCAACGTCGCCGCAACGGCCAGCACGGTGAAGATGATGGTGTTGAACAGCGTCTGCACAAAGCGCGGGTCGGAAAACACTTCGACATAGTTGTCCAGGCCGACAAAGGGCGTGCCGAACTCGTTGATCCGGAGCAGGTCGTATTCGACGAAGCTCATCCAAAGCGAGAACAGCATGGGATAGATGCCCAGCGCTGCCGTGATCAGCATTGCGGGTGCCACCATGAGGTAGCAAAAAAGGTACTTCTGGCGTGTCATGCGAACCGTCCCGGTAAGCGCTCGAAAGTGGCCGGGAGGGAGGAACTCTCCCGGCCTTGCTGAAGTCAGCTGCCGCTGGCGCGGTCGAGCTCGGCCTGCATGCGGGCCTGCGCTTCGGTCACGGCCGCGTCGATATCGGCGCCACCGATAACGGTGTTGTAGACCAGGTCGTAGAGGACAGCGCCCGGCTCAGGAGAGGCGATGGCATTCCACACAGCGCTCGGATGCTGGGAGGTGTGGCCGTAGTTGAGCGTTTCGGCCATCACTTCCTGCCATGGACGCTGCGTCCAGAGCTCCGAAGTCATCACCGAGCGGCGCGGGCTTGCGGCGCCGGAGACTTGACTGATGCGCTCCATATTTTCCGGCTCCGAAAGGAACTGGATCCATTCGATGCAAGCCTCGACATCGCTGGAGCCGTAGAGAACGCCCCAGTAGCCGGCACCTGAGAAGGAGTCTCGCTCACCGGTCGGACCTGCGGGATTGATATCGAGCGCCCATGTGCCTTCCAGCTCAGGGTAGTCGCGATCAAACTGGGAAGGCCACGAGTTGTTGGTGCTGCCAACGACCGCAACGCCACCGGAGGTGAAGTCAGCAAGCGGATCAGCGCTCTTTTCGAAGATTTCCGGCGAGGTGACCTTATGCACCTGGACCAAGTCCTGCATGAACTTGAGCGTGGTGCGCATGGCTTCGTTGTCGATCGTCGCCGTGCGGCCATCCTCGCTCATCATCGCGCCACCCGCCTGCCAGTAGTAAGGCATCAGCGTCTGGCCAGGGTTGTTGTTCGCGCCAAGGGCAAAGCCCCAGCGGGTGACGTTGCCGTTTGCGTCACGCTCGGTCAGCGCGAGGCCCTGCTCGACAATCTCGTCCCAGTTATCAGGCGGCGCATCGATACCGGCTTCCTCGAGAAAGTCGGTGCGGTACATCATCGGCCGGATATCGACGCGCCACGGGATACCGTAGAACTCGCCATTGCGATGCACATCGACCAGTGCGCCTTCGTAGAAGTCCTCTTCGAGCGTTGGCCAGCGGTCGCGATATTCGGTGATCGGCATGGGCCCGTGCTGGCCGGCACCGATGCCCGAGAACGAATGGAGCCAGTACATGTCCGCGCAATCGGGCGCCGCGCCGCCCTGGGCGACGGTGAGCCAGGTGTTAAAAGCGACGGACCAGTTGATCACTTCCACCGAGACATTGATGCCAGATTCCTCGCGGAACTCGGAGGTCAGTTCGTCATAGAGGTCCTGATAAGCCAGAAGATCGCCCTGGGGCTGGGTCCAGAAGGTAATGTCCTGTGCGTAGGCACTCAGAGCAGCAGTCGTGGTGAGCGCAGTCGCGAGAGCCAGGGTTGCGGTATGCCTTGCCAGCACCTTGTGGTTTGTGCCAGCGGGGCCGATTGGTCGTTTCGTCATAGTCTCCTCCCTTGAGAAATTTGGGTTCTCAGACCTTTAGACAGGCCTGCTGTCCACACGACCTCGCATCAGAGCGATTGTCTTGCGAATATGGGTGAGCATGGCTTGCTCAGCTTTTTCAGAATCCTGCGCCTCAAGCGCATCGATGATGTCGAGATGCTCCTTGAGCGTTTCGGCAGGCGGCCGCAGCAGCCCCTGCGCCAATGACAGGCGCAGCACATCGCGTACCGAATCGAGCTGGCGGGTCAGGAACTCGTTGCTGAGCAACGTCGCCAGGTAATGGTGAAACTCGCGGTCTGCCTCGCGATAGGCCGACCAGTCGTCGCTGTCGGACTGCGGCATGGCGCTGGTGATCAGCGAGCGGAGATAGAGGGTGTGACGCCGCTCAACGCGCGGCGCGACAAGGCGGCAGGTCAGCCCCTCAAGCACCGCCCTCACCTCGAAGAGGTCCGCAACCCGCTCCGGCCCGAACGTCACGACCGTTGCTTCGCCGCGCGGAGAAATGACGACGAAGCCGTCCCGCTCGAGTGCTGCGATCGCGCTGCGCAAAGGCGTGCGGCTGACGCCAAGGCGCTGCGCCAAATCTTCCTGCACAAGCTTCTGCCCGGCCGAGATTTCGCCCCCCAGTATGAGGTTGCGCAAGGCGTGGTAGCCATACTCTTCCAGTGACTGAGCGCCCGACGCAGACATCGCTTTCTCCCCAGCAGCCCTACCCCGCGCCGACATCTGCGGGTTGTATACACTGGATACAATGGATACGGAGCGAGGGTCAAGGGTAATCTGTAGCATGTCTGAACAGCATCCTTGTCTGCGTAGCCGGCCCACTATGCATGCGTTATGGAATGCGTCAATGGCCCTGTTTTGGCGCGGAAACCTGCTGTCAGGCGCGATCGGCCTTGGGTTTCTCCACAATTTGTTGGAACGGCTCAGCGTTCACAAAAGCGCTTGCAGCACTTGCTCGCTGCATCTACGTATACGTTATCGCGAAGCTTTGGGGCGTCGATGTCACGACCTTTGTCCACAGATCCAGACTTACGACCGGTCGGGGCTGGCCTGCGCCGGCCCGAATGCGTCCTCACGCACAGTTCGGGGTTTCTGTTCTGCTCCGACTGGGAGGGCGGTGGCGGGATCGCAATCATCGATCCGGATGGGCAGGTGCGGCGGCTGCCCATCGCCAATGCCGCACTTGGTCTGCGGCCCAACGGCATCGCTCTGGAACCGGGCGGCTCTTTCATACTGGCGCATCTTGGCTCAACGGATGGCGGAGCTTTTAGGCTGTTCCCCGATGGTTCGATCGAGGCCGTGGTGACCGAAGTTGACGGCATCCCCCTCCCCCCCTGCAATTTCCCCATTCGCGACGCCAGTGGGCGGCTGTGGCTCAGCGTCTCGACGCGAAAATCGCCTCGAGCCGACGACTACCGATCCTCGGCTGCGTCTGGGTTCATCGTCGTCTCGGAGGCCAGCGGCGCCCGCATCGTCGCCGACGGCCTGGGCTACACCAATGAAATCGCCTTCTCCGCAGACGGACGCCATCTTTTCGTCAACGAAACCTTTGCCCGGCGACTAACCCGCTTCGATATCGGTCCGAATGGCGAACTGAGCGGCTCTACGGTGATCTGGCGGTTCGGACCGGGTGACTATCCGGACGGTCTGGTCCTCGATGAAGACGGGGGCCTGTGGGTGACCAGCATCGTTTCGAACCGGGTGATCCGCATCGCACCGGATGGCAGTAGCGCCGCACGGATCGTGGAAGACGCCGACCCGGCGCATCTGGCGATGACCGAAGCTGCCTATACGGACAACAGCATGGGCCGCCCCCACCTCGATCAGCAGCCTGCTGCAACATTACGCAACATCTCTTCCCTGGCTTTCGGTGGCTCCGATCTCAGGACGGCCTATCTGGGCTGCCTGCTGGGGGAGCAAGTCTTCGCCTTCACTGCACCGCATCGCGGCCTGCGACCGCTGCACTACGACTTCGACATTTCCCCTCTTCTGCAAGCGCTGGATTTCTGATGCCCGCCATTCCCTCATTCGATATTGCTGTTCTTCCCGGTGACGGTATCGGTGCCGAAGTCATCGCTCCATGCCTCGTCGTGTTGCAAACGGCCATAGACAAGGCCGGTGGTGGCTTGGCGCTCCGATTCACCGAGCATGCTGCGGGCGCCGGTGAATATCAGCGCAGCGGCGTCGCGCTGCCGCAGGAGACGTTGGACGCCTGCCGGAAGGCCGACGCGATCCTGCTGGGCGCCATGGGTTGGCCCGAGGTGCGCTATCGAGACGGCACCGAGATCGCTCCCCAGCTCGATCTGCGGACCGAGCTTGGCCTTTTTGCCGGCGTGCGTCCGGCGCGGCTGTTGCCGGGAATCAGCCCGGTCCTCGCCGATCCGCGCGCGGCAGCACTCGACTTCGTGATCATCCGCGAGAGCATTGAAGGTCTGTTCGCCCTGCGCGATGAAGGTGTGGTGGTCGACGACGCCGAGGCGCGTGACACCATGGTCATCACCCGCAAGGTGTGTGAGCCGCTGTTCGACTTCTCCCTCGACTATACGCGGAACCGTGCGCGGCGCGGCGGTCGTAACCAGCTGACCTGTGTCGACAAGGCCAATGTCTTTGCCAGCATGGCGTTCTTCCGCAAGATTTTCGATGAGCGTCACGCACAAAACCCTGACGTCGACGCCAACCACGCCTATGTTGACGCCACCGCGCTCAACCTGGTGCGTCGGCCTTGGGACTTCGACGTGATCGTCACTGAAAACATGTTTGGCGACATCCTGTCCGACCTTGCCGCTGGTCTGATCGGCGGGATGGGCTTTGCTCCCTCTGCCGACATCGGCCTCAAACACGCCGTGTTCCAGCCCTGCCACGGTTCTGCACCCGATATCGCGGGCAAAGGGATGGCCAACCCGACAGCGACCTTTCTATCTGGCGCCATGATGCTCGACTGGCTGGGCGACCGGCACGACTGCCCCGCTGCCAACCGGGCGGCCGAGATTCTGCGCAACGCGGTCGACGATGCCTATCGTGCCGGGGCGCGCCCTTTCGAGGTTGGTGGTCGAGATGGCACGGAGGCCATTGCCCTTGCGGTGAGCGATGCTGTCGGTGCCACGACCATGGCGAGTTAGCCGTGCTCAAGCTTTGCACCCTGGGTGCCGGCTATTTCAGTCAGTTCCATTACCGCGCCTGGCAGCGGATTGACCACGTACACCTGGCCGGCATTTGCGACCTCAATCTCGACGCCGCCAGGAGGGCCGGCGCCCTGTTTCCGTCGGCGCAATACTACACCGACCTCGAGACGATGCTGGACCGCGAGCAGCCGGACGTGCTGGACGTCATCGTTCCGCCAACCGCGCATCTTGACGCTATCCGCGCGGCGACCGCTCGCGGCATCAACGTCATCTGTCAAAAGCCCTACTGCGGTACGCTAAATGATGCCCAGCGCGCCGCCGAACTGGTTGAGCGCGCCGGCATCACGCTTATCGTCCACGAGAATTTCCGCTTCCAGCCCTGGTACGGCAAGCTGCGCGACATGTTGCAGGATGGCTCGCTCGGCGAAGTCTATGGAGCGACCTTCCGCCTCCGCCCCGGCGATGGGCAAAGGGACGATGCCTATCTCGGACGCCAGCCCTATTTTCGGGATATGCCGCGATTCATGGTGCACGAAACAGGCGTCCACTATGTCGACGTTTTCCGTTACCTGTTCGGCGAGGTCGAAGCCGTCACCGCCAGGCTGCGCCGCATCAACCCGGTCATGGCCGGCGAGGATGCGGGTATCATCCTGCTTGAAATGACAGAAGGGATGACAGCGACCCTGGACGCCAATCGGCTCTCGGACCACCCGGCCAGCAACCGGCGACGCACGTTGGGCGAGATGCTGGTCGAGACCCAGGCCGGCGCGGTTTCCATCAATGGCGATGGCGTGATCGGTCTGCGCCGGCACGGGGAGAACACAGTCGAAGCGATCGAATATGACTGGCAGGATGTGGATTTTGGCGGCGATTGCGTCTATCGCACGCAGGTTGCTGCGATTGCTGCACTGTTGGGGCGTGACACGGCGGTCAATACTGCATCACAATACCTGGCCAATTTGCGCATTGAAGAGGCAATCTATGAGTCCCATGAGCAGGGTCGACGAATTGTCCTCGCTTGATAATGCAGCACCGCCAGACCGTTTCAACCAGGCTGATGTCGCCTATGACGGACTTAAGCGCCTGATCCTCGAAGGTGCCTTGCCGGCGGGGGCGCAAATGCTGGAGCAGGAGGCTGCAGCCCGGCTCAACATGAGCCGCACGCCCGTGCGCGAGGCGATGGTCCGGCTGCGACAGGAGGGGATGGTCGAGATTCGGCCACGCCACGGCATGCGTGTGCTGCCGGTCTCGGCGCGCGACATGGCGGAGATCTATGACGTGCTGACCGCGCTCGAGGGCATTGCCGCCGAGGCCGTCGCCCGCAAGGGCATTGCCGCCCGTCCCCTGGCCGCGCTCCGCGCCGCGGTGGCTGAGATGGGCAAGGCGCTCGAAACGGGTGATCTTGCACGCTGGGCCGAGGCCGACGAGAGCTTCCACTCCCAGCTTGTGCAGCTCAGCGGCAATAGCCGGCTCATCCAGATGGTCGGCCAGCTGTGGGACCAGGCACATCGCGCCCGCATGCTGACGCTGCAGTTGCGACCCACCCCCACCAATTCCGTTATCGAACACGCAGCTCTGGTCGATGCTATCGCCAGTGGCGATCCGGTCATCGCGCGGCAGATCCACGAGGATCACCGCCGCCGCGCTGGGAAGATGCTGGTGGAACTGCTAGAGCGGCTTGGCCTTACCCAGCTCTGAGCCAGAGGCGCCGGACATCCTTGTGCACGATTATACCTGCGGTCTGGGCGTCGAAAGCCCGGTAGTGCGGCGACGCAAGATGCGCGGAAAATGCAGCATCATCAGCGTAGACCTCATAGAGGAAAAGCCTCTTGTCATCCGAGCTGTCGACGCAGACATCGAATTGGTAGCACCCAGGCTCGTCGCGCAGCGACGCAGCAGCGTTATCGATCATCAGGCGGATGAAGCCATCTCGGTCACCGTCGATCAACAGATCGACGGTGACAACCAGGCGTCCCTGTTGGTTTTCAGGCACCCGTGACCTCTTTGAGGAGGCCAAAAAACGCCTTCTTGCGCGCGCTGTTGATGGTCCAGTCGACCGGCAGCGACTGAAATCCGTCTTCGTACCGCTCGCGGTTCATGCGATAGTCGAAGTAGCCCCAGGAGACGTCCTCGCCGATCGCTGCGACGAAGTTGTTGTCGGGCTTGTCGAAATCGAAATGATCGTCCTCGTTGATCATGACGGGCATGGGCCGGTAGTAAGGCTGGGCCCGGTTGGCACGCACCATGACCCGGACGCTGTCGGGATGGTGCGTCCCGTTGCCATGCAGCAGCAGGAAGTCTGCGCTACCCATGATCTTCTCGTTCACCGGCTTGGGATGGGCCAGGCTGGTAGACACCAGCAAACGCCCGCTGGGCGTATTGAACCTGCCGGTAGATCGCTCCTGCGCCAGCTTGATCAGTTCGTCGCCTCGCGCGGCCTCGATGTTGGGCTGGGCGAAGGGCAGATCGACCTCGTTGCCGATTTCGAGCAGGACGTTTCGCGCATCGTGCGCCGCCAGCCAATCGACCATGTTGGTTACCGCATTGCGGACGGCGTCTTCGCTGGCGAAAACACGCGTCTGCTTCCAGTAGAACAGTCCGAGAATGACAACCATGCCGAGCCTGTCGCACTCTGCGATGACCTGTTCCAGCCGATCCAGCCATGGCTGCTTGAGACTGCCATCGGCATTGAAGCCGCTGAGAATCCAAGGCTGCACGACGCTGTAGCCCTGCGGACTGCCCGCCTGCATGTTGATTCCCACCGCGTCCAGGCCATGCGCCCGATAGTCCTTGAGCGCCGCCAGAAACTCACGAGTGTTGCGCTCCGCGCTGAAATCTTCGCCGTCGGGATACATCCAGACGCCCCTGGTTGACGGATTCTCGTCGTCGGAAAGAGCCTGCACCATGCGCGAGTTGAACAGGTGACCTTCAATGGAAAGCCCCTTCCAGGACCGCCCCTGATGGGTCGGCTTGCCATTTACGTAGAATTTCGTCTTTTCGATCGACACCACAGTTTCAGTCAACATCACCTCCGAAGTTTAATGCATGCATTACAGAATGCATTAAACATAGCAAGGCGTAATGTGCCTTTTCCGCCTTCTAGGACATCCATTTTCGCAATGGTTGCCACAACTACGAACATTCAGCTTTCGGCATAGGACACGCCCTGCCTCGTGAGGGAGACTGGCGGCAAGACTATCGAGGCCACGGCCGCCACCGCTTAAGCTCGAGCGGTAGCGAGTGCTTTACTTTAAGGAGCGATGATGCGGTCTCCTACCATCCGTCACTGCAGGGTCAGGCTCCGACCCGGTTTACTTCCCCTGCAATGGCCGGCTGCTTGGCAGCAGAGGCGAACCATGCAGCGGGTTCGCTGCGCCCCTACTCACCGAGTGTAAGAGCATGCAGTCGGGGTAAGAACGGCTCCACAATCGCGGCGAACGCTGCTCCATTGCGCCGGGCGTCCCGAGCCGCTTCGATCCGTGGCAGGAGATCTTGGCGAAGCACTGCCTTCATTTCGTCCGTCACACTGGTACTTGCCTGAAGCTGCGCCAGCGGTGCCTCGAAGGCGGCGTCAAATTCGGCTTGAGGGATGGTGGCAAAGTAGCCCGCCATCAATTCGTCATAGGCTAGCGTCCACTCATCGCGCGTGAACCCCGCGTTCTCAATGGCACCGCCTCCTTCGAGGTCATAGTCGTACAGTTCGCCTGCACCACCGTGATAGACGGCTTCACCACTGCTCTCGTGGTACGCCTCCATAATCTCGACCACGACCGTCGCCTGCTGCTGGTCCAACGCCAGTGCCGGCGTCAAGCTGGCCAGACAGCCGAGGCACAACAGCAAAGCCCGACGGGTAGCAGTCATCAAAATTCTCCCTCTGCGAAAGACTTCCGCCCATTCCGGGCCTGACCAATCGGTTAAGAGAAAGAGACAGCCGATTCAACGCGTGCGGCCGGGCAGCACAATCATTGCCCGGATTCATAGCCCCACGCATCCCTAGAAGCAGCCGAACGATATGCTCCCGGAGAGACGGCGAAGCGGCGGCGAAAAGCGGTAATGAAGTTCGTCACCTGTCCATAGCCCAGCTCCCAGGCGAGCTGCTTCAGCGTCAGCGGTGATCCCGCCTCCAAGGCTGCCCTCGCTGCGTCGAGTCGAGCGTCGCGCAGGAACTCGAATGCAGTGGCGCCATAGAGTTTTTGCAAGCCACGATTGAGCCGCTTGGGCGAAAGCCCTACATGTAGGGCTAGCGTTTGCAGGTTTGGTGGCATCTGTAGGTCGTGCAGCAAGCGATCCCTTGCCAACCGGACACGCGCGAGTCCCGCAGTTGCCATGACCTTGATGTCAGACTGAGCGTGGAAACGATCAAATAGATGCACGAGGAGTTCTAGAACTTTGGCCTGCTCGAACCGCTGCATGGGCCCAGCGTAGGGCGATCGCAGCAGCAATTGGCTGGTGGCGCGCAGCGCCCCTGAGATCGGTGCCATCTCCGCAAGATCGTCCAGTTTTCCGCTCAGCGCCCTGCTTACGACGGTCGGCAAGCGGCCGTCGGTTAGCACTAGTTCCAGCGCCTCTTCTTCCCGCCGGACGGCGACGGTATGAGCGCAGCATTCTGCTGCCTATAGGCGCGAACAAGCTCTGCTGTTGGCGGCCATCTGGCGCCTCGCTTGCCAGGGGTGGTGTCGTTTCGTCGCTTTCGGCTACTTGGCCCACACCCTCAATGAGTGGCTCAAGAAGGCCGAGGTCGACAGTCCGAGCATCCCGGCCAGACCACAGATTTGGCAGAAAACCCCAAGTCCCTGAAAAGGGGAGAACCGAGATCGCCCTAAGGCCGACGGACTCCCTTGCAATGCTCCGCATATTTCTTCCAGGCCGACTCGCCCGCCCCCACTGCAATCCCCCGCCAAGTTCCCACCAGGAGGTTCGCGAAGTGCTGGAAAGCGTTGGATGGCTCGTTGCGAAGCGCCCTGAGGGTGCCTTTCAATTGAACGGAACGGAAGGGATGGCGTTGCTTTCTTGACCCATGTGGGCATGCTGCTCCGGCCCTGGTGACGAACGGAGAGTGGCCAGAGAAAACTGGCTGATAGGATGGCTTTGACGGGCGTGGGTTGCAGCTGAAGGAAGCGCGCATGCCTGAACAAAAAACGCCCCAGACACAGCAGCCGATGGTGTCCTACCGCGCCATGTTCGATGCGGAAGTCGCCCAAGCGGTTGACGAGCTGCAGCGCCCCGCGGCGGCGCTGTTCACGTCGGGCGTCATCGCCGGTGTGAGCGTGGGCTTCGCGCTCCTGACGGCGGCGTTCGTCGTCGCCCAGCACGGAGGGATGCCGGACACGCTGTGGACAAGGCTGATGCTGGGAAGCGCCTACGCGCTCGGCTTCCTGCTGGCCATTCTCGCACGCTCGGACCTCTTCACCGAGTATACGACCATCACCATCCTGCCGGTCCTGGTGGGCGACAGCCGGCTGCGCGCGCTCGTCAGGCTTTGGGCTCTCGTTTATGCCGGCAACCTCGTCGGAGGGGCGATCGTGAGCGTGGCCGCGACGAGCCTGGGAACGGAAATGGGCATCTTCAGCGACGCCGATGTTGAGAGCCTCGCCCTGCACCTGATCAAGCATGAATGGTGGGTCATACTCGGCAGTGCGGTGGTTGCGGGATGGCTGATGGGCATGCTCTCCTGGCTATTGGCGGGCGGCCGCGACACCACGAGCCAGATCGTCTTCATCTGGCTGGTCGGGACCACGATCGGCGTCCTGGGTCTCCATCATGCCATCACCGGCGGAATCGAACTGTTCGCCGCGGCTCTGTCGGGGTCCGCGGTTGGCTGGAGTGAAGTGCTTTCGGTGCTGTTTCTGACCACCCTAGGCAACACCCTGGGTGGCTTAGCCTTTGCTGCATTGATCCGGCAGGGTGTCGAAATGAACGCGAGCGGGGACGGTGACACTGCGGAAAGGGAGACGGGGCGAGACCGGCGGCGGGCGCGTCGGGAATAGGCTTCGGCCGTCGGTGCGGTGGACATCGGAGAAGGCGCTTAACCTGCACTGCCGACCCCTGCCCTATGGCACCCTGCAAGGCGCGCAATTGGCTCTATGCCTGCCCTGCAACTCGAGCGGGCCAGCCAGGTCGGGAGCAACAGCCCGATTGGGCCATGGCTGCGTGGCGAACATGCCTACGCGCCAAGGCCTCCTCTTATGGCGCGTACCTTCGATGGGGAATGCAGATCGGGCGCTGGTGCACCGGGTCAGTGATAATCGCGGCATCAACGCTGAAGACCTCGGCAATCAGGTCCGAGCGCATCATCACTTCGGGCGCGCCGCGCTCGCGCACCCTGCCGTTCGCAATGAACACCAGGTGGTCGGCATAGCGGGCCGCCAGATTGAGATCGTGCAGCACCAGCACGATTGTGCGCCCCTGCCCCCTGTTGAGCCTTGTCACCAGGTCGAGGCAATCGAGCTGGTGGGCCATGTCGAGATGGTTCACTGGCTCGTCGAGGCAGATCGTATCGGTCTCCTGCGCCAGCACCATGGCGATCCAGGCGCGCTGCAACTGTCCGCCCGAAAGTGACCCGATGCGCCGGTGGCGCATGGTGTCGACCCCGGTTCCCGCCATGGCTGCGGTGACGGCCGCATCGTCGCCCGCACTCCAGGGTTGCAGCATGGGGAAACGTCCGTGATCCGCACGATCATCACTGCCTCCACCCTCGCCATGCTGCTCTCGGGCACCGTCATGGCGCGCGAGATCACGCATGCCATGGGCGTCACCGATGTGCCGGACAATCCGCAGCGCATCGTGGTGCTCACCAATGAGGGCACCGAGGCGCTTCTGGCGGTCGGCGTGACCCCGGTGGGCGCCGTCAAGTCCTGGCTGGGCGAACCCTGGTACGATCACATTGCCGCCGAGATGGCCGAGGTGACGGTTCTGGGTGAGGAGTCTGCGGTCAACCTGGAGGTACTGGTCTCCCTCGAGCCCGATTTGATTCTGGGCAACAAGCAGCGCCACGAGGCCATCTACGAGCAGCTTTCGGCCATCGCGCCGACCGTGATTTCCGAGCGTCTGCGCGGCGACTGGAAGATCAACATGGCGCTCTACACCGACGCCATCGGCAAAGCGGCGGAAGGTCAGGCGGCGCTGCACGCCTTCGACGCGCGCGTCGCTGCAACGAGTGAAGCGCTCGGCGCCTCGCTGGAGGAAGAAATCTCCATAGCCCGCTTCATGGCCGCCCAGACCCGCATCATGTTCAAGGACAGCTTCTCGGGCCTCCTGCTGTCCCAGCTCGGCTTCCACCGGCCGGTGAGCCAGGACAAGGACGAATTCGCCGAGGAAATCACCAAGGAACGCATTCCTGAGTTCGAGGGCGATCGCCTGGTCTACTTCACCTACGAAACCGGCAATGGCGAAGGCGACAGCCAGGCCGCCGACTGGCTCGCCGACCCACTCTGGCAGAACCTGGAAGTGGTCAAGGCCGGCAAGGTGCATGCTGTGTCCGACGCTGTCTGGAACACCGCCGGGGGCATCATCGCCGCTAACCTGCTGCTCGACGATATCGAAGCGATCTACGGGCTCGAAAGCACCCGCTGACAGCCCTGGCCGGCCTCCGGGCCGGCCCCCGGTCTCCCTCCTGGAACCACAAGATGAACAAGCGTCACGTCACTGCCGGGCTCGTGACGCTGGTTTCGTCCTCAGCGCCCGCGAAATTACACACGCCATGGGCGTCACCGGATGTGCCGGACAGTCCGCAGCGCATCGCCAAAGTCAGGAAACGAACGATGACATTCAGCCGAATCCTCGCTCTCCTCTGCGTGCCCGTGGCCTTGCTCGCCTTGACGCCCTTCAGTGTTGCCCGTGATGTGACCCATGCCATGGGTGTGACCAGCGTTCCCGATCAGCCGCTGCGCATCGTGGCACTGACCAATGAAGCCACCGAAGACCTGTTGGCGCTGGGAATCGTTCCGGTCGGGGCCGTGCGCTCAGCCAATGCCGATCCCTGGTTCGACCATGTCGCCGACCAACTCGCCGAGACGAGCCTGGTAGGAGAGGAACTGGCGCCCGAGCTGGAAACCATCGCGGCGCTGGAGCCCGACCTCATCCTGGGCAACAAGAAGCGTCACGAAGCCATCTACGACCAGCTCTCGGCCATCGCTCCGACGGTATTCGTCGAGAACGTCACCGGCCAGTGGAAGAGCAACATGATTGTCTATGCCGAAGCGACCGGCAAAGTGGACGAGGCCGAGGCAGCCATCGGCGCCCACCTGGCCCGTGTGCAAGCCATCAAGGCGGCCCTGGGCGAGAGCATCAACGAGGAGGTCGGGCTTGTCCGTTTCATCGCCAACCAGAACTACGCCTACAACAACGACAGCTTTTCAGGCTCTATCCTTGGCGATATCGGCTTCGGCCGGCCGGCCGCACAGGATAAGGCAGGTCTTGCAGAGCCCATCACAATGGAGCGCATTCCAGAACTCGATGGCGATCGGCTGATCTACTTTGCCTACGAGACCGGAGATGGCGGTGCGCTCACGGAAGAAGAGACCTGGCTGGCGTCACCCCTGTGGCAGACGATGAGGGTGGCCAGGACCGGCAATGTGCATGCCGTCTCCGACACTGTCTGGGCCACCGCCGGCGGAATCATGGCTGCCCACCTGGCGCTGGATGACATTGAGGATATCTACGGCCTTGCGTCGACCCGCTGAGTTTGGCGGACGATAGCCCTGTTCGCCCGCGTCTGATCGGCCAGCGAACACTCCAGTGGCTAACCGTTGAGTATCTTGTCCATGGACGCGCCGATCTGCCCGCCGGCATAGGCTTGCCCATAGTCGTTACGTGCCTTCTCCGCCAAAGCAAGGAGCGGCGGTAGCGAGGAGACGCGATGGCAGAGCGCCGCTGTCATTGGCGCTGTTTCATCGAACAGATCGCGTATCTTGCTGAAGCGCTCTGTCATCGTGCTCCAGAGCGTAGCGGTGATCAGGTCGGCAATGCCTGGTGCCCCGCCGCCAAGGATGTAGCCGGTGTCCAGATCAAGGCCATTTCGTCGGCCCGTATCCTCCCAGATGCTCATCCACTTCGCGAGCCGCGGCCGGAATTCTACCCAGCGCTTTTCGGTCCACATATGATCACCTCCATTGAGTGTGATCTCGTCAATGACATCGTTGGCGTCATTGACGATCTTGATCGTCGCCGCGCGCCGCGCAGGCGTGTCCGGCATCAGGTCCAGTGTTTCACCCAGATAGAGGGTGATGGCCGGCATCTGGGACACGGCCACACCGGCCACATGGTCAATCAGAACCGGCGGACCCATGAAGGGCACCGGCATGTCCTGCACGGGGCCCTGCATCAGCCGCGAAATCTTTGCGTCCCCTCCTTCGGTCCACGCCTTGCCAGCAAAGGCGAGCACGGCGCGCACGAACTGGCCGCGGAAGGGCACAGACCAGTAGAGCAGTTCGTAGTCGGCCAAAGTTCATCTCCTTGGATTGTTGGAGCAGGAACGCGCGGGCGGCTGATCGGTGGCGGGACAATCACTCTCGGGCATGCGCCAGCCGGCCTCATGGCTGCCCAAAGCCACAATGACGGCATTGAGATCCATGCTCCGGCTGTTACTCATGGCGTAGTGCCGAGATAATCGTTGGAATAGTAGGCGGTGAAATCGGGTTTGACGGTTACGGGGTCGCCATTGCCGTCCTTGAGTATCCCGGCATCGAACAGGAAGGCGCCAACGGCGTCCATTTTGGCCGGGTCGATGGTGCCGACGGCGCCATTCTCGCCCTTGAGATAGTGGCCATCGATCAGAGCTTGCAGAGAGGCACGGACGAAATCGCGGTCTAGGAGAACGTCGGCATTGGCGGCGACGAGGATGTCGGTCGCGTCGTCGGGATGGGCGACGGCATATTCATAGCCGCGCTGGCTGGCGGCGATGAAGGCTTTGGCCGTTTCGGCATTGTCGGCAAGGTAGGCGCTGGTGGTGCCGATGAAATTGGTGTGCTGGTCGGGCACGCCGAAATCGGCATAGCGGAAGGCGCGCTGCGCCGGGCCGTCGCGCTCGGCTTTGACGCCTTCCCAGGTATAGACTTCAAGGGTGAAGTCGACCGCGCCATTGGCGAGGGCTTCATAGGCCGAGGTGCCGAGGGTGACGGTTTCGAACTCGCCTGTGCCGCCATCGTGGCGAATGATCGTGCCGATAAGGGCGGTTTCCCAGGCGCTGCCAAACCCGGCATAGGTTTTGCCATCGAGGTCCCTGGGCGTCTGGATATCCTGCCGGTCGGCATTAAAGACCAGCCGGCCGGTTTCGGTCTGGACCAGGGCATAAGTGGCGACGAGATCCGCACCGGCGGTGCGCTGGGTGAAGAGACCGATGGATCCCAGAATAGCGAAATCTGCGACATGATTGGCGACCAGCGTGCCGGCTGACGTATCGGTATAGGGCAGGATTTCAACCGCGAGTCCGGCCTTGTCGTAGAAACCCTTCGCTTCGGCGACATAGAGCCCGATATGGTTGGTATTTGGCGTCCAGTCGAGCGCGATGGTTACGGGCGTGGGCTGGGCGAAAGCGGGCGCTATAACGAGGGTGGCGGCAAGGCCAAGCGCAGGGATCAGGCGGGAAAGGGTCATAGATCAGTCCTCCGGATTTAGCAGGGTCAGCAAGATTTCAGCTTCGATGGCGGCAAGGGCCGGTGACCCGACGCACTGGCGGGGATGCTCGAGGGGCACCTGGAACTGGTGGGCGACATTGGCGGGACGGGCAGACAGCACATAGATGCGGTCGGACAGGAGCACGGCTTCTCGCACGTCGTGGGTGATGAGGAGGACCGTCCAGCGTTGGCAAGTCCACATATCGGCCAGCCAGCGTTGCATCTGGGTTCGGGTCAGCGCATCAAGCGCGCCGAAGGGTTCGTCGAGCAGGAGCATGGGGCGCTGCTGGACGACGGTACGCAGCAAGGCGGCGCGCTGACGCATCCCCCCCGAAAGCTGGGCCGGATAATGGTTTTCGAAGCCGGCAAGGCCGAATTCGCCAAAGAGCGGCGCGACCTTGGCGCGGGCGGCCTGGCGGCTGACGCCCTGGATTTCGAGGCCTAGCGTCGTGTTGTCTATGATGCGGCGCCACGGCATGAGCGCATCGCCCTGCGGCATGAAGGCGAAACGGTGTTGCGCTGGCTTGAGGGGTTGGCCGTCGAGCAGCATCTTGCCGGCATCGGGCGTGGTCGCGCCCGTGAGCAACTGCAGGATGGTGGATTTGCCGGCGCCGGAGGGGCCAAGGATGGAGACGAATTCGCCCGGTTGCACGCTGAGGCTGACGTCGGCGAGGACGTCAGTGGGGCCGAAGCTCTTGCGCAGGTTTCTAACGTCAAGGCGGGCCGGGCTCATGGGCGGGCTTCCGTCAGGCGGGCCCACGGCATGGCGGCGCGTTGCAACAGCAGGGTCGCGCCAAACAGCAGCAGCGTGAGCGTGGCGCTGACAAGGACTGCGGCGAGCACGAGATCAGGTCGAAAATTTTTTTTGGCATTGAGGATGTAGATGCCCAGCCCCCGGGCGGCGCCGGCATATTCGGCAAAGATGGCCCCGACCACCGCATAGGTGACCGAAATTCGCAGGCCTGCAAAGAAATAGGGCAAAGCGGAGGGCAGCCGAGCCATGACGAAGATGCGCCAGCGCGAGGCACCCATGGAGGCAAGGAGCGCCGCGATATTGCGGTCGGTGGCTTCATAGCCCTGGGCCAGGGCGACCAGCATGGGGAAAAAGGTGACGAGCGCCACAAGGACGACCTTGGGCGTGAGTCCGAAGCCGAACCACAAGACGACCAGCGGCGCGATGGCAATCAGCGGCAGGGTCTGGGTGATGATGAAGACGGGAAACAGGGCCCGGCGCAGCGGGCGGAAGAAATCGATGAGGACCGAGAAAACGAACGCGGCCGTCAGCGAGGAAGCAAAGCCGAAGGTTGTGGCCTGAAGCGTTGCCAGACTATGGCGAACCAGGGCTTGGCGCTGCTCGAAACCTTGGGCGATGATGCGCGACGGCGCAGGCAAGGCGGTAGAGGAAATGCCTGAAAGCTGCACATAGGCCTCCCAGCCCAGGATCAGCGTGGAGACTGAGGCCACGGCCGGTCCGGCATGGCGGAAGAGGCGCGCGAGCAGGCCCGGCATGGCGGCATTCGACATAAATCGGCCTTTCGGTTCAGCGGGCGCTGGGGCTGTTGGCCGAAACCGTCAGGTCGATGGTGACATGGCCCTGCGGTGGGCCGAAGCGGCAGAAAGCCTGCTCGATGGTGGCAAAGAGCGCGCCGGTATCGCCATTGAGCTTGGTGGCGAAATGCTTGGACTTCTCGAACGTACCCGACTGCTTGAGAAAGTCGATGCAGCCATAGATTTCGTCCATATGGTTTCCCTGGCCCAACACGTAAAGCGAGAGCTGGGCGACCGAAAATACGTCCATGTCGGGCGCATTCTGCACCGCGGCCAGCGCTGTCGCCTGCCGTTCGGCCAAGGGCGCGACCGGACCATCGAAATGCGACGAAGCGCAGATCGCGTCGTCGGGCTCGCCGGGGCAGCCGCGCGAAATGGTAGCCGAAAGGACACAGTGTTTGCCGCTGCGGGCGGCGGCGCTGAACAGATCGCGCATGGCCGGGAACAGCACTTCTGGAGAACCGACCAGCAGCGTCGCGATATCGTCGGTCTCGATGCGCAACTGCTCGCGATAGGGATCGAGCGCGGACAAGGCGCTCGTGATGACGCCGACGAAATCGTCGGTCATGGGATATAGGGAAATCTGTGCGCCAGAAAACATCGCCCGCCTCGCTCCGCTGGTATTACCCAGATCAGCTATAGGGTCCGAAGGCTTCCTGCCCTCATCTCAGCCCCGACCTACGGAGCACCCCTGTGGATGGCGCAACATAGACCCGCCCCTTCGCCGAATGCAAGCCTGTTCGAACGGGGCAATTTGATCGTCTCAAAGCGCTGTTCATTCGATGTCGGCTTCGGGTGATAGTGGCGCGACGGCTGAAATTGGGGGTGCAGCCAGTCCGACAGCTATCTTATGATATCCAGGGCGAAATCGCAGCGGCTGAGGCCAGCGGTATGCCGGATCTGGGCTACTATGCCAGCGAGCTCCGCACAGCCGTCTATCGCGGCCGCACACCTGTTCCGTCATCACTCTGACCCCTCACGCAGGACTGCCCAGGAAAGCCCTCTCTACCTCAACGCTGTTGAACTTGACGAATGAAAGTGACGGGCCACTTCGTTGAACAGCATGAGGTCCTGATACGAATCCGAGAGTGTCGTCCGAACGGGTGTGCCGGTGGTGATGCTGTCGTGGAAGGCCGAAAGCTCGATGCGGAAGGGATCTTCGTAGGTTGGGCCGATGATCTCGGTGCCCGTTTCGGTGTCGCTCGAGGTGGTGATTTCCAGACGCGTCGGGAGGTTCCGGATGTAGGGCGTGTCGTAGTTCAGCTTGAAGTGCTGGTTGTTGGTGAGCACTTCGATGCCGGAATCAAAGCGTGAGACTTCGTCGATAACTGCTTCATAGAGCGCAGTAAAATGGCCGTAGTCGAAAATGGCTACCAACGTCTCGCCACCGTGTTGAACGGCGTATGAGCATCCTTTCGGCGCACCCAGGAGGTCCCGCATGGCAGAGAAGCTGTGGGACGAGAGTCCCGTCAGCACCTGATAGGCGCGCAGGGCGTCCGGCGGGCAATCCTCGTCCATGACCGAGCGGAGCATGGACTGGGTTCGCGCCCGCCCCTCGGCGATGAGTTCCGGCGAAACGTCATCGGGTTTGAAGACATTGCGGGTCTGGCGGACGAAAAAGGGCGCCTCGCGGATGATGTCGCGCACCCGAACGTGGCGAATGGCCGAGAGCGGTGGCAGGCGCTTCTTGAGTTCAAGGAAGGGTCGGGAGAACCGGCGCATATAGCCAACGAAGACGATCTGGCCCGCTCTGTGCGGGATGTCGAGGATCGGGCGCAACTGATCGGCCGTCAGGCAGGCGGGCTTTTCGATGAACACATGCTTGCCGGAGCGGATGGTCTGCTCCAGCAGTTCGGCGTGCAGGTGGTCCGGGGTCAGGATGAAGACAGCATCCAGAGCCGGGTCGGCGATCAGGCTGGCCGCGTCCTGATGACGTGTGGGGATGCCGTAGCGCTCCGCCACATAGCCGACAAGGCTGGGCGACACGTCGGTGACCGCTGAGATGCGGAAATGATTGTCATCCGCCAGCAGCGGCAGGTGCATGAGCTGGGCGACTTCGCCGAGGCCAATCAGGCCCACCTTGATCGGGTCTGTCATGGCGTGATCGCGTTCATGTATGCGAGGTTGCGCGCCGCGAGCTGGAGCGGGGTTTCGCTCATGGTTTCAGCGACGTCCTGTTCGACCACGATGGGGCCGGTAAATGCGCGAGCCTGCAGCACGCTCATGACTGCCTGAATATCGACTGCCCCGTCCGGAAGCGGGCACATCACCCCTGCCCCATAAGACTCTGCCACCGAGAGCCTGCCATCGAGGACGCGCGCGCGGACAGCAGTATCCACATTCTTGAGGTGCATGTAGGCGATGCGCGGAAAGACCTTTTCCATGTAGGCGATGGGGTCCTGGTTCCAGAATGCGTGGTGCCCGGTGTCGAAACAGAGATCGATGTCGGTCTCGGTGAGCAGCCGGTCGATCTGCGCCTCCCGCTCGACTGCCGTCCCAATATGGGGGTGAAAGCTGAGCTTGAGCCCATGCTCCCCTTCCACCACCCGCTGTGCATCCCTCACCATGGCGGTCAGCGCCTGCCATCCGGCCTCGTCGAGCACGCCTTCCTGGCCCGGCGGATAGGCATTGGACTCGTCCATGACCACCAGATGCTGGGCTCCGAGACTGACCAGCAGGCCGGCAAGCTCGCCCAGCGTTGCCTGCAGTTGCGGACCGGAAGCGGCATCGGAGAAAGCATGGACGTGGGTGGCGCCGATCATGGTCAGGCCGCGCTGCGCCAATTCTTCGCGCAGGAGAATGGGATCGTTGGGGAGAAAACCGAACGGGCCGAGTTCGGTGCCGCGATAACCTGCCTGGGCAACTTCATCGAGGTATTGCTGCCAGGAATAGGCGTTTCCCGTGGGGTAGTTGATGCCCCAGGAACAGGGCGCGTTGCCGATAAGCATAGTGGTTTTTCCGGAGTTAAAGTACTTAGTCGCCCAGGTAAATCGGATTGCTGAGAGCGCGGCGTATGGGTTGATCGGCGAGATTGGTGCCCTTGAGTTGCCACGGGAGCTCGCGGCCGCCCATGGCAGCGGTTAGCTCGGCCAAAAGGCGCTCGCGACTGGCGGCCGCGACGATCTCGGCGCGAACGAATTTCTCCGCCCGTTCAGGCACCAGAGTGACCTCCCAGTCATCACCGCCGATGGTGGAGATGCTGACCGTTCCCATCGCATCGATGAGCACCAGGTGGTCCCCTTTGGCACCCCGGATCGTTGCGCGAACCTGGTCCAACTGGGGTGCAGTGCCGCCCATGCCTGTCGTGCCGGTGGTGATTTCGAGATGGGGACCGTCTGGGCTCTCGGTAATGTAGCCATGGCCCCGCTTCATGGCGCCGAGGATGGCGTCTTCGGAGAGCTCCTCGAGCCACAGGACGGTGGTTGGTCGGGCCAGCACGAGGGGCCCTTCCGGCATGAGGCGATCAGGCTGGTGAAAGTCCGAGCCGCCGATGGCCGAGAGCTTCATGCCTGCGGCGAGGCGCTGCTGGTAACGCTCGAGCGAAACCCAGTTCCAGGCCAACCAGGTCGACTGCCAGACTTCCTGGCAGTCCGCTTGGGGGAAGTCGTAGTCCCAGGGAATGGTCGGCTTGTCGTGGTTGATGGAGAGTAGCCCGCCCTTGTCATGAACCAGCCGCGCCAGCGTGTGGGCGTCGGAGGGTTGGGTCATGCGGAAGTCGATCCAGTCGTCGACGCCATAGACATTGGCGTGGCCGGTGGCGGTGGTGACCTCCATGGCCCGGACGAAGACGAGGTCCGGCGAGGATTGTGGGTGGAAGTAACGCCGCTGCGTGATGGTGTTGTGATCGGCTACCGCAAGGAAATCGAGCCCGGCTTGCCGGGCTGCCTCGTGCAGCAGTTCAGGGGCGCCGCGGGCGTCCGAGTGGAAGGTGTGACAGTGGACGTCGCCGCGATACCACCCTTGCCCGTGGCGAACCGGAAAAGTACGCGCCGGCTGCGGCTCGACGCGGCGTTCGGCCCTGTCGAGGCTGATGGTGACGCTGGCCTCGGCGCCCTGCTCGGGGATCTTGTAGAGCCCCAGGATGACATTCCAGCGGCCCGGTTGGATCTCGCCATGCACATAGCCGGGCGTGGCGTCGTCGGTGGCGATGAAGAAGTGGTCGCGAGCGCCACCGCTCCAGCCGCGGAAGCCCTCATTGGCAGGGTAGCCGGTGTCCCTGGGGTCGAAGGCGCCCAGGTCGATGACGCAGTCCCCGGCCTTGGGATAGCTGAGCGTGACATCGATGCGCGTGGTGCCGGCCGGAACCTCGAAGGGGATGTAATAGTAGGGATTGGCCGCCTGGTCGGCGCGGGTGATGTGAGCCGTGATGGTGGTCATTGGAGGCGCAACGGGCACAGGGAAGAGTTCAAGTTATTCATCGATCGCGGGAATACGGTGGCCGGTGCTGTCGAAGAGGTGGACGTGCTGGCTGTCGAAGCCGAACTGGACGCTCTTGCCGATATCGAGGTGGTCATCGACGAAAATGCGGGCGGTGACGCGTGGATTGTCGCCGCCGCGCTCGATGGTGACGAGGCTTTCCGGGCCCATATTCTCGTTGGCGAACAATTCGCCGGCGATGGTGTTGGGTCCGCTGCCCGCGCCAATGTTCAGGTGTTCGGGACGAATGCCGAGCGTGAGCTTGGGACTGGTGGCCAGTGCCTTGCCGATGGCGTCGGACATGGGCAGGGCCGAAACGGAGATGCCGTCGGCCCGTAGTTGCAATTGCCCCTCCGATTGTGCGGCCTCCACCTCCACGAGGTTCATGGGCGGGTTGCCGACGAAATTGGCCACGAAGGTGGTGGACGGGCGGCGGTAGATCTCGATGGGCGAAGCGTATTGAACGATCTTGCCCTGATCCATCACGGCGATGCGGGTGGCGAGCGCCATGGCCTCGGCCTGGTCATGGGTGACGTAGATCGCCGTCATGCCCATATCGCGCTGCAAATGGTTGAGGAAGCCGCGCGCTTCGAGGCGCAGCTTGGCGTCGAGATTGGAGAGCGGTTCGTCGAAGAGATAGACCTTGGACGGATAGACCAGCGCGCGGGCGAGCGAGGTGCGCTGCTGCTGGCCGCCGGAAATCTGGCTGGGCAGCCTATCGAGCAGATGGCCGATCTTGAGGACGTCGGCGACCTCCTTGGCGCGACCATGGCGCTTGGCCACGGCTTCGCCCCGCACCTTGAGTGGATAGGCGATGTTGTCGGCCAGGTTCATGTGCGGATAGAGCGCATAGTCCTGGAAGACCATGGAGATCTGGCGGTCCTTGGGATGGTGATGGGTAACGTCCTCGTCGCCAATCAGCACCCTTCCCGAGGTGGGGGTCTCAAGGCCGGCGATCATCCGCAGGCTGGTGGTCTTGCCGCAGCCGGAGGGGCCCAGCAGGCAGACAAACTCCCCATCGCCCACGGAGAAGCTGACATCGGCGACGGCATTGAAGCCGCCGAAGGTTTTGGTGACGTTCTGGAATTCAACAGATGCCATTAGCGGTTATGCCTTGATGCCGCCAAAGAACCGGAAGCCGAACTTCCAGCTGACGAAGAGATAGAGGGCGATGACGGGGAGTGAGTAGATGAGCGAATAGGCTGCCAGCAGCGTGACGATGGGCGTACCCGCTTCGGAATAGAACGAGTATATGGCGACCGAAGCCGGCATCTGGTCGTCGCTGCGCAGGAGAATGAAGGGGATAAGAAAACTGCCCCAGATATTGACGAAGCCCCAGACCACCACGACGACGATACCGGGCCGGATGACCGGCAGCGCCACATCGAAGAAGGCCTGAACCGGCGAGGCGCCCGCGACCATGGCGCTCTCCTCGTAGGATTTGGGGATGGAGTCGATGAAGTCGCGCAGGATGAACATGGCGGTGGGCAGGAGCCCGCCGGCAAAGGTGAGGATCACCGCGATGTGGGTGTCGATCAGGCGCATCGAGGAGACGATGAGAAAGATCGGCACCATGGCGGCCGACCCGGACACCACCGAGGAAAAAAGCAGCAGCACATAGGTGACCGCGCCCTTGCCGGGGATGGATGAGCGCGACAGCGCATAGGCCGCCAGCGTCGCGGCGGCCCCGACCAGAATGACGCCACCCACCGCCTGGATGAGACTGTTCCAGAGCGCCCGGACGGCGAAGCTGTTGCCGAAGACGGTGACGAAGTTGGAGAGGGTCCATGGCTCGGGCATGGCGAGCCCCAGTTCTGCGCGCGCGTTGAAGGGCGCGAAGATGAACCACAGGAGCGGAAGGGCGAAGGCGGCACCGATCAACGCGGCGAGGGCCGAGAAGGCGAGGCGCCCGAAGAAGGCCGGCAGGGTCAGCTTCATGTGCGGGGCGCCTTCTTCTTGCGGCCGATGCTGAGATAGACCAGCGCAAAGGCGAGATTGATTAGCATCATGATGACGCCCACAGCTGCGCCCTTGCCGAACTGGAAGTCCTGGAAGGCCACGCGGTAGTTGTAGATGCTGACCAATTCGGTGCGATAGCTCGGCCCGCCATTGGTGAGCAGGAACGGCGTGAAGGTGTTGAACGTCCACATGGTGATGAGGATGAGATCGGTGACGATGTGGCCACGAATGAGCGGCAGGCCAATATCGCGGAACTTCTGCCAGGAGGATGCACCTGCCACATCTGCCGCTTGGAAGTAGCTGGGCGGGATGGACGAGAAGGCCGAACTAAAAAGCATCATGGAGAAGGCCGCACCGCGCCAGGTGTTGAACACCACGATGACCCAGAATGGCTGGTCGAGCAGGAAATCACCGGGCGGAAGCCCGAGGCTCGTGAGCAGCATGTTGAGCGTGCCCTGATCCCGGTCGAGAAAGGCGAACCAGGCAAAGCCGATCACCACTTCGGGGAGGATCCAGGCGGCAATAACGAAAGTTTCGGTGATCCGCTTGATGACCGGCGGCACGGTCTGGATGAGCCAGGCCAGCAGCAGCCCCAGGAGGGCCTGACCGATCAAGGCCGAAGCGAGCACGAATTGCGTGGTGAGGATCAGCGAGAAGCCGAACTGGCCCCGCTGGAAGAAGTTGGACGGATCGAACAGTGCAAAATAGTTGGCGAGACCGACGAACTCTGGATTGAGCGCCGTCCGGCCCAGCAAGGTGCGGTTGGTGAAGGAAACGAAGATCACCCAGAAGAAGGGAGCAATCACAAAGATCGCGACCAGCAGCCCGGCAGGCGTGAGGAAGGCGGCGCCGGCGCGCGTGGAGAGCAGAGCAAAATTGCGGACCTTGCGCCTGGGCTGGCCGGCTTCAGTAGACATGGGCGTTCCGGAGCATGACGGGAAAGCTCCCGAGGGAGAGCGTGGGTGGGGCGTCTGGAAAGCTTGCGGCTGGCGCCGCCCCCACCCGGCCCTTCCAGGGAGGAAACGTGAAAGCAACGCTCCCGGCGCCCGATGATCCGCGGATCAGGAGGGCGCCGAGAGGATCGATCAGAGCAGGCTGACGGTGTTTTCCTCGCCGACGATGGCGGTGACCGCAGACTTGTACTGAGCCATGGCTTCTTCCGGCGAGAGTTCACCCGAAACAACGGACTCGGTCATGCGCTGGATTTCAGACGAGACCGCATTGTAGTTCGGATCGTTCGGGCGAGCCGTGGTGAGCGGGAGCAGCGTCTGGCTGGTCTCGGTCAGGAAAGGACTGTTGGGGATCTCGATATCCGTCCGGGCCGTGATGCGCGGCTGCAGCTGCTGGAAGGCATTCTGCATCTCGGGCTCATTCATGAACGAGAGCAGCGCCCAGGCTTCCTGCGGATGCTCGGTGGCAGGATTGAGGACGAAGCCCGTGCCGCCCGAGATGGTGACGAAATCCTGGCCGTTGATGCCGGCGCCAGGTTCCTGCGCCGGAATCTTGGCCCAGCCCATGACCTCATCGCGGTTGTCGACGGCGAACTCGGACCCTTCCGACGTAACCGAGCGGTAGAAGTAATCGCCCTCCAATAGCAGCGCGGTCACGCCGTCGCGGAAGTTTGCGAAGGAGCGGTTGCGGCCGTCGGCCAGGAGCTGAGCGCGCTGGTCGCCGAGCTGTTCGTCCACATAGATGGTCTTGTAGAGGTTGAGGGTGTCTAGAATGCCCTGGCTCTCGACGACATACTTGCCGTCCTGCATGACGCGCTCGCCGGTGCCGAGCAGCGCCAGCCAGTAGCCCTGCATGGTGGTGGCTTCGCCCATGGCGACGCCGGCATTGAGCTGGATGGGGAAGCTCTCGGGGAATGCTTCCTTGACCGCGCGGCCGGCCTCGAGAATCTCTTCCCAGGAGGTGGGCTGCCAGGTGTCGGCGTCGATGCCGGCTTCGGCCAGCATGTCCTTGCGGGTGTAGATCATGCGCACGTCGGTGCCGAGCGGGATGCCGTAGTAGTCGCCCTGATATTCCATGAGGGCGCGCGAGCCTTCCGACAGGGCCTCCCAGCCAGACCAGTCGTTGACTTCCTCGCCAGCGACTTCATGGAGCGGCTTGAGCAGACCGCCTTCGACGAAGCTGGGGATCAGGAAGCCGTCGAAGGCCGAGACGTCGGGCCCCGCGCCGGTGGAGAAATCGAGCGCCAGCTGCTGGGTGAGCTGGGCGTCTTCGCCGCCGAACTGGTTGAGCGTGACGTTGACGTCGGGGTTGGCTTCCTCGAAGGCAGGAATGACGCTGTTTTCGATCCACTCGGCGGTGGCGCTGTTGACGCCGCCAACCACGCAGCGGCAGGTGATATCGAGATCCACGGCGAAGGCCGGGCCGACCAGGGCCGTGGCAGCGCCAAGGCCCAATGCAAGACTACGCAGACGATTGCTCATCGCAAAAATCCTCCCATGTGCTGGCTCCGAATTCTCCGGTAGCCGGTGTTGGTCTCCGGCAACGCCGTTAAGAGACCGGTAAACAATGAACACGTTTTCATTTTCCGTCAATGCGGAGAATTCGCCGACGGAGATATGCCCTGTAGATGCACTGTCACCCATGGCAAGGTTTTGCGAAGCTGCTGTGACATTACTGGGAGAATTGCCTGCCGGGCCGTCGACGCTCAGCTTGACAGCTGGCGTGGCACATCGGAGAGAAGTGAACACGATTTCACCGATAAGGTCGTGTGGAGGAACAAGATGAGCGAGAGCGGCAGCCTGGCGCCCCGGCGCGCCACCGCCGAAATGGTGGCCCGGCGCGCCAATGTCTCGCGGGTGGCCGTGTCGCGTGCCTTCAACCCACACACTTCGCTCAAGCCCGAGAAGCGGGCGCTGATCCTCAAGGTTGCGCAGGAGCTGAACTATACGCCCGATCGGGCAGCACGGGCGCTGGTCAGTGGCCGATCGCACCTGGTCGGGGTTATCGTGCCGGATGTGTGCAGCCACTGGGAAAGCCAGGAGATCGACGCGCTGACGACGGCGCTGCAGGACGAGGGCTTCGCCACGCTCCTGTTCAAGACGCGCACCGACTACAGCATGGACGAGCGGCTGCTGGCCTATATGCGCGGCTTCAATCCGGATTCGGTGATTGCCTTCGTCGAGAACGTCAAGCCGACCACACTGGCGCGCGTGCTCGATCGCGCGGTGCCGATCTACATTCACTATGCGCGGCCGGGGGAGGAAGCCCCTCCGCCTGTCGACGGTCCGCTCTTTGATCGGCTCAATGTGCTGCAGCGGACCGGGGTCGAGCAGGCCGTGGCGCTGTTGCAGGGCTATGGGGTGGAGCGGATAGCCTACGTATCGGGCGTCGCCAAATCACGAGCCAACCTGGCGCGCGAGGCAATGCTGCGCGAAGTGCTCGCCGATCGCGGCATGGCGCCGCCGATCGTGGGCCCCGGCGATTTCAGCTATGACAAGGCCTATGCGGCCACCATCGACCTCTTCCGCATCGGCAAGGGCGTCGATGCCATCTTTGCGGCCAATGACGTCGGCGCCTTCGGGGCGATCGACGCCCTGCGCCATGAACTGGGGCTGCGCGTGCCCGAGGACGTCAAGGTCATCGGCTTTGACGATATCGCCCAGTCGCACTGGAAGAGCTACAATCTAACGACGGTGAAGTTCGACCTCAACGAGCGTGTCCGGGCGCTGGTCCGGCTCATCCTGCGGCGGCTCGCCGACCCCACCGCCCCGTCCCTCCAGGAAACGCTGCAGACCAGCCTGGTGGTCCGCGGCACCGTAGGCTGATCCATGAGCGACAAGCGCATCCACCTGATCTTCAAGACGCATCTCGACATCGGTTTCACCGACCATGCCGCCAAGGTCCGGCGGCAATATCATGAGCAGTTCATCCCACAGGCGATCAGCACCGGCGAGCATTTCCATGCCGAGAACCCCGATCGCCCCCTCTTCATCTGGACCACAGGCGCCTGGCTGATCTGGGACCATCTCCACTCGCAATCGCCCGAACGGGTCAAGCGCCTCGAGCAGGCGATCGAGCGCGGGCTGATCACCTGGCATGCCCTGCCCTTCACCACCCATACCGAACTGATGTCCCCTGCCCTGTTCCGGGCCGGGCTGAGCTATGCCCAGGAACTGGACCGACGATTCGGAAGGATCACCAGCGCCGCCAAGATGACCGACGTGCCGGGTCATACGCTGGGCATGGTGCCGCTGCTGGCCGAGGCTGGCGTGCGGTTCCTGCATCTGGGCGTCAACACCGCGAGCCCCGTGCCGGAGGTGCCGCCAATCTTCCGGTGGCGCGCGCCCGATGGCAGCGAAGTGGTCGTGATGTACCAGAACTCCTATGGCGCCACCGACTTCCCGGCCGGCGCCGATGTGGGGCTGAGCTTTGCCCACACCAACGACAATATCGGCCCGCAAAGCGTTGGCCAGACGGTGGAAGCGCTGCGGCACCTGCGGCACGAGCAGCCGGATGCGGAGATCATTGCCTCGACGCTGGACGCGTTTGGCGCGGAGATGTGGGCCCGGCGCGAGCAGTTTCCCGTCGTCACCGAGGAGATTGGCGACAGCTGGATCTACGGCACCGCCAGCGATCCCGAAAAGCTTGCCCGGTTCCGGGCGCTGCAGCGCGTCTATGACAGCTTCGAAGAGGCGCTGACGCCGGAGCGGCTCGCCTTCGGGCGGGGTCTCGCCATGGTGGCCGAACACACCTGGGGCGTGGACATCAAGACCTACCTCCGCGATGAGACGGCCTGGGACCGACCGGACTTTGAGCAGGCGCGGCAGACCGACTACCGCTTCCACTATGCCGAGCAGTCCTGGGCGGAGCAGCGTGGCTACCTCGACACCGCCGTCGCCGAGCTTGCGCCGGCAGACCAGGCGATCGCGGACAAAGCGCTGCGGGAACTTGCTCCTGGTGCGGAGCCTGAGGTCCGGGATGGCGCGGAACTGCGGGATGGGGGCTGGAGCGCAGTGCTTGATCCCGTGACCGGAGACATCGCCAGCATCACGGCGCCCGATGGCCGGGTGCTGGCGGGCCGCGACGGTGCGCTGATGGGCTACCGGCATGAGAGCTATGACTGGGCCGCCCTGCAGCAACATCTGGGGTCCTATCTGCAGCATCGGCAGGATTGGGCAATCCTCGACCATGACAAGCCGGGCCTTGATCGCGCGCGAACCGCCCGGACGGCCAGCTTCGCGCCAAAGCTCACAGGCGTTGGCAGCGAGCGGCTCGCAGTCAGTACCCTGCCCGAGGATGCACACCGAGACCTGGGGGCGCCCGAGCGGGTCGAATTGGCGATCCGCAGCATCGATGAGCAGCGCCTCGAGATCAGGCTGACGCTGCGGAACAAGCCGGCCAACAGAATGCCCGAGGCGGGCTTTCTGAGCTTTACCCCCGACGCCGCAAGCCCGTGGGCATTGCGCAAGCTTGAGCATTGGAACGAGGCGGAGAATATCGTCCGCGGCGGCGGCGGACAGCTGCAAGCCGTCGAGGCGGTCAGCGCTGGGTCGGGCGAAGGGCGGATTGAATTGCAGTTGCTCGATAGCGCGCTCGTTGGGCCGGCGCTCTCGCCCTTCCTTCCCTTCCAGGCGGAACGGCCGGACTTCAGTGCCGGAGTGCGATGCAACCTCTACAACAACAAGTGGGGTACGAACTTCGCGATGTGGTGGGAGGGAAGTCTCGTATTCCGGGTGGTGCTGACGCTGCGTTCAACACGTCCCTAGTCTGCCGGCTGCCTGTGGAGCGCACCTCAGGCAGTCATGCGCCGGCGTTGGCCGTCTGCCCTGCCACAGGGCACGACCGCCGATGAAGGGGCAGCTTGACTGTCGGCTCAGTTCTTCCCACAAGGCAGTTCTTGCAGGAAATGACGCTCGATGGGCACCAAGACGCGAACATTCGTGACTGCACATATGGTTGCCGAACGGGCGGGAGTTTCGCGCTCGGCGGTCTCCAGAACCTTTACCAGCGGCGCCAGCGTTTCAGAGGCGACGCGCAAGAAGGTCCTCGAAGCCGCCGCTTCCCTCGGCTACCACGTCAATCATCTGGCGCGGGGCCTGCGCGAACGCAGCAACATCGTCTGCCTGGTGGTTGCTGACCTGACCACGCCGATCCGCGCCCGCATGGTGGACGTACTGACCCGCAAGCTGCAGGCGGCAGGCAAGATCACCATGGTGATCAACACCGAAACCGACACGGAAAGCGTTTCCTCAGCCCTGCGGCAAACCCTCAACTACCGCGCCGATGCCACCGTGGTCCTGTCGGGCACGCCACCGGCATCGCTCATCGAAACCTGCCTCGCCAACGGGCAGCAGGTGGTGCTGATCAACCGCGATGACCGGCTGAGCGGATCGAGCAATCTGGGCGTCGACAATGCCATGGCGGGTCGCGAGGCGCTGTTCCTGCTGCTGCGGGCCGGCTGCCGGCGCCTTGGCCTCATTACCTCGAATGCGCGCACCGCCAGTCTCGTCGAGCGCGAGCGCGTGTTCGTCGAGGCGGCCACCGCAGCGGGCGCTGCCGTCACCGTCACCGCCGCAGGCCCGACCAGCTATGCCTCAGGCGCAGAGGCCGCCCGCCGCGTCTTCGGCCGCTCGAATGCCCCCGATGGCGTGTTCTGCGTCACCGACCTCCTGGCGCTCGGCTTCATGGATGTGGCGCGGATCGAGTTCGGGCTGAAGATCCCGCAGGACCTGTGCGTTGTGGGCTTCGATGACATCGAGCAGGCGGCCTGGCATTCCTATCAGCTCACGACCTTTGCACAGCCGCTGGAGGCGATGGCCAGCGAGGTGGTCGACTTGCTGCTGCGGCCCGAAATCTCTGCGACGACACGGCAAATCGTTGAGCCCCTTCCCGTCTGGCGCAGCTCTGTCCGCCCCGGCAAAGGGTAAAATCCCGCACAGGTGTTGCACACGTGCGCAATCCATCTGCTGTCATCAAAGCGTAATGATAAATCCTTAACACGACACCCGTCGAGGCGAACAAATGCACTTGTGTGCAAGCGCCTTTGGGTGTTGTCTGTTGGTGCGACCATACGCGCCCCTGGCCAACCCGACACAGATTGGGATGCCTTTCCGGGGTGTGGTCGCACAAGGGGAGGAGGCCCATGAGGCGGGCGAACTGGTGCCGATCCAGGTTCGTCGAGCGGCTTGCCGTACGCCGCCTCCGCGATCGGCTTTGCAAGCGCAGCGGCTCGTGGTGCCGCTTTGATGGGAGATAGAGAATGAAACGTCGCGAATTCATGATCACGGCTGCGGGCGCCGCCGCCGGCATGGCGGTGCTGCCGCGTGTGTCCTTCGCCGCCGAAGGCGTGATCGACTGGTACACCAGCTCGGACAGCAATATCCTCGACTTCTGGACCAACACCGTGAAGCCGGCTTTCGAGGCCGCCCATCCGGGCACCACGATCAACCTGGTCGATGCGGGCGACGGTGCCGGCATCATCTCCATCGGCGAGCGCGCCATTGCCGCCAAGCAGACCGGCACCGATCCGCAGGCCGATTTCTTCGAGTCGGGTGATGCCCTGCTGCCGGCCGGCGCCATCGAAGCGGGCGTCTATGCCAATATCAAGGAAGCCGGTCTGTCCAATTACGACAAGATCAACCCGCTCGCCATCCAGAGCGACTATTCGCTGCCCTACCGTGGCAGCCAGGTGCTGCTCGCCTACGATACCACCAAGCTCGACCCGGCCGACGCCCCCAAGACCTGGGAAGATCTGGTCGCCTGGATCAAGGCCAACCCGGGCCAGTTCGTCTACAACCGTCCCGACAAGGGTGGTTCGGGTGGCAATTTCGTGCGCCGCGCCATCCACCAGGCGAACGGTCTCGACCCGTCCCTGTTCACGGTCGACAACTATACCCAGGAATTCGGCGACGAGGCGTTGGGCAAGGCCTGGACCATTCTCAACGATATCGCGCCTTCTCTCTATGACAATGGCGCCTACTCGTCGGGTAACACCCAGTCGCTCCAGTTGCTGAGCCAGGGCGTGGTCACCATGATCCCGGTCTGGTCCGACCAGGTGCTGCAGGCCATCGACCAGGGTGTGCTGCCCGAAACGACCGGCCTCGTGCAGTTGCAGGATCTGGCGCTCGCTGGCGGCTTCACCCGCTCGATCGTCATCGAGAACGGTACCAATCGCGATGCCGCGCTGCAACTGGCCGACTTCATCCTCTCCGAGGATATCCAGAGCGCCATCCTGACCGAGTTGGGCGGCTTCCCCGGCGTCAGCTGGGAATACATCTCGCCCGAACTGCGCGAGCGCTTCGCCGACATCGTGCCGCAGACCATCCCGACCTTCCCCGGCGGGGCGTGGGATGCTGCGATCAACGACGGCTGGTACCGTAACGTGGCACCGAACGTCGACCGCAACTCGTGACCGATACGACGCAGGCGCCGGCCCGGCCACTGCTTGGCCGCACCGACAGCAGGAGGCCCACCGGCCTTCTGCTCGTCGCCGTTCCCGTATTGCTGCTGGCCTGGCTGATCATCTGGCCCATCATCAACGCCATCGTCCGCACCATCTGGCGCCCGGACGCCGACGGCGACTATGGCTTCGATCTCTCGAGCTACGTCTTCTTCTTTTCCGACCAGTACAGCATCAACAACCTGACCGTCACATTGTGGACGACGCTCATGTGCGCGCTCCTGCTGCTGGTTATCTGCCTGCCGATCGCGCTCTACCTGCGCTTTTCGGCCGGCCGCCTGCCCGCCTATGTGCAGGCGCTGGCGATCTTTCCCATGTTCGTGCCCTCGATCATCCTGGCCTACGCCTTCATCCGCGTGTTGGGACCGAACGGCATGGTCGACATTCTGCTCAATTCGGTCGGCCTGCCAAAGATCCGCACGCCCTATCTCACGCCCTGGGGCCCGGTCATCGGCCTCGTCTGGGATAACGTGCCGCTCACCGTGCTGATCCTGCTGTCGGGTCTGGGCAGCGTCGCCAATCAAGCCATCGAGGCGGCCCGCGACGTCGGCGCGAACCGCCTGCAGGTCTTCTGGTACATCATCATGCCGCGCATCTCCAATTCGGTGCTGGTCGCCATTTCTTTCGCCGTCCTGGGCATTTTCTCGTCCTTCACCCTGCCCTATCTCCTGGGACCGGCGTCGCCCGAAATGATGGGCCCGTTCATGAACCGCACCTTCCGCGAGGTGAACGACCCGCTCAATGCCATCACGCAGGCGGTCATCACCTTCGGCTTCTGCATCGCTTTTGGCCTGTTCTATGTGCGCTCCGTCGCGCGCAACCAGGGGAAGTGAGATGCAGCGTTTCGTCCCCGCCGTTTTCGGGCCGCCCAAGCTTGAAGCGCAACGGGCGCCGTTGGACTGGTTCGGCATCGCCTTCGGCGTGGTGCTCTCCATTGCCATCGTGCTGCCGCTGCTGGTCGTGGCAGTCTGGGCCTTCACCGAGGTGTGGCGCTATCCCAACGTCATCCCGCAGCAGTTCGGCCTGCGCTTCTGGAACCAGACCCTGTCGCGGCCGGACGTCTGGTCGGCGCTCTCGCTGAGCCTGCAGCTCTCCACCGTGGTCACGCTGCTCTCGGCGGCGATTTGCCTGCCGGCGGCCTACGCCTTTGCCCGTCTCGATTTCCCTGGCCGCAACATTCTCTTCTTCTCGTTCCTCGCCGGCCACGCCTTCCCCAAATTCGGCCTGCTGATCGCGATTGCCGCGATCTTCCTGCAGCTCAATCTGATCGGCACCTTCTGGGGTGTCGTGCTGATCCAGCTCGTGGGCACGTTGCTGTTCATGATCTGGATACCGGTCGCCGCTTTCCAGTCGGTCGACCGGCGCATGGAGGAAGCCGCGCGTGATGTCGGTGCCTCCCCGCTCCGGGTCTTTTGGTCCATCACCCTGCCCCAGGCCGGGCCGACCATCGCGGCGGCGGTGCTGCTGAGCTTTGTCGGCACCTTCTACGAGACCGAGGGCGCCTGGCTCATCGGCGCGCCCGGCATCCGCACCATGCCGGTGCTGATGATCTCTTTCATCAACAACCAGATGGTGATCCAGTTCGGCGCGGTGCTCTCCGTCATCCTCTGGGTCCCCTCTTTCATCGCGCTCATGTTCGCCCGCCGGGTCATTGGCGGCGGCGCCTTCGCCCGTGGGTTTGGCGGCTAGGTCCGATATGTCAGTTCTCAAGATTTCCGACGTCACCAAGACTTTTTCGGCCGGCAATGTGCGGGCGGTGGATACCTTCTCGCTCGATGTGGCCGATGGCGAGCTGGTGTGCCTGCTTGGTCCCTCCGGCTCGGGCAAGTCGACGCTGCTGCGCATGGTCGGCGGCTTCGAGCGCCCATCCTCGGGTCGCATCACCATCGATGGCGCCGAGATCACCCATCTGCCGCCCGAGAAGCGACCGACCGGCATGGTGTTCCAGAGCCACGCGCTCTGGACGCATATGAATGTGTTCAAGAACCTGGCCTTCGGGCTGAAGCTGCGACGGCTTCCCGCCGACGAGATCGCGCACAAGGTCGAGGCGGTGCTCGACCTGGTCGGGCTGGGCGGCTATGGCGGCCGCCACGTCAGCCAGTTGTCGGGCGGGCAGCAGCAGCGCGTGGCCCTGGCCCGCTCGCTGGTACTCGAGCCCAAGATCCTCCTGCTCGACGAGCCGTTCGCCAGCCTCGACCAGCATCTGCGCGAGCGGCTGCGCGAAGAGGTGCGCGACATCCAGCAGCGCCTCAAGATCACGACGCTCTTCGTCACCCACGGGCAGGACGAGGCTCTCTCGATGGCGGATCGCATCGTTGTCATGCGCGACGGCCGCACCGAGCAGATCGATCGGCCCGACGCGGTCTATCGCAATCCCCGCAGTCCCTTCGTTGCCGGCTTCATCGGCACCATGAACCTGATCGAGGGCGACATCAGCAACGGCATCTTCTCGCGCGCGGGCTATACCGTGCCCGTACCGGTTTCCGACGGCCCGGCTGTCCTCGCCGTGCGGCCCGAGGCGATGGACATCGAGCCGGCCGAGCCGGGCGAGGCCAGCGTCCACCGCGTCACCGATTTCGGCACCCATGGTCTGGTCGATCTCGACCTGCCCGATAGCACGCGGATCAAGGTCATGGTGGACCATCCCGATCTCTTCCAGCCCGGCCAGGGGACCCGCCTCAAGCCCCGCGCCATCACCGTCTATCGTGACGACACCCAGATCTATCGGAGCTAGGATGGCAGATCCTGTCTATCTGGAGCGGCATGGCCACCGCACCTGGCTCAAGTGGCACCGCGGCCGCCGCAAGGCTTCCGACCCCGCCTTCACCGGCGCCCGGATTCTCGAGGCCATGCGGCTCGGCGCCAGCGTCGAGGTGGACCTGGTTATTCACGCCAACCATGGCTGTGCCATTCTGCACGACACGAGCCTTGAGCGCGAAACCACCGGCACCGGCAAGGTGCGCGACGCGAGCGCCGAGACGCTGCGCGCGCTCCATCTGCGCGGCAATGATGGCACGCCCCTGCCCGACCGGGTCATGGTGCTGGAAGATCTCTGCGCCCTGCTCAGGGACACGCCCCCGCATCCAGACGCGCTGCTCCAGCTCGACTTCAAGGAAGACCGGGCGGCGCTCGACGCCGTCACCATCGCCAACTTTGGCGTTAGCGTTTCCCCCGTCGCCAGTCACGTAATTCTGTCGGGAGGCGATCTCAACGCTATCAGTCCGCTAGCGAATTCGGCCGAGGCGCTACGGATCGGCTACGATCCCTGCTACGGCGAATCCCTGGCGCGTCTCCAGGCCTCGGGCGACTTTTCCCGCTTCATTTCCGACGCGCTCGCCGCCGCTCCAGATGCCGAGATGATCTACCTCGCATGGGAAATTGTGCTGGCGGCGCAAGATGTTGGCTTCGACATCGTGGCGCCGATCCACCGCGCTGGCCGCCGCATCGACGCCTGGACCATCCGGCAGGTCACGCCCGAAACGCTGGCCCAGGTCGATCGCCTCCTGGCGCTGCAAGTCGACCAGATCACGACAGACGACCCGGAGGGGCTGTTCGCAGCCAGAGCAGAATGATCAACGATTACAGCAAGATACTCGACGAAATGGTCCGCACCGCTCGCGATGCCGGTGCCCTGACCCAGCAGCATTTCCAGCATTTCCGCGACCTCGAAGTCGGCATCAAGGGCCCCGGCGATTTCGTCTCCGACGCCGACCGAGAATCCGAGCAACTGATCCGCCAGCGGCTCTTCGCCATCAATCCCGACTGGAGCCTGACGGGGGAGGAATTCGCTCCGGTCGAGGGCGCCGACCGCGAGCACCGCTGGCTGGTCGACCCCATCGACGGTACGACTAACTTCTTGAACGGCCAGCATTATACCATCACCATTGCCTTGCGACGCGGACAGGAAACGCTGTGCGGTCTGATCTACAATCCGGTCGCCGACGAGATGTTCACCGCCAGCAAAGGGGGTGGCGCTTGGCTGAACGGAGCTCGACTCCATGTGAGCCGCTCCACCGAACCCGGTCTTATGTGCGTCGGCACCGGACTGCCCACCCCGGGCCTCCAACTCTATCCGGGCGCCTACCAGCGGCTGAACACCATCCGGTCGGAGATCGGCGCAGTCCGGGTCGTCGGCAGCGCGGCCAACTCCTGCGCCTATGTCGCCTGTGGACGGTTGACTGGCTACTACGAAGAAACCGGCTTTGTTGATACTGCAGCTGGCATCCTTCTCGTGGAGGAAGCCGGCGGCATTGTTACCGACTGGTGGGGCCGTGGGCCGGAATTCTTCGAGCGGACCGGCGCCCTCATCGTGGCGAACCCAGCAACGCACGCATTCTTGCTAGAACAACTGCGGTCAGCTCCGCGAAAGGAGCCCGTCTAGCTGCATCACCGATCCCGAAACCAGCCGTGGACCGGGAACCCTCCGGCATGCACAATAGAGCGGCGGCGATGCGATGCTGAACGTGGCTTGCTCACCTCGGCAGCTGCAGCTCTAATTCCCCATCAGAATGAGACCCACCATGCGCTCTTTGTTCCATCTTGCCTATCACGTCAGTGACCTGGATGCGGCACGCCGCTTCTATGGCGACATTCTCGGCTGCACTGAGGGGCGCAGTACGGACACCTGGGTGGACTTCGACTTCTTTGGGCACCAGATTTCCCTCCACCTGGGCAAGCCCTTTGCGACCACCAGAACAGGTAAGGTGGGTGACCATATGGTCCTGATGCCTCACATGGGCGTCATTCTTCCGCTGAAGGACTGGATGGACCTGTCCTCAAGGCTCCAGGAGAAGGGGGTGGAGTTCGACATCCCTCCCGTGATCCGCTTTGCTGGAGAAGCCGGCGAACAGCGCACCATGTTCTTCCGTGATCCCAGCGGCAACCCGATCGAGGTCAAAGGGTTCGCAGATTTTGAGGGCGTTTTTGCCACCTAGTCAGGCCGATTCATTCGATGGCGTTGCGCCCTGCGCGAGCACCGGTCATGCTAGTCGGGCATCATGGATCCGCTAATCGCCATCACCGCCTATCTTGAGGGACTGGTGGAGGAGTAGACAGGCATATGACCGAAAAAAGGCCCGCTGCAGCGGGCCTTCATGTTATGCCGCGATAAAGTAGCGGTTAGAAATGGTAGGACAGGCCCACTGTTGCCTTGGCAGCGTCGAAGAACCGACCGCCGCTATTGAAGCTGCCCTGGCCAGCGAGTTCGCCGCGAATGGTGATCGCATCAGTCACAGCAAATTCCACGCCGCCGCCGAGCTGGTATAGTCCGACGCTTCCGAAGCTGCTGGTGTAGACACCCAAGCCGCCCAGTGCGTAGACCATGGCCGAATCACTGAGCACGAAGCCGGCGCGGGCATTGCCGAAGAGCTCCCACCCGCGGTTGACGGTGCTGTTCCAGGTATAGTCAGCGGTGGCTTCGAGGCCGAGCAGGATCGTGTCCGAAGCCATGAAGTTGAAGCCGGCGACTCCGCCGACATCGGCATAAGTCGCCGCGGTGAACCACTGGCCGCCGGCGCGAGCTCCCACATAGAGGCCATCCCAGCTGAAACCTGCAGCCTCGTAAATCGGCTCCGGCGACACCGGAATTATCAGATCAGCGGCAGAAGCCGCTGCAGTGGAGAACAGGGCGGCGGTGACGGCCAGTGCAATCCGGATCATCATTTTTCCTCGGGGAGTGAGAGCTGATGCTCCATAAGGCAGCCGTTATGGTTACTTTTTCGTTTTACCCGCCGGATTTGTGAGCGCTGACCGCAAGAACCGCATCTTGCCGGGGGAGGCCTCGCAGCCGTCGTTGTTCGGACTATCCGAGTTCGAGGCTCGATATTCCGTAGATCATGCCAAGCTCTAGGCCAGGCGCCGGTCCGCGATACATGCGTGCGGTGCGAAACCCAGGCGCGAAGCCACGCCGTTGAAGGACCGCGGTGAATTGGAACTGCGTCTCCGGCACGTCTATCGTGACCGGACCGGAGAAGCATTCGAGCAGCCTGACGGCAATTCGACTATCGGTGGCGAATAGCGGTCCAATCTTGGCGCCATCACTACAAGGACGCTTCACCGCCCACCCCGCCACCTGCCCGCCGTCTTCGAGCAGAAGCGCTTCATGGGGCTCTTGGAGCCGGGTCATCGGTGTAGACGCCGCCGCTGCATCAGCCGGATCGCCAGGATCGTGCCCAGGATGATGAGGAAAGAAAACAGCGTGGTGACTGTGCCCAGTGCATAGAGCACCGGGGTCGTGACATTGGTCGTCATGCCGTAGATCTCGAGTGGCAAGGTGTTGGAACTGCCCGAGGTCATCAAGCTGCGGGCGAACTCGTCATAGGATAGCGTGAACCCGAACAGCGCGACGCCGATCAGGCTGGGCGCGATCATCGGCAGCACCACATGGGCGAAAGTCTGCCACTGCGTGGCGCCCAGATCGCGAGCCGCTTCTTCGTAGACTGGCGAGAAGCGGTTGAAGACGGCGAACATGATGAGCACGCCGAAAGGAAGCGTCTAGGTGAGGTGCGCGCCGAAGGCAGAGGTGAACTAGGCGGGACGAGAGCTAAGCTGTGGAAAAAGCACGCCGATTCCGAGGCTGACGATGATCGACGGCACGACCAGACTGGCTATGGTGAGGTAAAAGAGCGGCGTGGCGCCGATGAAACGGCGGCGGAAGGCATTCGTGCTTCGGGAGATTTCCACCTGCTGCTGGCGCGAGTGGCAGGCAATGCGATCATGCTGCGCTTTATGGAGGAACTGGTCGCACGGTCCTCGCTGGTGATCGCGCTTTATGGCCGCTCCGGTGCATCGAGCTGCGGGCACAACGACCATGCCGAGATCGTCGCGGCGCTGCGCCAGGGCGATGCTGACCGTGCCGCCGTGCTACTGCTCACGCATATCGACCATATCGCAGCGGACCTGGACCTGCGTGGGGGTGGCGGCCTGCCGCTCGCCGAAGCACTTCGGCTGAGCAGGTAGACCTCAGCCGGTCTGCGTCGTCAGGCAAGGCGCTTGCTCATGATAACGCTGCGATAGTTCGTGTGCTGCCACTGCGCGTGTTCGATGAGGCGGTATCCCCGTCGGCCGTACCAGCCAACAAGATGCGTAGCGGGCTCTGCGGTATCGAGCGCAATTTCCTCCGCGCCCGTGTCTGAACCGCGCTGCTCCACCAGATCCATCAACCTGCCGCCCAGTCCGGCACCTTGCAGCTCCGGCGCAACAGCAAACTGCCCCAGACTGGCAACCTCTGGACGGTCCAGCCAAGCAGATCCCCGGGTCCGGTCGGCGGACTTGAACAGGATCGTCCCTACCACTTCGCCGTTCAGCACCGCCACCCAGCACTCTCCCGACCTGGCACGCTCCAGGGTCACTTCGTCCGACTGGTGAGTGGCCATGTAGCGCAAGCCCATATCCGCAAGGCGGGCGTAGGCACGGTGGAGCAATTGCGTGAGCTCCGGGATGGAATCGGTAGCCGCCAACTGGCGAAGCTCGATGGCGTCCGGGACATTCGATTGTGGGAGAGCGCTGGACATGTCTGGAATCTCAGGGACAGTCCATTCTCCATAGCATGCATGACAGTGCAGATGCATCGCAGGCTTCCGGGCGCAGTTGCGGTGCCGCCGAACGTGGGCAATTTTATCTATCTCGCAAAAAATCGTTTAGTTGCTGTCGCTTATGGTCCCTCTATCAAAGGGGGACCTGATCCGCATTCTTTCCGTAATCGTCATGTGTGGGCTGGTTGGCCTGCCGTCTGTATCAGCAACGGAGTACCCGACGATCGTCGGCAGCTGGTACGATCCGCACCACGGAGTAGCCGACTGCCAGAGCCACTGGGGCATGCATATCGAGCCGATGGGCCTGCTGAGCGGGGAAACGCGCTGCGACTTCGTTTCGGTGAAGCGCGATGGCTGGAAGGTGACCTGGACCGGCCAGTGCATGTTCGGCGGCGCCGATCCCGAGCGGGTCAGCGTCATCGCCATCGAAACGGACGGCATACTCCACATGGATTTCGGCGGGGCGACTGGGGCGCAGGCCTCACGCGTTGCCCCGCAAACTGACGACCCACGGCGCCCGACCTACCGATCATAGGAATTCACTTGAAATGGCCAATATGACCGATATCCGCATCAAATGCGTCCGGCCTTTGGTGATCTGCAAAGAGCAAGGATAGTCGGTTCGGCCATCGTTCGATCACGTTTTCAGCCTCAGCGGCGGCTAAACGCTAAGGATTGCGGGGTTTCCCGCGCAGCGAACTTGTCCCGGCGGCTTCTGTTGCATTCGCGCCACCACAGGCGCTGCGAACGCGACTAGGTTCTCTCCAAAATGGAGAGACTGATGAGCTATTCCACCTCGAATCGCGCGACACAGTCGCAACAGCGTCAGCCGGCGTCGGAGCAGGCTTTCGACCCGTGGGAGGACAAGTTCAGCTCCCATCACAGCCTGACCAGCAGCGAGAGGGCAAAGACGGAGCGGCTGCCAAGCGGCACGGAGCGCGCAGTCAAGCCGATGCACGACCGGTAGAATTGCGACACGGGGCCAGGGCCGGAGCGGCCTGTGCAGGCTAGGCTGACACCCCCGCCCCGACATGATGACGCCCGATGGGCACGATCATGGGCGTATCCGACACCGGATCGATAACAACCCGCGAGGCCATGCCGAAGACATCGGCGACAACCGCCTCTGTGATCACGGCACTGGGTCGCCCCTCGACCACCAGCCTGCCCGCTTTCATGGCGACGATATGGTCAGCGTAGCGGCAGGCAAGGTTGAGGTCGTGCAGAACCACCACCACCGTGCGCCCCGCATGCCGCACAAGGTCCGTCAGCAGGTCTAGCACTTCGACCTGATGGCTGATGTCGAGGAAGGTGGTGGGCTCGTCGAGCAGCAAGATGTCGGTCTGCTGGGCCAGGGCCATGGCAATCCAGACCCGCTGGCGCTGGCCGCCGGACAGTTCATCCACCGGGCGATCGGCGATGTCGGACGTATCGGTGGCGCGCAAAGCCTCGGCCACAGCGGCGTCATCCTGCGCAGTCCAGCGCCGGAACCAGCCCTGGTGCGGATAGCGTCCGCGACCGACGAGATCGGCAACGACGATGGCATCGGGCGCGATCGGCGCCTGCGGCAGCACACCCATGATGGTCGCGACCTGCTGCGTCGACATCTGATGGATTGACTTGCCGTCGAGATAGACGGCGCCGCGCGTGGGGACCAGCAGCCGCGCCAGCCCGCGCAGCAGGGTAGACTTGCCGCAGGCATTGGCGCCGACGATGACGGTGAGTTTGCCCGGGGGAATGGAGAGGCTCAGGTTCTCAACGACCTTGCGGTCGCCATAGGCCAGGTCGATGCCCGCGGCCATAAGCTGGTGGTCGGTGCTCATGGGATGCTTCTCCAGGCTGGCGCGCCGGTTAGCGGTACGCTCTGGTGGTTCGACAGGCTCAGCATGAGTGCTCCCGATAGGGCTGCCGACATCAATTCACTTTCCCGGCCCGGTTCGACGCAACCAGCAGCCAGAGCAGGAAACCCGCGCCGAACACGCCCGTCACCACGCCCACCGGCATCTGCACCGTCGGCAGGGCATGCTGGGCAACCAGATCTGAACCCAGCATCACCAGCGCCCCGACGAGCGCCGCCTGCAGCAGGCCCTTGCCGCTCCCGGCCAGCAGGTTTCGGGCGATAGGCCCCGCGACGAAAGCGACGAAGGTAACCGGACCCACCGCCGCAGTGGCAAAGGCGGCATAAGCCACCGCCACCACGATCAAACCGAGGCGCACCCATTCGACCCGCGCACCAAGAGCGATCGCGGTCTCATCGCCCAGTTGCAGCGCATCGAGCGCGCGGACCAGCAGGATGGTGACTGGCAGAAGGAGGGCTAGCGCGACGCTCATGGCGAGCACATCGTCGCTCCCCGAGGCATTGAGACTGCCGATGAGCCAGCCGATTGCCTGCTGCACCTCGAACAGGCGAGCTCGGGTGAAGAGGTATGACATGACTGCGGACATCATCGCGGCCACGCCGATGCCGATCAGCACGACCCGGTAGGGCGTGACACCGCCGCGCCAGGACAGGGCATAAATGACCAGCGCCGTCAGCACGGCCCCCAGCAGCGCCCCAAGCGAAACAGCAAGACCCGACAGACCCAGGACGATGATGCAGAACACTGCCGAGGCGCTGGCGCCGTGAGAGATGCCGATTATGTCTGGACTGGCCAACGGGTTACGGAGGAGCGTCTGGAATATGATGCCCGAGAGCGCAAAAGATATTCCGGTGAGCACAGCCAGCGTGGCGCGCGGCAGTCGGACGTTGAGCACGATGAAGTCGACGCTCCGATCCACCATGCCGGTCAGCGGCGACAGCAGTGAGCGGGCGACCGCCTGCGGCGGTACGTAGTAATCCCCCAGATGAAGCGCCGCAGCGCAGGTCAGCGCGAGCAGGGCGAACAGTCCCAGCGTGACAAGCCGCCGCCGCGTGGCGAGCCGGAGGCGAATCTGACGGATGGCTCCGGTGGCATCGAGCGTCGTCATCAGAGCGTCGCCAGCTTGCGGCGGCGGACCAGCGCAATGAAGAAGGGCGCACCGACGAAGGCGGTGACGATACCCACCTGAACCTCGCCGGGAGGCGCGATGACCCGACCCACCACATCGGCGCCCAATAGCAGAATGGGCGCCAGGAGCATGGAATATGGAAGAATCCAGCGATAGTTTGGCCCGGTGATCGCCCGCGCAACGTGGGGCACCGTGAGGCCGACAAAGGCGATCGGCCCTGCCGCTGCGGTGGCCGCCCCCGCCAGCACAACCGCTGCAAGACCCGCCACTACCCTAGAGCGTCCGACATTCTGGCCAAGTGCCCGGGCGACATCCTCCCCCATTGAGAGGCCGTCCAGCATGCGACCCGACGCCAGAGCGAGCACGATGCCCACGGCGAGGAAGGGCGCGACCTGGAGGAAAATCCCCATATCGCGGCCCACGAGCGAGCCCACCTGCCAAAAGCGGATTTCATCAAGCGTGCGCGGGCTGGTCAGAAGAATGGCGCTGGTGACCGAGTGCATCGCGGCCGTCATGGCGGCACCCGCCAGCGCCAGCTTGATCGGCGTCGCTCCCTCCCGGCCTACCGAGGCGACGGCATAGACGACGACCATCGCCGCTCCCGCACCTAAGAAGGCCAGCCAGACATAGACGCTGAGCTGGGTGAGACCCAATACCGCGACGCCCAGCACGACGAACAGGGCAGCGCCCGCGTTGATGCCCAGGATCGCCGGATCGGCCAGCGGGTTGCGCGTTGCCCCCTGCAGGACCGCACCGGACAGACCCAACGCCGCGCCGACGGCTAGGCCGATCGCCGTGCGCGGCAGCCGCAAATCCAAGATGATGCGATGGTCGGTAGATGCGGGTTCGAATGCGGCCACCGCACCCCAAACCGTATCGAGGCTGATGGGACGTGCGCCCACGGCTACCGAGAAGAACGCCACCAGCACGAGCAGGCCGGCCAGGCACAGCAGGCCGCCCGCCAGCGCGGCGCCTCTGTGTGTTGCAACTTGGGCACGGGAGGCGTCCATGCCTATCGGGTCAGGTGCTCATCGGCCGCTTCGATGGCCTGCGTGAGCTTGTCCAGTTCGGCGGCATAGGCCCGGTAGTTGCGCAGCCAGAAGGCCGGCCAATCGGCGACGGCGCCAACCTCAGCGGCCTGCATCAGCGTCCAGATCGGCTGCGCCAGCGCAGTATCCATGGTGGAGGCCTGCCGGTTGTCGACCAGGATCAGGTCGGGCTGATATTTGTCGGCGTTCTCCCAGGACAGGGTTTCCCAATAGCCGCGGTCGTCGGCCTGTTCAGGCTCGATAATGTCGAGACCCCAGGACTTGAAATCCATCAGTTCGGCCGAGCCGGCGGGCGCCGCGACATAGAGGGCATCGGTGCCGGCCCACACCGCCAGCGCCGTCAGATCGGGCTTGGCGGCGATAGCGGCCTTGAAGGCAGCCAGGGACTGCTCAAAAGCGGCTTTGTCGGCGGCGATCTCCGGGCGGGCGAGATCGGTGCCGAGGCTGGCGGCCAGCGCCTCGAAGTCCTCAATGAGCGTCAGCACCGAATCGCCCTGCACGACCCCGGTGATCGGGGCCAGAGGACCGAGGGCCTCGACCACGGCCTCGCCACCGCTCCAGACCGAATCCAGCGGCCAGTATTCGGCGATGATCAGTTGCGGGTCGAGCGCGGCGGCCCTTTCGATGTCGACTTCGCCCCAGGCCTGGCCGATGATTTCGATGCCGGTGAGATCGAGGCCCTGCAGAGGCTTTACCTCCGCGACCGGGCCATCGGCATAGATGGCGATCGGCCGAATACCCAGCGGGATCAGGCCGGCAGCGGCGTCCTGGCTGGCAATGATGCGGGTCGGAACGTCATCGAGCGTCACGGTCTCGCCAGCGCGACCGGTATAGATCCATGATGCAGCACTGGCCGCGACGGGCACCAGAACCAGCGCGGCGACGGCCAGAGGGGACAGGAGTTTCATGCGCATGACGGACCCTGCGATAGATGGTGACTGCTCACCTCATCGATCGCTAAGCTGAACGGTATTGTCAAGTTAATGACGGCGAAACTGCTCGCCGATGAAACTGATGCGGTCCGATAGCCGTACCGATAGGCAAGGGCATCAGAGCAGAAGGGGGAACAAACATGCAGCCAGGGGTGGCTTGGATCATCGGCGGGGGATCGGGGATCGGCGCGGCCGTTGCCGTCATGCTCGCCGAGCGCGGCTGGACGGTGGCGATTTCGGGTCGCCGGCTCGATAAGCTGGAGGCGGTTGCAGCGAAAAGCGCACGTATCCAGCCGTACCAGCTCGACGTCACCGATGGCGATGCCGTGGCGGACACTGTCGCCGCAATCGCCCGGGAGCTGGGGCGGATCGACCTGTTCATTTTCGGTGCGGCGGCCTGGCAGCCAATGGAAGTGGGCGACTACGATCTCGATGCCTTCGCCAAGGTGGTGGACACCAACTATCTCGGCGTGGTCCGCATGGCCAATCCGGTGCTGGCCCAGATGGACCGCCAGGGCGGTGGCCATTTCGCCGTCATCGCATCGGTGGCGGGGTATTTCGGCCTGCCGAGATCGGCCGCCTATTCCTCGACCAAGGCCGCGCTGATCAACCTGCTCGAGACCATGCGGACCGAACTGGCGCCGCGCAACATCAAGGTGCGCATGATCGCGCCGGGATTCGTCAAATCCGAGCTGACGGAGAAGAACGATTTCCCCATGCCGTTCCTCATGGAAACCGACGACGCGGCCAGGCGGATTGTGGACGGGCTGACCCAGTCGGACCGGTTCGAGATCGCGTTCCCGCGGCGCATGGTGTGGCTGATGAAAACCATGCGCTGGCTACCCTATCCAGCGTTCTTCCGGCTCACGGACAAGATGCTGCTGAAGTAGGCGACGCCCCCGGCTGCAAGTCTTAGGCGGGCTTGCGGTACTGATAGATGCCGACGTCGATCGAGCCCTCGGCGAAGCCTGCCTCGCAATAGCTGAGATAGTAAACCCACTTGCGCCTGAACTCCTCGTCGTAGCCGAGGGGAGCGATCATCGGCCACCGTTCGAGGAAGCGCTCGCGCCAGAGCCGGAGCGTCCTGGCATAGCTGAGGCCGAAGGTTTCGACATTCTCGAGCACCAGGTCGTATTTCTCGCCAAACTCCTTCATCACCGTCTTGGTCAGCAGCATGCCGCCGGGAAAGATGTAGCGCTGAATGAAATCGGGGCCGCTGCGATAGCCTTCGAAGTCGGCCTCGTTGATGGTAATGGCCTGGATGGCGGCGGTGCCGCCGGGCTTGAGTCGGTCATGGATGGTCTGGAAATAGCTCGGCCAGTTGTCCTCGCCCACCGCCTCGATCATCTCGATGGAGCCGATATGGTCGTACTGGCCCTCGGTATGGCGGTAGTCCTCGAAGACCAGAGTGGCATACTCATCCAGTCCCTGCCGGGCCAGGCGCTCCAGGGCGAACTTGAGCTGCTCAGCCGAGAGGGTGATGCCGCGCAGCCGGGCCTTGTAGTCGCGGGCGACGGTTTCGGCGAAGCCGCCCCAGCCGCAGCCGATCTCGAGCACCGAGGAGCCTTCGGTGATGCCGGCCATGTCCGCAACCCGGCGATACTTGGTCAGTTGCGCTTCTTCGAGTCTCTGGTCACCGGACGTGAAGATCGCCGAGGAATAGGTCATGGTGGGGTCGAGCCACTGGCCATAGAAGTCGTTGCCGAGATCGTAGTGCTCGGCGATGTTCTTCTTGGAGCCTTCGAGCGTGTTGCGGCGCGACAGGTGGTACTGCAGGTCCGCGGCCGCACGGCGGAAGAAGCCGGGGTTGGCTTGCTCGAACAGGTCCCGGTTCTGCAGGAAGAAGCGCACCAGGGCTGTCAGGTCATCGACCTCGATGTCGCCCGCCATATAGGCGGAGGCGAAACCAACGGTCCCGCGCTGCATCGCCTCGGTGATCACCCTGAAATTCTTGAGGCGCAGCACGGCATGTTGCCCGGTCGCCGGGTTACCGACGGTGCGGGTGCGGCCGTTGGGGAGGATGACGGTGACGCCGCCATGCTGGGGCTGGCCGATCAGCCTGGCGCCGATCTGCTCGACAGCCCAGGAGGCAAAGCGGGTCCACGGCGTGACGCCGGTACTGGTTTCATCTGCTACGGTTTTCGTCATCTAGCCGCTTGATCCAAAGTTAAACCTGGCGGCGGCATCGGAACGCTACCTCGATGTGAGCGTCGCAGCACACCTCGTGTGCGCAGTAACGTAGAATGCCCCGAAACAGTTTAGCCGCCATAAAGGGATATGCAAGCAGCAGTTTCCCCACCGCTAGCGCTGCGGCCGGGCCAGGTCGGCAAGGCGGAACTGGACCTGTTCGCGGCCCTGATAGTGATCGACCGAGAGTGAGCCGGCGAAATGAAACGCCGTGTCGCCATCGCGCAGCAGGACGTCGCCGATTGCCGTGCTGGCGGCCCGGAACGCGATCGCCTTGAGGCGCGCGCCATCTTCGGATGTGAGGGTAAAGCTGACATGGCCGCCCTTGCCGACCACTTGGGCAAACCTGGCGCGGTGGGCCGGGAAGGCGAAGACCGGGCCAGGATTGCCCGCGCCGAACGGCCCTGCCCGCTCCAGGTCATGCACCAGATCGAGGCTGGCGCCACGTGCGGTCAAGGCTGCGTCCACCGGCACGGCCGTCGCTGCACGGGCAGCGGTGACATCGACGGACAGCCGGTCTGCGAGGAACGAACGGAACGGTCCCAGCTGGCCCGGCTTGATGGTCACGCCCGCCGCCATTGCATGGCCGCCGCCCTTGGCGATCAAACCCGTTTCGACAGCTTCGATGACGGCGCGCCCCAGATCGACCCCAGGCATCGAGCGACCCGAACCGGTGCCGGTCCCATCGGGCTGCAGCGCTATGGCGAAGGCGGGACGCTCGAACCGCTCGCGCAGGCGCGCGGCAATGAGTCCGGCCACGCCGGGATGCCAGTTGGCCGAGGCCAGCACCAGGACCGGCGGGCCCTCGCCGCTGCCGATCTCGAGTTCGGCGACGGCCGCGGCTTCCTGCACTGCCTCCACCTCGATGCGCTGCCGTTCCGCATTCAGCTCATCGAGCCGCGCTGCGATGGCGAGCGCATGGTGCTCATCCTCTACTGTCAGCAGTTCGGTGCCCATGGCGGCATTGCCGATGCGCCCGCCGGCATTGATGCGCGGGCCGATGAGAAAGCCCAGGTGATATGGATTGATCGGGCCGCTGAGGCGGGCCGCCAGAGCCAGCGCCGCTATGCCGCGATTGTCGCCGCGGCGGCACACTTCGAGCCCGCGCACGACGAAGGCGCGATTAAGCCCGGTCAGGGGCACGACGTCGCAGACCGTGGCCAAAGCGACGAGATCGAGCAGCCGCAGCAGGTCGGGTAGACCGGTATCGCCGCGGTTACGCAAGGTGCGATTGACAGCAACCAGCACCATGAAGGTGACGCCGGCGGCGCAGAGATATCCGAGACCCGAAATGTCGTCGGGTCGGTTGGGATTGACCAGCGCGGTCGCCTCGGGAAGCTCGTGATCGCTGAGGTGGTGGTCGATGACCAGCACGTCGGCGCCCCTGCTGCGCGCATGGGCGATGGGGGCGTCGCTGGTCGTGCCGCAATCGAGCGTGATGATCAGGGTTGCCCCGCTGTCGATCAGCTTGTCCATGGCCGCGACGTTGGGGCCGTAGCCCTCGAAGATGCGGTCGGGAATGTGGACCTGCGGCTCGATGCCGAAGTGGCGCAGGTAGCGCGCCATCAGCGCACAGGAACAGGCGCCGTCCACATCGTAGTCGCCAAAGAGCGCTATGGCTTCGTTGTCGGCAATCGCCTTCGCGAGGCGATCGGCCAGCGCATCCATGGCCGTAAGGGTCGAGGGATCGGGCATCAGCCCACGAATGGTGGGCTCGAGATAGGCGGCCGCCTCGTCCACGCCGACGCCCCGGCCAGCGATCACACGGGCCAGAACTTCGGAGACACCGGCGCGCTGGGCGATGGCGATGGCGGTGCGGGTCGTGCCCGCGTCAAGTCGGTCGACCCAGGCCCGGCCGGTAACGGAACGGGTGACGTCGAGGAAGGGGCGCGGCGCGTCGAGCATGGGTCAGCGTTAGGGGATTTTGCTGTTCGGCGAAAGAGGTTATGGCTCAGAACAGGCGCTGCGGGCGCCGTCCAATCGGGAGCCCGGACATGGTCGAACCGGCAAGCATCATCTTTCTGCATGGCGCCTCGAGCAGTGGCAAGACCACCTTGGCGCGAGCGCTGCAGGACTGCATCGAGCTGCCGTTCTGGCACATTTCCATCGACCATCTGCGCGACGCTGGCGTGTTACCATCGGCCCGTATCCAGTCCGGGGCCTTCAACTGGAAGACAATGCGCAAGCCGTTCTTTGACGGCTTCCACAGCTCACTGGCCGCTTACGCGGCTGCGGGCAACAACCTGATCGTCGAGCATATTCTCGATACGCCGGGATGGCAGGGCGAGCTAGCTGAAATGCTGGCACCGTTCGACGTCTATTTCGTCGGACTGCATTGCCCGCTCGATGAACTGAAGCGACGGGAGGCTGCCAGAGGCGATCGTCCCCCCGGCAGCGCCGAGCAGGACTTTCGTACCATTCACGTCGGGCGCAACTATGATCTGGAGCTTGAGACCCTCGATGGCTGCGAGGCCAATGTCGCCGCGATCCTGGCCGGGTGGCGCGATGACCGGCCGCGCTCGCGCTTTTTTGACGGTGCCAACTGACGCCACGCCTGTCCCGGTAGCGAGGAGGTCGCGGAAGGTAGAAAGAGCACCCCCACCTAGCCTCCTCCTGTCAGGGGGAGACTAGGTGGCGCTATCGACCTTAGACGCTGGCCGCCTAGCGCGCGTGGCGCGCCCGGATCCAGCGGGTGGTCTGGCTCCAGGAGCGCATGACGACGGTGCTGGTTTCGACCGAATTGCGGCGCAGCTTGATGCCTTCGAGCAGGGTGCCATCGGTAATGCCGGTGGCGGCGACGAGCACGTCGCCGGAGGCCAGTTCGCCGACGCCATAGATGCGGTTGGCGTCCTCGATGCCCATGGCATATGCCCGTTCGCGCTTCTCCGGCGTATCGAGGATCAGCTTGCCCTGCATCTGGCCGCCGATGCAGCGCAGCGCCGCAGCGGCCAGCACGCCTTCGGGGGCACCGCCGGAGCCGAGATAGATGTCGATGCCGGTGTCCTCGGTATTGACCGCGTGGATCACGCCGGCAATGTCGCCGTCGCTGATCAGCTTCACGGCGACCCCCGCGGTGCGCAACTCCTCGATCAGGCCGGCATGGCGCGGACGATCGAGCACGATGGCGGTGATTTCGCTCAAGGGCACGCCCTTGGCCTTCGCCAATGCCTGGACGTTCTCCGTTGCAGACCAGTCGATATGGACGGTCTCCGGCGCATAGCCAGCGCCGATGGCGATCTTGTGCATGTAGACGTTGCGGGCGACGTTGAGCAGGCCGCCCCGCTCGGCCATGGCCAGGACGACGATGGAGTCGGGCTGGTTCTTGGCGCAGAGCGTCACCCCTTCCAGCGGATCGACTGCGATGTCGACTTCAGGCCCCTGCCCCGCCCCCACGGACTGGCCGATATAGAGATGCTCGCATTCGTTTTCCTCGCCCTCGCCGATGACGATGCGGCCGGAAATGGCGACCCGGTCGAGTTCGGCCTTCATGGCCGCGACCGCGGCCTCGTCGGCTGCCTGTTCGTTGCCCTTGCCGCGCCACTGGGCAGCGGCGATCGCAGCACGCTCGGTCACGCGCACCAGTTCCAGGGTCAGGCTGCGGTGCAGATTGGCGGGGCTCCTGTCGCCCTCGACCTTACTCAGTCTCATGCTTCCTCCCCGGGTCCGACTTACCCGGCTGGGGCTGTCAGAGCGTTTCGATCCGGATCAACTGCGGTTCACCGACGATAAACCCGTCGGCGGCGATCTGCGCAAGCGATTCACGCACATCCGATTCCAAAGTCTGCTGCGTGATCATCACCACGGTGCGCGTTGGCGATCCGTCCGCCGCCACGGCCTTAGCGCTCAAATCCGACCGCTGGATGACAGAGTCGATGGAAATAGCGTGCTCTGCCATGCGGCTGGCAATGGCTGCCAGCGCCCCGGGCACGTCCTTGGCGCTGAGGCGAATATAATAGCCTCCGTCATTGGCCCGCATCGGCGCCTGCTTGTAGGGCAACAGTTCCGCGCTCGCCACTCCAAGCGGGGGGACGCGCGTGCCGCGGGCAATGTCGAGAATGTCGGAAAGCACCGACGAGGCGGTGGGCGGGCCGCCGGCGCCCGGGCCGGCCAGCAGCAGTTCATGGACGTGATCGGTTTCGAGCGCCACGGCATTCATCACCCCATCCACGCCGGCAATGGCGCTGCCCTTGGGAACGAAGGTGGGGTGAACCCGCTGCTCGATACCGGCATCGGTCCGCTGGGCGATCCCCAGCAGCTTGATCTTGTAGCCGAGCTCGGCGGCCACCTTGATGTCATGCTGGGTGATGCGCGAAATGCCTTCGACCCGGATCTGGTCGGGGGCGATCTCGTAGCCAAAGCAGAGCGTGGCGAGAATCGACAGCTTGTGGGCGGTATCGAAACCCTCGACGTCGAACGTCGGATCGGCCTCGGCATAGCCCAGCGCCTGCGCGTCCTTGAGACAGTCGCCAAAGGAAATCTCCTCGTTACCCATCCGGGTGAGGATGTAGTTGCAGGTGCCGTTCATGATGCCGAACACCTTGGCGATCCGCGCCGAGCCGAGGCCTTCGCGCAGGGTCTTGATCACCGGGATGCCGCCGGCGACAGCGGCCTCGAAACCCAGCTGGGCACCCGATTCCTCGGCCATGCGGGCGAGCGTGAGGCCATGCTTGGCCAGCAGGGCCTTGTTGGCCGTCACCACGGGCCGGCCGATCTCGAGCGCCGCCTTGACCGCGGCGAAGGCAGGACCATCCTCGCCGCCGATCAGCTCGACGAACAGATCGATGTCGTCCGACTTGGCCAGCGCCACCGGATCGTCGAACCAGTCGAGGCCGGAAATGTCGATGCCGCGGTCGCGCGAGCGCGAGCGCGCGGCGACGGCGGTCACCACCAATTGCCGGCCCAGCTTGCGCGTCAGCTCGGCGCCGTCCTTCTGGAGAATGCGCACCAGCGTCGCACCGACATTGCCCAGACCGGCAACGCCGATGCGTAGCGGCGCCTGCGTTTCGCCGTCGCCGAACTCCTGCATCGCCTTGAGGATGCGCGTGCGCGTGTCGGAGCGTGGCTCGCGCCCCTCGCGCAGGTCGAAGACGAAGAGCGGGTCGCCCGCGACGGTGCGGCCGAACCGGGTCGGCGTCCAGCCGCGGGCGGAGATGAAGGATTCGACGGCGTGGCGGAAGGAGGCGATATCACTCATGGTGGCGCCATCTGCATAGGAATATGCCTAGCCGTCAATAGGAGTTTGGGCGGCATCGCTGCCGCCCGTTCCGATTATTTGCCGGCAGCCCGCGCTGCTTCGGCGATCAGCTCGATATACTGGGGAAAGCCCCATTTGATCGAGAGGGCTGTGGGCGGCGACACCGCATTGATCAGTTCGGCGCCCACCACATGCGCCACGGCGCCCGCCTGGACCTGCGGCTGCAGCGCCACCAGCGGGTTGGAGAAGAAGGCAGCGTCGGTTTCCGGCGTCTCGAAATAGGAGATCAGGATGTCGCTGCTGAGCCGTTCAAAGTTCTCGTAGCTGAGACCGTAAAAGAAGCTTTCGCCCTGGGCCAGTTCGGTGACGCTAGGGGCCAGCACCATGCCGAGATCTTCAAGGAAGCTCATCCGCGGGTCGAGCCCGGCATAGACCGCCACTTCACCATTGTATTCGGCAATGCCGGCAAAGGTCGCGCCCTGCACTTCGGGATACTTGGCCGTCTCGTCGATCATGAACTGCTCGAGTTCGGCGACCAGCGCCTCGGCTTCCGCCGGCCTGCCGATGGCCTTGCCGGTTTTGGTGATGACCTCCTGCCACGGCGTGCTCCACGGCACTTCGGGAAACGCCACGACCGGCGCGATGCCGCTCAGGACCTCGTATTCATCTTCGGTCAGGCCAGAATAGACGGCGATGATGAGATCGGGCTGCAGCGCGGCGACAGCTTCGACCGGCACGTCATTGCCGGCCGGCAGGATCGTCGGAAATTCGCCGCCGAGCGCCGCTACGGCATCCTTGTCCCAACCCAGAGCGCCGTTTTCGTCGCCGCCATAGGCGAAGTGCGGAATGCCCACCGGAATTTCCCCCAGCGCCAGCACGGCATCCTGGCTGGCCCAGCCCCAGGTCACGATGCGCTGCGGTTCGGCGGGGATGGTCGTTTCCCCATAGGCATGCTCGATGGTTACGTGGAATTCCTGCGCCTGCGGGGCGCTGGCGAAAGCCAGCGTAGCAGCGATCAGGATTGGGTGGAGGAGCTTAGACATGCGACACCTTTTGCATGGAGGTGGCTCTCCATACGAAAGGTGATCGGAGTTGTCATGTAATATCGGTGCAACGGCGAAATCGGCGGCTGCCGATCAGTCCGCTACGCCGGGCGGCAGCGTGCCGGCCTTGAACAGCACTTGCGGCTCGTCATAGGTATCGGCCTCGACATCGACGGCAGCCGAATAGGCCCAGACGCCGGCGCGGGAGGCAGCAATACGCTCGGCGGCAGCGATGGCGGCCTCGGCGCTGCGCGCCTGCTGCGGCTGGTCGGGCTGCAGCGCGCGGCCTTTTTGGCGAAAGCCCTGGACGTAATAGAGCGTTGGCATATTCGGCTTCTCCTCAGACAGAGAGCCTATAGCACGGGCTTTTGGCGACGTGCGGACAATCGCCTCACCATCGGCACGCGCCCATGGTGAGGCCATCCATTACCCGGCCAGCGGCACCACGTTGCCGGTCCCGGCCTTGGAGCCGAGCAGCTTCTTGATGTTGCGGGCAGCCTGGCGAATGCGCTGTTCGTTCTCGACGAAGGCGAGGCGGATATACTGATCGCCATATTCGCCGAAGCCGACGCCCGGGGCGACGCCGACGCCGGTTTCCTTGATCAGGAGCTTGGCGAATTCGAGCGAGCCCAGGTGGGCGAACTGCGCCGGAATGGGCGCCCAGGCAAACATCGTGGCCTTGGGCACCGGAATGTCCCAGCCGGAGCGGGCAAAGCTCTCGACCATGACGTCGCGGCGGAACTTATAGACCTTGCGCACTTCCTCGATCACCGCATCGCTGCCGTTGAGCGCAGCCGTCGCCGCAACCTGGATGGGGGTAAAGGCACCGTAGTCGAGATAAGATTTCACGCGCGCCAGCGCCGCGATCAGGCGCTCATTGCCCACGGCAAAGCCCACGCGCCAGCCGGGCATGGAGTAAGTCTTGGACATGGAGGTGAACTCCACCGCGATGTCCATGGCGCCGGGCACTTGCAGCACGGAAGGCGGCGGCGCCATATCGAAATAGATCTCGGAATAAGCGAGATCGGAAAGGATGAAGATGCCCTGCTCCCGGCAATACTTCACCACCTCGGCATAGAAATCGAGCGTCGCGGTATAGGCCGTCGGGTTGGCCGGGTAGTTCAGCACCAGCGCGATGGGCTTGGGAATGGAGTGGCGCACCGCACGGTCGAGCGAGCGCATGAAATCTTCATTGGGGTCGGCCGGCATCGAGCGCACGACGCCGCCGCTCATGATGAAGCCGAAGGAGTGGATCGGATAGGTGGGATTGGGCACCAGGACTACGTCACCCGGCGCGGTGATGGCCTGCGCCATGTTGGCGAAACCTTCCTTGGAGCCCAGGGTGGCGACAATCTGGGTATCGGGGTTGAGCTTCACGCCGAACCGGCGGCCATAATAGCTGGCCTGGGCCTTGCGCAGGCCGGGAATGCCTTTGGACGAGGAATAGCGGTGGGTGCGCGAATCGAGCACCGTTTCCTGCAGCTTCTTGACGATATGCTCGGGGGTGGGCAGGTCGGGATTGCCCATGCCCAGGTCGATGATATCGACGCCCTCGGCGCGCGCCTTGGCCTTGATCGGGTTGATGTGCTCGAACACATAGGGAGGGAGGCGACGGATGCGATGGAAGTCTTCGCTCATGATTTCCTCGACGGTCCGCTGGGGACCTGAACTGGGCCGCGACGCGCTCGAAGCGCCAAGCCTCTCTTTGAGGCGGTGATTATCGCGGAATTATGGTTGTGAACGGGTTAAGTGGCCCAACCAGGGGCCCTTCTCGTGTTCGGCTCTTCCCGGCCCGGCTCGGGCCACGCGGGAAGAGCTAGCGGGCGCTTGCCGCCGCCGTGGCGGCGACGAAAGCTGGCACTGCACAACCGGCGAGCGAGGCTCCAACCTTAGCAACAGTGTACAGAGACTGCATGTCCCTTGCCCTTCAGATGCGATTTTTGTAAGGAAATCAGCTATCGAGAGACCGTTCATAATTCCTCCTCAAGGTATTGTAAATGGTACGGAGGACGCCAACCTTCGGCCCCAGAGCGGTGTATGGTGAGGTATGACTTTGAAGCGCATTGCCCTTGTCACGATCGGCACGCAAGGCGACGTTCAGCCCTATCTAGCCCTCGCCACCGAGCTCAAGGAGCGCGGCTATTCGGTGGTGCTGGGCGCCTCCGAAGAATTCCAGGGCATGGTGGAAGGCTATGGCATCGAGTTTCACACGCTCGGGCCCTCGATCCAGGGCTTCCTGACGCAGCAGCGATTCGAAAATGCGATGAGCCAGTCCATGCTCATCAACGGCCCGTCCCTGCTCCGGCAGGGGCAGCAGATTGTCGACACCGCAGCGCGCCACGCCTGGCACATGTGCCAGGGCGCCGACATGCTGATCCTCAACATGAATACCAGCTTCGGCATCGACATCGCCGAGGCGCTGCATATCCCGGCCATCATGGTGGCCCTGCAGCCGCTCAACTCGACCAGCGAATTTCCGCTCTGCATGTATTATGGCGCCGATTTCGGCCCGGCCTTCAACAAGCTGACCTACACCGCCATGACCGTGCAGCAGATCTACTACAACCTGCCGCGCAACAAGCTGCGCCGCGAGCTGATGGGGCTAGACGCCCGCAAGAAGGGCGGCTTCTTCCGCAATACCGACGGCGCAGCGCTGACGACGCTCTATGCCTACTCGCCTGTGGTTTCGCCGCGGCCGCGCGACTGGCCCAAGAGCGCCATCGTCACCGGCTATTGGCAGTTGAGGGATCGCACCGACTGGCAGCCCTCACCCGAATTCCAGAAGTTCCTGTCCGAGGGTGAAGCGCCGGTCTATATCGGCTTCGGCTCGATGCCGTTCGGCGCCGAGCGCAATACCAAGATCCTCAAGGAAGCCGTCGCCATGTGGGGCGGACGCGCCGTAGTGGCGCGCGGCTGGGGCGGTATCAACCCGCATGACCTGCCCAAATCGATCTTCGCCATCGAAAAGGCGCCGCACGACAAGCTGTTCAAATATGTTTCGGCGGTGGTGCATCACGGCGGCGCCGGCACGACGTCGGCCGGGCTGCATCTGGGCCGCCCGACCTTCGTGGTGCCGCAGACCGTGGACCAGCCCTATTGGGGCCGCCGGGTCTTCGAGCTGGGCTGCGGCCCCAAGCCGGTGCGGCTGCGCAAACTGACTTCGGAAATCCTTGCCGGCGCGCTGGCCGACCTCTCGACCAGCGAGACCTACCGCCGCAATGCGGGGGAAATTGCCGAGCAGCTGCATGGCGAAAATGGCGGCGAACGCGCCATCAAGGTGATCGAGCGGGTGATGGCCAATTACGTGCCCCGCCTGCCCAAGGTGAAAAAGGTCCGCAAGGTCAAGCCGGCGCTCAAGATGGTGAGCTAGCGCCGGCCCGACTGGGTCAGGCGTTGCAGACGATTTCGAGATTGTTCCCGTCAGGATCGATGACGAAGGCGGCGTAGTAGGTCGGCGTGTAATCACGCCTGCCGGGGGCACCGTTGTCCTTGCCCCCATTGGCCAAGGCGGCGGCGTGGAACGCATCGACGACTGCGCGATCGTCGGACTTGAAGGCCAGGTGGATGTTGGAGCCGCCTTTGTCGTCGGCTCCGATCCAGAAATCGGGATAGTCGCGTCCGAGGCCCGCCGTGCCGGGATACTCCATCATCACGGCATAGCCGAGGGGTGCCAATGCGGCCTTGTAGAAGGCCAGCATGGTGTCGAATTGCCTGGTGCGCAGGCCAATGTGGTCGAGCAATTGAGGACCTCCCGTTCAGTGGTACTTCCTGTCAGTGCCACGGCCTGCTGACAGCCTATGGCATGATCGTGGCGGACCAAGTGGGCGGCGGGACGCGCTAGGGCCGGCCCCGCCGCGCCAGCCGCAAGCTGTAGATGACGCCGGCCAACAGCGGCAGGAACACGGCGAACGCGATTCCGGCCATCAGGACCGGGCCATCCCCGGTGAACAACGCCAGCACGATCAGCAATCCGCCGGCGATCATCATCAGCAGTCCGGTCAGGCGATGGGTGGCCGACCAGTTAGCGGGGTCTGAAAGTGTCGTCCCGATGCGGATGCCGCCATAGCGATTGGGCTGTGACTTGGGCAGCACGTTGCCCAGGACGATCAGCATGACTGCGATGGCGCAGGCCGCAATTCTGGCGACCGCGAAGTCGAAGCGGAACACCAGCACCAGTTGAATGACGAGGAAGGCGGCGAGCAGCACCGGGAGCATCGCCTCCATGACATGCTTGCCGCCAGCCAGGCGCGCGGGACTGGCAAAGCGCGCGATGGCCCAGAACAGAATGATCGTGCCAAGTCCGAGAGCCGGCATGATAACCAGGGCGTCGTCGCGTCCGGCGAAGCGGTCCGGCTCGCCGTGAATGTTCCAGTGCACCGGCAGAACCGCGTCACCTGGTATCGAGACGACGCCAGCAATGGTCGTTACCGCGATCAGCGTCAGAAACAGGTGGTTGAGGCGGGTGAACACGCGCGGTGCGGTCATTGATCATCATCCTTGAGCGAGAGGAGGCCGGCCAATGCCGCCTCCAGAATGCTGGCATTGAGGTGGTAGATCAGGCTCGTGCCCTGCCGCTCGACCACCACCAGTTCGGCGTCCTTGAGCTTGGCGAAATGGACCGAGAGCGTCGGCCGGCTGATCTCGAAGTGACCAGCCAGTTCTCCCGCACTCATCGGGCCCGTCTTGAGCAGCGCCAGCACCCGGCGCCGAACCGGATGTGACAGCGCTTCGAACACGGTATTGATGCCCATGATGTTCCTATTTCGTGTTCACACTAATTAGTTGTTTCCCTAATTAGTGTCAACACGAAATAACCGGAGAAAAAAGGGGAGGCTTTCGCCTCCCCTCTGGTCGCGGTCGTGTGTCCTGCCCTACTGGGCCGGCACCGGGCTGACGTCTGCATCGAGCGCCTCGATGCTTTCGCCCTCGTCGTAGATCGCCTGATCGAGAATACCCTGGCGTTTGGCGACGATAGTCGGGACCAAAGCCTGCCCGGCAACGTTGACGGCGGTGCGGCCCATGTCGAGGATCGGGTCGACGGCGAGCAGCAGGCCGACGCCTTCCAGCGGCAGTCCCAAGGTCGAAAGCGTCAGCGTGAGCATCACGGTCGCGCCGGTGAGGCCGGCAGTAGCGGCCGAACCGATGACCGAAACGAAGACGATCAGCAGATAGTGCTCGATACCCAGTGTGATCCCGAAGAACTGGGCAACGAAGATGGCGGAAATCGCCGGGTAGATGGCGGCACAGCCATCCATCTTGGTTGTGGCACCAAGCGGCACGGCGAATGCAGCGTATTCGCGCGGCACCCCCAGCTTCGTCTCGGTGATGCGCTCGGTGACCGGAAGTGTGCCGATCGAGGAGCGCGACACGAAGGCGAGTTGGATGGCAGGCCAGGCGTTCTGGAAGTAGCGGATCGGGTTGAGGCCATGGGCCTGCAGCAGAACCGGATAGACCACGAAGAGCACGAGAGCGAGACCGATATAGATGGCGGCCGAAAACCAGCCAAGCTGGGCCAGCGCATCCCAGCCATAGACCGCCACGGCATTGCCGAGCAGCCCGATGGTGCCGATGGGCGTGAGCCGGATCACCCACCACAGGATCTTGTGCACGATCTTCAGGAAGGAGCGGTTGAACGCCAGGAAGGGATCCGCGGCGGCGCCGACCTTGAGGGCGGCGATGCCGACGACGATCGAAACCACCAGGATCTGCAGCACATTGAAGCTCAGGCTGGTCGTCGCACCGCTGTCGTTGACACGGGTGGATGCCTGGAGCCCGAGGATGTTGGCCGGGATGAGCCCCTTCAGGAAGTCCAGCCAGGATCCGCTGTACGACGGCGCGCGCGCCGCTTCGGCCGCGACGGCGGTGTTGAGGCCGGGCTGGATAATGAGCCCCAAGGCAATGCCGATGGCGACGGCGATCAGCGCCGTGATGGCGAACCAGAGCAGGGTCTGCCACACGAGCCTTGCGGCATTGTTGAGCTCGCGCAGGTTGGCGATGGAAGCAACGATGGCGGTAAAGACCAGGACCGGCACCAGCGCGCGCAGCAGAGCGACAAAGGTGGATCCGATGGTCGACAGCGTCACGACGAGCCAGTTCGGGCCGGCGGCGTCGGGTCCCATCTGGCGGGCAATGTAGCCGAGGAGAAGACCGACCACCATGGCGGCCAACACCTGAAAGCCGAACGTGCGGTAGAATGGCTTGGGAGCACGCGGCGCCCGAGCAGCAGAAAGGGTTGTTGGGGACATTTTTGACCTGCATTGAGCCAAGGCGATCGCCCAACAACTGGGCGGTGCGCCTGCGAATTGAGCATGATTCTACTCCCGCCATGCATGTAAAGCAGCGCATGCCGTTGCGTTTGCGCTGCAGCGGCAGGAATATTCGTGCCGGCGCCAGTTACGCCTGGAAATGCCTGTGCTGTGATTAGCGTTGGCGCAGCAGCAGCGTCGTCAGGCCGGCTGCAATGGCGGGGGCGAAAACGGCAGTGGCAAAGGCCACGACGAGCAGACCGACACCGATGTCGAACCAGGCCAGGGCGAGCAGGAGTATGCCCGAAAGGCCATAGCTTAGTCCGGCGACGCCATGCACGACACGCCAGGCCCGGTCCGAGGATATGGGCCACGGCATGCGCAGGCCGGCATAGGTATGCCGCTCGGCTTCGAACAGGACGACGCCCAGCACCAGCAGTGCCAGTCCCAGGGCATAGGCGATGATCCGCACCAGATCGAGATCGGACCCGATGCCGACGAGCAGCAGACCCAGTTGGGTCGCGGCGACGACGCTCATCAGCGCCGTCAGTGCCGGGTCCAGAATGTGCTGGGACTTGGCATAGTGATTTTTGGTGAGCAGCCGCCCGAGCAGGAAGAAAGCGGCCATCAGGAGCAGTTGCAGCGCCGGGGCGGCATAGATGGCAAGGCGCGGCCAGAGCCAGTCCGGGCTACTGCCCCGCCAATGTGCCAGGAAAACGAAATCGGCGGGAATGCGGAATTCGGCGACGCCGGTAATGGCAACGGTCACCACCAGCAGCAGCAGATGGAAGCGCGTGACGAGGATCTGCATGGCGTCCGCCTTTGCCCGATCGGATGCCCAAGGCAAAAGAAAGGGGCCGGTTTCCCGGCCCCTCCCCAATCTGATGCAAGCTTAGCGCTTGGAGAACTGGAACGACTTGCGGGCCTTAGCCTTGCCGTACTTCTTGCGCTCGACGACGCGGCTGTCGCGGGTCAGGAAACCACCCTTCTTCAGCACCGGGCGAAGCGCCGGCTCGAAGTAGTTCAGCGCCTTGGAGATGCCGTGACGCACGGCACCAGCCTGGCCGGACAGACCACCACCGGCGACGGTGACGGTGACGTCATACTGGTCGTTGCGATCGGTCGCGACGATCGGCTGCTTGACGATGAGTTGCAGCACCGGACGGGCGAAGTAGGTAGCAAATTCACGGCCATTGATCACCAGCTTGCCCTTGCCTGGCTTGATCCAGACACGGGCAACGGCGTTCTTGCGCTTGCCGGTGGCATAGGCGCGACCTTGGGCATCGAGCTTCTGCTCATGCACCGGAGCGGGGTTCACGGCCGGAGCGGCAGTGGACGAGCCCAGGTCTTCGAGAGAGTTGATGGTTTCGGCCATATTACTTCACCCGCGCATTCTTGGAGTTCATCGCAGCAACATCCAGCTTGGCCGGGTTCTGCGCTTCGTGGGGATGCTCTGCGCCCGAATAGACGCGGAGGTTCTTGAGCTGGGCGCGCGTCAGCGGGCCGCCCGGCATCATGCGGCGCACGGCATTCTCGAGCACACGCTCCGGGAAGCGGCCCTCGAGCAGCTCACGGGCCGTCCGGTCCTTGATGCCGCCGGGGAAACCGGTGTGCCAATAGAACTTGTGCTGATCCAGCTTGCGGCCGGTGAGCTTCACCTTGTCGGCATTGATGACAACGATGTTGTCGCCCATGTCCATGTGCGGGGTGAAGGTGGGCTTGTGCTTGCCGCGCAGGCGGCTGGCAATGATCGAAGCGACGCGACCCACGACGAGGCCATCGGCGTCGATCAGGATCCACTTCTTTTCGATCTCGCTCGGTTTTGCCGAGTAAGTGCTCATGCTTGAATTCCCTAGATTCTTGGGGCTGCTGCCTTCATCTGAGGAAGAAAGCGGCACGTTCGGTGCGTCCTGTATGGGGGATTCCAACGGACGTCAAGAGGGTCGAATTTGTGAAGCGAAATCAAATAGTTATCGTTGCGGTATTATTTTACCACATCACTACGTCGCGCGACGCATGTCCGCCAGATAGGCGGTGACGACACCGGCCAGCATGAAGGCGAGCGCCTGGTGGCCGACGGCCAGCGAGATCGGCACGGCACTGAGCAGGGTGGCGATGCCAAGCACCACTTGCAACAGGACGAGACCCGCGATGCGCGGCAGCCAGCCATGAACGCCGGCAAAACCGCCCGCACGATGCTGGCGCCAGAGCATGAAGGCCAGGTAGGCCACGATAAGGTAGGCGAAACCCCGGTGGATGAACTGAACCGTCAGCGCATTCTCGAACAGGTTGCGCCACAGCGGCTGCATGGAGCCCAGTCCGCTCGGAATAATGGCACCATCCATTAAGGGCCAGGTGTTGTAGCCCATGCCGGCGTCGATACCCGCCACGAAGGCCCCTGCCCCGATCTGGAAGACTATCAGCAACAGCAGGATGACCGCCAAGCCGGGGTCGCCGCTGGTGATACGGCCCGCGACCCGGCCCGGCTCGAGCGAGCGCGGCACATAGACCAGGGCGATGAACAGCAGGGATGCTGCCGTCAGATGCGCGGCCAACCGGTATTGCGACACCGAGGTCAGCTCGGTGAGGCCGGACGATACCATCCACCAGCCCAGCGCGCCCTGGAACCCGCCCAGGACGAACAGACCGAACAGTGGCCAGGCCAATTGCGTCGTGACGCGCTTCTGCAGCAGGAAAATCACGAATGGGATGGCAAAGAGCACGCCGAGCACGCGCCCCAGCAGGCGATGCAGATACTCCCAGAAGTAGATGTACTTGAAGTCGTCGAGCGACATCCAGCTGTTGTTGACCTGGTATTGCGGGATCTGCTTGTAGGCTTCGAACTCGGCCTGCCACTGCGCATCATCGAGTGGCGGGATGGTGCCCGAGAGCGGCTTCCAGCTGGTGATCGACAGACCCGATTCGGTCAGGCGCGTAATGCCGCCGACCACCACCATCAGCAGCACGAAGGCCGCCATGGCGTAGAGCCAGATGCGCACCGGGCGCAGCCGGTCGCTGGCAATGCGCGTCTGGCTGAGTGCGGCGTTTTGGATCGTAGTCACGTCAGTTTCCCGGTGTCGGCGGACTGGGCAGAGTGGTATGCCCGTCGGCAACGCCCCGCAATAGTCGCGATGCCGCACATGACCCAGCGCAACCGCAAAGCCATCGGAATTCTGCTCATCCTGGGCTCGATCGCAGCCTGGGTATCGGTCTTCACCTCGATCTACCTGGCGTTTCCGCCCGGCCTGCCGATCTGGGTGCTGATGCCCTATTTCATCGTCGCGGGCATGGGCTGGCTATTTCCGGCCATGTGGATCATCCGCTGGATGGCACGGCCCGACGCTTGATCAGCCGGTGAGACGGCCGAGGACCGAGAAGATCGCTCCCGTAGCAAAAACATCGACATAGCGGCGGGATTGAAAGTAACCGTTGAGCGAAACTCGCGGCAGGGCATGCAGCGATCTGGCGTGGCGGGCATAAAGGCCGCCAGGGCGTGTCGTGACTGCAGACTTGAACCCGAGCTCTCGCGCCATCTCGAATTCGCGCGGCCCCGCAGAAAGCGGACCACCCAGCGGATAGGAAAAATGCGCCGGTCGCCGGCCGAACTGGGCCAGCAGCACATCGGCCGACTGCGACATCTCGCTGCGGGCCTGCGCCGCGGGGAGCTTGGCGAGTTCATAATGATGCACGGTATGCGCCCCGATGGTGCAGAGAGGATCGCCTGCGAGCAGCCGCAGTTCCGGCCAGTCCATGATGAGCTCGCGACACTGCTTCTCGAGGTCATAGCCATAGGCGGCGGCAAAGCTGCTCACCAGCGTCACCCGGTCAGCTTCGGGCATGCGGCGCATCTGCCAGTAAAGCTCGTTGAACGCCTCGTTCTTCTGAGCGGTCGTGCGCGTATCGATGTAGTCCTTTTCGCCATCAACCGTCATGCCGATGGCTTCCTGGCGAGCAATGATGTCCTCGATGGCCTGCCACCAGATCTGCCCTACCCCGTCCACCAGGGCAGTCGGCACATAGAGGGTGAACGGCGCCTCGTGCCGACGCAGGATGGGCAAGGCGTGTTGCAGGTTGTCGCGATAGGCATCGTCGAAGGTGAGCACGACGAAGCGGCGTCCGGGCTTTGCTGCCGTCAGCCGCTCGAGCGCTTCATCCATGCTGACGATGTCGAGCTTGAGATCGCGAACTCGTTCGATGACATATTCGAGAAAGGCCGGCTGCACCTGCAGAATGGCATTGGGCGAGAAGTCGGCAGGCTCGCCAGGCAGGACCCGGTGCAGGGTGAAGATCACGCCGCGCGACTTGGACAGCATGCGCACGAGTCGAGGCAGCCGCGACAACCATAGGGCTTCGAACGTGGCCCGGATGGCGGCATATTTGGCTGACATGGCGGCCCCGGCTCAGGCCGCCACGCGGGCAGGAGCCGCAACAACTTCGCAGCGATCGAAGCCGGCCGCCAGCAGCTGTTCGCGGGACTGCTCGACGGAATGGAGGTCATCGTCGTCACCGGCAACCAGCACGAGGCGCCCCTCGACGCCATCGAATAGCGGCAGCGTGGAGCTGACGCCAACCCGGCCCGTCATCAGCACGACGACTTCATAGATGTCGCCCAGCGCCTCGACCAGCGTCAGCGGCTTGTTGGACTGGCGAGACATGCGACGCTGCTGGCCCCATGCCACTTCGGCGAAGCTGTTATCGGCCGACTTCTGCACCACGTCCCCGAATCCGGCGGCGTCGATGCTGAGGTCGGTGAGGCCGGCTTCTTCACCCGGACGTCCACTGCCGGCATCGACCAGCGCGACACTGAGCCCGCGCGCCAGGGCATCGGCAACCAGTTCCTCGGCCAGTACGGCGCAATCATCATTGCTCGCATGAGCGGCCAGGATCAGCAGGTGCGTGCGGCCCAGGACGAGGTCGGAGGCAAGATCGCTGAATGCGACGATGTCCTCAAGTTCTGCAGCGGCGGCCTGCACGGGAATGGGCACGACCTCCGGTTCAGCTTCGGACTCCGGCTCAGCCTCAGCCTCAGCTTCAGCCTCAGCCTCCGGCTCAGGCAGCGACACAACGGGACGCGGGTCCGCCTGCGACTTCGAGTTGCTTTTCAGCATCGCCGTGAACCGCTGGATGTCGGACTGGACCTCCGGTGCTGCCAACTCGGCGGCAGGCTCCGGCATCATCAGAACCGGCTCATCATCAACTTCAGAGTCTTCCAGCAGTTCGCCCGCGGGCTCAGGCTCATCAACATCGAGGGCAGCGACTTCCGCCGGTTCCTCCCAGCGCTGTTCAGGTTCGAGTTCAGCTTCAACGAACGGCACCTCGTCCAGTTCGTCCTGCGCCCGCTCGGGCGGTTGGGCAGCCACGACGGCGCGACCAGAAACCAGTTCGGCAAAGACGATGGCGCCGATCTGAAGCAGCAGCGACACCGCTGCCACGGCAATCAGGATGAGCTGGGTGTTGGGCGAGGCGGGCGACACCGAAGGGGCGGCGACGCTGACAACCCGCACGTCGGGCAGCGCCGAGTTGGAGTCGGTGCGCGACACGGCCTCCGTGTAGCGCTGCAGGTAGCCCTCGAGCAGATCGCGCTGCGCCTTGGCTTCGCGCTCAAGCCCGTCAAGGGTGACGGTATCCTGCGTCGCCGTTGAAGCAGAGGACTTGGCCCGCCCGAGCTCGGCCTGCAGCGAAGCCTCGAGATCCGCTTCGATCTGCGCCTCCGCGTCGAGCGCATTGGCGACCCGACGGCCTTCCAGCGCCATCTGGTTGTTCAATTCGGCGATCTGGGCGTTGAGCGCCCGGATGACGGGGTGATTGTCGAGCAGGGTGGCCGATCGCTGGGCCTTCTCGCCCTGGAGGCGCGCCTTTTCTTCGCTGAGCTGCTCGATGACGGGGGATTGGCGCACGTCCGCAACGCCATCGATAGGCTGACCCTGACCGATCATGCCCCGGATAAGGGCCGCACGCGACAATGCGGTATTTTTGCGTTCCTGCGCGGCGCTGATCTGGGTGGCGATCGTGGAAAGCTGCTGATCAGCGAGGCTGGTATTGTTGGCGCCCACGAACAGGTCGTTGTCGACCTTGAAGTTTGCCACGGCCGTCTCGGCCGCCGACACCGAGACGCGCAGCTTGGCGATTTCATCAGCCAGCCAGCTGGAGGCCTCTGCCGTGTCGGAGAGGGACAGGCTGGCGCGGCGCACCACATGAGCATTGGCCACGGCGTTGGCGATATCGGCCGCGAGTTGCGGATCGGCCGAGCGGACCTGCACCGAGATAATGCGCGAGTCGCGCTCCTGGGACACGGTCAAGCGCGCATAGAGGTTGTTGAGCACAATTTCATCTATGCTGACGGGATTGGCCTGGCGCCCCAGCAATTGCGAAACAAGACCCAGGGGTGAAAATCCGCCGCCGCCCGCACCGTTGAATTCAGGCACAGAACGCAGATCGAGTCTGTCGATCACCGTCAGCAGCGTGTCGCGGGACTTGATGAGCTCGATTTGGCTGGAGACGACCCCGGCTTCGCCACCGGAGAGCGTCGTCACCTGCTCATTGCTGGCGCGGGTGTAAATGTTGTTGCGAGGCTCGACCAGAATGGAGGCCGACGATTCGTAGAGCCGCGGCATGAACAGCGTGAGGACGATGGCAGCAGCAACGAGCAGCGCGGTCACCAGCGCCACGCGAGGCAATCGCTTCAGCACGGCGCTCAGCAGCGCCGCCAGGTCGATCCGGTCGTCGTGCGCCATCTGCGACTCGTACGCCATAGCCATCCCTCGCTCTAGTGGCCCGATTTATCGCTTTGACGTGGTAATCAATCCGTTAACCGGCATGCAGATTGCAAGAAAAGCGGCCGCGGGAGAGACTTTGTTAACCACGTCGGCGCGACATTGGCGCATCCTGAACTGCGCGGGACTCACATGCGCTGGCTACATGTTTTCACGATCGCCCTGATGCTGCCGCTGGCGGCCTGTGCCACCACGCGCCCGGCGACCTACCTGGTCGAAACCAAGGGACCCTATCAGCTGGATACCGGCGACGCCGTTCGGGTGACGGTGTATGGCGACGAGGAACTGACTGACACCTACCGCATCGATGACAGCGGCGCGATCGCGTTTCCCCTGGTCGGCCCAGTGCCGGTGCGGGGCGCGACCACCAACGCCGCGGCCGGGCGCCTCGCCGCTGCACTGGCCAACGGCTATATGCGCAATCCCGACGTAGCGGTGGAAGTGGCGGAATACCGCCCGTTCTTCATCCAGGGCGAGGTCAAGAATGCCGGCCAGTTCCCCTACGTCTACGGGATGACGGTCCGAGCGGCCATCAGCACATCCGGCGGATTTTCGGACACGGCGGATCGTGGCCGGGCCGTCGTCTATCGCCGTCAGGGCGAGCAGATGGTCAAGGGCACCGTCAACCTCGACTTCCCGATCTTTCCGGGGGACACGGTGGTCGTTCTGGAACGCTGGTTCTAGCGACGTATGGCGAGGGGCAAGCTGCGCATCCTGCAAGTCATGCGCGCGCCCGTTGGTGGGCTGTTCCGCCATGTGGTGGACCTGACCCGCGGTCTGGCCGAGAATGGGCACACCATCGGGCTCGTCGTCGACAGCCTCGCCAATGACGCCCAGACGGAAGACAAGCTGGCTGGCCTGCTGCCCTATGCTGAGCTCGGCATTCATCGCTTCGCCATGCCGCGCGTCCTGGGCGCCGGTGACATCAAGACCCCCTTCGCCGTCCGAAGGCTGGCGCGGTCGCTCGATATCGACCTGCTGCACGGGCACGGCGCCAAGGGCGGCTTCTATGCCCGGCTGGCTAGCGTGGGCAGCAAGCCGGCAGCGCTCTATACCCCCCATGGCGGCGTGCTGCACTTTTCCACGACGTCGATGTCCGGCCGTGCCTTCCACCGGTTGGAGCGCACGCTGATGGGCGCGACGGGAGCGATCATCTTCGAAAGCGCCTACGCCCAGGCCACTTACTCCGCCCTTATCGGCGTCCCCACCTGCCCCACCCAGGTCATTCACAATGGACTGGCGCCGGAAGAGTTCGTTCCGGTGCCGCCTGCAGCGGATGCAGCGGATTTCGTGTTTGTCGGCGAGTTGCGCGACCTCAAGGGGATATTCGTGCTCGCGGACGCGCTGACCAGCGTCAGGCGAGCCGACGGCAGCCCGGCTACGCTGGTGATGGCGGGCGATGGGTCCAGTCGTGCTGAGTTCGAAGCCCATATAACGCGACTTGGGCTCACGCAGCGGATCACCCTGCTCGGCGCCCAGCCGGCAAGACCAACCTTTGCCAAGGGCCGCGTGGCCGTCGTGCCGTCACTGGCGGAATCGCTGCCCTACGTGGTGCTCGAAGCGGCAGCTGCACGGCTCCCGGTCATCTCGACCCGCGTGGGCGGTATTCCGGAAATCTTCGGGCCGACAGCGGCAAGCCTGGTGCCGGCGGGCGATTCGCGGGCCCTTGCCGCGGCGATGCAGCGGGCGCTGGACCACCCGGAGGCGGCGGCGGCGGAGATGTCCGCGCGGCTGGCGCATATCGAAAGCCAGTTCTCCCTGGCGACGATGATGGGTCGGATCGAGACGCTCTACGCCTCGGCAATGCTGCAAGCCTGAGCATTCAACTTCACCGAGTATAAACGCCTTGCAAGGACAATACCGGGAGAGTTCTGTCCCGGAAGCGTCATATGTATCGAGTTGATCCCAAGCAGGCCGTGCTGGACCACATATCCAAGCCTACCGCGGCGGGTGACACTGAACGGCCGCTTTCGAAAGAAGCAGAGACGATCATCGCCGCCCCAGTGGAGCCCAGCCTGTCCGGCGCCGTCATGGTCGGTGTGGCGCAGATTCTGGAGGCCGTGCTGCTCGCTGCGCTGGGCTACGGCATTTTCATGGCCTATGTCGAACTGGGCGAGCCGGCCTACTACATCCCGGTAATCCTGGGGGCGTGTCTGCTGGCCAACGTGCTGTTCAACGCCGCCCGCACCCACCGCATTGCCGCCTATCGCACGACGGTGGGCCAGCTTGGGCGCGTTCTGGTGGGGTGGACGCTGACCATGGCAGCTGTCACCGCGTGCATCTTTTTCATGAAGGCTGGCGACCTGTTCTCTCGCGTGTGGCTGGTCAGCTGGTATCTCGGCGGTGCCGCAATGCTGGTCGCTTTCCGCCTCGGGCTGCGTGCGCTGGTGAGGCACTGGACGGCACAGGGTCGCCTGCGCCGCCGCACCGTCATCGTTGGCGGCGGCACCGATGCTGAGGTGCTGATCGGGCAGATCCAGGCCAGCGCCAGCAACGACATCCTATTGCTAGGCCTGTTCGATGACCGCATCGACGATCGCTCGCCTGACACCGTCGCTGGCTATCCCAAACTGGGCAAGGTAGCCGACCTGATCGATTTCGCCCGCCGGACCCCGGTGGACCTGGTGATGGTGTCGATGCCGCTATCGGCGGAAAAACGCGTGCTGGACATGCTGACCCAACTCTGGGTGCTACCGGTGGACATTCGCCTGTCGGCGCATATGAGCAAGCTCAAGTTCACCCAGAAGTCCTATTCCTACGTGGGCAACGTCGCCGTCTTCGACATGGCGGACCGGCCCATCTCGGACTGGAACCTGGTCTTCAAGTGGGTGTTCGACAAGGTGGTCGCCGTAACGGCGCTGATCCTGCTGTCGCCGGTGATAATCGCCACAGCCATTGCGATCAAGCTCGAGAGCAAGGGCCCGGTATTCTTCGTGCAGAACAGGCACGGCTTCAACAATGAGCTGATCCGGATCTACAAGTTTCGCTCCATGCGGTCCGACATGCTCGACTACAACGTGGTCAAGCAGGTGACAAAGGACGACCCCCGCGTCACCAGAGTGGGCAAGTTCATCCGCAAGACCTCGATCGACGAGCTGCCGCAACTGTTCAACGTGCTCAAGGGGGAACTGTCCGTCGTCGGCCCGCGCCCGCACGCGCTGCAGGCCAAGGCGGCCAACAAGCTCTATCACGAGGCCGTCGAAGGCTACTTTGCCCGCCACCGGGTCAAGCCGGGCATGACCGGCTGGGCCCAGGTGAACGGCTGGCGGGGCGAGACCGACACGATCGACAAGATCATGCACCGCGTGGACCACGACCTTTACTACATTGAGCACTGGTCGATCCTGTTCGACCTCTACATCCTGTTCATTACGCCGCTCCGGCTGTTCAATTCCGAGAACGCGTACTGAAGATGAGCCAACTTGCCACGCTAAGACTTGCCGGCCCGCTGGCCATTGCCATGCTTGGCACCGCTGCGACCCTGGCCCAGGACAACTCCATCTGCGTTGACTGCATTGAGGTTCGCGTGGGACCTCCCGCCGTGCTGCGTGGGCCGTTCCCAGACGAACTCGATGCCACCTTCACCGCGCTCAAGCTTAGCGATGGCACCTTCCGAGGCTTCAGCGCAAACGGCTGGACCTTCGCCATCGATGGCGCGACGCTGGCGGATATGGGCGGTCCGCGCCGAGACGTCATGCAGGGCGGCGCGCCCGGCAGCGTCAACGAATGCGGGCGCTGGCTGACCTCGGTCACGAGATCGGGCGCCGATGTCCTTGGCTTCGTGCACCAGGAAAGCATCTGCGACTATGGTCCGGGCGGGCAGACCGACAAGACCATGGCGATAGCCATCTCGTCGGACGACGGCCTGAGCTGGGAAGACCTGGGGACCGTCATCACCGGGACGGACCGGCCGCAGCCCGGGACAACGTCGGGTGAAGGCGACTGTACGATGGTCGATGGCCACGATGGCTATCTCTACGGCTACTGCCTGCGCAACTCGGACTGGCAGACCATCGTGACCCGCGCGTCAGTGAGCGCGCCCACGGTCTGGCACAAGTACCATCAAGGCACCTGGAACGAGCCGGGCATCGGCGGCCAGGCCACCGCGATCGGCTTCATCGGGCTCGGCGCCGGCTATTTGCAAGAGACGGGGTGGATCGGCACCATTGCAACCGACCCTTGGTTCAGTGGTTTGCGGCTGTCGCTGTCGGCGGACAAGGTGACCTTCGTTGACCTCAAGGAACCGCTGCTCACCATCGACGGCTCCGACTGGAACCGGCCGGCCGAGACCGACCTGACTGCCTATGTCAGCATCCTCAACCCCGATGACGGCAGCAACACCGTCGATTCCCGCTTCGTGCTCAGCTACGTCTACGTTCCGCCAGGCAAGGGCTTCGAAAGTCGCTACCTGGTTCACCACGACGTGTCGTTGTCGGTCGGGGACGCGCCGTTGCCGGTGCAGGTCGGGATGGCGCTGACCCGCTGGGTGGAATCCGGACGAGACATCTACGTGACCTCCACCGGTCCGTTGACCGGGGATCGGCTGCCTTATCGCCGCGATGTCATCGTGGCCCACATGCTCACCCGCGCGCCCGAGGACCTGGCCAGCGTCAAGCTGGCCGAATGCTCGAGCACCTGGCCCGGGCATCTCGATCACCTGCTGGCCGAGGACGGCAGCTGTGAAGCGGACGGCTATGTCCGTGAGCGCACGGCCGGCTGGCTCTTCGTGGAAGAGCAACCAGGATCGGTTCCGGTCTATCGCTGCGTCAACGAGGCGGCCGCGACGCATTTCGCGTCCAATGCGACCGACTGCGAGGGGCGTGGCACCATGGAGTTCCTGCTCGGATACGGGCTGGCGCCATGAGTGCGGACGTCATCGGCAGAGACACGAGGGGGGGCGGTCCACTAGTGAGCCTGGCCGGGCTGCGGTTCGCCGTGCTCTCGACCCGGAACCTGATCTTCCTGATCGCCGTGCTGGCGATGAATTTCACGCTGATGCGGCCCTCGCCTGTCGACCTGCTCTATATCACGTCGCTGCTCATCACCCTGGTCTACATCACGCTGGCGCCGCAGCAGCAGGTCACGCGCAGGGCCGTGTTCCTGACGCTGCTCCTGGGCGGCTGGGCCGTATCCTACTTCCTGGCATCGCTGCCGCATCTGCGCGAGGAGTTCGTTGCTTTCGAGCTTCTGGCCAAGACGTTCGCCATCTCGATTGGCGTCATCGCCGCCTTCGTGTCGATGAGCTGGAACCGTCGGCATTTCGAGCGCTTCATGGCGATCTATATCGTGTCCTGCGTCATCGCTTCGCTTCTTGGCACCGCCGGCTTCCTGCTCCAGATGGAGCTGCTGACCTGGGACGGCCGCGCCAAGGGCCTGATCGACGACCCCAACATGTATGGCTCGTTCCTCATCCCGGCGGCGGTCTTTTGCGCCTATTTCCTGTCCCGCGGCCAGGGCAGCAAACTCCTGCTCAGTGGCGCTCTGTCCATCGTCATGCTCGGCATCCTGCTGTCGTTTTCGCGCATCGCCGTCGTGGCGGCGCTGTTCAGCCTGCTGGCCTATGTGTTCTTCCACAATCGACGGCGCCAACGCCGCCTGCTGCTCATTGTCGGCGGCCTCGTTCTGACCGGGGTCGCCCTCTTTGCCGTCGCCAGCCTCACCTCGGCCGATTTCACCGCCAAGCTGCTGGACCGGCTGACCTTCGCCAAGGAGTACGACGTCGGCGAGGGTGGACGGTACGACCGCTACCTGCAGGTGCTGCCGATGATCATGCAGAACCCGATTGGCGTCGGTGTGCTCCAGCTCGAGAAGATCTTTCCCGAACCCATCCACAACATCTGGCTGAGTTCGTTCGTCAACTATGGCTGGGGCGGCGGCATCAGCTACCTCGCGCTCGCCATCGGGAGCGTGGTGGTGTCACTGCGCAACTACCGGCGGACGCGCGATGAAATTCCCGTCGTGCTGCTCGTCTCGCTGATCGGCATCATCTTCTGTTCTTCGCTCCACGAGGGCGAGCACTGGCGCCACTCGTGGCTGTTCTACGGGCTGATCTGGGGGCTGAATATTTCCAATCTCGCTCCGCGCCGGGCGGCGGCCCAGCCGGCGGCGCCCCGGCCCATGCGTCCGATTGCCCCCTGAACCCGCCCATCCCGGTTCAGCGCTAGCTCCAGATTGGCCCCCGCAAATAGCGCTCGGCCAGTTCCGCCGTGCCGTCGGCAAAACCGGGCATATGCTGCCGGGCCAGCGCCGTATCGGCATGCGAGCCGATCCACGCCAGCAGCGCCATGCGGCGCAGCATGATCATGGAATCGAAGGCAGCGATGTCGGCGGCATCGAGCTGGCGCACAGTCTGGTAGCCCCTGAGCCAGGCTTCCCGCAGCACTGGCACATCTGGCCTGGTCTCGTGGAAGGAGATGGCGGCCGCGAAGTCATAGGCGAACCAGCAGAAGCCGCAGTCGTCGAAATCGATCAGCGCCACCTGATTGCCATCGACGAGGATGTTGCCCAGCCGCATGTCGGCGTGGATCAGTCCATAACGGTCGGGGCCGGTACCATAGGCCGCCAACCGCTGCCACAGCGCTGCGTCCAGCCGGTCCAGCACCGGCCGATTCCGATCGTTGACCCCCGGCGCCATGCGCCAGTCGCCCCAGGGAGCATCGACATCAAGGATCGTGGCCGCCTGCCAGCGCGGCCGCTGGAATCCGTCGGGCTGGCGCCATGCGGCGACATGGTTGTGCATGGTGGCCGCATATTGGCCCAGGGTCACGAACAGGTCGCCAAGGTCATCATCGGCTCGCGGTTCCCTGCCCGCGATGAAACGAAATAGCACCGCGTTGCGTGGGCCGGCAGGAGTATCGACGCACTGCAGCAGTTGCCCGTCCGCGCCTGGCACGGGTTCGGGAATATTCAGCGTCGTGTCCCGCCGCAGCGCCGCCAACCAGGCAAGTTCGCTCCTGATCGACGCCTCCGACTGATAACCGCTGCGATGCACACGCAGGGTGAAGGCGCCCTGCCCCGGCGCCTCGATCCTGAAAGTCTGGTTCTCGGAATGGTTGATGAGGCTGGCCGTGCCGCCGGCAACTTCTGGCCAACGGGGCAGCGCGGGTTCGATATCTTGCGCCGTCAGTGACATAGGCAAAGGTTCCAGATCGGCAACGACGTCGCCAATGCCAGATTCAGACCACAAGTTGAGAAGTTGGTCGGAGCGGCCGGATTTGAACCGACGACCCTTTGTCCCCCAGACAAATGCGCTACCAGGCTGCGCTACGCCCCGACTGCGCGGAGACATAGAGAAACGGGAGATTGGGTGCAACCCCGAAATTCTCACCCGGTGAGATCACAGTGAGATTTATGGGATCGATTTTCCGGTCCACTACGCCCACGTCTGAAAAGAGCCGTGGCTGAAGCCCTCACGCCAGCGCCAGCCGACGCGATGGGCGCGTCGGCTCCTCAGCCTCGCCGCACATGCGAGATGGGAATCGGCTGGTTCAGGGCTTCGGTGCTTTGCGCCGCCCCGAACAGTCGCATTACCGTTTCCTCGCCGGCCACGACGGTACCGAAGGCAGCGAAGCCCTGTCCGTCGGGATTGCGGCGGCCGCCGAAATCGAGCTCCGGCTGATCGCCGATGCAGATGAAGAATTCCGATCCTGCCGTGCCCGGCGCCAGCCGCGCCATCGATACCGTCATGTGCCGGTGGCGGATGCCGGTGGCTTCGGTCGTTTCGTGCGCAATAGGCGGAAACGGCGCAGGCTTGTCCTCGCTCGCCTGCAGCCCCCATTGCACCACTTCGATCCGGTGCACGGTCTCGGGTGGCTGGTTGGCCATGGTGACGATGCGATAGACCACCGCTCCGTCGAGGTGGCGGCCATCGACATAGGCAAGAAAGTTGCCGGCGGTCACCGGCGCCCGACTGTCGTCGACAGCGATGGTGAACGCGCCCAGATCCGTTTCGACAACGACAGGAATGGTCACGGCTTCTCTTCCGTCTGAAGGACTGCTCCCGCCGGAAGTCCGGCGGGAGCATGATCGTTACTCGCTGATTTCCGTGTCGCGGAAATAGGGCACGTTGAGCGGCGAGCGCCAGAAGCCGGTGACCTCCGGGCTCATCATCATGTAGTTGTACCGGTGGTACTGCGGCAGGATGACGTGGTCGTTCATCAGGATCGCCTCGGCCTCGCGCATGTGGTCGCGCGACTCGGCCTCATCGCCGGCAGCCTTGGCTGCCTCGATGGCGGCGTCGTAATCCGCATTCGACCAGTTGGCGAGGTTGTTGGCGCTGCCCGTGACGAAGTTGTCGAGGAAGGTCATGGGGTGCGGGTAGTCGGCGCCCCAGCCCATCTGCGCGATCTGGTATTCCACCTTCTGCACTTCAGGATAGTAGACCTGCCACTCGCTCGCCTGGATATCGACGTCGATATTGAGGTTTTCCTTCCACATCTGCTGAATGGCTTCCAGCAGCTTCTCGATCGGCGGCGAGGAGTAGGTCACGTAGAGCGTGTCGGGGAAGCCTTCGCCATCGGGATAGCCGGCTTCAGCCAGTTCGGCCTGAGCGCCTTCGACGTCAGCCGTTTCCGACAGGCCGTAGGTGTCGCGGCCCTCTGTGAAGTCTTCGCCGGCAAGGCTCATGCCCGGCGGGACCAGACCCAGCGCCGGCGTGTCGGCCGACTGCAGCACGAACTCGACGATCTCGGAGCGGTCGATCGCCATCGACAGCGCCTTGCGGACATGGACATTGTCCAGCGGCGCCTGGTTGGGGTTGAAAAAGGCATAGGTGGTGCCCAGAGCCGGCACGATCATGAAGGCCTCGGATTCGACCGAGAGACGCGGGATTTCCGGCGCCGGTACCGCTTCGATGCCATCGACGTCACCAGCCTCGAAGGCTGCGAGCGCCGTGGCCGGGTCGGGAATGAGCCGGAAGGTGAGCTTATCGAGGCTGACCTCATCCGCGGCGTAGTAGTTGGGGTTCTTCTCGAACGCCACCGATTCGCCCTGGTTGAATTCGGTGACGCGAAACGGGCCGGTGCCGATGAAGGTGGCGGGATCGCGGGTCCAGCCTTCGGGATCGGCCGTGACGACATCTTCGCGGACCGGATAGAAGGTAGGGTAGTTGAGCAGTTGCAGCATATAGGGAACACGCTGCTTCAGCGTGAAGGTCAGCGTCTTGTCATCCGGAGCGGAGATGGCGATGGCTTCGGCGTCGCCATCACCGTTGAAGGCCTCTTCGGCGCCCACGATGTGGTAGAGCATCTGCGAGTTCATGGCGCCCGATGCGGGATCGAGCACGCGCTTCCAGGCGTAGACGAAATCGGATGCCTTGACGGGCTCGCCGTCCGACCACTTCGCGTCCCGCAGGTTGAAGGTATAGGTGAGGCCATCTTCCGAAATGTCCCAGCTCTCGGCGAGCGCGGGCACGACTTCACCCTCGGGGCTGAGACGGACCAGGCCCTCGAAGGTGTTGCCGATGATGGGCGAGGCAAAGGTCTCGGCGGTGGTGCCGGGATCGTACTTGGCGCTTTCATTGTTGACCACATAGGTCAGTTCGCCTGCGGCAAGGACCCCTCCGGTCGATGCCAGCAGCGCCGCCGTGATGAGCGGCAGAACGAGCTTGTTCATTGCGTTCTCTCCTGTTGTGGAGCCGAAGCTCCCGTTGATTGTTGCGCCAGTTCTGCGGCGAAGTGGCAAGCGGAAAGATGTCCGTTGCCGACATTGTTGAGCGGCGGCTCGACCTGCGCACAAACTTCGGCGGCAAGCGGACAGCGTGTTCGGAATCGACAGCCGGATGGAATGTCGATCGCGGTGGGTATCTCACCCTGCATGGGTTCCACTTCCCGCGCAGCCGACGGATCGGGGACAGGAATCGCCGACAGAAGGGCGCGGGTGTAGGGGTGGGACGGCCGGTGATAGAGATCGGCGCTCGCGGCAATCTCGACGATCCTACCCAGATACATGACCCCGATGCGGTCCGAGATATGCCGAACCATGGACAGATCATGGGTGATGAAGAGGTAGGTCAGCCCGAGTTCTGCCTGCAGGTCCTCGAGCATGTTGACGACCTGGGCCTGCACAGACACGTCAAGGGCGGAGATGGGTTCGTCACAGATCACAAGGTCAGGATCCAGCGCGATGGCACGGGCAATGCCGATGCGCTGCCGCTGACCACCGGAGAATTCGTGGGCGAAGCGCGCAGCGGAGTCGGCGGCCAGCCCCACGCGATCGAGGAGAAGCGCCACCTTCTTGCGCCGGTCGGCGGCGGTACCGACGCGGGCGATTTCGAGAGGCTCCGCGATCAGTTCGCCCACGCTCATGCGGGGGTTGAGGCTGGCATAGGGATCCTGAAAGATCATCTGCGCCCGCCGGCGGAACCGTCCGAGATGCCGCCCGTCGGTCTGGCCCACCTCCTCACCGTCAAAGACAATGCTGCCCGAGGTCGGGTCGAGCAGACGGATGATGGTACGCGCCAGGGTGGATTTGCCACAGCCCGACTCGCCGACAAGTCCCAGGGTTTCGCCTTTGCCGAGGTCGAGATCCACGCCGTCGACGGCGCGCAGTAGCGGCTTTGGCCTGAAGGGCGCCGCAGGGAGGCGGAAGTGCTTGTGCAACACGCGCAGTTGCAGCAGATGCTCGGTCACGCTGCCACCTCGTGGACTGCGTCTACTTTGGGGGCCTCCGGGTGCTGCAGCCAGCAACGCGACTGGCGCGCCTCGCCGAACAGCGGGGGCAAGGCGGCAACGCATTGCGCCATGGCGAAGGGGCAGCGCGGGACGAAGGGACAGCCGGACGGCGGCGAGAGCATGTTGGGCGGGCTGCCCGGAATAGGCGTCAGGCGACGGTGGGTGTCGTCGCGCAGGTCGGGCACGGCGCCGAGCAGCCCCACCGTATAGGGGTGGGCGGGCCGCGCGAAGAGATCGCTCACAGGTGCTGTCTCCATCACCAGGCCACCATAGAGCACCAGCACGCGATCGGTGACTTCGGCAATCACGCCTAGGTCATGGGTGATCAGGATCACCGACATGCCGAGACGCCGCTGCAGGTCCTTGAGCAGCGCCAGGATTTGGCGCTGGATCGTCACATCGAGTGCCGTCGTTGGCTCGTCGGCGATCAGGAGCTTGGGGTCGCATGCCAGGGCGATCGCAATCATCACGCGCTGGCGCATGCCGCCGGAGAACTCGTGCGGATAGGAATTGAGCCGTTCTGCCGCCGAGGGAATGCGAACGAGTTCGAACAGTTCCACCACCCTCGCCCGCGCCTCGGCGCGGCTGACCTTGCGGTGGCGCAGGATGGTTTCCGCCACCTGCTCGCCGACAGTGAGGGTCGGGTTCAGCGAGGTCATGGGATCCTGGAATATGACACCGATGTCGTTGCCGCGCAGGCTCGACAGTGCGGCTTCATCAAGATCGAGGATATCGGTGCCCTCGAATGTCGCACTGCCCGATTTGATGCGCCCGCCCGCCTTGAGCAGGCGCAGGACCGACATGCAGGTAATGGATTTGCCCGAGCCACTTTCCCCGACCAGTCCCAGTAGTTCGCCGGGATAAACGTCGAAGCTGACGCCGCGTACCGCCTGCACCTCGCCCTGGCGGGTGAAAAAGGACGTTGCCAGATCGCGCACCGAAAGGATCGCCTGGGTCATCCGCGCAGCCTCGGATCGAGCGCGTCCCGCAGGCCGTCGCCCAGGAAGTTGAAGGCGAACATGGTGAGCGAAATGGCGGCGGCGGGAAAGAACAGCTGGTGCGGATAGGCGCGCAGCGTCTCGACCGCTTCCGCCGTCAGGGATCCCCAGGAGGCCAGCGGCGGCGTTACGCCGAGGCCGATGAAACTCATGAAGCTCTCGATGAAAATGGCCGACGGGATCAGCATGGTCAGCGTGACGATGATTGGCCCGACGGAGTTGGGCAGGAGGTGGCGGGTGAGGATGCGCGCAGGCGAGGCGCCCATGGTGCGTGCCGCTGCCACGTAATCCTGGCTCTTCAGCGCCAGGATCTGCCCCCGCACGATGCGCGCCATGTCCACCCAGAACACCGAGCCAATGGCGATGATGATGGAGAGAAGTCCGGAGTCGAACACCACCATCAGCAGCACGACATAGAGCGTCAGTGGAATGGTGGCGATGATCTCGACGATGCGCATCATCACCGCATCGACTCGTCCCCCGAAATAGCCGGAGATGCCGCCATAGAAGACGCCGATGAAGAAGTTGACGAGCGTCGCGACGAAGGCCACCGTGAGCGAAATCTGCGCGCCGAACAGTTGGCGCACCAGGATGTCGCGGCCAAGCTGGTCGGTGCCGAAGAGGTAGGTGCGGTTCCAGCTCCACCCGGACGGCCGCAGCTCGCTGCCATCCTCGAGGATCAGTCGGGCCGGCAGACTTGAATAGTCCAACGTGACCTCCGCCTCACCGAACTCGAACGGCTGGCTTTTGGTGATGATGTCCTTGCGCCCTCCCCGCAGCAGGCCCAGCACATGGCCTTGCCTATCCACTTCGTAGAGGTTGAAGTTGGAGGCGTTGAGGAAGAAGCGGGTGGTCTCTCCGTCAGGCGTGGTGAGCGCATAGGTTTCGAAGAAGGGCGGAATATTGGAGAGCTTGAGGTCCTGTTGATAGTAGGTGTGCGGCGACAGCAGCGGCCCAAAAAACGCCGCCAGCACCAGGAACACGATGAAGACGATGCTGGCCACCGCCGGCTTGTTCGCCAGGAGGCGCCGCCGCACCTCCTGCCCGTAGGTGGGCGCAGGCGGTGGCGCCGGCGCGACGGTGGCGTCCGCGGGTGCCACAGCCCACATCTGAGGGGCAATTTCGCTCATGCGGCAGCCTTGCCGAGTCTGATGCGCGGATCGAGCCACATATAGAGCAGATCCACGATCAGGATCATGACCATGAGAATGGCAGCATAGAAGATGGTGATGCCCATGATGGCGGTATAGTCGCGGTTGGTGATGGAGAGCACGAACTGCCGCCCGATCCCCGGCAGGGCGAAAATCTGCTCGATGACGAACGAGCCGGTGACGAGGTTGGCGACCACCGGCCCCAGCACCGTAACCACCGGCAACAGCGAATTCCGCAGGCCATGCTTGAACAGGATCTGACCTTTGCGCAGCCCCTTGGCGCGCGCCGTGGTCATGTAATCCTGCTCCAGCGTTTCCAGCAGCGAGGACCGGGTGAGGCGCGAGACGAAGGATATCCAGAACCCGGACAGCGCGAATACGGGAAGGAAGTACCCGCGCCAGTCATCAAGCCCGAAGGTCGGGACCCAGCCGAGCCGCAACGCGAAGACATAGAGCGAGATGGTGGCAAGCACATAGCTCGGTATGGCAACGCCAAGCGTGGCGATGAACATCACCGTGGTATCGGGCCAGCGGTTGCGGTTGAGGGCTGCGATGATGCCCAGCGGGATTCCCAGCGCCACGACGCAGATCACCGCCAGCAGCCCCGTCTGCAGCGTCACCGGAAGGCCAGCGGCGATCATGGTGTTGATCGAGACACCCGGATACTTGAACGAAGGGCCCAGGTCAAAGCTCAGGATCCGGCCGAGATAGTTGAGGTATTGCTGCCAGATTGGCAGGTCGAGACCATATTTTGCATTGAGCGCAGCGGCAATTTCGGGCGCCAGCATGCGTTCGGACACGAAGGGTCCCCCCGGCACCGCATGCATCAGGAAAAAGGTTAGGGTGATGATCGCCCAAAGGGTGACCACCATCATGCCCAGGCGTTGCAGGACGTAGGTAAGCATCAGCTACGCCGGCCTCGCAACGGCGTACTGTAAAACGACGCAGACTCGAAACATTGCGCTATAGCAGCACCAAAGCGGCACAATATCAATCTACCAAAAGCCGTCGGGGCAGTTCCTGTGCTGCTGCCACCAGACCGACACCCGGGCGCCCTGACCCTGACCGCCCCCCCCCGCTGGAGCGGCATGGGTCCATCCGAAATGGTGGCGGTACTGGCGGCACCGTCGGGCTGTTTGCCACATTTTTAGGGATGATGCCCTCCGGCAACGGCGCCGCAGATGTGGTGTGCTATCAACGTGTCGTAGCGCGGTGGTAGGGACCTGCCTGAAGACGTCGCGAAGGTGTGGAGGCTGACATAGATCCAGTTGCAACTCCGGAGTGGTTCCGCCCCTCGGCCATCGTCGACTTCGCGCCGGTCTCGGTCTGGGTGTGTGACGCCGAGGGCCAGTGCATCTTTCTCAACCAGACATGGACCCGCTTCACCGGACAGCCATCCGCCGAAGGGCTGGGCTGGGGCTTTCTCCAGGCCATCCATCCCGATGACGGATCATCGGTTGTGGCCGCCTGGCACGCGGCCCGGGCTTCGCTGCGGCCCTATCAGTCCGAATACCGGCTCAAGTCGCAGGATGGCAGCTACCATTGGGTGATCGACAGTGCCGCGCCGCAATTTGCCGATGACGGGACCCTGCTGGGCTATGTCGGCGCCATCACCGACAATTCCGAACGCAAGGCAGCCGAACAGGCCAAGCTGCAGAGCGACCGGCGGCTGCAGATCGCGGTCCAGGCGACAGGCCTCGGCATATGGGAATGGGATCTGCCCACCAACCGCTTCTTCCTGTCGCCGATTGCCCGGGCGATGTTCGGCTTCTCTTCGGGAGAGATCTTCAGCTTCGACACCGTTGAGCGCCTTCTGCATCCGGACGACATTGCCCAGGTGCGGGCCATGTCGGCCGCCGCGCTCGACCCAGCCATCCGTGCTTCCGCCCCCTATCGCTATCGCATCATCCGCAACGACGGCGAAGTCAGGTGGATACACGCCGAAGGCGCGGCGCTGTTCGAGACGGTCGATGGCACCGTCAGGGCCACCAGCTATATCGGCACGTTCCAGGACGTGACGGACCGCGTCGAGGCAAACGCCCGGGTGCTCGAAAGCGAAGAGCGATTGCGGCTGGCGATCGATGCCGGCGGCATCGCCGTCTGGGAGCTCAATGCCGTGACCAACGAAGTCACCCGCTCGCCCGAACTCAACCGTCTTTACGGCTTTCCCGACGACGCGACGCCGACCATCGCCGACCTGCAAAGCCGCTATGCCCCCGGCGAGAAGGAACGGCTGAGCGTGCTGGCGCAGGAGGCAATGGCGCACGGCCAGTCCGAGCTGGCCACGGAAGTTCACCACATCCTGCCTGGCGGGGTGGCGCGCTGGTTCTATCTGCGGGCCAAGCTGGCCGCCCCGGGCCCCCGTTCGCAGCGGCGCGTGATCGGCGTCGTGATGGACGTGACCGAGCGAAAGCTCGGCGAAGAGCGGCTAATGGTGGTGGCCCGCGAACTCCAGCACCGGGTCAAGAATTCGGTCGCCGTGATCCAGAGTATCGCCAAGCAGACCTTCAAGGGCGGTCGCGCCGACCCCGACGCCCTCGCCGCCTTCACGGGCCGCCTGCAATCGCTGGCCGCCGCGACCGATCTGCTGACGCGGGACGACTGGGTGAGCACGGCGGTCGCCACCCTGTTCGAAGCGGTGCTGGCCCCCTATGGCAACAGCACGACGGACCGCATCGAGCTGGTCGGTGATCCCGCAGTGCGGGTGCCGCCCAAGGTGGCGACCGGGCTGGCAATGGCCGCGCACGAACTCGCGACAAACGCGGCCAAATATGGGTCCCTCTCCTGGGATACCGGCCGGGTCACGCTACACTGGCAGCTATCGGCTGGAACCCTTCGCCTGCGGTGGACCGAACGCGACGGTCCGCCAGTGCCAGCCGAACGAACCCCCGGTTTCGGCACAAGATTGCTCGAGCGAGGCCTGTTCACCGGCAGCGCCGAGCGCGCCACGCTCACCTTCGCCCCGACCGGGCTGGTTGCCGAATTCGACATTGCGCTCGGCCCTGAGGAGATAGCGCAACTGCCGGACTAGCGGCTGTGTCTACGGGACGTGCGGAGCGCCAGTGACCTGCGCATCCTTCATTGACATCTGTGGGTTGCTTCGGCGGCAGGCCAGCGGCCTCAGACGGTCGCCTAGCATTGATGTCGCAGAGCATTAAGAGCAGAGGGTGGTTCGACGGAAGCTCAGTTCCACCTGGCAGGGATGCTTCTTACGGTCGCTTATCCGCGACAGAATTTCCGGTGTGGTCGGCCTTGTCGTCCTGGTTATGGCGGCGGCTCCGATGGCTGCGCAATCTGCAGCCCAGTGGGCACGGACGTGGAAGGCGGTTCGGTGGTTGAGTTGGCCGGTGCAAGCATCGGTTTGGGCATCGGCTGATGTCACGCTGAAAATGCGGCAACTCAGCAGGGTGAGCCATCTCCAAGCAGGGAGAGCCATGGCGCGGCCCGTCCTGTCACACGCAGAGGTCCAAGGTCGAGCATAGGGGTTCCACCCTCTCGCCATTCTCCGGCTTTGCTGCCGTTGCGCCTGCAGCCGCCCAACCCACTTCCGCACCTTGTAGGTCAGCGGTCATGCCAGTCCCCGCCGTCAAGCTGCCGCCGCTGCCACTGCGACCGTGGCTTACGAGCGGCACAGCACGGCCAGTACGCGCCTCTCGATGCACCGCGCTGCCGACATTCCACTGCTTTTAGCGTCCACTGCCGCCCTACTTTCCTGCGTTGAGGCTTTCATCTGGATCTGATAGCGGAGGGGGGGCAAAAATTTGGTACCAAGAGAAATCTGGTATCAAGCCCATGCACAGTACAAACCAAGGGGTAAAGGGCCTCCGCAATGAGCAAAAAAGCACTTACGCAGCCCGCCGGCGGCAGCCTATCAGGACCCAATGACGAATTTCGGCCGCGCAAGGCCATACCGGAGGGGCTACGGCGCCAGCGGTTGCAGGACGCGTTCCAGGTCCTGAAAAGGTTGGGAGACAATGCTAGCGATCGCCTATCGCTGCTCCACGACCTCGTGGAAACTGAGGATCCAGAGAGCGACTCGGTTCTGCAGATCCTGCTCGCAAAGGAGGTCGCGTTCGCCAGTTTCCAAGAGTATATGCGGCGATCCGTCGACTTCACCTTGGGCGACGCTGTAATGGAAGCGAGTGCCGCTACCGCACTCAGATTTGGCAAGCTGCATCTGCAATACCAGGCTGAATACGAAAAAACCCAGCGCAAGGGCATCCAGCGGATCATCCTGCAGAACAACGCGCCGGTGAACAATCAAACCATATTCGGTGACGCCGGTGGGGAGCCCGAAGCCACAACCATCGACAGCACCGCCAATGCGCCCCGCCCCCCGGTCAGGGCGAGGGTACGAAAAGATGTCTAGCCACAAGCGCAACACCGGCCCGATGATCAATAGCCCGCGCTGTGGGGCCAAGACCAGGTCGGGAAAACCGTGTGCCGCACCGGCCGTGGCGGGAAAGCAGAGGTGTCGGATGCACGGAGGTGCCCATGGGTCGGGCGCCCCTGCTGGTAATCAGAATGCTCTAAAGCATGGTCAATATAGCCAACTCTACCTTGATACGGTCCGCGAAGGGCGGGAGGCTATCGCGCTTTTGCGGGCGATGCTCGATGACAACGATGACTAGGCTTGGTGGTCAAAAAGTCCTGTCCCAGTCCTCTCTGTTGCGCGTACCTGGCTGGAAGGACCCTATTCTTGCACAAAAAAACGCAGGGGGGCCCATTAAGGTCGATCTCATGTCGGTCCAGGGTCCGGTGGTGAGGGACCCTCGGTGAGGTATCTTACCCTGGATTCCTCGATGCGGTTACGCTGTTGGTCTCTACCTAATAAAGCGACTGTCGTTGCACAATCATCCGTCGAACGTTCACATAAACTCATGGACCAGCTTGCCCATTTCGCCGCGGCGGTTGTCGCAGGCATATCTGGCGGCATCGCCTACTACGCAGTTGGCTCCTTGCTTTTGGAACGCAGGCAACGACGACACACTTCAAATGCGAACGTTGCAGTCTCCAAGCAAGCGCTTGGTGCGACCGAACACGACGAGATCGTCGAGCGCCTTGCTCGAGCGCTAAAAGAGCAGAGGTAGCATGGAATGCCCAAGCGGCCATTTTGACGTGCAAGACCGGCTCTACCCACCTTGGACTTCCGAGGCAGGTTCGCTAGCTGATCGCATGGACCCAGGGTAGAAGACGTTTTGAGCTGCCGCCGGTTTAAGACGACGAGTTAAGGTGCTGTCGGCAAACCAGCTTCTCGCGCCTGGCTCCACAGGCCGCAGCCGCTCGCGCCCCACTGTTCCACCATGCTAAACTTGGCGCGCCGCAAAGCTCCGAACTGCAATGAGGGAACGCAGCGGCAGCGGCGCTGCCTGCCGCTCTGGGCCCAAGGAACAGAGAACCAAAAGACCCTCGCCAACCCATTGTTGACCCTGCCCCCGCCGCCCCTTCTCGCTCTGTCCATTGACGGAAAAGAACCTCATAGCTCACCGACTTAGCGCTGGACTTAGATCAAATTTCTCCTAGTATTTTCAGATAGTTAGTCTGAATTTAGGATCGCTGGGATGAGCTATGTGGATGTTGCGCTCAAGCGCGAGGTTGAAGCTGGAAGGCGGCTCCTGATGGGTCTTAAGGACCTCGGCATGGAGGACGATTCTATCCTCTGTCAGGACACGATCGAAGGCGAAACGGGCCTGCTTGAAGCCATCACCCAGGCATTGGGCGAGATCGATGAATGTACCATGATGATCACGGGCATTCGCGAGCACGAGAGCTGGCTTGCCAGCCGCCGAGAACGCCTGGCTCAACGCAAAGAAAACCTCAACGCCCTCATCGAACAGGCCATGCTCAGCACCGACTTGATGTCGATGCGGCTGCCGACGGCGACATTGTCGCTGGTGCGACGGGCTCGGCCCCTTCAGCTCGATTGTGAGGCCGATATTCCAAGCCGCTTCTGGGTGTTGCCCGACCCGCCGGCACCACGTCTCGATAAGAAGGCTCTTTTGGCAGAGCTCAATGAGGCCAGGCCGGTGCCTGGGGCTAGTTTGGGCGACGCTACCTACAGCCTGACGGTGCGCCGCAAATGAGCCACATGAAGCTCTCGACCCGTCAGGTCCGGTTGATCCGCGACACCGTTGCGCGCGATTGCACGCCGCAAGAATTCGACGTCTTTATCGAAATGGCCGTGCAAAAGGGGCTCGACCCGTTTCTGGGGCAGATTGTGCCCATTATAGCCAACCGTGGCGACGCTGGGCGCCGTCGCATGACCCTTCTGATCAGCCGCGAGGGACAGCGCATCATCGCCCAGCGCTGCGGCGACTACCGGCCCGCAAGCAAACCGGCCCGCTTCCGCGCGTCTACCAAAAACATGACCGCCACCAATCCCCAGGGCCTGATCTCGGCGACGGTCTATCTTTGGAAGCAAAGTGATGGCCAATGGTTTCCGGTGGCCGGCCATGCTCGATGGGACGAGCACGCGCCATCGGCGCCGGCAGAGCCCGAACTTATCTATCGCTCAGAGATCGCTACCCTCACCCGCATCGTGGGTCCGACCCAATCTGCCATGCCCGTTCGAAGCGATTCCTGGTCCAGGATGCCCCGGTTGATGCTGGCCAAATGCGCCGAGATGCAGGCGCTTCGCGCCGGCTGGCCCGCCCAGTATGCTGGGCTTTACGACGAGGCAGAGTTCAGCCATGTCGGTGCCGATGACGATTTGACCGGTCCCGATGAGAATGCTGGCGACGAGGATGCGATCGCGGCGCCCGACATGCTGCGGGTGCACTGGTCTCCATTCGCCCTGCCAGAGGTCATCTCCAGTGCAGATTTTATCGCGCGAGCACCAGGATGGCTCAAGCAGCTGCAAAGCCAGGATGTGCTGGAATGGCGTCATCTCAATCGCGATGTTTTGCGGCAGATCTGGATTACCCATCCCCGCGAAACCCTGGCGCTCAAGCAACTGATAGACGAGCTGTCCGGACAGCGGCCTGCCAATGTGCATTGACGCTGTGTTGGCGAGCCGCTCCTGCAATCCGGCCACCGACCAACTCAACGCGGCCATAGACGGCATGAGCTTGATGAACTCGCCCAATGCAATTCGCTTGGAATGGATGGCATCGCCGTCAGTTTCGGCACTGACGACAAGGGTACCTTCATGACCGTCGCGCTTCGAGAATGGCGGTGGGGCAAGCTGCCCGTCTATAATGGTTTTGTTCATGCTGAACGGGTGCGGGGGTGGCAGCTCGTCTGGTGGCTGGTCGACACCGGCCGCCTCCCGTACCCCAGGATCTGCTGCATAACCGGCTCTAGCTACCGGGTCGGATACCATAGCGAAAACTACTATGGCTGGGCGCCCTATCCTTTGGCGCAGCCGGTGCATTTTGCGCTACATCAGCGGTTCACGCGCCCGCTGGCCTGGACATCAATAGTCTCGCAACACGCGACAACCGGTGGCGAATGGTTCGCGCGGTTGTCGCTGGAGCCCACCGATGTGGCGCGCGAGTTGAGGCTGTCATTTGGGGCGGAGGTGGCCCAGCTGTTCGTCACGGCCCCTTTCCCCTTGCCTCGGTCCGACAACGTTTGACCGAACTCGGTCTGCGCAGCGGCACCGGTCCCTCCTGCCACTGGCTCGGCTCGGCTCGAGGCAAGTCCCTGAAGGCCGCTGGTGGCTCGGTGGCCCTCAGCAACTTCCCATTAACGGTCACAGCCTCCTTGTTGTGATGCGAGCGGGAGGTTGGAAGTCGATGAATGTGGTTGCCCGCTATATCGAGCATCTGGACATCGACGTATGGGACTAAACTTGTCGCGGCCGGATTTAACGGCTCCACTGGAAATGTCCGGTGGCCGTTCTTGTCGGACATGGGGCACCCTGTCCACCACCACGACCGACAACAGGTTTATCAACACTCGCCTCTGCCGCGGGCGATCCCTCAAACAGCCTCTCAAGGGGTTTGCCGGTCTGCATCGGATCGCTGCTTGTTTTCAGCTCACCCTCAGCGTGGATTATTGGCACACCCTGGTGGTGCGTTGGCTGGATGATAAGGACCAGCCGGTCACGTGACGCTCCTGCAGCATTGTGCGCGATTTGGCCGCGGTCACTCATGAACTTGTCTTGCCCAGGCCGCTCGGCCCCGCGCATCCACTCCCACCCTTCGGTTCTATCATTGCGACCAGTAACCGGCCTCCTGCTTGGCTGCGTCGAGCCAGAACCGGCTGGTTCATCGTCCTGACTCACAACGACGTGGGCGATGTTCAAAGCGGACCCCGAATTGATAGCACCACCGGGTGTGCGGACGACCAGCAGTTGCAGATTATGGGCGCCGGTATTGCGCGTCCGGTGCCGTCACGAGTACATACCCACACTAGCTCGATGAAGCGCTTGCGCGACGCGCGGGAGGAGTCCGGTCTTTGGGGTATCAGTTCAACTTTGCGCCCGTGATCAACAATTTCGATCAGTTGGTCTATGGCGCCTGGATTACGATCCAGCTGAGCCTCGGGGCGATCCTGTTCGGCACTCTGATTGCGGTTCCCTGCGCTGCTGCAAAGACCGCTGGTCCCAAGGCGTTGGTGTGGCTAGTCAACGTCTACATCGAAGTAATCAGAAACACGCCCTTCCTCGTCCAGATTTTCTTCATCTATTTCTCCTTGCCAGCCTTGGGCATTCGTTTCGACCCGAACACTGCTGCGCTTGTGGCGCTCTCGGTGAATGTCGGGGCGTATGCAACCGAGATTGTGCGCGCAGGTATCGAATCCATCAGTCGTGGCCAGGTTGAGGCTGGCAGAGCGTTGGGCCTCAAAGGTCATCAGATCTTCCGCTACATCATCCTCAAGCCGGCAGTTCGGACAATATATCCCGCTCTTACTAGCCAGTTCATTTATCTGATGCTGACGTCGTCTGTGGTGTCGGCGATTTCTGCGACCGACTTGGCAGCGGCCGGCAATAGCATACAGGCCACCACCTTTGCGGCTTTTGAGGTCTATCTCGTGATCACCGTGATGTACTTCATACTTTCGCTTGCCTTCGCCGGACTGTTTTCCTTCATCGAGCGGACAGCTTTCCGCTACCCTCTGGCGCGATAGGAGAAGGGACACAATGTTCAGACCCTTTGGTCCCAACGAAGTTCTCTACATCGTCTGGGCGGTGCAGTGGACCCTGGCGCTATCAGCGGTCGCTTTCGCCGGTGGGGCTATCGGTGGGCTAGCTATCGCTTTGGGGCGGGTCTCACCAGTTGGCGCACTCCGATATCCCGCTCTTGCATTCATCCGCATTTTTCAGGGCACTCCACTCCTGATGCAATTGTTCCTGGTGTTCTTCGGGCTGAACATTTTTGGTATCGGCATCAACCCGTGGATAGCAGCTGCCGTGGCTCTAACGCTGCATGCGAGCGCATATTTGGGCGAGATTTGGCGCGGCTGCATTGAGGCGGTCCCACCAGGTCAGTCCGAAGCGAGTTGGGCGCTGGGGCTTGGCTATCGTGACAAGATGGCCTTCGTGGTACTGCCGCAGGCGGCCAAGATTTCGGTTGCACCTACCGTCGGTTTCCTGGTGCAGCTGATCAAGGGCACCTCGCTGACATCGATCATCGGGTTCGTCGAGCTGACGCGCGCCGGTCAGATTATCAACAATGCGACCTTTCAGCCTTTGTACGTGTTCTCGCTGGTTGCGGCGCTGTACTTTGTCTTGTGCTGGCCACTCTCGATGTGGGCCCGGCACCTGGAGGGCCGGTTCGCCGTGGCTACGGCACGGTGAGCGGCATCAACATCAACTAGGGAGAGATAGAATGAAACTGATCAAGAACCTCGCCGGGCTTGCAGGAGCCGCGGCAATAACTGCTGGATTGCTGGCGACACCCGCTGCAGCGCAGACACCTCAAGAGATACAGGAGCGGGGCACAATCAACGTCGGTCTGCTCGTGGACTTCCCCCCTTTCGGTATTCTCGACGCGCAGGGCAACCCCGATGGCTACGATGCCGACGTGGCGCGCATGCTCGCAGAGGACCTGGGCGTCGAAGTGAATCTCGTGCCGGTAACCGGCCCGAACCGGATTCCGTATCTCCTGTCCAATCAGGTCGACGTCCTCGTCGCTTCCCTCGGCATTACTCCAGAGCGTGCCGAACAGGTCGACTTCTCGGACCCTTACGCCGGCATTGAGATCTTCGTTTACGGCGACGCCAATCTGGAGGTAACCGGCCCTGAGGACCTGTCGGGCCACAGCATTGCTGTCGCTCGCGCATCTACTCAGGACACCTCAATCACTGAAATCGCACCGCAGGATGCCAACATTCAGCGCTTCGATGACGATGCCACCGCGGTACAGGCCCTGCTCTCGGGACAAGCTCCGCTGATGGGCGCCTCCAACGTCGTGATCAGCCAACTCAACGAAATGGCGCCGGGTCGGTTTGACACCAAGTTCTCGCTACGTCAGCAGAGCCAGGCGATCGCCGTGCGGCCTGGTTCAGACGAGCTACTCGCCCACATCAACGATTTCCTGTCTCGCGTGAAGCAGGACGGAAGCCTCAATGCTCTGCATGAGGAGTGGGTTGGGGGTCCGCTGCCTGAATTCGTCGTTTCAGGTCAGTAGAGAAGATCAGATGGCAGCGGGACTTAGCTCATGAGTAAGACAGTCGACGCAAAGCCCGGCGAGCATGCCGCAGGTCCCGCTGTCAGAATGGTGAACGTTGAGAAATGGTATGGAGATTTCCACGCCCTCAAGGCTGTAGAGTTGACGGTCGCTCGCGGCGAAAGAATCGTCGTGTGTGGTCCGTCTGGATCGGGCAAATCCACCCTCATCCGCTGCATCAACCAGCTGGAGACGGTTGAGGGTGGGACCATCATTGTCGACGGCATCGAACTGACCGCCGGACCCAGGAACGTCGAGAACGTACGGCGCGACGTCGGCATGGTCTTTCAGCAGTTCAACCTGTTCCCCCATATGACGGTGCTGGAAAACTGCATGTTGGCGCCGCTCAAAGTACGGGGCTCTTCGAAAGCAGATGCGGAAGCGGCAGCACGAAAATATCTCGACCGGGTCCGCATTCCGGAGCAGGTAGACAAATATCCGGCTCAGCTTTCCGGAGGCCAGCAGCAGCGGGTGGCCATAGCTCGAGCACTCTGCATGAACCCAAAGATCATGTTGTTTGACGAGCCTACTTCGGCTCTGGACCCAGAGATGGTCAATGAAGTGCTCGACACCATGATCGATTTGGCGAACGACGGTATGACGATGTTGGTGGTGACCCATGAGATGGGCTTCGCGCGCAAGGTGGCAGACCGCGTGATTTTCATGGACAAGGGTGAGATCGTCGAAGTTGGGGAACCAGAGAGCTTTTTCTCATCGCCTCAGAATGAAAGGACCAGGGCGTTCCTGGGCCAGATCAGCCACTGACTTGGCTCTAGGGCGCCGCGTCGCCAGCCTGGAGGTTACGGCGCTAGCGGATTCGCTGCGGAGCAGCAATCATATGTCCATTCTTGAAACGGACGGCACATCGTGGGGAGGAAAGCCATGGCGGCTGGCAAACGGATGGAAGGAAAATCAGCTCTGATCACGGCTGCCGGGGCCGGGATCGGACGCGCTTCCGCCATAGCATTCGCTCGCCAAGGCGCACGAGTTCTGGCGACTGACCTCAGACCTGTGAACCGCACCGGGAATTCCGGAGGCTGTTCGGCTTAAGTTATGCGGCGATGGCCGGTTGTTCCAGTGCTGCGTAGAAGTTCGCCTCAGCTTCCGCTGGCGGGATGTTGCCGATGGGCTCGAGGAGGCGCCTTTGATTGAACCAGTCGACCCATTCGAGGGTGGCGAACTCGACGGCCTCGATGTTTCGCCAAGGCCCGCGCCGGTGGATCACCTCAGCCTTGTAGAGACCGTTGATGCTTTCGGCCAAGGCGTTGTCATAGCTATCTCCCACGCTGCCCACTGACGGCTCGATGCCGGCTTCGGCCAGGCGCTCGGTATAGCGAATACTGACATATTGCGACCCGCGATCAGAGTGGTGCACCAGACCGCCGCGATGGGCGGGGCGGCGGTCGTGGATCGCCTGCTCGAGGGCGTCCAGCACAAAACTGGCATGGGCGGTGCGGCTGACCCGCCAGCCCACGATATAGCGGGCGTAGACGTCGACCACGAAGGCTACATAAGCAAACCCGGCCAAGGTCGCGACATAGGTAAAATCAGAGACCCAGAGCCTGTTGGGCGCCGGGGCTTTGAACTGGCGATCGACGTGATCCAGCGGGCAAGGCGCCGCCTTGTCGCTGACCGTCGTGCGGACTGGCTTGCCCCGGATTGCCCCCTGCAAGCCCAGATCACGCATCAGGCGCGCGACGCTGCAGCGGGCAATATCAAACCCTTCCCGCTGCATCTGTCATAGGTCCTGCAATTCTCCGCAAAAGTGGGCTTTGAAAATTCCCTAGTTGGTAGCCCCAGTGGGTCTCATTTCGATGCTGTGATTGGCACCGAGATGAGACCGGCCGACCTCTCGCTCTATGCTCGCTTTGGCGAGGAGATGGGGCAGATGGTCCGACCTGGAGAACTCATGATGATTTTGGAACTGCATCGACAAGGACTGTCCATCACCGCGATCGCACGGCGGACCGGGCGCGATCCCAAGACTGTGCGCAAATACATCGAACAAGGCATCGAAGCGCCGAGCTATGGTCCACGCTCCGTCGGCAGGCCGAGCAAGCTGGCGCCTATCTTGATTTTCTCAGCGAGCGCGTGGCCGCGTTTCCCGAACTGAGCGCCGCGCGCCTGACCCGAGAAGTACGAGAGCTTGGCTACGCTGGGGCCTACACCGCAGTGAAGCGATACCTGGCCGCGATCCGGCCTGAAGGCCAGCCCAAGCCCTACGAGGTGCGCTTCGAAACTCCGCCCGGCCTGCAGGCACAGGTGGATTTTGCCCGCTTCGTGGTCGAGTTCGCCGATGATCCGGGTACCAGCCGGATTGTCTGGCTGTTCAGCCTGGTGCTCGGGCACTCTCGCTTCCTGTTTGCGCGCTATGTGCTGCACCAGGATCTGCAGACCCTGCTGCGCTGCCATATGCAGGCTTTTGACGCGCTCGGGGGCGTGCCGATCGAAATCCTCTATGACCGGATGAAGACCGCGGTAACCGGCGAAGACGGGCTGGGGCACATCATCTACAACCGCTCGTTGCTGGCGCTGGCGTCCCACTACCGCTTCCAGCCCCGCGCCTGCCGCCCCTATCGGGCCAAAACCAAGGGCAAGGTCGAGCGGCCGTTCAGCTATATCCGGCAGGACTTCTTCCTGGCTCGACGCTTCCGCAACCTCGAGGATATGAACGTCCAGTTGATCGACTGGCTCGGCAGCGTTGCCAATGCCCGTACCCATGGCACGACACAACGGATCGTCGCCGAAGCCTTTGCCGCCGAACAGAGCGAGCTGCAGAACTTGCCCGACCAACCCTTTGGAGCGGTGCTCAAGCTGGAGCGGCGGGTCAGCCACGACGGGTTCGTTGCCATCGGCGGCAATTACTACAGCGTACCTGATCGCACAGGCAGGGTCGTTGAGGTTCAGCAGATGCCCGATCGGATCCGTATCCTGGATCTGGGTATGGTCGTTGCGGAACATCCTGTGTTGGAAGGGCGCAAGCAATACCGGATCGATCGTAGCCATCGAACCGGCGGCGCCGCCCGGGGCAAGGCGAACGCTCGTTCCGACATCACCGTCGGCCGCATCGGCGATCACGTCCCAGCCCGCTCGCTCGCCATCTACCAGATGATCGGCGCACAGCTGGCGAGCGGAGATCGGCCATGACGCTCACGACATCCTCCGAGCGCGTCGATAACATCCGTCGCAGCCTGGTTAACCTGAAGATGCCTCGTGCGTTGGAAATGCTCGACGCCACGCTGCGCCGCATCGAGCAGGGTCAGATCGATGGGATCGAAGCCATCGACGCTCTGTTGGCCGAGGAACTGACCTTGCGGGAAAACCGCCGGACGGGCCGAACGCCGGCCAGGGTCGCGGCGCTGGGCAACGCGTTCATGATAGCTCGATGGGGCGATCGGCAGAACCCTGCAGATCGGCTCGACCCCATAAGCATCCCGATGCTCATCAATAAAGGCGATCATCGCTTGAACGGGCGGTCGAGCTCCGCCTGGGCGAAATATGCGGAAACTTTGCGCAGGATCTCGTTGGCCTGACGCAGTTCCCGGTTCTCCCGTTCCAGGGACTTGAGCTTCTCGGTCATATCCGTGGTCACACCGGCGCGTTTGCCGCTGTCGACCTCGGCCTTCTTAAGCCACTCATTGAGGCTATGAGCCGAGCAGCCAATCTTGCCGGCAACCGACACCACGGCCGCCCAGCGGGAAGGGTACTCCCCGCCATGCTCCTGCACCATCCGCACCGCCCGGGCGCGGACCTCAACTGAAAACTTGTTCGTTGTCTTGCTTGTCATGCTCCACCTTACTCAGGAGTTGGAGCCTCCGGCAAACCCGGCGCGGTTCAAAGCGCCTACATCGCCAGGCAGACCGCACAGGTGGCTGCGGCATTGGGCATCGACCTGCTCTTCACCCCGGTTCGGAGCCCCAGAGCAACGGCATGTCCGACGCCTTCGTCAAAACCCTGAAAAGGGACTATGCCTCAACCGTCATCCTCCCAGACGCCGAAACCATCCTGGCCTTGCTGCCCGAATGGATCGACGACTACTGTGAGGTCCACCCGCACTCCGGGCTCAAGTACCGCTCACCACGCGAGTTCCTGCGCCTCAGTGCCTAAACCCCACCGCCGCCTGTCCGGTGAAACGGGGTCAACTCCAGGACTTTGTCTCCTGGAAGCACCGCAAGGGGCTGGCAACGGCGCTCAAGCAGATTTATCGCGCCACCGATGCCGATGCTGCCGAAAAGGCACTGACCGCCTTCGATGCCGGCCCCTGGAGCCAGCGCTATCCGCCATTGGCCAAAGCTGGCGGCGCGCCTGGAGCGAGGTCATCCCGTTCTTTGCCTACCCCGACGAGGTCCGCAGGACCACCAATGCCATCGAGGCGTTGAACGTTGAACTCAAAGCTGCGGCGGGCGGTCAGGGCAAGGGGGCACTTCCCCAGCGACGATGCAGCCACCAAGCTGCTGTATCTGATCTTGAACCGATCGGAGAAAGAGTGGAAAATACCGCCACGTGTACACGCTGGACGCTCAAGATCGGCGGCAAGGTGCGGTACCGGCCAGACGGCACGCCACTGCCAATGATCGCCACCTCAGTGTTCGGCAGCCACATCAGCGTCGACCGGCGCTACGGCTTCATCCGGGCTGCGGCGTTCAGATCGGCGTCTCACCCAGATGGCCGGACGCTGCGCTAGGTCATCGATCGGGAAAACACCGGCAGCGAGGTCTGGGCCGACAGCGCCTACCGCTCACAGAGCACAGAGCACAGAGCAACGAAACTCTGGCTCATCTATCGCACGCTTACCAGCCGGATCCACCGGCGCGAACCATGGGCAATTCGATGCCAATTGCGACCGCGCGGGCCAATGCAGCCAAGTCTGCAATCCGCGCCAGGATCGAGCATGTGTTCGCTCACCAGAAGAACCGGTTCGGCCTGTTCATCCGCACCATCGGCATCACCCGGGCCGAAGCCAAACTGACGCTGGCCAATCTCGCGTACAACTTCGACCGCCTGGTCTTCCATGAAAAGTGCGCGGTCACAGCATGAGTGTAAGCGCCAAGACGACCCCGTCTGACGTGAGGGCATGTGGTGGGTTATTGGCACCGTAGTTTTGATGACGGTGTGAGTTCCTATGTCTGCGCATATGCCCAGTGATAGAAGTTTCCAGTTGCTCGAGGTCGTGCCGAGCCGGATGGACAGCAGTCCGGCGGTGGGGCGCCGCAACTGGCCGGACGAGACCAAGGCGCGGATCGTGGAAGAAGCGCTGGCCCCGGACGTGAACGTCTCGGCGGTGGCGCGGCGATACGGGATGTCGCCGTCGCAACTGTTCGGCTGGCGGCGCAAAGCCATTGCCAAGGGCCAGGTTGAACTGCTTGATGTGCCTGACGAAGACGCTGGCGCCGGGGGCGAGGCTATCGAGATTGGCATTGCGGGTGCCACCGTCCGCGTGGGCCCCATGGTCAGCGAGGATCACCTGCGCCGTGTGATCCGCGCCGTCCGGTCGGCATGATCCCCTCGGGCATAAAGGTGTTCCTGGCCAGCCAGCCGGTGGACTTCAGGAAGGGACCCGATGGGCTGGTCGGTCTGGTTCGGGATGCCGGAGCCGATCCCTTCAACGGCTCGCTTTACGTGTTTCGGGCCAAACGGGCGGACCGGATCAAGATCGTGTGGTGGGATGGCACTGGCCTATGCCTTTACGCCAAGCGGTTGGAGAAGGCATCGTTCTGCTGGCCGCGGATCGGGCACAGCCGGGTCCAATTAGGCCATGCCCAACTG
>DASYHM010000024.1:0-108467 GCA_035998575.1 Devosia sp.
GCCAGTCCGCAAACCATCTGTGGACGCCCCGTAAGACGCAAGCGGCATTTTGAAGATCTTACGCGTTGTCGGATGCTGCCATCTGTCCGGCCTCTGATGCAGCACCAGAGGCTGCGGGCCCGTATGGGAGTTCGCGGACCGGATCCATATCACCCACAGCGTGCTCAAGGCACAGTGGTTTGCACTGGCTTACCGATCCCGTCTCGCCGACTGTTGCGCCATACCTTCCTTCGACCGACCCCGTCTCCGACGACCTCTGGTCCGCCTTGGCTTACGCCGCAGCTGCAACCGGAGCTTTGTAATCCTCGTGCTTCATCAGGACCGCCCAGATGATGCGCGCCGTCTTGTTGGCCAGGGCTACGGTGACCAGCATCCGCGGTTTCCGGGCCATCATCTGCTCAAGCCATGAACCCGCCGGCGCGCCTCGTTTGCTCGCCTGCAGCACGACAGCACTGCATCCGATGATGATGAGACGCCGCAACGTTCGTTCGCCCATCTTGGTGATTGATCCCAGCTTTTGCTTGCCTCCGCTCGAGAGCTGCCGTGGGGCCAGGCCCAACCAGGCGGCAAAGTCTCGTCCTCTGGTGAACGTCTCGGCCGGCGGGGCAAGGGCGGCAATCGCAGTGGCCGTGATCGGGCCGACGCCAGGTATCGTCATCAGTCGCCTGGCGATAGTGTCTTCGCGGGCCCGCCGCGCGATCTCCTTGTCCAGCTCGCCTATCTTGGCGTTCAGGTGATCCAGCAGATCGAGCATCGTGCGGAACATGGGCTTGGCTGCCTCTGGAAGCGATGAGCCCATTGCGCCCTCGAGCAGGTCGCTGAGCATTGCCACATGCGAGGGACCTTTTGGTGCGACCCAGCCATACTCCGTCAGATGCCCGCGGACTGCGTTGATCAACTGGGTGCGCTGCCGCACCAGCAGGTCCCGGGTTCGGAAGACCAGCGCCGAGGCTTGCTGCTCCTCGCTCTTGATCGCCACGAACCGCATAGTAGGTCGCTGCGCTGCCTCACAGTCGCCTCGGCATCGGCCGCATCGTTCTTGTTCCGCTTCACGAAGGGCTTCACGTAGGCGGGCGGGATCAGCTTCACTTCGTGGCCCATCTGCGTGAGCTCGCGGGCCCAGTGATGCGCGCCTCCGCAGGCCTCCAATGCTACCAGGCATCGTGGCTGCCGAGCGAAGAACTCCAGCAACTTCGTGCGACCGATCTTCCGGCTGAACAGCGCTCGACCGCTCGCATCCGCGCCATGCGCGTGGAAAACGTTCTTCGCAATATCCAGACCAATTGTGCTAACTTCCGACATGGGCGCCTCCTTAAGTGGCGTGTTCAACACCTCCACTTTGGCACATCGATGCCTTCGGGGGCGTCCACCCCATCACCCCAAAGGCGACTTACGAGATCACAGGTGACAAAGGGCCAGCGGCAGAGTTCGCCGCTTTGCGCGCCTCACCCCATCTTGCGCTTGCCCTTGTCGTCATAGGGGTTCGCGCTGCCGCCGCGCACCCAGAGCCGGATCGGCGTGCCCTTGATGTCGAAGGCCTCCCGCAGGCCGTTGACCAGGTAGCGCTGATAGGCCATCGGCAGCACGTCGGGCCGCGACGCGAACAGGATGAAGCTCGGTGGCCTGGTCTTTGCCTGCGTCATGTAGCGCAGCTTGAGCCGGCGGCCCGAGACCGCAGGCGGCGGATGCCCTTCCACCATGCCGGACAGCCAGCGATTGAGGCGCGCGGTCGAGACATGGGAGTTCCAGCTGCGCTCGATGCTGAAGATCGCGTCCATCAGCTTGTCGATATTCTTGCCCGTGAGGCCCGAAAGGGTCACCAGCGGCACGCCGCGCAATTGCGGCAGCAGCCGGTCGCATTCCTCCCGCAGCGCCTTGAGCGTCTCGTTCTTGTCCTCGATCAGGTCCCATTTGTTGAGCGCGATGACCAGCGCCCGGCCCTCGCGCTCCACGAGGTCCGCCAGCGCCAGGTCCTGCTTTTCGAAGGGGATGGTCGCGTCCAGCATCAGCACGACCACTTCGGCATACTGGATCGAGCGCAGGCTGTCGCCCACCGCCAGCTTTTCCAGCTTCTCGGTGACGCGCGAGCGGCGGCGGATACCGGCGGTGTCGACCAGGTTGATCACCCGGCCTTCCCATTCCCAGGGCACCAAGATGGAATCGCGCGTGATGCCGGCCTCGGGGCCCACCAGGACCCGGTCCTCACCCACCATGCGGTTGATCAGGGTCGACTTGCCGGCATTGGGCCGGCCGACGATGGCGACGTTGAGGTAGCGCTTGGGATTCCAGCGCAGCGTTGCCTCGTCGCCCTCGCCCTCCAGCATGTCCTCGGTGATGTCGACATCGACATCCGGCATCTCGTCGAGATCAGCAACCTCGTTCGAAGCCTCCTTCTCCGCCGCCGCCTTGTCGATGGCGGCCGAGACGATGGAATAGAGTTCGGAAAGCCCCAGCCCGTGCTCGGCCGATAGCGCGATGGCCTCGCCGAAGCCGAGCTTGAAGGCCTCGACCAGTCCGGCTTCCGCCGCGCCGCTCTCGGCCTTGTTGCCGACCAGGTGCACGTCCTTGCCGGCCTTGCGCAGCACCTGCGCAAAGCGCTGGTCCAGCGGCACGACGCCCGCCCGGGCGTCGATCATGAACAGGATGACATCGGCTTCCTTGATGGCCAGCTCGGTCTGCTGGCGCATCCGGTCCTCGAGGCTGCCGTCCTTGACGTCCTCATAGCCGGCGGTATCGAGAATGCGAAAGGTCAGATCGGCGATACGGCCTTCGGCCTCCCGGCGATCCCGCGTGACGCCGGGCGTGTCGTCCACCAGCGCGATCTTGCGACCGACGAGCCGGTTGAACAATGTGGATTTGCCGACATTGGGACGACCGACAATGGCAACGGTGACGGTCATGAAACTTCCGATCCGGCGTCAGGCGAGGGCGGCCGCTATTGCGCGACCGGCTCGACCTCGGTGATGGTGGCAGGGGTGGCCGGGGTCAGCGGCGCGTCGGTCGCGGCGTCTTCGACCACCACCGCATCCACGGTCGTCGCATCGCTGTCGGTAGCGGCATCGGCCAGCGGCGCCTCGGCGCCGGCACCTTGCGACAGCAACTGCGCCAGGTAATAGCCCATGCGGTTGCGGGTGGTGCTCTGCGTCAGCGGGTCATTGACCACGGCCTCGAAGCTGGCCTGCGCCGCTGCCAGGTTGCCGGCCTTGTAATGGGCCAGGCCCAGTGCCTCGCGCGCGGCATTGCGCAGCGGGCTTTCGTCATTGGCAATGCTGCCGACGCGCGCTTCGACGTCGGCCAGGTTGCCGGCGTCGACCATCAGCGTGCCGCCCAGCACCAGCGCAAGCTCGCGCAGGTGGGGATTTGGTTCGGTATTGGCGAGGGCGTCGTAGAGCGCGACCGCTTCGGCGGTATCGCCCGCCCGCGCCAGCACGCCCGCCTTGCGGAACTGCGCCAGCACCGGATAGCGGCCCGAGCCCTCGACGATCACGGCATCGAGCTGCGCCTGCGCTGCGGCAAGGTCGCCACCTTCGATCAGGTCGAACGCGGCATAAAGCTCTTCGGACGACTCTGCGGCATTGTTGGCCACATACCAGCTCCAGCCCTCGTTGACCGCGACCACGAGCACCACTCCGACGGCAGCGCCGATCACATAGGGCGCAAAGCGACGCCACAGGGCGCGCATGCGATCGCTGCGCAACTCCTCGTCGACTTCGCGGAAAATATTCTGTTCGGACATGGCCTACCTAGGTCATCAGCGCAATTGCGCGCACGTTTAGCATGGCGCCCGGGGAATGCAAATGCGCGGGAGGGCCCACCTCGGCCACTTCGGAAACCTCATGGTGAGCCTGTCGAACCAGGAGGTCGCGAGAGTGGAGGCATCGGTGCCGCGACCTCGTCCTTCGACAGGCTCAGGATGAGGTCTATCGAGGCGGATTCAGGGTGAGATCTACCGGAATGCCCCGCTGCGGCTCATTCCCACTCGATCGTGCCGGGCGGCTTGCTGGTGATGTCGTAGACCACCCGGTTGATGCCGCGCACTTCGTTGATGATGCGCGTCGCCGTCTTGCCGAGGAAATTCATGTCGAACTGGTAGAAGTCCGCCGTCATGCCGTCGACCGAGGTCACCGCCCGCAATGCGCAGACGAACTCGTAGGTGCGCCCGTCACCCATGACGCCGACCGTCTGCACCGGCAGCAGCACCGCGAAGGCCTGCCAGATCTTGTCGTACTGGCCCGATTTGCGGATCTCGTCGAGATAGATCGCGTCCGCCTGGCGCAGGATGTCGAGCTTTTCCGGCGTGATGCCGCCCGGGCAGCGGATGGCGAGGCCGGGGCCGGGGAAGGGGTGCCGGCCAATGAAACTCTCGGGCAGGCCCAGTTCGCGGCCGAGCACGCGCACTTCGTCCTTGAACAGCTCACGGAGCGGCTCGACCAGCGCCATGTTCATGCGCTCGGGCAGGCCGCCCACATTGTGGTGGCTCTTGATGGTAACCGAGGGGCCGCCGGTGAACGACACGGACTCGATCACGTCCGGATAAAGCGTTCCTTGCGCCAGGAACTGCGCGCCGCCCAGCTTTTTCGCCTCTTCCTCGAAGGTCTCGATGAACAGCCGGCCGATGATCTTGCGCTTGGTCTCCGGGTCCGACTGGCCCTCGAGCTCACGCAGGAACAGCTGGGACGCCTCCACATGCACCAGCGGAATATTGTACTGGTCGCGGAACATGGTCACGACCTGCTCGCTCTCGTTGAGCCGCATCAGGCCATGGTCGACATAGATGCAGGTCAGCTGGTCGCCTATCGCCTCGTGGATCAGCACCGCCGCCACCGACGAATCCACCCCGCCCGACAGGCCGCAGATCACCCGTCCGGTGCCGACCTGCTCGCGGATTTTCTCCACCATCTTCTGGCGATAGGCCGACATGGTCCAGCTGGACTCGATGCCGCAGATCCGGTGCACGAAGTTGGCATAGAGCCTGGCGCCGTCCGGCGTATGCACCACCTCGGGGTGGAACTGCACCGCCCAGATGCGCCGCTCCTCGTTGGCGATCATGGCGAATGGCGCGTTGGGCGAGGTGCCGACGACTTCGAACCCCTCGGGCAGGGCCACGACGCGATCGCCGTGGCTCATCCACACCTGGTGCTCGCTGCCCAGCTCCCACACGCCCTCGAAAATCGCTGAAGGCTTGTCGACCCTGACCTCTGCCCTGCCGAACTCGCGGTGATGCCCCGCCTCGACCCTGCCGCCCAGCGCCATGCACAGTGCCTGCTGACCATAGCAGATGCCCAGGATCGGCACGCCTGCCTCGAGGATGGCCGGATTGATGGTGGGGGCGTTTGCATCCAGCGTCGAAGCCGGGCTGCCCGACAGCACCACCCCGCGCGGCTGCATCGCCTTCATCGCGGCGCCAGCATGGAGGAATGGATGGATTTCGCAATAAACGCCGGTCTCGCGAATGCGGCGCGCAATCAACTGGGTGACTTGCGAACCGAAGTCGACGATGAGAATCGATTGCGGGTGGTCGGGCATGTCTGTGCTTTGCATGGCGAGCCATTATCGCCGCGCCGGGTTTTTCGCAAGCGCAACCCTCGCAAACGAGGATTGCAGCGCGGCCGCAACGGTGGCACCTCTATTGCGCAAGGCAGATGCCGAACGGCACGCCCGGGAGGAACATTGATGCACACCAGCACCAGCCGCCTCTATGGCGCCGACTTCATTCGTGCCAGCGCCTGCTTCATCGTGCTGTTCCACCACCTGGCGCAGCGCATCGATCCCCGCAGCGTGCTGGGGGCCGAGCCCTCGGCGCAGGTCTTCAACGCCGTTGGCGGCTTTGGCGTCGGCATGTTCTTCGTGCTCAGCGGCTTTCTCCTGGCGCGGCCGTTCTGGCAGGCGCTGGACGCGGGTGCGCCCATGCCCTCGCTGCGCATCTATGCCCTGCGCCGCGCCGCCCGCATCGTGCCCGGCTTCTGGCTGGCGCTGACGGTGAGCTTTGTCCTCTCGGTCACGGTCTTCGGCTTCGCGCTCGATGGCTGGCTGTGGCTGCGCTACCTGGCGGGGCTGCTCATGGTCAGCGACTGGCACTGGACGACGCTGTTTCCGGTCGAGGTCAACGGCCCGCTCTGGTCCATCGGCTTCGAAGCCTCGTCCTATGTGATGCTGCCCCTCGCGTTCCTTGCCTTCTTTGCACTGGCGGGTGGCCGGCTCCTCGGCTGGCAGGCGCGCCTGGCCTGGTTCGCGGTGATTGCGTTCGCCATCTTCGCCCACTGGCTGTTTGCCACCCAGGTGCGGGTCGATCCGCTGCGCAAGGGCTGGGACTATGGCCTGCAGGGCGGGGCCAAGACCTGGATGCCGTGGTTCAATCCCTTTGGCTTTTTCGCCATGTTCGCCACCGGGGCATTGGCTGGGGGCGTCCAAGTCGCCATCTCCCGGTTCCGCTCCGTGGTGTTCGACCTGATTGCCTTGGCCGCCATGGTCGCCGCCGGCTGGATGATCTGGACCAATGGCCTGCGCGGTGGTGGCGAGTTTTATGGCCTGTTGCGCATACCCTACCAGTTCCCGCTGTTCCACGTGCTGCTCGGCACGGCCCTCGCCACCGCGCCATCGAGCGTTGTGCTGGGGCGTGTCCTCGACAATGCTGTCGTCAGTTGGCTCGCCCGCATCTCGTTCGGCATCTATGTGTGGCACTATCTGGTGCTCGAACTGGTCCGCCTCTACTGGGTGCCGGAGATGACCCACGCCACCATGAGCGACGCCACCAAGTTCATGGTCGCCAGCGCCGTGATCACCGCCATCACCATCGCCATCGCTGCACTCTCCTGGCGCTGGCTTGAGCTGCCCGCCATCAACCGGGCTCGGCAGTGGGAGCAGGGGGCCCGCCTCCAGCCGGCGCTGGCCTAGTTCAGGATCGCGATAGAAAGGTTCAGCAGGGTCGCGAAGCTCACCCAGGCCAGGTAGGGCACGAACAGCCACGCGGCAATGATATCGATTTTTCGCGCTACCCAGATGAACGCCACGATGAGCGCCAGCAGCGCCACGATCACCGCGAAGGCCGGCCAAAGCATCTGCCCGATGAACCAGATCGGCGACCAGATCCAGTTCAGCAGCATCTGCGCGAACCAGAGCTTCATGGCGGTGCTGCGCGCATCGATCATCCAGATGCGCCAGCCCGCCACCGCGATCATCACGTAAAGCGTGAACCAGACCGGCCCGAACACCCAGTTCGGCGGGTTGAATGGTGGCTTTTCCAGTCCCTCATACCATGGGCCCGGAGTCGACTGGGTGCCGATCAGCGCGCCGACGCCGACGACGACCACCACAAATATGGCCAGCGCGATCCAAGGGCGCGGTGTCTTGTAGTCGGCAAGCGACGGAACGGTCATGGTTCATACTCGAGACGGAGGACGCTGGTTGCGGAACGCCCGAGCCGGCGTCGGGTTCACGCTATTGCGTCAGTGTACAATCGCTCAATGCGATAGTCACGGAGCCTGTTTCGCCGTTCGCAGCCGCATAGTCCAGCACGACGGCGCTCTCATCCGCCGACCACGTCGCCTCGACCTGCGCGAACAGCGGCACGTTCCCTTCCACCTGCAGCGGGCATCCTGTTCGTACACCACCCGCATCGAGGATGGCGACGCGGCTGCAGCCGCCACTCCCGCACAACTCGCCCAGCTCGATCCGGTTGCCGCCCGATGGCGACACCAGGTCATGGCGCGTATCGGGGCCCGGAAACATGAACCAGACGGCGGCAAGCGCCGCCGCGATCAGCGCGCCGGCACCGAGCAGGAATGCCCAGAGCGGCACGCCGCTCTCCTGGTTGTCCGGCATTGGCGTCATGCAGCCCGCCGTTGCAGCGCGTTCAAGTAAAACCCATCGGTGCCTGTCAGGCGCGGCGTCAAGGCGATGCCCGATTGGCCGGTCTGAACGCCTTCGGGCAGGGGATTGCCCAGGGCCGCCTGCCACCACGACCCGTCTGCCACCGCCGCGAAGTCCGGATGCTCGGCCAGGAAGGTGGCGACCTGGTCGTCGTTCTCCTCAGGCAGGATGGAGCAGGTGATGTAGATCAGCGTTCCGCCCGGCTTGAGATAGCGCTGCCCTTCGGCGAGCAGCGCAGCCTGCTCGGCGATTCGCTGGGCGAGCAGGTCCGGCGTGAGCTTCCACTTGGTGTCGGGCCGGCGCCGCCAGGTGCCGGTGCCGGTGCAGGGCGCATCGATGACCACGCGGTCCATTTTTACCACCAGATCGTCCAGTGCGCCCGGCTGCGGCGCACGCACCTGCACGTTGCGCGCCCCGTTGCGCTTGAGCCGGTCGTAGATCGGTGCCAGCCTGTTGCGGTCGCTGTCGAAGGCAAAGATCTGCCCCTTGTTCATCATCGCCGCCGCCAGCGCCAGAGTCTTGCCGCCCGCGCCGGCGCAGAGGTCCAGCACCTGCTCGCCTGGTCTTGCTCCCGCCAGTGCCGCCACGATCTGGCTGCCCTGGTCCTGTACTTCGAACCAGCCCTTGAGATAGCCTTCGTCCGTCGTGACATTGGGCGTCCGCGCGTCGCGGGGCCCGGCCGGCATGGTCACCCCCAGCTGCGACAGCGCCGTTTCGGCAGGCTCGAACCGCGCCAGCGATTTCATCACCCGGTCGCGGCTCGCCTTGAGCGTGTTGACCCGCAGGTCCAGCGAAGGCCGTCCGGCCATGGCCTGCCCTTCGGTGACCCAGTTCTCGCCAAACGCGCGCTGCAGTGAAGGCGCCAGCCATTCGGGCACATCGGCTCGCACCCAGCCGGGCGCATCGTCGCCGAGCGGCGCTGTGGCGCTGGCCGCTTCCGCCTCGCTCAGCGCCGAAGGGGCGTGGCTGTCGGCGGCAAAGCTGGCATTGAGCGCCTCCGGGTCCTCGCCCCAGTCGCGCACCGCCACCGCCAGCACCAGCGCACGCGGGCTGTCGCTGCCCATGGCCGCGGCGTGGGAAGCGCGGCGGCGCAACGCGTCGTAGACCAGGTTACCGATGGCGGCACGATCGCCGGCACCGGCAAAGCGATTGTTGAGCCCCCATGCCTTGAGGGCCTCGGACACGGGCCGCCGGCGCGTCTCCACATCGGTCAGGACGGCAATGGCGGCGTTGAGGCGACCGGGCAGGCGCATTCAGATACTCGGGGACAGGATGAGAAGCTTCACCACGAGCCATACCCACAGAAGGCAAAGAACTACAAGGCCCGCGACATAGGCCGTGAACCGGCGAAAGACGCGGTTGGTGCTGGTATGGATCGCCGCATGCCCATAGCGCAGCGCCACGAACAGCCAGGCCAGCGCGACCTCCAACCAGTCCGCGCCGCCGCTCCACAGTACCAGCAGGACGGCGACGTAGAACAGCACCGGCAGCTGGAACTGGTTGTCGAAATTGTTCGACAGCAGGCGCGCCTTGAGCGGATAGGCGCCTTTGTCCACGGCAATGTCCTTGACCGCGATTTCGCCCCGCGCCACGCGCGGTACGCGCTCCATGCCCATCAAGACGAGAATGCCTATGGTGAGGAGCACCTGCATCGCCATGGCGCCAATCAGCAGCTTATCGACAATGGGCACGGCACACCTCTGGTTGACCGAGCTCCCTGATAGCAAATTGCTTGGGGCCCGACGACCGAATGCCCGGTCACTTCGACATATTTTCCAATCCAATAGTGCAATAGACCGGTTTGCCCCTATATTGGGGCCGCACAAGCGGCCCGATGCTGAGAGCGGGCCTGCATTTCAGTGAATTGATTTTGTTCGTAGAAATTTTGATCGTCGTTGTTCTGATCGTCGTCAACGGCCTGTTGGCAATGTCGGAACTGGCCGTTGTTTCAGCCCGCCCGGCGCGGTTGCGGGCCATGGCCGATCAGGGCAACACGGGTGCGGCAACGGCCATCGTTCTGGCTGACGACCCAGGCAAGTTCCTGTCCTCGGTTCAGATCGGTATCACGCTGGTCGGAATTCTCTCCGGCGCCTTTTCCGGTGCTACACTGGGCCTGCGACTGACGGTCTGGCTCAAAGACATCGGTGTTGCTGACAATGTTGCCGATGTTCTGGGCGTCGGTGTCGTGGTTGTTCTTATCACCTACTTTTCGCTGATCATCGGCGAACTGGTGCCCAAGCAGATCGCACTGCGCGATGCCGAGGGCGTCGCCGCCCGCGTCGCACCGGCCATGAAACTGCTGGCTGCCGTTGGGTCGCCTCTGGTGTGGATCCTCGATGTCTCAGGTCAGCTGGTGTTGCGGCTGCTCGGGCAGGCCGGGGACCCCGAGGAGACCGTGACGGAGGAAGAGGTCAAGACCATCATCGCCGAAGCCACGACCGCCGGCGTCATCGAAACCGATGAGCATTCGATGATTTCGGGCGTCATGCGCCTTGCCGACCGCTCGGCTCGTGGCCTGATGACGCCGCGCCTCGACGTGGACGTGGTCGATCTCTCCGACGACAGCGACGAAATCCGCCGCACCATCCTCAGCACCCACCGGTCGCGGCTGCTGGTGCAGGATGGCGATTCCGATTCCATCATCGGCGTCGTGGCCATCAAGGACATCATCGGCGTCTTCGCCAATGGCTTGCCGCTCGAGATTCGAAAGTTCGTGCAGCCGGTGCCCGTTGTGATGGACCATGCCGAGGCGCTCGACGTCGTCCGCGCCATCCGCAACTCCACCGTGCACATGGCGCTGGTGGTGGACGAATACGGCCACTTCGAAGGTATCGTGACGTCGGCCGATATTCTCGAGGTCATTACCGGCGTGTTCCAGGAGGAGACCGGCGACGATCCGGCGCTGGTCAAGCGTGAGGACGGCTCCTACCTGATCGCCGGCTGGATGCCGGTGGACGAGTTCACCGATAAGCTCAAGGTGACCATTCCGCGCGATGCCAAGTTCGAAACCGTCGCCGGCTATGTCCTGTCGATCATCAACCGGCTGCCCGCCGAAGGTGAGACCTTCGAACACGATGGCTGGAAGTTCGAGGTCGTCGACCTCGACGGCCGCCGAATCGACAAGGTGCTGATGACGAGGCTCGACTAGTTCCGGCGCCGGCGAAGGCGGCTACAGCGTCATCCCGAACCAGGCCGAACGTCCTTCGGTCCGCAGCAGTTCGAACCCGCTCCGCGCCCAGAAGGCCATGCCGCCGGTATTTGCTGTATTGGCGCCGAGGTGGATGCCCGTGACGCCTGCCGCGCGTGCTCCGGTGATCCACATGGTCAGCAGTTGCGTGCCGATCCGCTGTCCGCGCAGGCGCGGCAGCAGGTTCATGTGGATGTGTGCCGGATAGGCTGCGACGATGTCCTCGGGAGGGTTGCCCGGCGCCATGATCGTGTCGATGCGCTGTCGGTCCGCTGGCGTCAGGTCCGCTGGTGATACTGCGCCATAGTGCTGCCGAAGCGCCGGCCACCATTCGCGCTCAAGGCGCGCGTTGAACGTATCGGTGTCGTGCGTGCCCACGATGTAGCCGGCAACCCCTTCATCGTCCTCGACCACCAGCACATTGGCCGGTTCCAGCACGCCATAGGGCGCCGAATAGATGTGGCCGAGGGCCTTGGGGTCGTTATGCAGTGGGGCGGCGTCGCGACCGCTGTCGCCGGTTGTCAGGCAGATCGCGTAGAGTGCGCTGAGGTCGCCCGTGCGATAACTGCGCAGTTCCACCGTCAGATCTCCTCGAACGCCTGCTTGGTGAAATCGAACAACTTGCCAGTCTCGGTGACGGCAGGGCTGATCAGGTCGATCAGCTTTGGCGCGATGTCGGCCGGCGCCGGGAGAGTTTCCGGGTTCTCGCCGGGCATGGCCTTGGCCCGCATCGCGGTGCGCACGGCGCCGGGATAGAACACGTTGACCCTGATCTTGGTCTGCACCACTTCCCCGGCATAGGACTTTGCCATTGCGTCGACGGCCGCCTTGCTGGCGGCGTAGAGGCCCCAGAACGGCTTTGCCGAACGCGCGGAGGATGAGGAAACAAACACCGCGCGCCCGGCGGCCGACTGCCGCAGCAGCAGATCCGTTGCGCGCAGCAGGCGATAGTTGGCCGTCACGTTGACTGCCATCACCTTCTCGAAGTCTTCCGGCTTGACGTGGGGCAGGGGGCTGAGCACCCCGAGCTGACCGGCATTGGCGACCAGTCCGTCAAGCACACCCCAGCGCTCGAAGATCGCTGCGCCCAGCCGGTCGATGGCCTCTCCATCGCGCAGGTCGAGTGGCACTAAGGTAGCGGACGAGCCGAGATCCTGGATTTCGTCGTCGAGCTCCTCGAGCCCGCCGACCGTACGGGCCACGGCTACGACATGCGCCCCGCGCCGCGCTGCCTCGATGGCGGAGGCATAGCCGATGCCGCGCGACGCGCCCGTGACGAGCACGACCTTGCCGGCCAGATCCTGCTCGGCCCCATCCTGTAGTCCAGCCATCAACCCGCCTCTTTCAGCAGTGAGATTTGCTTTTGCTCGCTCTTGCCCAGCCCGCTGAGATCGGTCAACTGCGTCGGATAGTCACCGGTAAAGTAGTGATCGGTGAACTGCGGCGCTTCTGGGTTGCGCGCATCCCCGCCCACCGCACGATACAGCCCGTCGATGGACAGGAACGCCAGCGAATCGGCACCGATGAACTTGCACATCGACTCAAGGGTCTGGTGCTGGTTCGCCAGCAGTTTTTCGGGATCGGGCGTGTCGATGCCGTAATAGTCCGAGTAGTAGATCATCGGGCTGGCGACCCGGATATGCACCTCGGTTGCCCCGGCGTCTCGCATCATCTGTACGATCTTGACCGAAGTCGTGCCGCGCACGATCGAATCGTCGATCAGCACGACGCGCTTGCCCTCGATCTCCGCGCGGTTCGCCGAGTGCTTGAGCTTGACCCCAAAGGCCCGGATCGACTGGGTCGGTTCGATGAAGGTGCGGCCCACATAGTGATTGCGGATGATGCCCAGCTCGAACGGGATGCCGCTCTGCTGCGCGAAGCCGATTGCCGCTGGCGTGCCGCCATCGGGCACCGGCACCACCACATCGGCGTCGACGGGCGCTTCCTTGGCCAGGTTCATGCCCATGCGCTTGCGCGCCGAATAGACGCTACGGCCGGCCACCATGGAATCGGGACGGGCGAAATAGACGTATTCGAACAGGCACGGCCGCTCCGGCTGCGGCCTGGCCGGCTTGCGCGCCTCGATGGAGATCGAGCCATCCGGCTGCACTTCGCATACCACGACTTCGCCGTTCTCGACGTCGCGGATATACTTGGCCCCGATGATGTCCAGTGCACAGGTTTCCGAGCAGAAGATCGGCTTGCCGTCGAGTTCCCCCATGATGAGTGGACGGATGCCGATCGGGTCGCGGGCGGCGATCAGCTTGGTGCGCGTCATCGCCAGCATCGCATAGCCGCCTTCCATCTGGCGGATCGCATCGATGAAGCGGTCGGTGGTCGAGCTGTGGCGCGAACGAGCCACCAGGTGCAGCACCACCTCGGTGTCGGACGTGGACTGGCAGATCGCGCCGGTCGCGATAATCTGCCGGCGCAGGGTCAGCCCGTTGGTGAAGTTGCCGTTATGAGCGATGGCGATGCCGCCCGCCTCCAGTTCGGCGAACAACGGCTGCACATTGCGCAGCGCCACCTCGCCGGTCGTCGAATAGCGCGTGTGGCCGATCGCGATCGAGCCGGGCAGCTTCGCCAGAAGCGCCGGGTCGGTGTAGTGGTCGCCCACCAGGCCCATGCGCTTTTCCGAATAGAACTGCCTGCCGTCGAAGCTGACGATGCCGGCAGCTTCCTGCCCGCGATGCTGCAGCGCATGCAGCCCGAGGGCTGTCAGCGTCGAGGCATCGTCATGCCCCAAAATGCCAAACACGCCGCACTCTTCATGCAGCGTGTCGCCTTCAAGATCATCGAAAGAGTCATCGCTCGGATGGTTCACCGGGCTCTCCATGCCAATGCTGCCTCAACCGCAGGACTGCGTGCCGCCTGTGGCGACAGGGCCGGAAGTGAGTGGGTTCACTCCCCATAGCCCATTTTTCGAGTTTCGACCAATCCCTTGCCAGGCGGTCAGGGTTGTGGCGAACGCCTCGCGCTCACCATCTTATGATCAGCTCTGCGTAACGACGGGTGTCGCAGGAATAATCGTGCCATCTTCAGTCCCGTCGATCCCGTCGGGCGGAACGATGGGCACCTCGGTGTCCTCGGTGAGCCCGGTGCCGCCCTGCAGCATGTCCGTGACCTGCTCTTCGAGGTCCGGCGGCAGCATCGAGATCAGCGTGCCACCCATGTCACGAAGGTATGGGAGCGACTGCGATTCCGCAGCCCAGGCCGGCAGGTTGTTGGGCAGCAGCCAGGTGCCGAAGATGGTGATCACGACAGCAATCAGAATGCCGCGCAGCACGCCGAAGACAAAGCCCAGCGTCCGGTCGATCGGGCCGATGCGGCTGTCCACGACGAAGTCGGCGATGCGCATGGTGAGCAGGTGGAGCACGATCAGCGCCACGATGAAGGTCACCACCACCGTGGCGATATCGGCGACGATCTGCTCGGCGATATACTCGCGCGCGATCTCGGGGTGATACTGCCACATGTAGATGGCAATGGCTGCCGAGCCGGCCCAGGTTGCCAGTGACAGCACCTCCCGGGTCAACCCGCGCGCCGTCGCCAGGATGGCCGAAATCAGCACCAGAACACCAACACCAACGTCAAACGCTGTCAGCATATTTCTTCGCTAAGCTCCAGTTTGCCGCCCCGGCCGTGTTGGCCTCGTTTAGCCGCTTTGGGCACCGATGCCAAGGGCGGGCGACCGCCTCGGGAATGATCTCCAAAGAAACTGTTGCCCGGCAGGCAGCGCGGAGAAGGTCGGCGCCACGCCGGGCTCCGGGGCACCTTTGCCTTGATCAAACCGAGCCCGCGGCTATTCTGGTGGTGCCGGGAGAGACCTGATGAACAACAGCAACCACCGCATCTACGCCACCAGCGTCGCCAGCGTCTACAAACACTACATCGCCAAGGCCGAGCGCAAGGGCCGGACGCGGGATGAGGTGGACGAGGTCACCTGCTGGCTGACCGGACACACCCCTGCCAGCCTCGAGCACGAACTGGCGAACCTGACGACATTCGAGGACTTCTTCGCCCAGGCACCGCGCATGAACCCGGCCCGTTCGCTGATTACCGGCACCATTTGCGGTGTGCGGATCGAGGAGATCGAGGAGACGACCATGCGGGAAATCCGCTACCTCGACAAACTGGTCGACGAACTGGCCAAGGGGCGCCCGATGACCAAGATCCTGCGGCAACCGGCCGCCTAGAGCCCCACCCGACCCGGCCACGGTTGCCCCTGCGTCACGGCGCCAACAGGTCGCCCACATTGCGCGACTGTCCATCGGCACAGGCCGCGATCGCGCCGGCGCAGATTTCCGCGTCTGTCAACCAGCGCCGGCCCGTTGCGCTTGGCATGCTGCCCAGTTGCAGGGTGACGAGGTGACGTACCCCATCCGGTATCCCCGGCCGGCCGTCCATGCTGCCTAGAACTAGAACGGTGCGCCTCGCACCCAGCAGCGGGACCAGTTGCGGCAGCAGGCGCGCGCCGTCATGCAGCCACAGCAGCGCTTGCCCTATGGCGCCCAGATCCGCCACCGCCGCCGCGAGTTCAGTGAGGAAGTCAGGCCCGTCCCAGTCGGCATCACAAGGCAGCATCGGGGTGCCCGCGACGAAACTGGACGCGCGCCGGGACACTACCAGCGTTCGAGGTGATCGCTCGGCGAGCCAGTACGTCGCCTCTGCCAGCATGCCCGTGCCCCCGATAACCACGGTGGCATCGGCAAAAACTGGCGTCTGAAGTGGCTCTACCACTCCTCCCGCTCCGCCTGGCGCGGCTTGCCCGCAGCCGCAATGCGCCCGACCAGTTCCGAGAGTGCGGTGAATTCGGACACCTCGAGCCCCGTCGCGCGGTCGGCGGTGCCCAGCCGGCCGGTCGACACCGCCTTGAACCCCAGCTTCTGTGCCTCGCGCAGCCGCAGCGAGCCGTGCGCGACCGGCCTGATGCCGCCCGCGAGCGAAATCTCGCCGAAATAGACCGCGTCGGTGGGCAAAGGCGAGTTGGTCAACGACGAGATCAGGGCCGCCGCTACCGCCACGTCGGCCGCCGGTTCGTTGATCTTGAGCCCGCCTGCGACGTTGAGATAGATGTCGTTGGCGCCGATCCGCACGCCGCAGCGGGTCTCGAGTACCGCCAGCACCATCGACAGGCGTGACGAATCCCAGCCCACCACCGCCCGGCGCGGCGTGCCAAGCGGGGAGGGCGCCACCAGGGCCTGGATCTCGATCAGCAGCGGCCGCGTCCCCTCCATGCCCGCGAAAACCGCCGAGCCTGCCGCCCCCTCGTCGCGCTGGTCGAGAAACAGGGCCGACGGGTTCGCCACCTGTTCCAGCCCCAGCTCGGTCATGGCGAAGACGCCGATCTCGTCGGTCGCACCATAGCGGTTCTTCACCCCGCGCAGGATGCGGAACGTGTGGCTGGCATCGCCCTCGAAGTAGAGCACGGCGTCAACCATGTGCTCCACCACCCTCGGACCGGCGATCTGCCCGTCCTTGGTCACATGCCCCACCAGCACCACGGCCGCGCCGCTCTTTTTGGCAAATCGCGTCAGCGCCTGTGCCGACATGCGCACCTGAGTCACCGTACCGGGCGCGCTGTCCACCCGGTCGGTCCACAGCGTCTGGATCGAATCGATGATGACCAGATCGGGGGCAGGGCCGTTTTCGAGCGTCGCGAGGATGATCTCGACATTGGTCTCGGCCGCCAGCATCACATTGGCCTCGCCGAGCCCCAGCCGCTGCGCCCGCAGCCGCACCTGCGCGACAGCTTCTTCGCCCGAGACATAGATGACGTTCTTGCCTTTGTTGGCGAGGGCGGCCGCCGACTGCAGCAGGAGGGTGGATTTGCCGATGCCTGGGTCGCCGCCCACCAGCAGCGCCGACCCCTTCACGAAGCCGCCGCCGGTCACCCGGTCCAGTTCGCTGAGGCCCGTGACCACCCGCGCGGCACTCTCGGTTTCACCCGATAGCGGCACCAGGTTGGTCGGCCGCCCGCCGGCCTTCGCCGATCTGGGCCCCGCGCCGACACCGCTATCGGTGATTTCCTCGACGATGGTGTTCCACTCGCCGCAGGCGTCGCAGCGGCCCTGCCAGCGCGTGGTGACGGCGCCACAGGCCTGGCAGACGAACGAAGATCGGGACTTGGCCAAGAGGAATCTCTACGCTTGCAAGGACCGCGGGAGCCTAGCCGACGTAACGATATCGAACAAGAACAAAATGGGAACGACGGCCATGGGGACACACCGAGCGGAACCTCTCCCCCGGGGGCAGGTTTGAGGAGAGGCGCTGACTGAGGCAGTGGGTCTGGTCACCCTCGCGCCGCCGCCCGCTCCGCCAGCGCCTTCACCGTGTTCCAGTTGCGCGCCGTCGCCGTGCCGGATTCTCTCTCGATGATAGCGGGCAGCCGCGAACTGGTGCTGCGGTCGTCATAGTCCACGATCAGGTGCTGCCCCGCAATGTGGATCCGCTCGGGCCCCTGATAGTGCGCCACCCAGTCAAAGCTTGGCCGCGCCTTGGCGAAGAAATGCACACCAACCGTGCCTGCGCGTTGCGCGATTGCGTCGGGAAACGGCGCCGACTTCACCAGCATCTGCAACTGGCGCGAGGTTCGCACCACGGCCTTGTTGCCCTCGCCAAGGCCCAGGCCACGCACCACTGCATCCATCTGTTCTGTGACTTGCCCCGGCGTGCCGCTGCCCTCTACGATCATGTTGCCGGTGGCCACATATGTCTGCGGGTTGATGAAGCCGGCAGCCGCGACGGCCTCCCGCCACTGGGCCATCGACATGATCCTGTGCGTCACCGGACCGATCGCTCGCAACAGCACGACGAAGGTCACCATCTTCGCTACCCCGGCGGCAGGTTGCCGTCGCCGACATAGTTGCGGCTATATCGTCCCTTCAGCGATGTCAGGATTTCATACCCGATCGTCCCGCCCGCATCGGCGAGGTCGTCGACGCCGATGATGTTGCCGAGCACTTCCGCACCCTCTCCGGGCGCCGGGATATCGGGTCCCAGTTCGGTAATGTCGACGGTGATCTGGTCCATCGATACGCGCCCGATCACCGGACAGACCTTGCCGCGGATCAAAACCTTGCCGCCCGGCCGCGTATTGCTCCCCGACAGCGAGCGCAGGAAGCCGTCCGCATATCCGTGCGACAGGATGGCCAGCCTGCTATCGCGCGACAGCGTGTAGGTGGCGCCATAGCCCACCGATTCGCCGGTGCGCGCTTCTTTGACCTGCGTGATCGGCACATGCAGCGTCACCACCGGCGCCATGGGATTCTTGCGCCCGTTGACGGCCCGCCCGCCATAAAGCGCAATCCCCGGGCGCACCATCTGGAAGTGATAGTCCCGCCCGGTCATCAGCCCGGCGGAATTGGCCAGCGAGGCGGGAATGCCGGGAAACTGCGTCATCACCGACCCGAACAGGGCCAGTTGAGTACGGTTCTTTTCGTGGCTAGGTTGGTCGGCGCAGGCCAGGTGGCTCATTACCATCTGCGGCGCATAGCCCAGAGCCTGGATGCGTTCGCGCACCAGTGATGCCTCGTTGAGGCGGAAGCCCAGGCGGTTCATGCCCGTGTCGAAATGGAAGGCCGAAGGATAGGCCTCGTTGCGCTCGACGCACTTGGCGAGCCATTCCTCGAGCATGTCCATCGAGGAGATGATCGGCATCAGGTTCTGCCGCAGGTAAAGGTTCGCGGCACCGGGGTAGAGCCCGTTGAGAATGAAGATGTGGGCCTCGGGCACCGCCGCCCGCACCGCCAGGCCCTCGTCGGGCGTCGCCGCAAAGAAAAATCGGGCGCCCGCCGCATGCAGCGCCTTGCTGGCCATGGCGATGCCGGTGCCATAGGCATCGGCCTTGACTACCGCGCCCGTCAGCGCGCCGGCGCTGACCTTGTCGAGGGCGCGCCAGTTGCGGGCCAGAGCCCCGAGATCGATACTGAGTTGCCCCCCAAGGCCCGACGTCAGGACCATGGCTATTCCATGCGTTCGGGAAGGTAGTCGGCGCGCGCCAGATTGCCGAAGCGTGTGAACTGCGCCTCGAAGCTGAGCTGCACCGTGCCGGTCGGGCCGTGGCGCTGCTTGGCGATGATGACTTCGGCCTTGCCGTGCACCTTTTCCATTTCCCCCTGCCAGGTCATGTGCTCTGGCGTGCCCTCTTTGGGCTCCTTGTTCTTGAGATAATACTCTTCGCGGTAAACGAACAGCACTACGTCGGCGTCCTGCTCGATAGAGCCCGATTCGCGCAGATCCGCCAGTTGCGGATGCTTGTCGTCGCGCGATTCCACCTGGCGGGACAGCTGGGACAGCGCCACGATGGGCACCTCGAGTTCCTTGGCCAGGGCCTTGAGCGTGGTGGTGATCTCGGTGAGCTCCTGCACGCGGTTCTGGCTCGACGACTTCGATGACCCCGACAGCAGCTGCAGGTAGTCGATGACGAGAAAATCGAGCCCCTTCTGCCGCTTCAGCCGCCGTGCACGCGCCGCCAGCTGCGCCACGCTGATGCCGCCGGTATCGTCGATGTAGAGCGGCAGCTTGCTCATCATGTTGCTGACATCGACCAGCTTGGAGAACTGGCTGTCGTGGATGCGGCCGCGCCTGATGTCGGAGGATGAGATTTCCGCCTGCTCGGCCAGGATACGCGTTGCGAGCTGTTCGGAGCTCATTTCCAGGCTGAAGAAGCCCACCATGCCGCCATTGACGGTCTTCTGGTGCCCGTCCGGGGTGATTTCGCCCTTCCACGCCTTGGCGACGTTGAATGCGATGTTGGTCGCCAGCGACGTCTTGCCCATCGCCGGGCGGCCGGCGAGAATGATCAGGTCGCTCCCCTGCAGCCCGCCCATCTGCCGGTCGAGGTCATCGAGCCCGGTGGCGATGCCTGAGAGGCCCCCGTCGCGCTGATAGGCTTCGCCAGCCATCTTGATGGAGGCACTGAGGGCGCTGGAAAAGTTCTGAAACCCGCCGTCGTAGCGGCCTTTTTCAGCCAGCTGGAACAGTTCCCCTTCCACCTTCTCGATCTGCTTGACCGGCGTCATCTCGACGTCCGATTCATACGCGACCTGCACCATCTCCTCGCCGACCAGGATCAGGTTGCGGCGGATGGCGAGGTCATAGATCGCCTGTCCATAGTCGGCAGCATTGAGCACGGTGGTCGCTTCGGCAGCCAGCCGCGCCAGGTACTGCGCCATCGTGACGTCGGGCAGCAACTGCTCGGGCAGGTGGGTCTTGATCGTCGTCGGATCAGCCGATTTGCCGGCGCGGATGATCTTGCCGGCCAGCTCATAGATATCGCGGTGGATCGGCTCGTAGAAATGCACCGGCTCGAGGAAGTCCGACACCCGGTAGAAGGCGTCGTTGTTCAGCAGGATTGCGCCCAGCAGGGCCTGTTCCGCCTCCACGTTGTGCGGGGCCAGACGAAACGATTTTTCTTCGACCGGGTGGAGCCGTGCGATCTCTGCCATGATGCCTCGAGGGGAAACGTTAACCTTTCTTAACCACGCGACTCGGGCGTGAGTCTTGGCCTATCGGGCGGCTGGTTAACGACCGGTAATCCCTCCCTGTGAACACTGTGGACAACGGGGATCGTGTCGATCCCGTGTTGCATCCGAGCAAGGCAGCAGAATGGCGCGAGTCGGCGCTCATGGCCATGATGGCACCCCTCCAATGCCATCACAAAAGAGACCTCATGGTGAGCCCGTCGAACCACGAGGTCGCGCGAGCGGGGGATTGAGGGGCACGACCTCGTGGTTCGACAAGCTCACCATGAGGTCTACTGGCTCCGCGGTGGGGCTGCGGCTATCAGTAGACCTCATCCTGAGCCTGTCGAAGGACGAGGTCGTGCCACCGAAACCGCGCACAAGTGCAAACAAAAAGGCCGGGCACAACGCCCGGCCTTCCTGAACTCGGTAGCAGACTGATCAGCCTTCGTCGTCGAAGCGATCGTCCTGCTGCGCGTCCTTCTGGCCGGCGGCGAAATCGCCCTCTTCATCGTCTTCATAGACGGTGACGGTGACGTCTTCGCCGGCGCTCTGGCGCGCGGCTTCGTCTTCGGAGCGTGCGACGTTGACCGAGATCGTCACGGCGACTTCCGCATGCAGGTTCAGCGGCACGGTATGCACGCCCACCGACTTGATCGGGTCCGTCAGGTCGACCTGCGAACGCTGCACGGTGAAACCGTCGGCGGCCAGGGCCTCGACGATATCGCGCGAAGCGACCGAGCCGTAGAGCTGGCCGGTTTCACCCGCCTGGCGGATGATGACGACCTCGCGGCCATTGAGGCCTTCCGCAATGCCGGCAGCAGCGGTGCGGCGATCCTCGTTGCGCTTTTCGATATGGGCGCGCTCGGCCTCGAACTTCTTGCGGTTGGCCTCGGTGGCGCGCAGCGCCTTGCCCTGCGGCAGCAGGAAGTTGCGGGCAAAGCCGTCCTTGACGGCAACTTCGTCGCCGATCGAGCCGGTACGGCCCACGCGCTCGAGCAGAATAACCTTCATTTCTGTATTCCTTATAGCTGTCCCGTCTCTCGGACGGTTAGGAGCCCCGGACCACCCGGAACCCCAACGTTGTGCCTCGATCTGAGGCACTGACTGCCCTGAGGCAGCAGGCCAAACAGGAAGTCGGTGGGCTGGATGCTAGATAGCCAGCCCAGCGGACTTACTGGACGGCATACGGCATGATGCCGATGAAGCGGGCCCGCTTGATCGCCTGTGCCAGTTCACGCTGCTTCTTGGCCGAAACGGCGGTGATGCGGCTCGGCACGATCTTGCCGCGCTCCGAGACGTAGCGCGAGAGCAGGCGCACGTCCTTGTAGTCGATCGTGGGTGCGCCCTCGCCCGAGAAGGGGCAGGTCTTGCGGCGGCGCTGGAACGGACGGCGGGCCTGGGCGGTGGTAAGGTCTTTGATTGCCATAGCTGTGAATGTCCTAAAGCGTTTCCAGGCGAAGTGGATACCGGTTCGCCGTCCGGAAACGCGTTAAAAGGGGAATATTAGAAACGGCGCGGACGGCGTTCGCCGCCGAAGCCACCGCGGTCGCCGCCACGGTCCGGACGGCCGCCGTCGCGATCGTCACGGTCCCGCTTCTGCATCATCGCCGACGGGCCTTCTTCCAGCTCGTCCACGCGCACGGTCATGAAGCGGAGAATGTCTTCGTTGATGCGCATCTGGCGTTCCATCTCGGCGACGGCGGGAGCCGGCGCGTCGATGTTCATCAGCGTGTAGTGCGCCTTGCGGTTCTTGCGGATGCGGTAGGAGAGGCCCTTGAGGCCCCAGTATTCTTTCTTGGTGACCTTGCCGCCGCCATTGGCGAGGACTTCGGTCAGCGCAGCGGTCAACTCTTCCACCTGCTGCTGGGAAACGTCCTGGCGCGCCAGGAAGATATGCTCGTAAAGGGCCATGAATGCGCCTTCCTTCGTGGTTTCAAACACAGCAATGTCGGGCGCGGAGCCTCCTTGAAGCCGGAAAGGGCATCAAAGCAGTCTTGCAAAGAGCGGGAACACGGGAGGCCGGGCCAAGGCCCTATCTGCCATCTTCGCGAACGGCAGACCCTCCGTTCAGCCCCCGGCCAAACGAATTGCTGGCGCGGCTATAGGCCAAAGCCCGTCGCGGCGCAACCTTTCTATGATCGCCGGACCCAGTCGCGCTCGCCTTGCGACACGGATGCTCTGGCCCCATGATGCCTCTTCGGCCATCGGGCCGCCGCTTGACACCGTCACGCCGAGCCGCTCAAACGCCCCGCAACTGGACAGCCCGATGGCGGATTGTCTATCTGAAACTGCAGAGAGGGCCATCATGACCAAGCGTGCATTCACCTTTCCGGGGCAGGGTAGCCAGGTCGTCGGCATGGGTCGGGAACTGGCGCAAGCCTATCCGGAGGCCCGCGCGGTGTTCGACGAGGTGGACGACGCGCTGGACCAGGACCTCTCCGCCATCATGTTCGAGGGTCCCGAGGACAACCTCCGCCTGACCGAGAATGCGCAGCCGGCGCTGATGGCCGTGAGCGTCGCCGTGGTTCGGGTGCTGGCGACCAAGGGCATTTGCCTCGCCGACCACGCAGCCTATGTCGCGGGGCACTCGCTCGGGGAATACTCTGCCCTCTGCGCCGCCGGCACGTTTTCGCTGTCCGACACGGCCCGCCTGCTCAAGACGCGCGGCCAGGCGATGCAGAAAGCGGTTCCGGTGGGCCACGGCGCCATGGCGGCCCTGCTGGGCCTCGATCTGGACGTCGCCAGCGAAGTCGCTGCCGAGGCCGCCCAGGGTGAAGTCTGCGACGTTGCCAATGACAATGCCCCCGGCCAGGTGGTGATTTCCGGAGGCACCGCCGCGGTGGAGCGCGCTGTCGAGATCGCCAAGGCGCGCGGCGCCAAGCGGGCGCTGCTGCTGCCGGTGAGTGCGCCCTTCCATTGCTCGCTGATGGAGCCGGCGGCCGAAGCCATGGCGGCAGCCCTGGCCGAAGTCACCATGTCCGCGCCGGCCGTGCCCCTGGTCGCCAACGTGCTGGCGATGCCTATCTCCGATCCCGACGAGATCCGCCAGCGCCTCGTGCAGCAGGTGACCGGCGTCGTGCGCTGGACCGAAAGCATCACCTGGCTCACCGGCGCGGGCGGCGCGACTCACCTGGCTGAACTGGGCACGGGCAAGGTGCTGACTGGTCTCGCCAAGCGCATCAACGCCGACGCTGTTGCCACCGCGGTCGGCACGCCCGCCGACATCGATGCCTTCGTGGCGGAACTGTCGGCGTGAACCTGAAGTGGCCGCTCAACGGCTTGAATCACTATCTCCGTGGGGAGGACTAAATGTTTGATCTGACGGGAAAACGTGCCCTTGTCACCGGTGCCAGCGGCGGCATCGGCCGCGAGATCGCCAAGGCGCTGGCCGCCGCCGGCGCCACCGTGGCCCTCTCCGGCACCCGCCTCGGTGCTCTCGAGGATACCGCCCGAGAGATCGGCAAGGACTGCCCGATTCTCCCTGCCAACCTGAGCAAGCTCGACGAGGTCGACCGGCTCGTGCCGGCCGCCGAGGCTGCCATGGGCGGCCTCGATATCCTCGTCAACAATGCCGGCATGACGCGCGACAACCTCTTCATGCGCATGAAGGACGAGGAGTGGGACGAGGTCATCGCGGTCAATCTCACCGCCGCCTTTCATCTCAACCGCGCCGTGCTGCGGGGCATGATGAAGCAGCGCTACGGCCGCATCATCGGCATCTCCTCGGTCGTCGGAGTCATGGGAAATCCGGGGCAGGGCAACTACGCTGCCTCCAAGGCCGGACTGATCGGCATGAACAAGGCGCTGGCTCATGAAGTCGCCAGCCGCAACATCACCGTCAATTCCATCGCGCCCGGCTTCATCGCATCGGCGATGACCGACGAACTCAACGACAAGCAGCGCGAGTCGATCCTCTCGACCATCCCCGCCAACCGCCTCGGCACCGCCGGCGAAGTTGCCGCATGCGCTGTTTTCCTCGCCAGCGAGGCTGCCGGCTATATCACTGGCCACACCCTCAACATCAACGGCGGCATGGCGATGATCTGACGCGCCACCGCGCAACGAAAGCCACGGAAACCCGTTGAAAACTGCCGAACTGGCTTATGGTGCAGCGGGGGCAGGTGTGATACTTGCCGCCTCTGGCGCCATGGGCGGTCTGCCTTGCGGGCGCCGGGACGCAAGCTTACATTGCGCCCTGTCAGCCAACACGGTGCTTGAAGATTTGGCACTGCGCCAATAAGAAGCGAAACGAAACCTCGATTTCGAAAAGGGAAGTCAAATATGAGCGATGTCGCTGATCGGGTCCGCAAGATCGTTGTGGAACACCTCAATGTGGATGCCGAGAAGGTCACCGAGAAGGCCAGCTTTATCGACGATCTGGGTGCCGACTCCCTCGACCAGGTCGAACTGGTGATGGCCTTCGAAGAAGAATTCTCCGTCGAGATTCCGGACGATGCCGCCGAGTCGATCCAGACCTTCGGTGATGCCGTCTCGTTCCTGACCAAGGCCGTCGGCTAAGCCTTCGGCTGGCCGGGATAGGCAGTAAGCAATGGAATTGCGCCGCGTCGTCGTCACCGGAATGGGGCTGGTCACGCCTCTCGGAACGGGTGTTGAAGCCACTTGGGCCAACATCCTTGCCGGGAAGAGTGGCGCCCGCCGGATTGATGATTTCGTTGTCGATGACATTGCCTGCCAGATCGCTCATCGCTTGCCGCTCGGCGACTACGCCGACGGCAAGTACAATCCCGATGAGTGGATGGACACCAAGGAGCAGCGCAAGGTTGATCCCTTCATCGTTTACGCGATGGCCGCTGCGACTCAGGCGATCCAGGATGCGGGCGTCGAGCCGACTAATCAGGAAGAGCAGGAACGCACTGGCGTCCTGATCGGCTCGGGCATCGGCGGCGTGGGTGGCATCTACGATGCATCCGTCACCCTGCACGAAAAGGGCCCCCGCCGCATCAGCCCCTTCTTCATTCCCGGCCGCCTGATCAATCTGGCCTCGGGCTACGTCTCCATCCGCTTCGGTCTCAAGGGCCCCAACCACTCCGTGGTGACGGCTTGCTCGACCGGCGCACATGCCATCGGCGACGCTGCACGGCTCATCGCCCTGGGCGACGCCGACGTCATGGTTGCCGGCGGCGCCGAGAGCTGCGTCAACCGGCTTGCCATGGCCGGCTTTGCCGCCTGCCGCGCCCTGTCCACTGGCTTCAACGACAATCCCGAGGCCGCCTCGCGCCCCTATGACAAGGATCGTGACGGCTTCGTCATGGGCGAAGGCGCCGGCATTGTCGTGCTGGAGGACTATGAGCGCGCCAAGGCCCGCGGCGCTCGCATCTATGGCGAAATCATCGGCTACGGCCTTTCCGGCGACGCCTACCACATCACCGCGCCATCCGAAGACGGTGACGGTGGTTTCCGCTGCATGCAGGCCGCCATCAAGCGCGCCGGCATCACGCCTGCCGAAATCGACTATATCAACGCCCACGGTACTTCCACGCCCCTCGGTGACGAAATCGAACTGGGCGCCGTCACCCGGATGCTCGGCGATGCCGCTCCTGGCGTGGCCATGAGCTCCACCAAGTCGGCCATCGGCCATCTGCTGGGCGCCGCCGGCTCGGTCGAGGCGATATTCTCGCTGCTGGCCATGCGCGACAACGTCGCTCCGCCAACGCTCAACCTGGACAATCCTTCGGTCGAGACGGTGATCAACCTGGTGCCCAAGCAGGCACTGCACAAGGAGATCAACGTCGTGCTGTCCAATAGCTTCGGCTTCGGGGGCACCAATGCGACCCTGGTGATGCGCAAGGTCGACTGACCTTTTCCACCACGCAGTTGATGGCCCATCGCGTCCGCGAGACGTAACTCTTGTCTTTGCGCCCGGCATGACAACAATGCCGCCAGCCACAAGGCTGCCGAAAACAGGTGAAAAAGATCCGGGGCGCCCCCTGCACACGGACTTCGAGGGATGATCCAGCACGATGAATGAACGCAAGACCCGGCGCCGCCGCCGTTCAGGCAACGGCTTCCTCGACATTCTGAACGGGCTGCTGACGCTGCTGGTCATCGGTCTGCTGGTCGCCGGTGGCATCGTGCTCTATGGGGCGTCCCAGTTCTACGGCGACGGCCCGCTGACAGAGGAGACCACCTTCCGCGTCGAGGCCGGGTCAGGTCTGTCCTCCATCGGCCCCCGGCTCGAGGAGCAGGGGCTCATTTCCAACCAGTACATTTTCCAGGCCGGCAGCCGCCTTGCCAATCTGCCCGGCACGATCAAGCAGGGCGATTTCCGCATTCCGGCCGGCGCCAGCATGGTCGACATCCTGCAGGAACTGACCCAGGGTACGCCCATCCGCTACGCCGTCACCATTCCCGAGGGCTGGACGTCCTGGGAAGTCATCCAGCGCCTCAGTGCGACAGAGGACCTGACTGGTGAGGTGCCCATGCTGCCTCCCGAAGGCTCCATCCTGCCGGGCAGCTACGACTATATCCCCGGTGAAAGCCGCCAGTCGGTGCTCGAGAAGATGCAGGCGGCCATGGTCGCCGAACTCGCCGAAGTTTGGGAGATCCGCGAGCCGGACCTGCCGATCGAGACGCCGGAGGAGCTGCTGGTGCTCGCTTCCATCGTCGAGAAGGAGACCGGCGTCGCCACCGAGCGTCCCCAGGTGGCGGCGGTCTTCGTCAATCGCCTGCGCGAAGGCATGCGCCTGCAGTCCGATCCCACCATCATCTACGGGATCACCCAGGGCCAGTCGACCTTGGGCCGCGGCCTGCGCCGGTCGGAGATCGACGCTCAGACCCCTTACAACACCTACCAGATCGATGGCCTGCCACCGACACCCATCGCCAATCCCGGCGCTGACGCGCTTCGGGCCGTCGCCAATCCGGACGACCACGACTACCTCTACTTCGTCGCCAAGGGGGCCACGCCGAGCGAAGGTCACGTCTTTGCCGAGACCTATGCCGAGCATCAGGAGAATGTGGCGCGCTATCGGGAAATAGAGGCAGAAGCAGAGGCGGCGCGCACTGCGCTCGAGGCAGCGGAGGCGGACACACCGGCCGCCGAAACGGCCACCGAGTGAGCCAGCCCCTGGCCAGCATGACCGGCTATGCTCGGGCCGCCGGTGCGGTCCCCGGCGCATCCTTCACCTGCGAAGTCAAATCGGTGAACGGGCGGGGCCTCGATATTCGCCTGCGGCTTGCCCCCGGCTTCGATTCGCTTGAAGGCGACATCCGCCGGCTCATCGGCGAGATGATCTCCCGTGGCTCGCTGACCTTGAGCCTGTCCGTCGAGCGGGACGGGGCAGGGGGCGACCTTCTGATCAACCGGCAGGCACTGGTCACGGTGCTCGCCGCCATCGAGGAACTGAACGGCAAGATCACCGCTGCCCCGGCAAGCCTCGACGGCATTCTCGGGCTCAAGGGCGTGCTGGAACAGCGCGACCGGCCGATGACCGCCGATGCCGAAGAGGCTCTGGTCAAGGCCATTCTGGACGGCGCCTCGCGGGCGCTCATCGACCTTGTCGTTGCCCGACGGCAGGAGGGGAGCCGCATTGCGGCCGTGCTGCTGGAACGGCTCGACGAGATCGAACAGCTGGTGCAGCGCGCTGAGGCCCACCCCTCCCGCAGCCGCGAATCCATCCTTGCGCGACTGCGCCAGCAGGTAGTCGACATCGCGAGCGACACTTCCATTCCCGAAGAACGCCTGGCGCAGGAGGCACTGCTGCTGGCGACCAAGGCCGATATTCGCGAGGAGCTCGATCGCCTCGTCGCCCATATCGCCTCGGCTCGCCAGCTCATCAACAGCGGCGGTGCCGTCGGCCGGCGCCTCGATTTCCTGGCGCAGGAATTCAACCGCGAGGCCAACACGCTGTGCAGCAAATCCAATGCAGTGGAGCTGACCGCCATCGGCCTTGACCTCAAGGCGGCGATCGATCAACTACGCGAGCAAGTGCAGAACATCGAATAGGAATCTGAGGCGATGGAATTTCAGCGCCGTGGCGTCATGCTGGTCATCGCCTCCCCCTCCGGCGCCGGCAAGTCGTCCATTTCGCGCGCCCTGTTCGGTGCCGATCCCAATATCAAGCTTTCCGTTTCGGTCACGACCCGCGCCCGGCGCACCGACGAGGTCGATGGTAAGCACTATCACTTCATCGACGTGCCGCAGTTCCAGCGAATGCAGGTCGATGGCGAACTGCTCGAATCGGCCGAAGTGCATGGCAACTTCTACGGCACGCCGCGCGCCCGCGTGGAGGAGCAGCTGGCCGCCGGCAACGACATCCTGTTCGACATCGACTACCAGGGCACGCTGCAGCTCTACCGGAACAGCCGCAAGGACATGGTGACCGTGTTCATCCTGCCGCCCTCGATCAAGGAACTGCGGGCACGTCTCGAACGCCGGGCCCAGGACAGTGTCGGCACCATCGCCAAGCGGCTCCAGAATGCGCGCCAGGAGATGGATCACTTCGGCGAATACGACTACGTCATCGTCAACGAGGATCTCGAAGCCTCGACCCAGCGGGTCCGCTCCATCCTTGTCGCTGCGCGGCTGGATCGGGAACGCCAGCTCAATTTGACGAGCTTCGTCAGAGACTTGCAGAGCCAGATCGATTCAAATTGAGAGCCGGTTGAATCTCGGCATGAGGTGATCCGAAGTGGCCGAGCAGCACCTGCCAACCGCGATCCGGCGCGGTACGCCGGCCTTCCGTCGCGCCAATACCGCCTTCTTCCTCTCTGCCTTCGCCGTCTTCGCCTCGCTCTATTCCGTCCAGCCGCTCTTGCCGATTTTCGCGGCCGAGTTCGCTCTGAATGCGGGCACGGCCTCGCTCGCCCTCTCGTCCACCACGGCGACCCTGGCAGTGGCCCTGCTGCTGGCCTCCTGGGTCGCCGACCGCGCGGGTCGAAAGGCGCTCATGGTCTGGGCCATTCTGCTGACGGCGGCGCTGGGTCTGCTGCTGCCCTTTGCTCCCGATTGGGCATCGCTGGTTGCTATCCGCACGCTGATGGGCCTGGCGCTCTCGGGCCTGCCTGCCGTGGCCATGGTGTACCTGGCGGAGGAAATGGACCCCGATGCGCTGGGCTTCTCCATGGGCCTCTATATTGGCGGCACCGCCTTCGGCGGCATGGCGGGACGGCTCATGTCGGGCGTGCTCGCCGACTGGATCGGCTGGCGCCCCGCTTTGCTCTTGCTGGGCATCACCATTGCGCTGGCTTCTGTCGCAGTGGTCATCTTGCTGCCCAGGCCGCACAACCCCGTGCGTTCGCGCCTGGGCATGCGCGACCTGGTGCGGCTCGTCCGCATCCAGTTCGACGATCCCGGTCTGCCGTGGCTCTTCGCGTCGGCCTTCCTGCTCATGGGCAGCTTCGTCACGCTCTACAACTATGCCGGCTTCCGCCTGGCATTGCCGCCATTCGAGCTCAGCCACGCCGCCATCGCCTCGATATTCGTGGTCTATTTGCTTGGCAGCATCAGTTCTGCCTGGGCCGGCGGCCTGGCGCAGCGCCTCGGTCGCCGCAAGGTCTACTGGACCATGGTTCTCACCATGTGCGTCGGTGTCGGCCTGACCTTCGTCGCGTCGACGCCCGTCATCATCGCCGGGCTCGCCATCGCCACCATCGGCTATTTCGCCGCCCACGGCATCGCCAGCGCCTGGGTGGCCCGCCGGGCGCTGGTCGGGCGCGCCCAGGCCTCGGCCATCTACCTCTTCGCCTATTATCTCGGCTCGTCCGTGCTCGGCACGCTGGGCGGCTACGCCTGGACCAACTGGGGCTGGAACGGGGTGATGCTGGTCAGCGGCGGCGCCGCCATCGCCGCTCTGCTCGTCGCCATCCGCCTGATGCGGCTGCCGGTCCTGGCCATACCGGAGGCGCCGGCCCGTCCGCCCGCCGGCGTCTAGCCCTGTCGCAGCGCGGGCAGGGCCCTGGCCATGGCGAGAAATGCCGCCACCGGCAGGTCTTCGGCCCGCTCGTCGCCCTTGAGCCCGGCCGCTGCCAGCAGCCCCTCCACGGGCACGCCCGCCGACTTGAGGCTTTGCCGCACCATCTTGCGGCGCTGGCCGAAGGCGGCGCGGGTGATGTGCTCGAGGTTTCGCACCGCCACGTCATCATCGACCGGCTTGGGCACCAGGTGGACGACCGCCGAGGTCACATTGGGCGGCGGCACAAAAGCCTGCCGGCCCACATTGAAGGCGATCCGTGCCTCGCTCCGCCAGCCGGCCAGCACGCCCAGCCTGCCATAGGGGTCTTCGCCCGGTCTGGCGCAGATCCGCTCGGCGACCTCGCGCTGGAACATCAGCGTCAGGCTCTCGAAAAAGCTCGGCCACGGATCCAGCGTCAGCCAACCGGTCAGCAGCGGAGTCGCGATATTGTAGGGCAGGTTGGCGATGATCCGCGTCGGCCCGTCCGCCAGCAGGCGATAGTCCATCTCCATCGCGTCCCCGCTGATCACTGTCAGCCGGCCCGGATACGCGTCCGCGATCTGGGCCAGTGCCGGCAGCGCACGCGCATCGCGCTCGATGGCGATCACGTCCCGCGCGCCTTCGGCCAGCAGTGCCCGCGTCAGCCCGCCGGGCCCCGGGCCCACTTCGATCACCCGCACGCCCTCCAGCGGCCCGGCTACCCGCGCGATACGCGATGTCAGGTTAAGGTCGAGCAGGAAATTCTGCCCCAGTTCCTTCTTGGCGCGCAGGCCATGCTCGGCGATGACGTCGCGCAGCGGCGGCAGGTCGTCGATCTGGCTCATGCCGATGCCGTCATTGCGTCGGCCATCTCGATGGCCGCAAGGAAGCTGGCAACCGAGGCGCGCCCGCTCCCCGCCAGGTCGAACGCCGTGCCATGGTCGGGCGAGGTCCGCACGATCGGCAGGCCCAGCGTCACGTTGACGGCCTCCTCGAAGGCTACCGTCTTGATCGGGATCAGCGCCTGGTCGTGATACATCGCCACAACGGCATCGTAGCGCGCCCAGTGCGTCGGATAAAACAGCGTGTCGGCGGGCAGGGGGCCCTCCACCCCGATGCCCTCGGACTGCAGTTGCGCCACCGCCGGTGCCACGATTTCCAGTTCCTCTCGCCCGATCGAGCCGCCTTCGCCCGCATGTGGATTGAGCCCGGCTACCCCGATCTGCGGGTTGGCGATGCCAAAGCGCTGTCGCAGGTCATTTGCCACCACGCGCACCGTCTCGACGATCAACTCCTTGCTCAGTAGCCCCGGCACGTCCCGGATCGGCACATGAATGGTCACCGGCACGGCCCGCAACCCGCCATGCGCCAGCATCATCACCGGCAGGCGCGGCTTGCCGCCCTTGGCGCAAAGCTCCGCCAGAAACTCGGTATGCCCCGGATGCCTGAACCCGGCATGGTAGAGCGCCGCCTTGTGGATGGGTGCCGTAACGAGGCCGCGGCAGGCGCCCATCAGCGTCGCCGCCACAGCTGCCTCGATAGACCCGATCACCGCGCTGGCCGACACCGTCGAAATCTGCCCCGGCTGATCGGGCACAACCCCGCCCACATCGGCCACCGGCAGCGCCGTCTCGAAAGCCTCACCGGCCCCCGCCGCTCCCACCACCGCGATCTCGACCGTCAGGCCGAGGCGCAGCGCGCGTTCTCGCAGGAACTGGGCATGTCCGAAGACGCAGAAGGCCGGCAGCTCCAGCTCGGCCCGTCTTGCATAGAGCGCCAGGATGATATCGGGGCCGATGCCCGCCGGCTCGCCCATGCTGATGGCCAGCGGCTTGTTCATCTCGGCCCCCGTCGGTGAACATGCAAGGATGAAGGGGCCCGCCGCACCGCGGACCCGCCAGCGTCAGTTGTAGATGATCTTCGCGTTGGCGCGCAGGTTCGCCAGGTAGCTCTTCACTTCCCCTTCGAGGGCCTGATTGCCCTGTTCGGCGCGCAGGTCACCTTTGATGAAGGTCAGGTCCTCGGCCTGCGTTTTTTCGCAGACTGCCAGCATGGACACGCCCGATTCCACGACGCGTGGCTTGGTGATGCCGCCCACATTGAGCCCCGCCAGTTCCTTGGCGATGGCCTCGGGGATCTGCGTAGCGTGGCGGCGGCCGACGTCGATCACGGCCGCGTCGGTATAGGCCAGCGACAGGTCGACGGCCGTATCGCAGCCGGAGAAGCTGGACCGGTAGCTGTTGGCCTGACCCGAGCGCGCGCTGGAGCCGGCGCCGACGAAAATGATTTCCTTGAGGATGTAGTCGAAGGTCTGGAACGCCTGCACCTGGCTGGCAGCCTGCTGGTCCAGTGCCAGGTCCGAGATCTGCACCTGCGGCATGATGGCCCGCTCGGTCACCCCGTTCCACGCGATGGCGGCGCGCAGCCGGTCCTTGAGCGTCTCGGTGCTGACGCCGCCCTGCTGCAGCATGCTCACCAGCCTGTCCTGGCTGACATTCATGTTGCGGGCGATCTGCAGCAGCGCATCGTCGATCTGCGCATTGGTCACCGTCACGCCGAGCCGCTTGGCTTCGGCGACCTGCAGGGCTTCATCGATCAGCTGTTCGGTCGCGCCCCGCGTGCCGCCGCTATTGCCTTCGAGCGCGAACAGCTTGACGCGTGCCGCGATCTGCAGGTCGGTAATGGGTGTGCCATCCACGGTGACGCGCACATTCTGCGCCAGCGCGGGCAGTGCCGCGGCCAGGCTCAGGACCAACCACATCATCATGGCGCTGGCAGCGCGCCCCCAAATCGTCTTGGCCATGTCTCATCCGCCTCGCGTCAAACCTCCCGCACTCAATGCGGCGGGAATGCTGTAGTGTCAATCGCCCACGATTGAGGCCAAAATCTGCCGCTCAGAACTCTGGCAGCGGCACGGCCCCATCATATCCGACATTGAAGCCGGCCGGCGCCTTCAGGCGGAAAGTCGCTGTAACCCGCGTATCGGAGGGCGTCCGGATGGCATTGCCACCCATTACAAGGTAGCCGTCGTCATAGACGACGCCGCCGCCCACCTGCAGCCAGGTGTTGGCAGCGAGGTCCCAGTAGGTGTTGGCCTTGATCGACCAGTAGTCGGCAACCGGCACGACGACTTCGCCGCCGATCTCGTGCTGTGGCGCCAGCATGCCCTGGCCGGGATTGGCGGCGAGGTAGTTGTAGCTCAGGGTCGCGCCATAGCCGCTATTGGCGAAACTGGCCCCCAGGCCGCCGCGAGCAACTTGGAAGGTCCCCGTGTCGACCTGGAGCTTGCCCCCGAATTTGAGGCCAGGCGTGAACGAGCCATAGGCGCCCAGCACCGCGTATGATGGTGTCGCGCTCAGCCCTGCGCCGACGGCGGTGTTAGCCTGCCCGGGGGTGGCGAAGGCGTTCGGGCCGGCGAGTTGGAACGACTGGCCCGCGATCAGCTCGATATAGCTGCCATCGATGAAATTGGCCTGGTAGCGGCCGCCCACGGTGGCGCGCAGCCCGGTTTCCTGCCGATCGCTGCCCGAAAAGCGGTTGTAGCTGAACAGGTTCGTGTCATCGAACACGAAGCTTTGCGCATCATCGTTGGTAATGCCGACGTTGGTGGTGTTCGAGCCCCGGTAGGCCACTTGCGCAATCGGCTCGACCAGGTGCACCGTCGAACCATCGCTTGCCGCCATCGGGAAGCGCACGTCCATCGCGGCGATCGGGGTCGCGCTCCACAGCGTCGTCGCCCCCGGCAGCCGCGTACTCGTGCCGTCATAGTAGGCCACGTCCGCCCGTCCACCGAGATAGGGCGTCGCCACGAAGCCGCCCGCGCCAATCCACTGCGTCTGCCACCCCGCCTGCACGCTCAGATGCTGCTTGTTGCCGGCATATCCATACACATAGGGCACGCCGTTGACCGTGGTGGTGGCGTCTACATCGCGCTGCACGCCCAGCAGGCGTGCGCTGATGTCGATGCGGCCGTTGCCAGGTCCGAGGTCTTCGATATGGTCGAACCGCACGGCGGGCAGTGCCTTGCCCTGCTGGCCCTGCGCTGCCTCGGTTACATTGCCGAGCTGGTTGAACTGCTGCAGACGCGCGTCGAAGAACGTGTCGTCGGTGAGGTGCGTGGCGTAGACCTGGTTGACGGTCGATTTGCCCACTGTGAGTCGATAGTCGCCCAGATAGGCGGCATCGGTAAAGGCGGTGTAGCTCCAGCCCACGGTCCAGTCGGCAATGGGACGGAATTCGCCCGAGGTCTGCAGGGCTCCGCGCCAGGCCAGGTCCCCGACCGTCCCGGCATAGGCAGACCGGTCGAGTTGGTAGAGGCCCGAGGCCTTGATCTGCAGCGCGCCGTTGTCGAACCGCTGCAGCCATTCGGCCCCCAGCAGGAATCCCTGGCGGCTCATCAAAGTCGGCGTCAGGATGATGTCCGTCCACCGGCTCGAATAGGCGTAATACGGCACTTCCACCTTGTGGCCGGTCTTCTCGCCATAGTCGTAGGTGGGCGTCCGCATGTTCTCGATCGTGCCGGCCTCGGTGTCCGGCAGCCACAGGAAGGGTAGCCAGGCAACAGGAATGCCGAGCAGCGCCAGCGTCGGCTGCTCGAGATACACCGAACCGTCTTCGGCATTGTAGGTGACGCGGGCCGCGCTGACCGACCAGCCGATCCGGCGTCCGGCGTCGTCGATGCAGTCGCCGCAGGGGGCATAGGTCGCATTCTCGAGCAAGGTGCGCAGGGCGACGTCATAGTCGGCGCTGTCCGCCGTGATCCGCGCCCCGTCATAGGTGGTGATGGTCAGCGAATTGACGAACGCCTGCTTCATGCCGCCGGTGACGTCGAGGTCGGTCATTTCCGAAAGGTTGCCCGAGGGATCCCGCACCGTCACCTGGCCGACGAACTTGAGCGCGCGGCTGTTGCGGTCATAGACCAGGTTCTGGCCGGTCATGGTATAGCCGCTCTGGCTCAGCACCACGTCGCCGCTGGCGGTTATGATGTTGCGTTCACTGTCGAAGGTCAGCGAGTTCGCTTCCACCGCCGACGGTGCCGCCGCATCGATGGGTGCATTGAAGAGGTCAGCGGGCACAAGACCTTGGGCGGCGACGCCGGTGCAAAGCGCGAAGACGCTGAACGCGCTGGCACAGGCCAGGCGGCGCGGCGACATCGACCATTTCGCCATCTTGTTCACGCGCGTCCGTCTTCCTTGTGCAGCAGCACCGTCACACCGATGACGATCGCTACAAACGCCGGTCCGACTGCCGCAAACGTGGGATCGAGAACGCCGGTCGACCCGGCACGGTCGGCCATCTCGGTAATCACGAACACAACGAAGCCGAGCACGACCCCGTAAAGGACCGCCGGACCATAGTTAGAGCTTCTTCGATAACCCGCGGTAAACGCAAAAGCAATGAACAGGGCCCCGGTCAGCACCAGGGGCATGGCCAGTAGCTTGATGAGCCTCATGGTTGCTGCGGCACGGATGCCGCTGTCGGACACACCCTGCTGCAGCAGCCTGGCCAACTCGAAAAAGGTCATGTCTTCGGTTGAGGCCAGCTTCAGGCCGAGCTCGGCAGGGGAGGAATCTGTCGGCACCCGATAATTGAACACGGTCCTGGCGGGTTGGTCAGGGGTGCGAACGATTGCCGCGGGAAAAACCCACTCGCCACCCTCAAGCATCGCCTCCGACGCCTCGACCCGGTCCTCTCCGCTTTCCCCCAGATGGAACAGGACGACGCGGCCCAGCACCCTGCCGCCCGGCTGCATGCCCGTCGCCATCAATACATAGTGGGTGTCCCCGCTCCGTTGCTCGAGCCAGGTCTCCCCCGGGGGCGTCAACATTGCAGCCTGACCCGGCGGAGTGGGGTAGAGATCGCGATTGAGTTGCGTGCTCAGGGTTTCGAGGCCCAGCCCGATGACGAGGCTGACGGCGGCCAGGGCGATGACGGGCGCTCGCACCGTCCGCCAGATCGAGATCCCGCTCGCCTGTATCACCGTCAGTTCGTGCCGGCTCTTGAGGTCCAGGAACCCGAGCGCTGCGCCCATCAACACGGTGACCGGCAGCGTCTTTATGGTCCACTTGACGGCGCTCATCGCCACCATGACCAGCGCCATGAGCAGCCCGTGCTGCTCCGCCACGTAGTTGAACCGCCAGGTGTCCAGCGACTCCACCAGCGCGATGAGCCCGTAGAATACGAACACTGTCACGCCGATGCGGCTGCCGAGGCGGTTGAGGACGAGCCAGTCGATCCGGGTCATTGCGGCGCCGCCATCTGGGGCAGCGGCCGCGGCCAGGCCCGGATGAGCAGGATCGCTCCGCCCGCCACGATCATCGCCAACGCGCCCGTCGCCGTGCCGAAAGCACTATAGGCGCTGACGCCGCGCTCGCCGAAGGCGATCAGCAGCACGCCCGCTTCCATCGGCACCGGAATGCGGGCGCGCCGGCCGCTGGGAAACGCCATCAGCCCCAGCATGATCAGTGCGATGCCGGTGACTCTCAGGCCCTCGGCCATCCGGTTTCCGAGCACGACGAGCAGCGCATTACTCCATACGCCGCTCGACCATGCCTCCGCGATCAGCGTCGCGCTGGTCTGCTCCAGCATCGGGTCGGTCTGCGCCACCGGCTGGGACAGTTGGTCCACGCTCACGTCGTAGCGGCTGAATGTGACTTCGGAGAACCGTCCGTCGCTCCCCTCGTATTGCAGCGAGCCATTGCGCAGTTCCAGCACATAGTTTTCGCCGTCGCTGGCGACCCTGGCCGATTCTGCCAGATAGGTTCGCCGCATCTCCGGTTCGCGCCGATCGTCGGCGAAGAATTCCTGGATTTCCCCATTTGCGCCGCGCCCGCCGATCAGCAGCACCACGCCCGGTGTGACCTGTGTGAACCGTCCCGGTCTCAGCGTCGAACTGACGAGGTCTGCCGCGATGCTGGCCGTCAGGGCGTTGAGCCGGCGAACGGCCAGCGGCTCGACGAAATTGGACAGCAGCAACACGCCCACCACGCCTGCACCCGTCACGACGCCTGTTGCCCGCCACAGGGATCCCACTCCGTGGCTGGTGTGGATGATGTGCAGTTCCTTGTTGGCTTGCAGCGCCTGCAGCGCGCGCGCCATTCCGATGCCCACACACACATAGAAAAAGGCGATGGCCAGCGGTGGCATCGTGTAGAGCGCCTGCACGGCCAGCACCAGGAAGCTCTGCCCCTTGACCGCCACCACATCGAACGAGCGCAGGCAGTTGACCAGCCACAGCAGGAAACACACCACGCCGAACAGGATCAGCGCGTCCGTCACGAACATGCGTGCGAGATAGGCTGTCAGTCTCTTCATGTGGTCGTCAGCGACTCCTGCAGCGACTATGGCCGTGCCGGCGGACCTTGGTGCAGTTTGCTAAACCAGACAAGCGGGCAACACGCGCCGTGCGGATTTGCGCTGCACCCTGTTGCGGGATTGACGCGGCGGCGAAACGCTTCGATGTTGCGCCTCCAGGCGCCGCCATGCGGTGCTCCCGCCCGATCTGCCACCAAGGCCACCCATGTCGCACACTATTTCTATCCGCGTAGCCGCCCTTGCGAGCGCTCCCGCAGGCTTGACCGTTATCCATGCCGCCGAGAATAAGGCGCCCGCCGGTGCGGGTGCTGCTGCCTGGTCGGCAACGGGGCTTGACTGGGCCGAGACCGCCCGTGCCGGATCGTTCAACGGCAAGCAGGGCCAGGTGCTCGATGTGCTTGGGGCAGGGGGAAAGCGTCTCCTGGTCGTTGGCCGTGGCAACGCTGCCGATCTGCCGCTCAACGGCTGGACTGATCGCGGCGGCTCCCTTCTGGCCAAGATTGCCAGCACACGGGCCGATACCGTCTCCGTCATCCTCGACGAGACCGGCGCCTCGCCGGCCGCCATCGGCGAATTGGCCGCGGGCCTGCGGCTGCGCCACTATCGCTTCGACAAGTACAAGTCCGCGCGCGCTGAGGACGCACCCACCGCGCTGGCCATCACGCTGCACGTTGCCGATCCTGACGCGGCCAAGGCTGCGATTGCCGATCGCGGCGCCGTTGTCGACGGGACCCTGCTGGCGCGCGATCTCATCAATGAGCCGGCCAATGTACTGGGGCCTGTAGAGTTTGCGGCCCGCGCTGCCGAACTGTCCAGGCTCGGCATCAACGTCGAAATTCTTGAGCCAGAGGCGCTGGAAAAGCTGGGCATGCGCTCGCTGCTCTGCGTCGCCCAGGGCTCCGATCGCCCGGCGCGTCTGGTCGTGATGCAGTGGCGCGGCGGGGAGCAGGACGCGCCGCCGCTGGCCTTCGTCGGCAAGGGCGTGGTGTTCGATACGGGTGGTATTTCCATCAAGCCCGCCGGTTCGATGGAGGATATGAAGGGCGATATGGGTGGCGCCGCCGCCGTCACCGGCCTGATGCTGGCTCTCGCCAGCCGCAAGGCGCCGGTCAACGTCGTGGGGGTCATCGGCCTCGTCGAGAACATGCCCTCCGGCAAATCCGTTCGGCCGGGCGATATCGTCAAGGCGATGAGCGGCACGACCATCGAGGTCATCAATACCGATGCCGAAGGCCGGCTCGTGCTGGCCGACGCGCTCTGGTACACGCAGGATCGCTTCAATCCGCGCTTCATGATCAACCTGGCCACCCTGACCGGCGCCATCGTGGTCGCCCTGGGCCACGAGCATGCCGGTCTGTTCTCCAACAATGACGAACTGGCGGGGCGCCTGCTCGATGCCGGCCTCAAGGCCAACGAAAAGCTCTGGCGCATGCCGCTGACCGCTGCCTACGACAAGATGATCGAGTCCAAGTTCGCCGACATCCGCAATTCGGTGGGCCGTCCCGCCGGCTCGATCACCGCGGCCCAGTTCCTGCAGCGCTTCGTCAATGACACCCCCTGGGCGCACCTCGATATCGCCGGCACCGCCTTCGGCGCCAGCGCCACCGAGGTGAACACCTCCTGGGCCCCGGGCTTCGGCGTCGCTCTGCTCGATCGGCTGGTCAGGGATTACTATCAGGCCTGAACCACCAGCCATCACCCCGCATCCTTAGTAGCCCTCATGGTGAGCTTGTCGAACCACGAGGGCGTGCTACCGCAGAAGCCCCTTCCACCCCGTGCCGGAAAACGGTTACCTGTGCTCATGGCCGACGTCCTGTTCTACCACCTCGAAGCCCGTCCCCTTGAAGCCGTCATCCCGCAATTGCTGGAAAAGACTCTCGAGCGGGGCTGGCGCGCCGTCGTCGCAGTCGGCTCCACCGAACGGGCCGAGGCGCTCGACGCCCATTTGTGGACGTACCGCGACGACAGCTTCCTGCCTCATGGCCTCGCCGGCGATGAAACCGACCCGCACCAGCCGGTCCTGATCACCACCGGCGACAACAACATGAACGGCGCCAATGTGCGGTTCTTCGTGGATCGCGCCGCTCCCGCCTCGACCGAGGGCTATGAGCGCGTCGTCTATATGTTTTCCGGCCACGATCCCGATGCGGTCGCCGAGGCGCGTTTAGCGTGGGCCGCGCTCAGGGGTAACAATGCGCTAACCTATTGGCAGCAGGAAGCGGATGGCCGCTGGGTGAAAAAGGCATGACGACAGACCTCGCCGCGCCCAGCCGCCACCGGCTGCACGAGGATATCTTCGCCATGCTGATCGGCACCATGCTGGTGTCGCTTGGTATCGTCTTTTACGCCCAGGTCACCCTCACCACCGGCAGTACGGCCGGATTAGCGCTGCTGCTCCAATACGTTACAGGAATTTCTTTCGGCTGGCTGTTCTTCGCCATCAACGTGCCATTCTATATCCTGGCGGTCCTGCGCATGGGTTGGCCCTTTGCCATCAAGACCTTCGCCTGCGTCGGCATGGTCTCCTACTTCAGCGCCAGCATCCCGCAATGGCTGGACATTGCCCTCATCCACCCCCTCTACGCCGCCCTGGTCGGCGGCGGGCTGATGGGCCTGGGCATCCTCTCGCTGTTCCGCCACAAGGCGAGCGTTGGCGGCATCAACATCCTGGCGTTGTATTTGCAGGACAATTTCGGCATTCGCGCCGGCTACTTCCAGCTTGGCGTTGATGCGGTGATCCTTGTCGCCGCCTTCTTCGTGCTGCCCTTCGATCGGGTGATCTACTCGATCCTTGGCGCCATCGTGCTGAACCTGATCATCGCCACCAACCACAAGCCTGGCCGCTACGTCGGCTTCAGCTAAGCCGCTAGAACTTGGACTTCTTTTTCTTGCCCAGGCCCGAGCTCCCTGCTTCGAGCAGGCTCTCCCGGTAGAGCTCCATATAGTCCTGCATCAGTTCGTAGCAGAAGATCACTTCAAGGCGCTCCGGGTCGTAGAAGGCATTTGCCTCGTCGCAGCGCTGGGCATTGAACCGCACCGTACCGAGCACGCTGTAGTTGTTGCGCAACTCATCCGCCACCTGATCGAACACGCCGCTGGACCGGAAGGCATCGGCCGCCGCCGCCAACTGTCTGCCGGCATCGTGATAGGTCACGACGACATGCGTGCCGCGGCCCTTCTTGTTGTGGCGCAGCAGACTGTGGAAACCGCGCCTTACGGTGTCATAGTCGCCGTAGCAACTATCCTGCCGGTCCCGCTCCATGCGGTATTCGTTGGCGATCGGGCGAAACGCAGTCTCGTCCATGCCCACCATCAGGCAGACGATCTGGTAGGCGCGCTGCTTGTCGAGGCTGTGGCTGGCGGCATAGTCGCTTTCGACGCCGCCGCTGTCATAGGCGACCCCGGACAGGATCCAGCCATGCGCCGCATCCGCCAACGCCCGGTCCGCATCGGGTGTTCGCTTGTTGAGCAACGTCCAGGTGGCCATGTTGTCCGCCGCGTCTTCCTCCCGACCCAGGATCGGCAGGTCGAGCTGGTCGAACAGCAGGTGCGCCACCTCGTGGTAGAGGACGAACAGGCTGTTATTGTAGGCAAACCGCCGCGCTTCTGCGTATTGCGCCTTGGTCAGGTCCTGTGCGTGTGCCAGCGCGGGCATCCAGGCGAAGCACATCAGCAGGGCGACGACGAACTTTGGACCAAGGCGACGCATCGAGCACCTTCAATGTTTCGCCGGCAGCAGATGGCAACCCGGCGCCCCTGTCAACGATCCTCGGCGGAAGCGGTTAGCGCTTGGCGGGAGCCCAGTCCTTGGGGGCGAGCTCGAACCCGGAAAACCGAAACCCCGGCGCAACGGTACAGCCCACCAGCGTCCACGCCCCGGTACTCGTCGCCGCCTGCCATGCACCCGCCGGCACGACCATCTGCGGGCGCTGCCCCTCATCGAGCGCCGCCCCCAGCAGCAACTCCAGCACGTCCTGGCCATCCGAGATGCGCAATTTCATTGGTGCGCCGGCGTAATAGTGCCAGACCTCCACCGCATCCACCCGGTGCCAATGCGAGGCGTCCCCCGCCTCGAGCAGATAATAGATCGCCGTCGAGCGGGAACGGCCGTTCGACCGCCCGCTGTCCTCGAACGTCTGCCGATACCAGCCACCCTCGGGATGCCGCTCCATGCCCAGCGTGGCGATGACGTCCTGCGCAGTAAGGGTGCTCACGCCCGCTCCACCTGTTCAAGCTCGGCGCTCAGTGCCAGCCAGGCCTCTTCGCTGCTTTCAAGCTCGGCGGCAAAGCGCGCCTTGTCCTTGCCCAGCGCGATCACCCGCTCGGGAGAGCCATTGTAGACCTTGGGGTCTTCGAGCAGCGCGTCGATCTTGCCGATTTCGACCTTGAGGCGGGCAATCTTGGTTTCCGCGTCCTTGATGCCATTCTTGATCGGGGCGATCTCGGCTCGGCGCGCGGCTGCCTCGGCCTTGTCGGCCTTGCGCTCTGCCTTAGAGCCACCGCCGCCGCCCTTGCCCTCCTTGGTCGAGGTGATGCTGCGCTGGTAGCTGTCGAGGTCCTCGTCCAGCTCGCGGATGGTGCCCCCCTCGGCGATCCAGAGCGTATCGCAGGTCGCTTCGATGAGGTGGCGGTCGTGGCTGATGATCAGCACCGCCCCTTCATAGTCGTTGAGCGCATGCACCAGCGCATCGCGGCTGTCGATGTCGAGATGGTTGGTCGGCTCGTCGAGGATCATCATCCCCGGTCCCCCGAAGGTGATCAGCCCCATCAGCAGCCGCGCACGCTCCCCGCCCGACAGGTTCTTGGCCTTGGTGTCCATGCGCGACTTGGTCAGGCCCATCTGGCTCAGTCGCGAGCGCCGCCGGGATTCGCTCTCCGTCGGCATCATGTCGACCACATGCTCGAACGGGGTCCATTCTGGCTTGAGCTTGTCCATCTGGTGCTGGGCGAAATGGGCGATCTCGAGCTTCTTGCCCTTGCGCAACTGCCCGCCCATCGGCGCAATATCGCCCGCCAGGAGCTTGGCGAAGGTCGACTTGCCATTGCCGTTGACCCCGATCAGCGCGATGCGGTCATCGGGATCGATCCGCATGTTGATGTTGCGCAGGATCGTCTTGTCGCCATAGCCGGCCGCCACGCCGTCGAGCGTCAGCATCGGGGTTGCCGCCTCGGCCTTTGGTTGCGGGAAGGTGAATGGCGCCGCATATTCGTCGAACATCGCCGCGGGCGGCTTGAGCTTTTCAATCATCTTCATGCGCGACTGGGCCTGCTTGGCCTTGGTTGCCTTGGCCCGGAAGCGGTCGACGAACTTTTGCAGGTGCGCCACCTGGTCCAGCGCCTTGTCGCGGCTCTTGTTGTTGAGCTCCATCTGCATGCGGCGCGTTGTTTCGAACGTGTCGTAGTTGCCCTTGTAAAAGGTGAGCTTGCGGTGCTCGAGATGGATGATCGAGTTGACCGACTTGTTGAGCAGATCGCGATCGTGGCTGATCATGAAGACGGTATAGGGATAGGTCGCCAGATACTTCTCCAGCCACAGCGTGCCTTCGAGGTCGAGATAGTTCGTCGGCTCGTCCAGCAGCAGCAGGTCGGGCTGGCTGAACAGCACCGCCGCCAGCGCCACGCGCATGCGCCATCCGCCCGACAGCTCGTGCGTTGGCCCCAGCTGCCGCTCCTGCTCGAAACCGAGCCCCTTCAGAATTGACGAGGCCCGCCCCTCGGCCGAGTAGGCGTCGATATCGGCCAGCCGGGTATAGATCTCGCTGATCCGGTGCGGATCGGTCGCCGTCTCCGACTCCGCCATCAACGCAGTGCGCTCCTTGTCGGCGGCCAGTACCACGTCCAGCACGCTTTCGTTGCCGGCGGGCGCTTCCTGCGCCACCGCCCCGATCCGCGCCTTCTTGTCCAGTTCCATCGAACCGGCATCGGCGCTGATGTGCCCCTGGATCAGGTGGAACAGCGTGGTCTTGCCGGTGCCGTTCTTGCCCACGAAGCCGGTCTTGGAGCCCGTCGGCAGCACCACCGACGCGTCCTCGAACAGCTCCCGGCCCTGGATGCGATAGGTGAGGTTGTTGATCGTCAGCATGATACGGCAATCTTTTGGAAAGGGCAGGGTGCCTTGACTGGTGGCGCCAGTGGAACAACAACCTGCGACAGGTGTTTGCCGTTGGATAAAGTCAAGCAGACCTTATGGCAACCGGCTTTCCCGCGATGGCAGCATCCCTCCCGCTGCATCGGACGTTTCCCGGGGCTGGTATGGAGATTTCAATGATGCTGGTCCGTTCCGCAGTCCTGGCCATGATTTTCAGCACGTCGGCCCTTGCCCAGGCCCAGCCTGGCTTTAGCCAGCTCACCGCCTGCCGTGTCGATACCGAGCGCGTTCTTCTCAACGCCTTCTTCGACGGCGGCGCCTGTCAGGCCGTTGAGCCTGTGGACATCGGGGAGCGCGCTGGCACGACGCTGGCCGTAGCCATACCAACCAGCTCTACCGCCGAGGTCTGCACCATGCAGATCGTGCCCGTCGAGACCATGCAGGTCCTCGAGGTGCCGCGCGCCGTGACTAGTCTCGATGTGTCTGCCCTCGACCCGCACGGCAACCAGATCGCCCACGGCATCACCGAGGTGGACGAGGCAGGGCCGGCCTGCATGGCGACGAAGGGCTGATGGGGCGTCTTGCCTCCGTCAAACTCTGAGGCTACAAGGCGCCACCTTCCAACAGACCCATTCAAGGATCGACCCAATGGCGCTCGAACGCACCTTCTCCATCATCAAGCCCGACGCCGTCCGCCGCAATCTCATCGGCAAGATCATCGCCAAGTTCGAGGAAGCCGGTCTGCGCCCGATCGCCCTCAAGAAGATCCACATGACCCGTGCCCAGGCCGAGGGCTTCTACGCAGTGCACAAGGAACGTTCGTTCTTTGGCGAACTGGTCGAGCAGATGATTGCCTCGCCCGTCGTCGTGCAGGTGCTCGAAGGCGAAGGCGCCATCCTCAAGAACCGCGAAGTCATGGGCGCCACCAATCCCGAGAACGCTGCCGAAGGCACCATCCGCAAGGAATTCGCCCTGTCGATCGGCGAAAACTCCGTGCACGGGTCGGACGCTCCGGAAACCGCTGCCCAGGAAATCAAGTATTTCTTCAACGACGACGAACTGGTCGGCTGACCTTCTGTTCCTCTCCCCGAGGGGGAGAGAGAATGGTAATTCCCGCCACTTGATTTGGCAGGCCGCCCGCCGGGCGGCCTTTTGCTTTGCTTGTGCTATGGTGTGTCCAACCATCACAGCGTCATTCCCGCGAAAGCAGGAATCTCCCTTACCGGCCGCCCCCTCGCGGCATGACGCCAATGTTTGGCGGCGTCCAGAAAGCCAAGAATGTCCCTGCCTGAAACCATCCTGCCTCCGCTCGCCCGTGCCCTTGCTGCCAAGGGCTACGATACCCTCACGCCGGTCCAGTCCGCCATCATTGAGGACGAGACCGAAGGCCGCGACCTGCTCGTCTCGGCCCAGACCGGTTCGGGCAAGACCGTCGCCTTCGGCATGGCCATAGCGCCCACGCTCCTCGGCGACGTCGAACGCTTCACCGAAACCGGGGCGCCGCTGGCGCTGCTGATCGCGCCGACCCGCGAACTGGCCCTGCAGGTGCAGCGCGAACTCGAATGGCTCTATGCCGAGACCGGCGCGCGCACCGCATCCTGCGTCGGCGGCATGGACGCGCGTGCCGAGCGCCGTGCGCTCGAACGCGGCGCCCACATCGTCGTCGGCACGCCCGGTCGCCTGCGCGATCACATTACCCGCGGGGCCCTCGACATGTCGGCCTTGCGCGCCGTCGTCCTCGACGAAGCCGACGAGATGCTCGATCTAGGCTTCCGCGAAGATCTCGAATTCATCCTCGACGCCGCTCCCGAAGACCGCCGTACGCTGCTCTTTTCGGCCACCGTGCCCAAGCCGATCGCCCAGCTGGCCAAGACCTTCCAGCGCGACGCCCTGCGCGTTGCCGCCACCAGCGCCACCGAGCAGCATGCCGATATCGACTACAAGCTGATGCTGGTCCCCGCCGCGGAGCGTGAAAACGCCATCATCAACACGCTGCTCTATTTCGAGGCGGTCAACACCATCGTCTTCGCCTCGACGCGCGAGGGCGTGAAGCACCTCTCGTCCCGCCTGCACAATCGCGGCTTCGATGTCGTGACCCTCTCAGGTGAACTCTCCCAGGCCGAGCGCACCAACGCGCTGCAGTCGATGCGCGACGGCCGCGCCCGCATCTGCGTTGCCACCGACGTGGCCGCCCGCGGCATCGATCTGCCCAATCTCGACCTCGTCATCCACGCCGACCTGCCGACCAATCCGGACACGCTGCTGCACCGCTCCGGCCGCACCGGGCGGGCCGGCCGCAAGGGCACCTGCGTCATCATCGCCCCGATGCACCGCCGCAACGTCGCCCAGCGCGTCCTCAAGACGGCCAAGCTCGATGTCACGATGATGCCGCCGCCCTCAGCCGAGGAGATCGAGGCCCGCTACCGCGAGAGCATTCTGTCGAGCGACATGCTGAACAAGCCGGTCGCCGAGGAAGAGGCTGATTTCGTCGCCCAGCTGATGGCCCGCCATGCGCCCGAAGCGATTGCGGCCGCCTATCTGCGCCAGCAGCTCGCCGCCCGTCCGGCGCCCGAGGATGTTTCGGACGCTCCCGTCTTCGACAAGCCTGGCGACAAGGACCCCCGGACCCGCGAACGCTTCGAGGGCGGCACCTGGTTCAAGGTCAGTGTCGGCCGCAAGCACAAGGCCGAGCCGCGCTGGCTGCTGCCCATGCTGTGCAAGGCGGGCAACGTCACCAAGACCGCGATCGGCTCGATCCGCATCTTCGATACCGAATCCATCTTCGAGGTTGCCGCGCAGAAAGCCGATGCTTTCGCCAGGTCGATCGAGAAGAACGGTTCGGGCGAGCGTGGCGTGACCATTGCGCCGGTCGATGGTCCCGGCGAAGGTCGTTCCGGACCACCGCCATCGCAGCGTCGCCCGCCTGGTCCGGTCGAGCGCTTCGATCCCAACGCGCCACGCCCCGAACGCGCCGACCGCAAGGCCCGCTACGGCTCGGGCGGCTTGCGCCCCGACGATCTGGCGGCCACGCCGGCCACTGGCGGCTGGAATCCCGCGGAATCCGAGATGCCGGCCAGGCCGCGCCCCGACTTCGACAAGCCGCGCCCGCCCAAGGTCGCCAAGGCACCGCCGAACAAGGACAAGGGCAAGCCCAAATGGGCCGGCAAGGTCGCCGACAAGTCCTCCAAGCCACCAAAGAAAGACCACAAGCCCAAGCGCAAGCCGCAGGTCTAACGGAACTTGTGCAGACCTCGTCCTTAGACAGGCTCGGATGAGGTCGCCCCGGCATCCGGAGATCCAATGGTGAGCTTGTCGAACCATCAATCCTGTGAGACCTCGTGGTGAGCCTGTCGAACCACGAGATCGGGCACCTGGAGCTATGACGATGACAGACCTGCCCACCATCTTCAGCTTCTGGCACGGGCCGATGAGTTGGCTCGAGGCCCTCTCCATCGCCTCGTTCAGCCGCCGCGGCCACCCGGTGGAGGTCTATTCCTTCGAGCCTATTCCCGGCCTGCCCGACGGGGCCATTGCGCGCGACGCCGCGGAGGTGCTGCCGCGCGAGCGGTTGATGTTCTACAAGGGGAGGGGGACGCCCGGCGTCTTTTCGGACCTTTTCCGCCTGACCGGCCTGCGCCAGGGCCGCGGCATCTATGCAGACCTTGATGTCTATTGTGTTCGCCCTATTGCCGGCCCGCCCGACTTCCTGATGGCCTATGAGCGCCCCGGCTCGGTCAATGGCGCGGTTCTGCACATCCCGTCAGATGCAGCTTTGCTCGATGACCTGCTGGGCATTTTCGACCCCCTCCGGCGCCCGCTCTTCGAGCCGCATCTGCCGATCTTCCGCCGTCTGGAGGTTGCTGCCCAGCGCCTCGTCGGACGACGGGTCACGCCAGAATTCATGCAATATGGTGCCACCGGCCCCATGGCCCTGACCTACTATGTCGGGCGGCGCGGCCTGTCCGAGCATGTCTTGCCCGCTTCGGCTTTCTATCCCATCCCCTATGAAGGCATCCCCGCGCTCATGCAGCCCGGATCCAGTGTCGACGCCGCCGTCCGGCCAGATACCCTCGCGATTCACCTCTGGCGCAGCCAACTCACCCGTCGGGGCAGGGCTGATCTGCCGCTGCCCCCGCCGAGCAGTGCGCTGGCGGACCTCTGCGCCCGCGAAGGCATGCTCTTGCCGGCATGATCAGCCGCGGCGCTTCTTGGCCGCGTGATAGGTCAATGCCAGCGCGATCATGTGCTCCAGCACGGCCTCGTCCGGCTGCTCGCCGATCACCACGCCGCGCGCGCCGTCATAGGTGAAGGCGTCGGTATAAAGCGTGCGATAGCGCTCGACGAGGTTGGTCTGGCAATTGACGTAGAACGCCGGCTGCCCCGTCCGCTTGTCGCGTCCGATGCGCACCGTAGTGCCGCTCCCGCTGGCGCTGGTGAGATAGCTCGCCTCCCCCCACTTGAGCGTCTCCTCGATCGGTCCGACGCCAGGTGTCTTGGCCGCTGTCTTGAGGATCAGCGCGCGCAGCCATATCAGTCGTTCGCGGACCGGCGCGGGATAGCTATGCAGCACGGCGGCGACGGATGCGTCCATTCAAGGCCCCTGTTCGACAGGAGTATACCGCAGCAGCCTCAGGTTGCCCGCCAGCATCACCAGCCCACCGAGTGCGGCAATCCCTGCTGCCGCCAGCAGCACCTGCTGATAGTCGCCACCCGCGCCCAGCACGCCGAACACCGCTGCGCCGGCCAGCGTCGCGCCGATCGAAACCACGTCCATCAGCGACGTCGACAGCCCCACCCGCCCCTTGATTGCATCCTGCATGTAGCTGATGGGCACCGACATCAGCGCAGCGGTGGCAATACCGTTGATCGCCTGCAGCCAGAACACCTCGGCCACCGATCCGGCGCGCGACACCAGGAACACATAGACCGCGAAGAGCAGCGCATTACCCACGATGATCGCCTCGCGCGAGACCCGGCCGAGCAGATAGCCCCACATCAGCATGAAGGGAATTTCCGTCGCCGCCGCAATACCGGCATAAAGCCCGACATCGGCCAGCGTGCCGCCCAGCCGCGTCACGATGGAGAGCGGCATGCAAAGCCCCACCAGCCGCGCGGCGATATTCACGATCAGGATGCCGGCCAGGCCCGACAGGATTGGCGCCGGCAGGCCGCGCCGGCTTCCGGCCGGCGGCTTGACGATGGGTGCCGAGGCGATATGCGTCGCCGGATCGCGCATCATGAGCGCGAAGATGACCCCGCACGCGCCATAGGCAATTGCCGCCACCAGGTAGACGTCGAAAACCGAGTAGGTCGCCGCCACGTAGCCCACCGCCGGCGGCACCACGACCCAGGCGACGGTGAAGACTGTACGCAGCGCCGAGACCATGAACTGGGAGCGTTCTGGCGCCTTTTCATTGTAGTAGACTCGGACGAAGGCGAAGTTCTGCGAGAACATCGCCAGTCCGAACGGCATGATCAAACCCATGCTCAGCGCAAAGGCCCAAGGCGCGCGGATGGCATAGATCATCCCGAACCCGACGAACCCGGCGGTGGCCGCCACCAGGATCAGGATGCGCCGGTCATGCAGGCGGTCCGACAAGTAGCCAATCAGCAGCGACACTACCGCGCCCGGTATCGAGCTCGCCGAGAGCAGCAACGCGAACTGGGTGCTCGAAATGCCCAGCGTCTCGATACCGACAATGGCTGCATAGGGGGCGGTGCTGGCAAAGGTGACGCCCGAGCAGAACATGCTCGCGCCCAGCATCGCCGTCACCGGCAGGCTCCTTGCTTTGGCCATGCTTCCCCCCGCTCGCCAACTGCTTACGGTCTGGCCGCGAGTCGGTCCAGTCAGGTCGAGCGCAGGAGCGGCCGCTGGCGCACCGGCACTCCGATCATCCGTCCTCCCAGTCGCGCAATTCGCCCCACTCGGGCTGCCAGTCCAGGCCCGGCTCCAGTTCCACCGTTACCGGCAGGCTGGCCCGCTCGCTCAGATGGAGGGCATAGGGCAGGGCATCCGCCACCATTTCCGGCCGCGACGGCGTCGGTGAAAAGACGCGAAGTCCGGGTTCCGGTGCCGGCCAGCTGACCACGCATGACAGGCCGTGCGGCAATGCAAACACCCGCACGAGGATACTGCCGGCGGGATTATCCTCCCGCCGGCCACGATAAAATACCGGCATGAAACCTCTCGACTACTGATGCGGCAGCTACGCACCGGCTTCGGCTTGAGTTTCAATGGGATCGCGTCGCCCGCGACCACGTTGCCCGGATGGTAAACCGCCGCCATTGCAGTGCGGCGTCTGGAACCAATCTGTGACCGGGCTGAATCACCGGACGGCACAATCCGGGACCGCGTTCCCTAACCTGTTGCAAAAAGGCTGAGGTTCCACATTAACGCGTGTGTTTCCCGAGAATGTGGGTGGCCAAATCAGCCGACCTGCTAGATTCTGCCACTAGCGTCACCGGCCCATATTCGCATCTGGAGAGACTATAGTGCCCTTGCGCTGGCAGGAAGTGGCTGTTCCACTGTTGGTGATCATTACGCTGATCGCCCTTAAATACGTTCCTTTCACCGCCGGTCTGCCCCTAGCCCGCGCCGCCGGCGTGGTAGCCTTCGGCTACGCCGCTTTCCTGGCATTGCGTCTGGTCCAGGGCGAGGAGGCGGTGGTCGTCGACGGCTGGTCCGAACTGCGTCCTTCTATCGTGGAATATTTCGCCTGCTACGGCGCCGCTGCGCTTGCCGTTGTGCTGATGTCGGCCATCATCGTCATCGGTGGCACCAAGCATGTCGAAGCGACGCAGATGATCGCCACCTTCATCGCCTCGGTGTCGCTCGGCTCCGGCGCGATCGGCATCGGCCTCAATGGCCTGTTCACCCGCATCCGCTGGAACAACAGCCTGCTGGAACACCGCAATGCCTTCGGTCGCGAAACGACGATTGCCTGGTCCGACGTGCGCTCCGTCCGCCCCAACTGGCGCGGCATCACCGTTGCCACCCAGGATGCCCGGCGCATCACCTTCTCGCAGTTCCACTCCGGCGCCGCGCAGCTGGCCATCCACGCCACCAACCGCGCCCGCCGCAACGCCGAGACCTCCACCAAGGCCTTCGCCAGCCTATAGCCATCGCCTTTGACACCATGCCCTCCCAAGGGTGGCGCCCCACCTCCCTCTCAATGGGGGAGGCCGGGAGGGGTGGAGCCACACGCGCCAGCCTCACCACGATCGCGCCCACGCCGTCCATTCACCGCGCGAATACCGCCCATCACCCCAATTCGATTGAGCGCCACAACCCGCTCGGCTACCCTCTCGGCCATGAACCAGTCCATAGCCCTCGGCACCGCCCGCTCGGTCTGCCCGCATGATTGTCCATCTGCCTGCGCGCTCGATGTCGACATCGTCGACGCGCGCACCATCGGCCGCGTCCGCGGCGCCAAGGACGATCCCTATACCGCCGGCGTCATCTGCGAGAAGGTGGCCCGCTATGCCGAGCGCGTGCACCATCCCGACCGCCTGATGCATCCGCTGCGCCGCACTGGCCCCAAGGGCAGCGGCCAGTTCGAGCGCATCGGCTGGGACCAGGCGCTGGACGAGATTGCTGCCCGCTTCGCCAGCACCGAGGCCGAGCATGGCGCCGAGGCCATCTGGCCCTATTTCTATGCCGGCACCATGGGCCACGTGCACCGCGATGGCATCGATCGCCTGCGAGCGGCCAAGGGCTATTCCCGCCAATACGACACCATCTGCACCGGCACTGCCTGGCCGGGCTACATCGCCGGCACCGGCATGTTGGGCGGGGTCAACCCCGAGCAGATGGCGGAGAGCGACTGCGTCGTGATCTGGGGCACCAATGCGGTGCATACGCAGGTCAACGTCATGACACATGCCATGCGCGCGCGGAAAGAGCGCAAGGCCAAGGTCGTCGTCATCGACATCTATGAGACGGCCACGATGGCCCAGGCCGATCTCGGTCTCGTCCTGCGGCCTGGCACCGATGGCGCCCTGGCGCTGGCGGTCATGCACGTGCTGCTGCGCGACAACCTGGCCGACCGCGCCTATATGGAAAAGTACACCGATTTCGGCCCGGAATTTGAAGCCCATCTGGCGAGCAAGACGCCGGATTGGGCCGCCGCGATCACCGGCCTCGGCACGGCAGAGATCGTCGAATTCGCCCACCTGGTCGGCACTACGCCCCGCAGCTACTTCCGCCTCGGCTATGGCTTCACCCGCCAGCGCAATGGCGCCACCGCCATGCACGCCGCGCTCTGTATTCCGGCCATGACCGGGGCCTGGCAGCACCGCGGTGGTGGCGCCTTCCACTCCAATTCCGGCACCTGGCAGTTGGACAAGTCCATGCTGACCGGCGGCGCCCTGCAAAAGGGCGATCCGCGCTGGCTGGACATGTCCGAGATCGGCCCCATCCTCACCGGTGACGCGGCTGCTCTCAAGGGTGGTGGGCCGGTGATGGCCATGATCGTCCAGAACACCAATCCGGCTGCCGTCGCCCCGGACCAGACGCTGACCCATGCCGGGCTCTCCCGTGAGAATCTGTTCCTGGTCGTCCACGAGCAGTTCATGACTGAAACAGCCGAGCTCGCCGATATCGTGCTGCCGGCGACCATGTTCCTCGAGCACAACGATTACTATACGCGTGGTGGCCACACGCGGGTCCTCTATGGCCCGGCCCTCATCGAGCGTCCGGGTGAGACCCGCTCCAACCACGAGGTCATCAACGCCCTGGCGCTGCGTCTCGGGCTGGACCACGAAACCTTCAAGACCAGCGATCGCGACGTCGTCGCCGACACCTTCCGGCGCTCCGGTTATCCGGCACTCGATGAGGTCGAGAAAACCGGCTTCGTCGACCGCGAACGCCCTGATGCCGCCGCCCGCTTTGCCGACGGCTTCGCCTGGCCCGATAAGCGCTTTCGCTTCGGGCCGGAATGGCAGTCGGTTGCGGAAAAGAAGGGCTACCTCTGGGTGTGCGATCCTGCGGACATGCCGCGCTTTGCCGACCACTGGGCCATCACCGAGGCGACTGATGCCGAACATCCGTTCCGCCTCGCCACCAGTCCGGCCCGCGCCTTCCTCAACTCGTCCTTCAACGAGACTCCGGGCAGCCAGAAGCGCGAGGGCGTGCCCTCGGTGTTCATCCATCCCGAAGATGCGGCGCGTCTCGACATCGCGGAGGGCGATTTCGTCACCGTCGGCAACCGCCGTGGCACCGTCGATCTCACCGCCCGCATCCGCACCGGGCTCCCTACCGGCGTCCTGATCGCCGAGGGCCTGCACAAGAACAAGTCACATCGCACCGGCCGCGGCATCAACACCTTGACCAGCGCCACTCCGGCGCCTCCCTTCGGCGGCACCGTCTTTCACGATTGTGCCGTCTGGATTAGGCGGGCGGACTAGCTGGCGCCGGCGCCCTTGCGGTTCAACCTCTTGGTGAGCTTGTCGAACCACGAGGTCGGGCAACTCGGATCGTGCCACGGCCTCGTCCTTCGACAGGCTCAGGATGAGGTCTGCTGCGAGAGTGGCGGAAGGCACTTGTGGGGCCTGCCCTCTCCTTCGGAGGGGAGGGAGCAGGGAATAGGTCTGAGGCTATACTGGGCTGCCTACATACGCCCCCCAGAAGAAATATCCGGTCATCACCACGCCATAGACGATCACCGCCATCCGGATCCACTGCGACGGGATGCGGTGCGCGTTCTTGGCGGCCAGATACCCGCCCACCACCACGCCGGCCAGTGCGATCGACCCGTGGTACCAGTCAATCGAGCCACTGATGGCAAACCGTGCCACTGCCACCAGCGCCACGATGGATGATACATAGAGCTTGAGCCCGTTCATCGCGTGAATGTCGCTCATGCCCGCCGTCGCAAGGAACGCCAGCAGCAGGATGCCCAGCCCGGCATTGAAGAACCCGCCATAGATGCAGACCAGCGCCAGGAACGCCAGCAGCAGCGCCGCGCCGAGCAGCTTCATACCGCGTCCGCCCCGGTTGCGGGCCGCCACCAGGCTGTTGATCCGATTGCCGAAGACGAACAGCAGCACGGCAAAGCCCATCAGCCACGGCACCACCAGTGAGAACATTTCGTCGCTCACCACCAGCAGCAGTTCCGCCCCGGCATAGCCGAACACCGCCGCCATCAGCCCATAGAGCACCAGCTTGTCCTTGTGCTGCGCCATGGCATGCCAATAGCCCAGCGTGCCGCTGACATAGCCGGGCAGGGCGGCATAGGTGTTGGACGCATTGGCCAGCACCGGCGGCACGCCCACGAACAATAGCGCCGGAAAGACGATGAACGAGCCGCCCCCCGCCAGCGAATTGACGGCGCCACCCAGAAATCCGGCCACCAGCAGGAACAGCGTCTCAAGCATCACGATCACCCTTCAACCACCGGGTCATTCCGGCGAAGGCCGGAATCCACGCGCGATGCTCACCCCAGCGCATACCGCCGGGGGCGGAACCCGCCCAACATAAAATGCTGATCGCCCCATCACCGGCGTTGATCGCAGCCCTGCCATGCCGTTGACAAGACTGCCCGTCGCGCGCATATCCCGCTTCGGTTGCTGGCACCCGCCGCTCGCCGGACCTCGGTCCGTTGGTGAAGTCCAGCCTCCTCGCAGACGAACATCGGTTCATCTTTGCAAGGCGCATCATGGCAAGGCGAGCCCCATGAACCAGTCGCCTCATCGCATGTGAGAGGACCTCGTCATGTCGTTTTCGCTCGACACTCCATCCGCCCAGACCCTCAAGTCCGAAGCCAGGGACCTGCGCCAGCAGCGCGCTGCCCTGGGCGAAACGCTGTCGCATGGTGCCGCCCTCGAACAGGTCGCCCGCGCTCACGGCTATCGCGATTGGAACACCGCCCGCGCTGCCTTGCCGGATCGCGTCGCCGTGCCCTTCCAGGTCGGCCAGCGCGTGAAGGGTCTCTACCTCGACCAGCCCTTCACTGGCATGCTGATCGGCGTCCAACTGCTGAGCGACCTGCGGCACTATACCATCACCGTGACCTTCGACACGCCCGTCAATGTCACGCCCACCTTCATGTTCGCCGCCTATCGCCACCGCGTCACCGCCACGGTCGATATCCACGGCATATCCGGGGCCATGCGCGGCAATGGCAATCCGCAGATGGTGCTGCGCCGGGCATGATGATTGCCAATAGGAGGGCAGGGCGCAACACGCTGCCTTGCCCTCCATCGTCAACCGCCGATATAAGGGGACACGCTCATCAACGAACGGAAATGGCAATGACCACACAGACCAAGCCGATCGAAGCCTTCTCCCTGCCCACCCCCAACGGGCAGAAAGTCCACATCATGCTCGAAGAGCTCGGCGTGCCGTGGAACTACCACCGCATCGATATCGGCAAGGGTGACCAGTTCACCCCCGAATTTCTCGCCATTTCTCCCAACAACAAGATTCCGGCCATCGTCGATCCCGAGGGACCGGGCGGTGAACCCATCTCGATCTTTGAGTCGGGCGCCATCCTCAAATATCTCGGCATCAAGTTCGGCCAGTTCTATCCCACCGATCCGCGCCAGCAGGTCAAGGTCGACGAGTGGCTGTTCTGGCAGGTCGGCGGCTTCGGCCCCATGCTCGGCCAGAACAATCACTTCAATGTCTATGCGCCCGAAAAAATCCCCTACGCCCAGAAGCGCTACACCGATGAGACCCACCGCCTGTTCCGCGTGCTGAACACCCAGCTCGAGGGCAAGGATTTCATCACCGGGGACTATTCCATCGCCGACATCGCCTGCATCGGCTGGGCCCAGGCCTGGGAGCGCTACGGCATCACCCGCGAGGCCTGCCCCAATGTTCTACCCTGGATCGAGCGTCTCGCCGCCCGTCCCGCCGTCGAGCGCGGCCTCGCCTGGGGAAAGGACCAGCAGGGCAAGAGCCTTGCCGACGACAAGGAAGCCCAGAAGATCCTCTTCAACCAGCGCTGATCGCTCATTGCGCCACGACGGGTTCGGGCACTACCCGGACCCAGTCCTGCCCCTGGCAGACGATGTTGTAGAGCACGCAGCCATTGAGCCGCATCAGGTCTGGGCCCAGCATTTCGACATAGCCGGAATAGGTATTGCCGTCCTCGGGATTGTAGATTTCCCCGTCATAGATATTGGGTTTGCCGCTCGGCAGCAGCGTCAGCAGCTGCAGCCCCAGCATCGGTCGGCCGCGCAGCGCCGGGTCGGGGTTGCGCAGGTCGTATAGCTCTCCACCGGCATGGCGAGCGCAGCGGCATATTCTTCCTCCGTCAGCCCCTCGCGCGGCACGACGATCTTGCTCAGCGTGCCGCAAAACCCGGCCGGGCAAGGCGCGATCGTCACTTCCGACAGCTCCAGCGTCTGCCACACGCCCTCTATCGGGTCGGAAATGCGATTGGGGTCGAGCGGTACGGCCTCCTGCGCTGCAACGAGACCGATGCCTGCCAGCATCACGCCCATACCGCCCAACAGCCGTAAGCCAGTCCGTGTCATGTCCACCACCTGCCGCCGGGATGATTCGTCCGCTCCATGATCTAGCCGCTGATCGCGACAGGCATAAAGCAAATTGCGCTGCGGGCGGCGCGCGGCGCGGCGGGCTGGGTCAAAAACCACTTGCCATCCCACCCCCCGCCCGCTATCCACCCCCTGCCGGAGAGGTGGCCGAGTGGTCGAAGGCACGCCCCTGCTAAGGGCGCAGGGCTCTAAAGGTCCTCGTGGGTTCGAATCCCATCCTCTCCGCCACTGTTTCCTTCTAAGTCCTTAGACACTCAAGTTTATCCGACATAGGTCACGTTGTGTGCTATCGTGTGCACCCTAAGTGGCCGTGCCTCGCCTCAGTGACGTATTCCGACCCCCTGGTGCATTGAGTTCTTCTCGATAGCAGATGCGCGACTCGCAGATTACCGGGGAAGCGGGATACTAACGCTCGCCGGTATCACGACGTTGGCAGGCGAGGTCGCACTTGCCTTGACCACCTACGAGGCGGATGAGGAAGTAATGTCCGTCATCGCGCGACTGCCGCGAGAGACACCCGGCGCCACTGCGGCAGCCGCTGCGTTGCACCATCCTGGATCTTGGTCCCGCGGCCGGACCGTTTATCCGCAACTGGGCGGAATGCTGCTTGAACGAATGGTGGTCGTCGAACAGCAGATCGGCGGTCCCGAGGGTGTCCGCGTCGAGACTAGGACTATCGATGGCCGTCTAAGCATCGCAGATGGAGCGTGGCGTCTGGAGGACGTGGCCTCCTATGGCGGCGACCCCGTCGCTCGGCCGCCCAACCTGAGCTCTGAAGCCTTGGCTGTGCTCGCCCATCCAGATATCGCCATACCGGACTCGGCTCGCTGGGACATCTATTCCGGGGCAGTTTCCAACACGGTGCTCGGCCTCATGTCCCGCCTGGCTGATCGAGTGCCAATCGGCGTCGTCAGTCTGGTTGCCGGCCATCCTTGGGAAATATTCGGCACGGACAGGCAATCGGACCATACCCGCGGCGTGGCGGTCGACATCTATGCCGTCGGCAACCGCCTTATTGTCGAGGATCGCACCAAGGGATCAGAAAGCTATAGAGCGGCGCAGTGGTTCAGCCGTCAGCCCGAAGTTGCCCGGTTGGGCAGTCCCTGGCGCTTCGTCGGTGCCACGGCGATCACCTTAGGGACCCACTCCACAAGGATCACTTGCACATTGCAGTTCCGCGGGGTGCCCTCTGAGACGACCTCGGCCAGACTGGTGTTCGATCATACCCCTTGGAACATGCAACATGGGAGGCTAAGCCGCACTGCCTGCCAACATCAAACCAGCCGCTTCAGCGCGAACGACAAAAGCGACGGTATAACTTCGCCCTGCTTTTCCGGTGGAGCCGGCCACTGCGGAGCGGCAGGTTTTGGCGAATTGGAATCCTGGCTTCAACGGCCGCTATGGGGCGGCGCATACCAGCCATCTGTCCGCTAGTGCCGAGCAACGCGAGTCTCCAATGCTCTTCCAGCATGGAACTCCAAGCGCTTGAGCTGCACTCTCCTCGGAAGGTGGTTCTACATGGGAGCAACTTGTCGTCCTCCAGGACGTTACGACCCACAACGGAGGTGCAAATGGGCCACATTATCAAGGCGTTCGTGTTTGGCTGGCTTATGAAGCGGGTGTTCAGGCGCCGCCGCTGAAGCTCGAGCAACTGGTTGGTTTGGTTGCGGGGAGCTCAGGCGAGAATTGGCGCTGCCACGGGGCAGTGGCAGCAGCACCTGTCACCCCTGTCTCAACTGGGCAGGCGTCGCTCCATCTGCCAGTAAGGCAAGCGGAACGATGTCTGCTTCGTCGAGGTCCTGCTTGAGATAGTAGCGAAAGCTGCAGCGATCTCCTCCGTATTTGACGGCGGCAGCAGCGGCACGATCTGTCAAACCTTCCGGGCCGGACAAGTGCGGCGTCGAGCCGTGCTCCGAAATTGGCGGCGCCGAGCAGCAGGATTGGACGCCCGGACGCCTTTACCCGATCGATGCAGGTCAAAACGCCAATGACCACTGGCGTCCACCAGTCTCGATCGCGTTCTCGCATGGCTGCCTGTCAGGCAGGCTGTCGAGTTCATCGATGAAGCCGATAGCCTTGATCATGCGTGAGAAGTTCGTCAAAGAAGCTGTTTGCTCTCTTCATGACGCCGTTGAGATAGCCATCTGTTGACGTGATCCAGTCCCCCATGGAGCTTGTGATGAAGGGCCAGCGCTGCGCGCAAGAGCGCCGGCCAGCGTGTCCTACCCGAAACTGTCTGCACAGCCCCGGCCGTTCTGCCCCCGGGGCCGCGCGTCGTCGGGTCTTGATCCCGCTCAGTTCACCGCCCAGGTGGCGATGGGTGGGAAGAACAGGATGATGGCCAGCACCACCAATTGCAGGGCGATGAATGGCAGCAGCGCCGTGTAGATGTGCTGCAGCGTGATCTCCCTGGGCGCCACGCTCTTGAGATAGAAGGCGGCGGGCCCGAAGGGCGGGGTCAGATAGCTCACCTGCATGTTCACCGCGAACAATATGCCGAACCAGATGGGGTCATATCCGAGCTGGATCACGATCGGCACGAAGATCGGCAGCGTCAGCAGTGCGATGCCGATCCAGTCGAGGAACATACCCAGCACCAAAAGGATCAGCATCATCACCATGATGATCACCACCGGCGGCGCCTGAATGCCTAGGATCGCGTCGGCGACAAAGCGGTTGCCGCCCATCAGGTTGTAGACACCCACCAGCACGGCAGCGGCGATGCCGATCCAGATGATCATGCCGCAGGTTTCCAGCGTATGCACCAGGCTGGCCTGGAGCATCTTGAAGTTCAGCTCGCGCCGCAGCAGCGCAACGATGAGTACGGCGGACACGCCCAGCGCCGCGGCTTCCGTGATCGAGGCAACCCCGGCATAGATTGAGCCGAGCACCATGAACACGATGAACAATGGTGGCGCCAGCGAACGCAGGGCGCTGCTGAGAGATTCCTCCGCCATTTCCTCCTTCGACATCGGCGGTCCCATCTGCGGATTGCGCAAGCAGATGAACAGCACATAAGCGACGTAGAACGCCAGCAGCAGCAAGGCCGGGGTGATGGCGGCTACGAAGAGATCCGCGATCGAAACGCTCGCCACAAGGCCGTAGATGATCAGCACGATGGACGGCGGCATCATCGTGCCCAGCGAGCCGCCGGCGCAGACCACGCCGATGGAGAGGTTGCGATCATAGCCCAGGCGCAGCATCTGCGGCAGCGCCAGGATGCCCAGCAGCACGATTTCGCCGCCGATGACGCCGGACATGGCGGCCATCAGGATGGCAACGATCAGCGTCTGCACTGCGACCCCGCCGGGTAGCCGACCCGCTATCACCCGCATGCCGTTGAACAGATCCTTGGCGATGCCGGAGCGGTCCAGCAGGGCGGCCATCAGGATGAACATGGGAATGGCCACCAGCGAATATTCGGTGATGAAGCCGAAGATGCGCGCGGTGACCAGGGGCAGGGCGTTGCCGCCGAACCAGCCAAAGGTGAAGATCAGCGCCACCAGCCCGGTCACCCAGGCCAGTGGTTGTCCGCTCAGCAGCAGCAGGAAGATCGCGCCCACCAGCACGTATGAGCCGAGCTCGATGCCCATTGCGCTCAAGCCCATGCTAGTTCTCCTTCGTGCCGGACCGGGGGCCGGACTTTGGCCCATAAATCTCACGCCGGAGGGCGGCGCCCAGATGCAGCATGGTCTGCACGAACATCAAGCCCACGCAGAGCAGCACCATGATCTTGAGCAGGGCGGGCGTCGGCGGGTTCCAGGAGGTGCCGGTGCCTTCGAGCCTGATATCGCCGGTCGGGGAGTAGACGGCCTTGCCCACCATGATCCAGGCGGCATAGCTCAGCCCGGCAAAGAACAGCAGCGCAATGATCGAGTTGAAGATGTCGAGTCGATGCCGGCGGGTCGGCGACGAAGAATCATAGAACATCCGCACGCGGATATGCTTGTCGCGCGCCAGGGCGATCGGGCCGCCGATGAGAAAGATCGCGGCAATGAGAAATGTCGTGGTTTCGTGCGCCCAGAAGGTGGGGCTATCGAAGACATAGCGGGAGATCACCTCGAATACGGTGATGGCGAAGGCGATGAAGATCGCCCAGGCGAACACATTGGCCGAGCCGGCCACCCACCTGTCGAGACCGGTGCGAACGTTTTCCTCCCCGCCATCGGCGTTGGCAGGGTCGTCGGGGTTTTCCAGCATGGGCTGATCTCCAGAACCATCGGGCTGCGCCCCGCCAGAGCCGGCAGGGGCGCAGCATCAAGGTGGTCTGCTCCAGACGACTAGAGCAGGTTGCGGCCTTCGAGATAGCTCGTGACGGCATCGTAGTAGCGCTGCGTCATATCGCTGCGTTCGGCCCAGCTCTGCCATTCTTCCTGCGCGATGCGCCGGAACTTGGCACGCTCATCGCCCGACCAGTTGATGATCTCGATCTCCGGGTTGGCCCGGGCCTCGGCCACGGCCGCGGCGTCGAGCTGGCGCACCGAATAGACGTGATCGAAGATGAACTGGTCGACCGAAGCGTTCAGGATCTGCTGCAGGTCCTCCGGCAGGCCGTCCCAGATTTCCTTGTTCATCGAGATGTCGATCAGCGGCAGGGAGTGGAAGCCCGGATAAAGCGGATAGGGCGCGATGTCGTTCATGCCCAGTGCCTGGTTGGTGGCGAACACCGTGTTGTCGGCGGCGTCGACCACACCCTTGTCGAGCGCGGAGAAGATTTCCGAGCCGGGCAGCGCTACCGGTGACGCACCCGCCTTGGAGAAAATCTCGAACACCATTCCCTCGGGCGCACGCAGCTTGACGCCTTGCAGGTCTTCCACGGTGCGGATCGGGACGCCGGCCACGAACGCTTCGGGCTCGGTCGCGGCTGCGCCGATGAAGTGCACGCCATAGGGTTCCACCAGCTCGGAGTAGAGCTCGTGGCCGCCGCCAGCCTGCATGAAACCGATCAACTCGAACGGATCGCTCCAGGCGCCCACCAGATTGCCCATCATGGCAAAGGCCGGGTCCTTGCCGGCAAAATAGCTCGGATCGGTCAGGTGGCCTTGCAGAATCCCTGCGCCGACCGCATCGAGCGTGTCGGTATGGGGCACGACTGCGCCGATCGGCAGGATCTCGATCTCGATGCGCCCGCCGGATAGCGTGCCAACGTTTTCGGCCCATTTCTGCTTGTTGATGAAGCCGGGCTCGCCGGCCGTCTCCGAAGTCTGGAAGGTCCAGTTATAGTCTGCGGCCAAAGCGGCGCCGGTGAGCGCCAGGACTGAGGCGGTGACGGCGACAAGGCCGGTGAGTGATTTGGTAAAGCTCACGTCTCTCTCCCGTGTTCGATGCTGGTTGCGGGTTTTTTGATCCAGGCGGGCATCGTCCGCGCCGGATGGTTGACTGAACTGTGCATGGATCAGTCGCGCGATCAACAGCTGCAGGCTAAATTTTGCTGCAATTTCTTTGGCTTTTGTCAGACCAGAAGCCCGAGTTTTAGCCCTGGAGAGCGGAGTCAGGGGCCGGTTATTGCCATTCCGTGAGCGTTTGTGCACTCTCTGGTCCTACAAACCCCAGGCCTCCCGCTTCGTCAGAGACTTCCTATTGACCGTCACGCAGTCCGCTTCCGCATCTGGCAGAAATTCCGTGCAGGCACGCTCGGCGGTAGAGGCGCTGGTGCTAGACATTCGCAGGTTGATCGACAGCAAGTTGCTCAAGGTCGGAGACCCACTGCCATCGGAGCGCGAGCTGTGCGAACGTTTTGCGACCAGCCGCAATACCGTGCGCGAGGCGATGCGCATGCTTAAGGCCTACGGGGTTGTCGAGGTCCGTCCCAAGGTGGGGGCCACCATCATCGACAACCGCATGGCCCGCGCCTTCGATCTGTTTTCCTTCAACACCATCGAGATTTCCCGCAAGGCCTTCACCGACATTCAGGGCTTTCGGACGCTGATCGAGGTGAACTCCGTCGACGCCCTCTTTGATAATCTCGATGATGGGCATCTGGACCGCCTGACCGCCGCCAACACTGCCATGGGTCAAGCAGCGACGCGTGAGGAGGCCTCCGAAGCGGATTTCGCCTTCCACGTCGCGCTGGTCGGCATTCTCGACAATGCGGCGTTGATCGAGCTCTATCGCATCATGAAGCCGGTCATCATCGGCATCATGGAAAAGGGCAAGTCGCGACAGGACTTTCGCACGACCACCTTCGCCCAGCACCAGGCGGTGATCGACGCGCTGACGGCCCGGGATCGCATCAGCTACCAGTACGCCCTGCAGTTCCATCTCAACCTCGGCTTCAACACCTTCGGTCAGGACGACTGATCCTGGCTGCCGCGCACGTACCAGGTCGGACGTCTTCGCCCCGCTCTGCGCGGCCATGGAGCCCGGCGAGGTCTGGTTGGACTTCGCTGGACGTTCAGGCGAAGGCTGGAAAGGAATGCAGTGCGAAGCGCCGGTAGTTAACCTTTGGCATTAAGCTAAACGCGAAAGTTCGCTTTGGAAAACCGGGACTTGTGGCGTTATCACATCACCAGTGCTCTGTTTGCCGGCAACGTGAGGATGACAATGGCTGCACGCTCCAGAACCGACCAGAAGGTCGTCGACAAGACCGATGCTGAAGTTGTTGCTGCAGCTAAGGAACTCGCCAAACAGACCGCTCCGATGGTACAGCGCCTGGCCTCGCATCGGGAGCGCTTTGACTTGGCGATCAAGGAACTCGAAAGCGAGCGCTCCGCCATCCTTTCCAGGCGGGATCACCTGCGTCGACAGATGGAGGCCGTGGAAGCCGGGTTTGCCATACATCTTGAGGATATCGAAGCAACGCTGAGGATGTACGAGTACGGCATCAAAGCCGGGTCTGCCTGAGAACCAGCAGTTCCGCGCGGAAATCTCTCGTTCTGATCTGGACCGGTGCTAGCGGCGTGCAGGGACCCCTCGCTCAACGAGCGCTGCATTGCAGAAGACGACGCCGGTGCGGCCTCTTAAGCCAGCCGACAGGCCCTTTGGCGTCGGCTCAGTTGTCGTTTGCGACCACGACAAACGAAGCTGACCTATAGCCCCACCAAGTCGATTGCCGGTGCCAAGAGAAAACCGGCGAACGACCAATCGTTTTCCCAGCGCGAACTTTCGTGCTGCCAATTTCCGCCAGCGGAAACACGACATACTTCCGCGGCTCCCGAAACTGACGTGCTTCTGGTGGACGCCTCGGTCCGGTCGAAATCAATGGATGGATCATGGCGCCCCCTGTCATTAGGGTTAACGCTGTGCGTTTGCCTTAGCAACGCTGCCGTACTGGTTTACCCACACCTTCATGTCTTCAGGTCCATCAAAGTGGGCGACGGCAGGGTGAGGGATGAGTTCAGCCGCTCAGTCCGTTGTCGGGCAGTCGCCGGAACCCGTCCAAGCGAGGCCCCCGATCCATGGCTTCAACGCCGGGCGCTGCCAACGGCGAGAACAAGGACCGCGCCCGCAACCACAACCGCGCCCAGGCTGAGCGCTGGATGCATCTGCGCCGCGGTCGTTACGCTGTAGTTGCGGCCACGGCGGTAGCGGGAGGTCTCGTGGCCCTCGGACGGGACATCGTGCAGACCGTCGTATTCCGGCATGTGGCCATAGTCGATGAGCTTGTCGTAGCTCCAGTTTTGCTGAACGGTATCGATCACGCCCGGCGCCACGGCGGCTAGCCGTCCACCCAAAGCCGACGTCTGCCCGACAGCCACATCGCGCTTGCGATGCTGGGCAGCATGAAGGATCGCCTCAGCCACGACCTCGGGCTCATAATTCGCACCAGGCGCCTTGCCCATGCCGCCCATATTGGTCTTGGCATGGTCGAAGAAGCGCGTATCGATTGAACTTGGCTTTATCAGGGTTACCGAGATAGGCAGCCCCTCCTGGCCAAGCTCCACTCGCAAACCGTCCGTGAAGCCCTTGATGGCGTGCTTGGTTGCAGAATACGCCACCGACAGCATCTGCGGCATGTCTGACACGGCCGAACCAAGGTTAATGATGGCGCCGGGCTTGCCCAATTCACGGAAATGCCGCGCCGCGGCAAGCGACCCATAGACCAGGCCAAAGTAGTTCACCTCGAACAATCGGTGATGATCGACGCTGCTGGTTTCATCTGCCGTGCTGACAAGGCCGACGCCGGCATTATTTACCCAGGTGTCAAACCCGCCGAACCGATCGATGACGGTGCCGGCCAATCGTTGGACCTGCTCTTCATCGGCAACATCGGTCGGCACCGCGATCGCGGTGCCGCCTGCTGCGTTGATATCCCGGGCTATCCGATCCAGTGCATCGGCATCGCGCGCTGCAAGCACCACCTGGGCGCCACGCCGCGCGGCGAGCCGTGCCGTCGCAAGTCCGATGCCGGAACTGGCTCCGGTGATGACTATTGTTTGCTGGTCAAGCTTGGCGAGCTTCTTGGGCATGGCATTCTCCAGATGAGCGGCCAACGGGCGAAGATGCGTTAGGTTGCCCAAGCGCTTTCTCTCGAGGTGGGGCAGCCGGCCCGGGAGTTGCGATCCGCGCCTCCCTGATGATCACCTTGGCCTTGTACTGGCACCGCCTCTATGCTCCTCTTACCCAAGCCACATCGTCGGCAGCTGGCTGAGGTACGTGCATAAATCATATTGTACTATTAATATCGGCGTGGTAACGACTCAGCTAGGCGGAAGGAGGCCCGCCTGGGGGAGGGGATGAGGCGACGCATGCGTGGAGGCGCTACGCGGCCGTTCTTCCGAAAGTTCCTGCCTACGAGACTGCCGCCAACAAGGGAGGACGTGTTGGCACTTCTTGAATTGACGGGCGTGACCAAGGAATTCGGGGCCATCCGCGCCCTTTCCGATGTCAGCTTCACTGTCCAGCCCGGCGAAGTGGTCGGGCTGATGGGCGATAACGGCGCTGGTAAGTCCACGCTGGTCAAGATCATCTCCGGCATCTATCAGCCGACGGCCGGCAGCCTGCGCTTTGCCGGCAACCATGCTCATATCCATAGCCCCGCGGAAGCCCGGCGGCTCGGCATCGAAACGGTTTATCAGGACCTCGCCCTCGCCGATAACCTGACCGCCGCCGAGAACATCTTTCTGGGTCGCGAGTTGAAGCGCCAGGTGGGACCATTCCGCTTCCTGCGCCATGCGGCCATGGATGCGCGCGCCGCCGAGCTTTTTGCCGAACTCAAATCTGAAACGCGCTCCGGCGACTTTGTGCGTCAGATGTCGGGCGGACAGCGACAGGCCGTCGCCATCGCCCGCACCCGCCTCTCGGATGCCAAGCTCATCCTGATGGACGAGCCGACCGCTGCCATCTCGGTGCGCCAGGTGGCTGAAGTGCTCAACCTGATCCGCCGCCTCAAGGAGGCCGGCATCGCAGTCATTCTGATTTCCCATCGCATGCCCGACGTCTTTGCCGTGTGCGAGCGGGTCATTGTCATGCGGCGCGGCACCAAGGTGGCTGACAAGCCCATTGCTGCATCCTCGCCCGAAGAAGTCACTGCGCTGATCACCGGCGCCATGGAGGCCGCGTGATGTCCATCAGCCAATCAGGCTTTACCAATGTTGGCCGCACCCGCTTCTGGCAGCGGGGTTTTCTCAATACCCAGTCGGCCTATGTGCTTGCGGCCCTGTTGGTCCTCATGGCGGTGATGAGCCTGCTCTCGCCCAATTTCATGACCAGCGGCAATATCTCCAACATCACCCGCAACTTCTCGTTCATTGCCATTGCCACCTTGGGCATTACGCTCGTGATCATCACCGGTGGCATCGATCTGTCCGTGGGCTCGACCATCGCGCTCTCCGCCACCATCACCTCATTGACCATGAACGCGCTGCTGGGGGCACAATTCTATCCCTTTCCCGGCAGTGTTCTGATCGTGTCGGTGGCGGCTGGCCTGCTGGCCGCTGCCGGTGTGGGCCTGTTCAACGGCGTGGCCATCGCCAAGCTCAAGCTCAGTCCATTCGTCACTACGCTGGGCACGCTTTCCATGGTGCGGGGGCTGGTCTATGTCGCCACCCAGGGGCGCGGCACCTTTCCGGCCGGACCTGACAAGGAACTATTCCTGACGGTCACGGCGGGAAAGCTCTTTGACGTGGTGCCGGTGTCCTTCCTCTATCTGGTCATCTGTGCCCTCGTCATGTGGGTCGCGCTCAATCACACGGCCTGGGGCAAGCACGTCTTTGCCATTGGCAGCAATGAGAATGCGGGGCGGCTGACAGGCGTCAATGTCGACCGGGTCAAGATACAAGTCTATGTGCTGTGCTCGATGGCCGCCGGATTTAACGGCATCATCATCTCGGGCTGGCTCGGTTCCGCCCCCGCCAATCTGGCAACGGCCTACGAATTGACTATCATCGCCGCGGCGGTGATCGGCGGCGCCAACCTCGCCGGGGGGGGCGGGGGTGCGGCGGGCGCAATCATCGGCTGCATCCTGATCGAGGTGATCCGCAACGGCCTCGTGCTGGCGCGCGTCGACCCCTATTGGCAGCAGACGCTGGTGGGCGCGATCATCGTCGCTGCTGTGCTGGTGGACCGGGTGCGCTCTTCGCGCAACGGCTGACCAATTTTGTATCCGGAGCCGCGCCTGCGCGCGACTCCAGCTTGATCGGAGCTCCCGCAACGCCGGGCAGCGCCGGAGGGAGGCCGGCGAATAATTCGCCGGTTCAAGTGCCCGGATCTGACGATCCGGATCTAATGGAGGAGACAACAATGACCAAGACAGCCATCGTGCTCGGCACGATCGCCACACTGTTCCTCGGCGGCACCGCCTTTGCCCAGGACAACTACACCTTTGCCGTCGTCCCCAAGGCCATGAACAACCCGTTCTTCGACCTGGCCCGCGACGGTTGCGAGGCCCGGGCCTCCGAACTGGGCAACGTGACCTGCATGTATATCGGCCCGGTCGAGCATGAGGCCACCACCCAGGCCCAGATCATCGAAGACCTGATCACCCAGGGCGTCGACGGGCTGGCCATCTCGGTATCCGATATCGCCGCGGCGACCACCGTGATCGATCGCGCCACCGAGGCTGGCATCGCCGTCATCACCTTCGACTCCGACGCGCCAGACAGCACCCGCACCGCCTATGTCGGCACCGACAACAAGCTGTTCGGCGAGGACCTGGGCAAGCTGCTGCTGCAAGTGGCTCCCGATGGCGGCAGCTATGGCATGATCTCGGGCGGCGCCGCCGCGCCGAACCTTGCCCTCCGCGTCGACGGCGTGCGTGAAGCGCTGGAGGGTTCCAGCTGGACCGAAGTACCCGGTTCGCCGACGTTCTCGAACGACGATATCGCCCTGGCCCTGCAGCAGATGGCCGACCTCAAGACGGCCAATCCGGACATTTCGGCCATCGTACCGGTCGGCGGCTGGCCCATGTTCGCACCCGACGGCTGGAGGAACTTCGTCGACCAGTACAAGGCGGAAGTCGACAGCGGAGAACTGGCCTTGGTAGTGGCCGATACCCTTCCCCAGCAGTTGCAGCTGCTCAAGGAAGGCTATGCCCACGGCCTGGTCGGTCAGCGTCCCTATGAAATGGGTCAGAAGGCCATGGACACCCTGCTGGCCATCAAGAACGGCGAAACCGTGGAAGAAATCATCTACACCGGCAACGACGTCGTCACCGCCGAGAATGTCGACGAATTCCTCCAGTAAGTGCACCGGCCGGGGCGGCGAACGCCCCGGCCATTTCGCCGGATCGGCAACTCCCTGTTCTTATGGACTGTCAGCCTTCGCAAGGCGTTGGCGTGGGTACGATAGGCGCATCCTGCTACCGCCTTACCCGTGCAAGGCACCCACGATGAACTCGTGCTGACCTCTAGGATGCCCGCTGACGCCGGCTGTTGAGGATGCAGGCACCCACGATGAGCGCCGCACCGGCCCAGAACGGGAGCCTCGGCAATTCGGAGAAGAACACGAAGCCCAAGGCGGCCGCCCAAAGCAGGCCGGTATAATCGACTATGGCGAAGACCGAGACCGGCACAAGGCGCAAGCCGCTGATCAGCAGCACAAATCCGGCTGCGCCCAGAAAGCCCACCAGCACCGTCTGGCCGGCAATGATCGGAGTGATGGCGGGGAAAGGTTGCGCCAGCGCTAGGGGCAGGGCCAATAGTGCCGCGACGGCCGACTGACCCAGCGTCATAGCCGCCGGCGTTTCCTTGAGCGAATGGTGCTTGAGCAAGGCCAGGATGCACGCATAGCTGAAAGGCGCCAACAGCGCCGCAGCCCAGGCCAGCGGATCGCTCTCGATGTCCGGGACCAGGATTGCGCCGCCGCCGAGGATGATAATGGCTGCACCAGAACCACCAAGTATGAGTGCCGCCCAGGCGTTGGCATCGAGGCGCTCCTTGAGTATGGCGGCTCCGATCAGGGTCACATAGAGCGGGGCAGTCATGCCCAGTGCTGCCACCAACGCCAGCGGCAGATTGGCTACTGCATAGAAGAACATCGAAGCCGTGGCGACCAGCAGGGTCCCCCGCAGACCTAGCCGCCCCAAATCACCGAATCGTGGCCAGGTGCCTCGCGTGAAGGCGATCCACAGCGCCAACCAGACGGCGGCGCCAAGAAAGCGCACGAACACCACCTGGAAGGTTGCCATTTCGGCGCCCAACGCCTTGGCGACCGCATCCATGCAGCACATCAGGGCGATGCCAGCGGCGCTAAGGATGAGACCGCTTGTACGAGGGACCATCAAGGACTCTGGAGAAGGGCAGCTGCGGCAGGACAATCGGGCAGGATGTCGGAGACGCTAGCATCGTTTTCTGCCGCCGGTAAGGTTTCGAACACGAGCTTGAGCTATGACTCGCGTGCCTATGATACTGAGATTGAACGATGTTCGTGGACCAGACATCCCTCCTGCTGTCGCTAGGGTTTGCCGCCTTCGCGCTGTCCACCACCTTGTTCGTAACCTGGCTTGCCGCACGAACTGAATGGTTCATCCTGGGCTGGGCGGCCGGAGCCGGCGTCCTTGTGGCCGGGTTCGCGGGATTCTCGATCTACGCCGTCACCAGCATCTACCTTCTGCTTTGGATGTCCAACATGCTGCTGACGGGCGGCTTCGTCATCTTCTACGGAGCGGCGTGCCTGTTCACCGAGAAATCCTTGCCTGGGCCACGGGTCGCCCTGGTCGGCGGGGCGGCTTTGACTGCGATCACCCTGCCATTCATGGTCGGCTTCGATGCGCTTGGGGCGATGGTCGGCAATCTGATCAATGCGCTGATATTGACTTCGACGGCGCTGAAGTTCTGGGAGGGCAGGCAGGAGGCGCCGCTCTGGGTCTCCGGCATTGCAGGCTTGTATGCCCTGACGGCGCTCTCCTTTTTGCCTTGTGCGATCATGATCTTCATCAAGGGCCCGCTGGTCCTCGATGCTCCTCCCAGCGGCTGGGCAGAAGACCTCAACTCCATCACCGGCTTAATCGGCCTCACGGGAATCGGCGCGCTCTCGCTTGCTGTCAATCAGGCCCGCGTTGCGCGTCAGCATAGGGAGCAGGCCAACACGGACCCTTTGACCGGCCTTCTGAACAGGCGAGCACTGTTCGACCTTCTTGATGACGCGCCGATAGAGTCGGCCACAGCAGTCCTGGTGTTCGACCTGGACCAGTTCAAGGCCATCAACGACAGGCATGGGCATGCCGCGGGGGACGAGGCCTTGCGGCGGTTCTCCGAGGTTCTCCGCAGAACCATCCCCACTGCCGGTCTGACTGCGCGCATGGGCGGTGAAGAATTCGTCGCTGTATTGCCTGGCGCGGGCGAGCAGCAGGCCATCCACGCTGCTGAGTCCATTCGTTCAGGGTTCGCCTGCGAAGTTCTTCAGGGGCCGCGTGGCGCTTTCCGCGGCACGGTCAGCGTGGGCCTGGCCACACCGGCCTGGCAGAAGGATACGTTCCACGACCTGCTGAAAAGGGCTGATGATGCGCTGTATGCCGCCAAGGGGCGAGGACGCAATCAGGTCGTTTCTGCCGGTTGAAGGCCCCCTCCGCTTCTCCTCTTGTGGATCGGTGCCGTGGCCGAGCCCTGCGCCGCAGGCAGTGGAGTTGAGCTAATCGGGCAACTGTGAAGCCGGCTATTGTCCCTGCGCCAGTGCCCGCAAGGCAACGCGGTGGGCGATGCTCCGCACCGCCAGTCCGAGGGAGCGCATGAGTTCCCCGTCGGCGCCGTATTCGGAAGGCGCCAGGTTCTCGACCCGCCTGTCCGGGGCCACGCGCTCGGCGCTCTGCCATTCCTCGGAATCTTTCCCCTTGTAGACGGCGAGCGCAATGCCACCCCGACTGTTGAGGAACCGGAAGACGCCCATGTCACTGGTGCCGTCCCCGACATAGACTACCTGGTCCAGCGGAACGTGCCACTGTTCGTCCGGCAGGTCGCGATAGACCTCGGACGGCGCGTTCGGCCCGGCAGGATCGAGGCCCTTGCACAGAGCCAGTATGTATCGAACCTTCTCGGGATGGGTGACGATCAGCTTGGGAAAGCTGACAGTCCCGTCATCGGTGAAGTGCAATTGCGTGGCCCAGATGGCCTTGAACTCGGTTGCAATCGTGGTGTGAGCGATGATGTCGCGCAGACCCGAGCTCACGATGTAGAATTCGAGCTCCACGCCCGGTCTCACTTGCTGAGCCACGTGTCGCAGTTCCCCGAAGAGATCCGGCACCCCATCGAACAGCCTCAGGTCGTGTCCGACCTGAGCCATGAGATCACGCGTGATCGAGACATCGTTCTCGCCTGCCAATTGAACCAGGCCGAAAACCTTAGCCAGGATTTCCTCCCAGCCCTTGCGCTGCAGGGGCGCGACGAGATCGGCCTTCCACTTGTCGGGCTCTTGCTCGCACCGCTGCAGCAGGGCGTCGAACGTGCCTGGCGCCAGCGTAAGGTCGAAATCGAAAACGACTGCGATCCGATCATGCAAATGTTGTGTGGCTGTGGTCATGGGGCTCGCCTTGGAATGTTCCATCAGGTTCTGAGCTGGCAGCTTCCTCGAAAAAAATCTTGAACCGCTGCTGGCTCGCGACATGTTTCACTCGAGCACGCCAACGCTCTCCCGGATCCAAAGATCCTGTACGCTGCACAGTTGCGCCACCCGACAACCGTCAACGCCGATTTCACAGCGCACGCGTTTGCAGCCGAAAGGAGTCTGGGGCTGAAGGAGCGACAGTTCAAGGTTCCCTGCCTTGTCCTCGTCTCGTCCGATTGCGTTGGGGACGGTCTCGTGCTCATTGACCAGAAGCGGGATTTTTCCGGGGCAGGGGCCTGAAGATATAGATGACGCGCAACGGTTACGGGCGCTGGTAGATCAAGGATATCACCATGACGCTCAGGCAACGCAAAACCCCAGAGACGCTCAGGTCCTCGCGCTGGTTTGCGCCAGATGACCTGCGCAGCTTCGGCCACCGCTCGCGGATGATGCAACTCGGCTACGCGCCGGAGGAGTTCGTAGGCAAGCCGATTATCGGTATTCTCAATACCTGGTCCGAGCTCAACAGCTGCCACTCGCACTTTCGCGAGCGCGCCCAGGACGTCAAGCGCGGCGTGCTGATGGCGGGCGGCTTCCCGGTCGAGCTGCCATCGCTTTCGGTGGATGAAAGCTTCACCAAGCCAACCTCCATGCTCTACCGCAACATGCTGGCGATGGAGACCGAGGAAATGATCCGCTCGCACCCGCTCGATGGCGTGGTGCTGATGGGCGGCTGCGACAAGACCACACCGGGTCTCGTGATGGGGGCGATCACCGCCGGTGTGCCGATGATCTATTTGCCGGCCGGGCCGATGCTGCGCGGCAACTATGCCGGCCACCACCTCGGTTCAGGCTCGGACGCCTGGAAATACTGGGACGAGCGGCGCGCCGGCAATGTTTCGGATGCTGAATGGACCGGGGTCCAAGGCGGCATTGCTCGTTCGGCCGGCGTCTGCATGACCATGGGCACGGCCAGCACCATGACGGCCATCGCCGAAGCCCTGGGCCTGACGCTGCCGGGTGCGTCATCCATACCCGCCGTCGATTCCGGCCACCAGCGCATGGCAGCCGAATGCGGGCGCAGGGTGGTCGAGATGGTCTGGGAGGATTTGACGCCCGATCTGGTCGTTACCGATGCATCGATGCGCAATGCTGCGATCGTCGCCATGGCCACCGGCTGCTCCACCAACGCCGTGGTTCACCTCATTGCCATGGCGCGCCGCGCCGGGGTCGATCTGACGCTCGACGATCTCGATGCGCTCGGTCGCGAGACGCCGCTGATCGCCAATGTCCGGCCATCGGGCAAAGATTATCTGATGGAGGATTTCCACTATGCTGGCGGGTTGCGCGCCCTGATGGCACAGATCAAGGACCGTCTGGCGCTCGATGTCCTGACGGTGACCGGCAAGACCATGGGCGAGAACCTCGAAGGCGCCAAAGTCTACAATGACGACGTCATCCGCCCCCTCTCCAACCCCGTCTATGCCGAAGGGTCGCTGGCCGTGCTGCGGGGCAATCTCTGCCCGTCCGGAGCGGTGATCAAACCCGCGGCCTGCGATCCGAAGTACCATTTGCATCAGGGCCCGGCGCTGGTGTTCGACAGCTACCCGGAAATGAAGCAGGCGGTCGATGACGAGAATCTCGACATCACGCCTGACCATGTGCTGGTCCTGCGTAATGCCGGTCCGCTCGGGGGACCGGGTTTCCCCGAATGGGGCATGCTGCCCATCCCTAAGGCGCTGATCAGAAAAGGCCATCGCGACATGCTGCGCATTTCCGACGCGCGCATGTCGGGCACTTCCTATGGTGCCTGCGTGCTGCATGTCGCGCCGGAATCCTATATCGGTGGTCCGCTTGCCTTGTTGCGAACCGGCGATATCGTGCGGCTCGACCTACCCGCCCGCCGCCTCGATATGTTGGTCGAGGAAGCCGAACTGGAGCAGCGTCGGGCCGCCTGGACTCCGCCAGAAGCGCGGTTCGAGCGTGGCTGGGGCTGGATGTTCTCCAAGCACGTGACGCAGGCGGACAAGGGTTGCGACTTCGATTTCCTCGAGCGCGATTTCGGCGCTGCCGCTGGCGAACCAGACATTTATTAGTACGAGAACCCCATGCCCCTCACGCTCGACCAAGCCCTTGCAGGCATCTCCGGCATTCTGGTGACGCCCTATGACGAGCACGGGGACATTGCGCCGCACCGGCTCAAGCCCATCGTCGGCCGGGCATTGGCGGCCGGCATGCACATGCCGGTGGTCAATGGCAATACCGGCGAATTCTATGCGCTGACGACCGAGGAAGCTTGCACCATGGTGCGCGAAGTGGTGGCGCTGGTGGACGGACGGGCGCCGGTGCTCGGCGGGATCGGGCGCGGTGTGCGCGATGCCTGCACGCTCGCCAGGGCTTCTGCCCAGGCGGGTGCTACGGCCTTGATGGTGCACCAGCCGCCGGACCCCTTCGTCTCGCCGCGCGGTATCCTCGACTATCTCAAGGCCGTGATCGATGCGTCCGATGGGCTGCCCACCATGCTCTACCTGCGCAACGATGCCATCGGCACCAAGGCCATCGAGGCGCTCTGCGCCCTGCCGGAAGTGAAAGGCGTGAAATGGGCAACGCCGAACCCGCTCAGGCTCGCGGAAGCCAAGGCAGCCTGCGATCCCGATATCGTTTGGGTCGGCGGGCTCGCCGAGATATGGGCGCCGGCGTTCTATGCAGTGGGTGCTCGGGGCTTCACCTCGGGCCTGATCAATGTCTGGCCGGAGCGATCCGTGGCCATCCACGCTGCACTCGAGGCGGGAAAATACCAGGAGGCCAATTTGCTCATCGCCGGCATGCGTGCCTTTGAGGAAATTCGTGCGGAGGAAATGAACGGGGCTAATGTCACCGGTGTCAAAGCGGCCTTAAGCGTCTTGGGCCGCGACTGCGGTCCGACGCGACCTCCGTCCGCCTGGCCGTTGACCGCAGCGCAGCAGGCGAAACTGCAGGCGTTTATCACGCAGAACCATCTTACCTGATCAAGGAGACGCGTTATGGACGAGACCCTGCGCGCAAAGTTCATGGGCGTTTCAGTCGCCACCCTTGCCACGGTGCTGTTCAAGCGCGGCCTGCGCAACCAGGTGATCCAGGGCGTCAATCCAGTCAGGGCCAAGGGCGTCAACATGGTTGGGCCCGCCTATACGTTGCGCTATATTCCCGCCCGCGAGGATCGCAATCAGCTCAGCGAATTTCGCAATCCGGAGCACCCGCAGCGCGTTGCAGTCGAGCAATGCCCGGCCGGGCACGTGCTGGTCATGGATAGCCGCAAGGATCCGCGGGCCGCATCGGCCGGGGACATTCTGGTGACACGACTGATGGTGCGTGGCGTGGCTGGCGTGGTCACCGATGGCGGTTTCCGCGATGCGGCCGCGATCGGCAATCTCGACATACCTGCCTACCACTCGCGGCCTTCCAGCCCCACAAATCTGACCCTGCACGAAGCGCTGGACCTCAACGTTCCCATCGGCTGCGGCGACGTAGCCGTCTTTCCGGGGGACATTCTGGTGGGCGACGACGACTGCGTCATCGTCGTACCGCAAGCCATTGCCGAAGAGGTCGCCGCAGAAGCCGTTGAAATGACCGCGTATGAAGATTTCGTGGTTGAACAGGTCAGATCCGGCACGCCGGTTATCGGCCTTTATCCCAGGACCGATGATCGCTTTACCGAAGAATTCGCTCAATGGCGTCGGCAGAATGGTCGTTAGGGCCGATCCGGAACCCCTCGGCAACTGCAGCATTGGCTATGAAAGCTGCAGATCGCGGGGAAGGGGTGGCGCTGACGGCCAACATCACCTTTCCTGCTAATGGGTGGGGAGTTTCATGGGATCGGGATCGGCCAGGACCTTTAGTTCTCCGCATGCCGTCTCCCGAGCCACCCTGGCCGACACGATGGCCGTCCTGAAGGATGTGGTGCTTCCGACACTGGCGAAGGGGCCTTTGATCAGGCGCCGGAAGGTTGTCGGTTTCGCTGAACGCGCTCATATCGATGACAATGCGGTGCTGCGGATGCAGGCACTGCGCCGCAAATATGGCCCTGGCCCGCTGCTGCTAAAAATACCGTTCCGGCCACAAGCTGTGCTGCTCTCGCGCGAAGACGTGACGGCGGTGCTTGAAGCCTCGCCCGAGCCGTTCAAGGCAGCAAGCCTTGAGAAAAAGGCGGCGCTTGGGCATTTCGAACCCTCCGTGGTCCTGGCCTCTCACGGCCCCGAACGCCGCATCAGACGCGAGCTCAATGAGCAGACGCTTGAAACCGGCTGCGAGATGCACTCCCTCGCCGGGCAGTTGTCGGCGGTCATCGCCGAAGAAATGGATGCCATCGCCGGGAGAGCCTTGAGCCAAGGCGTGCTGGACTGGGATACCTTCTTCACAGGCTGGTTCCGCATGGTGCGGCGCATCGTTCTGGGTGACCCAGCGAGAGACGATGTCGCGCTCACCGACAGGCTCCAGGACCTGCGCTATCGCGCCAACTACGCGTTTCTGCGGCCCAAGGATCGCTCAATGCGCAAGGAGGTCCTGCAGCGCCTCTATGCCTATGTCGAGCGCGCCGAACCTGGCAGTCTGGCCGCGCGCATGGCCTCTGCCTGTGCGCAGCCGGACCAGAAGCCCCATCATCAATTACCGCAATACCTTTTCGCTTTCGATCCTGGCGCAATGGCGAGCTTCAGGACACTGGCGCTGCTCTCGGTCCATCCGGACGATGCGGCGCGTGTGCGCGGGGAACTGGGCGAAACCGCGAAACAAGCCGCTCCGCGGCTCCCGTTCCTCAAGGCCTGCTATCTTGAGGCGTTGCGCCTGTGGCCGACCACCCCGGCCATCCTGCGCGAGACGACTGAGCGCGTGGAATGGCGGGAAGGGCATCTGGACGCCTCGACCCACGTCATCATCTTCGCTCCGTTTTTCCACCGGGACGACGAGACCCTGGCCGACGCCCACACTTTCAATCCGGGCCTGTGGACCGAGAGCATCTCGCGACCCGATCTGGCCTTGGTGCCGTTCAGTCACGGGCCGGTCGTCTGCCCCGCCGCGCATTTCGTTCCCATGGTCGCAACCCTGGCACTGCGTCGACTGCTTACACAGATGAACCTGAGCCTGGATCGATCAGACCGGTTGCCAGCGCATCGACTGCCCGGAACCCTCGACAACTACACGCTCAGCTTCTCAGCCGCTGCTGCACCTGCCCTGAGCGCAGCCCCATGATCGTGCAACTATCCTGGGTTAGCAGCGGCTGCTGACGGCGCAAGTGGCGCTTGGCGCGGCAAGCAGCAACCACCTGATTCAACACCGTTTTCAGCAGCTGCGGATGCTCTCCCGGGGTTTTGTGTAGCAACGCGTCCTATGGAGCCTCGTTGGCATCTGTGGAAGAGGCCGGCAGGAGGCCGACCTCACGAAGGCATCTGGAAGGACATTACCTATGATCAAGCGCAACAACAGACTTCTCGTCGCCCTAGGCCTGACCGCTCTGATGGGCAGCGCTGCAACGGCGCCGATCCTCGCCCAGGACACCACCAACACCGATGCGACGGCCCAGACCGATAGCACCGATGCCGCCGCGGACAGCGATGCCGATCAGGCGGCCGCCGCAGATACCGTGGTTGCTGAAGTCGATGGCACGCAGATCCTGCTGTCGGACGTGCAGACGATGATCACATCCCTGCCGCCGCAGCTGTCGCAGCTCCCGCCGGAAATGGTGCTCTCGCTGGCTCTCGATCAGCTGGTGACAATGGAGCTGATTCTCGCCGAGGCACGCTCCAGCGGCCTTGAGACCGACCCTGAGGTGCTGGGCATAGTAGAGGCCATGGACGAGCGGTTCATGGACCAGGCCCTGGTGCAGGTCTGGCTTTCCCGCCAGCTTCAACTCACCGACCAGCAGCTGCAGGATGCTTTCGCGATTTACCAGGAGGCTAATCCCGATACCGAGCTGACCTTCGAGCAGGCTCGGCCGCAACTCGAACAGGCGGTGCGGCAGCAGCTGGCGACAGAATTGGCAGCGACCCTGCGGCAGGGTGCGGATATCATCTATTTCGACGCAACCGGCAACCCGGTGCAACAGCAGAATGGCGCCGGCGCCCGGTCGGGCGAGAGCGACCAGAACGGCTCTGCTATGAGCACCGACGAAGAGCCCACCGACGCGGAGGGCGAAGAGAGCACCGAGTCGACACAGTAACGATCGCCTCGGGCGGCGGCTCCAGCCGCCGCCTGTCCCTTCACCGCAGCGTCAGGCGTGCCTAAAGCGACCGCCGCTTGCTTGGACCTTGTGGGCCCGTGAGGAAGAGCGCAGGCGCTTCAGCCAGGCTGCCAGCAAGGAACAGCACCATGAATCACTCCGTTCCGGCCATTGCCGCCCTCATCGCGATGCTCGTATCGCCAACGCCGAGCCCGGCGGCCGAGAAAGGCGGCTTCGGTCCTTTGCGGCCTGCTGATGATATGCCGGCGGAAGATTTTCTTGCGCCTGCCGTGCCTCCAGAGCGCCACTTGCGCATAATCGAGCCTGAGCTTCGGGCGGGTCAGGAGGTAGGGTGGCCACGAGATTTCACGGCCGGTCGGTCCGAGGGACAAGTGGTCGGTGAAGATCAATCGGGCGCCGGGGCCGAGGATGACAAATTCACCGAATGGGATGCCGATCCTTCCCGCTACCTCACGCGGGATGAGCTTGGAACCGGCCTGCTGTCCATCCACGGTGAGGAGGCCATCGCTGATGCCGACGACATCGCCGCCGGCCTGGTGCCGGTGGGCGAGATCATGCCGATCCAGATCTGGATCGAGGACCGCGTCTACGAGACGGGGGTGAGCGCCCGCAACATCATTGCGGGTCTGCCGGTGCATGGCCTCGACGGGGTGGCGATCGGCTCGACTGAAGATCTCCTTGTCGGCGCCGACGGAAAGGTGCTGGCGCTGGTGGCAACCATCGGCGGGTTCTGGGACATGGGGGGAACCGAGGTACGTGTCCCCTGGTATATGGTGGAAGTGGGAACGGCTCGCGTCACGGTTCCCTTCACCGAGGTCAGCATCGCCGGCATCAAGCGGGTGCAGGGTGGTTCCGATGCCTGGCGCATCACCAGCCTCATTGGCAAGGTGGTGCGACTTCAGGATGCAGATATCGACGCACCATTCGCCTATGCACAGGACGTCCTGGTCCAGGATGGCAGGCTCGCCGCGATGGCAGTTTCCATCACCCGCCCCGATCTGGAGATGTCCCCGCCTTGGCGCGAATAGCTACGAACCGATCGATGTTGACAAGGAGGCATGATGTCCGACGTTCCTACTCCGTCCGAGGCCTTCCAGCATGCAGCGGAGGAGGGTGAGCGGCGGCTCGACCAATCTCTTCTCGAACTGCTGTCCACCGGGTTCATAGCGGGCTTCACCATCATCTTCGGCGTTGTTGGACTGGGGCTCGTGCATGGAACGTTCGGCGAGGGTTCGAGTGCAGCCAGTGACCTGGCAGGAGCACTCGCTTTCGCCCTGGGTGTGGTCTTCCTGGTTGTCGGTCGGGCTGAATTGTTCTCGGAAAACTTCTTCAATCCAATTGCAGCCCTGGTCCAGAAACGACCATCCGGCGGTGTGGGAAAGCTGATCCGCCTGTGGACCATTACCTTGGCGTTGAACCTGCTCGGTGGCGCACTTTTCGCGCTGGTATTCGCTGTCGACGGGGTGTTGCCCACGGCGGCGCAGGACGCACTTACGGGCTTTGCGGAGGAGATAGCCAGGCGCGACGGGATGGCTCACCTGTTCAAGGGAATAGCCGGTGGAGCGCTCGTCACCCTCCTATCGTTTCTCCTGGCAGCCAGCACCAGTCAGGGGAGCCGCATTGCCTTGGCTTTCATGACCGGCTTTCTGCTGGAACTGGGGCCGTTCGACCACGTCGTGGTCACTGGCCTTCACCTCGTCGTCGGCATGCTGATGGGGGCAGATGTGGGGAGCTTGGCCTTCGCTCAAAGCCTGATGCTGGTAACGGCGGGCAACCTCATCGGTGGGCTTGGCTTGGTCACCATGACGCATATTGCCCAAGCCAAGGGGTAAGACTGCCTCGGCTGCGACAGGCCGAACTGGCCCAATCGGAACAGCAACCGCATGAAATCATTCGACAGAAGGGCCAGCAGGCGTACAATGCTCGTTCCACCAGCCTGCGGAAAAGGAATATGCATTCCACGATACAGTTGATCGACCTGCTCGGCGCCGGAGCCCTGTTGCTCTGGGGCCTGCGGATGATCAAGACCGGCGTCATGCGCGCTTTCGGGGCCTCGCTGCGCCAGTGGATTGCCAAGGGTACCGGCAACCGTTTCGCTGCCGTACTCTCCGGCATGATGGCGACGCTCGCCCTGCAGTCCAGCACGGCCACGGCGGTCATCACCGCGTCCTTCGCCTCGAGCGGCGCAATCAATCCGCGCATGGCACAGGCGGTCATGCTGGGCGCCAATGTCGGCACCTCGATCGCCGCTGTCATCCTTTCGCTCGACGTGCACTGGTTCGGTGCCGCCTTGATCCTGGCCGGGGTCGTGGTGTTCTCACTCAGCAGTCATGGTCGCGGCAAGGGCCTTGGCCGCGCCATCCTCGGCCTCGGCCTCATGCTTTTGGCACTGCAACTGGTTGGCGAGGTCACGGGTCCGCTGCGCCAATCCGAAGTCATGATCGCCATCCTGACCGGGTTAAGCGATGCGCCAGCCTTCGCTCTGATCCTGGCGGCGCTGCTGGCACTGGCCTCCTCGTCGAGCCTGGCCGTTGTGCTGTTCGTCGCCCTCCTGGCGTCCGCCGGTATCGTGTCGGCGCCACTGGCACTGACACTGGTGGCCGGCGCCAACCTGGGCGGCGCCATTCCGCCACTGCTGGCGGTGCTTCGGGACGGGGTCGAGGCGAGGCGGCTGACGCTGGCCAACCTGCTGGTTCGAACCATCGGTGCCGTCGCGCTGACGGCCTTCGCCGGCCCGGCTGCTGGCCTGCTGCAGGCCGTGCTGCCAGATACCGACACGCTGACCATTGCGGCCCATATCGGTTTCAACCTGCTCCTGCTGGTGCTTTTCCTGCCGTTGCTGGCGCCCGTCGGCAAGCTGGCAGCTTTGGCGATTCCGCAGTCCGCCGACCCGGAAAAGGGTGCCAACTATCTCGATGAGAGCGTGCTCGATACGCCCACCATCGCCCTTGCCGCTGCTTCCCGGGAGACGCTGCGCGTCAGCGATATCGTATTGCGGATGCTGGAGGGCAGCCTCGAAGCCCTGCGTAAGCCGGGACCGGGTACGCGCAGTACGGTGTCGCTGCTCGATGACGACGTCGACACCCTGCATCAGGCCATCAAGCTCTACCTGACCCGCCTGGACCAGACCGAACTCGACAAGGGCGATGCCACGCGGTCCAGCCAGATCATGAGCTTCGCCATCAACCTTGAACATGTTGGGGACATCGTCGAAGGGGGGCTCTGTGACGTCGCGGCCAAGATCGCCAAGCGTCAGCTGCAGTTCTCGCCCGAGGGGCTGGCCGAGATTATCGAGCTGTACGAGAGAACCATCCTCAACATGCAGTTGAGCCAGACCATTTTCATGACTGGCGATCCTCAGTTGGCTCGACAGCTCGTGGCGGCCAAGGTCGAAATTCGCCGGCTCGAGGCGCGTTCGGCCAAGGCACATATCCAGCGCGTCCGTGAGCGGGTGCCCGCTTCGGTGCAGACCAGTTCACTGCATCTCGACATCCTGCGCGACCTCAAGCGCATCAATGCTCACCTTGCCTCGGTCGCCTATCCCATTCTTGAGACCAAGGGCGAACTCGACGAGAGCCGTCTCCGCCCTGAAGTCGCACTACAGCCCAGGCCTGCCTCGGAATAGCGGCCGCAGTGGGACGCTCTCCGGCCCGCAAGCGCTCGGGGCGCGTCCCGGCTTCAGAGGCGCGCCGCGAGTTCCTCGAGCTGGGTAGCGCACATGCCCCAACCTTCGTGAAAGCCCATCTTCTTGTGCGACTCCGCATCTTCGCGCGTCCAGTGGCGGGCGATGGCCGTGTAGCGCGTCTTGCTCTCGCCGGCATCTTCGAAGGTGATGATGGCGGTGAAGAAGGGCTTCGCTGATGGCTCCCAATCGCCCACATAGGCGTCGGTAAAGACCAGCTTCTGGTTGGGCACGATCTCCAGATACTGCCCGGGATTGGGATATTCGGTACCGGTCTCGTCGGCCATGGTGACGACATTGGCGCCGCCGGGACGCAGGTCGATCTCTGCCTTGGGCGTACTCCACGGCTTTGGCGCGAACCACTGCTTGATCAGGTCAGGTTGCGTCCAGCACCGGTAGATCTTGTCGCGCGGCGCATCGAGCACCCGGGTCAGAACGAGATCGCGGTCGGTGTCGTGGGTGGGCAGGGCGTTCGTCATTTCGGTCTCCTGTGTTGCTGTTATCCTGGCGACGTCCGGCGCCTGCCATTTTCGACGCGCCTGCCGAACTCTTTTGATTTCGCCCGCATCCCTGATGTATGCAGGACCATCCTCCCGACAGGCGAAGCCATGCCCCCATTCAAACGTCTTCTCGATCATGGCTGGAGCCTGACCTGTGCACGCGCCAGTGGCGCGCCGGAACTGCCGGCTGCCATTGCGGCCACTGTGCCCGGCACCGTCCATACCGATCTCCTCGCTGCCCGACTCATTGCCGATCCTTACCTCGATCTCAATGAAATTGCGGTGGATTGGGTAGGGCGCTGCGACTGGCGCTACGAGCTTGCTTTCGAGTGGCACGACGATGGCACGCCAAACGTGGACTTGGTTTGCGAGGGGCTCGACACCTTCGCGCAGATTGTCCTGAACGGCGCGATTGTTGGCGAAACGGCCAACATGAATCGCAGCTGGCGCTTCGACATCCGTGGTCTGCTGCGCGAGGGCGACAATCAGCTCTCGATTCTCTTCGAATCCGCATGGTCCCGTGGCGAAGCACTGGCCGCGCAATACGAGCCGCGTTCCAACAACTATCCCGGCCCGGCGAACCTGATGCGCAAGATGGCCTGCAACTTCGGTTGGGACTGGGGCCCCACGCTGGTCACCGCCGGCATCTGGAAATCCATCTGGCTCGAAAGCTGGGGGAAGGCCCGGATCGACAGCATACGGCCCGAGGTAACCTTGGCCGGGGCCGATGGCCGGGTGTGTATCCACTTTGATATCGACGGAGCGGGGCAGGGGCTGCGTCTCCACGCCCGCATCGCGGGAGTAACCGCCGAGGTGGCCGCAGGCGATGTGCTGGTGTTGACGGTACCGAGCCCCGCCCTGTGGTGGCCGCATGGCCTGGGGAGCCAGCCCCTCTACCAGCTTGATGTCGAGCTTCAGGATGAAGATGGCGTGCCAATCGATTCTTGGCGCAGGCAAATCGGCTTCCGCTCGCTCCGTCTCGACACGTCCAAGGACGAAAGCGGCACGGCCTTCACCTTCGTCATCAACAATGTGCCGGTCTATGTCTGCGGCGCCAACTGGATACCGGATGACTGCTTCCTGCCACGCGTCACGCCAGATCGATACGCAGCGCGGATCGCCCAGGCGAAGGGAGCCAACATCAACATGCTGCGGGTCTGGGGCGGCGGCATCTACGAGACCGACGCTTTCTACGACGCCTGTGATGCCGCGGGCATGCTGGTGTGGCAGGATTTCCTGTTCGCCTGCGCTGCCTATCCGGAGGAGGGCGACCTGCCGGTCGAGATCGAGGCGGAAGCGCGCGAGAATATCGTCCGCCTCATGCCGCACGCCTCGCTGGTGCTGTGGAACGGCAACAACGAGAACATCTGGGGCTGGTTCGACTGGGGTTGGCAGGAGGCGCTCGAGGGCCGCACTTGGGGCAAGGGCTACTATCTCGACCTGCTGCCACGCCTTGTTGCGGAACTCGATCCCACCCGTCCCTATTGGGCCGGCAGTCCCTATTCCGGCAGCATGGATCGCCATCCCAATGATCCTGCGCATGGCTGCAGTCACGTCTGGGATGTCTGGAACGACATTGGCTATGAGCACTATCGCGACACCGTCCCGCGCTTCTGCTCTGAGTTCGGCTGGCAGGCACCGCCCACCTGGGCCACGTTGACCCAGGCCATCCACGACGACCCGATGACGCCAGCCTCGCCGGGAGTCTGGCATCACCAGAAGGCCACCATCGGCAATGACAAACTGCTGCGCGGCCTGGCCGGCCATCTGCCGGTACCTGCCGACATGGATGACTGGCACTATGCCACCCAATTGAACCAGGCGCGCGCCATCCGCTACGGCATCGAACACTGGCGCAGCCATCGCGGGCTCAACATGGGCGCCATAGTCTGGCAGCTGAACGATTGCTGGCCGGTGACCTCGTGGGCCGCGGTGGATGGTTATGGCCGCCTCAAGCCGCTGTGGTACGCCCTGCGCACCGCCTATCAGCCGCACCTGCTGACCATCCAGCCGCGCGGCAATGACCTCGTGCTGTTCGCCGTCAACGAGCGCACGCTGTTCTGGCGCGGCCCAGTGTCGGTCCGGCGCGTTCGATTCGACGGCACGATTCTGGCCGAATGGACCCACTGGCGCCTCTGTGCGGATCGGCTGGACATCGCCGCGCTGACCATTCCCGACGACGTCGCCGCGCCCGTCAATCCGGGCGACGAGATGCTTGTCGCCACCATGCATGACAGCGTGGCGCACTGGTACTTTTGCGAAGACATCGCTCTCGATCTGCCCACGCCCCAAGCCGACGTCGCTTTAAACCGCGACGGCGCAGACTGGATGGTCAGGGTAACGGCCAGGACCTTGCTCAAGGATCTCTGCCTGTTTGTCGACCGCATCCACCCCGATGCGGTGATCGACGACATGCTGGTCACCCTGTTGCCGGGTGAGAGCCGGAACTTCCGCGTAAGCTGCCCGGTGGAACTGGATGCGGCAACGCTAGCCGCCGCACCGGTCTTCCGCTGCGCCAATCAGTTGAAGCCACGCTGAGCGAAGGCTGGCGCGAGCCCTAGCGCCCCATTGCCTTCAGCGCCGGCCGCAGTCGGTTGTCGTTCTCCGTCAGCAGGCGTTCAGCGCCGGCAACCCCTTCTGCGCCGGACGCCAGTAGGATTGCGATTTTCACCGCCCCGCCTGCCTCGTCGAGCGCCGCTGCTGCCCGGTCCTCGCTGACCTCGCTCACCGCCATGACGATGCGGCGTGCCCGTCCACGCAGCTTGGCGTTGTCGGCCACCACATTGACCATGAAGCCGTCATGCACATGCCCCAGATGCACCGCCATCATCGTAGACAGCATGTTGAGCGCGATTTTCTGTGCCGTGCCCGCACCCATGCGCGTGGATCCGGCAATCACTTCGGGCGGCGTCGGCAGGCAGATCGCCACGTCGACCCGTTCGAAGATCGGCGCACCATGATTGTTGCTGATGCCGATGGTGCTGGCCCCCGCCGCGCGTGCCGCCTCGACCGCCGCCATCGGATAGGGGGTATAGCCGCTTGCAGTGAGGGCGATAACGCAGTCGCCCGCGCCTACCGCGGCGGCGGCAATCTCGCCGCGTGCGGCTTCGTCATCATCTTCCGGGCCACCGACCATATCGGTCAGCGCTGCGGCGCCGCCCGCCAGCAATACCACGATGCGGTCGCGCCGGATGCCATACGTGCCAGGCAGTTCAAGCGCATCGGTCAGCGCCATTAGGCCCGAACTGCCCGCCGCCGCGTAGACCAGGCGTCCACCGCCGGCGAGGCAGGCGGCGGCCAGTCGTGCCGCTTCCGCAATGGCGGGAACAGCCTCCTCGACGGCATGCGCCGCCTCGGCCTGCGCTGCGGCGAGAATCGCCAATGCCTGCTCTGGGGGCTTGGTGTCGAAGCCCTTGGCGCTTGCATGGGTCATCTCGGTTCGAGTAGCTGTCATGCCGGTCTCCAGTTGCGGCAATAATGCCAAAAAAATACCACTTGTCCACCCGACGACCTCCACGCCGTCGTGCCCGCCCATCTACAGCAAGGAAAACCGCAGCTTAGCCAGCGTTCTGCGGCAAATGTGCAGAAGCGTCTTTTGGGGCTTGGTAAATGGTATGTTATTGGTATTATAGCTTGAAGGAGGACGGTTTGGCCTATTCGCTGACATTTAGTGATATGGGTTCCACCACTGGTCGCAACAGGCCGGGGGGAAAATAGTGGCCGACGTCTCCAACGATTTCTTCGCCGATCGTCCGATTGTGCTGCCTTCTGGCGGTCCGCTCTACCTGCAGCTCAAGCGCTGGATTGAGGACGCTATCCACAGCGGCACCATCAATCCCGGTGACGCGCTGCCTTCCGAGCGGGATCTGGCCACTAAGGTCGACGTCTCGCGCGTGACGGTGCGCAAGGCGGTTTCGCAACTGGTCAAGGACGGTGTGCTGGTGCAGCGCCACGGGTCAGGCACCTTCGTTGCGCCCCAGACTCAGCGCGTCGAGCAGTCGCTGTCGCAACTGACGTCGTTCACCGAAGACATGGCCCGGCGTGGCATGGCGGTGCGGGCGGAGTGGCTTGATCGAGGCCTTTATCTGCCGTCACCGGAAGAGACGATCATCCTGGGTCTGTCATCGGGCGAGCAGGTGGCGCGCATCTCGCGACTGCGACTGACGGGAGACATTCCCCTGGCTATCGAGCGGGCAAGCCTCTCTTCTCGCATACTGCCCGACCCCGCGGGTATTGGTGATAGTCTCTACAAGCATCTCGACAAGAGCGGCAACCGGCCGACCCGCGCCATCCAGCGCATCCGCGCCGCCAATCTGGGCGAGGAGGATGCGCACCTGCTCCAGGTTCCTGCCGGCTCGGCGGGACTGAACATCGAGCGCACCTCCTATCTCGCCTCGGGCCGCGTCATCGAGTTCACCCGCTCCATCTATCGGGGCGACACCTACGATTTCGTCGCTGAACTGCGGATCAGCGATTCTCCCAAGTCCGGAGGCAGCAAGACGTGACCAGCCATCAGACCTTCATGCGGCAGGAAGTCGAGGCCATTCCCGGCGTCGTGGCCAATTTCCTCGACCAGAGCGGTTCGGCGCTTGATGCCGCCGCCGCGGAACTGCGCAAGCGCAGCCCGGCGCTCGTTGCCACGGTCGCGCGTGGCTCGTCCGATCACGCCTGTTCCTACCTCAAATATGCCATCGAACTGACGCTCGGCCTGCCTGTCGCTTCGATCGGTCCCTCCGTCGCATCCATCTATGGTCGTGACCTCAAGCTGGACGGCGCCGCCACCATCGCCATTTCGCAATCCGGAAAGTCGCCCGACATCGTCGGCATGACCCAGTCGGCCCGCCGTTCCGGCGCCACGACGATTGCCGTGACCAATACGGCGGACTCGCCGCTGGCCGAGGCCTCCGATTTCACTATCGACCTCAGGGCCGGCCCCGAAAAGTCAGTCGCCGCCACCAAGACCTTCGTCACCTCGGTCGTGGCCGGGCTGGCGCTTGTCGCCCGCTGGGGTGGTGACGACAGCCTGCGCACAGCCATCGCCGACTTGCCCGACGCCCTTGCCCGTGCCGTCGCCTGTGACTGGTCGCCGTTGATCGAGGCGCTCGAAGGTCACGAGGCACTCTATGTCCTTGGTCGTGGCCCGGGGTTCGCCATCGCCAATGAAGCAGCGCTCAAGTTCAAGGAAACCTGCAATATCCAGGCCGAATCCTACAGCGCCGCCGAGGTGATGCACGGTCCCGTCGCCATCGTGACCCCGGGCTATCCCGTGCTGGGCCTTGCCGCGCGCGATGCCGCCGAGACCTCGGTAGCGGACATGACGCACAAGCTGGCCGGGCAGGGTGCTCTTGCTTTTCTCACCAGCGACCGTCCGGGCAGCGCCAGAACGTTGCCCTTCGCGGCCACCGGTCATCCGATCACCGATCCGCTGGCGCTGATCGTCTCCTTCTATGGCTTCGTCGAGGCGCTGTCCCGCCATCGGGGCCTGGACCCCGATGTGCCGCCTGCGCTCAAGAAGGTGACCGAGACACTATGAGCGATCTGCTTGCCATAGCCGGTGCCCGCGTTTTCGACGGGCACGACTGGCATGATGATGCGGCGCTCCTCGTCGAGTTCGGCCGGGTCAGCGGCATCGTGCTGGCGAGCGCCGTTCCCGCCAATGCGTGCCTCGTCAGTCTCGATGGCGGCTCCATCGTGCCGGGCTTCGTCGATCTCCAGGTCAACGGCGGTGGCGGCGTCCTGTTCAACAACGATCCCTCCGTCGCTGCCATCCGCACCATCTGCGCCGCCCATGCCCAGTTCGGCACCACCGCGCTGCTGCCCACGCTGATCACCGACTCCGTCGCGGTCAACGTCGCGGCGATAGCCGCCGGCAAGGCTGCTGTCGCCCAGGCAGTACCCGGCTTTATCGGCCTGCATCTTGAAGGTCCGCACCTTGCCCTCACCCGCAAGGGCACCCACGATGGTGCCTTGATCCGGCCGATGGACGATGCCGATATCGATCGCCTCGTTGCGGCGCGCGCTGACCTGCCCAATCTGCTCTGCACTGTCGCCGCCGAAACCGTAACGCCGGCCCAGATTGGTCGCCTTGCCGCGGCTGGCATTGTCGTTAGCCTCGGGCACTCGGACGCGGGTTATGCGGCGGCAAGTGCCGCCTTCGCCGCGGGCGCCACCATGGCAACCCATCTGTTCAACGCCATGAGCCAGTTCGGCAATCGCGAACCCGGCGTGGTCGGCGCAGCCCTGACCTCCGGCACCGTGCATGCGGGATTGATCGCCGATGGCATTCACGTTCACCCCGCTGCCATCGAGGTCGCCATGCGGGCAAAGGCTGGACCGGGCCGCATCTTCCTCGTGACCGACGCCATGTCGCAGACCGGCACCGATCTCAGGTCCCTGACCCTCAACGGCCGTACCATCACCCGCGCCGACGGCGCCCTGCGCCTTGCCGATGGCACGCTGGCTGGCGCCGATCTGGACATGATCGACGCTGTCGAGTTCATGCACAGCCGCATCGGCCGCCCGCTGGAGGAGGCCTTGCGAATGGCCTCGCTCTATCCCGCCCAGGCGATGGGAGTCGCGGCCGAGCATGGCCACATGCGGCCCGGCGCACTGGCCAACTTCGTGCACCTTTCTAGCGACCGCAAAGTCAACGCCACCTGGATCAGCGGCGCCGAGGTCTACCGCGCCTGATCAGCCGCGCCCGATATAGGGCATGGCCGTCGCCATCACCGTCATGAACTGCACATTGGCCGACAGTGGCAGCCCCGCCATGTAGAGCAACGCATCCACCACGTGCTTCACGTCGAAGGTCGGCTCGGGCGTCGTGGTGCCGTTGGCCTGCAGCGATCCGCTGTTCATGTGGCTCGTCATATCGGTCGCCGCATTGCCGATGTCGATCTGACCGCAGGCGATGTTGAACGCGCGCCCGTCCAGCGAAATCGCCTTGGTCAGTCCGGTGATGGCGTGCTTGGTGGCGGTGTAGGATGCAGCGCCGGGGCGCGGGACGTAGGCAGAGATCGAGCCATTGTTGATGATCCGCCCGCCTTGAGGCGCCTGGTCGCGCATGATGCGGAATGCTTCGCGCGCGACGTAGAAGGCGCCGTTGAGGTTGGTATCGACCATCTCCCGCCAGGTGACGACATCGAGGTCCCCGAACGACACGGCTGGCGCAAACCGCCCTGCATTGTTGAACACGAGGTCCACCTGTCCATACCGGTCGCGCACACCCGCAAAGAACTGCGCCACCGCAACCGGGTCTGTCACGTCGCACGCGGACCAATGGCCGCTGATCTCCGCAGCGACCGCCTGCAGCGCATCGGCGCGGCGCCCGCAGATGGCCACATCGTAACCAGCCGCTGCCAGGCCGCGCGCTGTTGCCCGCCCGATTCCCGAACTACCGCCGGTCACCACGGCCACCTTGTTCTGCTCTCCCATCATTGCTCCCTCAATTGTGGCAGGCGGAATCGCTTCGCCCTGCCAATTTCCCACTCTGCTCACATTCATGCCACATCGACGCTAAATGCGTGGCAGCCGCTTTCGGCCACTTTTGTGCCTGGAGGCGCGGCTAACTCTATCGCTAAACCCTTCAAATCAGGCGTATTTTAACTGCCTGTTCACAGAGGTTAACGAATGGTTTCCATCTGTGTGCTGAATCTGCAACATCCGGTTCTCAACCATATTGCATGGCCCGCAAAACGGCTCTTGCGCGATTGCGTCATTTTCCGGCGTGCGTAGAGTGGGTCTTGCGAATCCATGCATGGGATCGTTTGTCGGTCGCAACGCGACGGCAACACACTGCACCACGAATAGTGTGGTCGCGTTACGACAAACCGCTGGGTAACCGGCACAAAGAATGACTGACTTTGGAGGTCAACTAATGAAACTCAAGAGCCTTATCCTCGGTTCTGTTGCCGCTGCCGGTCTCTCGACCGCTGGCTTCGCTGCCGATCTGGGCGTCCTCACCTCGCTGGACGTCTGTGACGAGCTGGGCCTCGCCGGCCTGACTATTTCGTCCGACACCAACTGCCTGCAGATCTCGGGCGAAGTGAAGTACGAATTCAACTGGGGCAACTACAACGGCAAGCGCCTGATTGCCAATACCTACTTCGGTACTCGCAACATCGACGTCCCCAGCACTGCTGTGGCCGGCGTCTCGCACGCTGACTGGAGCTCGAAAGTTGAGTCCTTCCTGAAATTCGTCGGCACCGCCGGTAGTGATTTCGGTCCGGCTTCTGTCGTTATCAAGATCAAGGATGTTCAGCACTATGAAGCCGTGAATGGCGCTCCGGTTTCTCCCGGTAAGGCCGTCTTTGGCTCCACTGTTTCCGTGACGGGCACTGGCGGCGACCACACCTATGGCGTGATCTTCGACGAAGCCTATGTCCAGGTTGGTGACACCACCGTCCTGACCGCTGGTAAGCGCGGTTCGATCTTCAACAAGGGCGATGACGAGCCGTTCAACTTCACCGGCCTGTTCATCTCGTCCGCTGTTGATACCGGTGTTGCTGACACCAGCGAAATGAGTGGTCCGGCGACTGGCGGTCACGTGATCCAGTTGTGGAGCAATGTCGGTGAGGGCCTGATCGCCAAAATCGGTCTCGAAGCACTCGACAAGACCGGCAACACGGCCGGCACTCTGGTCGGTGTTCTCGACTATGCTGGTTCGGGCATCACCGCGCACATCAGCGGCGCCGTCGGCGGTCTGCTCGACGGTATCCAAACTGCTGGTGACACCTACGCTGTTCACGCTGGTTTCACTGGCACGTTCGATCAGTTCAAGCTCCGTGCCGCTATCGGTGCAGGCGGCGCCTATGATCCAGCTGGCAACTCGCACTACTGGAACGCGCTGATCTCTGGCGAAGCCAACTTCGACATGTTCAAGATCGCCCTGTCGGCTGAAGCTGCCGACGTCGATCCGGCTGGTGCTACTACCAGCCTCGGTACGGACTATGGCTTCGGCGCATCCATCGGTGCCGTGGTTGCCGAGGGCATCGAGATCAACATCGGTGGCCGCTACTTCAACGACGGCCAGACCGGTGTTGGCGATGCTTACCAGGTTGCAGCCCAGTTGATTGCTGCCCTCACCGAAACCGTCAAGCTCACAGGTGAGATCGGCGTCTACGGTTATGCCGCTGATACCGTTCTGTTCGCTCGCAACGGCGTCGGTTCCGATGCGCTCAACCCTGCCTACTCCGACTTCTACGCCAAGGCAACTCTGGGTTGGACCCCAGGCGGTGGCTTCACGTCCGAAGCCAGCGCTCTTGTCCAGCAGAACGGTGCCTACAAGGTCACCTTCAAGGCTTCCAAGGCCTTCCAGTAATCTCCGGATTACACTGGAACACGGAAAGGCCCGGCGCATGCCGGGCCTTTCTGCTTTCGGGCGGCGCTCCAATCGCAGCCAGATCCCGCGGCCGGAAGCTTAACGTCTCTCCGCCAGGGCTTTCTGCGTCCGCATCTATCTGCAGCCCGTTATTTCCTCCGGCAACTGCTCCGCAGATGATTCGGTACATTGACGACCCTCCAGCGCCTCTGGCCGTGTGGCATTCGAATTTGTACGCGATATTTCAGTCACTTACGTCAGTTTCATCGACCCCCGAAATGCACTAGCTTTGGCGCCATTGCGGACATTCACTGGAACGGGAATGATCAGGGACCTCTTCAAGTGGGTCGTGCCGGGACTCGCCACTGTCCTGGGCGGCACGACCTTGTGCCTGGCGATGACATCGGCGGATATCAGGAACGATCTGACATCGCGCAGCGTGGCAGCCATGGCCGCCGGCGGATACGATTGGGCAGAACTTTCGCTGCATGGCCGCGATCTCATCCTGACGGGCACCACCACCGATCAGGCCCTGCTTGATTCCGCGACCGAGCGCCTCTCCGGGCTATATGGCGTCCGATCCGTGACGTCTGACGTCACACTGGCACCGCTGGCCACACCCTATGAACTTCATGCGCGCATCGACGGAGAAGCGGTCAGGCTTGCCGGCGCCGTTCCCAATGACGCGACGCGGCAGCGTCTGTTGACACTGGCCGACCTGGAACAGGGGGCGCTCGAGCTGCGCTCCGGCGTCCCCGACCGTCGCCTGTGGACCTCTGGCGCCGAGTTCGCCATCGACCAGTTGCAGTATCTGGACCAGGGCGAGGCCGTGATTTCGGATCTTACCGTCAGCCTGACCGGGCGGGCCAGATCCGAGCGCGCCTTTCGCGATCTGCTGATCGTGCTGCGGGCAGGGGCCCCAAATGGGCTTGTGCTCGGCGACATCGATGTCATGCCAGCGCTCGTCTCCCCCTATCTGTGGAACGCCAGTTTCGACGGCCAGCGGATCGAGGTTTCCGGCCACGTACCGGATGGTTCCCTCGCCGATCGCTACCGGACCGCCGAAGTTTCCGGCGCGCAAGTGGCGACTGGGCTAACGCTCGGTTCCGGCGAACCCGCTGGTTTTGCTGAGCTTTCGCAGGGATTGGTCGAACAACTGGCCCGACTGGAGCATGGCGCCGCCAGCATCAGCGATGGCCAGAGCACGCTTCACGGCGCCCCCGCCACGCTCGAGATTGCCCAGGCCATCGTCGAGGCGCTCGAGCCCTCCGGTACGATCGTCGTGCTCGAGCCGCCTCGCATCGAGGAGTACTGGATGAGCGCGACGCGCCAGCCCGGCGGAGTGATCGTCTTCGACGGCTATGCTCCCGATGAACTGACGCGTGAAGCCTTCAGCCAGCGCGAAGGCGCCGATACCAGCTATCTCAAGCTCGGCCGCGGTGCTCCAGAGCGCTACAGGTCCGGTGCCGATTTCGGCCTCGATGCGCTTGAACTGATGAGCGAGGGCCGGATCGCCCTACGCGACAACGTGTTGACCATCACCGGCACGGCGCGCTCGGGTGCAGACTACGAGACTTTGCTCGCCATGCTGAGCGAACAGGCGCCACAAGGCCTGGTCCTGGCGCGTGCCGATATCGTGGCGCCGCCGGCCGACAACTATAGCTGGTCGGCGACCAAGGATCGCGCCGGAGTCATCGCGCTTTCCGGCATGGTCCCCAATGCCGAAGTCGCGGCCACGCTGCTCGATGCCGCAGGAACATCGGCAACACAAACAATGACCTATGCCTCGGGGCAGCCAAACGACTTCAACACCTCGGCGGAGATCGGCATCGGTCTGCTGCAGTGGCTGGGCGAGGGCAGCGTCAGTTTCGACGGCGCTGGCTGGACCGTCACCGGCACCGCCAGTTCGGCCATCGACAAGGCCGCCATCGAGACCGATTTCGTCACCCGGCAACTCGCCGCGTCCGGGTGGTCTATGGCCTTGGCGGCCCCGCCTCCCGTTATCTCCCAAATCTCACCCTATCGCTGGTCGGCTACCAAAGCGGCGGACGGCGTAAGCTTGATGGGCCACGTGCCCACCGAGCGGTTGAAGCGTTATCTCGCCGTCCATGCGGGCGATGCGACCGTCGATTCTTCCGAACTGGCTGCCGGTGCTCCGGCGGACTTCGTCGCGGCGGCAACGGCTGGCCTCGATGCCGTCCTGGCGCTTGAGGAGGCGGAAGTCGCCTTCGATGGTTCCGCCTGGTCGCTATCGGGCCGGGCCGCCTCCGAGGCCGAACGGCACGCCATGCTGACGGCCTTGGGCACTGCAACGGACACGACAGACTGGTACATCGACGTCGTGGCGCCGGCTCCCGAACCCGAACCCGAAGCCAGCACGCCCTATGCCTGGTCTGCAACCAGATCCGCCGACGGCACCGTCACGCTGAGCGGGCTCGTTCCCACCGAGCCACTGCAGCGCTTCCTCGCCGTTCGGGCAGGGGAGGACGTCGTCGACCAATCCTCCGTCAATGCCTCCGCACCCGAAGGTTTCGCCGGTGACCAGCTGGCCGCCCTTGATGCCCTCGCCGCCCTTTCGGAAGGCGTCGTCAGCTTCGATGGCACGACGTGGACCATCACCGGCTCGCTCCGTGACGCCGGTGCTGCAACCGAGATCGACGCCAGCCTTGCCGGTGCCAGCACGCCGGCGGAGAATTGGATCCTGGCGCTGGTCAGCCCGGCCCCGGCTGTGCCCGAGCTCGAGCCGCAAATCGAACCTGTCGCTGCCCCGGTTGCGCCCGCTGCGACTGATGTCGACACCGACTATGCCTTTTCGGCCCGCCGTTCCGCTGACGGATCGGTGGTCATGGAAGGCCAGATGCCGTCGGATCCTGCAATGCGCTACTTTGCGGCCATCAGCGATGGGAACGTCGCCCCCGTGACCCTTGCCGATGGGGCGTCGCCATCTTTCCTTCCAAGTGCAGAAATCGGGCTGCGCGCCTTGCTGCAACTCGATGAGGGCGAACTCGACTTCACCCAGGGCGTCTGGTCCCTCCGCGGCATGGCGCCAGACAGTGCCACACGGGATGCGGTGCTTGCCGCCGTGGCTGCCGATCCTGCCGGCGTCAGCTGGACGACCGAGGTGGAACTTGCACCACCTCCGCCCGAACCCGAACCCGAACCCGAACCCGAACCTGTCTCCGAACCCGCTCCACTGGCACAACCATCCACCCCCCTTGCGGCGGATGTCAGCGCCTGTGCCGCTCCGGTGGCGGAATTCTCCGCGCGTGATTCTATCCTCTTCCAATCCGGTGCCGCACTGATCGCCGCCGAATCCGACGCTGCGCTGGACGAACTGGCGCTGGATCTGGCCGCCTGTCCCGATGCTGTCGTTCACATCGAGGGCCACACCGATGCCGATGGCGACGAGGGCCTGAACATGGCGCTGTCGGTGGCGAGGGCCGAGGCCGTGGTCAATGCGCTGGTGTCGCGCGGTGTCTCGCCGGCCCGGCTCTATGCCCTGGGCTACGGCGAGAGTGCGCCGGTCGCCGAAAATACGACGGCAGAGGGCAAGCGGCTCAATCGGCGCATCGTCGTGACCGTGCAGCCGCGGCAACCGTGAAGGCATCGCCGTCATGACGATGAACTGGACAGCCTTGGCCTACCTGCTGGTCGCATACTGGCCCTACCTAGCTGGCGCGGCTCTGATCGGCCTCATGGTCGGTTGGCGCAGTTTCACACCCCCCAACACCTGACACTGCGATGACTAACCTGGCTCACATTGCCGAAACCGCCCTGCTGCTGCTGTCAGCCTATTTGTTCGGCTGCATTGTCGGCTATGGGCTGCGTCGCGTCCTCCACGCCGCTCGAGGCACCAGGCAAACCGCGACCGCGCCTGTGCCTGTCGCCCCAGCCGTGGTGGAGCCGCGCCGGGTGCCGAGCGCCGCCGCACGCCTCGCGGCCCGCGTCGAGGACCTGCCGCCATCGCTCCCGAAGCTTCGTCCCGCCACGACGTCTCCGGATGGGGTCGTCGTCGCCGCTGTCGCCGGGGTCCCCCGAGAAGGCCGCCCGATGCAGCTGACAGTTCCCCGCGGCGGTGCTGCGGACAATCTCAAGCAGATCGAGGGTATCGGTCCGAAGATCGAAGCATCGCTTTACGCGCTGGGCATCTTCCACCTCGGCCAGATCGCGGGCTGGAGCAAGGCTGATATCGCCTGGGTCGATGCACAACTCGCCTTCAAGGGCCGCATTTTGCGCGAACGCTGGGTGGAGCAGGCCCGCGAGCTGAGCCGGGCGGTTGCCTAGCCGTCACTATGCAGCCCGCGCCTGCGAATTGATCTGCATGATGAATTCGATCACTGCTTCGAGTTCCTCATGCTGGTCGAACAGCGCGGGCGAGCCTTGGCCGGCAATCGTCAACGCCACCGCGTCCGGTCGCCGCCGCACCATCTCGTCATAGGTTTCGCGCCGCAACTGGTCGGTCAGTTGCGTTCGCAGCAGCATCAGCGGCGCGCAGGTCAGCGCGTCGAACAACGGCCATTGCGCCAGCAGCACATCGTCGTAATTGATGCTGGCCAAGGCCTGGATCAGCCGGGGATCGAACAGCGGACGCGCGCGCCCTCGTTTGTCGATCACGTGGCTGCGCCCTATCAGTTCATCGAGCCGGCCGTCGGGCAGCTCCGGATAGTCTCCGCCAAGGATACGGCGAAAGCCGGCGGTCACGTGCTTGGCGCCGCGCAGCGATTCCACATGCGCCATGTTGTTCCGCAGCCGCACGATGCCACGCGAGTCGGTCACCGGCCCGGCATCGAGCAGCACCGTGCCCGCGATCAGCAGGGGATGGTGGGCTGCCAGCGCCATGGCGACCTGCCCGCCATGCCCCTGGCCCAGCACCACTGCGTGCCCGATGCCCAGTGCCGTCATCACCGACGCTACGTCATGCGCGTCGGCGATCGAACTGTAGTCGCCCGACTTTGTCCGGTCGTCCGAGCGCCCGCGCCCCGGCAGGTCCAGCAGCACCACCGGCCAGTCGCCGCCGCGCCGGCGGAAATAGGCCACGAACTCGGTGAAATCGCTCATGTTGCGCTGATAGCCGGGAATGCACACCACCGGCAGGCGTCGCTTCGACAGCGTCCCCGCGACATGCACTGCGGCGCTGAGTCCAGCCGCCAGCGTCACCTGCGCGACCGGCAGCGGCTTGAAGGCAGGATGATCAGCGGGTGTGGTTCTGCGACTGGCCATGACGGCCCTTGTAGGAGGAGTGAGACCTGCCACTCAAGGGTCTGGCCGACCCGCGCCCAGATTTCTTCAGTGGAGCATCGGCTGTCAGTCGATTGCGCGCAGCGCTTCCTGCAGCGTCACCGGGCTGCCGCCCAGGCGTTGCCGGTAGACCAGGTAATTGCCCAGCACCCGCTTCACATAGGTTCGGGTTTCCTGAAAGGGAATGAGCTCCACCCAGATCACCGGGTCTACATTGGCGGCTCGCGGGTCACCATAGGCCCTGATCCACTTGTTGGCATTGCCGGGGCCGGCATTATAGGCCGCTGCCGCTAGCACCAGCGAACCGTCGTAGCGCTCCAACTGCGTCGCCAGATAGGTCGAACCCAGCAGGGTGTTGTAGGCCGCGTCGCTCACCAGGCGGCTGGGGGAATAATCAACGCCCACCTCGCGCGCCACCTCTTTCGCCGTGCCCGGCATCAGCTGCATCAGCCCGCGGGCGCCGGCCGACGAGACCGCATCGATCTGGAACATCGATTCCTGCCGCGTCACTGCAAACACCGCCGCGCGGTCCGCTGCCAGTTGCGCATCGGCGGGCAGGGGAGTCTCTGGAAAACTATAGGCGACGAGCGGTGTCCCCCGCTGGTCGCCCGTGCTCGCGATGGCGATCGCCAGCTGCGGTGCGCCGATTTCGCGCGCCAGCCGCGCAGCCAGCAGCAGCTCGCCCCCATCCTCAAGGCTGTTTCCGAAATGGCGCAGCAGGGGCAGCGCCATCCGCTTCTGTCCGTTCGCTGCCAGCAGCCGCACCGCCCGCACCACTTGTCGGGCGTTGAACACCGTCTCGCTCTCTCGCCACTCGGGGAGGGGGCTGATGTCCACGCCCGGCTCGCCGAGCTCTGCCCGGGCAAGTTGCCCGTAGTAGACTGTGCCGTGCTCGGCAGCAGCTTCGAGCGTCGCCCGTGCCGCATCGAAGTTTCCCAGGGCGGCATTGGCCCGCGCCAGCCAGTAATTGGCCTGGCTGATGCTGTCCGGCAATGTCGTGTGCTGGGTCATTTCGCTGAAGTGGCGATGCGCCGCTTCGGGGTTGTCAAGAAACGCAAGGGCGATCCAGCCGGCATGGAACAGCGCATCCACCATGCGCGCCTCCGGTCCGTTGCGGTAGCCGGCCGCCGCGCGGTATGCGAGGTCAGGCTGCCCCAGGTCGAGCAGCTTGCGCACGAGGATGCGCCGCTCATACCACCACTCGGCCGCGTCGGGCACCGTCTCCGGCGCCTTGCCCAGCCAGTCGACGGCGCTCTCCCACAGCTCGAACTGCCGCGCCCGCTGCGCCCGGGAAAAATTGTAGACTGGATTTGAATGCAGGCTGGCATCCACCGCATCCAGCTTCGCCTTGGCGTCGGCGTCGTTGCGCGACACCGCAGCCCGCGCCACCACCAGCGATTTCTGTGCCTCCGACAGATAGTCGAGGAGCCGCTCGCTGCCGCGGGCCCGGTCATGCATCATCAGGTGCATCGCCCGCGCCCAGTGCGCATCGCGATCGAGCAGCGCACCGAACGTGGCGAGCACCGAAGCCTCCTGCTCCCGCGTCAGAAAGTTCTTGGTCCAGAGGCTTTTGGCAAGGTCGCTGGCGCGCGTGGTATCGCCTAGTTCCAGATACGCCTCCGCCAGCATGATCTGCCCGTCGATGGTGCGCGGCCCGCCGTCACCAAGCCCCTCGATCACCTCGGCCGCAGCAGGCGCCGACCTGGCCAGCGCCTGTTCCATACGGGTCTGATAGAGAGCATCGCTGGCAAAGTCCGGCGCCTCGGCCGCAAAGGCTCGCACCGCTTCGGCGTCGATCTTGCCGGCATGGAATTGGATGGCCGCCCACTGGATCGTGCGACGCTCAAGGTCGTTGTCCAGCGCTTCAGCCTGCGCGTAGGCCTGCGTCGGCTCTCCATCCCCCAGCAGCGACAGTGCATCGCGGAACGCTGCCGATCCCTTCTCGTCGCTCGCGCCGACGCTGGTCACCGCCGGCACCGAGCCGGTGGTCATGGTGTCGGTGGTCTCGTTCGCATGCGAGAAAGGGGCCAGACTCGTCAAACCCAAAACCGCTGCGATGAGGCTTGCAAGTGCTTGCCGCTTCATCTGCCGTCCTGCTGGTATCAACGACATGACAGCCGGGCGCCCCCATCGATCGAGTTAACCTGGGGTTTCCCGTTCCGGGTGAACATCTGGTGGCTCGCCGATGATCCCTGCCGCGCCACGCCAACGAAAACGTTGTCGTCGCTGCCGAGTGAAAGTATGGTGCGCCACTCAAGACCGGCCGCACCCAGCGACCATTGCCATCCCGCCACGGCCGAACTGTGGCAACCAACCCAAGGACATCTCGACAAATGCTGCGAGGATCGATCACGGCGCTCATCACTCCCATGCGCGATGGGATTGTCGATGAGAAAGCCTTCGCTGGCTTTGTCGATTGGCAGATCGCGCAGGGCAGCCACGGCCTGGTGCCGGTCGGCACCACCGGCGAAAGCCCCACCGTCAGCCATCAGGAACATCGCCGCGTCGTCGAAATCTGCGTCGAGGTTGCGAACAAGCGCGTGCCTGTCGTTGCCGGCGCAGGCTCCAACGCCACGGCCGAAGCGATCTCGCTGGCCCGCTTCGCCGAGGACACCGGAGCCGATGCGGCTCTTTCGGTTGTGCCATACTACAACAAGCCCAACCAGGAAGGCCTGTTCCAGCACTTCTCGGCCATCGCCGGCGCCGTAGGCATTCCGGTCATCCTCTACAGCGTGCCCAGTCGCACCATGGTTGACCTCACAGTCGACACCATCGCGCGCCTGCGCGACGCCCATGCCAATATCATCGGCGTCAAGGATGCCACCGGCAACATGGAACGCGCGAACATGCAGCGGGCCAAGCTGGGCAAGGACTTCATCCTGCTCTCGGGCGATGACAGTTCCGCGCTCGGTTTCAATGCCCATGGCGGCCACGGCTGCATCTCGGTGACCGCCAACGTGGCGCCGCGCCTCTGCTCGCAGATGCAGGAGCTGTCGCTGGCCGGCGACTTCATCGGCGCCCGCGAGATCAACGACAAGCTGGTCTATCTCCACCGCGACCTGTTCCTCGAGCCGAATCCCGCGCCGGCAAAGTACGTCGCCAATCGGCTCAATCTCTGCGCCAACGAAATCCGCCTGCCGCTCGTGCCCATCGCCAAGTCCACCCAGGACGCCATGGACTTTGCAATTTCTCACGCAGGTCTTATCTAGAACGCATGGCACCCAAGAACGACAAGTCCAGGAACGGCGTGATCAGTCACGGCCTCGTGGCTGAAAACCGCCGCGCCCGCTACGACTACGCCATCGGGGAAACCATTGAGGCCGGCCTGGTGCTGACCGGCACCGAGGTCAAGTCGTTGCGGCTGGGCAAGGCGCAGATCACCGAATCCTACGCATCGCCAGAAAAGGGCGAGCTCTGGCTGATCAATGCGCATATCCCCGAATACCTGCAGGCCAACCGCTTCAATCACGAGGAAAAGCGGCCCCGCAAGCTCCTGGTGTCCAAGAAGCAACTGGCCCATCTCGGGCAGGAAGTTGCCCGCGCCGGCAACACCATCGTGCCGCTCAAGCTGTTCTTCAACGATCAGGGCCGCGCCAAGCTGCTTCTGGGCCTGGGCAAGGGCAAGAAGAACTACGACAAGCGCGAAACCGAGCGCAACCGCGACTGGAACCGCGACAAGTCCCGCATCATGAAAGAGGGCGGCCGGGGGTAGCATGCTGCTCTACTTGCTCCCCTTGAGGAGCGGGAGACCTCATGTTGAGCCTGTCGAACCATGAGCCTGTCGAACCACGAGGTCGTGCCCCTCAGCTCTCGTCCGCCGCCACAGGCGCTGTCCCCGGCCGTGTGCTGGGCGGGCGCCCGACCGTCTTGGCCAGTTCGGCCACGTCGATGAAGAAATCCGCCTGCCGGCGCAGATCGTCGGCGATCATCGGCGTCGACGTCATCAGCGTCGAGACCACGGTCACCCGCTTGCCCTTTCGCTGCAGGGCGGCCACCAGCGCGGTGAAGTCACCGTCGCCGGAAAACAGCACCATATGGTCGTAGAACGGCGCCAGCTCGAGCGCGTCGACCGTGAGTTCGATGTCCATGTTGCCCTTCACCTTGCGGCGTCCGGCGCCATCGGTGAACTCCTTGGCCGGCTTGGTCACCACCGTGAAGCCATTGTAGTCCAGCCAGTCGATCAGCGGGCGGATCGAGGAATATTCCTGATCCTCCACCAGCGCGGTGTAGTAGTTTGCGCGCAGCATATAGGCGCGGCCGTTGAACTCGGTCAGCAGCCGGCGGTAGTCGATGTCCATCCCTAGCGCCTTGGATGTGGCGTAGAGATTGGCCCCGTCGATGAACAGCGCGATCTTCTCCCTTGGATCGATGGGCACGTGAACCTCCAGATTGGCGGAAGCCCCCGCCCAAAGCCTGTGGCACCGAACGTCCGGCTTAAATTCCGCCGAGAACGTTATGCCGGGTGCGCTATTCGCACGTTTTCTGCTCTCCCACAAGTTACCCGATCGGGCCGTTTTCCGGCGAAATCGGCGGAGAGGGGCGCCGCACGCGCTTGTGCCTGCTGGGTCACTCGTGTATGGGGAGCGTTCTTTCCACAAGATTGGAGACGTTCGTGGCACGCGTCACCGTTGAAGACTGCATCGAAAAGATCGAAAACCGCTTCGATCTCGTTCTCATGGCCGCCCATCGTGCGCGCATGATTTCGTCCGGCGCGCAGATCACCGTTTCCCGCGACAACGACAAGAATCCCGTGGTTGCCCTGCGCGAAATCGGCGATGGCGCCATTTCGCCCGACGACCTGCGTGAGGACCTGATCCACTCGCTGCAGAAATATGTCGAGGTCGACGAGCCCGAGGAGCACGCCGCTCCGCTCATCGAAAGCGGCAACGGCGACGATTCGATCAACTTCGACACCATCAGCGAAGAAGAGCTGCTGCGCGGCATCGAGAGCCTGGCCCCGCCGGAGCGCCGCGACGACTGAAAGTCGGCACACTGCCTTTCAACACCCTCGGCGCGAGCCGGGGGTGTTTTGTTTCGGCCAGGTGCTTCCCATCGCCACTGGGTCATTCCGGCGAAGGCCGGAATCCATGTGCGTGGCTCTCACCCACATCCAGCCTACGCGCCGATGCGGACCTGGAATCCCGGCCTGCGCCGGGATGACACCGCATCTGGACTTTCTCCGCCACTACCGCTCGCTTACTCCCCACCGCCACCTTTCCCATTTCCCTCCAAAGCGCTAAGCTCATTGCTTAAGCTTGCGGCGACCACCTCCCATGATGCGTCAGTATGAGCTTGTCGAACGCGTTCAGGCGTATAACCCGAACGTCGACGAGCAGTTGTTGAACAAGGCCTATGTCTACGCCATGCAGAAGCATGGCTCGCAGAAGCGCGCCTCGGGCGACCCCTATTTCAATCATCCGCTCGAAGTCGCCGCCATCCTCACCGAGCTCAAGCTCGACGATGCCTCGGTTGCCGTGGGGCTGCTGCACGACACCATCGAGGATACCGACGCCACGCGCGCCGAAATCGATCAGCTGTTCGGTGCAGAAATCGCCGCCATCGTCGACGGGCTGACCAAGATCGATCGCCTCAACCTGGTCTCCCGCGAGGAGGCCCAGGCCGAGAACCTGCGCAAGCTGCTGCTGGCCATCAGCCAGGACGTCCGCGTACTGCTGGTCAAGCTGGCCGACCGCCTGCACAACATGCGCACGCTGCAGTTCATGCCGGTCGACAAGCAGAAGCGCATTGCCCAGGAGACCATGGATATCTATGCCCCGCTGGCCGGGCGCATGGGTATGCAGGATATGCGCAATGAGCTTGAGGATATCTCCTTCAAGATCCTGCAGCCTGAGCATCACCAGGCAATCGTCGCGCGTCTCGACGAGATGCAGGAGGAATACAGCGAGACCATCTCTACGATTTCGGCCGAGCTCAGCGAGCGGCTGGCCGCGGAAGGGATCGCCGCCCGCGTCAAGGCGCGCGTGAAGTCGCCCTTCTCGATCTTCAACAAGATCGAGCGCAAGTCGATCGCCCTCGAACAGCTCTCCGACATGATCGGCTTCCGCGTCATCGTCGGCTCTGTCGCCGAATGCTACCGCACCGTCGGCGTCGTCCACACCAAGTGGAAGGTCGTGCCCGGCCGCTTCAAGGACTATATCTCGGTCCCCAAGCACAACGACTATCAGTCGATCCACACCACCATTGTCGGCCCCGGCCGTCAGCGCGCCGAGTTGCAGATTCGCACCGAGGAGATGGACAGCGTCGCCGAATTCGGCATCGCCGCGCATGCCCTCTACAAAGATGGTGCCTCGGCCAATCTGGGCCGCATCGAGCATGAGTCGCAGGCCTATGGCTCGCTGCGCCAGACTATCGGTCACCTCACCACGGGCAACTCCTCCACCGAAGATTTTCTCGAGTATACACGGCTTGAGCTGTTCCAGGATCAGGTCTTCTGCTTCACCCCCCGCGGCCGGCTGATCGCCTTGCCGCGCGGCGCCACCCCGATCGACTTCGCCTATGCCCTCCATACCGACATCGGCGACACCACGGTGGGTGCAAGGATCAACGGCTCGATCCTGCCGCTGGTGACCCAGCTCCGCTCCGGCGACGAGGTCGAGATCATTCGTGATCAAAACCACCAGCCGCCGATGAACTGGCTGGGTATCGCCGCCACCGGCAAGGCCCGCGCCGCCATTCGCCGCGCCGTGCGCAATGCCGCAACCCAGCGGGCCTTCGCCTTGGGCGAGCATGTGCTCAACATGCTGCTCGAGCGCGAGGGTGTCATGCTCGATGACAGCGAGGCCAAGGCGCTGGCCGAGGCGCTCGGCTCGCCCAGCCGGCGCGACCTGCTGATCGCGGTGGGCGAGGGCAAGGTCGGCTCCGACCCGCTGGGCGCCGAACTGGCTAAGCTCAAGGGCCTGCGCAAGCGACGCCGCAAGCTCGACCTGCCGGTTGCCGATACGGCAGACGGCTGGTTCGCGCTGCGCGCCACCGATCTCTTCCGCTTCCGCGTGCCCGGCGGGCAGCGCTCCGGCCCGCGCGCCAGGAAGGCCCTGGCCCAGCTCGACTTCCACATGCCGGTGACGGTTTCGGGGGAGGGGGTCGTTCCCGGCGACCGGCTGGTCGGCATCCTCCAGCCCGATGCGCCCATGCTCGTCTATCCGATCCACTCCGAGGCCCTGATCGACAAGCACGACAGCGATGTCGCCTGGGTCGACGTCCGCTGGAACCTCAATGGCGGCGAGGAAAAGCTCTATCCCACGGTCGTCACCATGGAGAGCGTCAATCGGCCCGGCTCGCTAGCGCAGATTTCGGCGGCCATCGCGGCCTGCGACGCCAATATCAACAATTTGGTCATGCGGATGATTTCGCCCGACTTTCACCAGATGATCTTCGAAATCGAGGTGCGCGACCTTGCGCAACTCACCGATGTTCTGGCAACGCTCAAACGCAGTCCGGGGCTTTCTGCCGTCCAGCGCGCGGGCATCCGCGAGGCGGGCATGATTTCCACCCTGGAATGGGACGGCCAGGTCGACCGGAGATTTGTTGATGACTAGGGATGAAGTGCTGAACATATTCCGCGAGTGCGGTGCAATGCTCGAAGGCCACTTCATCCTCTCGTCCGGCCTGCGGTCGCCGGTCTTCCTGCAGAAGGCGCGGGTCTTCCAGTATGCCGCCCAGACCGAAAAGCTCTGCCGGGCGCTGGCCGAGCGCATCCGCACCAGCCATCCCGGCGTCACCAAGGTCGTTTCGCCCGCCATAGGCGGCATCATTCCCGGCTACGAGACCGCGCGCCATCTCGGCGTCCCCGCCCTCTATACCGAGCGGGTGGAGGGCCGGTTCGAGCTCCGCCGCGGCTTCGAGATCGGAGCCGCTGACCAGGTCGTCGTCGTGGAGGACATCGTCTCGACCGGCCTGTCCATCCGCGAATGCGTGGAGGCCCTCCGCGCCATCGGCGCCAACGTGGTGGCTTCCGCCTGCCTCATCGACCGCTCTGGCGGGGAGGCCGATGTCGGCGTGCCGCTGGTCAGCCTGATCGAATTCAAAGTACCCGCCTATCCCGCCGACCAGCTCCCCCCGGAGCTCGCCGCCATCCCTCCCGTCAAGCCCGGCAGCCGCGGCATCCAGGGGGTGAAGTGAGTTTTTGGGCGGATCCCCCAACCTCACCTCCTCCTGACTGGGGAAGGGGTTCGGCCGGCGGGTCTGGCACTATCGTGCCCCAGGCTGGATGCGGTTCCTCCCCCTCTCAGGGGGAGGCTAGGTGGGAGTCTCTCTCCGCACGCGGAGCATTGTCATGATCATCGGCCTCGGCTCGGACCTCATCCAGATCGACCGGGTCGCCAGAACGCTCGAAAGATACGGCACCCGTTTCACCAATCGCTGCTTCACCGAAATCGAGCAGCGCAAGTCCGACCGCCGCGCCCAGCGCGCCGCCTCCTATGCCAAGCGCTTCGCCGCCAAGGAGGCCTGCTCCAAGGCGCTGGGGACCGGGCTGAGCTGGGGCGTCTACTGGCGCGACATGGGCGTGGTCAACCTGCCCTCGGGCAAGCCCACCATGCACCTGACCAACGGCGCGGCAAAAGCGCTGGCCCGCCTTGTGCCGCCCGGCCATGTTCCCCACATTCACCTCACCATCACCGACGATGCCGGGCTTGCCCAGGCCTTCGTCATCATCGAAGCGCTGCCCCAGGTCGCCCCCGAAATGTTGTAGGTTTTGCGGATTGGGCCAGAGGCCAACGCCGTTGACCCGCGGGAAACAAACGCCTAACGCTGCCGCCGCTACCTTTCCGGGGAAATCCATGAGCCAGCCCGCCGACAAGTCCATCAAGAAATCCGCGACGAACGAGTGGGTCGAGACGATTGTCGTGGTGGTCGAGGCCCTGCTGATCGCCATCGTTCTGCGCTCGTTCCTGTTCCAGCCGTTTTCCATCCCGACGGCGTCCATGCAGCAGACCTTGATGATCGGCGACTACTTCGTCGCCAACAAGTTCGTCTGGGGCTACGGCAAGCATTCCTTCTCCCTCGGACGCTACGGCGATTTCACCGCGCTCGATTTCGAGCTGCCGATTGCCAACCGCATATTCGGGCGTGAGCCCAATCGCGGCGATGTGGCCGTGTTCCGCCCCGTCCCGCAGAATATCGAATACATCAAGCGCGTGGTCGGCCTGCCGGGCGATACGGTTCAGGTCCGCGAGGGCCGTCTCTATATCAACGACGTCCTGGTGGAGCGCGAGGAGATCGGCACGATCCTCGACACCGACAGCAATGGCGATACCCGCGAAGTGACCGTCTATCGTGAGACCTTCCCCGAAGGGACCAGCCACACCATCCAGGAAATCTCCGACAGCGGACCGCTCGACAACACCTCTGAATATGTCGTCCCCGCCGGCCACTATTTCATGATGGGCGACAACCGCGACCGTTCCGCCGACAGCCGCGTGCTCAGCCAGGTCGGCTATGTGCCCGCCGTCAACCTCATCGCCAAGGCGGAAGCCCGCTTCTTCTCGATCAAGGACAACATTCCGCCCTGGCAGCTCTGGCAGTGGCCGGCCAACGTCCGTTGGGATCGGATGTTCGAGCCCATCGACTCTCTATGAGCCGCACCGCGCGGAACCACGACAAGCTGCAGTTCCGGCTCGGCTACCGCTTTGCCGATCCGGATCTGCTCGAGCGCGCCTTGACCCATTCCAGCGCCGTGTCTCCGGCCCGGCGCATTGAGCGTTCCTACCAGCGCCTCGAATTCCTCGGTGACCGCGTGCTCGGCCTTGTCGTGGCCGACATGCTCTACCGCCGTTACCCCAAGGCCAACGAGGGCGAGCTCAGCCGCACGCTCAACACACTGGTGCGCAAGGAAACCTGCGCCGTCATCGCCCGCACGCTCGACCTCGGGAGCGCCATCAATCTCGGCGACAGCGAAGCCCGCACCGGGGGCGCCGAGAAGGAAGCCATTCTCGGCGATGTTGCCGAATCCATCATCGGTGCCATCTACTGCGACGGCGGCCTGGGCAAGGCCTACGAGTTCGTCGAACGCATGTTCCAGGAATTCCTCGCCGACGGCTCCGCCAACAAGGCCGACGCCAAGACCACGTTGCAGGAATGGGCGCAGGCGCGTGGCCTCGAGCCGCCGACCTACACCCAGACCGACCGCAGCGGCCCCGACCACGCTCCCCAGTTCACCATCACCGTCACCCTGGGCGATTTCGACAGCCTGAGCGCCACCGGCCCCTCCAAGAAGATCGCCGAGCACAAGGCCGCCGAGCTGTTCCTCATCCGCCAGAAGGTGTGGCAAGAACCCAAAGGCCAGCCAGCATGAACACGCCAGACGAGCTTTCCAATACATCCTGCGGCTTCATCGCTTTGGTGGGGGCCCCCAATGCCGGCAAGTCGACCCTGCTCAATGCGTTGGTCGGCACCAAGGTCTCCATCGTCACCCACAAGGCGCAAACCACCCGCAGCCAGGTGCGGGGCGTGGTGACCCTCGACCAGGCGCAACTTGTCTTCATCGATACGCCCGGCATCTTCGCGCCGAAGCGCAGGCTCGATCGCGCCATGGTCGACAGCGCCTGGGGCGGGGCAGGGGATGCCGACATCGTCGCCCTGATCGTCGATGTGGACAGGGGTTTGACGCCAGATCTTGAATCTCTGCTTGAAGGACTGGAAAACGTCCGCCACCCGCGCATCCTGATCCTCAACAAGATCGACACCATCAAGAACGAGGAACTGCTCAAGCTCTCCGAGGCCATCAACGCTAAGCTGCGCTTCGAGGCGACTTTCATGATCTCGGCGCTCAAGGGCTATGGCGTGCAGGATTTCATGGACTGGTGCGTCAAGCACATCCCGCCCGGCCCCTGGCACTTCCCCGAAGATCATCTCACCGATCTCACCATGGCCATCACCGCCGCCGAGATCACGCGGGAAAAACTGTTCCTGCGCGTCCACGACGAGATACCCTACAATTCCACCGTCGAAACCGAGAGCTTCAAGATCCAGAAGGACGGCTCCTACAAGATCGACCAGGTGATCTATCTCTCGCGCGAGAGCCACAAGAAGATCGTGCTCGGCGCCGGCGGCCAGACCATCAAGTCGATTGGCGCGGAATCGCGCAAGGAACTGATGGCCATGTACGAGGTGCCCATCCACCTGTTCCTCTTCGTCAAGGTCCGCGAGAAATGGGGCGACGATCCGGAACGCTACCGCGAAATGGGCCTGGAATACCCGCATGGGAAGAATTGATGCCTGTTCGCCACGACCTCGTGGTTCGACAGGCTCACCATGAGGTCTACTGTGAACTCTCAGCAGACCTCATCCTGAGCCTGTCGAAGGACGAGGTCGTGCCCCGACAGGCTTGATGACATGGAATGGACCGGTGAAGCCCTCCTGATCGGCGTGCGCCGCCACGGCGAGACATCCGTCATCGCCGAGGCCATGGTTGCCGGCCGCGGCCGCCATCTCGGCCTCGTCCGCGGTGGTCGCACCCGCCGCCTTGCCGCTATCCTCCAGCCCGGTAACACACTGCAACTCACCTGGCGCGCCCGCCTCGAGGACCAGCTCGGCATGTTCGTGGTTGAGTTGCTGCAAGCCCGCGCCGCCGCCCTGATCGAGGACCGGACGCGGCTCTATCTCAGCCAGCTCGTCTGCGAGCATCTGCGCCTGCTCCCCGAGCGCGACCCGCATGACCGCCTGCTCGCCATGGCCCTGCGCCTTATCGACAGCCCGCCCGACGGTGCCGAACTCGCCCGCTTCGAACTCGCCGTGCTGGAGGATATGGGCTTCGGCCTCGACCTCACCGCCTGTGCCTCCACCGGCAGCACCACCGACCTGACCCACGTCTCCCCCAAGACCGGCCGCGCCGTGTCCCGCGCCGCCGCCGAGCCCTATCTCGACCGCCTGCTACCGCTCCCGAGCTTTCTGACCATGCGCGGCAACGCCAGCCCGCAGGACATCGACGCGGCCCTGCGCCTGACCGGCCACTTCCTCGACCACCAGATCTGGGGACCCCGCCGCCAGCCGCCTCCGCCCACCCGGGACCTGCTGCGCGAGATCTTGTCACGGCCAGACTGACGGCCGGGTGAGGCTGGGTGGGGTACCTTTCGCTGGGCACCATCCCGCCCCACGAGTGGAGAGAAACCTCCCCCTCGAAGGGGGAGCGACTGTCTTGTTGGTCAAGCGTTTTGCCATGGTTTTTTGTCTCGGATGATGGCGTTCAGGATGGTGAGGAGCTTTCTTGCTGTCGCGATGATGGCGACGCGCTTGGGTTTGCCGGCGTCGACAAGTCGTTGG